>JAFPWG010000002.1 GCA_017395045.1 Bacteroidales bacterium
GTCTGCCGACTCACTCCTACGGCGGCGGCAAGCTCCTGCTGGGTGATGTCCTTTATCGCCCGCTCAACTTTAACGGTGTTTTTCATTTCCCCTCCCTCCTGATCGCTTTCATCGTTAAGTTAAACTTCAAGATATACACCAGGAAATACAAGTAGATTGCGGCACATGTAAATGTCAGGAAATCGAGCCCCATAATGAACAGGATGCCTAAAGCCAGGATGATGGCCGTAAACCACAAACTCCAGACAAAAGACTGCATTCTGATCTGTCCTGTCATTTCATCTTCATCCTTTTCTCGGGATAAAGCTATAAAGCAGAGTGAAACAAGCAAGCCCAGCATCCCCAGTGTTGAAATCAGATTAGCTTCTCCTTTGTAGAAAATATCGTCTCCAATGGCTATCCAGGGAACTTTAATCTCTGGAAGGTTGACACTAAAGAAAAGGCATACACATAATGCGGCAAATGGCAGAAACATCCACATTCCTACTTTCTTGTAGGAGTAAGGAAGAAGGTAATTACGTGTTTTCATATGGCATTGACAGTATTACATCTGCCACAAATGTAAAAACAATTTTCCGAATTGTCAAATAAACTTTACAAATTGTATGTTCGGTTTAACAATTCAGGATAATCACCTCGGCTGCAGGAAGCAACTGCGCGAATCTTTCCACCTCCCGGAGGTCCTCCAAAAGGTTCGATAATTTATCATAGTAGTCTACTACAGAGGATAAGTCGAAAGATTTGTCCTCTTTTTATTACCTTTGTGAAAAACGCTTGCCATGCAGATTCTTCAACTGGTAAATTTCTTCAACTGGTAAATTCAGGTTTACCGGTGTTAATAGCTACTTCATCAAGAATTCCGTCGGAGTTATTCCCGTCACCTTCTTGAACAGGCGGCTGAAATGGTGCGGATATTCAAATCCAAGCAAATCGGCAACTTCTCCTACGCTGAGCCCTTTCATCAGGAAGGTTTTGGCCTGGTCGATAACGAAGGTGTGGATATAGCCGATGGCGGTTCCGCCAGTAGCTTGGTGAATCATATCGCCAAAATAGCGGGCCGAATAAGCCAGTTCTGATGCGCAGTACGACACCGTTGGAAGGCCCTTTTCTTGCTGAAGACCTTTGGAGAAATAATCTACCAGCAGGCGGTGGAAGCGTTTGAGGATGTCGCTTTCGCCGCTTTCTTTTTGAGTGAGCTGCCGCAGGTAGATACGCTGGCAGTAGTCCAGAATCAGTTTCAAGTAACTGACGAGGATGTTTCTGAGCGAGAGTGAATCCTGGTTTTCCTGCATTTCCTTCCGCATCATCACCAAGAGCAGCGAAATCCGTTCCCATTCCCGGGGCTCCATCCGGAGCCAGTCCATATCAAAATAGGAGAAAAACGGGTTTTCTGGTATATATAGTTCCGGAGACCAGAGCAGCGCCCATCCGTTGATGTACAAGGGCGTGCCGTTGTCTTCTCCGCCGCCAATCTGTCCTGGTGCAACGGCAATGATGGAGCTATCTCCGACCAGAATGGATTTGGTACCATAGGACAGATATTTAGGGAATTGCTGCTGAATGAAAAGGCCGTAAACACCGTAATTGTTCAGGCTGTTGCGGAATGGCGACACCTCGTCATAACTGATGAGCGCCAACTGTGGATGCAGCTTCGGGGCGCCCACATATTTGGCGTAGACATTGGGATCATCGACCTTCAGAATCTTCTTCATAACCTTGCAAAGATAGTAAAATCTGCGAAATTGGTATAAAGTCAGCGAATATTTGTACAAAGACATGGATATCTCGCCGTACCTTTGCACCATGAAACAAAGCATAATGATAGCCCTCACAGCCATCCTGCTGCTCGGCTGCAACCAGAACAAGAATATGAATACCCTGACTCTCACCCAGGAATGGGACAAGACCTTCCCGAAATCCGAATTGGTCCATCACAGCAAAGTCACTTTCCACAATCGTTTTGGCATTGAACTGGCCGCCGACATGTATGTCCCTAAAGAGATTCCCGGTCAAGGCGGGAATGACGCCGTAAAACTGCCCGCCATTGCCGTGAGCGGCCCCTTTGGCGCCGTGAAGGAGCAGACGGCCGGCATCTATGCGCAGCATATGGCCGAGAGAGGGTTCCTCACGATCGCCTTTGATCCCTCCTTTACCGGCGAATCCGGCGGCGAGCCCCGCAGAATGGCGTCACCGGACATCAATACGGAGGACTTCCTGGCGGCCGTGGATTTCCTTTCGACCCACGAAATGGTAGATCCCGAGCGCATCGGTATCATCGGCATCTGCGGCTGGGGCGGCATGGCCATCAATGCGGCGGCGCTGGATCCCCGGATCAAAGCAACGGTTACTTCCACCATGTATGACATGTCCCGCGTGGCGCGTGAAGGCTACTTTGGCAGCACCGATAATGAGGCCGCCCGCGACGCCCAGCGGCAGGCCTGGGCCTCCCAGCGCACCGAAGACTATCGCACCGGTACCTACAAGCGTGCCGGCGGCGTGGTCGATCCACTTCCGGACGATGCTCCCTGGTTCGTCAAGGACTATCACGCCTATTACAAGACGCCCCGTGGCTACCACAAGCGCAGCGGCAACTCCAACGACGGCTGGAATGTCATCGGCACCATGTCCTTCATGAACCAGCCCCTGCTGGACATGGCGGGCGAAATCAAGACCCCCGTGCTCATTATCCACGGCGAGAAGGCCCACAGCCGCTATTTCAGCGAAGGCGCCTTCACTAAACTGAAGGGCGACAACAAGGAACTCATGATCATCCCCGGAGCTGTCCATACAGACCTCTATGATGATGTCGCCGGCGTCATTCCCTACGACAAGATGGAAGCCTTCTTCAAAGAGAACCTGTAGTAATGAAAGCCGCCATCCTTACATTATTATCCTGTTTCATCCTGCCCTTGTCGGCCTGCGAAAAGATTCCGGTTCCACAGGAGCAGGAGGAGCAGCAGAAGAATCAGAAACAGCCCGAGGACAACGGGCAGCAGAACGGAAACGAAAACACGCAGACTATGACCATGGAAATCACTGCCGGAGGCAAGACCATCACGGCCACCCTCTCAGACAACGCCACCGCCAAGGCGCTGGCCGAAAAGTTGAAATCCGGATCCATAACCGTCGAAATGAGGGCCAATGGTTTTGAGCATTACGGACCGCTCGGATTCTCGCTGGAGAGGCACGACGAGCAAGTTGCGGCCGTTTCCGGAGATATCATGCTCTACAACGGCAACAATATCTGCGTTTTCTACGGAAACAACAGCTGGTCCTATACCCCGCTGGGTAAGGTCGATGGAAAGACCGCTGATGAGCTGAAATCATTCTTCGGCACCGGCACAGTTACAGTCACATATTCTCTGAAAAAATAGAAAGAATGAAACGGGTAATAGTTATTTCGACGAGCCTTCGTCATGGTTCGAACAGCGACATGCTCGCTGACCAGTTCGTGGAAGGTGCCCAGAGCGCCGGAAACGACGTTGAAAAGATTTCCCTCATGGGCAAGGATGTCCAGTTCTGCAAGGGCTGCCTTGCCTGCCAGAAGCTGGGTCGCTGCGTCATCAAGGACGACGTGAACGACATCATAGCCAAGGTCTTGGAGGCCGATGTCGTTTGCTGGGCGACGCCCATCTACTACTATGAGATGAGCGGGCAGATGAAGACGCTTATCGACCGCTTGAACGCCATGTATCCGCTGGACTACAAGTTCCGCGACGTATATCTGCTGACCACTGCTGCCGAAGACGGGGAAGAGACGCCTAAACGCGCCGTAGCCGGCCTCACGGGATGGATAGACTGCTTCCCGAAGAGCCGTTTGGCAGGCACACTCTTCTGCGGCGGCGTTAACGACCCTCGCGATATAGTGGGCAACAACAAGCTGCAGGAAGCCTTCGAATTGGGAAAAGCGATTTGTTAAATTCGAATTTATCGGTGTAAAGCCTCTATGAATCGCTGGATTTCCAGCAGCCCTTCGATGCAGCGGAGGTTCGAGATTCGGAGTGTTTGGTCTACACAAAAACGCTAACAGATTGAAAATAAATCGGTTAGCGTTTTTACTATTTATATAAACTAATCCTCGACAAGAATGTAACAGGTGTTCTTGCTCCCCTCTTCTCCTTTCACCAAGATTCCCTTTTCTATCAAATCATTGATGTCTCGAAGGGCGGTGGCCTGGGAGGTCTTGCAGATCTTGGCCCACTTCGTGGTTGTGAGTTTGCCTTCGAATCCGTCCCATAACATGTTCACCACCTTGACTTGGCGTTCATTCATGGCCGCGTCACGGTGATCCTGCCAAAACATGGATTTCTTGACTACGCGACTTACTATGGCAATGCTGCGCTCCATTGCGTCTTTCAGGGTCCGCAGGAACCACTCGAGCCATTTGGTGATGTCGACATCTCTTATTGTTGTACTTTCCAATGCATCGTAGTATCCATTCTTATTCCGGAGGATTTCTGCGGACATACTATAGTAGCGATGAGGCATTCCATCGGCCCGGGCCAGCAGCATATCGGTGATGGTTCTTGTCAACCGGCCATTTCCGTCATCGAACGGATGGATGGCCACGAACCACAGGTGAGCGACCGCTGCTTTCAGGACAGGATCGATATCGTTCTCATTGTTAACCCAATCCAGGAACAGCGTCATTTCCTTGGAGACATCTGCCGATGCCGGGGCTTCGTAGTGAACCTTCTCCTTTCCGAATGCCCCGGAGACAACCTGCATAGGTTCTTCTCCAACTCTCCAACCCGCCACTGTTATAGGATGGATACCGCTGCGGCCTGTGGGAAACAAAGCGGCATGCCAATTGAACAGACGCTGCTCGCTCAACTCATCGGAGTAATTACGGACGGCATCGATCATTACCTGAACAATCCCCTCCGTGTAGTGATCCGGCTCGGGAAGACCTTCGGTGGGAATACCGAGATGCTTTGCTACGGACGAGCGCACCCTGTCTGCATTCAACAGAACCCCTTCTATCTCGTTGGATCGGATGACGTCTTCAGTCATAACGTCCAGAGATGTCTTGGACTGAATACCGAATCCGAGACCGCTCATCATTCCGGCGATGCGTCCTTCCAATAGACGCACTTTGGAAAGAAGGTTCAATAGTCTGTCACTTTCCCAACGGAAATGGGGCCAGTCAGGATATTGCCAGATGTAGTAAGGTCTCATAACTCGCTTATTTTCTTGCAAAAATATACAAATGAAGCGAATCTTACAACCATTCACATCAAATTATGAAGAGAATTGAGCCTACATTCGCATCATAGCAGGTCCAGAATAGTTCGAGGAGACGTATGTTAACCACCTTATAATCTCAACTCTCCGCTTTATCAATCATCAAATTAAGTAAATCATCCTCAACACTTTCCGCGAATCTATCCAACTTTTCAATGTCCTCCAGGAGGTTCGAGTTTTTACCTGTGTAGTCTACTAAATAGGACATTTCTTCGGAAGTGTCCTTTTTTTTGTGTCTAGACCATTGTAGAGTCCCCATTTCAAGTTCGAAATTGATTTTCATTTGAAATCTTGTATCTTTGCTTTATGAAACGACATTGACTACTAATAACTCTTTATGAACGAACTGTACCATTTAGACACTGATGTGTTGCCGAGTATGCCCACTCCTCATGACTGTGTTATAAAGACGATTCTTGTTGACAAAGAAAAGCAGCTCATTTCTTTTGTTTTCGAGGATAATCTTTCGGAATATGATTCTATAGCTCATCAAAGACCAAATGCAAAGTCATTGGTCATTAAATACCATTTCTATAATGCAGTGGAGGACTATGAACTATATCGGTTCATGAAGCCTTCTATATGTCATCGTCACGGCGGTTATAAATGTTTAACCGAGTTTAAGAAAGGAAAACACGATGCATTACTAAAACTCACCAAGCACAATTTAGAGTATCTCCACCACTATGTTGCGTACAAAGACATGATTATTCATCTATGGGCAGAGACGAGCATTGTGCTGCAACTCGATGTGGACACTGTCGAATATGAGTGGAAATACTGACTCTAATATTTGAACTCTAACACCGCCTTGAATCCGTTGATGAATTCGTTCGAAATTTCTAACAGCTGTTCTACTAAACAGGCCAGCCTTTCGGGGCTGGCTTTTTCTGTTTAGTAGCGGAGGCTTCGCCTCTTTCACCCCCGCCGCTACGCGGCTGCAGAAGCCGTCTTCCGGGGCGGGCTTGATCGTCAGCATCATTTACGGCCAAGCCCGGGAATCCAGGCGTGAAATGGAATTGTCTTGTCCTGATATAGGTTTACCGAAACTGTCACCCCGACTAGTATTTGATCTTGAAATAATCAAGCAGCGCCTTGTAATTGTCCTGAGCGGTCAGGCAGGTATCGGTAAGATAGCCGTTGATGTGCCCCCATTCACTGAGACCGCGGTAATAGAACCATTTCAGGTCATCGGTGATGATGAACGGAACCACCCCGTTTGCCAGGCATTCCTTGAACATGACAAGACGCCCCACGCGACCGTTTCCATCCTGGAAGGGATGTATCAACTCGAATCTTTGGTGAAGGTCGATAATATCCTCCAACGTCTTCTCTATCTTGGCGTTGTATTCGGAAAGCAGGGCCTTCATCCGGGTATGTACCTGATCCGGCGTGCAAGTATCTCGACCACCTACCTCGTTGGGCAGTTTCTTGTAATCACCGACGTTGAACCATTCTTTCCTGCTGTCGGACGTACCAGTTTTCAAGATTCGATGCAATTCTTTGACCATGCTCTCCGACAGCCGTTCTTCAGCCCTGTCGATAATAAGGTCGATGCAACGGAAGTGGTTTGTCGTTTCAACGATATCATCGACATTGACAGTCTCATCGGTGATGCCGATTGTATTGGTCTCGAAGATGTAACGGGTCTGGTCGTGGGTCAGGCGACTGCCTTCAATATGGTTTGAATTGTAGGTCAGGTCAATCTGGGTACGGTGATAGATGCCTCCGCTGACCCTCCCCTCCTTCTCTTCCCGGAGCCGTTTCAGAAGCGGCGAGACCTTCGATTTGCTCTTTTTAGGCAGAGGAGCATCGGCAGGGATGTTCCAGGTCTTCCCCGCCAGAAATGCCCCTTGCATTTTCCCCGCATTGCACCAATTCCGGACAGTCCGCTCAGGAAGGCCGTGCATCTCGGCATATTGACTGACAGTAATCAGGTTCATATCTATCGGCAAGTTTTCTTAATCAACTACTACAAATATAACATTTTTTGCCGATATCGGCAAGAATTTCAGGAATCTTGAACACTTTCCGCTAACCCTTCAAGTTTCACGAGATCCTCCAGATAGTTCGAGAAATTATCATAGTTGTCTACTAAACAGGCCAGCCATCAGGCTGGCTTTCTCGTATCTGCCACCATACGCCTAACCCGGGCCGTGGCCGTCGAATGTATCAATCTGATTATCAGCCGCTTCCATCATTTTGCCCGGGCAAATAAGCCTAGCCAATTATTCGTAATCGATTAATCTATCGCGAATTACATTCGACGCTCTGATACCCGGAGTTTGCATCCAGATCATTGGAGACATAGCAGAATGTGGCTATTAAACCTCATTTCTCTGAGATCCTTCAAAAGGGTCGAGTTTTTACCGGTGTAGCCTACACAGAAAAGCGCAAGTGCTTTTTTATTGCAGTTTTCTTTTGGCCATCCTTTGAAATTGACGATTGGAATTGTGGGAAAACACGCTTCCTTTGTGGATACAGTGAAACAAACCATGCTTGATCTTCGAAAAACACTCATTCTTCTCGTCCTTCTGCCGGTCTTTTGCATTCCGGCGCATTCTCAACGGCCGGATTCCTTTTGGGGAAAGATTGTCGACATGATTTCTGCTCCATCCATGGAACTGGACACGAGTGCAGTCTATCAGCCGGCCGCACGTTGGAGCGTCGCGGTGTCAGGCGAACTGCACCAGGCGGGAATCACCCAGGAAAACAACATTGATTGTTCCTTTACGTACATGGAAGAAGAAGGAGGCGGATTCGATAAGGTGGATGCGTTCGCCTCATCCAAGCTCCTGGGCGGCGTGGACAAGGGAATCGGCATCCAGGTCGGGTACGGCAACCTTACTCTGGGTTGGAACCAGCGAATCGGAGGTGACTAGGGGAACACCAACACGACTTTCTCCTTTGACTATCTCGCCCCGGGCTATGCCATTCAATTGCAGTATTTCGACTTCCGCCGGCCTGTTGACTATGAAATGAGAATATCGCTCGGGGACGGGTGGGATATCGAAGGCTCCGGCCAGACCGATAATCCGGGGCGCATGACCACGTTCATCGCCGATGCGTTCTACGCCTTCAACCGGCGCAGTTTCGCCTATTCCGCAGCCTACAAAGGGAATGTGGTCCAGCGGCGTTCCGCCGGGACTTGGATGTTCGGGGTCAAATACCTTCAGGGATCGGTCGAGTATGATCCGGACGAAGACATCGTTTCCGACATGTTGCTCGGGCTGGTCCGGCAAGACACCCGGCAGGTTTCCTTCGGGGGCGGTTTTTCGTACAATCTGGTTCCTTTCCACCGACAGCCCGGACCGGACGGAAAGGGACTCCGTAACCTGACTTTCAACGTGACGGCCATTCCCATGGTCACCCTCTTCAACCAGTTTTCCTCCACCATGATCAACAATTGGGAGGAAGGGGATCCGGTCCCGACCAAGAATGTCATCAACGGCAAGTTGCACGTGAACTATGTGTTCAAGGCTGGGGCCATTTATTCCTGGGACCGGTTTTTTCTCGGCCTCTCGGGCAGTTATGACAGCTACAACTACAAAGGGGCGACCAAGATTCCCGAAGAACTGTCGGATTCCGGAGTTGTTTTCGACAAAATCCACTCTTCCGGCCGTTTCAGCCGTTGGTCCGCAAGCCTGAAGTTTTGTGTGAAGTTTTAGCAGGGCGACACAATCTGTCCCTCTGTTCATTTGAATATCCCCAGCATTTCTCCCGGATACTCAAAAAGGAATTCGGAACAGTTCCGAGTCGATTCTTGCAGAATCAGTTATCAGGACTAACTCTTTGTGCAAATCCTTCAACCTTCTTAAGATCCTCCAGAAGGTTCGAGAATTTACCGGTATAGTCTACGAAACAGGCCAGCCTTAGGGCTGGCTTTCGTTTTCACAGGCCCATCCTCGTCCTCAAAGAAAGCACTATTCGTGGACGAAACAAAGGATCTCCTTTGGAGATGAGGAGAAATGTGGCTATCTTCACAACAATAAACCGATCCATCCTTCCCTATGCAGATAGAACAGTTTTTCCCCGACAATCTCGACCTCGTCGAGAGAATGGTCACGGACGTATGGGGCAGCCCGGACCATCGCCATGGCATTTGTACATTTCGCAGGATATGGTTATTTTTACAACGGACAATCGGATTGAGATGAAACAAGTTCTGGGATACTTTCTGGGTTTTGCCATTTTTATCGCGGGAATTCCGTCTTTGATGTGGGTAGTCTCCAGAATGCCTTCCTGGTCGGATATTCCCGTGACGCGTCTATCTTTATCGGCCTTTATTGCATTAGCGGGATTATCGCTCAGTGTATGGAGTATCGTGTACATGAAACGTGTCGGGAAGGGCAATCCCTTTGACGCGATGGGGCACGAGGTGGCACCAAGAACCAAGCGCTTGATGACAGACGGACCCTATCGATTGTCCCGGAATCCGATGCTGTCCGGGACCTATCTTTACTACATCGGCGTTGTCCTTGCCTTCTGGAACTGGTGGGCGCTGCTGGTTTTTGCGATTGTGGCCGGATTGATGGTGCTGCAAGTCCGATCGGAAGAAAAGCGTCTGGAGGCCGATTTCGGAGAAGAGTACCTGGAATATAAAAAGCGTACGGGGCGATTCATCACTTTCAAGAAATGACCTTCAACACCTATGGCGACAAAGGGAATCCCAGTCTGCTCCTGATTCCCGGGCTTGGAGTATCTTACGAGATATTCCTGCCGCTGATCGATATCCTGAAAGACAGGTTCCACATCGTTGCGGCCGGCATTGACGGCTTCCTGCTGGGGAAGCCATCGGCCTTTACCTCCGTCGATGACCAGGCCTGGCAGATTCTCAGATACGTTCATGAAAAACTGGGCGGCCATTTGGACATAGCCTACGGACTGTCTCTGGGCGGGAAAATCCTCTCCCGGATGATGGAACGCAATGAGATTGTCATTGACCACGCCATCATGGACGCCGCGCCACTGCTTCCGCTTCCCAAGTGGAGCGTGGATCCCTTGCGATACTATCAGAGCCTCAATGTATGGACCTGCTACCACTGGACGGGCTTCTGGCGATGGGTTTTCCATTCCCATTACTTCGATGTCCTGCTTGAAGAATGCAAGAAAGTGTGGCCGTCCGGCAAGGGAAAAGCCGTGCGTGAAGGATACAAGGACGTCTATACCCACAAATTGGAATCCATCCAGGGGGCCGACATCCACTATTGGTATGGAACCAAAGAGGCCTTTGTGGCTAAACCTCAAGCCAGGCACCTGTGTTCCCTGCACCCTGATACCCACGTCGAGATATTCCCGGGGATGAATCACGGACAACTCTTGGTCGACCATCCGGAAGAAGTGGCCAACAGACTGGAAATGCTTCTTATTTCAATCCCCAAACCTGTTGAAGAATGATTGAAATCGGAGTAACCCTTCGAGGAGAGTGCGGTTCGATAGTATATCATTGTAGTCTACAACAATTACCTTTGTGAAAACGCTTGCCATCTGTGGGCTGGACTGCTCCCCAGGCAAAGACAAACCTGAAATCAGATTAGTTTATGGACAAGAATAGACTCTTCCTGCAAGCCGTCGGCAAATTTCTGCTCGGGGTTATCGTCATTGGCCTGCTGCTTTTCCTGCCGGCGGGGTCGCTTCAGTATTGGCAAGCCTGGCTGCTGATGGGCATCCTGTTTGTGCCGATGTTCTTCGCCGGCCTGGTCATGATGGCGAAGAATCCGGAATTGCTTCGCAAGCGGCTGAATGCCAAAGAAGAAGAGAAGGAGCAGCAGACGGTCGTGAAACTCAGCGGCCTCCTGTTTGTCGCCGCGTTTGTCGTGGCGGGCCTTAACTGGCGGTTTGACTGGTGCGTGCTGCCTGACTGGGCCGTTTGGGTATCGGCAGGGCTATTCCTGATCTGCTATCTGCTCTACGCGGAGGTGTTGCGGGAGAACACCTACCTGTCCCGGACCATCGAGGTTCAGGAGAATCAGAAAGTCATCGACACGGGACTCTATGGAGTCGTCCGACATCCGATGTACATGGCCACGACCGTCCTGTTCCTGGCCATGCCGCTGGTACTCGCTTCACCTTTTTCTCTCCTCATTATGTTGCTTTATATTCCGCTGATTGCCAAGCGGATAAAGAATGAGGAAAAGGTCCTGGAAGAAGGGCTGGAGGGTTACAGGGAGTACAAGCAGAAGGTAAAGTACAAAGTGATTCCCTTCATCTGGTAAATACCCCTTGTCGGTTAAGCCCATCGATGAAGGATTGAAGTCCGCCCCAGCGGGCGCCTTCCGGTCGTCGCATCGGCAGCAGGTGAAGTCCTCTTGGTAGATTCTGGCAGAACAGTTATCCATCGATCTGTCGTCAGTTCCATTCGCCCTCCCGGAGACAGGAGTCGGCGTCCCGGGTTATTTGGTCTTTCGCCGGAATGTCGTTATCTTTACAATCGTAAAACACTATTCAAATGGTTCCTGAGAGTTCGCTCATCCTGATGGCCGTCGATGCCGTTTTGGGCATTGTCATTCCCGTCTGCCTGTCCGTCTATCTGGTGCGTAAGCATCATGCCAGGCTGTCTACCATCCTGATCGGTGCCGGTACATTCATCCTGTTCGCCCTGGTTCTGGAAAGCATCCTGCATCAACTGGTCCTGAAGGGACCGCATGGCGCATCCATTCTGGACAATACGCTCCGATATGCCATTTATGGCGGACTGGCCGCCGGAATCTTTGAAGAAACCGGCCGCTTCCTTTCCATGAAGTTCCTGATGAAAAAGGAGCCCTCCGAACCCCTCCCCGGCATTGCCTACGGTATCGGACACGGAGGTGTGGAAATGCTCATCATCTTCGGCATAACGATGATCAACAACCTGGCGATTTCGGCCTTGATCAATGCCGGACAGGTTGATGTCATCTTCTCCAAGGTCCCGGAGGAAGCCGTCGCGCAGTTACAGGCACAACTGGATCAGCTGCAAGCGCTCGGAGCCGGCCCCTTGCTCATCGGTCTTTGGGAGCGCATCTCCGCCCTTGTCCTTCATCTGGGTCTTTCCATGCTGGTATGGGTTGCCGTCCGTAAAGGCGGCAAATGGTTGTGGCTGTTTCCGGCAGCCATCGTCCTCCATGCCCTTGTCGATGCCGGAGCCGTGCTGCTCCAAAAGTCGGTCGGAATGGTCCCGCTGGAACTCATCGTCACGGCCGAGGCCATCGCCGTCGCCGCTATGGGTTATACGTTGGCCAAGAAACTGTAACTGCGGGGCCCCCACCTCGGAAAACCCACCGACTCCATCTTCACCCTGGACAAAGATGACGGACTGTCTTTGGGGATAATTCCCCCAATTCTTGCTATCTTTGTGAAACGATTATGGACAGAAGCTCACAAATCATAAGGACCAGCGTCATCGGAATCGTCGCCAATGTCCTGCTGGCGGCATTCAAGGCCGTGGTAGGCATCATCGCCAGCAGCGTGGCCATCGTCATGGATGCGGTGAATAACCTCAGCGACGCACTTTCGAGCGTCATTACAATCATCGGCACCAAGCTGTCACAGCGTCCGGCGGACCGGAAGCATCCTTTCGGCTTCGGACGCGTCGAGTACTTCAGCGCCATCATCATCGCCGTCATCGTGCTGTCGGCCGGTATCACTTCGCTCATCGAGTCGGTGAAGAAAATCATCACGCCCACGGAGCCGAGCTATACCACGCCCACGCTCATCGTCATCGTCGTGGCCATCGGCGTCAAGCTCCTGCTGGGATGGTATGTCAAGAAGAAAGGGAAGCAGCTGAAGAGCGACGCCCTCATCGCATCCGGCTCGGATGCCCTGTTCGATGCCATCATCACCACGGCTACGCTTGTGTCGGCAGGCATCATGCTGATTTGGGGGATTTCCCTGGACGGAATCCTCGGCGCCCTGATTTCGGCGCTCATCATCAAGGCCGGCATCGAAATGCTGGCTTCCCCGGTCAATGAACTGCTTGGAGCCCGTGTCTCGCCGGACTTCATCCGGGAAATCAAGCAGAAGGTCATGGGCGTAGACGGTGTCCAGGGTGTATTCGACATCATCCTCCACAACTACGGTCCTGACGTGGTGATCGGCTCGCTGCATATCAGCGTCCTCGACACGATGTCCGCCCACGAGATCCACGGCCTTACCCGAAAGATCACCATTCTTTTGCATGAGCAGTACGGCATCATCATGACCGTCGGCGTCTATGCGGTCGCAACCGGAGAGAACCAGCAAGCTGACCTTCAGGTCAAAGTCATGAAGGCGCTAGCCGACTACAAAGAGATTGTCCAGGTCCACGGTTTCTACTGTTCAGAGGAGGAACGGACTCTCTCCGTGGATGTGGTGCCCGACATAACATCCCATGATGATGAGGCCTTGCGCCGCCAGTTGACGGAGACAATCCAGACCCTGGTCCCGGACATGCAGGTCAGTGTCGTCATCGACCACAATTACAGCGAGTGAATCCGTTTTACCCGGGCAATGAGGACCGTTCATCTGGAAAAGGCAAAGCCTGAAGAGTTAGACGCCGTCATCCGCTTTTACGATGATGTCATCGATAACACTCCGGGGATAGAGGATACCGCCCGGTGGCGGAAGGGTGCGCATCCTACTGCAGAAGGTCTTAAAACCTCCATAGAACGGGGGAATCTATACCTGTGCAAAGAAAACGGGGAGATTGTCGGCGCTTTGGATTATCCAATGTGTCAAGGTGATGATTATCACACCATTAACTGGAAGGAGAAGCTTCCGGACGAGCAGGTTGCGACGGTCCATATCCTGGGCGTCAAGCCAGGCTTGCAGGGAACCGGAATCGCTTCCGCCATCATTAGGGATGCCATCGCCCTGGCTCGGGCGAACGGGATGAAGGCCGTCCGGCTGGACACGTTGGCATCCAACATTCCGGCGCAGCACCTGTATGAGTCATTGGGCTTCGAATTCAGGGGGAAACAGCACCAGTATGCGGAAAATACGGGCTGGCTGGATTTCTTCTTCTATGAATTCACGGCTATGGATGGATGGCAGCCGGACAGGGGATGCTGAAGATTTGCCGGTATTGGATATTTAAATTTTTTAATTTAAATTTGCACCAGATGATGACGATAAAGACCAATACGTGTTGCTGCTGTTCCAATCTTCCGGATTGGTACGGTCCTGCGCGTATCTGAGAGTCATCTCGGTTTCTCCTGAATCAACAAGAATGCGCCTCCTGCCGGTCCCGAATCGAGCAGGGGTTTTTATTATGCTTAAATACAATTAGTTATGGTGTACAATTCTCTTACGGAAATGATTGGGAACACGCCGCTTCTGAGGGTCAAGGCATTTCCCGGCCAGAAGGCCGACATCCTCGTCAAACTGGAGTACTTCAATCCGGGCGGAAGCGTCAAGGACCGCATCGCCCTGGAAATGATCGAAGATGCCGAACGCCGCGGCATCCTGGCCCCGGGCGCGACCATCATCGAGCCCACCAGCGGCAACACCGGCGTGGGACTGGCCTGGGTCGGGCGCGCCAAGGGCTATACGGTAATCCTGACGATGCCCGAGACGATGAGCCAGGAGCGCCGCAGCCTCCTCAAGGCGCTGGGAGCCAGGCTGGAGCTGACCCCCGGCGGCGCCGGCATGAAGGGAGCCATCGCCAAGGCGGAAGAACTCCGCGACGGAATACCTGGAGCCGTCATCCTCGGCCAGTTCACGAACCCCGCCAATCCGGCCGTGCACGAGCGGACCACCGGCGAGGAAATCTGGCGTGATACCGAAGGGAAGGTCGATATCTTCGTGGCGGGCGTCGGCACCGGAGGGACCCTGAGCGGCACCGGGAAGGCCCTGAAGAAGCACAATCCGGCCGTGAAGGTGGTTGCCGTCGAACCCGCATCCTCCCCCGTCCTGTCCACCGGTGTCGCCGGCAAGCACAAGATCCAGGGCATCGGCGCCGGTTTCGAGCCCGACACCTTCCGCCGCGACGTCGTGGATGAAATCCTTACCGTCGCCGACGACGACGCCATCCGCTCGTCCCGCCGGCTTTCGGCCCGGGAAGGCCTTCTCGTGGGCATTTCCTCCGGCGCCGCTTTCAGCGCCGCCCTCTCCCTGGCTTCCCGGGAAGAGAATGCCGGAAAGACCATCGTCGCCCTGCTTCCCGACACCGGAGAACGATACCTCTCCACCGTATTGTACGCTTTTGACGATTACCCTCTCGAATAATGAACTCCCTGAAAACCACTGCGAAAGCCCTCGCGGAGATGATGGATGCGGTATTTGACACCGTCTTTCCGGATTATGCCGCTCCCTCCCCCGCCGCTCCCTCCGAACGGATCGTCCGCGCACTTTCCCCCCTCGCCGGCGAGGAAGTCGCGCAGGCATTCGTCCGTTCCCTCCCCGAAATCAAGAGACTGCTGGAGACGGATGTCAAAGCCATCGAGGCCAATGACCCGGCTGCGACCGGAGCACGCGAGATCATCTTCTGCTATCCGGCCGTCAAGGCCATCCTGTACTACCGATCCGCCCACCGTCTCTGGGAGATGCACGTGCCCATCCTCCCGCGCATGCTTACCGAATATGCCCATTCCGTCACTGGCATAGACATCCATCCCGGGGCTGCCATCGGCGAATACTTCGCCATCGACCACGGAACGGGAACGGTGATTGGCGAGACCTCCGTCATCGGAAACCATGTCACGCTTTATCAGGGCGTTACGCTGGGCGCACGCAATTTCGTCTATGACGAGACCGGACGGCCGCGGAACGTGCCCCGCCACCCGGTCCTGGAGGACGACGTGACCGTCTATTCCAACGCCTCCCTGCTCGGACGGATCACCGTCGGGGCCGGCTCCATCATCGGAGGCAACGTCTGGCTCACGCATTCCGTTCCGCCCCATTCCCGCATCGTCCAGAGTCCATCCCGGGAGTCTTTCTTCCGGGATGGCGACGGAATCTAGTGGAAACCTTGTAGAAGACCCGACAATTCACTAACTTTGCAAACACTGAAACTCCAAGGATATGCAAAACAGCGAGCTTGAAATCTGGTGGTCTTCCCTGGCCATCTCCCAGAAAGAAAGGATCGCCCGGAAAGCGGCCAGGAAAGCCTCTCCGGACGGTACGATCGATGAGTCCCAGGTACAATATCCCGCCTGTACGCGCTGGTGGAACGCCCTGCCCGACGAACGAAAACAGGAAATCCACGACCATTGCGTGGACCGTCACGGATACCTTCTCCAGGACTGGAACGAAGCCTCCCCTTACGGAGACTGATCCCGGAGATTGCATCTGTCGTCCAGTAAACCTTATCCGGCCGGAACGGCCGTCAGCTCATTATGGATCATCCGGCGGGCATACTGCTGGATGATCGCTTTTATGCGGCGCTCCATCGCCGCGGCACGCTCCGGCTCCGCCGCGATCAGATTCTCCTGCAACAGCCGGTCTTCCGTGAAATGGTACAGCCCCACGGATTTTTCCCCGTCGAACTGCAACTGGTAGCCATCCTGTTCATACAGGTACATCCCGCTCTGATAATGGACGGCGTACGTGTCTTCGTCCGGTGTCGTCAACAGGTCGCAGCCGAAACTGAACCAAGGTTCGTCATAGCCCAGATAGCTGAGGATGGTGGGTTTGATGTCCAGTTGCATGGCAATCCCCTCCCGCAGGCCTTTCAACGACCCGTCCGGGGTATAGAACAGGATCGGGATCTCGAATACGCCGGCCAGGGTCCGGTACTCCGGAGCGTCGGTCTGGTTCGTATGGTCCCCCGTAATGACGAAAAGGGTGTTTTCGAACCAGGGTTCCTTCCGTGCCGATTCGAAAAACCGCCGGATGGCGTAGTCCGAATAACGGACGGACCGGTGGATCGGGATGGTTCCGGGCTCGAAAACGGATTCAAATTCAGACGGAATGGCGTATGGATGATGGGATGAAAGCGTGAATACGGTCGCAAGGAACGGTTCCTGCAACACCCCGATCCCTTGCTCGAAATACTGCAGGAACGGTTCGTCCCAGATTCCCCAGGTTCCGTCGAAATCGTCCTCATTCCCATACGATTCCCGGCTGAACTCCTGCTGGAATCCCGACTTGTGGGCGAACCCGGCCAGGGCCAGGGACTGCCGCTGCGCACCGTGATAGAAGGCGGAACTATACCCCTTCTCCCCCAGTTCGCGGGCAAGGCCGCGGATATCGTTGTTGGCATAAGGAGTGAGGGTGAACGATTCCACGAATGCCGGAATGCCGCACATCACGGAAGGCTGGGCGTCGATGCTCAGGCGGCCGTTGGCGAATGAATACCTGAAGATGAGCGATTCCCGCATCAGGGAATCCAGGAAGGGCATATAATCCCCGCGCCGCTCGCCCTGAAGTCCAGTCAGATACGCGCTGTAGGAAGCTGAGAAACTCTCCAGGATCAGGATGACGACATTCTTCTTCCGCATCTCTCCCCCGGCGGCAGGAACATGGACCGGGGAGAATGCCTCCTCCAGTTCCTCGGTCGTTTCGAACCAGTCCGGTTCCACCAGCGGAGCATTGTCGATCGTCTTGTACATGCTGAAAGCGGTGTTCAGGACGATTCCGGCCTCCACCGGTTTCTCGATATAGAGGTTCGCATCATTGATGCCGATCGGCCGTACCGTCACGCCGAATCCACCCCGCATGCCGCCCACCATCGGGTACAGGACAGCAGCCAGGACGGCCGTATGCAGCAGATATCCCTTCCAGCCATAGCGTTCTCCCGCGGCCGAAGGTTTCCGGTATGCCCGGATGAGCAGCCACAGGATCCCGATGCCCAGCAGCACCAGATACCAGTGAACCGCCGCTTCGTGCAGGAAGATGGTCCCCAGGTTGTCGTCACCCTGGAATTCCCGGAAAACCGTGCAGGTAGTCCGTCGGTTGGTAAAGGGGAAATACACCCCGTCGGCCAGGTCGATGGCGAATGCGATAAAGTTGGGAACGACATAGAAACCCTTCGCCACCCCCTGGTATACCTGGTTCTCCCGGAACCGGAAAGGGATGAGCATCAGGATGATATAGGGGAGGTTCGTATAGAGGACCGTGGCCAGGTCGAAACGCCAGCCCGCCTTGCAAAGGTGCGCCAGGCGGGTCAGGTCCACATCCGGAAACAAGGGCCTGTTCAGGAAAAAGAACACGAGCCGGCACACCGTATAGATGGCCATGGCCAGCAGCAGGTTCCAGAGGACGGCCCCGATATAGGACAGGTGCTTTCTCATATCTTTCCTTGACGGGACGGAGGGATGACGACCTGCAGCGAGCCGGGCAGGATGTCCAGTTCCAGGTCGGTTCCGGCCTCGAAGGGGTCTCCGTCGTAATGGGCCGGACCGGGATGTTCCCGGTGCAGGTGGACGCGGGCGCTCCGGAAGGTCCGGACGTGACGGCTGGAATCGGCCTTGCCCGCCATCAGGCGGGCGGCCAGGTCGGGAATCTCGACGGTCGCAAACGGCTGGACCACCGTCACGTCCAGGAGGCCGTCGCACAGGGAAGCCTTGGGCGCGATCCGCGCCTCGTTCCCCCACTGGTTGGCGTTGGCCACGGTCACGAACATCGCCGGTCCCGCCCACGTTTCCGTGTCGGTTTCCACCACATAGGTTTCCGGCCGGCGGTGCTTCCAGTTATCCCAGGCCGTTGTCACATAGGTACCCAGTCCCCTCCGCCCGGAACGGGCGAAATCAAAGGCGACATCGGCATCCAGGCCCACGCCGGCCGTACAGAAGAAAGGGCGCCCGTCCATCCGGCCGGTGTCCATCCGGACGATGCAGTTCCCGTTCAGGGCCTTGACGGCCCGTACCGGGTCCCGGCTGATGCCCAGGTGCAGGGCCAGCCCGTCCCCGCTCCCGCAAGGGAGGATGCCCAGCGCCTTCTCCGAACCCAGCAGACCTTTCGCCACCTCACTCACCGTCCCGTCACCCCCAACGGCGACGACGATGTCCGAGGCGCATGCCCGCGCCAGCTCCGTCGCATCGCCCGCCTTCTCCGTCTGGAGCACTTCATAACGGAAAAGGGAGAGGTCCAGATAACGCCCAATGGCGGCAAGGACGTTTCCTTTGTCCTTGCCGCCAGAGATGGGGTTGACGATAAATGTAATCCGCTTCAAGGCGTCTAAAATCTCCAGCCCAGAGTCAGGAGGGCGTTGCAGAGGGATGCCTGGGAGCAGATCTCAGGCGTGACGATCTTCTCTATTTCCGGATAGGAATAAGGAGTGATCAACTCGTCCGGGAGATACTGGAAACGGACCGCGAGATCGGCAAAGAAAGAGCCCGGGGAGCTGTAGCCGAGACCGAATGAAACGGCCTGGCGGCTAGACTCCACCTCGACATCCGGGCTGGTGGCATAATTGTAGCCGACCCGGATGGCCAGTTCCGGAGAAGCCTTGAGTTCACCGCCGACACGGAATGCGTGGACCGGCTGACCATAATCGGCGAGTTCTTCGTTGACCCGGGTGAAATCCGTGTAGGAATCGTCATAGGTGCGCTGATAACGCACTTTGCTATAATCGAAATACTCGTAATCGGCGCTCAGAAGGGCGACCTTTCCAATCGTATAGGCAATACCGGCATTCACACGGAGCGGAGTCCGGAAATTATAGTACCACTCTTCCGATTCGGAACTCCGCAAGGGCTTCTCATCTCCCGTGCACAGGGAACTGCCTTCCTGGCCGTAAACTTCGTTGAACTCGAAGAGGGTCGGGGTCTGGATGGCTGCGCCGATCCGGAGTCCGTCGGTAGGACGGGCGATGAAACCGACCTTGGCGTATATGCCGGAAGCTTCATCCTCGAAAGACGATTGCATCCGCAGGTTCTGGAAGCCGGTCGGGTAGTCTCCGCCCGGCAAGGCATTCTCACCCCGGATCTCATCATACCGGTAGGTAATGGTGGAGATTCCCAGGTTGGCTCCCACATAGAAGCGGTCGGAGAAATCCAGGCCGACATTCATGAGCAGGTCGTACTTGTGTCCGGACCGCTTGAGCTGGTAGGTCTGTCCGATCTTGTCGGCCAGCTGGGCAAGCCCGTCGTCGCGCAGACGCTCCGTAATGCCGATGTACCTGTCGGTCTTTCCCGGAATCGGATTGAAAATCTCGCTTCTCCAGGCGACCTCGGTCTCCCAGTCAGCCTCACCGTTGGTCAGTTCGTCCTGGGTGTAGCCGTTGGCCCAGGTAGCCAGGGCACCCCCAAGGGTACTGTTATCGTTCGTACCCGAAGCACGGAGATTGTTGTTGAAGTCACGGGTGATGTTTCCAACCACGCCGAAAGAAACGCGTTTCAGCCCCGTTTTGTTACGGGTGTCGTACACCACGACGGCGCCGAGGTTCGGTAGGTTCATCCGGGGGGAACGCGTCTTGACGGCGTCCTCGAAACCGAACGGCTTCCCATCCCAAAGCGTTCCCTGGCCGAAGACCGAAGAGACGCTCAGTCCGGGCGTAATCGTGAACTGGGAATAGCCAGCCACGGCAGAACCGGCAGGATTGAAGGTAAGGGACCCGAGGTCACCGCCCACCGCAGTCACTGCATTACCCATGCCCACGGAGCGGGCGGAACCGAGGTAATCGTTTCCCGCAAAGTCGATGGCGTCCAGGAAAGACTGCGCGCCGGCCTCAAAGGCAAGGGCCGCAAGCAGGACCGATGCAAATATCCTTTTCATAGTCAAAATCGATTTGTAATGGGTTTATTATCACCTTCCGCCACGGGAAGAAGAGGCACCGCCACCGCCACGGGAGGAACTGCCGCCACTGCTGTGGGAAGAGGAGCCGCCACCGGAGTAGCCGCCACCGCCGCTGCTGCGGGAAGAGGAGCCGCCGCCGGAGTAGCTGCCGCCACTGCTGCGGGAAGAGCTGCCACCGGAATAGCTGCCACCGCTGCTGCCGGAGGAACGGCTCGGAGAGGAGACAGAACGTCCATCGGAACCGTAACGGCCCACGGTAGAGCGGGTGCTGTTGGCCGAATTGGACGGACGGTAGTTCGCGGAACTTCCGCTACGGGAAACGGAACCCGTGCTGCGGGAAGTGGAGCCGGAGCTGCGGGAGACCGACCCGGTGGAACCTCCGCCATAGGAGGAGGTGCCGCGGCTGGTCGCGGCGCCGGAAGAGCGCACTGCGGAAGAACCGGAGCGGGAAACCGAGGAGCGGGCGACGCCCGTCAGGCCCGTGGAATTGGACCGGGTGGTCACGCCACTCGAACGGGTGGAGGATGCGGTGCCGGCACGGCGGGTAGCCGCTCCCGTGTTACGGGAAACGCGGGACACGGTGCTGCCGGAACGGCCTCCGGAACGGCTGCCTGAGCCACGGGAAACGTAGCTTCGGGTGCTCATGCCGATATCCCGGTGGCCGATCTGGCCGGCATGGGTCGGTCCATGGTGGAACCTGCCACCCCATCCGCCTATGCCGTAGTAGCCATAGGAATAAGGATAGCCCCAATAGCCGTGGTGGCCGTACCATCCGCCTATGCCATAGTAGCCATAGTAGCCATAGTACGACGGACCCCAATACCAGGGATCGTAATACCAGGAAGAATAGTACCAGGGATCATACCAGCCCCAAGGGCTGTAGTATCCATAATAATGCCTGTACCAGGGACGGTAGAAACCGCCGACGTACCAGGGATCCCAGTACCAGGGGTCCCAGTAGGACCAGGAAGAGTAGTACCAGGGACCGTAATAACCGTTCATATACCAGGGACGGCTGGCCCAGGAATAGTTCCACCAGTAGTCATCGACCACGGTGACATCCGTTCCGGTCCCGTTGAACCGGAGCTGTGCCGTCTTGCCCTGCGGGACGACGATGGTGTCGCCCACCGTGCTGAGCACGTATACTTCGGATTCCTTCGATTCGCGGACCAGGGCATCCATTTCCTCCTGGGAGACGGCCGCCACAGGGGCTGCCGACCCGGGACTCGCATAGATGCCGTCTTCGAACTGCTGCGGTGCGGCAGTGTACTGTGCCATCGATCCGCAGGACGTAGCGGCAACGAGGGCAACCAGGTAGATAGCCAGATGCTTTTTCATGTCAGAACCTCCTTTTATCCAATAAAAATAAGTATCTTTGTGCCGGAAAAACCCGGATTGCGGGTATCAATGCAATATCTGTACCCGTTTTGTTAGATACGGGGCAATGTTACGGACAAAAATCGAAAAAAACAATTGAATTATGGCAAAAGAGGTAACGAAAAGGTCGGAAAACTACTCCCAATGGTATAACGACCTCGTGGTGAAGGCCGACCTGGCCGAGCAGTCCGCCGTCCGCGGCTGCATGGTCATCAAGCCGTACGGTTACGCCATCTGGGAGAAGATGCAGCACATCCTGGACGGGATGTTCAAGGAGACCGGTCACAAGAATGCATACTTCCCCCTTTTCATTCCCAAATCCTTCTTCAGCCGTGAGGCCGAGCACGTGGCCGGCTTCGCCAAGGAATGCGCCGTGGTGACCCACCACCGCCTGATGAACGACCCGAACGGAAAGGGCGTGGTCGTGGACCCGGAGGCGAAACTGGAGGAGGAACTCATCGTCCGCCCTACTTCCGAAACCATC
Organism: Bacteroidales bacterium; assembly: GCA_017395045.1. Lineage (GTDB taxonomy): Bacteria > Bacteroidota > Bacteroidia > Bacteroidales > UBA932 > Cryptobacteroides. The sequence continues at coordinate 22,736 of JAFPWG010000002.1, forward strand.
ATCTGGAACACCTATAAGAATTGGATCCATTCCTGGCGCGACCTGCCCATCCTGTGCAACCAATGGGCGAATGTCGTCCGTTGGGAGATGCGCACCCGCCTGTTCCTCCGGACGGCCGAATTCCTCTGGCAGGAAGGCCATACCGCCCACGCCACCGCCGCCGAGGCCGAGGCCGAAAAGCAGCGGATGGTAGACGTGTACGCCCGCTTCGCGCGCGAAATCATGGCCCTGCCGGTGGTCGTCGGTCACAAGAGCGAGGGCGAACGCTTCGCCGGCGCCATCGACACGATGACCATCGAGGCGATGATGCAGGACGGAAAGGCCCTCCAGGCCGGAACCTCCCACTTCCTCGGGCAGAACTTCGCCAAGTCCTTCGATGTCCAGTTCACGAACAAGGAAGGCCAGCAGGAATACGTCTGGGCTACGTCCTGGGGCGTTTCCACCCGCCTGATGGGCGCCCTGATCATGGCCCACGGCGACGACAACGGCCTCGTCCTGCCCCCTGCCCTCGCCCCGATCCAGGTGGTGATGGTCCCGATCTACAAGAGCGACGAGGAACGCAACCTCGTCCTGGACAAGATGTACGAAGTGAAGAAGGCGCTGGAGGCCAAGGGCCACAGCGTGGAGGTGGACGACCGCGACAACCTGCGTCCCGGCTTCAAGTTCGCCGAATGGGAGCTCAAGGGCGTGCCCGTCCGTCTGGCAATGGGTCCGCGCGACCTGCAGAACGGCACCGTGGAAGTGGCCCGCCGCGACACCCTCGAAAAGATCACAGAGCCGCTGGAAGGCCTCGATGAAAGGATCATCGGCCTGCTGGACGACATCCAGAAGAGCATCTACCAGCGGGCGTTCGACTTCCGCGCCGCCAACGTGCGCAAGGTGGACACCTGGGAAGAGTTCAAGGAAGAGATCGAGAAGGGCGGTTTCCTGCTCTGCCACTGGGACGGCACCCCCGAGACCGAGGCCCGCATCCAGGAAGAGACCAAGGCGACCATCCGCTGCATCCCCGTGGACAGTTTCGTCTGCGAGGAAGAAGGCAGGTGCGTCTACAGCGGCAAGCCTTCGCACCAGCGCGTTATTTTTGCAAGATCCTATTAATCTGAAGGTTATATGAAGAAGGTTACGATTCTCCTGGCGGCATTCCTCGCCATTGCCGGTTCCGCCGCTGCGCAGGATGCGCAGAAGGCCGCCGCCGAAGCCGCTGCGGCCCTGACTGCCGCGGCCGACGTCCCGGTCGCTGCCCCGAAGCCGACCTACTGGGCCAAATATATCCAGAACAACATCAACTTCAGCCAGACGGCGCTCTGGAACTGGGCCGCGGGCGGCTACAACAACTACACCCTCGCCGCTTTCGTGGATGCCAACGCGAACTACGCGAAGGACAAGATGATCTGGACCAACCGACTGCAGCTGGACTACGGCTTCCTCTATTCGGCCGACAAGCCCATCCTCCAGAAGCACAAGGACCGTATCTATTTCGAATCCAAGTGGGGCCTGGAGACGCCCATCCGGCATCTCAGCTACTCCGCCAGCTTCGACTTCAAGACGCAGTTCGACAACAACTACAAGTACGGTACGCCGAAGAATACCGAAGGCCACGAGCCTTCGATCCAGGACTGGCTGGACGCCCGGACCCTGATGTCCGGCCTGTTCTCCCCGGCCTACACGAACCTGGGTATCGGTCTCCTCTGGACGCCCAAGCCCTGGTTCTCCCTGAACGTCGCTCCCCTGACCGGCGGTTTCGTTATCGTGTCCGATCCGCTGCTTCGGAACACCTATGGCATGGATCTCCGGGAAGAAGGGCTGGACAAGACGGATGGTAAGAACTTCAAGCCCTACCGTTTCGAACTTGGTGCCCAGGTCAAGATGGACGCCAAGTGGATCGTCAACGAGAACTTCAGCTACACCACGCAGCTCGTGCTGTTCTCCAACTACCTGAAGAATCCCCAGAACCTGCGCGTGAACTGGGACAACAAGGTTTTCTGGAAACTTGCCCGGTATTTCGCCCTCACCTTTGCCACGAACCTCATCTATGACGACACCATCAAGGTGAAGACCCTGCCGGACGGTACCGGCATTCCCGCCGTGCAGTTCAGGCAGTTCCTCGAGTTCGGCTTCACGTATACCATCGGCACCGTCCCTCCCAAGAAATAATGGTACTGGTCGCCGTCAGCGGAGGCCGGGATTCAATGTATCTGGCTGAAAAGGTCCGTCGCGAAGGCGGGCCTTTTGCCGTTGCCCATTGCAATTTCACCCTCCGCGGGGACGACAGCGACGCCGATGAAGCGTTCGTCCGGAACTGGGCGCTTTCCTGCGGGGTCACCTGCCATGTACGGCGGTTTGACACGGAAGCCTTCGCCGCTTCCGAAGGCTTGAGCATCGAAATGGCTGCCCGGCGGCTGCGATACCGCTGGTTCGGGGAGTTGTGCCGGGAGCACGGTTACGAGGCCGTCCTTACCGCCCACCATGCCGACGACAACGCCGAAACCTTTTTCCTCAACCTCCTCCGCGGGACCGGTGTCAAAGGCCTCTGCGGCATGCAGGAGGAGTCCTTCCTGCCGGATCCGGAGTTTGCAGACATCCCGCTGCGCCGTCCTCTGCTCAGGATGACGCGGGAGGAGATCGATACGGCCGTCCGGGAAGCGGGCATCCCCTTCCGGGAGGACCGCACGAACGCGGAGAACGCCTTCCGGCGCAACAAACTGCGCAACCGGGTGTTCCCCCTTCTCCGCGAGATCAATCCTTCCTTTGAGAGCACCCTGGCGGAAAACATGGAGCGTCTCCGGATGGTGTCGGACATTGCCGATGACTACTTCGCAGAACGGGTGGACCGGGTCTGGGACGGACGCCGGATCGACACCGCCCTCCTCCAAACCTTCCCCCACTGGGAATACATCCTGTACCGGATCCTGGACAGCGAAGGGTTGTCCGCACCCCTGGCCGCCCAAGCAGCGGAAATCGTCCGCTCCGGGCGGAGCGGAAAGCGGGTGGGATGTTTCGTGAGCGCCGCCGGACGCCTGGTCCGGGAGGAAGCCGTCGAAGAGCCCCGGATCACAGTCGCGGAAGAGCCCTGGGAACCCGGCCGCCCGCCCGTGATGCCCGAAGGCGTCCTCATCGTCGATGCGGACAAGGTCCATGGCGAACTCGTCCCCGACCGCTGGTGCGCCGGCGACTGGATCCGGCCTCTGGGGATGCGCGGCCGGAAGAAACTCCAGGACTGGTTCAAGGACCGGCATTTCTCCCTGATGGATAAAAAGCGGGCGGTCATCGTCCGCGACAGCGGCCTCGCCGATCCCCACCATGTGGTGGCCGTCGCCGGCCATACGATCGACGATGCCTATAGAATCGGTTCCGACACCCGTCGGGTCCTCAAGATTACAACTTTTTCAGCCAGAGGATGGCATCCGGGCCTTCATTGAATAGAAGGTCCAGGACGGACAGGTTGGGCGTAAAACCGAATCGGTCGGCAAAAACCTGATAATAAGGACGTTCCAGCCCCAATAAGGGCAAGGCGACATCCGGACGTTTGGGATGGACGGCATAGCGGAAATCGTCCGCACCGGCCTGTTCCGGAAGGACGAAGGAGGTTGTGGGCTGCAGGCTGCAGGCAACCCCTGTCTTGTCCAGCAGGAACCGGATCAGCGAAAGGTTCCAGTCCCAGAGCGTTTCCGGCCGGGCGTCCATCACGGCAAAGAGTCCATCCCGATAATACTCGAAATAGGCGGAGGTATAGTATGCCGCATCCAGGGCACGTTGCGTCCGGACGAGCCAGGGCGTGGACCAGTCGACACGGACTTCATCGATCCGCATCGTTCCCGAGTGGACAACCGGAACCTGGAGGGTCTGTATGCCGTCGCCGGCCAGGATGTAGCAGCGGTTGCGGTAGGATTGCTTCTGATAAGTTTCGCAGGCTTCCAGCCACACCGTGGACGGAGAAACCCTGTCCGGGGACAGGGTCATGTCACGGGCCAGGAGGGCGAACCACGCCACCGGCGGAAAGTATGCGGTCGTAAGCAGCACGGCGCTAGCGGGCGGGACGGATCTTGGGGATGATGCCGCGTTTGGAATTGCGTATGAACCGCAGGATGGTGTCCCGCTCCGGCGTCTGGGCGAAATTCTGCTCGATGTACGCCATCGCGTCACTGACGTTCATGCCCTTGAAATACAGGGTGTCGTAGATATCCTTGATCTCGTTAATCTGGTCTTCCGTGAAACCGCGGCGGGACAGGCCCACCCGGTTGACGCCCTCGAAGCACACGGGCTCGCGGCCGGCCAGCACGTAAGGCGGGATGTCCTTCACGATCTTGAATCCGGCCCCGATCATGGCGTGGGTGCCGATGCGGCTGAACTGGTGCGCCAGGGTGCCGCCGCCGACGATGGCCCAGTCCTCGATGTCCGTCTCCCCTGCGAAAGCGGAGTGGCTCACGAGGATGCAGTGGTCTCCGACGGTGCAGTCGTGCGCGATATGGACATAGGACATGATGAGCGTGTCGCTGCCCACTTTCGTCACCATCTTCCCGCTGGCCTTGGTGCCGCGGTTGATGGTGGCGCACTCCCGGATAGTCACCCGGTCGCCGATTTCCACCCAGGATTCTTCCCCTTCGAATTTCAGGTCCTGCGGGACGGCGCCCACGACGGCGCCGGGGAAAACGGTGCAGTCCCTGCCCATCTTCACATAGGAAAAGAGGGTGGCGTGCGGAAGGATCTTGCACCCGTCTCCGATTTCGACGTTCGCGTCAATGAACACGTAGGGGCCGATTTCGACGCCATCGCCGAGGATGGCGGAGGGATGTACGGTAGCAAGGGGATGGATGGTATTCATAGTCAAGGATTTACTTCAAAAGGGCGCGAAGGGCCTTCGCGGCCTTGGTGTTGATGGTATGGCCCGGCTTGAAGGCCGTGATGCGGGCGTTCAGGAAACCGCCCGCGAGGCGGAAGTCGCCCAGCAGGTCCAGCAGTTTGTGGCGGCCGCACTCGTCCGGGAAATGCAGCCGGAGATTGCTCAGGTAGCCGTTCTCGACATGGAGTTCCGGCTGGCCCAGGAGCTGCGCGACATAGTCGAGCTGCTCCTGACCGACCGGACGTTCCACGACCACGATGGCGTTGTCCACGTCGCCGCCCTTGATCAGGTTGTTCCGGAACAGGGGCTCGATCTCGTGGAAGAAGCAGAACGTACGGCATACGCCGATTTCGCGGGCATAATCCACGGTCTCATCCCAGCGGGCCGTCTGGACGCCCAGGACCCGGGAATTGAAATCAGCCGTCACCTGGGCCGAAGGAGCGTCGGCAGGTTCGATGCGGACCCACGAACCGCTCTTCCCGTCCCGGATTTCCAACGCATAGGGCAGGTCGATGTATTCGCGTGGAACATCTTGATCCACAAGGCCTTCCTTCAGAAAAGCGTCTACATAGGGCTTCGCGCTGCCGTCCAGGATGGGAACTTCCTGGTTGTCCAGCTCGATCAAGGCATTGTCCACGCCCAGGCCCGTCAGGGCGGACATGATGTGTTCGATGGTGACCGCTTTCGCCTTGCCGCAGGAGATGGTGGTGCTGCGGGCGGTATTGGAGACGTTTTCCGCCAGGGCATCGACAACAGGCGACCCCGGGAGGTCGGTCCGGCAGAACCGGATGCCGTGCCCGGCAGGAGCGGGCATCACCTTCATATGGGCATAAGTCCCCGTATGAAGGCCTTTCCCTTCGAAGGAATGGCAGGTCCGGAGCGTATGCTGGTTTCGGCTCATAGGACAAAGGTACGGAAAAAAGCCGTATCGCACAAAGGCTTACTCGGAGCCGCTCTGGCGGAACTTGGCGTAGGCCCGCATATACTGGTGCGGGTCGATGCACGGAGATCCCAGGAGGGTCTGCCCCTCCTTCCGGATGTTGCCGATGACGCCCGCCTGGGCAAGCAGGGTCGTATGGTCCGCAATCTTGAGATGGCCTGCGATGCCTACCTGACCCGCAAGGATGCAGTTCTTGCCGATGGTCGTGGACCCGGCGATGCCCACCTGGGCGGCCATGACCGTATGGTCCCCGATCACCACGTTGTGCGCAATCTGGCACAGATTGTCGATACGGACACCGTTGCCGATGACGGTAGACTCCATCTGGGCGCGGTCCACGGTGGTATTGCAGCCGATCTCCACGTCGTTCCCGATGATCACATTACCCAGATGCTCGATCTTCTCCCAGCTGCCGTCCTCCCGCGGGGCGTTGCCGAAACCGTCGCCTCCGATGATGCATCCGGCGTGCAGGATCACCCGGTCGCCGATGACCGTCCCCGGATAGACGACCACGCCCGGATAAAGGAGGCAGTCCTTGCCGATGGTGCAGTCGTCACCGATGGTTACGCGGTCGTGGATGACGGTGTTGTCCCCGATCTTCGTCCGTTTTCCCACGGAGCAGAAATCGCCGAGCCACACCTTCTTCCCGAACTTGGTGGAGCAGTGCCACCGGGAGCGGAGACTGCGGCGGCGCCGCGCTTTCTTCTCCTTGCCGGAGACATACTTCAGCAGTTCGGTGACGGCCGAGTAGGCGTTATCCACGCGCACCAGGGTGGCCTTTACCGGCTCCTTGGGCTCGAAGGTCTTGTCCACCAGGAGGATGGTAGCATTGCTGGTATAGACATACTGTTCATATTTCGGATTGGCGAAGAAGGCCAGGGTTCCGGGCTTCCCGTGCTCGATCTTGGCGAACTTGGTAATGACGGCGTTCTCGTCGCCCTCCACCGTTCCATTGAGTACCTGGGCAAGCTGTTTAGCGGTGAATTCCATAGTGTCTGATTAAAACGTATGCAAAGATAACACTTTTCCCCTCCATGGCAAAGGGCTTTCATCGCTGTACACTTTCAGGAAACTTTCCATCTGACCCGCCAGCGACCGTTTTCATAGTCGTGGCTGAGAATCCTGAATACTCCGATTTCGGAGGTGTTCTTCACGTGGGAACCTGCACACGCGCAAGCGTCGTAATCCCCCACCCGGACGATCCGAAGCGTTTCGGACACGTCCTCCGGCAGCTTGCTCAGGTCGACGATCCCTTCCGCCTCCTCCCGGGAGACATACTCGACGGTGACGTCAAGATTCCTTCCAATCACCTCATTGACCGTCGATTCTATCTGCCCGACCTGCTCCGGGGACGGCGCCTCCGGAAGAAGGTAGTCGCATTTGGACTTCTTGCGCTCGATATGGGCGTTCCGGGAGCGGGGGCAACCGAACAAACGGACCATCGTGGCGTTGAGGATATGCTCCGCCGTATGCATCGGCGGATATTCCTCCTTGTTGTGGGCATTCAATACAGGTTCTTCCATAGTCATTATCAAACATTTCCCAGATATACGGTTTCGCAGCCTGCATCCTGTGCTATCCCTTTCGCCCGTAACAGCGTCGCTTTGGGCGTCATTCCCGGCTCTCTCATCCGGTACCGCGGGAAATACCGGCTGAAATGGAGCGGAACGGCCTGCAGTCCATGATCCACCATCCAATGGCAGAGGGCGCGGACCTGCCCGTCGGAATCGTTCAGGCCGGGGATCAGGAGATTGGTGACCTCCACATGGACGCCGCCCTCGTGCAGGGCCAGGATGTTCCCGAGCACGGGAGCCAGTCGCGCACCGCACCAGGTGCGGTAAAAACCATCGTCCATGGCCTTGATGTCGATGTTCGCCGCATCCAGGTACGGCAGCAGTTCCCGCAGGGGCTCCTGCTCTACATAACCTGCCGAAACGAGGATATTCTTCAATCCCTTTCTGCGCGCGAGTACCGCCATGTCGTACATGTACTCCCACCAGGTGAACGGCTCGGTATAGGTATAGGCCATGGAAGGGAGTCCACGGCGGATGCACAGGTCCACGGCTTCCTCTGGCGTCAGGACGGTGCATTCCACCTCCCCGGGAGCCGCCTGGGAGATGTCGCTGTTCTGGCACCATCGGCAGGAAAGGTTACAGCCGGTGCAACTAAGTGAAAGGCAGTACGTTCCCGGCAAGAAACCGTTCAGGGGCTTTTTCTCGACCGGATCCACGGCAAGGGCGCAGGGGGCGCCGTAGGAGAGGGCCCAAAGTTTCCCGTCCCGGCATTCGCGACTGCGGCATCGGCCCCGCCCTCCTTCCGGAATCCGGCAATGATGGGGGCAGAGGGTGCATTCGACTCCGCCTGGGGCTGGAATATGGAACCGGGCTTCCCTCATTCCTCCACGATTCCGGTCTGATAGGTGTAGAGGTCGGCGTCCCTCCAGCCATCCCAGCCGATTCCGGCCTTGTCCCGGGCGCAATGGCCCAGGAACTCTTCGGTGTTCCAACCGGTTTCCGCAGCGACCTGCGGCAGGAAAGTCCCGTGACGGGAGCCCTTGACCATGTAGATGCCGTCCCGGCCCAGCTTGAATTCGTCGATGGAGCTTATCTTCCTGAACGGGGAAAGGACGGAAACCTCGATCTTCACCCTTCGGGCCTCGCTCCGTGACAGGGACGGGAAGCGCGGATCCGAGAACGCGGCGCTCCGGGCCATCTCCCGGATGGTGGCATGGAGGGTCGAAGAGGAAGTGAAACGGCCGATGCAGCCGCGCAGGCGACCCTCGAGACGAAGTGTCACGAACACGCCGTAGCCCTTCTCATTCAGGATGCCGACCGGCGTGTCGTCGCCATCATAATCCAGCCGCAGCGCGGAATGGATGGACGACCGAGCGGCGGCGACCATCGCCCGTTTTTCGGCCTCCGAGAAATGGAACAAGCCTTCTTCCAACCGGTCAATGACAAAAGAATTGTAGCCCACGACCCGGTCCTTGTCCCCATAAACGGAATCGCCGGAATTCCGGTACATGACATGGTTCACCGAGAAGCGGTCCCTCCCCTGTCCGTCCATCAGGGACAACAGGACAGCGATGGCGCAGGCACCGCATGCGGCGGTGTCCTGGCCGGCAAAGCCCCGCTTCCGGATGTCCGAGAGCGCCTTCAGGAACTCGTCGAGTCCGCCCGAGGCGATCGTTTCCGCCATGTACAGGTCGGATGTCCTTGCGTCCTCGTAGGAAGGATAGTGCGAGAAATCCGAACTGATGACAAAGAGATTCTCCGGGGTGAAATACGGCTGCAGCACTCCGGCAATCCGCTCCAGGACACTGAGACGTTCCGTACTGATAACGATCGGAACGATGGGCGGGACTTCGCCGAGGGCAAGCTGGAGAAGCGGCAGTTGGACTTCCAGGCAATGCTCCCGGTCGTGGGCGTCACTCCGATACGTAAACACGCCCTCCCCCGCCCGGATCAGTTCCTCCCCCAAGGCGACATCCACAGGGACCCTTCCCAAAGGGGTTTCAGCAAAGGAAAAGGCGGTTTGGACGCTCGCACCGGCGAATGCCACATGATGGCTCGGTCCGAGCAGGAAAATGCGCTTGTAGGCGTGTCCCCGCGGGATTTGGTTCAGGGCCGATGCGGCCACTTCGCCGCTGAATACATAGCCGGCATGCGGGACGATGACCGCCTGCGGGGCGGCGCCACCGGCGGCAGGATGCAGCCAGGGAGCGGCCAAGGATCTGATTTCCTTCGCGGAAGCCGGATAGAATGAGCCGGCGACGGCAGGCTTCCGCACTTTCGGGTTATCTGGGTAAGGGGACATGGCAGTAGCGGTTAAAAGGACCAGGAGGATTGCGGTATGAAAGCGGAACGGCATCTTGACGGGATGATGTCCAAAGTTAGGAAATATTTTGTTATTCTCTGAATTATTGCTACCTTTGCACCCGTGAACGAGATAGAGGACGGACGGTCCCCTATCTTTTTTATATACGAGCATGACGAAAGAACAGATCATCGGGGCCGTGGAAACGGCCGTACAGGAAAGAGGCTGCTTCATCGTGGACGTCACGGTGAACGCCATGAACGACGTGGAGGTCGTCCTCGAGAAAGAGGAAGGGACCGTGGACTGGGACGACTGCGCGGCCATCGACGCCGTCGTGCACGCCGCCTTCGACCAGGACGTGGAGGATTATTCCCTCACCGTATCCTCCGCCGGACTGGACCGCCCGCTGAAGGTTTTCCGGCAGTTCCTGAAGGCCGTGGGCACGAAGGTGGACGTGAAGTTCAAGGGCGGCCGGCGCCTTGTCGCCACCCTTTCCGCCGCGACGGAAGAATCCGTCACCCTGCAATACACCGCCCTGGAGACCGTGGAAGGCAAGAAGAAGAAGGAGAAAGTGGAGCACGAGGAAACCTTCCCTCTCGCCGAGATCAATTCCGTCACCCCCTACATCGATTTCAAATAATACAGAATAACCAATGGCAAAAGACAAAGAAAAAGAAATCACCTTGATCGACGCGTTCAAGGATTTCAAGGAAGAGAAGAGCATCGACCGTCCGGTGATGCTCGGTGTCCTGAAGGATGTGTTCCTCACCCAGCTCGCGAAGACCTATGGCAGCGCTGACAACTTCGACGTGATCATCAACGTGGACAAGGGTGACTGCGAGATCTACCAGAACTTCGAGGTGGTGGAGGAGGTCCAGAATCCCGCTACGGAAATCACCGTGGAGGAAATCGCCGCCGAGACCGGCGACGACGACTACGAGATCGGCGACACCTACACCCGCAAGTTCAACCTCAACTCCTTCGGCCGCCGCGGTATCCTGAATATCCGCCAGAACCTCCAGGGCCGCATCCTGGACATCGAAAAGGCCAACGTCTTCAAGAAGTACTCCGACAAGGTGGGCGAGATCTTCACCGGCGAGGTGTATCAGACCTGGAAGAACGAGGTCCTGATCCTGGACGAGGACGGAAACGAGCTCCGCATGCCCAAGAGCGAGCAGATCCCGGGCGAGCGTTTCAAGAAGAACGACACCATCCGCGCCATCATCAAGAGCGTGGAGATGAAGAACAACACGACTCCTTACATCGTCCTCTCCCGTACCACCGACACCTTCCTGGAGAAGCTGTTCGAGATGGAGGTTCCGGAAATCTACGACGGCCTGATCACCGTGAAGAAGGTCGTGCGCATCCCGGGCGAACGCGCCAAGGTGGCCGTGGAGTCCTATGACGACCGCATCGACCCGATCGGCGCCTGCATCGGCGTGAAGGGTTCCCGCATCATGGGCATCGTCCGCGAGCTCCGCAACGAGAACATCGACGTGATCCAGTGGACCGCGAACACGCAGCTGATGATCACCCGCGCCCTGAATCCTGCCCGGATTTCCCGCATCGACCTGGGCGAAGGCCCCGAGGACAAGATCAAGGTCTTCATGCAGGCCGAGGAAGTGAAGAAGGGCATCGGCAAGGGCGGCTGCAACATCAAGCTTGCCGGCATGCTCGTCGGACGCGAAATCGAAGTCTGGCGCGAACTGCCGCAGGACGAGGCCGAGGAGGAGGACGTCCTCCTGAGCGAATTCACGGATGTCATCGACCCGTGGATCATCGAGCGCCTGCAGGCCATCGGCTGCGACACCGCGCGCAGCGTCCTCGCCCTCTCGCCGGCCGACATCGCCAGCCGCGCCGACCTGGAAGACGAGACCGTCGAAGAGGTCTTCGGTATCCTCCGGGCCGAGTTCGAGGAAGAATAAATCATTGACAATTATTAATTTGGGGTTACTATATGGCAGAAATAAGACTGAATAAACTCATCAAGCAGTTCAACATCGGACTGGATACGCTCGTGGATTTCCTCAATTCCAAGGGTGCCGGCATCGAGAATGCCAACCCGAACATGAAGGTGTCCGACGAGTTCCTCCCGGAACTGCACAAGAAGTTCGGAAAGGACCTCGAGCTGAAGGAAGCCGCCGAAAAGGTGGACGTGAAGCTCACCGAGATCCTGGACAAGGCATCCCGCAAGACGTCCGGTGGCCGCGAGGAAGAGGACGACTATGAGCCGGAGCGCGTGACCGTGATCAAGAGCAACAACCTCTCCCGCACGGTCGTGGAGCCCGCCCCCGCCCCGACGCCGGAACCCGAGCCGGTCATCGAACCGGAACCGGAGCCCGTCCAGGAGCCCGAGCCCGTCGTCGAACCGGAACCGGAGACCGTCCAGGAGCCCGAGCCCGTCGTCGAACCGGAACCGGAGCCCGTCCAGGAGCCTGAGCCCGTCGTCGAACCGGAACCCACCCGGGAGCCTGAACCGGCCGTTGAGCCCGAGATCCCCGCTCCCGCCGAGGAGACCCCTTCCGCCCCGACCCCAGCGGAAGCCTCCACCCCCGGACAGCCGGAATCCCCGCTCAAGGTCGTCGGCAAGATTGACCTCTCCCAGTTCGACCCCAAGAAAGGCAAGAAGCGAGAGCGCATCAAGGGCGGCGGCTCCCAGAAAGTGGACGTCACCAAGGTGCAGGCCGACAAGGCCCCGAAGAAGAACGACGGAAAGGGCGGCAAGGCCAAGGAACAGCCCGCCGGCGGCAAGGGCCGCAAGCGCGGCAACGACCGCTTCTCCAAGCCCGTCCTCACCGAGGCCGAGCAGGAGGAGATGCAGAAGGAAATCCAGAAGCAGGTCAAGGAGACCTACGCCCGGATGAACGAATCCACCAAGAACAGCTTCGGCGCCAAGCACCGCAAGGAGAAGCGGGAGATGGCCGCCATGCGTTCCCAGGAGGAGATGGAGCAGGCCGCAGCCGAGAACAAGGTGCTGAAAGTCACCGAGTTCGTCACGGTGAACGACCTGGCTACCCTGATGAACAACACGCCGGTCGTCAAGGTTATCGGCGCTTGCATGTCGCTGGGCATGATGGTTTCCATCAACCAGCGCCTGGACGCGGAAACGCTTGTCCTCGTCGCCGAGGAGTTCGGCTACAAGGTCGAATTCGTCACCGCCGAACTGACCGAGGAAATCGAGCAGCAGGAGCCGGACAAGGAGGAAGATCTCGTGGAACGTCCCCCGGTGATCACCGTGATGGGCCATGTGGACCATGGTAAGACTTCCCTCCTGGACAACATCCGCAACACGAACGTCATCGCCGGCGAGGCGGGCGGCATCACCCAGCACATCGGTGCGTACAACGTGAAGCTCGCCAGCGGCCGCCGCATCACCTTCCTGGACACCCCGGGCCACGAGGCCTTCACCGCCATGCGTGCCCGCGGCGCCCAGATGACCGACCTCGCCATCATCATCGTCGCGGCCGATGACGCCGTGATGCCCCAGACCAAGGAGGCCATCGCCCATGCGCAGGCCGCCGGTGTTCCGATGGTGTTCGCCATCAACAAGATCGACAAGCCCGGCGCCAATCCCGACACCATCCGCCGCCAGCTCTCCGAGATGAATATCCTCGTGGAAGACTGGGGCGGCAAGTACCAGTGCCAGGAAATCTCCGCCAAGAAGGGCATCAACGTGGACAAGCTCCTGGAGAAGGTCCTCTTCGAGACCGACCTCCTGGAACTCAAGGCCAATCCGAAGAAACTCGGCAGCGGCGCCGTCATCGAATCCTCCCTGGACAAGGGCCGCGGCTACCTCGCCACCGTCCTCGTGCAGGACGGCACCATGAGGGTGGGCGACGTGATCATCTCCGGCAGCTACTACGGCCGCGTGAAGGCGATGTTCAACGAGCGCGGACAGAAAGTCCAGGAAGCCGGCCCTTCCACACCGGTGTCAATCCTGGGCCTGAACGGCGCCCCCGCCGCCGGTGAGAAGTTCAACGTGATGACCGACGAGAAGGAAGCCAAGTCCATCGCCAACCGCCGCGAGCAGCTCATCCGCATCCAGGGCATCAAGACCCAGAAGCACCTCACCCTCGAGGAGATCGGCCGCCGCATCGCCATCGGCAACTTCAAGGAACTCAACGTCATCGTCAAGGGCGACGTGGACGGTTCCGTGGAGGCCCTGTCCGATTCCCTCATCAAGCTCTCCACCGAGGAAGTGCGCGTGAACGTGATCCACAAGGCCGTGGGTGCCATCTCCGAGAGCGACGTCCTGCTGGCCGAGGCCTCCGACGCCGTGATCATCGGCTTCCAGGTGCGTCCTTCCGCCGAAGCCCGCCGCTCCGCTGAGAAGGAGGGCATCGAAATCCGCCTCTATTCCGTCATCTACGACTGTATCAACGAAGTCAAGGAAGGTATCGAGGGCATGCTCGAGCCGGAGAAGAAGGAAGAGGTCACCGCCACCGCCGAGGTCAAGCAGACCTTCAAGATTTCCAAGGTCGGCACCATCGCCGGCTGCCAGGTCAAGGAAGGCAAGCTCACCGCCAAGGCGCAGGTACGCCTGATCCGCGACGGCATCGTGGTGTACACCGGCGCCCTCGCCTCGCTCCAGCGGGGCAAGGACGACGCCAAGGAAGTCGCCTCCGGTTTCGAATGCGGCTGCGCCCTGGAGCGTTTCAACGACATCCATATCGGGGATGTCATCGAGGCCTTCACCGTGGTGGAAATCAAGCGGAGTCTGTAAGGACATGAATTTCAGGAATATACGCCTTCTGGCGCTTTTCACGCTCGCTTTTGCGGGCGTGTCCTGTAAACAGGATGAGATCCGAACGGTAACGGTTTCTGTGCAAGGTGTTTCCGTCCAACCGGCATCCGCCACCCTGCAGGAGGGCGAGACGCTTCGGCTGGAAGCGGTGGTAACTCCTGCGACCGCCACGGAAAAAGGCGTGGACTGGAGCACGAACGATGAAAAGACCGCCGTCGTGGACGAGAATGGTCTTGTCACGGCGCTGGCCCCCGGAGCCGCGAGCATCACCGTCAGGACCCGCGACGGCGGGCATTCCGCCCGCTGCCGGATTACGGTGAAGGGCCCGGAAGACCCGGACCCGGGACCGGATCCGGGACCGGGACCGGATCCCATCTCCTTCCGCGTGTGGGAGGACACGGGCGCCAGTCTGCCGGACTATCCCACCTACAATACCGTCAGCTCCCTCTCCGACTTCCCCCGCATCGACATTACGTGGAAGAAGGAAACCCAGCGCCTGGCGGAAGGCGAATACACCTGGGAGGATGGGACCGTCCGTTTCCGTGATCCCAAGGGCATGTACAGGACCGCCGGGGCAGAGGAATATGAAACCGACTCCCAAGTCCTCCAGATGCGCATCCGCGGGCGTGGCAACACGTCCTACGACGCCGAGGGAGGCATCAAGCGCTCCTACAAGATCAAACTCGCCGAGCATCGAAAAGTGTTCGGAATGAAGGGGGACAAAGACTGGATCCTGCTGGCCGACGTCCAGGACCCCACGCTCCTGCGGAACGCCGTCGCCCTGCGTATCTCCCGCATGGTATCCATGCCCTGGACTCCCAAGTTCCGCGCGGCGGAAGTCTATTTCAACGGAAAGTACGGCGGCTGCTACCTGCTGGTGGAAGCCAAGGAAACGGACCCGGAGAACAAGATTCCCGTCACGGTGGTGGAGCCTGGCCAGACCGATGGCGGCTACCTGCTGGAAATCGACAACAAAGGGGACTTCGACCGGTACTTCCGGACGGAAACCTTCCAGAAGAAGATCAAGTTCAAGGATCCCGACTTCGGAGACCGGAACAATCCGGACAACTCGGCCGACGCCCAGGCCCAGATGGCCTTCATTACCGGCTATGTGAACGAAGTGGAACGCCTCCTGGAGACCCGTTCCTTCGACCCGGAAACCGGTTACCAGTCCAAGCTGGACCTGTACACCTTCATCGGGAACTACATCGTCCAGGAACTCACGATGAACGTGGACGGCGGCATGCGCCTCTCCACTTATTTCGCCAAGGACAAGGATACCAAGCTGTTCATGCCCATGGTCTGGGACTTCGACCTGGCCCTTGGAAACTGCACCTACATCGGCTCCGACTTCAACCTGGAACCCGGCATGGACGGCCCCAAGGGCTGGTTCATCAAGATCCGCGGCGGTTCCTTTGAAAACGGAGACTGGGACGGATCCCGGAAGAGCTATTACCAGTATCTGTTCGAAGATCCGCTTTTCGTACAGGCCCTCAAGGACCGCTGGAACCTGGTCAAGCCCCGCCTGGACAAGATCCCGGCCTTCATCGACCGGATGGCGGAGTACAATGCACCAGCTTACGACCACAATGTCTCGGCCGGAAAGAATCCGCGCGCAAAGCGCTCGTACCACTATCCGCCGGACAATTTCACCTCCTGGCCGGAGGCCGTGGCCTGGATGAAGGATTTCTACACCCAGCGCCTGGCGTGGCTGGACGAAGAAATCAACAGATTATAGGGACGGAAACGTTTCCTCCGGGCACCTGGTAAGCAGGCTTGCAAATGTCGTATTTATATACGACCTTTGTGGAAAGCCTATGCTTATCTATGAAACGACTTAATTCGCGAATCACACTCGCTCTCCCGGCTATCCTCATGGCCTTCCTGTTCCTGGGGAATACGGCCCGCGCCCAAAACCGGACGAAGTCCCTGACCCTGCATCTGACAGTCGTCTCCGACACGGACAAACAGCCCGTCGCAGGCGCAGCCTGCCTTCTGACCGACTATGGCATCTTCGCCATCACGGATGCGGACGGCCGGGCACGGCTGGAGAAAGTACCTTCTGGAGACGCGACGCTTTCCATCCAGATGCTCGGTTTCGAGGATTTCACGCAGATGATGAGCTTCCGCAGCGATTCCACGTTCACCGTCGCCATCCTGGAATCCACCCTCGCCCTGGAAGAGGTCGTGGTGACGGCCAAGTCCAGCGCCGCAGGATCCTCCACCAGCTCGAACATCGGCCGGATGGCCATCGACCACCTTCAGGCCACGAACCTCAAGGACATCATGCAGCTCCTCCCGGGCCAGCTGATGTCGTCCTCCGACATGACCTCCGAGGAAAAACTGACCATCCGCACCCTGAGCAACGCCACGGCCAACAATGCCTTCGGCACCTCCATCATGATGGACGGCGTACCGGTGTCCGACAACACCTCCATCGGCGACAAGGTGAGCGGCTCCTCCGGCGGTGCGGGCGTGGACCTGCGCCAGATCAGCGCCGACAACATCGAATCCGTCGAAGTGATCCGGGGTATCCCGTCCGCCGAATACGGCGACCTCACTTCCGGGGCCGTCGTCGTGAACACCAAGGCCGGCTACACTCCCTACGAAATCCGTACGAAGGTCAACCCGACCACGTTCAACACCTCTTTCGGCAAGGGCTGGAAATTCAGCAAGAAGGCGGGAAGCCTGAATGTCAATGCCGACTACGCCCGGGCATCGGGCGACCCGCGCGTGAAAAACCGCTCCTTCGACCGAATCAGCGGCGGAATCACCTACAGCAACACCATCAATAACATCTGGTCCACGACCACGAAGCTCAACGTCAACAGCATCGTGGACCTCCGGACCTCAGACCCGGACCTTCTCATCGAAGGAACGGAAACCAGCCAGGAACAGTATACTGTCCGCCTGACGCACAACGGACGGCTTTCCCTGAACAAGAAACTGTCCCGGTCGCTTACCTACGCCCTGGGTTTTACCCTCACGAATTCCGAGACCCGTACTTCCAGCATCGTTTCCGCCGGCGGAGGACTGCCCGTCATCTCCTCTCTCTCAGACGGTTATTACCGGGTTCCTTACCTGACCGACTCCTACCGGGCCGGCGGCGGGACCTCCTCCCGCCCCCGGAACTTTTATGCCAAGGTGGGCAATGTGTTCACCGCCAATACAGAGACCCTGAAGCAGCGCTTCAACATGGGCGCGGAATACAGATGGGAGTCCAACAAGGCGAGGGGCTTCTACAACGATTCCGACTTTCAGCCGCTCCGTCCTACCAGCAACGGACGGCCCCGGCCGTATTTCGACATCCCGTCCCTCAACCAGGCATCGGCCTACCTGGAAGACAACCTCACCTGGGACATCACCAAGACCATCGAGTTCAAGCTCCAGGGCGGCGTCCGTTTCGACATGCTGCAGCCGGGTCTCCCGGAGCAGGTCCAGTCCATTTCCCCGCGTTTCAACGGATCGCTCCGGCTGACCGACTGGCTGACGTTCCGCGGCGGATGGGGCCAGAGCAACAAGACCCCGGGACTCGCGCACCTGTATCCGGAGCCCAAGTACTCCGACCGTGAATCCGCCATCTACCTGCCCGCGGACATCGGCCGGCAGATGGTCGTGTACAACACCCACATCACCGAGGTGGAACGGAACAACACCCTCCGGAACGCCACCAACAGCAAGACGGAGGTCGGCGTGGACATGAACTTCAAGAACGGGATGTCCGTCTCCATCGTCGCCTACAGGGACTTCATGAAGAACGGATTCGGCAACCTGACCGAATACAGCATCTACTATTCGAACTACTACACCGCCCAGCAGGGAATCCTCCTGGACCGGGACAACCAGCCCTACATCGACTGGAAGCACCCTGCCCGCGTGGACACCGTCTTTACCACCAGCGGACGAATCGGCAACACCCAGGCCAGCCTGGACCGGGGCATCGAATTCGACATCAACTTCGGACAGATCAAGCCCATCCGCACCAGCGTCCTGCTGAGCGGCGCCTGGATGGAGACGCAGACCTGGAGCACCGGGCGCAACTTCTCCAGTCCGACCGGCATCCCCGCCAGCTCCGTCTATGCCCAGGGCGGTTCCAACACGCCTCCCTTCAAACTGGAGTACCCGTCCGGCCTGCAGCGGAGCATCGACCGCCGGTTCAGCGCGAACCTGCGCCTGGTATGCAACATCCCCCGCATGAAGATGGTCATTTCGGCCTCCAACCAGGTCATTTTCTACACCTACAGGCACACGACGAACCAGCAAAGCGACCCCTTCGGATGGATTGACACCGACCTCTCCTACCACGACATCACCCAGGCCATGCTGGCGGACCCGGACACCCGGATCAAGGGCGTCCTCCTGTCGGCCCAGAGGAAGAACCCCGCCGACAGCCAACCGGTTACGCAGCCTCCCATCTGGCTGATGAACATGCGCCTGACGAAGGACGTTTCCAAGAGCTTCGGCTTCTCCTTCTTCGTGAACAACGCCTTCTTCTACATGCCGTACCAGGCAAGCTCTTACTCCGGTACCCTGACCGAAAGGAATACCGGTACCTTCTCCTTCGGCGTGGAAATGTACGTAAAGATCTAGTACGATGAAAAGAATTGCCATCATATTCCTGACAACCTTTGCGGCGGCGCTGTCCCTGCTGTCCTGCCGCCGGGAACCTCCCGTGGGCACAGACGCGTTCCTCCTGGAATTCACGATGCCGGAGGAGTGCCGCCCCAACACCTTCTACTCCGGGCATACCGTCCTCCTGAAAGGCAGCGTCAACTATGAGTTCGAAACGGACGCCTTCGGCCTCGTGACGGTGGATTCCGTCGTCCCCGGCATCTACGACATCATCACGGGCGTGGAACTTACCGGAGCCCAGTACAAGGCCCTCCTGAAAACTCCGGCGGCCATCGAGGACAACGCCCGCGTGATGGTCGGCGTCTCCGTGATGAACAAGCGGATCTTCCGGGCGGAGGACCTGCGGATCCAGCTTTCCGCCTCCGTCCTCAAGAGCCTGCTCATCTCGAAGGTCTACTATTCCGGCACGCGCGACAACATGGACCGGACCTATACGACCGACTCCTACGTGGAAATCTTCAACAACTCCGACGAGGTCGTCCACATCGACGGGAAATACCTCGGCCTGGCCGAATCCGTCTCCCCCGCCGCCTATCCGGCCAAGGACAATCCCGATTCCATCTACCTCCGTCAGATCTGCCGGTTCCCAGGCTCCGGCACCGACTATCCGGTGGCGCCCGGCAAGAGCATCCTGGTCGCCGCGAAAAGCGCCCGGAACCACACTGAAAGCGCTTCGACCTCCGTCGACCTGTCCGGGGCAGACTTTGAGGTGAAGGTCATCGAGGGTGCCGGCAATCCGGACGTCCCCATGCTCCCGATCATCTCCAACTCCACGAACATCCAGACGCTGAACCTCCTGAGCGGCGGTCCGAATGCGGTCGTCCTGTTCGAGACCGACGAGGACGTCCTTTCCTGGCCGGAAGTGTTCCAGCGCGGAAAGACCTCCGGCGAGATGTTCCGCAGGGTCCACAAGAGCGTGGTCATCGACGGCGTCGAATGCCTGAAGAAACCCGCCCAGACCGATCCGGACGTCAATACCAAACGGCTGCAGTCCGACATCGACGCCGGATACACCGTCATCACCTCCGTGAACGGATACAACCACGAATCCGTGGAACGGAAGGTTTCCCGCACCGAGGGAGACCGGGTCTATCTCACCGACACGAACAATAGCTCCGCCGACTTCGTGGTCTGCACCGATCCTTCACCCCGCAACTATGGAAAGGAGGGCCTGCGATGAAAAAGACACTGCTGACCATCCTCGCCCTGGCCTCCTGCGCCGCTCTCGGCGCCCAGGAGAGGCCTTCCGATTTCCAGCGGCTCACCCTGGAGGAACTGCTCCAGCCGTTCGCCCTCACCAACAACGCCGCAGGGATGGGCCTCTCGCAGCCCTCCCCGGGCAGCAAGACCCAGATCGGCGTCTTCAGCCAGGCCGGCGACTTCCACCGGGCCCAGGAAGGCAAGGCCGATACCGGTTTCGACTTCTCCACCCTGCGCTATGACACCTTCCATGACAAACTGTTCATGAAGGGCTCCTTCCATTATACCCTGGACCGGGAAAAGGAGCGCAAGTGGTCCGACGTGATGGACCCCTGGCTTTCCATCCCGTTCATCTACGGAAGCGCCATCGCCAAGGACTACACCACCCATGACTGCGGCCTCACCTTCGACCTGTACACCGCTCCCCTCTGGGATGCCGTCTCCTTCGGCATCAAGACCGACTACGCCGTCGCTGACATCTCCGGTCTCCGGGATCCCCGTCCGCGTACCGGCTACCTGGACTGGCAGGCCGTTCCCTCCGTGCTCGTCACCCTCGGGAACAGCCACGTCGGCCTGGACTTCGGCTACGGCCATTCCAAGGAAAAGCTCTCCGGCCTCACGACCATCCAGTCCTACCCGAACCTGTATTATTACAAGATGTCCGGCCTGGACCATGTGGACGGGACCATCGCGGCCTACAGCGGCTTCAAGCGCCAGTTCTCCGGCGGACGCGTCCTCGGCGACCTGTCCTATGCCTACACGGGCGGGCCGGTGAAACTGCTGGTCTCCGGCGGCATGGAGTATCGGGAACTGGACGCCTATGGCGACAAGATGCAGAGCCCCGGCTCCTATGACTGCTTCACCTACAACGGCCTGGCCGATCTCATCCTGATGCCCGGCAAAGGCCTCCTCCACCGTTTCCACCTGGAAGGGAAGTACGGGGACGGCGGCGCCAACGAACTGCTGCAGGAACTCACCAGCGTGAAGGACCCCGTGACCGGAGCCACCACCGAAACCTGGGAAACCCTGTACGAGTACAAGAACCGGTATATGCTCAAGACCCTGGACGCGGAATTCAGCTACAAGTTGTTCGGGACCGACGGCTATCACGATTACCGTTGGAGCGCCGGTGTGCGCGCCGGACTGACCGGTTTCCGGAAACAGTATTTCCTCCCCGCTTCCCAATTCGAGGCTTCCGGCTGGAACGGTGTCCTGGAAGGGTCCGTCGTCCTTTTCGCCCGGAAGGGCCATAAGGTGGACCTCGCAGCCGAGGCCGGTTATTACATGCATTGCGACACGGTCCTGGACCTGCACGAAGACAATCTGTACACGCAGGAAGTCCTCGTTCCGGACAGCGCTTACTATTCCAAGGACTTTGTCCACGGGTCCGCTTCCCTGACCTGGCAGTTCCCGTTGAACCTCGGAAAGGCCGGACTTGCGAACGGTTATGTCCGCGTGGACGGAGGCCTCCGGAAAGCCCTGCCTGACGG
Organism: Bacteroidales bacterium; assembly: GCA_017395045.1. Classification (GTDB taxonomy): domain Bacteria; phylum Bacteroidota; class Bacteroidia; order Bacteroidales; family UBA932; genus Cryptobacteroides. The sequence goes on from JAFPWG010000002.1 coordinate 44,398, forward strand.
AAGCCTTTCCCGCATTGCCCTGACCGTAGGACTCTTTACCTTCTGATCTGACTGAGCTATGAAAAGAATTGCCATACTGACCGCCGGGATCATCCTCCTCCTGCTGGCCGCATCCTGCCACAAGTCAAAAGACACCCGGTACTTTGCCCCCGAGTTGGAATTCGGGGAGGAGGGTTATTCCGTCCAGTCCGAAAGCGGCGGAGCGGATGTCGTCATCCGCTTCTCACGGCCGGCAATGGTGGACTTCCGGATCGGCCTGAACTTCTCCGGACCGCTACGGGAGGACATCCAGTTCCGGGTTCCGTCCCATTCGATCGACGTAGCCGCCGGCGATACCGAAGCGCGCCTGCACATCGACCTGGTGGACGATGAGATCTGGGATGAATCCTCCTGGATCGGAATCTCCATCGCAGCAGGCCCCTACTATACCGTCAATCCGGACGGAAAGTGCGTCACCCGCGTGAACATTTCGAAGGCCATCGTGCTTCCGACCCTCAGGCTGACGGCAACCGCAGGAGACGTCGTCACGAATCCTTTCCGGGCGGAAACGCTTCATTTCGAGATATTTGCCGACCGGGCCTGCCTGTCGGACATACCCGTTACGCTGGACCTCGGCGGGCTCGTTCCGGGAACGGACTGCCTGGTCGACGGCGGCCTCGCTCCGGAAATCATCCTCCCGGCCGGCGCCACCAGGGTGCCCTTCGACATCGACATCCTGTTCAAGGACGAGTCCGGTCTCGACCGGCATGAGACGCTCGCCCTCGTGCAGAAGAAGGGTTCCTACATCGTCTCCTCCGAGGCCGGTGCCCTGGACATCCATCTCAGCGACCCTTCGGTAGATTTCACTCCCTTGTGGAAATCGACCGCCCTGAACAACGGAACCGGCTACCAGCTCCGTCAGGCCATCCTTTCTCCGGACGGGGAATGGGCAGGCAACCTGGCCGCTGACTTCTTTGTGTCATCGGAAGGGTCCAACTATCTGCGCAACTTCCGCAACATGTACGACTCTTCCTGGAGCTGCAAGGCCAACAATTCGGGCGGCAATGCGCTCCGCCTCACGGAGTTCTTCCCGAACTACGCCTACCCCAACGAGGTCACCATCCTGGACTACGGTTCGGGCAGCAACACCCGCTTCTTCTCTCCGGTGGACTCCCTGATGCGGTTCGTCCTGGATCCCGGAGAGACGGACAAGGGCGACATCCTCCTGACCAAGCCCCGGACCTTCATCGCCTTCACCGGCGTGTATGCTGACTGGCAGGCCGAAGGCTCCGACGGGAAAAAGGCCTGGCAGTCCGATTCCAGGGCCACGGGCGGCGATATCTTCGCCTCCACGCATCCTGCCCTGGCGAATCAGGTGACCGTGACCCTGGAGCGGCTGGAAGGCCGTTTCGACCTCGGAAACAAGACACAGCCCCTGCTCTTCACGGCCTGGCTCCACAGCGATGATCCCCATTTCATGGAGGGGGTGGACCTGACCAAATTCGCCATCTCCGAGGAAGATGGCCTCTGGAAAGTCGAGTACAGGGTCTGGCCCAGATAACCCGATGAAAGGACTTCTCCTCATACTGCTCGCCGCTACGCTCCACTTGCCCAAGGACAAGATCGGAACGCCCGTCCTCGTGGGCTCCCGCATCGTAGAAGTGAACCGCGACGGCGGAAAGGTGTTCGGAAGCGGACAGCGGAACCTGGTCCCGGTCCTGATGCAGTTCCGGGTAAACGGTCCCGACGCCGTGTCCCTGAGGCGCATCGGTTTCCGTTCCCCGCACGGGATGGTATGGCGGGGCGGGCCGCGGGGCAAAAGGCAGCGACACAGAGCGAACCTGTTCCCCGTCGTAGAAGAGAAGGAGGACACTTTCGTCATCGACATTTCCCGTTTCTTCTCCACCTACCCCGAAGTACTGTCGGCCATCCCGCCCCGGGAGCTCCACGGCCGGGCGGTTTCGCACGATATCCTGTCCGTCCGGGAGACGGACCGCTATCTCGAAGTGACCGTCCGGTACCGATATGGTGACGGCTTGGAATTGACGGCCGCCTGCTGGTGCCTCTTCCTGAAAGAAAACCCGATGCAGGTCCGGATCGTGGACCCGGAAAAGGCCGGATACAACGGGGTGGAATACCGGCGGCCGGAAGGCGGTCGGATTCAGGTTTCCCAGCGTTGGGACCTCTCCGACGGAAAAACGATCGACTTCTACGTGGATAAGACCTTCCCGAAGGAATGGTATCCCTACATCAAGGAGGGTATCGAGGACTGGAATCGCGCTTTCGAGCGCATCGGCCTTGGAAAGGTGATCACGGTCCGGCCGGAGCCCGAAGACGGCTCGCTGGACCGGTACGGCCCCCTCGTGAACATGGTCCGGTACATGGACCTGGACGAATCCAATGCCAAGGGCGACGTCCTCGTGGATCCGCGCAGCGGCGAGATCCTGCAAGGAGACATCCTCTGGTGGAAAAACGTCCTGGAGCGTCTCTGCGACTGGCGCTATGTCCAGACCGGCGCGGCGGACCCCGCCGCCCGGCTCGAAAACTATCCGATGGACATGCTGGGGCCGATGATCCGCTATTCCGTCTGTCACGAAATGGGTCACGTCCTGGGCTTGAGCCACAACATGGGCGCATCCTGGGCCTATCCGGCCGACTCCCTCCGGAGTCCCTCTTTCACGCAGGAATACGGTACGGCGGCGTCGGTGATGGACTACGCCCGCTTCAATCATCTGGCGACGGCGGCCGACATCGCCGCCGGCGTCAGCCTGCTGCCTCCGCGCCTCGGGCCCTATGACCATTATGCCATCGCCCTCGGCTATGGCGATACGGAGCCGGAACCGGGGAACTATTGCTACTTCGCTCCTTTTTACTCCGCGTCTATCTCGCCGGACCCGTCGGCACAGGCTGAGTCGCTGGGCGACGACCTGATCCGGTCCTCCCAGGCCGGAGTCGGCAACTGCTGCGCCCTCCTCGACCTGGATGGCCTGACGAAAAAGCGGACCGGGATTCTCCGCCGGCAGTATTACCGGTATGTGGCGCTGGCCCTGTCCAACATCGGCGGGACCGTCAACGGAGTCCCCGTGGATGAAAAGACCCGCAACAAGACCCTCCGGTTCATCTTCGACGCCCTGGACAACGTTCCCCCGGTCCTGAAGGACGTCAACAGGGAGCAACGGATCCTGAACGAACTCTCTGGAAACTTCCTCCCGGAACGGATTCTCAAAACCTGCGGGGAGAATTCCCTGAGACGGTATGAGCGTGAACTCCGACGGTATTCGCACAAGCATCCCGACCTGGCCCCTCCGGACGAAAACGAATGAAATCCAATTTTTTAAACATATCGATATGAGAAAACAAAACATCCTCCTGAGAGCCGCAGCGGTCTTCATGGCCGGTCTGCTGCTCTTCTCCTGCGACAAGACGCAGAAAGTGACCGAGTTGCAATTGTCGGAAAAGACCGCCAGTTTCGAGGCCGGCGCCGGGGACAAGACCATCTCCGTCACCAGCAATGCCGACTGGACCGTCACCTGCACGGCGGACTGGGTCACCGTCAACCCGAAATCCGGCTCCGGCGACGGCAGCTTCAAGATTTCCGTCCCGGCCAATGAATCCTTCGAGGTCCGCAGCGCCGACATCACCGTCACCGCGGGCGACAAGACCCAGACCGTCAAGGTGAACCAGCTGTCCCTCTCCCCGTCCCTCCTCCTGGACAAGGAAGCCCTGGATGCCGAGGCGGAAGGCGGTGCTTTCGACGTCACCGTCACCTCCAACGCGGCCTGGACCGTCACCATACCGGCAGACGCCGCCTGGGTGACTGCAGACAAGGCCTCGGGCACCGGCAACGGCACCGTCAAGTTCACCGTAGCCGCCAACGAGACCTTTGACGCCCGCGACGCCGAGGTTACCTTTACGTTTGAAGGACAGAAAAAGACCGTCAAGGTCCATCAGGCCGCGCTCACCGCTTTCCTCAACCTGAATCCGGAAACCGTCGCCGCTCCTGCCGAAGGCGTCGTCGCCGAAGTGGAAGTGGACGCCAACGTCGCCTGGACCGTCGCCATCCCCGAAGGCTGCGACTGGATCACGGCCGACAAGACCTCCGGGACCGGCAAGGACAAAGTAGCGTTCACCATCGCGGAAAACAATGCGCTGAAGGGCCGCACCGCCACCGTCGTCTTCAACGGCGAACAAGACCAGAAGAAGGAGGTCGCCGTGTCCCAGCTGCAGGCCGCCCCGAGCCGTCAGACCGACTCTCTGGCCCTTGTCGCCATCTTCAATGCTACCGGCGGCGCCGAGAACTGGCATGCCGAACGCGTCTGGAAGCTCAACAAGCCCATCAACGAATGGTATAACGTTAAACTGAATGAGGAAGGCCGCGTCATACAGGTGAATCTTCTCAAGTCGACTGTCACCGCTCCCTGGAAACTGCCGGCTGAAATCGGCGACCTGACCGAGTTGACCAACCTCCGGATCATCGGCTGCCAGTTGACCGGAGCCATCCCCGAAGAAATCTATAACCTGACCAAACTGGTCTCGCTCTATCTGACGAACAATACCCCTACGTGGACCCTGTCTCCCAAGATTGCCGGGATGACCGAACTCAAGGACCTGTACATCGACCAGAATCCGAATCTTACCGGTGAGCTCCCGAAGGAACTGGGGCAGCTTAAAAAGCTCGTAAACATCAACGTTGCGCAGACCGGCATCAGCGGAGAGATCCCTGCCGAGATGAGTGGCTGTTCCTCGCTGAACAACCTCATGGCATACAAGACCCAGCTCACCGGAATTCCGGACAACTTCGACGAATGGCCTGCCCTGAAACTGATCCAGCTGTACAGCATCCCGGGTTTGACGGGTCCCCTTCCCGCCTCCGTGGGACGCTGCACCAAGGTCACCTCAGTTTGGTTTTACGATTGCAACTTCACGGGCAATATCCCTGAATCCTGGGGCACACTTCCTGCATCCTGCGTACAACTGCGCATCCAGGACAACAAACTCTCCGGCATCGTCCCTGCCGTCATCCGGAACCATTCCAAATGGGGTGCCTGGAATGCAGCCAAATACATCCTTCCCCAGCAGGAAGGATACGGACTGACGACGGAATGAACGTCTTACAGTAACAGAAGCAGCGCGAGCAGGTAAAGGGTGAAACCCTGTGCCTTGATCCGGCGCTTGACCGTGAAGTCGGTCGATGCATCCACGGGATCGCGCTGAAGGAAATCCCTCAACCCGGAGCCCTCGGGAATGTCCCGGGGGCTCCATTTTGCGATCAGCTCCCCGTCGTTGAAATAGACCGCACCCCCATTGGCCCGGTTCATCGTAATCAAGGGCTTATAGTCTGCAAAATAAACGGGCAGGTCCTCGGGAATGCCTTCCCCGGGAACGGAAAGGATCAGTGGCGTGGCGCCATGCAGCCGTGCTTCGGCGGCGCGGTTGCGGATTCCGTCCCAACGGGCGCTCTCCGGATGATAGACGGAAAAGACCATTACCTTCCCCAGCACGGCAAGTTCGTCCTGATAGGTCCCAGCGGCATCCCGGAAGGAAAGGACCGGCTTCGCCTCGTTCCGATAGGCGCCGCTGCGGCTGAGGGTGTCCACGGCCACGAACGTCCAGGTGGAATCCGGCAGGTTGTCCAGGCTGAAAGAGCCCCGCTGCCCATCCCTTTCATAGATGAAGGTCGGTACTTTCCCATCCATTTCCTGGTAGTCGTTGTCCAGCGAAGCGAACAGTTCAGCCCCGGGGGCGAACTCCGTGAAGTCGATCATCGGCAGGTGGCGCCAGTTGTACCAGAGCGCGAACACCAGCGATGGAACCGCAATCCAGAAAGCTACGTACTTGCCTTTTCCGGGGACTCCGAAGTTCTGGAACGGAAGGAAGGCGATCAGGGCTAAAGCCAACAGGATCAGGTTCTTCACGAGCGTCTGCAAGTGGGTGAGATGGATGGCTTCACCGAAGCAGCCGCAGTCCATTTCCGGGTTCGCAAGCCACAGGACCACGGTAACGGCCGTGAAGAAAACGATCATCAGCGACGCGACGACCGCCGTCAACTTGCGGAAAACGCCGGTGATGAGGGCGGTACCCACGATGGCCTCCAGGAGGGACAGGCCCATGCCGAACGGCAGGGCGATCCCCTGCAGGAAACCCAGGCGGAAGAACTTGAGGTATTCGGTGACGATGAGCCCGGTACCCACCGGATCCAACAGTTTCAGCAGGCCCGATGCGAGGAAAACCAGGCCGATGATGATGGCGAAGAAACGCCTTACTCTATGATGTGCCTTTTTCATGCGAGATAGGGATCAACGGCCGCTCGGACCTTGTTGAAGATGGCATCCGGAGGAAGCATCCGGCCCTCGGCGTCTCCGCAGTCGATGCGGAGGAAATGCGCGTCACGCGCGGCTTCGGCGCGGTACATGTCCCGGACGGCCTGCTGGAAGCGGATGTCGGCCTCGTGGATGTCCTGGCTGCCGTGCAGGTAGTCGCGGTCCGTTCCCTCCCGATGCTGGGCGAGACTCTTCTCCACAAAGCCGATGGGAACGTCCAGGAACAGGTTCAGGTCCGGTTCGGGGAGGTCGAATTCGCCGTACTCCGTATGGAAGATCCAGTTGCGGAGACGGATGCGTTCCGCTCCGGCGGGAAGCTTGGCGCACTGGTAGGCGATGTTGGAATACACGTAGCGGTCCAGCAGGACCACCTTGCCGGCATCCAGGGCGGCCCGCATCGCGGGCGCAGCCCCATGCCGGTCCTCGGCGAAGAGCAGGGCGACGAGCTGGGGATGGACCGCGTCGATGCTGCCGAACTCGCCCTTGAGGAAACGGCCGATGAGGTCGCCGTACACCGGAGCGTCATACCGAGGGAAATGGATGTACTCCAACGCCCCGCAGCGCTCCGTCAGATATTCCTTCAGTCTCTTGACCTGGGTGGACTTCCCCGCCCCGTCCAGGCCTTCCAGCACGATGAGCATAAAATATCGGTTAATTGCGCAAATATAGTTAATTTTGCGATATGAAACCGAAAATCCGCATCCTCGGCATCGTCAATCTCACGGACGACTCGTACTACGCTCCCAGCCGGGCGCAGTCGGTCGACGCCTTCCTGGACCGCGTCGGGAAGATGGTAGCGGAAGGGATGGACACCGTGGATATCGGCGCCTGCTCCACGCGCCCGGGAGCGAAAACCCTCGGGGCGGAAGAAGAGTGGCTGCGGCTGAAACCCGCCCTGCAGGTCCTTCGGGAAGCGTTTCCGGAGTTACCCGTCTCCATCGACACCTATTGTGCCCCGGTCGTGGAACGGGTATATGGCCTCATCGGCCCTTTTCTGGTCAATGACATCTCGGCGGGAGCGTTTGATCGCGGCATGCTGCCGCTTGTGGGCCGCCTCGGCCTCCCCTACATCGCCATGCACATGCGCGGGACGCCGGAAACGATGCAGTCCCTGACCGATTACCCGAAAGGAGTCACGGCGGAGGTCCTGCGGTTTTTCCGGGCTTTCGCCAAGCGCGCAGCTAAGGCCGGCGTCACGGAATGGATCCTGGACCCGGGCTTCGGCTTCGCCAAGACGGTGGAACAGAACTGGACGCTCCTGGAAGAGCTGGACCGGCTGCAGGCCCTGCAGATGCCCATCCTCGTGGGCGTCTCCCGCAAGAGCATGATCTACAAGCGTTTCGGAATCACCCCGGAGGAGTCGCTCCCGGCGACGCAGGTCGCCCATCTCCTAGCCCTGCAACGAGGCGCCACATGGTTGCGCGTCCACGATGTCGCGGAAGCGAAGCGTACGGTATCGGTCTTCGAGGGAATGCCTTACTCGTCCAACAGATAGACGTCATCGCCGGGAGCGGCGAAATGGTAGGTCTCCCGGGCGAACTTTTCCAGCGAATCCCGGCTGCTTGTGAGCGAACGGATTTCCGCGTCCATCTCGTCGATCTCGGTGCGGTACTTGTCGATCTGACGCTCCTGGCGCTTGATTTCCCAATTCGCCCGGACCCAGTTCAGCACGCTGCTGTGCGAGAAGAAGAGCAGCCACAGCGCCACCACCGCCGTCACGATGAGGACGAACGGCAGGAAGTAATTGTGGTCGCTGCGGGTAAAGAGGTTCCCTTTGTTCTTCTTCTGGGCCATATCTCTTTTCTGTTTGCCGCGAAATTACTAAATTTGCGGGACAAACAGACAATTATTTTAAACTTTTCTCGATATGAAACCCACCCTTCTCGTCCTGGCAGCCGGTATGGGCAGCCGCTATGGCGGACTCAAGCAGATGGACGGCCTCGGTCCCCACGGAGAAACCATCATCGATTATTCCATCCACGACGCCGTCGAAGCCGGCTTCGGCAAGATCGTGTACATCGTCCGGGAGTACTTCAAGGCCGATATGGAAAAGGCCGTGTATAAAAAGTACGCCGGTGTCAAGGCAATCGACGGCGAACCCCTGGAGTTCGCCTTCGTCACCCAGGAACTGGACAAGATTCCTGCCGGTTTCACCCTGAACCCGGAGCGCGTGAAGCCCTGGGGCACCGCCCACGCCATGCTCATGGCGAAGGATGTCATCCACGAGCCGTTCGCCGTCATCAACGGTGACGATTTCTACGGCAAGGATTCCTTCCACATCCTAGGCGACTGGTGCCGCGCCCACGAGAACACGAAGGGCCAGTACTGCATCATCGGCTTCGAACTGGACAATACCCTGTCCGAGAACGGTACCGTTTCCCGCGGAATCTGCTACTACGACGCTTCCAAGACCCTCACCGGCATCGTCGAGCACCTGGAAATCGGCAAGGATGCCGACGGAACCGTGTACGGCATCAATTCCGTGACCGGCGAAAAGCACGCCCTGGATGCCAAGGCCTTGTGTTCCATGAACATGTGGGGCTTCACCCCGGACTATTTCGACCTGAGCGAGGCCATCTTCACCGACTTCCTGAAAGTGAACATCAACGAGCCCAAGAAGGAATTCTATATCCCTTACGCCGTCGACAGGATCATCAAGGAAGGCAACGGATCCTGCGAGGTGCTTTCCACCCCGTCCCACTGGTTCGGCGTGACCTTCAAGGAGGACCGCCCCGGTGTCGTCGCCAAGTTCGCCTCCCTGGTGGAGGAAGGCGTCTATCCCAGCCCGCTCTATTGATATGGGAATCTCCGCACGCAAGGTCAACAACTATGATCTCTACGCCGGACACGCGTGGTACGTGCCTGGCGTAAAGGGGATGTTCGGTTTCATCGGCTGGTTTATCCTCGGTTCCATCCTGGGCGGCATGATCATGCTCATCATGGGCCTGTTCATGTCGCCGGAAGCCCTCCAGGACTACGGGATGATCGTCGTCTATCCCGTCCAGTTCCTCCCCGCCATGGTCTATGCGGCCAGCCAGAGCCGGAAGAACATGATGTTCGACCCCGGCTACGTGCTGGACAACAGGCATTCTTCCCCGTTCAGCTTCGGTCTGCTCATCCTCGTCACCGTCGTGATGACCTTCGCGTCGATGTTCGCCTTCGACCTGCCGAACTATTGGAACATGCAGCTGACCAACCGGTCCAGCTTCCTGTCCCAGTTCTATGAGATGCTCATGGAAACCATGAAGCAGATGACCGGCGGTCCGTTCTGGTCTTCCTTCCTGGTGGTGGCCATCTTCGCCCCCATCTTCGAAGAGTGGCTGTGCCGGGGCATGGTGCTTCGCGGCCTGCTCACAAAGATGAAGCCTGTCTGGGCCATCGTCATCTCGGCGGTCTTCTTCGCCGTCATCCACGCGAACCCCTGGCAGGCCCTGAACGCCTTCCTGATCGGGCTGGTGATGGGCTATGTCTATTACAAGACCGGCTCCCTGATCCTCACGATGATCATCCATTTCGTGAACAACGGTTCAGCTGTCATCCTCCAGAACGTGGAAAGCCTGAAGGACTACGACTATTGGATCGACATCCTCGGGAAACAGAACTACTACCTGGTCTTTGCCGCCAGTTGCATTGTCCTCATCGCCTGTCTCGCGGTCTTCTCCCGCGTCAAGGTCGAGAACCCCTGGGGCAACATCGACCGCATCCCGCCGGCAGACGAACTCTCTGTCGAGGATCCCGCGACAAAAGCGGCCGGGGAAATCCGGGACTAGCATTTCGCAAATCCCCGCCAACGATGAAGAGGTGCACCTGCAGGTGCACCTCTTTTTGTTTATTCTCCTTATAATCAGCCCTTTAGGATAGCGATGCAAGTGGCTTCCGCCTCGGGGAGGGTGGCGTACTTCCCCACGTCCACCAGGGCGAAATCCGGCGGCACGACACCGTAGATGGGATAGTCGGCGCAGGCCCTCAGATAAAAGTCCACGATGGAGAACCGGTCGCCGAAGCCGTACTTCCCGAAAGCGCCGAAGATTGCCGGTGAAATCAGATGGATGCCGGCGAAGGCAAGCTTGCGGAAACGGTCCGGGTCGATGTCCCCGAACGGACTCCGGACCTCCCCCGTCGCCAGGTTCGTCCAGCCCCTCAACCGCCCGTCGTCATCGAACAGGAAATACCGCTGTGTCTTCCTTTCGCTCACGACCAGCGTCGCCAGCGCACCGGGACGGCACTGCTCCCGCAACCACTTGAAATCCAGGTTACTGACAATATCGACATTGTGCACGAGGAACGGATCTCCCGTTCCTCCGGACGAGTCCAGCAGCAGCTGTGCACACTTGATTCCTCCCCCGGTTTCACGGAGAAGGAAACGCTCGTCGGAAACGGTGATGCGGGCCCCGAAGTCGTGGAACCGGAGATAATCGATAATCTGGTCCGGGAAATGGTGGACGTTCACGACGATGTCTTCATAGCCACCCGCCACCAGTTTCGTCAGGACGTGATACAGCAAAGGCTGTCCGCACACGGGCACGAGTGCCTTCGGCATCGTGTCCGTGATGGGTTTCAAACGGGTGCCCAGCCCCGCGGCAAAGATCATCGCTTTCATCGTCTGACGGCCGTCGAATGGAACTTGTTTATTATCAATGTTTTATGCAATAATGAGTGCCCAGTTTTACGCACTCAATTATCATTAAGTCAATCATTGTCAATCACTTACATTCGACGCACTCTTGGGGTAACCAGCGGTCGATGCCCCGCTCGCGGTGAATCAGGTGAACGCGGACGGGATATTTCGCGACGAGGTGCTCCGCAAGGTGCTGGGCGCTGTAGGCTGAACGGTGCTGACCGCCGGTACAGCCGAAACTGACCTGAAGGTGCGTGAATCCCCGCTGGAGGAAACGCTCCACGTGGGCATCGACCAACGAATAGACCGCGTCCAGGAAACGGAGGATCTCGCCGTCCTCCTCCAGGAACTGGATGACGGGTGCATCCAGACCGGTCAATTGCTTGAACTGCTCATACTTCCCGGGATTGTGCACGCTCCGGCAGTCGAACACATATCCTCCCCCATTCCCCGAAGCATCCTCCGGAATACCCTTCCGGTAGGAGAAACTGTATATGGTCACCGTCAATCCCGCCGATTCCTCTTTCTTTTCAGAGGGGACATTCTTTCCCGAACCTTCCGAGAGGGCCGAAAGGACTCCCGACAGGTAGGGATAGTCCTTGAGCGGCAGGAGGCCATGCACGATTTCCAAGGCCGGGGGGATGCTGGACGTGAAGGCCTTGTTGCCCTCCCAGAGGCCGCGGAAGCCATAGCAGCCGAGCACCTGAAGCATCCGGAACAGGATGAAAAGGCGGAGACGCTCCCGGAAATGGGATTCGTCCACGGGTCCATATGCACGCAGCGCCTCCAGATAAACCTGCAGCAACTCTTCCCTCAGGGCTTCCGGATAGCGGGCCCGGGCCTGCCAGAGGAAAGAGGCGACGTCATAGTGGACCGGTCCGCGGCGTCCGCCCTGGAAGTCGATGAAATACGGCTCCCCGCCGACCAGCATCACGTTGCGGGCATTGAAATCACGGTACAGGAACGTGTCGGAAGGCTCGGCGAGAAGGTCCGCCCGGAGCCGGTCGAAGTCGTCCTGCAAGAAGACTTCGTTAAACTCCAGACCAGTGAGTTTCAGGAAGTTATATTTGAAATAGTTCAGGTCGAAGTCCACCATCCGCGCATCGAAGGACGGCTGCGGATAGCATACGGAAAAGTCCAGCCCGCGGGCACCTTCCACCTGGATCTTCGGGAGGGCGGCAAGTGTTTTCTTTAGCAGCAGGACTTCTTCCGGGCTGTAGGAACCGCTGTTCCGCCCTTCGGACAATGCGTCATAAAGTACGGTCGATCCCAGGTCCTCCTGCAGGTAGCAGAGGCCATCTTCCGCCACAACCTTCGGGACGTTGATACCCTTGGCGGCGAAATGGCGGTCGATGGTCAGGAAGGCGCGGTTCTCGTCGGCGTCGGTACCTTCCACGCCGATGAGCGTCCGTCCGTCAGGCCCTGTCAGCCGGTAATACCGCCGGTGCGAGGCCGACCCGGTGAGCGCCACACAGGACACGGGCGCAGCTCCGGTATATCGTTCAAACAGTGATTCCAGTGACATAATATGCAAAAATAATTATTCTTATCTTTGCAAGCAAATGGCGGAAAACGGAAAAATGAAAAGGATCCTTCTCATCCTGCTGACGGCAAGCTTCCCGGCCTTTGCAAGCTGTGCGCAGCCGCAGGGAACGGTGTACGAACCCGTGCGGTACGAGGACGGGACACCCGTTACTGACGATCCGGAAGCCGAGGCCCTGTTCGCCCAGGACCGGTTCCTGACGGATACGACGGTCACGGGAAAGGGCGACACCCTTTTCATCGTCCGTCACGCCAGTGCCTACGTACGCATCCTGCTGACCGGATTGCCGGCGGATGCAGGCATCGGGGAAATCCTGCTGGTACCCACGGAAGGTGGAATCGAAACCCTTCCCGTACCTCTTCCCGATTCCGGGGAATTCAGCCTGTGGATGGCAAAGGAGCCGGGAGGCCTCCCGGCGGCAGCCGCCATCGCCCGGGCTTCGGACGGCCGGTCCTGGTCCGTCCGCCTGAAAGGCCTGGACCTCCAGGCCGGCACGGCGTACCGGTGGACCGGAACCTTCCTCCCGCCGGACACCCCGGCGGCGGACCTCCGGGCCACACCCCTCCCGGCATCGATCCTGGACATCGAACCCGGCGAGTATTCCGGCATCACGCACATCTCCGGCAACCGGTATGCGGTAGTCCATGATAAGTTGAAAGGCGGTGGCATCGTCTTCTTTTCGATTCCCCTCGGTCCGGACGGGACCGTCACAAGCGTGCTGATGAAGCAGGCGGACGGGACGGCGGAAGCGGGCGGCAGGGCCCGGGACTGCGAAGGCATCGCCTTCGTGCCCTCCACGGCCACCCTGTATGTTTCCACCGAGAGCCAGGACATCCGGGAATACGACCTCGCCGGACGGGAAACCGGGAGAATGCTCCGGATCCCCAATGAATTCAGCACCAAAAACATCATTGCGAACCGCGGTTTCGAGTCCCTCACTTACGACGATTCCACGGGCCTGTTCTGGACGACGACGGAATCCCCGCTGAAGAAAGACACCTTCCTCCCCCGCATCCTGCGCCTGCAAAGTTTCGGCAGTGACGGAGAACCCGGAGAGCAGTTCTTCTACCAAATCGGAGAGCCCGCGAGGTCATCGGCCGGAATCACGGCCTATGTCCACGGCGTTCCCGCCCTCGCCGCCCTCGGCGATGGCCGCCTCATCGTCCTGGAACGGGAAGTGTACGTACCGAAAGGGAGCTTCTGGGACAAGCTTACAGACTCCTTCACCCAGACCGACCTATACCTCGTGGACCCGGTTCACGACCCTGCCGGCATCCTCCGCAAATCCCTCCTCTGCACCTTCCGGACCGGAGCCCTGGACCTGGCCAACTTCGAAGGGATGTGCCTCGGGCCCACCCTTCCGGACGGCCGGCGCACGCTCGTCCTCATCGCCGATTCCCAGAAGGGCTCCGGCGGGCTGACGAACGAGTATGTGAAGGTAGTCCTGCTCCGGTAAATCAGTCGATCTCGAATTCCTGGATCTGCTTCACCAGGTCGTCGATCAGGCGCATCTTGGTGTCGTAGAGGTCGTCGGAGATATCCACCTTGTAAAAGTGCGGATTGATCAGACGGGACTCGGCGGGAGAGAAGTGGTGGAGGTTGTCCTTGAAGAACGCCTTCTTCTGCATCAGCGTGTGCTTCGGACAGACGCGCTTGCCGTCGGCGATGGCCTGGTGCTGAAGCGGACGGGCCTCATAGGTGCCGGCCTCGAAGGTCTTGTACTTGAAGGAATCGTACTCGTCGCGGACGGTGATGGTCTCCCCCTTCTGGATGGCGAGGTCCATCCTGTCCCCGCGGAGGCAGGTGACGTCGGCCTTGAACACGTAACCGTCAATCTTGTTGCCCTTGGACGAATCCAGGGTGCTGATGCGCCAGGTGATCTGGAAGCCCGGGTTGATGAGCTTGATCTTGTCCTCGGAGCGCTTCAGGACGGGCTGGTCGCCGATCTGCACCAGCTTGTACACGTTGCCGAAGCAGGGGGCGGCCTTGGAGGTGGCGATGGCGTCGCCCACGCCGTAGCTGTCGATGCAGGCCCCCTGGCGCTCCAGGTCCGTGATCAGGTACTCGTCCAGGCTGTTGGTCGCAAAGATCTTGCATTTCTTCATCCCGTGGTCGTCCAGGATGCGGCGCACTTCCTGGGACAGGTAGGCGAGGTCGCCGCTGTCCAGCCGGATACCGTAACCGCCGGGATAGTTATCGTCGATGCCGTTCTCGCGGAAAGCACGGATAGCATTCTTGACACCGCACCTGAGGGTGTCGTACGTGTCGATGAGCAGGATGATGTTCTCGCCCCGGTGGGTGCGGATATAGTCGCAGAAAGCCAGATGTTCGCCCTCCACGGTGCTGCCGTAGGCGGTCACGAAGCTATGGGCCATCGTGCCGGTGGAAGGGACACCGTTCATGGCGCCGGTGAGGATGTTCGAGGAACTGGCGCAGCCGGCGATCTGGGCGGCCTTGCCGCCATAGACGGCGGCCCAGGGGCCGTGGGCGCGGCGGGACCCGAACTCGGAAACCGGCTTGTCGGTCGCACGGCACACGCGGGAAGCCTTCGTGGCGACGGCCATCTGGTGGTTCAGGATGCACAGCATCGGGGTTTCCAGGACCTGCGCCTCGATCATGGGCGCGACGACGGTGACAATGGGCTGCGTGGGGAAGGCGATCTCACCCTCGCGCATGCAGTACACCGCGCCGGTGAACTTCATGGTGCTCAGATACTTGCGGAATTCCTTATAATCATCCCCCGGGAGGAACTTCTCGTAGAATTCCTCCGGTTCGGTGCCCAGTTTCTGGACCATCTGGATGATTTCCTCCGTGCCGCTCACGACGGCCCAGTTGTTATTCTCCGGAGCCTTCCGGTAAAACAGGTTGAAGGTGGCGATTTCCTTGTCCTTCCCGCATTCCAGGTAAGACTTTCCCATCGTGTACTGGTACTTGTCCGAGCAATAGGCAGTGTTCAGTTTATCCATAGTGTCTTGTGTTTGCGCCCAACAGGCGGATTATTGCAAAGATAACAAAGTTTTTGCGTAAATTTGTAGGAAATGACACGGAACATGAAAGACAGCGCACTGGTGGTCGTGGACATGCTCTACGACTTCATCGACGGCACCATGGCATGCCAGGGAGCCGAAGGGGCCATCGAGGGGACGCTCAAGGCCATTGAAAAGCTCACGGCCGGGACGGAGGCTGACGAATCCGGCATCCACTCCACCTACCCCATCCTCTTCGTCCGGGACCATCACCCGGCCCGCCACTGCTCGTTTGCGGAGCAGGGCGGCCCGTGGCCCCCGCACTGCGTGCAGGGCACCCACGGCGCAGAGGTGCACGAAGCCCTGCAACCCTATGTGAAAGAAGATCTTACTTTCTTCAAGGGCGAAGATCCCGCCCGGGAGCAGTACAGCGGTTTCGAAGGTCTTAACCCTGCCGGGCAGAGCCTCGGTGAGGTACTCCGCCTCCTGGACATCCAGCACGTCCTCGTGTGCGGCATCGCGACGGAATACTGCGTCCGCAACACGGCCGAAGACCTGCTGAAGGACGGCTTCGACGTCTGCGTCCTCAAGGACGCCCTCGCCTGGGTGGATGCCGCCGGCCATGCGGAGGCGCTGGATGCGATGGAGAAGGAAGGCATCCGGCTCCTATGACCGATATCTTCGAGGGACTGAACAGCCGGCAGAAGGAGGCCGTGACCGCGACGGAGGGACGGATCCGCGTCGTGGCCGGGGCCGGTACGGGCAAGACGAAGGCCCTCACGCACCGGTATGCCTACCTGGTGAACGCCGTGGGCATCGACCCGGCGAACATTCTGTGCCTCACTTTCACGAACAAGGCGGCCGCCGAGATGCGCGCCCGCATCGCCGGGATGGTCCACAGCGGCGACTACAACGACTTCGTGTGCACCATCCACGGTTTCTGCGTAAAGTTCCTCCGGAAGGAAATCTACCGGCTCGGCTTCCCCAAGGGATTCACCGTCCTGGACGAGGAAGACCGCAAGGCCGTGGCCAAGCAGGCGATGGACGAGCTGGGCCTCAAGCGTACCGAAAAGACAGTCAAGCAGTTCCTGGACGCCATCTCCATCGACAAGGCCCTGAACGGGTACATCCAGGCCTATATGCTCCCGGGGGCGGTCATCACCGATGAAATGCGCAGGACCTCCCGCCTGGCAGGTTACGTCGCCCTGCAGATGAAGCACTATGCCCTGGACTTCGACGACCTCATCAACTTCACGAAATACATCCTGGACCGCTTCCCCGACGCCTGCGAATGGTGGCAGAACACGCTGAACTACATCATGGTGGACGAGGCGCAGGACTGCAACCTGGACGACTGGGACCTGGTGGAGCGGCTCGCCGCGAAACATCGGAACCTGTTCATCGTGGGCGATCCCGACCAGGCCATCTACGAATGGCGCGGCGCCCGGCCGGACCTGTTCGTACAGTTCGCCGCCGACAGGACCATCATTTTGGACGAGAACTACCGGTCCACCCCGCAGGTCCTGGACGTCGCCAACGAGGTGATCTCAAGCAACCGGAACCGGGTTCCGAAAGACCTCTTCACCCGGAAGGCCGAAGGACGTCCCGTCATCCACTTCCACGGAAAGACCGAGAAGGAGGAAACGGACTGGATCGTCGCCCAGGTCAAGGCGCTGCTCGCCGCGGGCGCGAAGGTCAATGACATCGCGGTCCTGTACCGGAGCACCTACCAGTCCCGCGCCCTGGAGCAGGCCCTCATCGGCGCCCGGATCGACTATACCGTCTGGGGCGGAACCCGCTTCTTCGAGCGGCGGGAGATCAAGGATGCCCTCAGCTATCTCCGTCTCGTGAACAACCAGGACGACGACCTTTCCTTCGAACGCATCGTCAATGTCCCTTCCCGCAAGCTCGGGAAGAAATTCCTGGACACCCTCCGGGCCGACGCCGACCGTGACGGCATCTCCCTGTTCAGCGCCCTCCAGATCCGGGACGGATACGGGAAAACGGCCGCCCAGGCCTTCGTGGACCTGATCGAGGATGCCAAGGCCTTCGCCCTGGAGCACCGCGTGAGCGACCTGCTGGACCGCCTGCTGGACCGCTCCGGCCTCAAGCAGGCCATCCGCGAGGACCAGGACGAGGACCGGCTGGAGAACCTGGACGAACTCCTGTCCTCCGTCCGCTTCTACGAGAGCGTCCGGACTCCGGAGGAATCCACCTTGTCCGACTACCTCCAGGACATCGCCCTCCTCACGAACGACGACCATCGCCGCGACGTGCCGACCCTCAAGCTGATGACGATCCACCAGGCCAAGGGCCTCGAGTTCCCCTTCGTATTCATCACCGGCCTGTCCGAGGGCATCTTCCCGAATCTCCGGACCATCCGGGAATACAAGAAACGGGGCGAGGAAGAGGAGCGCCGCTTGATGTACGTGGCCG
The DNA here is from genome assembly GCA_017395045.1 of Bacteroidales bacterium. Taxonomy (GTDB): domain Bacteria; phylum Bacteroidota; class Bacteroidia; order Bacteroidales; family UBA932; genus Cryptobacteroides. The sequence goes on from JAFPWG010000002.1 coordinate 62,260, forward strand.
TTACTCGCGCCGAAAAGGCCTTGTTCCTCACCGAATCGGAAGGATACAACCTGTCCACGAAGATGAACAAGTACCCGTCCCGCTTCCTCGCTGAGATTAAGCGGGAAACGGTTGTTACAGAGGGATTTATACCCGAAGAACTCTGGCGCGGGACCCGGAACCTCATCCACGTGCTGGACGAGGAACTGGACCCTGCCAGGCCCATTTCCCTGGACGACACCGACTTCACCGCCGAGCGGGCAGAACTGCAGAGCCCCTTCCGCATCGGCGAAACCGTCACCCATGCCGTCTTCGGCGAAGGCGTGATCCGCGCCGCCAACAAGGAGTGGACCACCTTCGAGGTAGAGTTTGCCGACGGCAAGGTACGCTCCCTCCGCGCCGCGTTCCTGAAACCGGCAGACCTGCCGGAATGACGCGGTTATTCGGAATAAATTTTGTATCTTTGCAAGTTGGTTACGCACGTGTGCGTGAACGAGTGAAAAAACGATAATACAAACAGATATGCTTTTCAACCTTTTGCAGACAGACACGCTGGTCCAGACAGCCGAAGAGGCTGTGGAGCAGGTGGTTGCGGCTCCTGCCGCGCAGCCGGCCGAGATGAGCGAAAGCCTCTTCTCGATGTTCAAGATGGGCGGTCCCCTGATGTGGGTCCTGCTCGCCCTGTCCGTCATCGCCATTTACATCATCGGACGCAAGTGGTGGTCCATCCGCCAGGCCTCGAAGATCGACCCGAACTTCATGAACGACATCCGCGACTACATGAACGCGGGCAAGACGAAGTCGGCCGTCACCCTGTGCCGGAAGTATGACAACCCGGTCGCCCGGATGATCGAGACCGGCATCCACCGCCTGGGCCGTCCGATGAACGACATCCAGTCCGCCGTCGAGAACACCGGCAACATCGAGGTCTCCCGCCTCGAGAAAGGCCTGCCGATCCTCGCGACCATCGCCGGCGGCGCCCCGATGATCGGTTTCCTCGGCACCGTGCTGGGCATGGTCAAGGCCTTCTTCAACATGTCCAAGGCCGGCAACAACATCGACATCACCCTCCTCAGCGACGGTATCTACACCGCCATGCTCACCACCGTGGGCGGCCTGATCGTGGGCATCATCGCCTACTTCGGCTACAACTGGCTCACCTCCAAGGTCTCCAACCTGGTGTACAAGATGGAGAGTTCCTCCATGGAGTTCATCGACATCGTCCTTCACGAACCCGGAGAGGAATAAGCCTATGGCACTGAAGAGAAACACCAAGGTGGACGCTTCGTTCGCGTTGTCCTCGATGACGGACATCGTGTTCCTCCTGCTGATCTTCTTCCTGGTGACCTCCACCCTCATCAACCCGAACGCCCTCAAGCTCCTCCTTCCCAAGAGCACGGGCCAGATCGGAGCGAAGGCCACCGTGAGCGTCAGCATCAAGGACTGGGGCAACGACACCTACACTTACCACCTGAACGGAGACCAGAATCCGGCCTCCTATGAGGAGGTGGAGGACGGGCTCATCGACCTGCTCAGCAGCGAGGAAGACCCGACCTTCTCCATCTTCTCCGACCAGAGCGTTCCCGTGGGCGAAATCGTGGGAATCATGAACATCGCCAAGCGGAACCACTACAAGGTAATCCTGGCGACACAACCCGAGTAAACGATGCAGCCGTATCTCCGCACCAGACAGCAGCAGGACAAGCGGGCCCGGACCACGGGTCTCGTCGTCACCGGCGTCGTGCACGCGCTGGCCGCCGTCATCTGCCTGACTGCGGGGCTCAAGTACCTCGATCCCCCGCCGCCGGAGACCAGTTTCGTCATCGACTTCGAGGAAGACGTACTGGAGCCGGAGACTCCCGTCCAGACCCGCATCGGACGGCAGCCGCAGGCGGAGGAAACGGACCCCACCAAGGCAGTGGAACTGGTGCAGAAGGCCGAATCGCCCTATGTGAACGACCGGCCGAACACCACGCCTGCCACCAGGCCGGATCCGCACGGCGACGTGGAGGTCCCCACCCCGAAACAGGAAGAACCCAAACTGGATCCCCGCGCCTCGTTCCCGGGAATGAGCCAGAAGGACGACAAGGCCACGGCCCCGCATTCGGCCGCCGAGGCCTCGGAAGGCTTCAAGGCCGGCCAGCCCGACGGCAACACGAAGGAAGGCCGGACGACCGGTAACGCCAATGCGCACCTGCGGGGCCGGAACGTCGTGGGAACCCTGCCCAAGCCGTCCTACAACGCCCAGATGGAAGGAACCGTAGTCGTTCAGGTTAAAGTGGACCAGTACGGCAACGTAACCGAGGCCATCCCGGGTGTAGAAGGCACCACGGTGACGGACAAGAGCCTGTGGAACGCCGCCCGCGCCGCCGCGATGAAGGCCCACTTCAACATGAGCGCCGACGCCCCCGTCCTCCAGACCGGCACCATCACCTACAAATTCAAACTGCAATAGGAAAGCATTCCGATAGAATGACGTGAGTCATTGGTTTTTAATTATTTGACAATGGAAGAAAAAAAGAAGGGTACACGTACCCATTTCACCAGAAGGCCTGGCGAAGGCCGCGCAGAGAAAGTGGAATACGGCCGCCGCGAAGGCGGATACCGCCCACATCGTGAAGATTTCAGCACCAGCCGCTCCTTCGATTCCGAAGACAAGCCCCAGGGCCGCACCTACGGTACCCGGAAGCCGTTCGGCGCCAAACCCTACGGCGAAGGAAAGCCGGCCGGCGAGCGCAAGGCTTACGGCGAGCGCAAATCCTATGGAGAACACAAGGCCTATGGCGAACACAAGGCCTACGGAGAACATAAGCCTTACGGCGAACACAAGTCCTTCGGGGACAGCCGTCCGTATGGCGAGAAGCCCCGGAAGTCCGGATATGGAAAGCCGTCCTTCGGCAGCAAGCCCGGCGCCCGCAAACCTTACCAGAAGCGTTCCGAGGCCGATGCCGGCATGAGCGCGATGCTCAGCCGCAAGCCGCAGGTAAGCGGCAGCGCCTGGTCCGACGACGATACCGCGAAGGCCCCCATCAAGGAGGTCGTCCGCCTGAACAAATACATCGCCAATTCCGGCGTCTGCTCCCGCAGGGAGGCCGACACGCTCATCCAGAGCGGCGTCGTGACCGTGAACGGCGAAGTGGTCACCGAACTGGGAACCAAGGTCAACGTCCTCACCGACGACATCCGTTTCAACGGCGAGCGTCTCAAGGGCGAAGAGAAGGTGTACATCCTGATGAACAAGCCCAAGGGATACGTCACCACCGCGAGCGACCCGCACGCCGAAAAGACCGTGATGGACCTCCTCAAGGGTTGTCCTTCCCGCGTGTTCCCGGTGGGCCGCCTGGACAAGAACACCACCGGTGTCCTGATGTTCACCAACGACGGCGAGATGGCCGAGCGCCTCACCCACCCGTCCTACAACAAGAAGAAGATCTACCAGGTGGTCCTGGACCATCCCCTCGCCGAGGAAGACAAGGAGAAGGTCCTCGCCGGCATCGAACTGACCGACGGGGTCATCGCCGCCGACGAACTCGAGTACATCGACCAGCGGGACCACCGCCAGCTGGGCATCGAGATCCACTCCGGGAAGAACCGCATCGTCCGCCGCATCTTCGAGTCCATGGGCTATGAAGTGAAGGCCCTGGACCGCGTCTATTTCGCCGGCCTCACCAAGAAGGGCCTCAAGAAAGGCGACTGGCGCTACCTCACCGAGGGCGAGGTGAACATCCTGAAAATGGGGGCGTACGTATAATGGCACACCGCGCAGGATTCGTCAACATCATCGGCAACCCCAACGTGGGCAAGTCCACCCTGATGAACGCCCTCGTCGGGGAGAAGCTCTCCATCGTCACCGCGAAGGCCCAGACCACGCGGCACCGCATCATGGGCATCGTCAGCGGCGAGGATTACCAGATCGTCTATTCCGACACCCCGGGCATCCTGAAGCCGAACTACCGGCTCCAGCAGAACATGCTCGATTTCGTGGACACCGCCATCGGCGACGCGGACATCATCCTGTACGTCACCGACACGGTGGAGAAGGGTGACAAGAACGAGGCTTACATCGAGAAGCTCCGGAAGGTCGACTGCCCGGTGATCGTCGTGATCAACAAGATCGACATCTCCTCCCAGGAGAAGGTCGTCGAACTGATGCAGTGGTGGAAGGAGCAACTCCCGAAGGCGGAGGTCATCCCGGCCTCGGCCCAGGAGAAATTCAACCTGGAGAGCATCCTGGAGGCCGTTTCTTCCCGCCTGCCCGAGGCTCCGGCCTGGTTCGACAAGGACCAGTTCACCGACAAGAACCTCCGTTTCTTCGCCTCGGAGATCCTGCGGGAGAAGATCCTCCTCAACTACAGCGAGGAAATCCCCTACTGCTGCCAGGTGGAGATCGAGTCCTTCCACGAAGGCGAGGACCGGTACGAGATCAGCGCCGTCATCTACGTGATGCGCGAGTCCCAGAAGGGAATCATCATCGGCAAGCGGGGCGCCGCCCTGAAGAAGGTGGGCACCGAAGCCCGCCTGGACATGGAAGACTTCTTCCAGAAAAAGGTATTCCTTTCGACCTTCGTGAAGGTCGATCCCGACTGGCGCGAGTCCCGCAAGGAACTCCGCCGCTTCGGATACGAGTATTAGAGCAAAGAGCGAGTTATGAGCGAAGAATGGGATGACATCCAAGAGCAGCCTGAAGAGCAGGAGGAAGAACAGGAAGTGCTTGACGACAATGCTCAGCCGACGGGGAAATTCTCCCGCCTGCTGGGCAGCGACAGCCGGAAGTTCAAGCTGTCCGGCATGTTCAAGGACTGGTTCCTGGACTATTCGTCCTATGTGATCCTGCAACGGGCCGTCCCGCACATCGTGGACGGTCTCAAGCCGGTCCAGCGCCGCGTGCTGCACGCGATGTACAAGATGGACGACGGCCGGTACACGAAGGTCGCGAACATCGTCGGCCAGGCGATGCAGTACCACCCGCACGGCGACGCATCCATCCTGGGCGCCCTCGTCCAGCTGGGCCAGAAAGGCTTCGCCGTGGACTGCCAGGGCAACTGGGGCAACATCCTCACGGGCGACTCCAACGCCGCTGCCCGTTACATCGAGGCGCGCCTTTCCAAGTTTGCCAAGGAAGTCATCTTCGACCCGAAGGTCACCACCTGGATGACCTCCTACGACGGCCGCAACCAGGAGCCCACGGAGCTTCCGGTACGGTTCCCGCTCTTGCTTGCGCAGGGTACGGAAGGCATTGCCGTGGGCATGCAGTCCCGCATCCTTCCCCATAACTTCAACGAGCTCATCGACGCGTCCATCGCCATCCTGAAGGAAGAGGAGTACGAACTGTATCCCGACTTCCCCACCGGCGGACTGGTGGACTGCTCCAAGTACAACCACGGCCGGAGGGGCGGGCAGGTGAAGATCCGCGCCCGCATCGACAAGGTGGACAAGAGCACGGTCACCATCACGGAGATCCCCTACGGGAAAACCTCCCACATGGTCATCGACAGCATCCTGAAAGCCAAGGACAAGGGCAAGATCAAGATCAAGAAGATCGAGGACATGACCACCGACCGGGTGGAGATCATCATCCATCTGCCTGCCGACGTATCCCCCGACAAGACGATCGACGCCCTGTACGCCTTCACCGACTGCGAAACCACCATCAACCCGAACGCCTGCGTCATCAAGGAGGACAAGCCGCAGTTCCTGTCGGTCAACGACATCCTGGAATACGACACCTGGCATACCCGCGACCTGCTGGGCCAGGAGCTGGAGATCAAGCTCGGCGAACTGGAAGAGCAGTGGCACTACGATTCCCTGGAGCGCATCTTCTTCGAGAACCGCATCTACAAGGTGCTCGAACAGGACCAGCGCGACTGGGAAGAGCAGCTGCAGGATATCTTCGAGCGCATGAAGCAGTACCAGGACCTCCTCCACCGTGAAATCACGATGGACGACATCCTGAAACTCGTGGAGAAGCCGGTGCGGAAGATCTCCAAGTTCGACACCAAGGCCCTGGACGAGAAGATCTACGCCCTGGAGGATGAGATGAAGGACGTCCGCGACAAACTCGCCCACCTTACCCAGTTCACCATCGACTGGTTCCGGAACCTCAAGAAGAAGTACGGGAAGGACCACCCGCGCCTCACCGAAATCACCTCGTTCGAGACCATCGCGGCCACCAAGGTCGTGAACAACAACGCGAAACTGTACGCCAACCTGGCGGAAGGTTTCGTGGGCATCGGCCTCAAGAGTTCCGACGGCGCGGAGTTCGTCTCCGAGTGCTCCGACCTTTCGGAAATCATCGTCATCGGCAAGGACGGCAAGTACCGGGTGACCAAGGTGGCCGACAAGGCGTTCTTCGGGAAGGACCTCCTGTACGCCGGAGTGTTCAACCGCAACGACGCCCGTACCATCTACAACGTCATCTACCGCGACGGAAAGGGACCGGTCCATTACGCCAAGCGTTTCGCCATCACCTCCATCACCCGCGACAAGGATTACGACATCACCACGGGTGCCGAAGGGTCCAAGATCCTGTGGTTCAGCGTGAACCACAACGGTGAGGCCGAAACCGTGAAGGTGTCCCTTCGGCCCAAGAAGGGCATCAAGAAGTCCCAGTTGGAATACGACTTCTCCGCCCTCGCCATCAAGGGGCGCACTTCCCGCGGCAACCTCGTGACCAAGTATCCCGTGCAGCGGATCCAGCTCAAGGCCAAGGGTGTCACCACGCTCGGCGGCAAGGACATCTGGTACGATCCGGACATCCAGCGCCTGAACGAGGACGGACGGGGCGAACACATCGGCCAGTTCAGCGGAAACGACCGCGTTCTCGCCATCTTCTCCGACGGTTCCTACTACACCACGAACTACGAGGTGGTGAACAAATACCAGGGCGACGTGATCCGCATCGAGAAACTGGACCTGGGCCTCACCTACACCGTCCTCTACTGGGACAATGCAGTGAAAGCCTTCTATATCAAGCGGTTCAGTTTTGTCGAAAGCAACAATACCCCCCAGTCCTTCATATCCGACGCCAAGGGTTCCAAACTGGTGGATCTCTCCGATGACCTGCATCCGCAGGTGAAACTCACCTTCGGCGGACGCCACGAAGGCCGCGAGGCCGAAGTGCTGGATGCCGAGGAATTCATCGCCAAGAAGGGCCTTACCGCCAAGGGCAAGAAATGCAGTTCCTACGACCTCATCGGGGTCGAATTCATCGAGCCTCTCCACAAACCGGAGGACGATGTCGTCCCCGAGGAAGAAGAACCGGTCGAGATCGAAGTAACGACTGATACAGAGGACGAAGAGCCCATCGAAATGGAACTGGACGTCGAGATTCCGGACGTTGAGGAAAAACCCGCCAAGCCTTCCAGGAAAAAGAAGAAGGAAGAGCCGAAGGACGAACCCGACGAGCCCGCGTCAGACTTTACGGACTGGACGTTGTTCTAAAGACACGAGATGATGATCTCGTCGGCAACCTCCTCCGGAGACAAACCGTCCGTGTCCACCGTGACATGGGCGGTTTCTTCGTAAACGGGCTCCCGCTCCGCCAGACGGGCGGCAAGGGCGCCATCCGCCAGCGGCCGGCCGGCGGTCTCCCCTTCCAGGCGGGCCGACAGGGTTTCCAGCGTCGCGCGGAGGTAGATGCAGTCCGTCTTTCCGTGCAGGAGGGCGGCCGAAGCGGGCGTCATCACGGCGCCTCCGCCGAGCGCCAGCACGGCCGTGCTTTCCGCGTATTTTTCGACGGTTTTCCGGAGTACCTGGGCCTCCAGCTGCCGGAAAGCAGGTTCGCCATCATCGGTAAAGATCTCCGGGATGGACTTCCCGGCCTTCTTCACGACCAGTTCGTCCAGATCCAGGAACGGACAGCCGAGAAAGTCCGCCAGGACTTTCCCGACCGTCGTCTTTCCGCTTCCCATGAAGCCGCAAAGGGTGATCAGCATTATCGGGCGGTGTTACGGAGGGCAGCCTCCACGGTGGAATCCACGGGGAGATAATACTTGTAGAAAGCGTTCTCGCTCAGTTTCGAGTACCGGGCGACGAGGGCGTTGAGCTGCGGCTCCAGGTAAGGGAGCGTCTCCTTGTACTCCACATCGGATACGGTGATGCCGTCGCGGCGGAGGGCGAAGGTCCGGAACTGCCCGGGGACGTCGATCCGCTTCAGGAAAGCGTCCATCGCGGGATAATCCTCAATGGCCCGGAGCTGCGCGGCATACTTGTCGAACATCGCTGAGGCGAAGCGCATCTGCGTGGCCTTGCGGTTGCATGCGATATAAAAGGCGGAAGCACGGGTGGTATCCACGGGCACGAACACGTCGGGCATGATGCCGCCCCCGCCATAAACGACGCGACCGCCCTTCGTATGGTGGACATCCTCGGTGTTCAACTTCACGCTGTCGGCGGAGAAGACTTCTCCGTCGGTATAACGCTGGTAAATGTCGTATTCGTAGTTGTCGTAAGGCTTCTGGATGCAGCGGCCGGACGGGGTATAGAACCGCGCCACGGTCAGCCGGAGGCCCGAACCGTCGTTGAAGTCGATCGGTTCCTGCACCAGACCCTTTCCGAAGGAACGGCGGCCCACGATGGTGCCGCGGTCGTTGTCCTGGATGGCGCCGGCGAAGATTTCGCTGGAGGAAGCCGATCCTTCGCTGATGAGGACCGACAGGCCGACATCCTTCAGGTGCCCCCTGCCGTCTGCCCGGTACACGTCGCGCTTGCGGTGAAGACCTTCCATATATACGATCGTGTCTCCCCGGGAAAGGAACTCGTTGGAGAGCAGGAGCGCCTGGTCCAGGTAGCCGCCGGTGTTGTCACGGAGGTCCATCACCAGCCGCTTCATCCCGGCCTCCGACAGGACGCCATAAGCCTCCTTGAACTCGCTGTACGTGGTCCTGGAGAACTTCTGGAGCCGGATATAGCCGGTCGTGTCGTCCACCATGAAGTAGGCGTCCACGCTATGCAGGGGAATCTTGCCGCGGGTGATTTCAAAGGGAATCTCCTCGGCGCCGCGTCCTACGGTTACGGTGACCTTCGTTCCGGAAGGACCCTTCATCAGCCGCACCATGCTGTCCTGCGGAAACTTCACGCCCGCGATCACCCGGTCGCCCACCTTCAGGAGCCGGTCGCCGGTAAGGAGTCCCGCCTTTTCGGACGGTCCGCCGGCAATGACCTCCAGGACGATGGCCGTATCGTTCGGAACATTGAACTGGATGCCGATCCCTTCGAAATTGCCCGAAAGCTCCTCCTCGGCCTGCTTCAGTTTCACGGGAGGCATATAAACCGAGTGCGGGTCCAGCTTCGCCAGGGCGCCCACGATGGCCGCGTCGGTCATCCCGGCCAGGTCGATGGTATCGACGTAATTCCGTTCTATCTGGTCCAGGATCAGGTTCAGCTTCTGCCAGTTGACGTATTTCGCCCGCATGATGTTGCGGTTCTCGCGGTAGCGGACGACCGTGAGGGTGATAATCACGCCAATCACGACGCCCAGGAGGATCTCGGCGACCCTCAGGAGTGTCTGTTTCTTTTCGGACATAGGGGTCAATCCACTTTTTCGACCTGGATACCGGCCCGGCGGAGAAGGTCGATCCCGTCGGTCAGGCGGTATTCGTCCCGATAGACGACCCGCTTGATCCCGGACTGGATGATGAGCTTGGAGCACTCCAGGCACGGAGAGGCCGTCACATAGAGCGTGGCTCCCTCGCTGCTGTTGCCGGACTTTGCGACTTTCGTGATCGCATTGGCTTCCGCATGGAGCACATAGGGCTTGGTGACGTCGTTCTCGTCTTCGCACACGTTCTCGAAACCGGAGGGCGTGCCGTTATATCCGTCGGAAATGATCATCCGGTCCTTCACGAGCAGGGCGCCGACCTTGCGGCGCTTGCAGTAGGAGTTCTGCGCCCAGATCTCGGCCATCTCCAGATAGCTGTGGTCGAACTTTTCCATTAGTTTCTCTGATAGAGGTAACGCTTGATGCTCTTCTTGGGGGTGCGCTCGAAGTCCTCGGGCATGAATTCCACCTTGCGGATCTGCGCGTATTTCGGGAGCTCGGAGTTGATGTCCGGCAGGACGCTGAGCAGACGGTCGCGGAGGGCGACCCGGCTCATGCCGTCCAGTTCACCCTGGTGCCAGTCGGGATAGATGAGGGCCGTCAGGCCGCCGTCGTCCTCCACCACGAGGGAGTCCACGACATAGGTGTAGTTGTTGATCACGGCCTCGAGCTCCTCCGGATAGATGTTCTGGCCGGAAGGGCCCAGAATCATGCACTTGGAGCGGCCGCGAAGGAACAGATAGCCGTCCTCGTCGATAATGCCCATGTCCCCGGTGCGGAACCAGCCGTCTTCGGTGAAGGCGTCCCGGGTGGCCTGTTCGTTCTTGAAATAGCCCAGGCACACGTTCGGGCCGCTCACCTGCACCTCGCCCGGAATGTTGCGGGGATCCGGCGAATCGATTCGGATCAGCATGTTCTTGGCGGCCCGGCCGGCGGAACCCACCTTGACCTTGTCCCAGTGCGCATATCCGATGATCGGGGCGCACTCGGTCATGCCGTAACCCACCGTGTAGTGGAAGCCGATCCTGTGCAGGAACTGCTCCACCTCCGGGTTGAAGGCGGCGCCGCCCAGGATCACCTCCTCGAACTGGCCGCCGAAGGCAGTGGTGAGTTCGGTGCAGAAGCGCTTGGCTATCACCTTGTCCAGTACCGGGATGCTCATCAGGAGCTTGATCTTTTTCCGGTCGATGAGCGGCTTGAGCTTGGTCTTGTACACCTTCTCCATCACCAGCGGGACGGCGATGATGATGTCGGGATGGATCTCCGAGAAGGCCTTCATGATGATCTTCGGGCTGGGGACGCGGCTCAGGAAGTGCACGTGCATGCCGCAGGTCATCTCATAGAGGAACTCGAACATCATTCCGTACATATGGGCCGACGGCAGCATGGACACGCACTGCATCCCCGGCTTCAGCATCGGGCAGGCGTCGTTCTTGGCGAAGTCGATGTTGGAGAACAGGGCCCTGTAAGGGATCATCACACCCTTGGAGAAACCAGAAGTTCCTGAAGTATAATTGATTACCGCAAGCTCCTCCGGAGAGTCCTCATAATAATCCAAGTCGTCGGGGCCGAAGAAATTGGGATACTTCCGGCCGAAGAATTCGTTCAGGTGCTCGCGGACATAGCCGCGCTCCTCCGTGTCGGTATACAGGAACTTGAGGGTATTGATCTGGACGATCACCGACAGGCCGGGCATTTCCTCCGGGGTGAGGCCCTCCCAGATGACCTCGTCCACGAACAGGACGCGGGCTTCGGAATGGTTCACCAGATAGTGGATGTTGCCGGCCTTGAACTCGTGCAGGATGGGCACGGCCACGGCGCCATAGGTGAGGGCTGCGAGGAAGCAGACGCCCCAGTTGGCCTGGTTACGGGAGCAGATGGCGACCTTGTCGCCCTTCTCGAGACCGCACTGTTCGAATGCGATGTGAAGCTTCGCGATGCGGCGTGCAACGTCCCGGTAGCTGAGGGTCACGCCCTGGTAGTTGGACAGGGCGGGACGGTCCCAGTTGTTCCGGAAACTGTTCTCGAGGATTTTGTTGACGGATTTGAATTCCATTATTGTCAGGCAGGTTTCAGTTTACAGTTTGATGTCACGGGTCTTTCCGTCGTAGCATTCGACGGAAAGGCCGCGGGAAGAAGGGGTGAGTTCCGAATCGGGGCGGATCATCTTTCCGCCCTCATCCTTCGTAAGGGGCTCGCCTCCCTCGAATCCGTACACGAGGGTACGGATGGAAGTACGGACGGCCCAGTAACGCTTTCCTTTGATTTCCAGGAGTTCAGGCAGCTGTTTCACCGTTTCCGGCGCATGGATGCCCTTCCACTCCTGCGGCTTCTGGCCGTGGAGGTTGTACATTTCCAGGCTGTTGTCCTTGTGCAGGACCATCACGGTATAGCCGTGCGCCCCGGAGAAGTCGTATGCCTTCGGACCCAACAGGACCGGTTTCCCGAGATCCACGGGGAATCCTCCGACAAAGCGTCCCAGCCGGTCGATCAGGTACAGCCCGGAGGCCGATGCGAAGAGGAACTGGATCTTGCCGTTGGCATAGTAGTCGATGCTCTCCACATAGCCGCAGATGGGGGTCTTGAACGGGACGCCCCACAAGCCCTTGCCGTTTTCGTCGTTCAGGCACAGGTACAGGTTCGCGTTCTGGTAGAACGAGTTGGTCTTGCCGGTCGCGCTGTTCTCCACCGGGAACGGACCCGTGGGGACGACCACGGTGGTATCACGCTCGAGCACCTGGACCTTGTTGCCCTTGAGGGCCCGTTTGTCCAGTGTCACGCAAATATCCGGTTCCCCGGAGGAGAAGTCCACGCCTGCCAATGCAGGGGCGTAGGCCGCTCCGGTCACATAGGTGCCGAACGCTCCCGCCGGTGCTTTTGCAAGAAGGTCGGAGAATACGGCGGGATAGTCGGTTGCCGACGCATAGGCCACCAGGCCGGCAGGCACGGAAAGACCGGCGTCGGAAAGGCGCGCTTTCAGGGAATAATCCAGGAACTTCTTGTCCGTGAACGGTTCCACGGCGGAGGCAGATCCCATCACCGCCCAATGGCCGGGAAGAGAAACGACCGCCGTATCCACAACATCGAAACTCCGGCCAAGCAGGCGGGCCAGCGCCCCCCCGCAAGGGTTGCTGCCGGTAGCGATGTCCCGGCCGGTCTTCACCAGCAGCACGTCCCGGCGGATGCCGTCCTGCTGCCAGGCAGCCCGGACGACTTCCTTCAGCTGATAGTGGAGGGCCCATTGCTCGGGCGACAGGTCCTGGCCTGCGCGGTCCTTCAGCGTCTTGTTATAAGGCGTGAGCCTTCCCTTTGCATCCAGGAAGCTGCGGTAGCGCTCCAGGAAAGAGGCGATGTCGCCCACGGGGAAGGAAACGGCATAATCGGTAAAATACGGAAGTACCTCGGCGAACGTGGCTTCCGGCATCCGGAACCCTTGGAACGCCGTCAGGTAGCTGGTGTTCTTCCCGGGGCATGCGGCGGAGCCTTTCAGGACGATATGCCTGTCGTCGGCTTCCGCCATCTCCAGGGCCGTCCACTCCGTCAGGGAACGGATGAAATCGGTGTGCTGGCGCACCCGGGCGGTGGACCACATCTGGAGGAGTTTCGGAGTCTGCCGGGAAGAAAGGAACGCTACGGCCGGACCGCCCGTGCGGGCGGCGAGACCGGAGAGGCCCGGAGATTCCAGGATGCACATCCCGTCGTCCAGATGGCGGAGGGATGCGTTCAGGATGGTTTCGGAAGGGGATGCGACCAGAAGCCCGTCATGGATGGTCGTCCGGAGTCCGGCCCTTTCGGCCGCCGCCTCCAGCGAAGCCACGGCGACGGAGTCCTCCAGGGGCGGCTGGACGGCCACCAAGGGGACCAGCGAGCCGCTGTTGTGCAGGGAAATGACCATCGGGGACTCCCCCGCCCGGGAGAAATACGCCATCAGCGCAGGGCTGTCCGGTGCCAGGAAAGGGCGCAGGATGCCGGTGGAATCGGACAGGACGCGCCGGGCCTTCGCGGAGCCGTCGAAACAGAAGACGGCGGCCGCATCGGCCGGGACGGCCCGCAGGAGCGGGAATTCCGTGGAGGACGCCGGCCGCTTGGGGGCGTCGGTCCGGTACAGGCGGAAGACCGCCCAGGCGATGCCGGCCAGCATCAGGGCGATAGCCACCACGGATAGGATAGTCAGTTTCTTGTTCATTACTCCCTCTGGCGCACATGCCGCCAGATTATGCAAAGTTAATCATATTTTCCATATTACAAGATGTTTTCCCTGCGTGTTGAAAACCGCCCCGGACCTGTTGATAACTTTTTGTGGAAAATTTTGGAATATTTTGGGTGAAAATGGAAAGGTTTTCTTATCTTTGCATCCAGCGTGAAAGAAAGATAAGTTCAACACTAAAAGACCATGGTCAGATTCTTCGGTAAAGCAAGCGGAAAGGTGGATGACAAGGGACGCATCGTGTTCCCGGCCATCTACCGTGACGCCATGGCCCGCGAGGGCGAGGAAGACACGACCCTGGTCATCAAGAAAAGCGTCCACGGCGACTGCCTGAACCTGTTCACCCGCGCGGAGTGGGAGCGCAGGTCCGACAAAGTGCTGGAAGGACTCGACCCCGAACTCAATCCCGACCACGCCGCGTTCTGGAGCAAGTACAACGACGGTGTCTGGTATGTCGTTCCCGATGGGAAGCTGGGCCGCCTCAACATTCCTTCAGAACTACTCGAAGAGACAGGTTTAACCAAGGAAGTCGTGTTTGCGGGCGTAGGCTACAAGATCGAAATCTGGCCCAAGGAACGTCGGGAGTCCACCCTCATGTCGGACGATCGGTTCAAGGAAACCGCAGCAAGACTCTCCGATAAGAGATAGGGGGGCGCACAATGTCTGAATACCATATTCCTGTAATGCTCGATCCGAGCGTTTCAGCCCTCGTTATCTCCCCTGACGGAATATACGCCGATGCCACTTTCGGAGGCGGTGGCCACACCGCCGAGATTCTTTCACGCTTACACGATGGCGCGCGCGTCATCGCCTTCGATCGTGACGGCGAGGCCCTGGAGAATGCCCCGGACGACCCGCGGCTCACCCTGGTGCACAATAACTTCCGCTTCATCGAGAACTATGCCCGGCAACTGGGCGTCCGGTTCGACGGCATCCTGGCCGACCTGGGCGTATCGTCCCATCAGTTCGACACCGCGGAGCGCGGTTTCTCGTTCCGCTTCGAAGACGCCCCGCTGGACATGCGGATGAACGGAGAAGGAAAGACGACGGCAGCGGACATCGTGAATGCCTATTCCGTGGACGACCTGGAACGCATCCTCCGCCTGTACGGCGAGGTGGACGGCGCCCGCAAGGCCGCCCAGCTCATCGTCGCCGCCCGGGAGCAGCAGGAAATCCGCACCACCGGCGACCTGGACCGCGCCATCGCCCGCATCCTTCCCAAGGGACTGGAGCACAAGGTCCTTGCCAAGGTGTATCAGGCGCTCCGCATCGAGGTGAACCAGGAAATGCGGTCCCTGGAGAAGTTCCTGGAAGGCGCCGCCGCCTCCCTGAAGGAAGGAGGCCGGCTCGTGGTCATCACCTACCACAGCCTGGAAGACCGCATGGTCAAGAACTTCATCAAGACCGGCCGCGTGGACGGCCGGGAAGAAAAGGATGCCTTCGGCCGCTCCTATGCACCGCTGGAGGCAGTCACCCGTAAACCCGTTCTCCCCGAGGAGAGCGAAATCGCCGCCAATACCCGGGCCCGCAGTGCAAAGCTCCGGGTGGCGGAAAGGAGGGCCGCGCAATGAGTTTTGACTGGGTGAAACGGGTCTGGAAGAGCATCGGAAACGCCTTCCGTGCGCTGAGCCGGGGAGAATTCCTCCTGTCGATCGGCGCCCATAAATACTACATGCACATCCTCTACCTGTTCGTGCTCGCCTGGATCTCCATCCTGCTGAGCCTCAAGGTGGACAAGACCCTGGTGCGGGTGGAGGAAAACAAGACGGTGCTCCGCGACCTGGAGATCTACCATGCCGAGAAGGAGGCCGAACTGGTCCGGCTGCACAGCGCTTCCACCACCGTGAAGCGGCTGAAGCAACTGGGATCCGATGTCACCCTGCCGGAAAAACCGGCCGTGAAGATGGACGTAAAATGACGAAGAAGAAGCAATATAGCGAGATCAAGGACACCTTCGAGAACCGGGACCGCATCCACATCGTGATGCTGGGCCTGACGATGCTGTTCATCGGTCTCTCCGTCGGCATCATCCTCTGCATCGTCCGCATCCAGACCACTTACACCGTGGACTCGAAGGTAATCAACATCTTCCGTCCGCGCGAAGACAAATACGTGGAAGTGCCCAAGCGGGGCCGCATCCTGGCCGAGGACGGCCGCCCGCTGGCCATCACCACACCCCTGTACAACATCTACATGGACTGCACGGTCCGCAAGTCCGAATTCGAGGAAATGGACCGGAAAGAGGAGCGCCGCCGCCAGAGACTGGCCGCCGACGGCAAGGAAGTTCCCGAGGCAAAGCATCCCGGCGCCCAGGCCGAAGCCGCCTGGCGGGAGAAAGCCCTCGCCCTGTCCAGGGAACTGACCCGGCTGTTCCCGGCCAAGAGCGCCGACCAGTACTATAAAGAGATTATCGCCGGACGCAACGAGGGGAAGAAGCACATGCTCATCCGCCGGAACGTGAGCCACGCTACCCTGAACATCCTCAATACCCTGCCGCTCTTCGACGAAGGGGCTTACCGGGGCGGTCTCATCGCCGAGCAGCACGACGAACGCATCTACCCGTACGACACCCTCGCCCGCCGCGTCATCGGCTATGTGCGGGAGCAGGGCCGCATCGGCATCGAAGGCACCTATGATTACGAACTCCACGGCGTGGAAGGACGTGAGTGGCGCCGCGTCACCGACGACAAGAAATACATCCGCGACTTCGACAGCACCGTCGTGAAGGCCGTGGACGGGAACGACGTCCGAACGACCCTGAACATCGACTTCCAGGACATCGCCGACCGGGCCCTCCGCCGCCAGATCTCCGACGACCCGCAGATCCGCGCCGGCATCGCCGTCGTGATGGAGGCGTCCACGGGCGCCATCCGCGCCATGGTAAACCTCTCCCGCGACACCATTCCGGGCTCCAAGCTCTGGGAGCGGGACAACCTGGTCCTCAAGGAGGTGGGCGAACAGGGATCCGTGATGAAGACCGTCACCCTCCTCTCCCTGGTGGAAGACGGCCACGTCAAATCCCTCGAAGAGACCATCCCCACCCATCACGGGGTGGTTCCGGGCTACAACCAGGACGTCCATATCCTGGACTATGAGCGCCTGACCGGCCGCAGCGAGATCACGGTGAAACACGGGTTCGAGATCTCGTCCAACTACGTCTTCACCTACCTGCCGGAGAAGTTTTACGGAGATAACCCGCAGGAATTCTTCGACCATATCTACGCCTACCGCCTGGGCGAGAAGTTCGACTTCGACCTGGACGGCCTGGGCACCCCCGTGGTGAACCGGCCCGGCACGCCGGGTTGGAGCCGCACCACCCTGGGCACGACCGCCTACGGCTACGGCATGTCCGTTACGCCCCTCCATGTGGTCACCTTCTACAACGCCATCGCCAACAAGGGCCGGATGATGAAGCCGTACCTGGTTGAAAGCGTCGAGAAAGACGGAAAGGTGGTCAAGCAGTATGGTCCGTCGGTGCTGAACAACATCTGCACCCGGGCTACCGCCGACACCGTGACCCGCGCCCTGATGGCCGTCGTGGACGAAGGAACCGCCACCCGCCTGAAGACCGCCAAGCTCACGGTGGCCGGAAAGACCGGCACCGCGCAGGTGGTCTTGACGCCCAAGGAGCGGAAAGGCAGCGCCGATCCTTACCACGACACATCCGGCCGGAAGAAGAACCAGGGCACCTTCGTGGGCTTCTTCCCGGCGGAGGATCCGAAATACACCATCCTGGTCACGGTCTATTCCTACCTCTCCGGGATGAGCTTCTACGGCGGCACCAAACCGGCCCTGGCCGTGCGTGAGATCGTAGACAACATCTACGCCATCGACGACACCTGGTCCGACCGCATCGCTTCCACCGGCACCCTGCCCACCATGCAGGAGCGCACCGCCGTGGCGGAAAGCGGGAAAGCGCCGGACGTGAAGGGTTTCGGCCTGATGGACGCCCTGTATGCCGTGGAGAATGCGGGATTCAGGTGCACCTATGAAGGATCCGGCCATGTGACGGCCCAGTCCCCCGCCCCGGGGACCGCCCTCAAGAAGGGCGAAACCGTAAAACTTACGCTGAAATGAAACTGAAAGACATCATAAGCAACATCGGCGCGGTGGAAACCCGCGGCAGCCTGGACGTGGAAATCACCGCCCTGACCGGCGACTCCCGCGAGGTCGTCCCCGGCGCTCTGTTCGTCGCCGTCAAGGGCTTTGCCTCCGACGGACATGCCTATATCCCCTCCGCCATCGGGAAGGGAGCCGTGGCCATCGTCTGCGAAGAGATTCCCGGCCAGGCCGCGGATGAGGCCGGCGTTACCTTCGTGAAGGTATCCAACAGCCGCCATGCGATTGCAATGGCCGCGGACGCGTTCTACGGGCATCCGTCCCGGAAGCTGACGCTCGTGGGCATCACCGGGACGAACGGGAAGACCACGACCGTCACCCTGCTGTACCGCCTGTTCAAAGCGATGGGACACCCCTGCGGACTCCTGTCCACCATCGCCAACTACGTGGACGACAAGCGGTTGGAAACGGCCAACACCACCGCCGACCCCGTGACCATCAACCGCCTCCTCGCGGAAATGGTCGAGGCGGGGTGCAGCTACTGCTTCATGGAAGTCAGTTCCATCGGAGTGGAACAGGAGCGCGTGGCCGGTCTCCATTTCGCCGTCGGCATCTTCTCCAACCTCACCCACGACCATCTGGACTACCACAAGACCTTCGCCGAATACCTCCGCTGCAAGAAACTGTTCTTCGACAACCTGCCCAAGGAGGCCTTCGCCATCATTAACGTGGACGACAAGAACGGTCCCGTGATGGTCCAGAATACCGCGGCGAAGGTCGTCACCTATGCGTGCAAGCGCCCGGCCGACCACACCGCCCGCATCCTGGAGCAGAGCTTTGAGGGCATGCTTCTCAAGATAGACGGGAAAGAGGCCTGGAGCCGCCTCGTGGGCGGGCACAACGCCTACAACCTCCTCGCCATCTACACCACCGCCGTGTGCCTGGGCGCCCGCCAGGACGAGGTCCTCGTGGCCCTGTCCGCCCTGCAGTCCGCCCCCGGCAGGCTGGAGAACCTGCGCGGACCGCGGGACCTGTCGGTCATCATCGACTATGCGCACACGCCGGATGCCCTGGAGAACGTCCTCACCACCCTCCGCGACATCGCACCGGAGCGCCAGCTCATCTGCCTGTTCGGCTGCGGCGGCGACCGCGACAAGACCAAGCGCCCCGAAATGGCGCAGGTCGCGGCCCGGCTCGCCGACCGGCTCGTGGTCACCTCCGACAACTGCCGGACCGAGGACCCGGAAGCCATCCTCGCCGACATCAAGGCCGGACTGGACTGGGACGGCATCGCCAAGTCCCTGTTCATCACCGACCGCCGGGAAGCCATCCGTACGGCCATCCTCACCGCGCCCGAAGGAGCCACCATCCTGCTGGCCGGGAAGGGGCACGAGGACTACCAGATCATCGGACACGAAAAACTGCATTTTGACGAAAAGGAAATCGTACTGGAAACCTTCAAACTGATCCTGAAATGATTTATCACCTGTTCCAATATCTCGAGAACGCGGGGGTCGACCTCCCCGGCATGGGACTGATGCATTACCTGTCGTTCCGGGCCATGATGGCCACGGTCACCGCCGTGCTGTTCGCCCTCTTCGCCGGCAAGAGGATCATCCGCCTCCTGCAGCGCCACCAGATCGGCGAGACGGTGCGGGACCTGGGCCTCCAGGGCCAGATAGAGAAGAAGGGAACCCCCACGATGGGCGGAGTCATCATCATCCTGAGCATCCTCACCGGCGTCCTGCTGTTCTGCGACCTCACGAACATCTATGTCATCCTGCTGCTGGTGAGCACGTTATGGTGCGGCGCCCTGGGCTTTACCGACGACTACATCAAGGTTTTCAAGCACCGGAAGGAAGGGCTCTCCGAGAAGGCCAAGCTGCTGGGACAGATCGCGCTGGGCTTCATCGTGGGCCTCACCGTGTGGATGAGCCCGGACATCGTCGTCCGTGAAAAGGTCAGCGACCCGGCCATCGAAGTCATTTCCGGACGGGACGACCGCGACGTGAACACCGAGACCATCGTCACCTCCGGCCGTTACCAGGAAGAGGACGTGGTGAAGTCCACCAAGACCACCATCCCCTTCGTCAAGCGGCACGAGTTCGACTACCGCCTGCTCTCTCCGTTCAAGGGGGCGTGGGGCTGGTATGCGAAATGGGCCATCTATGTGCTCATGATCGTCGTCGTCATCACCGCCTGCTCGAACGGGACGAACCTAACCGACGGCCTGGACGGCCTGGCGGCCGGAACCTCCGCCATCGTGGGCGTGGTCCTGGGTATCCTGGCCTGGCTGGGCGGCAACCTCATCGACTCGAACTACCTCAATATCATGTATATGCCCGGTACCGGGGAAATCGCCATCTTCATGTCCGCCTTCGTGGGCGCGCTCATCGGCTTCCTCTGGTACAATTCCTACCCGGCACAGGTCTTCATGGGCGACACCGGGAGCCTTACCATCGGCGGAATCATCGGCGTCTGCGCCGTGCTCCTCCGCAAGGAACTCCTCCTCCCCCTGCTGTGCGGCATCTTCTTCGTGGAGAGCCTGTCGGTCCTCCTCCAGCGGAGCTATTTCAAGGTCACCAAGCGCAAGTACGGCGAAGGCCGCCGCATCTGGTCCATGACCCCGCTCCACCATCATTACCAGGACAAAAAGCAGGTCCCGGGACGGGTCCTCATCGCCAAGCCGGTGCCCCCGCACCACGAGGCGAAGATCACCGCCCGCTTCTGGATCGTCCAGATCCTCCTGGCCGTTTCTACGTTAGCATTGCTGAAGATCAGATAAAGATATGTCAAGAATCGTCGTACTGGGCGGCGCCGAGAGCGGAGTGGGTGCAGCCGTCCTTGCCAAAGTGAAAGGGCACGAAGTCTTCCTGTCCGACAAGGGGAAGATCGCCGACAAGTATATCGCCACCCTCAAGGAGTGGGACATCCCCTACGAAGAGGGAAAGCATACCGAGGAACTCATCCTGAGCGCCGACGAGGTGGTCAAGTCCCCCGGCATCCCGGGCACCGTGCCGATGGTGCAGAAACTCCGTGCGCAGGGAACGCACATCGTATCCGAAATCGAGTTCGCGAGCCGTTACGACTCCGCGAAGAAGATTTGCGTCACGGGTTCCAACGGAAAGACCACGACCACGTCGCTGATCTACTACCTCCTGCAGAACGCCGGCCTGAACGTGGGCCTGGGCGGCAACATCGGCAAGTCCTACGCCTACCAGGTCGCGACCGAGCACTTTGATTATTACGTGCTCGAAATCAGCAGCTTCCAGCTGGACGACGTGTACGACTTCAAGCCGGACATCGCCATCATCACCAACATCACCCCGGACCATCTGGACCGCTACGACCACAAGATGGAGAACTACGTGGCCGCGAAGTTCAACATCACGAAGAACCTCACCCGCGACGACTGCTTCATCTTCGACAGCGACGACGACATCACCATCGGACACCTGGACAACATCATCCTGCGCTGCAAGATGCTGCCCTTCACCCAGGAGAAGGAAGTGGAGCAGGGAGCTTTCCTGCGGGACGACAAGATCGTCCTCCGCTACGAAGACGAGGAGACCAACCTGTACCTCCAGGAGCTCGCCCTGGGCGGAAAGCACAACATCTACAACTCGATGGCCGCCGCCCTGGCCGCCAAGGCCACCGGCATCGACAATGCGGTAATCCGCGACTCCCTTGCCACCTTCCAGCCCATCGAGCACCGCCTGGAGCCTGTCCTGTCCATCAAGGACGTCCTCTATATCAATGATTCCAAGGCCACCAACATCGACTCGGCCTGGTACGCCCTGGAATGCCAGAAGCGTCCGGTCGTGTGGATCGTGGGCGGCACCGACAAGGGAAACGACTATTCCATCCTGAACGACCTCGTGCGCGAGAAAGTGAAGGCCATCGTGTGCCTGGGAGTGGACAACCGGAAGATCCATGCCGCCTTCGAGGACATGGTGGGATCCGCAAACATCACGGACGCCCTCTCCGCGGAGGAGGCGGTCCGCAAGGCGGCGAAGTTCGCGGCCGAGGGGGACGTCGTCCTTCTCTCCCCGTGCTGCGCAAGCTTCGACCTGTTCAAGAATTATGAAGACCGCGGCGCGCAGTTCAAGGCCGCCGTACGCAACCTGTAGGAATGTCCAAGGAAAAGGGAAATACCAAGCGCCGGAACATCTGGAACTGGATGGAAGGCTTCAAGGGGGACAAGGTGATCCTGATCATCGCCCTCCTGCTGATGCTCATCTCCGTCATTTCCGTGTTCTCCTCCACGCCTCTCCTCGCCATCGAGAAGGGCATCGACCGCATCGACATCATGACGTCGCAGCTGAAGGTGGTCGGGATCGGCGTGCTGGTGATCCTCCTTCTGTACATCTTCGGAAAGAGCCGGGCCTACCGATTCTTCGGCAAGTACTGTTTCGCCCTTTCCCTCGCGATGCTCATCATCCTGGTGTTCAACCTGAACCTCGGCATCATCCAGGCCGGTGAGATCAACGGAGCCCGCCGCATCATCAAGGTGTTCGGCAAGCAGCTCCACGTCTACGAGTTCGTGAAGGTGTTCATGGTGCTGTATCTCGCCTGGGCGCTGGACGCCTACAAACGGGGCGAACTCAAGATCGGGAAATGGCTTTCCGCCCGGTTCCCGAAATGGCGCTTCCCCGGAACGCCCCTCGGAGAGAAGGTCCTTTACATCTACCTGCCCGTCGCCCTCACGCTGGGACTCGTGATGATGGGATCCAATTCGTCGGCCCTGTTCATGGCCGCCGTCCTCATCCTCGTCATCCTGATCGGCGGGGTCAACTACAAGGATATCGGCAGCCTCGCCCTCGTGCTCGCCGTCATCGGACTCGCCCTGTTCGGCGCCCACAAGGCGGGCATCCTGAAGGGTTCCCGCATCGACACGGCCATCAGCCGCATCACCAACGACGACGACGCCACGATGAAGGTCCTGCTGGAGTCCCGCATCGGTTCCCCCGAATACGAGGCCGCCCGCGACGAGCTGCGGCAGCCCGT
Source organism: Bacteroidales bacterium (assembly GCA_017395045.1). Classification (GTDB taxonomy): domain Bacteria; phylum Bacteroidota; class Bacteroidia; order Bacteroidales; family UBA932; genus Cryptobacteroides. The sequence goes on from JAFPWG010000002.1 coordinate 85,050, forward strand.
GGGCGCCCAGCTCGCCATCAAGGAAGGCGGTCTCTTCGGCAAGGGTATCGGGAACAGCACCCAGAAATATACCGTGCCCGTCATCTTCGGAGACTATATGTTCAGCTTCATCATCGAAGAGACCGGCATCGTCGGGGCCATCTTCATCATCCTGCTGTACTTCAGCCTGCTGGCCCGGGGAACGACGGTCGCAAAGGACTGCGACGACTACTTCGACAAGATCGTCGTGGCGGGCCTCACCATCCTGGTAACCGGCCAGGCCTTCATGCACATGATGGTCAACGTCCATTTCCCCTACGTCCCCCAGACGGGACAGACCCTGCCGCTGGTAAGCCACGGAACGACTTCGTTCGTGGTGTTCAGCGCCGTGTTCGGCATGCTGCTGTCCATCAGCCGGCAGACCTACCTGAAGATGAAGCGGCGCGAGGCGACGGCCGTTCCGATCATCGAGCACCGCGACGAGATCCAGACCCGCCTCGACGACCTGGACGCCCTGGAAACCGAAAACCTGCAAGACCCAGAAGAATATGGAGTATAAACCCATCAGAGCCATCATCAGCGGCGGCGGTACGGGCGGGCACATCTTCCCGGCCATTTCCATCGCGAACAAGCTCAAGGAACTGAATCCCGACACCGAAATCCTCTTCGTCGGCGCGACCGGCAAGATGGAGATGGAGAAAGTTCCCGCGGCCAGCTACGAAATCGTCGGCCTCCCAATCGTAGGCATGCAACGCCAGCTGAACCTGAAGAACATCGTCAACGACCTCCAGGTTCCGTACCGGATCGTCAAGAGCGTGTCGATGGCCCGCAAGCTCATCCGAAAGTTCAAGCCGGACGTTGCCATCGGCGTGGGCGGTTACGCCAGCGCTCCCCTGCTCTGGGCGGCGACGGGGATGAAGGTCCCCGCCCTCATCCAGGAGCAGAACAGTTTCGCAGGTATGACAAACAAGATCCTCGGGAAGCGCGTGCAGTGCATCTGCGTCGCCTACGAAGGGATGGAGCGCTTCTTCCCGGCCGACCGGATCGTGATGAGCGGCAACCCCATCCGCAAGGAGGTCTCCACCCCGCCGACCGCCGAAATGCGGGACGAGGCGATCAGGTTCTACGGTCTGGACCCGGAGAAAAAGCACATCTTCATCGTAGGCGGAAGCCTGGGCAGCGGCACGCTGAACCGTTCCGTCAAGAAATGGATCGAAGACGGCTGTCCCGGCGGAGAAGGGGCCGAAGTCATCTGGCAGTGCGGGAAATACTATAAGAAGGGAGTCGATGAATTCATGGCCGCACACCCGGTCGAAGGGATCCGGCACTACGACTTCATCGCCCGGATGGACCTCGCCTACGCGGCGGCCGACGTCGTGGTCACCCGCAGCGGCGCCAGCACCGTTTCGGAGCTGTGCGCCATGCACAAGGCGGCCATCTTCGTCCCGTCCCCGAATGTGGCGGAAGACCACCAGACCCACAACGCGATGGCCCTTGTCCGGAAGAACGCCGCCCTCATCGTGAAGGATGCGGACGCGCCGGACAAGCTGATGGGCACGGCCCTGGAACTGATCCACGACCAGGGACTCATCGCCACCCTGGAGGAAAACGCAGGTAAAATGGCGCTCACGGATGCGGCGCAGGTCATCTGTGACCAAGTGTACAAACTGATATGAAGAACGTCTATTTCATCGGCATCGGCGGCATCGGAATGAGCGCCCTCGCCCGGTACTTCAAGTTCCGGGGCCTCGAAGTGTCCGGTTACGACAAGACCCCGTCCGACCTGACGGCGGCCCTCGTCGCCGAAGGGATCGGCGTCCACTACGAAGACCGCCCCGACCTGGTGCCGGCCTCCGTGGAGGACACCCTCGTGATCTATACCCCCGCCATCCACGAGCTGGGCGAACTGGACTTTGTCCGGGAAAGGGGGTACCGGGTGATCAAACGGTCCCTCGCCCTGGGTGAGGTGGCCCGCGGACAGCACTGCCTGGCCGTTGCGGGCACGCACGGCAAGACCACCACGTCCACCCTCACCGCCCACATCTTCACCGAAAGCGGAGAAGGCTGCTCGGCCTTCCTCGGCGGGATTTCCCGCAACTACGGCACCAACATGCTGATGAGCCACACGCCGGTCGTGGTGGCGGAGGCCGACGAGTTCGACCGCTCCTTCCTCCAGCTCTTCCCGGAGATTGCGGTCATCACCGCCATCGACGCCGACCACCTGGACATCTACGGCGACTATGCCCATGTCGTCGAGGCCTTCAAGGCCTTCGCCGCACAGGTAAGCGGCACCCTGATTTGCAAATATGGCATTCCCATACATCCGGCAGATTCCCCGGCCCGGATTCTAACCTACCACCCAATAGCACCGGAGGCTGATTTCCACGCAGAAAACGTCCATTGCGACGACTGCGGCCATTTCATCTATGACCTCCACCACCCGAACGGCGTCATCCGTGAGGTTCACGTCGGCACACCGGGCCGGGTAAATGCCGAGAACAGCATCGCCGCGGCGGCCATCGCCCTGACCTACGGGCTGCCCGCCGAGGCGGTGAAACAGGCCATCGGCACCTTCCAGGGCGTCAAGCGGCGCCTGGAGATGCATCTGAACACCCCGAAGCTTTCCTACGTGGACGACTACGCCCACCATCCGGCGGAGCTGGAGGCGGCCATCGCCTCGCTGCGGGACATCTTCCCCGGCCGGAAGATCACGGCGATCTTCCAGCCCCACCTGTACACCCGCACGCGGGACTTCGCCCCCGAGTTCGCGAAGGCCCTGAGCGGGGTGGACAAACTCATCCTGCTGGACATCTATCCCGCCCGGGAGGAACCCATCCCGGGCGTCACCTCCGACATTATCTTCAAAGACGTCACCGCGCCCGAGAAAGTACTGATGAAGAAGGAGGAACTGATGGAATATCTGAATCAGGAACCTGTCGACGTGCTCGTTACCTTCGGAGCAGGAAACATCGACCGTTTCATCGAACCCATCACCCACATGCTCTCCGCCCGTACATGAAACCCGTCGTCCGCATCATCCTCGCCGTCGTAGTCCTCGCCGCCTGCCTCTTCCTGTGGCTGGTGGGAGACCGCGTGGCTGCGCTGAACCGCCGGGAAGTGACCTGCAAAGGCGTCGAGGCCGTCATCGCCGACAGCCTCGAGCGGAAGTTCGTCTCCCCGGACGACATCCGCGACTGGATGGCGGATTACGGCACCTGGGCGGGCCTGCGGCTGGACAGCCTGGACCTGTGCCGGGTGGAGGAGATCATCGACCACAAGAGCGCCGTCCGCAAGAGCCAGGCCTGGCTCACCGACGACGGCATGCTGCACGTGAGCATCACCCAGCGCGAGCCGGTGGTCCGGTTCCAGGGCCCTTCCGGCGGATTCTACGCCGACCGGGAAGGCTACCTGTTCCCCCTCCAGTCGCGCTTCACCGCCCGTGTCCCCGTCGTGGACGGAGCCCTGCCGGTGAAACTGGAGAAAGGTTTCAAGGGCGAGCCGCAGTCCGATCAGGAGAAAGAATGGGTCCACTCCGTCCTCCGCCTGGTGAAATACCTCGCCGACCGGAAGGAATGGGGCGACCTCGTGGGCCAGATCAACGTCCTGAAGGGCGGCGACCTCGTGCTCATCCCCCGCGAAGGAACAGAGCGGTTCCTCTTCGGGACGCCTACGGACATCGAGGCCAAGTTCGGCCGCATCCGCAAGTATTACGAGGGCATCGCCCCGCTCCGCGAAACGCCCTACAAGACCGTGAACGTCAAGTACGACGGTCAAATCATCTGTCGAAACAAATAATCGCGATATGGAAGAACGGTACATTGCATCCATCGACCTGGGAACCTCGAAGTTCGGGCTCTGCGTAGCCCGCGTCAAAGGGGACGACGTCCAGATCGTCTATTACAAGGAAACCCCGTCCGCCGGCATCCGGGGAAGCGTCGTGCAGAACCCGATGAAGGCCTCGGCTCCCCTGCGCAAAGCCATCGAGGAGGCCGAGAACGAACTGATGATCAAGATCCTGCAGGTCGTCGTGGGCATGCCCCGCAGCGACGTGCAGCAGGAGACGGCCACCGGGACCATCGAACGGACCTCACCCGATGAGTACATCACCGAAGAGGAAGTGGAGAACCTGAAGTCGATGGCCGTGGAGTCCTACCCGCTGGACGACACCGCGAGCCAGATCATGTACGGGGCCGTCGCCCAGTCCTTCTCCATCGACGACCAGATCCAGCTGGTGGAAAGCGATGTGGTGGGTACCCTTTCCCGTTCGCTCGAAGGGAACTTCAAGGTGTTCATCGGCAGTCGCCGGGCCACCGCCGCCGTGGACAAGATCTTCAATTCGATGGATATCGCCATCGCGAAGAAATATTTTCTCCCGGACGTGGTCGCGAAAACCGTCCTGTCCGAGGAAGACCGCCAGAACGGTGTCGCCCTCGTGGACGTGGGAGCCGGCGTGACCTCCGTGGCCATCTACCACGGCGGCATCATGCGCTACTACGAAGCGATCCCCTTCGGCGGAAAGACCATCACCAGCGATCTCCGCACAGAGTGCTCCATCTCCGAGGACCTCGCCGAGAAGATCAAGCTCAAGTTCGGCGCCTGCCTGCCGGGCAAGCTCGCTTCCCTGAGTGAAAAGGTGCTCCAGATCCGTCTCACGGAACCTTATAAGGAGGTGAGTGTCAAGTATATCTCCGAGATTATCGACGCCCGTTGCCGCGAAATCATCGACGCCGTGCTCTATTACATCCAGGAGAGCGGACTGGAGAACAACCTCCGCAGCGGTATCGTCCTTACGGGCGGCGGCGCATCCCTCGTGAACTTCGCGAACCTGTTCAAGGACATGTCCGGTTACGAGGTCCGCATCGGCTTCCCGAGGCATCTGTTCTCCGCTTCCGTGGGTTCCGGCATCTACGAGCCGTCGGCGACCTCTGCTATCGGCATGGTCCTGGCCGCCAAGGACGACCGGTTGCCCGACTGCATCACCCGTCCCGAACCCGCTTGGAACCAGGAGCCTGAAGTGGTGGAAGAGGAAGAAGAACCCACGGTACCGGAAGGTTTCTTCGTCCCCGACTCCACCTTCGACAAGGGCGAGCAGGGCACGCTGATTCCCGAGGAGGAATATGGTGAAAAGGTAACCGAAGAAGAGCCCAAGGCCAAGAAAAAGAAGGAACCGAAACCCAAGAAGGAACCCAAGCCCAAGAAGGAGCGGATCTTCTGGAAGAAGCTCGGCGAGAACGTGAAGACCGGCCTCCTGGGATTTTACGATGAAATGACCAAAGAAGACGAATAGGCGCTATGGAATTCGACATCAACAAGGACATCATGCCCCGGGAGTGGGTCGAGGAAAACTCCATCATCAAGGTCATCGGCGTGGGCGGCGGAGGCTGCAATGCCGTGAACTACATGTACAGGCAGAAGATCAAGGGCTGCAACTTCATCGTGTGCAACACCGACTCGCAGGCCCTCTTCAAGAGCGAAGTCCCCACCAAGATCCAGATGGGCGCCAAGGGACTGGGCGCGGGTACGGACCCGACCGAAGGCCGCAACGCAGCCCTGGAATCCCAGGACGAAATCGCCGCCAAGGCGCTGGACAACGGCACGGAGATGCTGTTCATTACCGCCGGCATGGGCGGCGGCACGGGCACGGGCGCCTCGCCGGTCATCGCCAAGATGGCCAAGGACCGCGGCATCCTCACCGTCGCCGTCGTCACCATCCCGTTCAAGAACGAAGGCAATGAATCCCAGTCCAAGGCCATCGACGGCATCCGGGAACTGGAAAAGAACGTGGACAGCCTCCTGATCATCAATAACGAGAAGCTTTACGAATTCTTCGGCGACACCCTCGTCCAGGAGGCCTTCCCGATGGCCGACGAGGTCCTTGCCACCGCCGTGCGGGGCATCATCGAGGTGATTACCCAGCCGGGCTACATCAACGTGGACTTCAAGGACGTATCCAAGATGATGCGCGACTCCGGAATGGCGCTGATGGGAACCGGCGTGGGGACGGGCAACAACCGCCTCGAGGACGCCGTCAAGGGTGCCTTCGAGTCCCCGCTCCTCAACGACTTCGACCTCAAGACCGCGAAGAACGTCCTCATCAACATCACCTCCGGCAACAATGAGCGGGGCATCAAGATGAAGGAACTGGAGACCATCGACCAGATGATTACCGAGTACACCGGCAATGCCAACCGTTTCAAGAAAGGCCTCATCTGGGACGACGACCCGGAGATCGGCGACAAAGTGCGGATTACGGCCATCGTCACGGGCTTCGACATGGGCAAGCTGGGCGACATCACGGACGTGAACCTGGGGAACCTCGTGATTATCGACAGCGGCTATGAGTGGAGCACTCCCCGCAGGGGCGAGGAAGTTCCCCTCCCCGACATGACGCCGAGCATCAAGGTGGGATTCAACACCTCGGAGAATGCCCGCCGCTTCAACTTCACCGCCGACACCAAGCCGTGCCTGTGCGTGGAGCCCGGCCAGAGCATCAGCGAACTGGAGGCCGTCCCGGCGATCCGCCGGGCGCATGCCGAGAAAAAATAACTAAATCCGTCCCAGCCGGTTGGCGACAAAGGTCATCCGGCGGGCGAATTCCTTGCGGCCGATGAGGGAGATGATGGCGGCGATGCCCAGGCCGGAAGCGCTGCCCGTGAGGGCGAGACGCAGGCTGTTCATCACCTTGCCCATCGGATACTCGCGCATCTTGATGTAGTCTTCCAGTTCTTTCTCCAGGACAGGCTGTTCCAGGGAGCCGCGGTACACTTCCAGGTCGTCGAAACCGAATTCGCGGCCGGTGATGTGCTGGCACACTTCGAAGACATACTCGTACCAGTCCGGCTTCCAGAACTTGTCCACGTCCTTGGCCACGAACGGAGCCGTGGCCGCGTCGTCGTACACCTTGGCGCGGGGGTCCGGAACCCGGTTGGGATCCGCCGGCTTCTCGTTCACGCCGGCTCCGGCTTTTACGCCGAATGCCTCGAACTCCTCGGGAGCCACGAAAAGGTACGGCGCAATGGTCCAGAAATCGGATACGAAGGTAGCGCGCTCCCTGATGAGTTCCACGACGCGGGAAACATAGCAAGTCGTGAAGATATGGTTCTGGAAATCATAGCCTTCGGCGGTGAGCTCCGCACCGGCCACTAGGGCGCAGGCGGGGCAGTCCACGACTTTGATCCCGTGCGATTCCAGGATGGGAATGTACAGCTGCACAAGCTCTTCCGTGGATTTCTGGCGGAGGTATTCCTTGTTGTACCACTTGGCTTTGTCGGCATTGAACCGGGCGCCGGACTTGATGACGCGCTCCAGCGAGAACACGGGAACGAGTTCATCCAGCGTGTACAGTTCCGTGTCATCACCCGGGTTCCAGCCCAGGAAGGCGAGCATGTTCACGAAGGCCTCGGGGAAATAGCCGTCCTCGCGATAACCGCGGGAGACTTCGCCTTCTGCATTGACCCACCGCAAAGGGAACACCGGGAAGCCCAGGCGGTCGCCGTCGCGCTTGGAGAGCTTTCCCTTTCCGTCCGGCTTCAGCAGGAGGGAGAGGTGGGCGAACCGGGGCATGGTGTTGGTCCATCCAAACGCTTCATACAGAAGGTAATGGAGCGGCAGGGACGGCAGCCATTCCTCGCCGCGGATGACTTCGGAAATCTCCATCAGATGGTCGTCCACGATATTGGCGAGGTGATAGGTGGGCAGTTCGTCGGCCCGCTTCCACAGGACCTTGTCGTCCAGGGTGTCGGTATTGACAGAAATGTGGCCGCGGATGAGGTCGTCCATTTCCACGATCCTGCCGGCGGGCATCTTGAAACGCACCGTCCAGGTGGCCGTATCCTCCAGCAAGCGACGGACTTCGGCCTCGGGAATCGTCAGGGAATTACGCATCTTCATCCGGGTGACGGCATTGTAGGTGAACGTCTGCCCGGCGGCTTCGGCCTCCTTGCGGCAGGCATCCAGCTCTTCGGGGGTGTCGAAAGCGTAATAGGCCCATCCCGCCTCCACCAGCTGGTCGGCGTAGTCCCGGTAGATGGGACGGCGCTGGCTCTGGCGGTACGGAGCGTGCGGGTGCTTCGGCGAAGGAGTCTCGACCACCTTCCCGTCGGCATCCACGCCTTCGTCGGGAACGATGCCGCACCAGCGCAGCGCCTCGATGATATACTGCTCGGCACCCGGGACGAACCGGTTCGAGTCGGTATCTTCGATGCGGAGGATGAAATCTCCGCCGTGTTGCTTGGCATACAGGTAATTATACAGGGCCGTCCGGACGCCGCCCATATGGAGCGGTCCGGTCGGGGACGGGGCGAATCTGACGCGTGTTCTTCTTTCCATAACAAGGTTTGGATCGGTTGCGGAATACAAATTTAAACATTTTCAGCGGGATTGCCTTAAAAAAAGCACACCTCCCTGTCATTCCCCTGCGGCCAATATCATCAACACGCTGATTATCAATAATATAAACCACAAGAGGTGCACAGAAGCCTACTCGGCGAGGAGCGAAAGGGCTTCTTGGAGAGACAGGGCCTCTTCCAGGCAGAAGGTGCCCGTTTTCGTGCGGATGAGGCCGCCAAGGTGCGCACCGGAGCCGAGGGCTTCGCCGAGGTCGCGGGCGAAGGCGCGGATGTACGTGCCCTTGGAGCACGCGATGCGGATCCGCGCCTCCGGAAGGCCAAGGGACGACGTGTCCGCGACGTGGATTCGGGATGATGCGGTACCCAGGGCATCCTCTGAATCTCCCCCTACCCGATCCCCGGAGACGGATGCCTCCCTGAAATCAAGCAATTCCACTTCGTGAAGGGTAATGGTGCTGTGATGGAGCGTTTCCAGGGCGGCCGCGTCAAAGTCCGGGTCGACAATCCCTTTCTGCGCGTTCCGGTACATCTTGCGGGCCATTTCGTAAGCGCGGACACCGTCCACGGATTTGGCGCTGAAAAGGGGCGCAACCTGTTCCTGCGTACCGATGAAAGCCGGCAGCACCGCACGGACGGCCTCTTCGGTCACGTGCCCGCAAGGGAAAGTACGGTCCACTTCCTTCTCCAAGTCGTACGAAGGCGTAGTGGCGCCGAAACGGACGACCGCCTCATACTCCTTGTCATGGTCCTGGAACTCCTGCGCCCGCTTGCAGGCCGGGCCGATACATACGAGCAATACGCCCGTAGCCAGGGGATCCAGCGTGCCGGCATGGCCCACCTTCAGGTTCTTCTTGTGGAAGTGCTTGATAGCTGCAAACTTGACCTTCCGGATGACATCGGCCGAAGTCCAACGGTACGGCTTGTCCACCGGCAGGACAATCCCGTCGGGGTAATCCGCGATGTCATGGGAAAGAACCGTTCCCGGGGCAGGGACAAGCAGGCTCATCGGCAAGGCATCTTGTCGATGCGACGCTGGTGGCGGCCGCCTTCGAAGGAGGTGTCCAGCCAGGTGCGGACGATGTTGGAAGCGAGACGGTAGCTGATGAAACGGGCCGGGAGCACGAGGACGTTGGCGTTGTTGTGGGCCTTGACCAGACGGCCGACTTCGGAGGACCAGGCCAGGCCGGCCCGGATGCCCTGATGCTTGTTCAGGGTGATGGCCATTCCGTTTCCGGTCCCGCACAGGGCGATGCCCAGTTCCACTTCCCCGCCCTCGACGGCATTGGCCAGGCGGTGGGCAAAGTCGGGATAGTCGCAGCTTACCTCCGTGTCCGTCCCATAGTTAACCACTTCAATGCCGCGCTGACGCAGCATCTTCATCAATTTGTTCTTGTAGGCCACGCCCGCGTGGTCGTTGCAGATTCCTATTTTCATGGTTCGATCGCTTGTTTGCAAACCCGGACCGCCTCTTCATCGGGGCGGCATTTCAACTGGAAGCAGGGAACGTTCATCGCCACCCGCTCGATGGTGGGAACGAGGAGCGACATCACATCGTGGTTCCAGCGGATGGTGGAGACGGCCGCGATAAGACTGGCATAGGCCTGGAGGGAATGCAGCCGCTCGATGCGGTTCTCCGGATACTGTTCCAGCCGTACGAGTGCGTTCACCGGAGCGACGACATTGCGATAGCAAAGCGTCTTGCCGCTCCACGGAGAGCCGTATACGAGGAATCCACCGTCCTCACAGCGGATGATGGGATTGTCGTCGTTCATCAGGTCGGAATCGGGTACGAATTCGTGCCACAGGCGGCTGTGGGTGCTTTTTCCCGTACCGCTCACCCCGAAGAACAGGTTGCCGCTGCCCTTGTACCGCGTAACGGATGCATGCAGCAGCAGCGTGTCCAGTCCCGCCGTCGCGAAGGTGTACTGGATCATCAGGGAAGTGTTCACATTGAACAGGGTGGTTTTCCCACCGATGCGCGGGCAGGGGTAATAATCCCCCACCGTATAGTCCCCGTTCATCACGAAATAGCCTGCGCGGACGCCCCTGGCCGGGAGGAATTCGTAGATGGTCTTCCCCTCGAAAGTATAGCCGTAATAGAAGGGAGGGCACTCGTCGACCGCGGTCACCATGGACCAGGACGGGCGCGTCTCCTCCAGCCAGGAAGGGGGCTCCGCGTGGACGGTCAATGTCAGGACAGGTTCCCCCTCCGACACCTCGAAAGGAGCGTATTGGAGGAAATCCAGGGCGTGACGGTACAGCGAACGCTCCTCCTCCCCCATCGTGTCCCACTTCTCGCGCGTCATCGGGTCCTTGCCCATCAGGGCTTCGTTCACGCCCAGCTGTTCCTGCCGGTCCGCCGGCACCGACTCCACGCCGATGTCTTCCCCATTCCGAAGCCGCTCCACAAGGGCTTCCTGCTGCGGGGTGAGGGCGCGGAAGGTCCACGGGGCCTCCAGGCAAACCCGCACCGGGTGCCCGCCGATCCGGTATAATCTGCTCTCCATTTTCATAACATACAAAGATGGCCAAATTCTTTGGATTATCCAATCCGGGAACGAAGTTTGCACACCTTGCCAATCAAGAAATTAATCTGTACATTTGCGGTAATTATGGAACTTCGCAAAGATTATCTGAAGCCGGACCTCCGCATCGCGGAAGTCCGCTTCGAGTACGCCCTGCTGCAATCGTCCGGGACGGACAGGGCGGACGACGGTTACGACCCCGGTATTGACCTTGGAGACCTCGACTGACCATGAAGAAGACGATATTTGCGGCTGCCGTTGCAGCCCTGGCTTTCTTCGGCTGCCAGAAGAGCCCTGAGATCAGCGCGGACGGCTTCCTCGAGTTCACCTCGGAGCGTCCTGCAGGTAATACGCGTACCGGATGGACCGGCGAAACCCTGGAATGGACGGCGGGCGACGCCATCAGCATGGCCTATACCGCCGATGGCTTATGGACGGACAACCTGTATCCTTCCACGCCCCTTGCCCAGGGCGGCCCCACCGCACATTTCACCGTACCCGGCAACTTCCCGACGGGCGGAACCGGCACGTACCGTTTCTATGCCGTCTTCCCGGCCATCTCCGGAACCGAACTCAGCGATGCCCCGGACGTTCTGACCGCCATCCCCGAGATCCAGACCCCGACCGCGTCTTCCTTCGACCCGAAGGCCGACCTGATGGCCGGCGTTTCGGTCCAGGAATACAGTTCTTTCCCCACCGGGACGGTACCCCTCAAATGGACCCGCCTGTCCGCCCATGCCGACATCACCCTCAAGAATCTCACGCTCGCTGACGGGGAAACCATCCGGCACATCGTCCTTCAGGGACAGAACGGCGCCGATCTCACGGGCGACATCGTCATCGACCTGGCCGCCCCCGAGGACTTCGCCACCGACGGCAAACCCCGCGTGACCGTGATGGCCGACAACCTCACCCGCGCCGCCGACGGCTCGCTGAACTTCCTGGTGAGCATCTTCCCCGTCACCCTCACCGAACTCACGGTGACCGTGGAAACCGACCAGGCTACCTACCGGAAAACCTTCCCGAATATCTCCAAGACCTTCACGCAGAATGCCCGCAACATCCTGGGAATCAGCATGACGGGGGCGGAGAAGATTACCCCGTCCGCAGCCGGAGAATATTACGTAAAAGTAACTTCCGCGCCTTCAGACTGGACGGGAGATTACCTGGTGGTGTATGAGGCGGGCAAACTCCTGTTGGACGGAAACGGAGACCTGACTACCCATGCATCGGTGAGTATCTCCGATGGAAAGATTCCGTATGAGGAATACAAGGCCTACAATATCAGGGTTGAAAAGGATGGCGGTGACTACACGATGAAGTTCGGCGACAACTATTTCGGACTGGATTCCGACAAGAATGCACTGAATTTCAAAACATCCGTTTCCGGTGATGCTTACCACTGGAAGTTCTCCGTGGCCAGTGACGGTACGACCGCCACCAATGTGAAGTATTCCTCCCGCACGCTCCGCTACAACAAATCTTCGAAACAGTTCCGCTGCTATACCTCCGGGCAGGAGCCCGTCCGGTTCTACAAGCTGGACGGCGATGCTTCCGGCGGCGGTGACGATCCTGTCGTAACGAACCCGACCGTGACCACCGGCGGTGCCGCAAACGTCACGAAGACCGAAGCCACGCTCTCGGCAACCTATACCGGAATGCCTACCTATGCCGGCTTCGAATGGGGCCCTGCCGAGGATGCCCTGACCGAAGACTGGCAGGCAGACTACCTGAATAACGGCAGCTTCAACGTCACCATCAACGGACTGGGTGCCGGTCATACCTACTACTACCGCGCCTATATCGCTGTCCTGGAAGGCAACGATTATGTCTTCTACTACGGCGATGTCCGCAGCTTCACCACGATGGCTTCCGATATCGTCATCGGCGGTGACCAGCCGGGATGGTATGAGACGCCCACCATGAACATCAAAAAGAGCGGCAATTATCTGGTGAATACCCATGACGCCACGCAGTACTATGCCATCCACATGTGCACCGGCGGCGAGAAGGGCCCCGGAGGCAAGACCGCCCGCAACTACACCGTCTGCTTCAGCGCCGAGCACCACTGCCCGCTATGGATAGCAGCACCCCGGCACAGCATGTATGTCGGCAGTGCCACCCGGACCGATGCCTACCGGCAGGACCCGGACATCCCTTCAGGCATCCAGTACAAATCCAAGAGCACCGGCGGCGGTTGCAACAAGGGGCACATGCTGGGGTCGGCCGAGCGCACCTCCTCCACCGCCACCAACCGCGACGTCTTCTACTACACCAACATCGCTCCGCAGCTTTCCGCCAACTTCAATACCGGCGGCGGCCGCTGGAACGTACTTGAAGACTTTGTGGACACGCAGGTCTGCGCCGACACCCTCTACGAAGTCCTCGGCTGCTATTTCGACAAGTACACCGACGCCTACGGTGCCACCCAGAATCCTTCGGTCATCTCCTTCGGCGGACGGGACGACGTATCGATGCCCACGATGTACTACTATGTGCTCCTCCGCACCAAGAAAGGCAACTCCGGCAAGGCGCTCAAGGACTGCACGGCCGATGAACTGAAGTGTGTCGCCTTCGTCCGTTCCCACGTGAACGTCCGCCAGGCCGTCTCATCCCGGGAACTGATGTCCGTCGCCGACCTCGAAAGGATTACCGGCGTCACCTACTTCCCCAACGTCCCGAACGCCCCGAAGAACACGTTCAACGCCTCAGACTGGGGGCTGTAAGGGATTCTTCAAGCCATAAAGCAATCGAGGTGGTCCGTTGAGCGGACCACCTCGAATGTTTTTATGCGTTCGTCAATCGTTTATTCGCAAGTTACGACGATGCTTTCGGCACGTACTTGAGCTCCGGAAGCGGTAAGGGTTATGCTCGTCGCAGAACCTTCCCAAGTTCCAACTTTTCCGCTATAGGAATAGCCGTCATATTCAGCAAAATTGCCAGGGCCATATTGGTTCTTGTCATTTGCCGTGCAGTTGAACACAACCTTCTTCAGGTTCTTGCCAGTCGGAGCCGTAACCGTAATCGTTGCATTCTTATAGACACGGATATGATTATCGGACGAAGAAACAAGGCCATTAGAGATACTGATGGAAATACCTTCAACGGTACAATTCTGGGTTCCTGCAGTACCTGTCATACCAGCACTGAGGGCAGCTGTAGCGTTCACGGTTACAGCACCGGAAGCATCCTTCTTGTCCTGAGTGATCGTTAAGGAAACCGGATCAAAGCCGGATGCAGCGACCGTAACAACAAAGGTCCGGTCATTCGCCGTATCGGTATTCTCGGGGATGCTGACGTTAATGACACCCTGGCCGTTGCCGGAAGACTTATCAAGCGTGGCGGAGCCTGTCACAGACGCCGTCCAAGCGACGTTGCCATAGACATTGATCCTAACGGTGGAGGCGGCAGACGGAACCGTTGTGCTGGAAGCCTTTGCGGAGAATGCGTTCTGAGCGGTACCACCGCGTTTGAGTTCGTAAATGTAGCTGCTGGAAATCTCCAGTTCGGAATCTCCTTCCTTCGGCTTATAATACTGCAACTTGCCATACACGAGCACATCATCACCCGCCTGAAGCTGATCTGCAGACTCGAAGGAGGCATTGCCGATATAGTATCCGTTATACACCTTCATCTGGCTGGCGGAAGTGCCGTCGTCAGAGATGAAATAGGTAGCCCTGCCACTTGAAACAGAGGAAGGTACTGTGGAGACCTTACCCTTGATATAATAGTAATCGGAACTGGTCTTTCCCTCACCAAGGGCTTCCGTCGCAGCGAGCGCATCGACGACGGTATAAGGATCGTCAAGCGTGCCGGCATGCTCAGAAGAGGCATTCACGGTGATATTGTACTTGAAAACCTCGGTCACGCCGCCCTCCGTGTAGGAAACGGTGACTTCCTGGGTTCCGGCGGAGGTTAAATCAGGAGTGGAGACCTCGGCGGAAGAAGTCACGTCGCTGGTGGAGCCATCGCTGTAGGTAGCGGTGACGGTTCCACCGAAGACGAAGGTATCGCCCACGTTGAATACGGTCTTCTGACCGGAAACGGCGATGGAGGAAAGGGTCTTCACCGTGCCCTGTCCACCCTCGACGACATTGATGGAGTCGAAGCAGAGCTGGCCGGCTTTGGTTTCGCCATCAGAACCATAGTTGGCCTTCTCTCCCACTGTAAAGGTAACTTCGGTCGCTTCGCCAGTCCAAGTGACGGTCTTATCTCCGATGGCCTGGGCGGCAACTTCGCCGACAGAAGCCGTAATCGGAGCCAGACGCTTGAGGCCAGCCGTAGACACATTGAACACCAGTTTGGTCATATTGACATTCTTGGTATTCTTCACATTGATGGTTGCCTTGGCATACGCGCGGGCATCCTTGGCAGACAAATTTACAGTCGGTGCCGTATTACCATTGTTCTTCTTGATGGTCACGAGATAATCACCGCACGTAAGGGTAATCTCGTCCGAACCGACCGTCGCATTACCGTCTCCGTTCAGGGAAACGCCATTCCAGTCTTCATAGCTGGTCCAGGAAATCGTGACACCGGCAAAGGCCTTGGCCTGGGTGATGTCCACCTCGATCTCTTCATTATCCACATCAGGATTCTCAGTGCGGACAAAGACGGTGTATTCCTTGGTATTCTGAGAATCGGTATTGGCGGGGAATGTAACCTTGATATAGCCTTCGCCCTCGCCGGAAGTCTTGTCCAGCGTAGTCCCTTCGGAGCCTTCCGCCGTCCAGGCGACATTGCCGGTGACGTGGATAGTCACGGTCGTAGCTTCGGCGGACACCTCGAAGGAATTCTTCTCGACGTCGAACAGGGCCGTGGAAGCACCCTCCTTGGAGATGAAATATGCAGGGGTATTGCCACCCGCCTGTGCGGTTCCGCCATGCTCGCTACGGAGCGAAACGATCGTAATCTTGTCTCCTGCCTGGATACCAAGGCTTCCGAACGACTTGTCGTTCTTGGCCACCTTGGTAGCCGTGAGGCCGTAAACATACACGGTGCCGGAGTCGTCGGTCAGGTCGAAGTTTCCATAAGTCGTATTGGTGATATTGGAGACCGTGCCGGTGAGCTGGTACCACTGCGTTTCGGAGACGCTGGCGGCGAGGAACTCGGCGATGGTGGCCGGGATGATCTCAGCAGGACCGGAAGCATCGTCGAAGTCCACGTTCAAGGTCTTGATGTGGCCGGCCTGGAAATTAGCGGTGACGCTCTTGGTCTTCTCGATGGAACCTTCGTCGGCAATGACCTTGACGGTCATGTCGGCGGCGGATACGGAGAACGGACGGACGGCCATATAGAACGTCGCGGACGCGCCGGCGGCGATGGTGTTCTCACCCATCACGGAAAGCTTGGCGGTCTTGGACACATATTCGTCCGCTTCCGGGACCAGCACGGGGGTATCGCCGGCAAAATTGACGAAGAAGCCGCCCACCAGCACCTCGGGAGCCGTGACGGAGACCGTGTTGACCTTGATGGAAGCAGACGTCGTGTTCTTCACATTGACAGCAATCACGGAGGTCAGCTGATGCATCTGGAGGGCAGGGGTCTTATCGGCAGCGAAGGTTCCTTTGCCCACGAGCGGATAATTGCGGCCCGCAAGGTGAGCCTTGCTGTCCAGGCCGGTCTGGGTCTGGGAGCCCGATGCGGAAGAGCCGAGGGTCGCATAGCACGTCGTGTTCTCAGGAGTCGTATACTGGGAAGCATACGGGTAGATGGCATACCAGTCGTAAGATCCGGTGCCCAGTTCCACCTCGCCGGTGGCGACGCCGTTCGCGGCAGCCTCATCGTCGTCAAAGGAGAACTTGATATTGGCGGAATAGTCCGTCGTTCCGGCAGGAGCATTGAAGACGGTCAGGGCATCGCCCTTCGCCCAAACGGTGGACAGGCCTTCATTGGTCGTCTTCGTGTCCGGAGTGATAAAACGGATGGCGATTTTGCCTTCGTTTCCACGATAGTCGATCTCCTGCTTGTTGCAGTCGGTCAGGGAAAGGGTGGCGGCAGCCAGACCCACAAAAAGAAGTGCTTTCTTCATAACGCTTTCTGTTTTAATGGGTTGGCTAGAAATTGATTTCATCATCATCCTCGGTCCAATCATCGATTGTTCCGGTAGCGGAAACCAGGAAATTCCCTTCGAACCGTAGGTCTACAAACCGGACGGCGGGAGTCACATAGAGTTCTTTTTTCTCCATAATTATGATTGTTTGTTTTAGTGCAAATTTTACCAATCGCAAAGTTACGGATTATCCGGTAAATGACAAGCCAAAAACGGAGAAGTTTTCAGCGTTTTTTGCACAGGCTAGACGAGACGGTACTCTTTCAACGCTTTTTCCAGAACATGGGTAAAGGGATACCGCGCCCGGGAAGTATTCACAGCCAAGATTATAGCCTGGAAAGGCTCCTCTTCGGCGTGCTGGGAGAAGTGGTCGGCAAGCAGACGTTCCAACTCGTCGTGAAACTTCGGACCGTGGTTCGAGTGGTGCAGATGCGTGAGTTCGTGCAGGAGGATGTAATCCTGAAGGGGTTCGGGAACGCGCATCAGATTCAGGTTCAGGTTGATGTTTCCCTTCGTGCTGCAGGAACCCCAGTTGGAGACATTGTGCTTGATAGTCACTCGATTATACTTGAATCCGTAGCGGTCGGCAAGGGACCGGAGGCGGGACGGAAGGACCGCCTTGGCCCGGGCGCGGAGCGTGTCGACGCTCTCCCCCTCCGGCAGATCAGCATTCCGGGCGCCGGTCCGCTCCAGCGCCTCCTGAACCCATTCCCGGCGCGATTCCAGGAAGGAGACGCCCATCGCGTAGGGCACCCAGAAAGGGACGGTGACTACGATGCTGCCACCCCGGCGGATCCGGATGGACACGCGCCGGGCACGAGTGCTCCTGCGCAGGAGCACTTCGCCCAGGACCGCGTCGATATGGACCTTCTCTTTCACATCGGCAAAGATACACTTTTCCCGCGGATTCCCTGGGGCATCGCCCAAGAGTTACTCCTGACTCCTATCTATTCCTCTTGGAGCGAATCATCTGCCCGACCAGGTACACCGGGAGCCCCAGCCTTTCAGCAAGAGTTACGGGCGGGATGCGGAACCGGTTCGCGAGCGTCTGCACCAGCTTCTCCTTTTCCCAGGCGTGGAGAAAGCGGAAACGGTTCCCTCCGTAATGGGTGCGCAACTGCTCTTCAATCAGGGAATCCACCTCCGCGACGGAGAATTGGATCTGTTCACCCGACTCATCTGCCGTATGAAGGAAAGTCTCCAAAGCCTTCACGAAACGGGTCAGATAAAATGACGCGGTTCCAAACAACCGTTCAAAAAAGGCTGTGTCCACATAAGAAACAGGAAGGATCATCCCCAACACCTTGTCCACCAGACAGTCACCAGGAATCTCCACGTCCGAGCGGAGGATCCGGCGGAGAAAAGCTTTTGACAACGTATCAGCCCGGACGCCCCCCGGAGACATCATTCTGAAACCCAAACCACCCGTGCCCCAAGGGTAGCCTCCAGGGAGAACATTCAAATCCGTCTCGTACGGATTGCGGTCCACATAGAGGATGACGGTCGCAAGATGCTCGTCATCCTTGATGGGAATGAGTTGGAAGTCAAGATCCACGCCGAGACGTTTCTTGATGAAAAAGAACACCTTCAAGCAAGCCGCCCCCGTGCCTTGCAACACAATATGGATATGATTGCCCATAAGTTCGAACCGTACGATCCGCACCGGGTAGAGCAAAGCACAAAGGGCAATCGTATTCATCCCGAACACGAACTCCTCTTGCGTATGGAACAGCCACACGGTCTTGTCGGTAACGAGATGGTACCAGCCATGCGGATATGTTTTAAACTTAGCGTAGCGTTTCTGCTTTTCGGTCATTCCAAACCTCCATTTTCTTTGATTATCGAGGTTCCCGCACACCATTGGTGAGTCCAAACCTCAGTTTTGGCTCATTATCGAGGTTGAGACGAACCTCTCCCCCTTTGCGGACTTCTATTTGCGAAAGTCCGCTGGACGAAAATACGCCCAAAAACGCGGCCTCATCATCGAAAACATAAAAATGTGGCGAAATCTTTTCTTGTTCCCGGTAAGAAAAAAGACAATCCGACAAAAGTTTTGTTTTATCGGATTTTATCCGTAAATTTGCAGGCTTTTTCGCGGGACGGTCCCGCGAGGCTTTTAACCCATTTATACAAAACTCATTGCATCATGGCAGAATATTTACAGCCTGAGAAGAAGCAAGAGATTTTCGCGAAGTACGGGAAGTCCAATAAGGACACCGGCTCTCCTGAGAGTCAGGTTGCTTTATTTTCCTACCGTATCGCTCACCTTACCGAGCACGTGAAGAAGAACAAGAAAGACGTGGTTACCCGTCGTTCCCTTCTCCGCTTGGTCAGTAAGCGTCGTCAGCTGCTGAACTACCTTCAGCGGGTGGACATCGAGAGATACAGGGCTATCGTCAAGGAGCTGGGTCTCCGTCGATAAGCGAAAGGATAGGAAAAGCGGGGGCAGAGATCTATGCAAGGCAGGGTCTCTACCCCTTTTTCAATGAAAAGAGTCTCCCGGATGGACCGGGAATGACCATATAAGACGAAAGACGTAACAGAAGTAAAAATGAACATCATCCAGAAGAAGATCGAATTGCCCGATGGTCGGGTAATCGAGATCGAGACCGGCAAACTGGCCAAGCAGGCCGCCGGTTCCGCGGTGGTGAAGATGGGCGGCACGATGCTGCTTGCCACTGTCACCTGCGCGAAGGAAGTCAAAGAGGGAACCGACTTCATGCCCCTCACCGTAGATTATCGTGAAAAGTATTATTCAGCCGGCCGTTTCCCCGGCGGATTCCTCAAGCGCGAAAGCCGTCCCTCGGACTACGAGGTGCTCATCGCCCGCCTGGTGGACCGTCCGATCCGTCCCCTCTGGCCGGATGACTTCCATCTCGAGGTCTTCGTGAACATCATGCTCATCTCCGCGGAGAAGGACATCCAGCCCGACGCCCTCGCCGGCCTGGCAGCCTCCGCAGCCCTCGCCTCCTCCGACCTGCCTTTCGGCGGTCCGGTTTCCGAGGTCCGCGTGGCCCGCATCGACGGCCAGTTCGTGATCAATCCCGGTTTCGCCGACGGCGCCCGCGCCGACCTGGACCTGATGGTCGCCGCGACCGAGGAGAACATCATGATGGTCGAAGGTGAAATGAACGAGGTTTCTGAGCACGACATGCTCGAGGCCATCAAGTTCGCCCATGAGGAAATCAAGAAGCACTGCCGTGTCCAGAAGGAGCTCATGCACGAGCTCGGCACGGACGTGAACAAGCGCGACTACCCGCACGACGAGGAGGATGAAACCCTCCGCGCCGCCGTCCGCGAGTTCTGCTATGACAAGTGCTACAAGCTCGCCAAGAGCGCCGCTCCCAAGCACGAGCGCGAAGCCGGCTTCGAGGCCATCCAGGCCGAATTCCTGGCCACCCTGTCCGAAGAGGACCAGGAGGCCAAGGCCGCGATGGTGGCCCGCTACTACCACGACGTGGAGAAGGAAGCCATGCGCAACATGATCCTGGACGAAGGCTGCCGTCTGGACGGCCGCCGGACCGACGAGGTCCGTCCGATCTGGTGCGAGGTGGACTACCTCCCCTGCGCCCACGGTTCCGCCATCTTCACCCGCGGAGAGACCCAGTCCCTCGCGAGCGTGACCCTCGGCACCAAGCTGGACATGAAGGAAATGGACGAGGTCCTGATCCAGGACGACCAGCAGTTCGTGCTCCACTACAACTTCCCGCCGTTCGCTACCGGTGAGGCCAAGCCTCAGCGCAGCGTGGGCCGTCGCGAGATCGGCCATGGCAACCTGGCGATGCGCGCCCTCAAGCCCGTCATCCCAACCGCTCCGGAATTCCCGTACGCAGTGCGCGTCGTTTCCGATATCCTTGAGTCCAACGGCTCCTCCTCCATGGCTTCCGTCTGCGGCGGCTGCCTGGCCCTGATGGATGCCGGCGTGAAGATCAAGAAGCCGGTGGCCGGCGTGGCCATGGGCCTGATCACCGACGCCGAGCGCCCGAACGACCGGTACGCCATCCTCACCGACATCCTCGGCGACGAAGACCACCTCGGCGACATGGACTTCAAGGTGACCGGTACCAAGGACGGCATCACCGCCACCCAGATGGACATCAAGGTGGACGGCCTCTCCTACGAGGTCCTCGAGAAAGCTCTCGAGCAGGCCCGCCAGGGACGCATCCACATCATGGGTGAGATGCTCAAGACCATCGCCGAGCCGCGCGAGGACTACAAGCCCTTCGTGCCGCGCATGGTCCAGATCGAGATCCCGTCCGACTTCATCGGCGCAGTCATCGGCAAGGGCGGCGAGACCATCCAGGGCATGCAGAAGGAATTCGGCACTACCATCACCATCGAGGAAGTCGACGCCGGCAAGGGCGACGGCACCACGAAGGGTGTCGTGGACATCTTCGGCGTGGACAAGGCCGCGATGGATGCCACTCTGCAGCGCATCAAGGACATCTGCGCCGTGCCTGAGGTCGGCCAGGTCTATCACGGCAAGGTCGTGTCGATCCTTGAATTCGGCGCCTTCATCGAGATCCTCCCGGGCAAGGAAGGCCTCCTGCACGTGAGCGAGATCGCCTGGACCAAGACCGAAAAGGTCGAGGACGTGCTGAAGGTCGGCGACGAGGTGGATGTCAAGCTCCTCGAGATCGACGCCAAGACCGGCAAGATGCGCCTGTCCATGCGCGCCCTCACCGAGAAGCCCGAAGGCTATGTGGAGCCCAAGCGTCCCGAGCGCGGCCCGCGCCGCGACGGTGACCGGGGTCCCCGCCGGGACGGCGACCGTGGGCCGCGTCGCGATGGCGACCGCGGACCCCGCCGCGAAGGCAACGGCGAGCGCCGTGAGAACGGCCGCCGCGAGGGTGGCGAGCGCCGTGACGACCGTCACAACGCTCCCCGCAAGCCCCGCTTCGAGGATACCGACAACGAGCCCAAGAACAACGAGCCGGACGTCTTCTAAAGACTCTCCGCACTGAACGTGAACCGGGCCGCCCCTTCGGGTGGCCCGGTTATTTTATTGACAATCAGCGTCTTTCTTCCGCACGACCTTCCAGCCGATGGCCGCGATGACGATGGACATCAGCGGACTGATGAGGTTGAAGAAGCAAAAGGGAGCGTAGGCCAGAGTGGGGACGGAGAGGATGGTGGCCTGCGTCATGCCGCAGCTGGACCAGGGGTACAGCGGCGAGGTGACGGTGGCGGAATCCTCGACGGAGCGGCTGAGGAGCCGGTCTTCGTAACCACCTTTCTTATAGACATTTCCGAAGATATTGGAAGTCAGCAGGATGGACAGGTATTGATCCGAGACGATACCGTTCAGGGTAGTGCCTGTGACCACGGTCGATGCGACCAGTCCGGTGCGTGAGCGGGTGAAAGGCGTCAGGAGCCGGGCGAGTTGCAGAATCATCCCACTGGCGCGCATGCAGCCTCCGAAAACCATCGCGCAGAAAATGAGGAACACCGTGTTAAGCATGCCCACCATGCCGCGCGAGCACAGCAGGCCGTCCACCTGCGGATGCCCCGTCTCCAGGGAAACCGTGTTGTAAATGCTCTCAACCGTCCCGGCCAGCATGATGCGCGCGTGCGATCCGTCCGCCACCTTGGCGCCGATGCCTTCGATGATGCCGGGCTGGAAAATCAGCGCAGCCGCCGCGGCCGTAACGACCGAGATTGCGAGGACCGGCAGGGCCGGCATCCGCCGCGCAATAAGGACGACGGTAATCAGTGGAACAAGCATCAGCCAGGGGGTGATATGGAATTTCGACGCGAGGACCTCCCGGTACAGACCAATCTGCGAAGCCTCGGCCTCTCCGTGCGACAAGCCCAGTACCGTGAAGATAATCAACGTGATGACCATGGACGGACCGGTCGTGTACAGCATATATTTGATGTGCGTGAACAGCGGGACCTTGTTCACGGACGACGCCATGACGGTCGTGTCGGACAGCGGGGATATCTTGTCACCGAAGTAGGCGCCGGAGATGATGGCACCGGCGATCATCCCGTCCGAAAAGCCCTCGGCCTTGCCGATGCCCAGCAGGGCTACACCGATGGTGGCGATGGTGGTCCAGGAACTGCCCGTCATCACCGAAACGACTGCGCAGATAAGGCAGGCGGTGAGAAGGAACACCTTGGGACTGATGAAGTTGACCCCATAATAGATGAAGGCGGGGACCACGCCGCTCATCGTCCAGGTGCCGGAGATGGCTCCGATCAGGAGCAGGATGATGATGGCGCTGGCCACATCGGCGAGGTTGCCTTTGATAGACTCCTCGAACTCCTTCCACGGCGTCTTGAAAAGCCAGGAGGCCAGGAGGATGCACACGCCCGAGGCGGCCAGAAGGGCCACCTGGCTGGGTCCCAGGATGGAATCGCTGCCGAAGATGCTGATATCCAGCGCCAACAGGACCACCAGCACCACGACGGGCACCAGCGATACGAGGATTCTGCCGACGGAAGACTTCATATTGTCGCAAAGGTACGAAAAAATGCGTATCTTTGAATTTATGAAACGATACCTGACATTCTGTGTGGCCCTTCTGGCCGCCGCAACCCTTTCCGCCCAGGAATACGGGGTCGTGGACATCTCGGTGTGCAATCTCCGGGCAACACCCGATTATGATGCCGAAATGGTGTCCCAGGCCCTTTTGGGTACCCCGGTCCATATCCGGCAGATTACCGACAAGAACAGTTGGCCGGAGGTGCAGACGCCCGATACCTACACGGGCTGGGTCCACAAGGACGCCATCACGCTGATGTCTTTCGAGGACTACCACGCCTGGAATGCCGCCCCGAAAGTGATTGTGACCGCCCTGACGGGTGTCGTGTATGCCGAAGCTTCCGACCGCTCGGCCACCGTCTCCGATGTGGTGGCCGGAGACCGCCTGAAAGACTTGGGCCGGAAGGGCCGGTACCTGCGCGTCGGCTTCCCCGACGGCCGCATCGGCTACATTCGCCGCACGCTGGCCAAAACAGAGGCCGAGTGGCGGAAAGGCCTTTCCCGGGAGACGGATGATATTCTCGCTACTGCATTGACAATGAATGGTTTCCCGTATCTTTGGGCGGGTATGTCACCCAAGGGAATGGACTGCAGCGGCTTCGTCCGCACGGTGCTGTTCATGCACGACATCATCATTCCCCGGGATAGCGGTCCGATGTCCCGTACTGGAGAACGGATCAACGGACTGGAGGACCTGCAGCCCGGAGACCTTGTGTTTTTCGGCCGGAAGGACACGGCCGCGCCAAAGGTTTCGCACGTGGGTTTCTACTTGGGCGAGGGAAAATTCATCCACTCGCTGGGGCTTGTGAAAATAGGCAGTTTCCGCCCCGAAGACCCCGAATATGATGCATATAATACAGGCCGATACCTTTTTGCCAGCCGGGTGCTTCCGTTCATCGACAAGGAGGAAGGCCTCCAGACGACCTTGACCAATCCTTTTTACCAGGAATGAAGAAACAGAACAGACGAGATTTCTTGAAAGTGGCAGGCGCGGCAGCCATCGGAGCCGGCCTGGCCGTCGCCTGCGGCCCCAGGAAGCCGGCTCCGGCACCTGAGGAGCCCGTTGTGGAGCCGAAACCGGAGGAGCCCGTCCTGCCGCAGCCGCGGCGGATGAAGCTTAGCTTCCGTCCGTACGAACTGGAGTTGCAACACACGTTCACCGTTTCCTCCTATAGCAGGAAGACCACGCCTGGCGTTCAAGTCGAAATTGAATATCAGGGTTTTACGGGGTATGGCGAAGCATCTATGCCGCCGTATCTGGGTCATACCGTGGATTCGGTGACGGAGTTCCTCAAGAAGGTGAACCTGCACCAGTTCGCGGACCCGTTCTGCCTGGAGGACATCCTCTCCTACGTGGACGGCCTGGCCCCGGGCGACGCCCCGGCGAAAGCGGCCGTGGACATCGCCCTGCACGATCTGGTGGGTAAGCTCCTCGGAGCCCCCTGGTACAAAATCTGGGGTTACAATCCCGCCAAGGCGCCTTCCACGACCTATACCATCGGCATCGACACACCCGAGGTCGTCCGGGAGAAGACGCTTGAGTGCGCCGACAAGTTCAACATCCTGAAGGTCAAGGTGGGCCTGGACACGGACAAGCAGATGATCGAAACCATCCGCTCTGTCACCGACCTCCCGCTTGCCGTGGATGCGAACCAGGGCTGGACCGACCGTTTTCAGGCGCTGGACATGATCTATTGGCTCCGGGAACACGGCGTGGTGATGGTGGAGCAGCCCCTGCCCGTCGGCCGGGTCGATGACCAGGCCTGGCTGAACGAACGCAGTCCGCTGCCCCTGTTCGCCGATGAATCCGTCCAGCGGCTCGTGGACGTGCCCGGCCTCAAGGATATCTTCTCCGGCATCAACATCAAGCTGATGAAGTGCACCGGCCTGCGGGAGGCCCACAAGATGGTGAACCTCGCCCGTAGCCTTGGAATGAAGGTGATGCTGGGCTGCATGACCGAAACCTCCTGCGGCGTTTCCGCCGCCGCCCAGCTCTCCCCGGCTGTAGACTTCGCCGACCTGGACGGCAACCTCCTCATCTCCAACGACCTGTTTGACGGGGTCAAGGTCGAAAGCGGCCGCCTGGTCCTTCCCGACCGTCCCGGAATCGGGGTGGTGCGGTTGTAGGGCGTTAAAGTAGCTGATATTCAGGGCTTTATGCTTCCAGAGGTGCACTCCTAGGTGCACCTCTGAATATTCAACGCGCTAATAATCAAGCGGATACGTAATCAGCCTTCCACCGCGGTGTCGATCTGATGGCGATAGACGACGAATTTCTGCCAGAGGAACTCCGTGGTGACGTTCAGGAGCATGTTGATGCCGGTAACGAGATACTCGTTCCAGCCGAGGTCCTCGGCGAGCCAGTTTCCGAGGATGGTGGTCGCGGGAGTGAAGACGCAATAGTAGGCAAAGACGAGGAGCATTGCCCGGGGTACGTTCGCCGCGCTGCGGAAGGTAAACTTCCGGTTCAGGGTAAAATTCCAGAGAACACTGAGGACGAGGGCGATCAGATATGAAGGCCAATAGGGCCAGTCCAGCAGTTCGTTCAGCAGGGCGAAGCTGCCGATTTCGATGATGCCTGCGCTCGCCGAGAACAGGACGAACTTGGTAAATCTCCAGGTTTCGTTCATAAAGGATTTAATTCAGCGATACAAAGATAGGCAATTTGCTCTTGGATTTTCGCGACTTTTTCGTATTTTTGGAGAAAGTTTGCAATTTAAAACCACAAAACACATGGGTACAATCATTTACATCATCGGCGTCGTCCTCGCGGTCCTTGCCGTACTCGACATCCTCAAGAAACCCATTTCCACCATCGGAAAAGTCATCTCCGTCGTGCTCGTCCTCATCACCAGCTGGGTGGGTCTCGTCGTGTACTACCTGTACGCCAAGAACCATCTCACCGAGTGGTTCAAGTAGCGCAAAAGATTGCGATTTCAAAATATAATCGTAACTTTGCACCTGCAAAACGGTGAGGTGTCCGAGTGGTTGAAGGAGCCTGCCTCGAAAACAGGTGTACGTGTGAGCGTACCGGGGGTTCGAATCCCTTCCTCACCGCCGTTCCATGCACCATCCAACGCCCGGCGATCCCGGGCGTTTTTCATTTCAGGAAACAATGAAAAAACTGATCCTTCTGGTGCTTGGCCTACTGGCCGTCGCCGCCTGCCGGGATAGTGAGCCGGCGGAACCCTCCTATATCGTCCAAGTGTCTCTCGGGAGCTGGAACAGGCCTGATTATTCGGCCGACGAGATCATCGCCCGCATCGACACGGTCAGCAGTCTCATTCCCGTGGGGAAGGTCATCATCGGCTGGAGCCTGGACAAGGAAATCTACCATCAAGTCGGTGAGTACCTCCACGCGAAAGGCATCCGGATGCTCCTGTGGCTCCCGGTGTTCGCCGAGACCGAAGAAGTGTGCGAAAACACGCCCGCCGTGGACCTCTGGGGACGGATCCCGGCCCATTACGAACTTGCTGCGGGCGAAGGCTTCCGTTTCAACTGCCCGTCCAACCCGCAGAATGCCGCGAACGTCGTCGCCTTGTACGACCGCGAATTCAGCGACTGCGGATTCGACGGCGTGTTCCTGGACCGCATCCGCACGCAATCCTTCGTGAGTGGCATCAGCGGCGTCCTCGGCTGCGGATGCCCGCTCTGCGCGGAACGCTTTGAGGCCGAAGGGGTCAGCCTGGAAAAAGTCAAGGAAGAATGGGCCCTCAAGGCCGATGCATTCCTGTCCGTGACCGGCTACTCTCCCGCCGCCGGGTTCACCTTCGAGAATCCCCTGGCCACGGACTTCTTCCGGGCCAAGGGCCACGTGGTCAGCGGCTCCGTGGCAGCCATTGCCGACAGCCTTCGTACCCGCGGGCTGGAGGTCGGCATGGACCTGTACGCGCCCTTCATGGCGCCCTTCGTGGGCCAGGACTACGAAATCCTGTCGCAGCACGCCGACTTCATCAAGCCTATGCTCTACCGCAAGACCTTCGCCCCCGCCGGCATGGGCTTCGAGTACGACCTCCTGCGGGAGGCCGTCCCGGGCGCCGCCGGCTACCCGGACTTCGTGATGGACAAGGCCTTCCTGGACTCCCAGCTGGAAGCCATGGCCCCCTACCCCTGCGACAAATACCCCGGCATCGAGATCAACTACTACGAAGGAATCGTCCCCACCTCTCCCGAATACGTCACCGAATCACTCCAGGCCGTGATGGCCTACCGCTTCAACGGCGCCGTCCTCTCCTGGAACATCATGGAAGCCCCGGATGAGCATATTGCGTGTTTGGGGAGGTAGGGTAGACGGGATACGTTTCTATTAATCAATAAACTTGCTATCTATCTCCGGGCCGTAGAAACTCTCGACTTCTCCCGCCTCCCCTTTTTCTTTGTCACCGTCGGGATCGGATAGAATGTTGCTTTCCATACGGACGATGAGTTCTTCGGATTCAGGATTTGAGTAAGCTTTTTTCATTTCTATACTAACTATTTAATTAT
Source organism: Bacteroidales bacterium (assembly GCA_017395045.1). Taxonomy (GTDB): domain Bacteria; phylum Bacteroidota; class Bacteroidia; order Bacteroidales; family UBA932; genus Cryptobacteroides. The sequence continues at coordinate 112,926 of JAFPWG010000002.1, forward strand.
CATTGAATTGCGAAAATCCGGCCGGAATAATTACTCCATCCGTTGGCTGCTTTATAGGTAGTGACACTAGCTGAAGGAACATAGATGGGGGCATTGTTCGTCTGGGTGAGGATGCTTTCTCCTGCTGTCGGCGGAGTTTTAGGCAGAACGGTGACGCTTTCCAATCCTGAACAATTATAGAAAGCATCGTCTTCAATGCTCGTAACGCTCTCAGGAATGGTGACCGCGGTCATCGCGGAACAGGAGCGGAAGGCAGATGCTCCGATGGTTGTCACGTTGGAGGGAATAGTGACGCTCCCCTGCAACGAGGCCAGGGCGACAGCGATGATCCTACCGTCTTTGACCAGGAACCTTCCGTCGGTGCTGGCATATTTCCCGCTGAAGGACCGCAGGGAAGTACATCCGCCGAAGACGGCTTCTCCAATGCTGTTCACGCTGTCCGGAATCGCCATGCTGACAATCTTTTTGCAGTTGTTGAAAGCCTGGTCTCCGATAGACTTGACACCTTGAGGGAGCGTCAGGTCCGTAAGACTGGAGCAGTTCGTGAAGGCATTGGTCTCGATATTCGTCACGCTCGTGGGAATATTGATGCTGGTCATGCCGGAGCACTTGAAGAAAGCGCTGATGTCGATTTTGGTAATGCAGTCGGGAAGGGAAACCTTGGTCAGGCCCGTGCAGCCGTTGAAGGTGCCGCGCCGGATAAGGGTCACGCCCTCATAAATGGTGATATTCTTCAGGGACGAACAGTTGTTGAAGGCATAATTCCCGATGCTGCTCAAGGATCTCGGAAGGATCATGTTGCTCAGCTTGGAGCAATTCGAGAAGGAGGAAACACCGATGGTCAGAAGTCCTTCCGGAAGAACGATTTCGGTCAGGTTTGTGCAACGGAGGAAAGCTTCGTCACCAATGTTCGACACTTTTTCAGGGACATAGATGCTGGCAAGCGTCGAGCATCCGTCGAATGCGGATTTTCCGATTTTCGTAACGGGGCCGCTGAAGGTGATGACGCCCTGTCCGTTGGTATATTCGTTGGAAACGATGGTGGCGCCAAAGTTTTCAGGGGCATAAGGCGTTACGACCGCTCCGTCGGTACTGGTATAATAGATGGCATTCTCCGGCTGTGAGGAGACATATTTCAGGTCTTTGTCGGCCTCCAGTTTCTGGCGGCCTTTGGAGCGGGCGAACTCGGAACTTGTAGAAACAACACATTCAGCCTGGGCAGCGCCCTGCTTGAAGGAGACGGTGTAACCTGCGCTCAGCGTCTGAGGGAGAAGCAGGATGATGTACTTGGTCCCGGGAACGAAACTGTCTCCTGCAGGAGCGTTGATCGTGATGCTTGTCTCTCCCTCGACCACGGTCGTGACGGGATAGCCGTCCGTATCCATCTTCACCTTGACCTTGCCGGCAAGGATTTCGTTCTTGTTACCCTTGAAAGTAGCCGAAGTCACATTCTCCTGTGTCACTGAGAAATAGAAAGGGGCGCAAACGTTGTAAAATGCAAGGTCCAACCCGGATGCCATGGCGACGGAAGGGTTGAAATTGTCGGCAAAAGTCTCAGTAACGGCGTTCTGCACCGCGGGGAGCGTGATCGTCACAGATGAACCGTCACAGGTATTCTCCTCGTTATAAGGATAAACGCCCCAAAACTTCCGTGCGCCTAGTCCCGCTTCGGAAGAGCCCGTTGCGGTCGTCAGCGTACCGACGAAGTTTGTAACCTGTTTGGGCTCCGTGATGTCCGTGGTAAACTTTCCGGAATTAAGGTCTCCGTAGAACAGGCTGATGGCGTCGCCGGGGGTCCAGAAAATGGACTTGTCGGGCCTCAGCACGGTCCTGGTATCGGCGCCGTCTGCGAGTGTAGCCCGGACGGTCAGTTCCGTTCCTTCTTGGAAGCCCTCTGAAAGAGGTGTTTCCTGTTCCATGCGGGAGCAGGCCCATAAGAGCGCAATGCCCAAGGTCATCAGGCATACGATCGAATTTTTCATACTGTATGTTTGGTTATTGTTCACTAATCATCACCGGGTTCATCGAACCCCTCGTTCCCGCCCGTGCTTGTCAGAAAGGCCAGGTCCATCCACAGCGGAATGATCCTGAAAACCGGTGCAATGTAGAACTTTTTCATGCTTTTTGTGTTAACGGCCTTATGTGGCGGATATCAAAGGAGGGAGGCTCCGAGGAGCCTCCCTCGCTATGAAGAGAGTGTTGGATTAATCAACGGCAGAGTAAGTTACCACGATACTGGTGATACGAGGCCAGTTGCGAGAATTGGTATTGTTCTGGAAACCATTTGTGAAAGTCACGGGACCCTCGCTGGAACCAGTCCAAGTAGCCGTCGTACTGTTGTTGCCGTCGCGGTTATATTCACCAGGAGTAACCGTTACAGGGTTGTTACCAAATTCATAACCAGCATATGTGGCAGTGCTGTAGGTCACATTAATCTGCGTAATCTTTACGCCGGCAGCAGGGGTAACCGTTATCGTACCACGATTGTTCTGATTATTTCCGCGATATCCCATCTGGATATAACCCACATCAGTTGGCCTGTAATTATAATCCCAAATATCTCCATAATTACCGTAATCAAGGCCCAAATTGGAAAGACTAATACTAATGAATCCATCACCAGATGTAGCCGATCCGGTACGATTTATATTATACGAAAAACTATTCACATTGAACGTCGACGAAGGATTCGGTCCTCGACCTTGGGTAATGGTGGCGGTCGTCGTAGATGCAGGATCAGTCATCGTAGCTGTGACAGTGAAAGACACCTCCGAAGTCTGCGAATTAGCGTCGAAAATAACCGTCAGGGTCTTCTGGCCTTCACCGGACACCTTGCCTTCCTCATCAGCACCGTCCAAGCTATACTCAACTTCATCAGGACCTGAAACGGTAGCCGTCCATGCTTTGCCTTCCGGGGCATTCACCGTCACAGTCGCAGAGGTAGCATTAAATGCAACTGTCTGAATATCAGGGCTCAAAGAGAACTCTAATACTCTCTGGGTAACCGTTACAATTTGATCAGTCAGGCCGGAGGAAGCAACTGTAGCCGTCCGCTTGACAGTAGCCGTCGTACTATTGTTCGCCGGGAAGGTCATCCTAAACTTACCCGTACCCTTACCACTGGTGACAGGATTATCATCTTCATCCAGAATCGGTTTCTCTTCGTCGTCGAGGACGACGACGTTTACATCCGTACTGCTACCACTCACCGTCCAGACCCTCTCAGCATCTTCCATTTCAACTTCAACGTCAACTGAAGTCACATTGAAATTGACCGTCTTATTGAGCGGGTATACATAGATGCCGTCGTTCAGCAGGTTGATGCTGTGCGTCTTGAAGTATTCGTTGGCAACATAGATCGTCGTTCCACTGTTGGCCTGATTGGTCTTGAACTCCGTTTGGATTATGTTGCTTGTGGTATACTCTTCCTCGTTGACGGTACGAATGTAATAATATGAATTCGTCGTGCCGTCTGCAAGGCTCTTTTCCACCCTGACAGGAACGGTTATCTTGCTACCACCATCATGATCATATCCAGTAGGAGCAAGCACGTGATTGACGTCCTCAATGTACATTTCCAACGGGAACATGGAAGAAGGCAATCCTACAGGAAGCTCGATTCCCAAAACCGTTTTCGCGCCATCACCAGTTGCCTTCGGCGGAGTGAGGGACAATGTCATGTCCATTTTTTTCATGACGCGAAGCTTGACATCCCGATACAATGTGGACTTATTATCACCAGTCTCCCCGTTGGTCGCAATGACTTGAAGCGTGGACTCCAGATCCTTATCCTCGTCCTGATCGTTCAATTGGAACTGATAGATATCCCAACCGTCATCAGTGACACCAATTTTCACTGGCCTTGTTCCGGATACCAAAGCATAGTTATCCGTGTTTGGTTTGACATTAACGGTGATTTTACTATTGTCCATCACGGTGGGATGGCTCACGTCAGGAACATAGTAAACCCAGAAAGTCTTCTTGCCCCCGGAGGTGAAGTTCTTCTCAATGTATTCGATATAAAGGCGGGAGGTACCGTCGGAGATGTCAGTCAGTTTCTGAGCTTCCTGCGTAAAGGAAACATTACCGCCGCTTTCATGTCTCATGGCTTCCTCCGGGCTGCTGGAACCCTTATTGCCGACTTTTTTAATCGTTACCGTATATTTGTAGTTACGAAGAATCGGGTAGTAACCGCCGATTTTTTCATCCATGAGGTCAATACGGTAATATGAATAGCCGTCCGTCTGATTCTTATACTTTGCCTTCAACATGATGCAAGTAGGCTTCTCTTCGGGATAACAACGCTCATAAATGAAATTCGGATTAAGCTTGTCGTTATCATCATAAAGTGAGTGAGTAATGGCTGTGCCGGCTGGGACATCATAATTCATCGGCTCATCAGTGAACATGAAACCGGAGTACTTCATGGTACCCAATTTCATTGAGCCGTCCGTAGAGTCATACTCATAATCCTTGAAATTATCCACATACGTACCAGCAGCCATCGGAGCAACAGAGCCCTTGGTAGGGACATTGACCAGCGTCCAACTGATGTCCGAAAGATTATCGTACCCGGAAACAGGCTGATAATCCAAGACCACTTCAGCAAAGTTTCGTACGAGGACCAGGTCTTTGAAGAGATGGGCCGTTTCCGCGCTAGGGATGTAGTTCCCTTCATCATCGGTCTGCATGATACCATTGCTATCAAGCTGGGTAAGGATACCATTCGGCATGATTACGCGGGCCCAATAGGCGCCGACATTGTTCGTCGTATACATCGTCTCCATAATCTTCGCCTCATTCATGTTGACGAACTGGATGCTCTCGTCGCCGTTAGCAATCACATGCACATGCGCCTCGCCATCGTAGACAGGGAGGAGAACCTTGAAGTAATAGATATCTCCGTCGGTCGTGGCATAAGATCCCATAGACTCATCCGTCGCGGATTTGATCGGCTCAGCAAGGGCATATGCCTGCGGATAGCCAGAGGTGCCGAAGACAGCCACGCGGATGGCCTTGATGCTGGGCTGATCGGAACAGTCGCCAAGAGCCTTAGTCTGAGCCTGCAACTCCACAGGGATGTGCAACTTCATCGTAACGGCTACCAGACCGGTCGGATCGGCTTTCTTGGGTGCAAGAGGATCAATTTCCGACTTGCTGCAGGAAACCAGGGCTAACAGAGCCGCAAAAAACAATACTAATATCTTTTTCATAATCATCAGCGCATTAATTTTCTGAGGTCATATAACCTAACCAAGTGTCTTCAGTGGACACCTTCTCAGAGCCCCAGTACCATTCGTCATACACGCAACGGGTAGCACCGAAATAATAGGTATTACTACCAACCAAGTAACCATAATCATTGCCCCAATCTCCATCGTAATACGAATCCTGCCATCCTGCTGTTTCTTCCGACAAATCAATTGATTTAATAGTATTAGAGCCACCATAATAAAGCCAACCGCCACTAGACCAATAACCAAGATAATGATGTTCATTATACCTCTGACTATAAGCATAACTCGGACTAAACAACGTGGGAATCTTTCCATTCTCGGAAAGTGTGATAAGGAACTGAATCTCAGCCAGCGTAGGGAGTCTCCAGCGACCTGCAGGATATCCATTCTCCTGATAAGCAGAACAACGCTTTTTCGCGCCTTCGTAGGTGAATCGGGCAGAGGCGCCGTACGAAGAAGCAATCCTTAACTTTGGTGCTACGATTGTCTGAGAATCATCAGAGGAAGGTCGATAACCAGAACCCAGCGCAGACATATTTGACAAAGATGTCGCCGATCCGCGAGGATCGCCAATAATCATAGACATTGATTCAGAACCTACTGAGACCTTACTCTTTTCAGGATCCAGAATAGTCACGGTGACAGAATACTGATTGGTATTCTTGTTGCTTGAATTACCAAGGCTCCGGCTAGCAATCGTTCCTAAAAAATGATCGCCATCATACCCTGTTCCAGGGGTTGATGTGGATCCATCTGTTCGAGTATCATCCCAAAGATAACCATAGGTGTCATCATATGTGCTAGTCTTTCCATTAACATATGCAAACGAATTGGATGTCTCCGGAATCACATAAATCGCAGGATACTGTGTAATATGAACAGTACGATCAAAAGACGTATTCTCAGCATCCACCAGATGCAGAGTGGCAATAAAATGGAAAGGAGCTGCATCGAAATTCGGATCGGAATAATCGTTGTTCATATGATGCAGGATCTTCAGTTTGGTGCCATCGATCTTCACCCAGTTCTCAATTGTCGTACCCTGAATATCTGCGGTGTTCGCATTCCGGCCATTCTTATAACCAGCAGTAGCCCAATTGGCTCCCGTCCCAGGGTTTCCATTATAGTAATCATCTTCGGACGCTGTCGCTGCAGAGAAATCATCCTGATAGATTCTCAAGTTGGTTATAGTAACCTCTCCGGAGGAAACAAACGTGATACCGATTTCGTCCACATACATATCGTACTCATCCTTCGGGATGTCCAAGGAGATGTAACGGCCAGTCGCCACGTTTGAAGAAATCGGATCACCGGAGGTCCAGTCCTTCACAATGTACTCTTCACCAATCAGCTTCACTTCCTTGTCAGAGCCAATGATGTTCACAGTGACCTGATACTCGTAAATCTTGTTGGGTTCGGTAATGGTTGTAGAAGGAAGGACAATCTTGTAATAAACTTCCTTCTGCTTGTACTGGACCCAGTCAGGGCTTCCCTCGGTATAAGTGACAGTTGCCAAATCACCAGTTCCCACATACTTGTATCCATACCAAGGAAGGACGAGCTTCAGATAGGGCTGGTTGTCGTCACCCAAGACGATGGAGGCAGTTTGCTCACCTTCTCCTTCTCCTTCTCCATCTCCTTCGCCTTCGTCACCTTCGTCAGTAGCAGCTTCTTCAGCTTCTTCTTCATACTTCTTGAAAGGATAGGTATAGTAGTAAGGAACTTCCCCGGCATCCACCAAAGGCTTCATGAAGTCATAGGCATACTCGAAGATGTCACGGTCAGACCAAGGGGCACTCTCATCACCACCATCCGGGTTCAAAGGACGGGAAAGCGGTCCGCCCAGAGTCGTTGTGCAAATGGCATTGGACAAGTAGACGCGGGTCTCATTGGCTTGAGCCTGAGGAACCCAGTTGATGACTTCGTAAACCTTTCCCTGGTTTTCTCCCTGCTTATACGTCTTTCTCTCCAGATAGTTTTCATAGGTGAACGACGCCGTCACCTTGGAAGCCAGACGCTCAAGCGGAACAGTAGCCTTGACGGCATACTGACCGGTGGTCATAAGCTCAATTTCCGTATCAGCGCTCATCACAAAGTAGAGCAGCGGATCGTCGACCTTCATCGCACGGGGCCAGCGGAGGCCGAAGCCAGGACCGCCGTCCTTGGTAAAGGTGGCACCCACCTCCAAGCCGTGAAGATATCCCCAAGTCAATTCAGATTCCGAGAAATCCGTAACCGGAGCCGTTCCGCTAATCAGCGGTTCCTCGCCATTATAATTAGCCACGGCGAAGATCATTGCCTTGGTAGCGCCGTCAGGGAAAATCTTAGCCAGGACACCGGGCTCGATAACCTCGGTATACTGTCCCTCTAGGTTATCTTCAGGCGCAATCTCCATATAATTGCCATAAACCGGCTTCGTATCGTCAGCGACACCATCAGCCCCAAGCGGGAAGAAGAAATAGTCGATCCTGTCGACACGGTTTTCGTTCTTTTTACCGTCTACTTCGCCACGGGTGGCCAAATCGGTGCAGGTGAACGTAAGAGTGAGACCCGGCTCAGCGGGATCCACATTGAACTCCGCGTTCTTCGAGCAGGATACCGCGGCGAGCGCAGCCGCCGCAAATGCGATATAGATTATCTTTTTCATACTTCTCATCAGCGGTTAGTTAACAGCGGGAATGACGCAGGCATAATTCGCGCGGACCTCGGAGTAGGCGCTGATCCACTCGGTGCCGCCAGTCGGCTTGAAGAAGATGTCGACTTGGGCACGGTATTCCTCGTGGGTCGCCGGAACGTTGGAAGTGGCCCTTACCTGGAAGTAGACCGTATTATTGGTGATGGTTTCACCCGCGGGTTTCATCGGACGAAAAGCCTTGGTGGAATCGTCATAGATCCAAATCTCGTACATCCCTTCGGGGACGGGATTATTCCAATAAGCTGCCTGGATCAGGGTAATCAGGAACAGTCCGCTGCTCGGATAATTCACCGTAAAATAGCCCTGAGCGGGGACATAGGTCTGCGGGTAGGCGCTTCCCTTCTCATAGGTCTGATTGCCTTCGTCGTCCAAGATCGGATCCCCCTGCTTGTGGATGATGGTCGTGCCGTCCTCGGCATACTCATCCTCTTCATAGTACTGTGGTACGGCGAGATAAGCGTCCTTATACATGTACACGCTGTACCTGCTGTTGTTCAGAGTATTTTCCAACACATCACCCACGAACACCTTGGAATTCATCCACGTCACATTGGACATATTAATGGATCCGGTAGCAGTGTTAATGGTCTGGGTCTGCTGATCCCAAGGCTGGACCTTGAAGGTCAGCTGGACCTCGGTCGGGTAGATGTTCAGGGTGTAAAGGTACTTGTGTCCGGCGAGCCAGCCACCTTCAGGGGTAGCAGGGAGGCTCACTTCGGCATCGTAGTCCTTGTTGTTCATCGTGTAGCTCACGGTCACCTTCAGATCGCCCTTGGCGTGGGTCTGCGGCCAGACGAGCCAGTAGCCGTCCGCGGTGGCGGCAGCCTGAGCAAGAACGTCAACAAGACCGTCGGCAGCGACTTCTGCATTGGCAAGAGCCGTAGCGGTGATGTACTGACCGTCCTGGGACACAGCATTCCAGGTGACGGCAGGAGTTTCCCCGCTGTAATCAATCGTGGCGCTTCCCTTGTTCGGGATGTTGGTGGTCACGGATTTGACGGTAACCGCGGAAGAGGTGGCGTTCTTCAGCGTGATGGCCACGGCGGCGAACAGGTGATCCATGTTCAGGCCTACGGCAGCGTAGTTGTCTTCCTTCGCCTGGGCGGCCGTCTTGGTGACGATGTTGGAATACACGATGTCCGCCTCGTCCGCAGATGCGTGCAGGGTCTTGGACACGGTAACGAGCTTACCGCTGATAGAGCAAGCATTGTCTTTCGTGTAACCGAAGAACGTGTGGGAGCCGGTCTTCCAGGTGTAGCCGTTGCCGGTGTCGTAAACCCAGTTACCGTTCTTATAAGTAACCGACTCATTTGCGTCGAAATAGTTCGTCCCGTCCAGGAAATCGAAGACCTTGATGGACTGGTTCGCCTTGAGGTCGTCCACGCTCTCGACGAGGGCGCGGGTTTCCGGGGAGGTGAGGGCGAAGCGGATCTGACCGTCGCCCGAGATGGCGCTGTCGGTCTTGTTGCAGGCCACGGCAGCGGCAAGCAGCAGGACGATGGCGGAATATGCAAATACTTTCTTCATAATCTCATTCCTCCTTCTTCTATTCAACAATGATGTCCTGTCCCTCGTTCTCCACCCAATCCGTCACGGTGAACTCGAGCTTGATGTCGTGCGGGTTGACGTTGATGGTATAGAGGTACTTGTAACCGGCCTTCCACTCGACGGCTGCGGTCGGAAGCTTCACCTCGGAAGTGTATTTCTTCGCAGTCGTACCGGCACCGATCGTGTATTCGATGGCGACGGTGATGCCCTCAGCAGCGATTGCCTGCGGCCATACGAGCCAGTAGGCAGCCGCATCGGCGGCGGCCTGTCCAAGGACGTCGGCCATGCCGTTGGCTGCGAGCGTCACATTGGAGAGCGTGCTGCCGGTCAGGGAACCGCTCACGGTACCGTAGGTGACGGCGGTCGTCGCGCCAGTGAAGTCAACTGTCGCATAGCCCTGGTTCTTGATTCCAGTGGCGGACACCGAGTTCACGGTCACGTTGCCGTCCGTGGCGTTCTTCACCATGATGCCCGCTGCTGCGAAGAGGTGGCTCATGGGAATGGTCACTGCCTGACCTGCATCGGCCTGGGTCTTGGTGACGATGTCGGAGTAGAGGATGTCGACCTGGTCCGCGTCAGCGGTGGTCAAGGTTTTGGACACGGTAAGAACGCCGCTGGCGAAGGTGCCGGCCTCATTCGTGTAGGCAAAGAACTTGTGGCTGCCGGTTCTCCAGGTGTAGGCGTGGCCGGAGACAAAGTTCCAGGTACCGCCGCTGTAGGCCGCAGCGTCATCTATATAATAAGGTGTAGCGCCCATGTCGTCGTAGACCTTGATGGTCTGGGTCCGGAGGACCTCCGTGGCGTTGGTGTTGAGGGCACGGGTAGCAGCATCCGTCGCGAAGGCGAAGCGGATCGGCTCTTCGGAGACGGGGCTGTCGGTCTTGTTGCAGGCCACCGCGGCGGCGAGCAGCAGGACGAGGGAGGAATAAATGATTGTCTTCTTCATAGCTTCTGTCTCCTATTCAAATTCATAGTTTTCAGTTGCGCCTTCCTCCCAGTCCTTCACGGTGAAGTTGAGCAGGATGTCATCAGCGTTGCCGATGACCAGCGTGTACTGGTACAGCTTTCCGGCTTCCCATTTGACCGAAGGAATGGTGGCAGTCGTCTCATAGACCCTGTCGTTCATCGTATAGGTGACGGCGATGGTCATCGCAGGGATCGTCTGCGGCCAGACCACGTAAGCGGTCGGGGAGGCAACGGCCTGGGTGAGGATATCCAGCAGGGCGTTGGGGGTGAGATTCACGTCGGCGACAGTCGCTCCAGCGACGAACGGGGTGTCGCCTGCGGTCGGAGTCGTATTGGAGACGGCAACGGCGGTCCCGCTGTAGTCGATCGTAGCGGTGCTGCTGTTGGCGATCTGCGGCACGGTGCAGGTATTCAGGACGATGGCGTCGGTCTTACCGTTCTTCACCGCCATGCTTACGGCGGCGAACAGGTGCTTCATATTCAGCGTGACCGGAGTTTCCTTCGTGTTGCCGGAGGTATGCTTCCAAGTGTCGGCGCTCACGTTGACAGTCTCGGAATAGAGGAGGTCAGCCTGGTTGGCGGCGGAGGTGGTCAGTACCTTCGCCAGAGTGATCTTCTTGGTCTCGGGAAGGGCGCCCAGAGCGGTCGAGTAGCCGAAAAGCTTGTGCTCGTCTGCCTTCCAGAGGTAGTCCTGCTCGTCGACATACACCCAGCCGGTGGTGCCGTACTTGATCTGATTGTCGATGTACTTCTCGCCATCCTTGAAGTCGTAGACCCGGAAGGTCTCGGCGTTGAGGGTCGATGCGTACACGAGGGCGCGGGTACTCTCGGTGGCGGGGGCGAAACGGATGCTGGCGTCGCCGTCACCGATGACACTGTCGGTCTTGTTGCAGGCCACGGAGGCGAGCAGCAGGACGGATGCGGAATATAATAATGCTTTCTTCATATCTCTGTCCTCCTATTATTCAAAAGTAATAGGGTTATCGACGGGTACCCACTCGTCCAGCGTGATGTCCGGCTGGTAGAAGATCTTCCAGAGGTTGCCCGGGACAGCGACACCCTTGATACGGTACTTCTTGCAGGCGTCGAACTCGATCGGGGCGCCGTTGTGTTTCATCGTGCCTGTGAAGGTGACATTCTCACCGTCGACCTTCGCGTAGATCCTGAGCTTGAGGCCCACGATCTTCTGCGGCAGGGCGAACATGGTGAAAACGATCTTCTGGGTCTGGGAGACGTACATGTTGGCAGGGAAGGTGAACGCCGGGTCTGCAGTCGGAGTGCAGGCGTAGGTGCTCGCGCCGCCCGGGACGAGGGTGGCGACCACGCTGCCGGCAAGCTTGGTGTCGGACACCAGCTCAACCTTCGTCACGTTGATGTTCCCTTCGTACTCGGGGTCACCCTCAAAGGTGAACTCGAAAGCGGTGAAGGCCGGGTAGAACGGAATTTCCACGCTCTGGCCTTCACTGGCTCCTGTCACCGCAGCGACAAGCCATGCGTTGGACATGTCCACAGGAAGCGTGGTGACGTTGTTCACGGCGGCGGGGACGGTGGTTCCAGCCATCTGCTGGGCAGCCTTGATCTCGAAACTGGCCTTTCCGGCCTCCGGCGTACCGGTGGTCTTCGGGGAGATGCCCCAGAAACTATAACTATCGGTACCGCTCACGTACACGAGGCCGTTGGTTCCGGGCGCATTGGTCAGGGATGCTTTGCTCAGTTTGCCTTCGTCTTTCACGTCCTTGACCTGATAAACGGCGTGGTGAGCATCGGAATAGCGGCTAACGGCATTGTCGCTCCAGATGAGGATTTCCTCACCCTCGACCCAGTCGATGCGCTCCCATTTCTTGTTGTTTCCATCCGGGACATCGACGCCGCTGTAGGATGTACGGGTAGTAGGGATGGCGGAGGCGGCCTTGAAGCGGACCTCCTTACCGTACCTCACCCCGTCTCCCTTCTGGCATCCCGCCAGAGAGAGGATCATGCCTGCGAAGAGCAGGAGAATGTAGCTTGTTTTCTTCATAGCTTGTTCCTCCTTAGTCTTCCCATTCGAAAGTGAACGGATTGTCCGTGATTTCAGTGCTGAAATCAATCTCCTCGACTTCCTGACCGGTGGCGACAACGGTCATGTTGTCCACCACGGAACCTTGCAGGAAATCGCGTTCGAGAAGAACGTTCACTTCCTTCAGGACTGTCGGGGTCTGATAGGTTAGTTTTTTGATCATAATGATAAGTACTTATTTGTTTTATTTATTTTTCCTTATTCTTATTTATTAATCGTTTCGTTTCAATCACTTTTCAATCCTTTCGAGCCAGCTTCTGGGGACGCTCGCCCTGGCGAAGAGGCAGTCCAGCAGGCTCACGACGACGTAGTACCTGCCGTGGAACTCGACCACGTGTCCCTCGACGTCGCGGAGGGGCCCCTTGGTCACGCGGACCCGGTCCCCC
>JAFPWG010000032.1 GCA_017395045.1 Bacteroidales bacterium
CATGAAAGCACAGACCTTCGGAGTTGAGGTCGAGGGCAACAACATCACCCGCCAGAAGGCAGCGAAGGTTGCCGCCGAGTTTTTCGGAACCGGCAGATACGAGAACACAGCCTACCGCAACGGCTACATGACCTGGAGCGCATGGGACGCACAGGACAGAGAATGGAAATTCCAGAGGGACGTTTCCATCAGCGGACCGGACGACGAGAAATGCGAACTTGTCACCCCGATCCTCACCTACGCCGACATGGAAACCTTCCAGGAACTCCTCCGCCAGCTCAGGCACGCAGGCATGAAGAGCAGCCCTTCAAGAGGCTGCGGGGTCCACATCCACATTGGATTAAAGGGGCTGGATGGCAGAGACCACGATGCCAAGAGCCTCCGCAACCTGGTCAACATCATGGCCGCCCACGAGACGCAGATCGGAAGGGCGATCCGAATCGACGAAGGCCGGACGGGACACTACTGTAAGGTGGTCGACCACAGGTTCCTTGACCGCCTCAACCGGCAGAAGCCGAAGACCATGGCGAAGCTTGCGGACTGCTGGTACGAAGGAAACGGCGCGAACTACGGACGCAACCAGCACTACAACGACAGCCGGTACCATATGCTCAACCTCCACGCTTCATTCACGAAAAAGACGGTCGAATTCAGACTCTTCCAGTTTTCCGACCCGCACGACGGCAAGAAGGGCGGGATCCACGCCGGCGAAATGAAGGCTTACATACAGCTTTGCCTGGCCATGAGCGAGCTTGCCAAGGAGGTCGCCTACGCAAGCCCCAAGCCCCAGCAGACCGACAACGAGAAATACGCCTTCCGGTGCTGGATGCTCAGGCTCGGCTTCATCGGAGAGGAATTTGAAACAGCCCGTGAGATCCTCCTTCGGAACATGGACGGCAACGCAGCCTGGAGACAGGCCGCCTGCTAAGAAGCAGATAAACACAGCGCCTTGCCGGGGAGACCCGGCTTAAGGCAGTGAAAGGAGGCGACAGGCCATGACGAAAGAATACAAAGTGCTGATCACGGAGACGCTTCAGAAGACTGTGATCGTGGAAGCGGGATCGGAAGCGGAAGCGCACACAAGGGCATCCGATGCGTGGAAGAACGCCGAGTACATACTGGACTCGGACAACTTCCAGGGTGTGGAGTTCCATGTGCTCGGCGAAGCGGATGGCGATGCCGGGGAGAAGGATCTCGACCGCATCGAACGGAAGGGCGGTGAGCCCAGTGAGTGACTACCTGAAAGGCTTCACGCTGTTCCATCCGCAGGACAGCGAGGTCTACTGCATCGCTTACGGCAGCAATCTGAATGAAGAGCGGATGAAGAAGCGGTGTCCGAAAGCGGAGCCCTTCGGGACATCCATGATCTACGGCTACCGGCTGCTGTTCAAGCAGAGCATGACGGGCGCGTATGCGACCATCGAGCAGGACGCCAACTGCTGTGTGCCGGTCCTGATCTACAAGATGACGGCGGACGATGAGCAGAAGCTCGACCGATTCGAGGGTTATCCCAAGTACTACTACAAGCGGGAATTCCTGCTCCCTGTGTGGGGCTTTAACGGCAGGAAGAAGAAGCTGAGGCGCAACTGCATCGCGTACATCATGCATGAACACAGGTTGCTCGGTGAGCCGGACGAGGATTACTTCGATCTTCTGGACAGCGGATACGGGCGGTGGGGCTTTGGGAAGGAGCCTCTTAAGAAGGCTCTGGAAGACAGCATCGGCAAAAACGAAGCCGCGCAGTGGCTTTCGGAATATTACGGCGAGGAGGATGAACATGAATAAGCGGTATTACATAAGCTACGGATCAAACCTGTCCGTAGAGCAGATGGCGCACAGATGCCCCGACGCGAAGGTCGTGGGCATGGCGGCCATCAGGGACTGGAAGCTGGTCTTCCGTGTCCACGCAAACATCGAACCCTGCGAGGGCAGGGTGGTTCCGATCCTGATCTGGGAGATCAGCGGGAGGGATGAGCGCAACCTGGACCTCTATGAAGGGTATCCGTCCTACTACTACAAGCAGGACATGGCGGTCACGATGACTGATCTGGACGGAAAGAATCCGCAGGAGATCACGGCAATGGTCTACCTGATGAATGACGGGCATCCCATCCGCACGCCCATGAAGGGCTACTACGACACCCTCGAAGAGGGATACACCAGGTTTGGCTTCAACACGCATCTGCTGGAGCTTGCCTTTGAAGAAGCGATGGAGGTGGAACATGGTCTTTGCTGACAGAAAGACGGTCGAGAGACTGAGAAAGACATACCCGGCGGGATGCCGCATCGTCCTGGACGAGATGGACGATCCCTATACGAAGATTCCTGTGGGAGCACAGGCGACCTGCAAGGGAGTTGATGACGCCGGAGACATCCTCTGTGCATGGGACATGGGAAGCTCCCTGAAAGTGGCCTACGGCGCTGACCGCTGCCACAAGGTGGGTACGGAGGCAGAGGCGAAGGTGACGCTGGACTGGTATGGAAAGCACCAGCCGGAAGAGGATGCCGTCTGCCCGCGTTGCGGAGCGGTGATGCCGGGGCCGAAGGGCAGACACGCCTTAAGCCGCTGGGCAGACATCACGGTCTGCGACCAGTGCGGAACCATCGAGGCACTGGAAAAGGCCGGTCTCACTAAGACCCTGTCCATGATGGAGTGGACAGCGGTGAAAGACCCGCAGAACGGAGGCGGCCCATGGAACGGATAAGGATGCTTGAGATCGCTCCGCTGAAACCACCGAGGCTCATCGAGGTGGACCATACGCTTGAGAACCTGCAGGAGCTTGTGGGCGGCACAGTCCAGGCCGTGTATCCGTGGGACTCGGATTTAGTCGCGGTTTTGTGTGATGATGAAGGGA
Source organism: Bacteroidales bacterium (assembly GCA_017395045.1). Classification (GTDB taxonomy): domain Bacteria; phylum Bacteroidota; class Bacteroidia; order Bacteroidales; family UBA932; genus Cryptobacteroides. Next base: position 2,856 of record JAFPWG010000032.1, read on the forward strand.
AGTTTAAGGGATATCCCGCCAACCGGATCCTGACCGATGAGGACGGCAATCCTTAC
>JAFPWG010000003.1 GCA_017395045.1 Bacteroidales bacterium
GACATAAGGACAAGAGAGTCGGTATCCGCACTCAGTTTAGACACTTCTGAGGCCAACGTTTCCGGAAGGAATTTCGCATATACTCTTTCAGTGATATCAGTGCTTCCATGCCCCAACAGGCGACTGACAACGGACATAGACAGGCCATTGTTCAGCGCGAAAACCGCAAAAGTATGCCGAGCAACATGCATGGATAGATTAATGGAGAATTTCAACTGCTCGCCGACGACAGCTAGAGACTGGTTGATGTTCTTGGTAGCTGTATTCCTCGCCTTGTATAGGGCTTCCGAGTCATCCAGGTCCAGATCTTCCTTGACCAGATCAAACACGAATCTGCTGTCAGGCCGTTTTGCCTGCCATTGACGAAGGATACGGATTGCCTGGTCCGTGAGTGGAATAACGTGACGCTTGTTCGTTTTGATCATTATCTTCCGAAGCTCTTTCCTCTCGAAATTGATATTGCTCCACTGAAGCGTCATCACGTCAATAACACGAAGACCGCAGGCATGGAAAGCAAAGAAGAACATCTCAAGGTATTCCTTACGGCGAGGTTCCGGACAGGTTTTATAATACTCCACAAGGGCTTTCATTTCATCTTTGGAAAGGCTCTTCCCGTCAAAAGTACCTTCAAAACCCTCCTCTGTCAACGAAAGCTTAGTGATCACACGCATATCCTGGATCCTCAGATTGATGGCAGGGTCGATAAGATCCAGGTCGCTTGCATAAGAACAAGCCTTGAGAATAGGAGTCAGGGCATGGTTGATGGTAGCGTCGCTGTTCTTTTTGACATCCCTTCTCCATTCAATGTATGCGTCAACCAACTCAGGGGTAATATCCCCGACATAGATGGAATCCGGTCGATAGGTTCCCAGTTTCTTCGCACGTAGAAAAGTCTGGAAGATGTTCATTCCGCTTTTCCCGTTCTCAAGACGGCTCCGCCCGATCCGATTCCTCGCATAGTCGGAATTCAGGCGCTCGATGGCGAATTCAACGAAATCCTTACCTTGGTCTTTTCTCAGAAGAGGCTTGTCGGCAAGAATGTCGGTGATAACTGCCACCGTAATCTGGTGCGGATGCTTTTCATTATACTCGGCGAGCAGGGAATCGACTCGCTCGACGCGGGAGAGCAGCATCCTGTTGAGTCGCTTGTATTCTTCGCCGTAACTGGCGCGGATCTCTCCACGACCTTGATTCCCTTTCTGATTCCAGTCGCACTCCTTGACAAAGACGTTCGTTGATTTCCGTACAATCTGTCGATTCCAGGTATACTCCAGTTCAATCGGATATGCCTTCTCCTTTTCCGGATTCTTCGGTGTCCGGAGCCTGAATTTCCCAAGGGGATATATTCGTTTCGGTCTGCCCATTGTTTGTCCTTTCCCCGATACTCACGAGGATGTACAAACATAATGATTTTTAGACAAACAAACTACTATTTTTAGCGATTTTTAGCGATTTAGACAAACAAATTCGGCAAACAAACGCCCTAAAATGACAGCGAGACAAACAAATTATTTTTGCTTATCTCGCTGTAAATCACTATGTTAAGAGTGAAATTCTCTCCTAATACTCCTCCTCGTTAAAGAAGAAATCCTCCTTGGTCGGGTAGTCCGGCCAAATGTCTTCTATGGATTCGTAGATTTCGCCGTCTTCGTCAAGTTCTTCGAGATTCTCCACGACTTCGTCGGGGGCGCAGGTGCGGGTGGCGTAATCGATCAGTTCTTCTTTGGTTGCCGGCCACGGTGCGTCGTCCAGGCTGCTGGCAAGTTCAAGGGTCCAGTACATATAGCGGTTCGTTTAAATTGTTAATTATCAGTTCTTTCGGACTTCATAAAAGGATGTCCACCGTGTTTCGGGCTGCAAAGATATACAAAAAAACGATAGATTGGATTTTTTTCGTTAATTTTGCAGTCCATTTTTCCATCGACGACGCAGCAAATACAATACCATGGCATACAGAAAGATAGAGGAATACGACGAAAAGACCACGAACGAGCTCGCAGCGCACGTGAAGGCCATCCTTAAACTCATCGGGGAAGACCCGGAGCGGGAAGGATTGCAGAAAACGCCCGAGCGCGTGGCGAAGGCTTGGCAGTTCCTGACACAGGGCTACGGCCAGGATGGCGAAACCATCGTCCAGTCCGCCGTCTTCAACGAACCCTACAGCCAGATGGTTCTCGTGAAGGACATCGAACTGTTCTCCCTGTGTGAGCACCACATGCTTCCTTTCATCGGAAAGGCCCATGTCGCCTATATCCCGAACGGCCGGATCACCGGTCTGTCGAAGGTGGCGCGCGTCGTAGAGACCTATGCCCGCCGGCTGCAGGTCCAGGAGCGCCTGACCGAGCAGATCCGCGACTGCATCCAGAACTCCCTCCATCCCCTCGGCGTAGCCGTGGTCATCGAGGCGATGCACACCTGCATGTCCATGCGCGGCGTCCAGAAATCGAACGCCGTCACCGTGACGTCGGCCTTCTCGGGCATCTTCATGAAGTCCGACAAGACCCGGAACGAATTCCTGCAGCTAATCGGAAAGTAATTCCCGGACGAAATACTCGAACGGTGCCAGCCAGGCGTCATCCGTCCGCGCCATCCCCTCGGGATGGAACTGGAATGCGATGACGCTTTTTCCGTATTCATAGGCCTCCACGATACCGTCGGCGGCCCGGGCCGTCACCCGGGCGCCCGGTGCCACCTCCTTCACCGCCTGGTGATGGAACGAATTGACGGTCAAAGAGTCTTCCCCGAACAGGCCGTACAGCACACTCCCCTTCTCCACACCGATCCGGTGCCAAGCGCCCCCGCCGTGTTTCACGAGCGTGTCCACCTGCGTCGGGAGGTCCTGATAGAGCGAACCGCCCAGGACGACGTTCATCAGCTGCTCGCCCCGGCAGATGGCCATCACCGGCTTGCGGGCATCCAAAGCTGCCCGCATCAGCAGCAGGTCGCTGGCGTCGCGGAGCGTATCCACCTCCACCGTCTCGTTCCAGACCGTCTCTCCGTAATAGGAGGGATCCAGGTCCGGACCGCCGGAAAAGATGACCCCGTCCACCGACTTCAGCAGCGCCCTGGCCGTCGCCTCGTCGGACACGGTTGGGAAAATGACCGGAATGCCCCCGGAGCGGAGTACGGCATCGGTGTAATTCGCGGACAGGGTTGCGGCACCGGTTTCAGACCGGCCGCAGGAAATGCCGATGACAGGGGCCGAGGGACGGCAGGCCTGCAGGGCGACAATGGTCAGGAGGATGAGGAAACGTTTCATTTCAGATAGGCATCGGTTACGACCTTCTGGCTGCGGGCGATGAAATCGCTGAGGGCCTTGCCCTTCAGCATGCCGTTCGCCAGCAGGGCAAGGTCGGTAATCTGGTGCAGGATTTCGTTGCCGGCGGCGAAGGCCTCCACGTCGGCCTTGTGGGCCTTCCGGACGTCTTCACGGGCCTTGCGCGCCGCTTCTTTCTCCGCATCGGAGGCATCCGACGGAGCCTCGGCGGGCAGTTCGCCCTGCGGGGCGACTCCGGCCAGCTTCGCTTCCCAGACCTTTGCCACCAGCGGATTCTCCATATTCACCGTAATATTGTAGCTCTCAGGCATTTCCCCATAGAAGTTCATTCCACCGCCGAGGGCGCTCATCTCCCGGTAACGGCGCATGAACTCGCTCTGGGTAATCAGGATCGGGGCCGCATCGGCACCCAGGTTGTCCCCTACTACGTAATAGTCCTTTCCGGCAGGCAGGACGGCCTTGAACAGGTTCTCGAGGTCGTAGCGCTCGTCCTCCTTCATCTCCGGCTTCACCTTCTCCTCCTTCGGGATCAGATTCTCCACGGCATCGGAGTCCACGCGGGCGAAGCGGGTATCCTCCAGCTTGCGCTCCAGCAGGTTCACGTAATGGGAATCCAGTTCACAGTCCATCAGGAGCACGTCATACCCCTTGGACTTCGCCGCTTCGATGTACGGATACTGGCCTTCCACGTCGGTCGCATACAGGTACACACGCTTCTTGTCCTTGTCGGTCTGGGCGCCTTCCACGGCGGTTTTGTACTCGTCGAACGAGAAGAACTTGCCGTCGGTATTCTTCAGAAGGGCGAACTTGAGGGCCCGGTCGCAGAACTTTTCGTCGGAAAGCATGCCGTACTCGATGAAGAGCTTGAGGTTGTCCCATTTGGCCTCCAGGTCCGTCCGCTGGTTCTTGAAGATGTCTTCCAGCCGGTCGGCGACCTTCTTGGTGATGTAGGTGGATATCTTCTTCACCGCCGCGTCGCTCTGCAGGTAGCTGCGGGACACGTTCAGGGGGATGTCCGGGGAGTCGATGACACCGTGCAGAAGCGTCATGAAGTCCGGAACGATGTTGTCCACATGGTCCGTGACGAACATCTGGTTGCAGTACAGGGAGATCTTGTTCCTTTCCACGGCGACGCGGTCCTTCAGTTTCGGGAAGTACAGGATGCCGGTGAGGTTGAACGGATAATCCACGTTCAGATGGATGTAGAACAGCGGTTCCTCGTTCATCGGGAACAGGGTGCGGTAGAAGGAAAGATAATCCTCTTCCTTCAGGTCGGACGGGGCCTTGGCCCACAGCGGCTCGACGGAATTGATGACCTTGTCCCTGTCGGTATCCACGTACTTTCCGTCCTTCCACTCCTGCTCCTTGCCGAAGAGGATCGGGACCGGCATGAACTTGCAATACTTGTTCAGAAGGCCCTCGATGCGGGATTTTTCCGCATATTCCGCGGAATCGTCGTCCAGGTACAGCGTGATGACGGTGCCGCGGCCGGGTTTGTCGATCTCCTCCATCTCATAGGCCGGGGAGCCGTCGCAGGTCCATTTCACCGCCTTCGCGCCCTCCTTCCAGGAAAGGGTCTCGATGGTGACCTTCTTCGACACCATGAAGGCGCTGTAGAAGCCCAGGCCGAAATGGCCGATGATGTTGCCGATCTGGTCCTTGTATTTCTCCAGGAACTCGCCTGCGGAAGAGAATGCAATCTGGTTGATATACTTGTCCACTTCCTCCTCCGTCATGCCGATGCCTTCATCGATGACCTTCAGGGTCTTTTCCTTCCCGTCCAGCTCGATCCGGACCTTCAGGTCGCCCAGCTCCTCCTTGCAGTCGCCCGAGGCCGCCAGGGCCTTCATCTTCTGGGTCGCATCGACCGCGTTCGCGACGAGTTCACGGAGGAAGATTTCATGGTCGGAATACAGGAATTGCTTGATGACGGGGAAAATGTTCTCGGTGGTTACGCCGATCTGTCCTTTTTGTGCCATATTCTGTTCTGTTTAGATTCAAAAAACCGACTGCCATTTCCGGCAGCCGGTTCCAATGAGTCAAATAGCAAGCCAGTCCGGATGGACTGACAAATTGTCACTCCTACTTGTACAGGAAACGACGGATGGACATCTTCGGGGTCTTCTCGAAGGGCTTGTCCATCAGTTCCACCTTCGCGATCTGGCTGTAGGCGGGGAACTGGCGGTTGGCGCCCAAGCGGATGTTCTCCGGGATCTCGGCCTTGGCCTCCGGGTCCAGGAGGGACTTGGCAATCGCCTGCTCATCCAGGAAGACGAGGGCCACGAGTTTGCCGCCACGGTCCACGACCACGGACTCCAGCACGTACGGCTGGTTGTTCACCACGGCCTCGAGTTCCTCCGGATAGATGTTCTGGCCGGAAGGACCCAGGATCATGTTCTTGGAACGGCCGCGGATGAAGATGTTGCCCTCGGCGTCGATGATGCCCAGGTCGCCGGTCCGGAGCCAGCCGTCCTCGGTGAACGCATTGGCCGTAGCCTCCTCGTTCTTGAAATAGCCGATGGTGATGTTCTCGCCGCGGGCCTGGATTTCGCCGACCACGTGCTGCGGGTCGTCGGAGTCGATACGGACCTCCGCCACATCGACGGCCTTGCCGCAGGAACCGGCCACATACTTGGTCCAGTGCTCATAGGCCAGGAGCGGGCAGGCCTCGGTCATGCCGTAACCCACCAGGTACGGGAACTTGATCCGCTTGAAGAGGCGCTCCACCTCCGGGTTCAGGGCGGCGCCGCCCATGATGAACTCCTGCACGTTGCCGCCAAAGGCCTGTACGAGTCCGTCCTTCACCTTCTTATATACGATGTTGTTCAGGCCGGGAATCTTGAGAAGGAACTTAATGAGCGGCTTGTCCAGGGTAGGCTTCACCTTGGACTTGTAGATCTTCTCCATCACCAGCGGGACGGTGATCAGCAGATACGGCTTCACGTCTGCGAAAGCCTTCATGAGGGCTGCCGGAGTCGGAGCCTTGGCCATCCAGTAAATGGAGGTACCGTTGCACAGGGGATACAGGAACTCGATCACGAGGCCGTACATATGGGCCATCGGGAGCATCGAGACCATCTTGTCACCGGCAGGGACGTGGCGCTGGCTGTAGTCCACGTTGGCGGAGAAGTTCCGGTAGGTAAGCATCACACCCTTCGGATCGCCGGTGGAGCCGGAGGTGTAGTTGATGGTGGAGAGGTCGTCCCAGTTGTCGGTCGGGAAGTGGACGTCGTCCGGGCCGAAACCATTGGGATACTTCTGGGCGAAGAGCTCATCCCAATGCGCAACGGCATCGGCGATCTTCTCGTCGCGGCACAGGAGCATGTCCCAGGTATCCACGTCGAAAACCACCTTCAGGGCGGGCATCTTCTCCGCATCCATCTTCTTCCAACGGGCGGCGTTGGTGAAGAGGGCGATGGATTCGGAGTGGTTCACCAGGCCCATCACGCTCTCCGGGGTAAAATCGGCGAGGATCGGGACGATGACCGTCTCGTATGTATTGACGGCCAGATAGGCGAATCCCCAGCGCGCCCCGTTATTGGCGCAAAGGGCGATCTTGTCACCTTTCTTGAAACCGGCTTTTTCGAAGATGATGTGGAAACGGGCGATGGCGGTGGCCATCTCGGCATAGGTCAGGCTGTCGCCGCCGATGGTGTTGAGGGCAGGCTTGTCCCAGTACTTCCGGGTGGCGGCCTGAAGTCTTTCCAGATAGTGAGGATAAGTACTCATTCCAGTTTGATTTTAGTTTACGCGGCGACAAATGTACGAAAAATTCCCGAAACTCTCGTATCTTTGCAAAGATAATCAGGAAACGACCATGAGACGAAAACCCATCATCGCCCTCATCTACGATTTCGACGGAACCCTCTCCCCTGGCAACATGCAGGAGTTCGGTTTCATCCAGGCGATCGGACAGACACCCGAGGAATTCTGGGCGAAAAGCGACGGCATCGCCAAGGGACAGGACGCCTCCAACATCCTCGCCTACATGAAGTTGATGTTCGACGAGGCCCGTGCGAACGGAATCCGGCTCACCCGGGAAGGGTTCAAGCGGTACGGAGCCGACATCAAGCTTTTCGAAGGCGTACGCGACTGGTTCCGCAACGTCAACGAGTACGGCGAATCGAAGGGTGTCAAGATCGAGCACTACATCAACTCCTCCGGCCTGACGGAGATCATCGAGGGCTCCCCCATCGCCCGGGAATTCAAGCATGTCTTCGCCGGCAGCTTCATCTATGACGAGAAAGGCGAGGCCGAATGGCCGGGCATCGCGGTGGACTATACCGCCAAGACCCAATACCTGTTCAAGATCCAGAAGGGCATCTTCTCCTCCCGCGACGCCAAGCGCGTGAACGAGAGCTGGGCCGACGACGACAAGCGCATCCCCTTCACCAACATGATCTATTTCGGGGACGGAGATACCGACGTCCCGTCGATGAAGGTCGTCAACATGTTCGGCGGCCACTCCATCGCCGTGTTCAACACGGCCATCCCCCACAAGCGGGAAGTCGCCCGGAAACTCCTGCGTCAGGGACGCGTCAATTTCATCACGCCGGCGTCCTATACGAAGGATTCCCGGACCTTCCGCCTCGTGTGCGCGATCATCGACAGGATAAAAGCGGACAATGAATTGAAATTATTGGCCCGTTATAAATAATTTTTTCGTACTTTTGCAGCCGGAACCCCAAAGGTTTCCGCATGTTTCACCAAATACCATTTTATGCGTATCCAAAATGAAGAGACTCCTGGTTGTTTGCGCAGCAAGTCTGCTGCCCTGCTTCCTTGTGTCCGCACAAGAGGCTGACAACTCCGGCCGCAGCGTCGAGTTGTCCGTTATTCCGAGACTTGACCTCAATCCTATCTTCTCCACGGAGAAAGGCGGAGGCGGAGAATTCACACTCGGCAATACATCTCTTTATTCCCTTATCGAAGGCAATCTCACCGAAAACCTCTCCTTCAGCGTGTGCAACCACTGGGCGGGTTTCGATTCCGTCAGTGATTTCTTCGCCACCACGAAGGACCTTTATGGCAATACCTTCCGTTCCGACGACACCAACTGGCTGGACTGGGCCTACCTTACCTACACTTTCGGGAACTTCTCCCTCACCCTGGGCAAGGACATGGTCACCACCGGCGGCCTGGAGTTCGACGACTATGACTTCGAGGTGCATCCCTCGCTGGTATCCTCCTACTGGAACAACTTCAGCTGCTACCAGTGGGGCGGAAAGTTCGCCTTCACCACTCCGTCCGAAAGCGACGCGATCGGATTCCAGGTGACGACCTCCCCGTACGGCGAACGTCCCTTCTCCAGCAAGCTGTTCAACTATTCGGTCGAATGGCGCGGCAACCATGGCATCCTGGAGACCATCTGGAGCGCTACCGCCGTGGGTGTGGACAAAGGCGAATTCCAGCCGGTCTTCGCCCTGGGCCAGCGCCTGAACTTCGACAGCTGGACCGTGGGCCTGGACGCCTTCAGCGTCGTCGGCGACGAGGAGGAGATCCTCCGCAAGGGCATCACCCTGATGCCCAGCCTGATGTACTCCCCCAGCGACAAGCTGGAAGTCCTCGCCAAGGGCGGCTATGAGAACTACGCGCTCGACACGGTCGAAGACCTTACCTGGAAGCGCTGGTGGGGCGGTCTCGCAATGCACTGGTATCCCCTGCAGGACAGCCGCGACCTCCGCGTCCACGCCGTCGCCGCTTACGACAACTTCCTCTCCACCGTCTCCCTGACCCTCGGAGTCCTGTACAATCTCACGTTCGGATTCTAGGAGGGAGCGCATGGACAAGATCATCGACATCAAAGGCCTCTCCAAGTCCTTCGGCGACAAGAAGGTACTCGAAGACATCAACCTGTATATCCGCCGCGGCGAATTCCTCACCCTCCTGGGCCCTTCCGGCTGCGGAAAGACCACCCTCCTGAGGATGATCGCGGGCTTCCTCCAGCCGGACGAAGGCTCCATCCTGATGGACGGCAAGGAGCTCGCCGGCATCCCGCCGCACGAGCGTCCGCTGAACACCGTGTTCCAGCGTTACGCCCTGTTCCCGCACCTGGACGTGTATGACAACATCGCCTTCGGCCTCAAGCTCAAGAAAGTGCCCGAGGAGGAAATCGAGAAGCGCGTCCGCAAGGTCCTGAAACTCGTCGCGATGTCCGACTACGAAGACCGCGACGTGGAAACCCTCTCCGGCGGCCAGCAGCAACGTATCGCCATCGCCCGCGCCATCGTGAACCAGCCGAAGGTGCTCCTCCTGGACGAGCCCCTCGCCGCCCTGGACCTCAAGATGCGCAAGGACATGCAGATCGAACTGAAGGAAATGCACAAGAAACTGGGCATTACCTTCATCTATGTCACCCACGACCAGGAGGAGGCCCTCACCCTCTCCGACACCATCGTCGTCCTCAACGAAGGCCGCATCCAGCAGATCGGCACCCCGACCGACATCTACAACGAGCCGGTCAACTGCTTCGTCGCCGACTTCATCGGCGAGAGCAACATCCTGAAGGGACGGATGATCCGCGACCGCCGCGTCGCCTTCATCAAGCACGAGTTCGACTGCGTGGACGAAGGCTTCGGCGAAGATGTCAAGGTAGACGTGGTCGTCCGCCCGGAAGACATCTACTTCACGACCGATCCCGCCAAATGTCAGTTCAAGGCGAAGGTCAATACCTGCACCTTCAAGGGGGTCCATTACGAGATGTGGGTGGACACCGACACCGGTTACGAACTGATGATCCAGGACTATGACCCGTATCCGGTGGGCAGCGAAGTGATGCTGTACATCGACCCGGACGACATCCAGGTCATGAAGAAGGAACGCCTCTGCAACACCCTCTACGGCACCGTGAAGGATGCGGAAACCGTCACCCTGCTCGGGGCCGATTTCCCGCTTCCGAACACGTTCGAGGCCGGAACGGAGGTCAAGGTGGAAGTTCCCTTCAACGCCATCGACCTGATGGACAACCTGGACGACGGGGTCGTCGACGGCGAGGTCCACTTCATCCTGTACATGGGCAACCATTACCACCTGACCATCAAGACCGACGACGGAGACTTCCTCTGGGTCGACACCAACGACATCTGGGACAAGGGCGACCTCGTCGGTATCCAGCTGAAGGCTGACAAGGGCATCAAGATCACGAAGAAAGATGAGTAAGAGAAGCAGCTGGAGCATTCCATACGTCATCTTCCTGGTCTTCTTCGTCGTCCTGCCGCTGGTCCTTGTGATGGTTTATGCCTTCCAGGACGGCCAGGGACGCTTCTCCTTCGCGAACCTCGCGAAGTTCTTCACGGACCGGGATGCGCTCTCGACGTTCGCCGTCTCCATCGAGGTGGCGCTCGAGAATACGGCCCTGTGCATCCTGCTGGGTTATCCGGCGGCGTGGATCCTCTCCAACAAGCAGTACAACAAGAGTGCGGTCACGATCGTCCTCTTCATCATGCCCATGTGGATCAACGCCCTGATGCGCACCCTCGCCACCGCCCAGCTGTTCACGATGCTGGGCATCACCCTGGGCAAGGGCACCCTCCTGTTCGGTATGGTCTATGACTACCTGCCGTTCATGATCTACCCGATCTACAACGTGCTGGCCAAGATGGACAAGTCCTATGCGGAAGCGGCCGTCGACCTGGGCGCCACCCCGTGGAAGGCCTTCTGGAAGGTGACCGTCCCCCTGTCGATGCCCGGCGTCACTTCCGGCATCCTGATGGTGTTCATGCCTACGGTATCCACCTTCGCCATCTCCGAGTTTCTCACGAACAACAAGATCAAGCTGTTCGGTACGATCATCCAGGAGAACATCAATTCGTCGATGTGGAACTACGGTGCGGCGCTCGCCTTCGTCATGCTCATCATCATCGGCATCACCACCTTGTTCGACAAGGACAAGGAACAAGTTGAAGGAGGGCTCATCTGATGAAAAGGTTCTTCGCCAAACTCTACATCTGGGTGCTGCTGATCGTCCTGTACGCCCCGCTGGTGTTCATCGCCGTCTTCTCCTTCACGGAAAGCAAGGTCCTGGGCAGCTGGGAAGGCTTTTCCACCTCCCTGTACAGGAACCTTCTGACCGGCAACATGCAGGGGAACTCCTCGCTCCTACAGGCCGTTGAGAACACGCTCCTGATCGCCCTCATCGCCGCCGCTTTCTCCACCCTGCTGGGAACGGTCGCCGCCATCGGCATCCACAACATGAAGGGACGGGCCAGGAAAGCCGTGACCTTCCTGAACAACATCCCGATGATCAACCCGGACATCATCACCGGTGTCTCGCTGTTCCTCCTGTTCGTCTTCCTGCACTTCAGCCAGGGCTACCTGACCGTCATCCTGGCGCATATCACCTTCTGCACCCCCTACGTGGTGCTGAGCGTGATGCCGAAGCTCCAGCAGATGAACCCGAACATCTACGAGGCCGCCCTGGACCTCGGTGCGACCCCGCAGGTGGCGCTCCGCAAGGTCCTGGTCCCCCAGCTCAGGCCGGGCATGGTCTCCGGATTCATCCTCGCCTTCACGATGTCCCTGGACGACTTCGCCGTGACGTTCTTCACCCGCGGCACCATCGGCCTGGACACCCTGTCCACCTATATTTACACGGATGCGCGCAAGGGCGGCCTGACGCCCGAACTGCGTCCGCTGATGACCCTCATATTCCTGGTCATCCTCATTCTCCTGGTCATCATCAACGTCCGTCAGGACCGTCTGAGCAAACAAAACGAAAACCGATGAAAAGAATCCTGATCTCCCTCTCAGCCCTGGCGCTCATCGCCGGCTGCGCCGAGGACCGTTCCCACGTCCTCAAGGTCTACAACTGGTCCGATTATATCGACGAGACCGCCATCACCGAATTCGAGCAGTGGTACGAAGAGCAGACCGGTGAAAAGGTCAAGGTCATCTACCAGACCTTCGACATCAACGAGACGATGCTCTCCAAGATCGAGAAGGGACACGAAGACTACGATGTCGTGTGCCCGTCCGACTACATCATCGAGCGGATGCTGCAGAACGACCTCCTGCAGCCCCTCAACCGCGATTTCGGCGAGACGCCGAACTACATCGACAAGAACCTCTCCCCGTATATCCGCGCCTGCTTCGACAAGATGGAGGGCAATGGCAAGAATGCCAACGACTATGCCGTAGGCTATATGTGGGGAACCACCGGCATCCTGTACAACGCCAAGTACGTGACCGACGAAGAAGCTTCCACCTGGGATGTCATCAAGAATCCGAAGTTTGCCGACCGCATCTTCATCAAGGACTCTGCCCGTGACGTCTATTCCCAGGTCATCCTGAAGGTCAAGGAGCAGGAACTCGCCGCCGGAACCGTCACGATGGACCAGCTGATGAACTACACCTCCGATGCCGACATCGCCGCCGTGGAAGACTACATGAAGCAGGTCAAGCCCCTCGTGGCCGGTTGGGAGGCCGATTTCGGCAAGGACCAGATGGTCCAGGAACTCGGCTACGTGAACCTCACCTGGAGCGGTGACGGCGTCTGGGCCATCGACGAAGCTGCCGAGCTCGGCGTGGACCTCCGTTATGCCCTCCCGAAGGAAGGCTTCACCGTCTGGTTCGACGGCTGGGTGATCCCGAAGTACGCGCAGAACACCAAGGCCGCCAACTACTGGATCAACTTCATGAGCCGCCCCGACATCGTCATCCGCAACGTCGAGGAGACCGGCTACGTGTCCGTGAGCGGCGCCGAGGAAGTGCGTGACGCCTTTACCGACGAGGAATTCGATCCCATCGACCTCTCCTACTTCTTCACGCCGGCCGACACCGCCGTATGCGCGAACCCCGTCCTCTATCCGGACAAGGCCGACATCGACCGTTCCACCCAGGAGCACGACTGGGCCGACAACACCGCCAAGCTCATCGAGATGTGGTCCCGCGTGAAGGGCGACAACGCCAACGCCTTCACCTATATCTTCATCGGCATCGTCCTCGCGGCCATCGCCGCCTTCGCCTTCTTCGCCCGTGCCGCCAAGGCCCGCCGCAAGAAGAGCCGCCGGAGAAAGTAATCAACGCCGCATCAAACATTCAACCGGTCCGAGGAACGCCTTGGACCGGTTTTTTGTACCCGAGGGGACGGGATGGACGAGGGCTCCATACATCGGTCAGCCGCTCCGCCCTGTCGGAAGGACACTTGACGGCGAACTCCTCCTTTTACGGACAAGCCCGTAACGTCGTCAGACAAACGCCGTCATCCCTTCGGGCACGTGCCCTTCCTCCGGCTCGCTGTACGCTGACCGCTGAATTCCGCCCTCGCCCATCCCGTCCCCTATCAGGTACAAAAAAACCGGAGACCTTACGGACTCCGGTTCATTCTGGAACGAGATTGTGAATTACTTCACCTCGATGACGACGCAGCGGTTCTTGGCCGGGGTGTCGAAGACGTTCTTGGTGTCACCGTTGGCGACCGTCTCGATGTTGGCGGCGGTAGCGCCGAACTTGTTCACGAGGAGGTTCTTCACGGTCTCGACGCGCTGCTCGGAGAGCTTCTGGTTGCCGCGGGCGGTACCGGTCTGCTTGTCGGCGGAGCCGGTGAGCAGGAGCTCGGTGTCAGCATCGACCACGTTGCCGGCGAAGTACTCGAGGTGAGCCTTTTCACGCTCGGAGAGCTTGGAGGAGCCCAGGTCGAAGTAAACGGTAGCCGGGGAGACGACCTTCGCCTCGACGGCGGTGAAGCGGCCGTTCTCGAACAGATAGGTCTGTCCGTCGACGAGGTTCTTGAACGGAGCGAGCTGGTTCTCCAGGTCGGCGATCTTGTTCTTCAGCTGAGCGTTCTCTCTTTCGAGGTCGGCGACCCTGTCTTTCAGGGCGTTGTACTGGTCCTCAGTGAAAGGAACAGGGACGATGACCGGCATGACGGAGCTGAGACGGTCGAAACCGGTACGGCCGAGGTTGAAGGACAGGCCGAGGGTCGCGCTCGGGAGACCGAGATAGCGGCCACCGATGAAGCCATTGGCCTTGAAAGCGGCTGCGCGGGAGACGATCATGCCCAGGTCGATGGTCAGGCCGATGCGCTCGGAGAGCCTCAGGATGTTGAGGAGACCGACACCGGCGGCGAATTCCTGGTTACCCTTGAGGGAGAACTTGCCATTGTTCTGGCCAACGCCGAGGACGCCGGTGGTGGCGTACGGGACGAAGCTCCAGAAACGGGTCTCCTTGTAACCGTCAATGCTGTTCGAGACGTTCCAGAGGAGGTCGCCGTGGAAATAGTTGAAGGCAGCCTTCTCGATGACGCCGCTCTTGGCAGTATTGAACAGGCCGTGCCAGCCGGCGCGGATACCGACGGACGGGCTGAACCACTTGCCCAGGTTCAGGTCGGTCGCAAGACCCATCTTGCCCAGGCCATACTCCTTCTCGAGGACGGAGTTGAGACCGGCGCCGACGCCGATGAACATGTTGTCGAACGCACCGTTGGTCACATAGGGACCACGGACGACCTTACCAGCCTCATCGCGGTTGGCATCCTCCTGCGCAAAAGCGTTGAAGGAGAACAGGAGGCTTGCCGCAGCAAGCAATCCGATGAATTTGATACTTTTCATAAATAAAGCGTTAAGTAGTTTTTGCATCTTCAAAACGGTGTATGCACACCATACATCATGCAAATTTAGAAATTTTTCTTAAAAAGACAAAAGGTCTTCGGAAATTTCTATAAAAACGGAATTCCGTGTATCTTTGCAGTATGAAATTCAGACTCCAGTCCGGTTACCAGCCTTCGGGCGACCAGCCCGAGGCCATAGAAGGCCTTTGCAAGGCCCTCAGGGAGGGCGTGCAGGACGTTACCCTGCTCGGCGTGACCGGTTCCGGCAAGACGTTCACGATGGCGAACGTCATCCAGAACCTGCAGCGTCCGGCCCTGATCCTGAGCCACAACAAGACGCTCGCCGCCCAGCTGTACGGCGAGTTCAAGGCCTTTTTCCCGGACAATGCCGTGGAGTATTTCGTCTCCTATTACGACTATTATCAGCCGGAAGCCTATATCCCCACGACCGATACCTATATCGAGAAAGACCTCAGTATCAACGACAAGATCGACGAACTCCGGGTGAGCGCCGCCTCCGCCCTGATGTCGGGCCGGAGGGACGTGATCGTAATTTCGTCGGTATCCTGCCTGTACGGCATCGGGAACCCGGACGATTTCCACGACCAGACCGTCACGGTCCGTAAGGGCGAGGCCATGTCCATGACCCGGCTCCTATACAAGATCGTGGACGCCCTTTACTACCGGACCGAGACCGACTTCAAGCGCGGCTCTTTCCGCGTCCGGGGCGACACCGTGGACATCTTCCTGGGCGGAGCCGACTATGCGGCGCGCATCGAATTCTTCGGCGACGAGGTGGAAAGCATCTCCCTGGTCGATCCCGTCACCGGCGCCCGGTTCGAGGAACTGGACAAGATCGACCTGTACCCCGCCAAGAACTTCGTCACCTCCAAGGAAAAGGGAGCGATGGCCGTAAGCCAGATCCAGGACGACCTCACCGCGCAGATCGCCTATTTCGAGAGTATCGGCAAGTACCTGGAAGCCAAACGGTTGAAGCAACGGGTGGAATACGACATCGAGATGATTAAGGAGATGGGCTACTGCCCGGGGGTGGAGAATTACTCCCGTTATTTCGACGGACGGAAACCGGGCCAGCGCCCCTTCACCCTCATCGATTACTTCCCCGACGATTTCCTGTGCTTCATCGACGAAAGCCACGTCACCCTGCCCCAGATCCGGGCGATGTTCGGCGGCGACCATTCCCGCAAGGCCACGCTGGTGGAGTACGGCTTCCGCCTGCCCGCCGCGGCCGACAACCGGCCCCTCACCTTCGACGAATTCGAGTCCGTCACCGGCCAGACCGTGTACGTCAGCGCCACCCCGGCCGACTACGAACTGGAAAAATCCGAGGGACTCGTGGTGGAGCAGATCGTGCGGCCCACCGGTCTGCTGGATCCGCCCATCGAGGTGCGTCCCACGGAAAACCAGGTGGACGACCTGATGGAGGAGATCCGGAAACGGGCCGAGGTGGACGAACGCGTCCTGGTCACCACCCTGACCAAGCGGATGGCGGAGGAACTGGACAGCTACTTCGGCCGGATGGGCGTCCGGTGCCGCTACATCCATTCCGACGTAGACACGGCCGAACGCGTGGAAATCATCGAAGACTTCAAGAACGGCCTGTTCGACGTCCTCATCGGCGTGAATCTCCTGCGGGAAGGCCTGGACATCCCGTCCGTCTCGCTGGTCGCCATCCTGGACGCCGACAAGGAAGGGTTCCTGCGCAGCGGACGCGCCCTCACACAGACGGCCGGCCGCGCCGCCCGCAACGTGAACGGACTCGTGATCATGTATGCCGACACGGTGACCCAGTCCATGGACGAAACCATCCGGGAAACCAACCGGCGCCGGCAGAAACAACAGGAATACAACCAGTTGCACGGAATTACCCCCAAGCAGGTCCAGGTTCGGGCCAATATCCTGATGTCCGAGCTCGTCACATCCAAGGAGGATACCTCCCACGTGAGCGGCTTCCTCAACGAAGGCGGCGGTCTGTCCGGGTCCGCCCTTGGAAAACCGCTGAACCCGCGCCTCAAGAACACCGTCACCGGGCACGTGAGCGCCGAGGATTCCGTCTCCGCCCCCACCTACGTTCCCAATCCCTCCGACCTCGGACGCGGCACGGTGTCCGTGGGCCTGGGCCACGACGCCAAGCGCGAAGGGACGTCCGCCTTCGTGGACGGCTATATCACCGCCGACCTCGCCGCGGTCCTCCAGGATCCGGTCATCCGTTCGATGTCCCGTCCCCAGGTGGAGAAGGCGGCCGAAGAAGCCAAGCGGAAGATGCAGAAGGCCGCGGCCGACCTGGACTTCACGGCGGCCGCCCGCTATCGCGACGAGATGTGGGCCCTGCAGGAGTATTTGAAGGTCTGGAAAGACTGATTTACAACCGGTTCACCTTCAGGACGTGTTTCTGGACACGGATCTGGGACAGGATCTTGTCCAGTTCCAGATTGGAAGGAACCAGCAGTTTCATCGATATCTCAAAAGTTCCTTGACGTTGGTTCTCCGTCACGTTGAACGTACGGATGGACGCCTTGAAGGAGCCGATAACTTCCATGATCTTCCCCAGCGCCTCGCTTTCGTGGTCCGTGACGATCTTGAGGGACACCTGGAAGGAGCCGGTGGACGGTGTGTCGGCCCACCGCACTTTCTGGATGCGGTAGGGGTAGTTTTCAATGAGGCGGGCGGCGTTCGGGCAGGTGATGCGGTGGATCTTGATGCCGTTTTCCCGCGTGACGAAACCGAACACATCGTCGCCGAACACGGGGTTGCAGCAGCGGGCCATCCGGTAGTCCAGGCCCTTGAGGTCCCGGGCGTTCAGGACCAGGATGTCGTCCTTCGAGGCGGTTTCCATCCGCCGGACCTTCTGGGCTTCCTGCGCCTGGGCTGCCTCCAGTGCCTCCTGGCGCCGTTTTTCCTCGGTCAGGATATACTCCTTGATCTCGTTGACGTCGATGTCCCCGTCCCCCACCGCTGCGAAGAAGGCGTTCACGCTGGTCATCCGGTGCTTCTTCATCAGTTCGGTAAGCATCTCGTCCGGGAATTCCAGCTTCCAGTTCTTCAGGCGGCGTTCCAGCAGTTCGCGGCCGGCGGAGGCGCGGCGCTGCTCGCCCTCGCTCAGGGCCTGCTTGATCTTCTGGCGGGCCTTGGTGGTCACGACATAGTTAATCCAGTCCGGAGCCGGATGCTGGTTCTTGGCCGTGAGGATTTCCACCACATCGCCCGTATGGAGTTTCTCCTTGATGGGTACGGGCTTTCCGCCCACCTTTCCGCCCACGCAATGCTGGCCGATTCCCGTATGGATGTTGAACGCGAAGTCCAGCACGGTAGCTCCGGCGGGGAGGATCCGGAGTTCGCCCGTGGGGGTGAACACGAAGATATCCTTGGACGGAGGCTGGGGCAGTTCTTCCGGGCTGTCCGTGTCGGGATGCTCCAGGGCATAGCGGACCGACGTGAGCCAACGGTCCATGGTCTCTTCCCGCTTGATGCCCTTGTAGGACCAGTGCGAAGCGAATCCGTTTTCGGCGATGTCGTCCATCCGCTTCGTACGGATCTGGACCTCCACGTAAGCGCCTTCCTTGTTCTTGACCGTAATGTGCAGGGATTCGTAACCGTTCGTCTTGGGATTCGTCACCCAGTCGCGGAGACGCTTGGTATCCTGCTCGTATTCCTCCGTCACGAAACCGAACACTTTCCAGCAGAGTTCCCGCTCCAGCTTGATATCCTCCGGGCAGTCGATGATGAACCGGATGGCGAACACGTCGAAGACGCCCTCGAAAGGAACCTTCTGCTTGACCATCTTGCACCAGATGGAGTAGGCGGCCTTGGTCCGGATCTTCAGTTTGTAGCGGATGCCGGCCTCCGAAAGCTTCACCTTCAGCGGCTCGATGAACTCCGCCATAAGCTTCTCCCGATCCTTTTCTGTAGCCTTCAACTTATTGGTAATCAGGCGATACTGCTCCGGTTCGGCATAGCTCAGATAGATGTCCTCCATCTCCCGCTTCATGTTGTACAGGCCAAGCTGGTGAGCCAGGGGGATGTACAGCATCAGGGTTTCCAGCACCTTCCGCTCACGGGCGGCTTTCGGAAAGATGGAGAGGGAACGCATCACCTCCAGGCGGTCGGCCAGTTTGAGGACCGTCACACGCGGATCCGTCGAATACTGGATGATCAGCTTCTTGTAGTTCTCCGCCTCCAGGCGCGTATCCTTGGGATTGATGGTCGAAATCCGGTTCAGGCCATCCACCATCGTGTACACGCTTTCATCCAGTTTCAGGGCGCGGATGTCGATCTCCTGCCCCGTCCGGGTGGCCTCATGCAGGAAGACGGCCGCCACGCACTCGGGCGGGAGGCCGATTTCGTCGGAGACGATCTTGGCGACGGCGAGGGGATGCTCGAAAAAAGGCCTTCCGTCGCTTCGGAGCCGGCCTTCCAACGCAGCCCGGGCCACATCATAGGCTTTGCCGATGATCTCCCGGCCTTCGTCCGGATAATTGGTGAAAAGCGTGCTGTCCATTACTTCTGGCGCTGGCGCAGGGTCAGGGCCTGCTGGTAGGCGCGGGCATTGTCCATATGCTCGCTATAGGTCGCCGCGAAACGGTGGGAGCCGTTGAAGGAAGGGTCGGCGCAGAAGTACAGGTAGTTGTGCCGCTGCGCGTACAGGACGGCTTCCAGGCAATTCTTTGGCGGGCAGGAGATAGGCCCCGGAGGGAGTCCTGCATACCGATAGGTATTGTAGGGAGAATCCACGTCCAGGTGCCAGCGCAGAATGCGCTTGAGGGTGTAGCCGTAGCAGAAATTCACCGTAGGGTCGGCCTGCAGGGGCATTCCGGCGCGAAGCCGGTTCAGGTACACGCCCGCAACCGTAGGAAGCTCGGGAGCGTAGTGCGATTCGCCGTCCACGATGGAGGCGAGGGTGGAAACCTGCGCGGGGGTCAGGCCCTGGTTCCGGGCGAGTTCCACGCGCGCATCGGTCCAGAAAGCGTCCCGCTCCTTGCGGAAACGGTCAAAGATTTCAGAGACGGAGGCCGTCCATGTCATCTGATAGGTGTCGGGGATGACCATCGTGAAAAGCTGGGCCGGGGTGATCCCGTAGCGGGCCAGCGAGTCGGGAGAGAGGGCGAAATCCGCCACTTCGGCACTGTCGGCAAGCATTTGCGCCCCCACCTTCCTGGCCAGGACCTCCGGCGTCCGGATGGTCCCGGAGAGCGTCAGGTTCACCGGTGTCTGCCAGCCCTTGGAAAGCATCCGGGCGACATACATGCTGGAGGATTTCGCATCGACGGTATAGTGGCCCGTCCGCATCTCCGCAAGCGGGTCCAGCGTACGGTGCAGACTCTTCTTGTTCAGGACGATGCCGCTCGCCAGCAGGGAATCCACCACGTCGGAGGGTTCCATGCCGGGACGGACGTAAAGCTCACACGTCCCGGAAAAATTCGGAGCTTTCCGGTCATACCACATACGGTATAGCCGGACACCCGCGAACAGTGCCAGCAGGGCGGCAGCCCCCACAGCGGCCCAGACCAGCCTTTTCCGGGTTACCGCTTCCATACCTTCCCGAGTTTGGACACAGGACGGAGAAGGATCTCATCCCCCTCGCGGGGCTCATAGCCGGAAGAAAAGCCGTTGAGCTTGCGGACGGACTTCTCCTTGACCGCAAAGCGCTGGCAGATGGTGTGGAAGGATTCCCCGTCCGCACCCACGATATACTTGTCCAGACCCTTGACCGTGTGTTTCTTCTTGGGTTCCAGATACACGGGATCCCCGGCCTGGAGCACGGCGCCACGGGACACGTCGTTGAAACGGAGGATTTCCCGCTTCAGCAGATGGTACCGTTTCGCGAGGGAGGCATACGTTTCCCCTTCCACGGCATATACGAAGGGAACGCCATTCCGGGAATAAAGGGTACGGGACAGGGAGAAGCGGTATTCCTCGCCTGCGGCGCCGGAATAGACCTCTCCCGCCTCAATCTTGAGCGGAGATTCGGGAATTTCCTCAGGCACAGCCACTTCGAACGGCATCTCCGCCTCCCGGCCGCTCTGCGAGGCCGCTTCCTCCACAGTCATCCGGTCGAACCGGGCCAGGCCGTAGTCTTCTACACACTTGATGAGCTTGGCGGCATAGGTCGGGTCCGTGGCATAACCGGCCTGCTTGAGACCATAAGCCCAGGACTTGTAGTCCCCGGTCTGGAAATCGAACAGGAACTTGTAGCGGTCGCGGTAGCGAAGGAAATCGGAATGGTCGCGGAAACTCTCCTCGGCCGAATCATAGGCGCGGAAACACTCCCCCTTCCGGTCGTCGTCGGCCTTCATCGTGCGGCCGTTCCAGCTGTTATGGCACTTGATGCCGAAATGATTGTTGCCGTTCGTGGCCAGGGTGGACAGGCCGGAGGACGATTCGATGATGCCCTGGGCCAGGGTGATGCTGGCGGGAACGCCCGTCCGGTACATCTCGTTCACGGCGATGGCCGAATAGCGGGAGATATAGCGCTCCTGGGGGGTCTGTGCGCCCTGCTGGGCGGAGGCCGTGAGAGCAAGGAGCATTGCGATTGCGATGATTGCCTTCTTCATAGCCTCAAAGATAAGGATTAATTTTCAGATTTGGTACACGTCCCCGTCGGATGCGGCGTAAGTTTCCGGGAAGACGGTCCGGCACTCCGACTCGTACAGATGCGGATCCGTATTCCGCGAAGAATAGTGGCCGATCAGCAGTTTGGTCGTGCCCGCATCCCGCGCAACCTGTGCGGCCTGGAGCGTCGTGGAGTGGAAGCGGTCGGCCGCCTTGTCTTCATGTTCCGTCAGGAAGGTCGTTTCGTGATAGATGACCGTCGTACCCTTCAGCACCTCCGCCTCTCCCGGGAAAACGGCCGTATCCGACACATAGGCGTAGCTTCTGGGCGAATACGGCTTGTAGGCCGCTTCAGCCACGGAAATGACCGTTCCGTCGGGCCGGAGCACATCCTCTCCCCGCTTGAGCGTGCCGATTTCCGTGAGGGACAGCCCATACTGTTCGATGCTCTCCTTCCGGACGTTCCAGAGGGGCTCCTTTTCGCGGAAGATGTAGCCGTAGGTCTCGATCCCGTGCATCAGGGGGAAGGCGACCACTTCAACGGTCTTGGTTTCCATCACCACCTCCGGGAAACGCGTGTTCACCTGGTGGAAGGCGATCTCGAAGGGAAGCCACTCGTTGAAAGAAAGGAAAAAGTTGATGAACGGCCGCAGGTTGCCCGGACCGTAGACATGGAGGGGGGCCTGGCGGCCGCCCATCCCGAAGGTGGAGAGCAGGCCGAACAGGCCGAAAACGTGGTCCCCGTGCACGTGCGTGATGAAGACGGCTTCCAGCTTCATCATCGGCACGTGGTACCGGACCATCTGGGACTGGACTCCCTCACCGGCATCAACAAGGAACAAGCGCCCACGCACTTGCAATGCCTGGGCGCTTTGGTTCCTGTCTTTGACGGGCATGGCCGAAGCCGTGCCGAGCATCGTGACGGTGAAGTTGTCCTGCGGATTACTCACCCTTCTCGAGCTTGTCCTTGAGGGCAGCAAGAGCGGAGATGTCACCGAGGGTGGTCTTCTCGACGGTGCTGTTCACCTTCTTGATGGCCTTCTTGGTGTTGTCGGCCTCGGCGGTCTCGCGGGCCACGCGGGCTTCCTGATAGGTGCGGACGTGGGACACGCGGACGGTGCGGGTGCTGCGGCGCAGCTCCACGACCTTGACCGGCAGGGTCTCGCCGACGACGGCCTGCTTGCCGTCTTCCTTCACCATCTCACGGTTGAAGGCGGAGGCTTCGGTGCCGTCCTCGAACTTCACGGTGACACCCTTCTCGCCGGTGGCGGTGACGGTGGCGTCCACCACGGTGCCGACCGGGTACTTGGCCTCGAGCTCGTCCCAAGGGTTCGGGGTGAGCTGCTTGTGGCCCAGGCTCAGCTTGTGGTTGTTCTCGTCGAACTCAAGGATCACGACGTCGATCACGTCACCGGAGGCGACGAGCTCGCTGGGGTGCTTGAGCTTGTTCCAGGAGAGGTCGCTGATGTGGATCAGACCCTCGACACCGTCCTCCAGCTCGGCGAAGACACCGAAGTTGGTGATATTGCGGACCGTGGCCTTGTGGGTGGAACCCACGGGATACTTCTCGCGGATGGACTCCCAAGGATTCTGGGTGAGCTGCTTCAGACCGAGGGACATCTTGCGGGCCTCGCGGTCCAGGGTCAGGATGACGGCCTCGACCTCGTCGCCCATCTTCAGGAATTCCTGGGCGCTGTGGAGACGGGGGCTCCAGGACATCTCGCTCACATGGACGAGACCCTCGACACCCGGCTCAACCTCGACGAAGGCGCCGTAGTCGGCGATCGCGACCACCTTGCCCTTCACGGTATCACCCACCTTCAGGTCGGCGGAGAGGTTCTCCCAAGGATGTGCGGTGAGCTGCTTCAGGCCGAGGGCGATACGCTTCTGGGCCTCGTTGAAGTCGAGCACGACCACGTTGATCTTCTGGTCCAGGGCGACGACCTCCTCGGGATGGGAGATGCGGCCCCAGCTGAGGTCGGTGATGTGGATGAGACCGTCCACGCCGCCGAGGTCCACGAACACGCCGTAGTTGGTGATGTTCTTGACGGTACCCTCGAGCACCTGGCCCTTCTCCAGCTTGGAGATGAGCTCGGCGCGCTTGGCCTCCTGCTCGGCCTCGAGAAGGGCCTTGTGGGAGACGACCACGTTGCGGAACTCCTGGTTGATCTTGACGATCTTGAAGTCCATGGTGGTATCCACGTATGCATCGTAGTCACGGATGGGCTTGATGTCGATCTGGGAACCCGGGAGGAAGGCCTCGATGCCGAACACGTCGACGATCATGCCGCCCTTCGTGCGGGTCTTGACATAACCCTTGACCACCTCGTTGTTGTCGTAGGCGGCGTTGACCATATCCCAAGATTTGAGCTGGCGGGCTTTCTTGTGGGAGATCACCAGCTGGCCCTTGCGGTCTTCGGCGGACTCCACGAGCACGTCGACCTTGTCACCGACCTTCAGGTCCGGGTTGTAGCGGAACTCCGGAGCGGAGATGACACCTTCGCTCTTGGCGCCGATGTTCACGACCACCTCACGCTTGTTGATGGCGGTCACGACACCTTCGACCACCTCGTTCTCCACGACCTTCTGCAGGGTCTGGTTGTACAGGGCGGCGACTTCCTCGCGGTTCTCACCAGCGACGGAATCGTTCTCGAACGCATCCCAGTCGAACTCCTCGGGAGCGACGGAGGCGTTGAGGGCCTTCTTGGTTTCTTTCTGGACAGGAGCCTCCACCGGAGTCTCTTCTGCCACGTTCTTGATTTCTTCAGACATAGTTTTTTGTGTTGGAAACTAGTTGTTTAACATTATTTCTTGTGCCCCCGGGAACGCAAAAAAAAGCACGCCTCCGGAAAAGCGTGCAAAGATACGAAAAAAAACTGAATTCCAACAGGCCCCCTACAGTAATTTCTTCTTTTTGAAGACATACCAGATGACCAGGCAGGAAAGGGCCATGATCCCGAGGATGATGATCCAGTTCCAGAAGGAGGCGTTGGGCTCGTCGGCGGCGATCATCGGAAGGCGGACGTTCATCCCGTAGAAGCCCGCGATCAGGGTCGGAGGCATCAGGAACACGGATACGACCGTGAACACCTTCATGATCTTGTTCTGCTCCAGGTTGATCAGACCCAGGACCGTATCCTGCAGGTATTCCAGACGCTCGAAGCAGAAGTTCGTATGGTTGATCAGGGAGGAGATATCCTGCAGGAGCACGTTCAGGCGGGTATCCAGCGACTGCGGAACCTTCGTGCTCCGCATCAGGTTGGAAATCAGGCGCTGTTTATCCACGACGTTCTCGCGGACCATCATCGTGTTCTCCTGCAGCTGGGAGATGTCGATCAGGAGCTCCTGGTCGATGTCCTCCTCTTCGTTGATGCGCTTCGCATACTGGGAGATCTCCTTCGAAAGGAGCTCGATCATGTCGGCATCCAGGTCGACACGCTGGTCCAGGATCGTGGCGAAGACCGTGAAACCGGACGGATACTGCTTCGGGTTCACCTGCAGGCGGCGCTGGAGTTCGGTGAAGGAACGCAGCGGCACCTCGCGGAGGGTGGTGAGCGTCTTGTCCACGAGGGTGAACGAGACGGCCTGCATCATGTATTCCTCGGCTCCCGGGGTCAGGAAGTTCGTGTTCGCGAAGATGGCGTCGTCGGTCTCGAAATAACGGGAGGAACTTTCGATCTCCTCCGCTTGCGCACGGCTTTGGATCTCCGTTCCCAGGAAGGCCTCAACGGCACGCTTTTCCGCGCCGGAGGGATCCACCAGGTCGATCCATACGGTGTCTTCGAGGGCAATCTGAGCGAACTCTTTCTCCGACTGGGAGAACAAGATCTTTCCGTTTTCTCTGTAGAAGATATTCAGCATATCGTTCCAGTCCTGTTTTAGCTCCGGGCCAGTCGCACCGGATGGATTTTACATCGGTAACCAGCTGCCATTACGGAAAAGACAGCTTGCAAATGTAAGCAGAATAATTGAAACTCACAACGAAAGGGGCCAGGAATTTCTTCCTGACCCCTTGTCGGGATGATCCGACTCGAACGGACGACCCCTACGTCCCGAACGTAGTGCGCTAGCCAACTGCGCTACATCCCGATTGCCCTAGGATGCCGGGCCGGCAAAATCTCGGGTGCTTACGAAAGCTTGTTGATGTAGACGGCCAGGCCGCTCTTCAGGTTGGATGCCTTGTTCTTGTGGATGACGCCGATCTTCGCGAGCTTGTCGATCATCGCATAGACCTTCGGGGCGCTCTCCTCGGCAGCCTTCTTGTCGGTAGTGTTACGGAGGTCGCGGATCGCGTTCCTCGCTGTCTTTGCATAATACTTGTTATGCAGTCTGTGCCTCTCGCTCTGGCGGGAAGCCCTCTGAGCAGATTTAGTGTTTGCCATTACAGTATTTTTTTATTTCTGGTAGTGGGTAGGAGAATCGAACTCCTATTGCGGGAATGAAAATCCCGAGTACTAGCCGTTATACGAACCCACCAAAGTGAATGTCCCCACCCGAACGGACTTGCCATTCTTTTGGGGACTGCAAAGGTAAGAATAAATTCTCAACCCGCAAAATTATTTTTCATTATTTTTCCACTCGAACGAATAGAGGATGGATTCCACCTGCCGGAGGTACTGCCGCTTGTCGTATTTGGGCGCATAAACGAAGGCCTCCAGGACGATGATGTCCTTCCCGTCGGGGCTGTAGAAGGAGTGGGAAACGAAGGGACCGCCCATGAAATCGCCCTGGACCTCCCAGAAGCCGCGGGTCTCCATGAAATCGAGGCCGTGGTACTTGAGGGAACGGGTTTCGGGCTGGACGGCCGTGGACGTGGTCATGAACGTACCGTCGAACATGCCGGGCACGTTGGCCTGCATGATCTCGTTGCGCTTGGCGATGATGTTCTCCACGTCGAAGGGAGCCTCGTCCGGCACCGGATAGCGGTACACGAGGACCGTCTGGTTGGTGTACTGCTTCTCGTCGGCGATCCACACGAAATCGTCCGTGGCCTTGCGCAGCTTGTATCCCGACGGGAAATGCAGGATGCCGCCGGTAAGTTTCTCCACCGGATCGCGCAGGGTGAGCTCTTCGTACAGGATGGAATTCGCGATGATGCGGTCACGCTCGGCCTGCTCGAAGAACTCGGGCAGCTGCTCCTTCGCCTCGGCCAGGACGGCCAGGGCACCCTCTTCGGTGAACGCGTTGATCTGCGCCAGGCTCTGCGGGCGGGCCCACTGGTCCCGCTTGTACAGCATCGCCTCCTTCTGGTTTTGCGGGTTAATGTTCAGGATCAAGATGTTACGATGCATCTTGAACATGTTGTTGAAGCTTCCCGGAGGCACGTTCGCCAAGGTGAAAAGGGGCTCCCGCTGCGCCAGATACGGGCAGTCCACGGCCAGGATCTCGCGAAGCTCCGTGCCGATGTTCCCTTCCCAGTTGTCCTTGTCGATGACGACCACGATTTCGCCGGCCTTGCCGCTCACGTTCGGGAGCAGCGCACCGCGTTCCTTGTGCTTGCAGCCCACCAGGGCCAGGGCCATCGCCAGGATGGCGGTTGTCTTCAGAATCGTTCTCATATCCTTGTCATTTATCTGATCAATCTTCCGATGTCGTTCCCGAACGCCAGCACCATGAGCAGCACCAGCAGGACCATCCCCACCATCTGGGCGGCGAGGATGAACTTGTCGCTGGGTTTCCGGCGCGTGATCATCTCGTACAGGCAGATGACGATGTGCCCGCCGTCCAGGGCCGGAATAGGCAGGAGGTTCATCACGCCCAGCATGATGGACAGGAGCGCCAGCAGCCGCACGAACACGTACCAGTCCCACTCGGACGGGAATACCTGCCCGATGGCGATGAAACTGCCCACGGACTTGTAGGCCTCCGTGCGCGGCGTCGCGACGAGACGGAGGTCCTGGAGATAGCCGCCGATCGTGGAGAACGTGAGCTTCACGCCGGCCGGAAGGGCCTGGAGGAAACTGTACTCCCGGCGTTCATAGCCCGGGAAAACCGTATAGACGCCCACCCGGCCCGTCGTGTCCACCTGCAGGGCCACCTGCAGGGTATCCCCGCCCCGGGCGACCGCCACCGGCACTTCCCCGCCGGCGAATTCCGCCAGCAGCGGACGCGCCTCCTGCAGGTACGTGACCGGGTTTCCGTCCACGGCGAGGAAGGTATCCCCGTGGTGCAGCAGGCCGGTATTGGGTCCTATGACCGTGTCCACGACGAAGGGAACGGCCAGGTCGAACATCCCGGGGGTGTTCAGCACCTCTCCGATCCGGGCCTGGTCGATCCAGATGTCCACGGTATCGGCTCCGCGGAGGACCGTCGCCCGGCGGACGTCCCGTCGCGCCAGGTCGATCTGCAGGGAGGTGAAGTCCTCCGGGACGTAGTCGTCGAACCGGAGGATCCGGTCGCCGGTACGAAACCCGAGATCATAGGCCAACTCGTTGACATAGACCGCATTACCCTCATTCTTGATATAGGTGTCGCCCCAGATGTCCAGAATGGCCACATAGGCGAGGATGGCGAAGATGAAGTTATACAGCACGCCGCCCGCCATCACCAGCAGCCGCTGCCAGGCGGGGTGGGTCCGGAACTCCCACGCCTGGGGTTCCTGCTTCATGGATTCGGTGTCCAGGGACTCGTCGATCATCCCGGCGATCTTGCAGTAGCCGCCGAGAGGCAGCCAGCCGATGCCGTATTCCGTCTCCCACTGCGCCGCTTTCGGGAACAGTTTCGTGAACCAGCCCGACTTCGTGGAGAAAAGTTTCGTCCCGCCCACGTCGAAGAACAGGAAGAACTTGTCCACCCGGATATGGAACAGTTTCGCGAACGTAAAGTGCCCGAGCTCATGGATCAGGATGAGCACGGACAACGCCAGGATGACCTGGAGGGTTTTGACGAGAACTACCATATCAGGCTGCGGGCATGGGCGTAAGCGGCTTCGTTCGTGGCGAAGATATCGTCCAGGGAAGGTTCCGCTACAAAATCCGTGCTCGCAAGCGTGTCCGCCGCAACGGCGGAGATGTCATAGAAGCCGATCCGGTCTTCCAGATAGGCGGCGACGGCGGCCTCGTTGGCCGCATTCAGGGCGCAAGGGAGGTTTCCGCCCCGGGCGATGGCGTCGAACGAGAGCTGCAGGCACGGGAACTTTTCCCGGTCCGGCTCGTAGAAAGAAAGCCCGCCCAACGCGCTGAAATCCAGCTTCTTGTTGTTCAAGGAAAGACGTTCCGGAAAAGCCAGGGCCAGCGAGATGGGCTCCCGCATGTCCGGGCAGCCGAGCTGGGCGATGACGGCCCCGTCGACGAATTCCACCATGGAATGGATGACCGATTCGGGATGGACCACCACGTGGATGCGCCCCGGCTCCACGTCGAAGAGCCATTTGGCCTCGATCACCTCGAAGCCCTTGTTCATCATCGTCGCCGAATCGATCGTGATTTTGGCGCCCATGCTCCAGTTGGGATGCCGGAGGGCGTCGTCCTTCCCGGCCGCGGCGATCCGCTCCCGCGTCCAGGTGCGGAACGGGCCGCCGGACGCGGTCAGGTGGATCCTTTCCACCGGATTGCCGCAGGCGGCCTGCAGGCACTGGAAGATGGCCGAATGCTCGGAATCCACCGGCAGGATGGGAGCCCGGTGCCTGCGGGATTCGCCCATCACCACGAAACCGGCCGCGACCAGGGTTTCCTTGTTCGCGAGGGCGATGGTCTTCCCGGCCCGGATGGCGGCGAGGGTGGGCCGGAGCCCGCTGAAGCCCACCATCGAGGCGACGACGATGTCCACGTCGTCCGCAGCCACGAGTCCGCAGGCCGCGTCGATGCCCGCATGGACCGCGGTTCCGGTCCCCTCCAGGGCGGATTTCAACGCCCCGTATCTGGACTCATTGCAGATGACCGCGTGCGGGACGCCGAACTCCCGGGCCTGTTCCGCCAGCAGGACGGCGTTGCTCCCGGCGGTGACGACCTTCACCTCGAAACGGTCCGGATGCTGCCGGACCACGTCCAGCGTCTGCGTGCCGATCGACCCCGTCGATCCCAGGATGGCGATTCTTCTCTTTTCCATCTAGAAACTGATGTATGCGGCCGGGTCCACGGCCTGTCCTTCATACCAGAGTTCGAAGCGGAGATGGTCGCCCTTCGTAAGCGACCCGGTGCTGCCCGTCAGGGCCACCGGCGTGCCCGCCTTCACCGTGTCACCGGTCTTCTTGAGCAGTTTTTCATTGTGCTTGTATACCGACAGGATGTCGCCCTTGTGCTGGATGGCGAGCGTATAGCCGTCGGCCTCGTCCCAGCCCGAAAAGACGACCGTCCCGTCCAGGACGGACATCACCGCGGTGCCCGAAGGCGCCGTAACATCGACATAGGGATGCAGGGCAGGGTCGAATCCCTGGGAGACCACGCCCTTGAGGGGCGTATAGAAGGCCAGGGCCTCGATGGACAGGTTGCGCCGCTGGCCGGTCACCTCGAACCGTTCCGATTCGGCCATACGCGCCCGCAGGAGGGAATCCCGGGTAGCCAGATACGCCGCATCCACCTCCTCCCGGGAAGCCTGCCGGAGGTTGATGAGGCTGTCCAGCATGAGTGGCTCCTCCCCCGCAACCGCCCTTTTCAGGTTTTCCGTGTACAGTTCCCACTGGAGGATCCGGGTTTCCAGCGAATCGATGCGCATCGCGTTCTGGACCGCCTGGCGGCGGGCCCGCGCGTCGGGATAGCCGGGGATGAAGGTACGGATGGGAGTGAGCGCAATGAGAAGGTATAGCAGCACCAGCAGCAGGACGATGGCCGAGACCGCCGCGGTGATGAACGAAGTCCGCGTAAAAGTCAGGGACCGGAGCCGCTCGTGGGAGACGGCGTCCGTGAGGGCCAGCCTGTATCTGCGCGTCTTCTTTTTATTGTCAATCGCCATAAAAATGTTATATTTGCATCTATGGACAGACTAGTCGGGATCGATTACGGACGCAGACGCACCGGCCTTGCCGTGAGCGACCCGCTCCGCATCTTCGCCTCTGCCCTGGATACGGTGGATACTGCAAAGTTAATAGATTATCTCAAAACTTACGCCGAAAAAGAGACAATCGAACGCTTCGTGGTGGGATATCCGGTGAACCTGGACGGAACCCCCGCCGAGGCGCAGGTCCACGTGGACACCTTCCTGAAAACCCTTCGGAAAGCCTTCCCGGACATCCCCGTTTCCCTGGAGGACGAACGGTTCACCTCCGTCCTGGCGCATCAGGTGATGATCGACGGCGGGATGAAGGCGTCCGACAGGCGCGACAAGAAGTCCGTGGACCGCATCAGCGCGGCAATCATCCTGCAAGGGCACATGGACCGCACCTCGGGCGCGACTTTTGCAGTGAATCCGGATTCCGTGCCGGAGAGCCGGTCCCGCAACAAGACCAGAAAGAAAAGATGATACAACCCATCTACCTGTACGGTTCGGAGGTCCTTCGCAAGAAGGCCGCCGAAGCCGACCTCTCCCGGAAAGAGGAGATCACCACCCTCGTCCGGGACCTCAAGGACACCCTCGAACGCGCCGACGGGTGCGGCCTCGCCGCCCCGCAGATCGGCGTGAGCCTCCGCGTAGTCATCGTGGACGGCGACGTCGTCTCCGACGTGTACGATTACCTGAAAGGGTTCAAGCGCGTGATCATCAACCCGGAAATCCTGGAGGAGAGCGAGGAGAAGAACACGTATTCCGAAGGCTGCCTGAGCATCCCGAACCTGTACTGCGACGTGGTGCGTCCCGCGAAGATCACGCTCCGTTACTGGAACGAGAACTTCGAGGAAGTCACCGAAACCCTGGACAAGTTCGCCGCCCGGATGGTCCAGCACGAGCTTTCCCACCTGGACGGGAACCTGTTCACGGACAACGTCCCGCCCATCCGGAAGAAGATGATCGCCGGGAAGCTTCAGAACATCGCCAAGGGGAAGGTCCACCCGCACTACAACAGCAAGCTGAAA
This sequence comes from Bacteroidales bacterium, assembly GCA_017395045.1. Taxonomy (GTDB): domain Bacteria; phylum Bacteroidota; class Bacteroidia; order Bacteroidales; family UBA932; genus Cryptobacteroides. The sequence goes on from JAFPWG010000003.1 coordinate 31,337, forward strand.
TAACACTAAAACATCTATACCATGGGAGCTTTTCACGCTTATGACATCCGCGGCATCTACGGCAAGGACTGGGACCGCGAAACCGCTTACAAGGTCGGCTATTTCATCCCCCGGCTCTTGAACGCCGACAAGGTCCTGGTGGGCCGCGACTGCCGGGTTTCCTCCCCGGAAATCCACGACGCCGTAGTCAAGGGCATCAACGATGCAGGTGCAGACGTGTATGACATCGGCCTGAGTTCCACCCCCATGGTGTACTTCGGTACGGCCAATTACGGCTTCAACGCCTCCATCCAGATCACGGCCTCGCACAACGCCGCCCCCTACAACGGCATGAAGGTGTCCACGACCGACGCCCAGGCCATCGGCTACGACGCCGGCCTGTGCAAGATCAAGACGTGGATCGACGAAGGCGTTCCCACTCCCGTGGCCGAAGTCCGCGGAAAGGTGTACACGAAGGAGATCCTGGACGACTATCTCGCGTACATGCGCAAGTTCAAGAAGGACCTCTCCGGCATCACCATCGCCATGGACCTCTCCAACGGCATGTCCAACCTCTTCGCGAAGGAAATCTTCGGGACGGGCGACAACATCCACTACCTGTTCGACACCATGGACGGCCGTTTCCCGAACCACGAGCCCAATCCCCTCATCGAAGCCAACGTCCTGCCCCTGGAGAACCTGGTCCGCGAGGTCAAGGCCGACGCCGGTGTGATCTACGACGGCGATGCCGACCGGGTCGTGTTCGTGGACGAGAAGGGCGGATTCATCTCTCCGGACCTTCTCATCGCCCTGATGGGCCGTTATTACGTGAACGAACGGGGCCTCAAGGGCATCGTCCTGCAGGACATCCGCTCCTCCAAGGCCGTGGGCGAGTATCTCGCACCCATGGGCTGCGAGATGTACACCTGGAAAGTGGGCCGTGCCTTCGCGGCCGCGAAACTCCGCGAAATCAATGGTGTCTGGGGCGGTGAACTCGCCGGCCATTTCTACTTCCGCGACTTCTTCTACAGCGACAGCGGCCTCCTGGCCTCGATGATCGTCCTGGGCATCGTCGCCGACCTCAAGAAGGAAGGCCGGACCCTGAGCCAGGCCATCGCCGAAATCGTCCGGTACAAGAATTCCGGCGAGATCAACTACCGCGTAGAGGACAAGAAGGGCGCGATGGACGCCGTCAAGGAGCACTTCATGGCCAAGGAGAAGGCGACCGCCTTCATGGACTTCGACGGTTACCGCATCGAGTTCCCCGACTGGTGGCTGAACATCCGTCCGTCCAACACCGAGCCCTACCTCCGCTTCCTGTGCGAAGCGACATCCGACGAATTGCTGGAGCAGAAGGTCGCCGAAGTGGACGAGCTTCTCAAGACCCGCTTCGGCGCAACCCGTTAATAGAATGAAACTGAAGACGATACTGACAACCTGCCTCTTCCTTTCTGCGGCCTTTGCGCTGCGGGCCCAAGACAATGCGACCGATTCCCTCCGGCACAGTTTCGGGAGAATGAGCGTCGCTTCCTCCCGGAGCACGTCCACGCCCTATGCCGACACCCTGGACACGGATAATCCCGGCGTCAAGGTGGTCCTGTTCAACAACGGCACCTTCCGGTACATCAAGGACCCGAAGGCCGTCGCCGACAGCAAGGTGTTCACCGAACACTGGGACACCCGCAGCGTGAACCCCTACCACGACGAGAAGCCCCTTCCGGACCATTTCTCCCTGTGGATCGTGGACACGCTGGATTCCTACTGCTGCCCCAACAAGACCACGCCTTCGTCCAAATTCGGCTTCCGGCACGGCCGCCGGCACCAGGGAATCGACCTCCCCTATCCCACCGGCACCCCGGTGTACGCCGCCTTTGACGGCAAAGTCCGCGTGTCGGACTATGTGGGCGGTTACGGCAACCTTGTCATTATCCGTCATGCCAACGGGCTCGAAACCTATTACGGACACCTGTCCCGCCGCGACGTGGAGCCGGGCGACTGGGTGAACGCCGGCGACGTGATCGGCCTGGGCGGCTCCACCGGCCGCTCCTCCGGTCCGCACCTGCACTTTGAAACCCGTTACAAAGGCTACGCCTTCGATCCCACCTGGCTCATCGACTTCGAAACCGGCACGCTGCGGCACCGCCTCCTGCGTTTCCGCAGCTGGTACTTCAATCCGAACAGCCGCTACGTCCAGACCATGGACGACGAGGATGAGATCTACCGTTCCGACGAAGAGGAACGCCTCCTCGCCGAAGAGCAGGCCAAGAAGGAAGCGGCCGCCCGCGCCGCCGCCGAACGCGCCGCCAAGAAATACTACACCGTCCGTTCCGGCGACACCCTGGGCAAGATCGCCCGCAAGAACGGAACCACCGTCCGCGCCCTCTGCCGCCTGAACGGCATCAAGGAGACCACTACCCTCCAGATCGGACGTAGGTTACGGGTCAGATAAAAGAAGGGGCCGGCTTGGAGCCGGCCCTTGTTTTTTCAGCTTGCCTCTGGCTAGAAGTTGAACCTCACCATCTGCTCGATGCGGTGGTTCATGACCCAGTGGCCGGTCTCGAAGAGGCCGCCCTGGTTGAAGTAACCTTCGCCGAACCAGCCGGCGGTGCAGTTGTACTCGAGGGAGAACGTGAGCTTACCCAGGTTATACGCAATGGTGGGCGTGGCGCGGAAAGCCTTCTGGATCCGCGCATCGGCCGCCGTGTTCAGCCAGATGGTCGCAGCGGAGGAATCGTAGCCGAACAGCTTCCGGGTCGTGCCCAGCCGCTGCATGTAGCCGGCCATTCCCAGCACCTGGAATTTCTTTCCATACTGGAAGGAGATGAAAGAAGCCCAATCCTGCATCGGCGTATAGGTGAGTCTCATCTTGTTCCAGTCGAAGGTGGGTCCGTAGCCGGAAAGGAGGTTCATGTGCTCGCCCGACTGCGCCAGGATGGTTTTGGCCTTGACCTGGAACTTGCCGGCGGTAAACTGCAGATACAGGAAGGGAGAAACCGCAAAGAGACGGGTAAATATCTGTTCCGTCTCCGAGGGATCGTATTCCAGTATCTTTTCCCCGTCCCTGATGGAGGCCTCCACGATGACAGGAGCATTCCAGCGAGGCATGATGGAGAAGAAGTCCACGCCGGCCTTGCCCAGGAACCCGCCGCTCTGGAAGGCGACGCCCAGGTAAACCTCCGGAATCATCCCGTATTTGTTGAATGCCCCGCTCTTGACCGTATTCGCACCGTCCGGACCGACAGGGAGGAACTGCATCGGATAAAGGATGCCGCCCGTCCAGGTGAACTTGCCGGTGGTCAGATGGGCAATGACCTGAGGACTGCGGTTGAACGGATTGAAGGGGGCGCCGGTCTCCAGGTTGGTCATATGCGGCATGTCCGCGGCCATCGGATGCCAGGTCTGCCCCACATTCACCAGGAGGTTGCCCCGCGTGATGCCCACATACGCCTGACGCATGCGGAACGTGGCCACGGAGCCGTTCATGCTGTAGAAGTCGGCTTCGATCGTACCGTTGACCTTCGTCTTCCCGATCTGGTAACCGGTGATATTCAGGCCCAGGCGGGTGGTCAGCGACATCATCCGGAAAGAAGGAACCGCGTTCTGGTCCACTCCGTCCACGACCTTGCTGTCCTTGGGCATGTAGAAATAGAGGTCCTGGGTGCCGGCATTCACCTCGCGGGAATCGAACACCATGTAGTTGCGGATGAAACCGTAAAACTTCAGCTTGGACGGTGTTTCTTCCTGCGCGGAGCATACTACACCCGCGCCGAAGGCGAAAAGGGCGGCCAGCAAGGACAGAAGGATCTTATTCATACGGGCGGGTCCGGATGGTTACAGGTTTTCCGTCAGAAACGGATATAGGACATGAACCAAAGCTCGTTATACCGGTTGCCCAGGAACTTGTCGTCATGGTAACGGTACTCCAGCTGGAAGTTCAGGTTCTTGTGAAGACGGAAGTTCAGGCAGCCGGAATACATATCGTGACTGCTTTCGGCATTGCCCTGGGCACGGAACTCGTCCCACTTGGCGTAAACCTTCAGCCAGTCGGCAACGGGTACGCCCACCGTGACATACAGGGCATCGGCCGCCCCGCTCTGCTGTTTTTCTCCGCCGACGGCCGTCGCATACTCCGCACGGACCGACCAGTTGTTGACATCGTATTTGAGGCCGGCGCTGATGCGCTCACGCTTGAGGGTCACGGCCGGATCCGTGTCGGTAGCGGGCTTGACCCAGTCTCCCTTCCAGGCGAAGGCGCCGATATACAGGCCTTTGATGGGCTGGAGCTGGATGGTTCCGATGATATCCTTTTCCTTGTTGGCATCGGCCAGATTGATGCCCTGGCCATTATACAGGCCCAGCTGATAGTGGACGAGCCGATACTGGTCTCCGCCGATCGGGAACAGGTCACCCTGGACCTGGATACCCTGGTCACGGCCGCCCATGTTGGCTTCTCCCAGACGGTCTCCCATTCCGGCCATCTTCTGGACCAGGAAGGAGAAATCGCCCACGCCCACGTCCCATGGGTTCATCGGATTCTCAAAGGTAAAGGCACGCTTGAACTGGCCCAGCTTCACGGAAAACTCCTTGTACTTCGCCCACTCGACGAAGAAATCCTTCACATGGGGCTTTTCGCCGTTGGCCTGGAACTGGATGCGGTATTTGAAATCGTTGAAGATGCTGCCGTCCACATACAGACGGATGAGCCTGCAGTTGAATCCCGGACCGCCATGGGCGCTTTCCAGGTCACTGTACTTATAACCGCCGATGATGTAGCCGCCAACCTTGGGCGTGCTCATGAAATCGGACACCTTATAGCCATATTCGGGTTTCTGCTTCTCCTGCGCGAAGGAGGAGAAACAGATTGCGGACAGGAGCGTCGCCAGTAAAACGATGGTCTTTCTCATGTGAATGGTGATTGAATTAGGCAAACGGGAAAAGTTTGGTGAGCCAGAAGTAGCCCAGGACGAAGCCGACGATGCCGATGATGAGGCCCACCTTGGCCATGTCCTTGGTCTCCACCAGGCCGGTGGAGGAGGCGATGGCGTTCGGAGGCGTGGAAATCGGGAACAGCATCGCGATGGAGGCGCAAACGGCGATGAACACGATCATGGCCTGGGTGCCGCCAAGGGCCACGAACTCGGCGTTGTTGGCGGCGGCCGGGTCGGCCATGCCTTCCGCCACGACGATCAGGATCGGGATCAGCAGGGCGGCGGTGGCGGAGTTCGAGATGAAGTTCGACAGGAAATAGCACACGAGGCCGGCGACCACGAGGACCAGCACGACGCTCATCGAACCGAACGGGATGGCGTTGATCAGGACCTTCGCCAGGCCGGTGCCCTGCAGGCAGGTGCCGAGGGCGAAGCCGCCCGCGACCAGCCAGAGCACGCTCCAGTTGATTTCCTTGATGTCTTCCTTGGTGAAGATGCCGCAGGCGGTCAGGACGCCGAGCGGGATCAGGGCCACGATATTGGAGTTGATCTTGGTGATGCTTTCGGTCATCCACAGAAGGATCGTTCCGATGAAAGTAACCCACACCACGGTGGACTTCCAGTTCTTCTCCTTCTTGTTCTCCGGGATTTCCAGGACCAGCTTCTCCGTCTTGAAGGGGAAGAAGAACTGGAGCAGGAGCCAGGCGACGAAGATCATGACCGCCACGTACGGGATCATGTGGACCATCCAGTCCATGAAGGAGATCTCGCTGTTCGCCTCGGCCAGGAAACGGACGGCCGTCGCGTTCGGCGGGGTTCCGATGGGGGTGCCGATACCGCCGAGGTTCGCCGCCACCGGGATGGAGAGCGCCAGGCCGATCTTGCCCTTGTCATCCGCCGGTAAGGTGGAAAGGACCGGGGCCAGGAAAGCCAGCATCATCGCGGCGGTTGCCGTGTTGGACATGAACATGGAGAAGACGGAAATGACGATGAGAAAGCCCAGGAGCACGATTTTCGGCTTTGTGCCGAACAGGCTCAGGAGGGCGCGGCCCATCGTCACGTCCAGGCCGTATTTCTCGGCCATGATGGCCAGGACGAAACCGCCCATGAACAGCATGACCACCGGGTCGGCAAAGGAGGCCATGATGCTCTTGAAGCCCACCAGTTCGCCGTACTTCGGATCGCAGAAGAAGCCGAGGCCCTTGTCCGACACCGTCAGCAGGGAGATGACGATCACCAGCAGGGACGTGGTCCAGTTCGGGATGATCTCGAAGATCCACATCAGGGCGGCGAAGGCGAACAGGGCGATGACGCGCTGCTGGACGACCGTGAGGTCGGCAATGCCGTAGAAAGACACCGGAACGGCCCACAGGAAGATCGTGATCAGCAGCACGATCGGAAGGAACACACAATACTTGAGATTGATTTTCTGTGCCATTATCTTGAATACTTTTTGCCTCGTTGTAATCAATCTACAAAGGTAGCAATTCTATTTAGAATAACCTCGGATAAAGCCAAAAAAGAAGCCCGGTGCACCATGGCACCGGGCTCCCAGAGCCTGTTTGAAAAGATTAGATCGTTCCCTGCTCAAGCATGGCGGTGGCGACCTTCATGAAACCGGCGATGTTCGCGCCCTTCACATAGTCCACGGTGCCGTCCGGCTGGGTGCCGAACTTCACGCACTGCTCGTGGATGCTCTTCATGATGAAGTGGAGCTTGTCATCGACCTCCTTGGCATCCCAGGAGATGTGCTCGGCGTTCTGGGTCATTTCCAGACCGGAAGTGGCGACGCCACCGGCGTTCACGGCCTTGCCCGGAGCGAAGAGGATGCCGTTGTGCTGGAAGTAGTGGATGGCGCCCGGCTGGCAGCCCATGTTGGACACCTCGCAGCAGCACCAGCAACCGTTGGCGACGAGTTCCTTCGCGTCGTCCTCGGAGAGTTCATTCTGGAAAGCGCACGGGAGGGCGATGTCCACGGGGATGGACCAGGCCTTTTTGCCGGCGGTGAAGAACGCCTTGCCCGGGAACTTGGTAGCCATGTCCTCGACCATGTTGCGGTTGGAGGCACGCATGACGAGCATATAGTCGATCATTTCCTTGGTGATGCCGTCAGGGATATGGCAGACACCGTCCGGACCGGAGATCGCGACGACCTTGGCGCCGAGCTCGGTAGCCTTGGTGGCAGCACCCCAGGCGACGTTGCCGAAGCCGGAGAGGGCGACCTTCTTGCCCTTGATATCCTTGCCGGCCTTCTCGAGGAGATGCTGGGTGAAATAGAGGGCGCCGAAGCCGGTAGCCTCCGGACGGAGGATGGAACCGCCCCAGGTGCCGCCCTTGCCGGTCAGGACACCGGTGTTGTACTGGCGGGCCAGTTTCTTGTACATGCCGTACAGGTAGCCGATCTCACGGCCGCCCACGCCCACGTCGCCGGCAGGGATATCCTGGTCCGGGCCGATGCAGTTCCAGAGCTCCAGCATGAAGGCCTGGCAGAAGCGCATGATCTCGTCGTTGGACTTGCCCACCGGGTCGAAATCGGAGCCGCCCTTGGCGCCGCCCATCGGGAGGGTGGTGAGGGCATTCTTGAAGGTCTGCTCGAAGCCGAGGAACTTGAGCATGGACGGGGTCACGGCCTTGTGGAAGCGGAGACCGCCCTTATAGGGACCGATGGCGCTGTTGAACTGGATGCGATAGCCGAGGTTCGTCTGGACCTCGCCCTTGTCGTCCACCCAGGTCACGCGGAAAGTGAAGATGCGGTCGGGTTCGACCATCCGCTCGACAATCTTCGCCTTCTCAAACTCGGGATGCTGGTTGTAGACCTCTTCGATGGACTCGAGGACTTCCTGCACGGCCTGGAGATACTCCTTCTCGATAGGGTACTTGGCCTGGAGCTTCGCCATGATGTCTTGTGTTTTCATAACTGAATGCTTGTTTTGTGTTTAAATTATGAAGTTAAATGTTCTTGCTCTTTAAAAGCATACAAATGTAAGCAATAAAAACAGATTTACAAACAATTATTAAGCAAAAATGATTTTTCCGACATCCTATGGATTTTCCGGAATTATCGTATCTTTGCACCCTCAATCTGCGTTGTGATGAAAAAGGATTTCAAGGACAGGCTTTCGGCCTGCGTCAAGGACCTCACCGGGGCCGAAGTGAAGGCCGTCACGGTGGACGAAGAAGGCGGACAGGTGAGCGTGGTGCTCGTCCCTGGCCGGGGACACGGCCGTGTCTCCCTTTCCCAGCTCCCGGACGTGCTGAAGGTGGCCGACGTGGACGTCGTCGCCGGAAACATCACCCTGCTCGGCGACTACGCCGGCGTCCGCGATTTCGTACAGTCCTGGAACCTGGACGACAACGACCCCCGCATCGGCCGTTTCATCGACATCCTCCGCCGCGAGACCCGCGGCGAAGTGGCGAACATCGAGTTCCGTTCCGGAGAGCTCCTCTACGAGCTCACCGTCAAGACGCTGGACTTCACCGCCCCGGAATACGTCTATATCGAAGGCGTCGATTTCCGGAACCGGGTCCTCTTCTGCTACACGTTCGTGGAAGACATGAACGACATCCTGGAGACCGATGCGTTCTCGATCCTGGGCTATCCCTTCTCGGGTTCCATCAAGAGCTGAACGGAGGTTCCCCCCGATACATGGAAAAAGGAGTCGGCTCACTTCGAGCCGGCTCCTTATCCTTAATCCTTATGTCAGACGATTACTTTCCCTGCTGAGCGCCCTGGGCCTGGGCCTGGGCCTGAAGCTCCTGGGAGAGCTGCTCGAGGGTACGGCCATCCTTGATGCCAAGAGCCTTGCGGGCGGCAGGAGTGAGATCCACGACGGCGTTCTCGTCAAAGTACAGGGCGGAGCCGGAATCGAAGACGGCGACGATACCCTGGGCCTTCGCCAGGTCCTGGACAGCCTTCTGGGCCTTCTCCATAATCGGGTTCATCAGCTGGGCCTGCTGCTGCTGGAGCTCCTGGGAAATGGTCTGCTGGAACTCCTGGATGCGGTTCTGGATATCATACAGCTCCTTCTCCTTGGACTCCTTGATGGCGGCGGTCCAGGAAGCCTGCTTCTGCTGGTACTGGTTCGCCTTGGACTGGTATTCCTCGACCATGGAGGCATAGGTTTCCTGCGCCTCGTTCTGCATCGCGTTGATCTGCTCGCGGGCGGCGTCGGCCTCCGGCATGAGCTGGTAAAGTTCGGTGAAGTTGACACGGCCGAGCTTCTGGGCGGAAGCGGTCAGGGTCAGGAGCGCCATGGCGGCGATTGCTAAGATCTTTTTCATATTAGTTATAGTTTTTTGATTTCGTTTCAGGGTCGATAAGACAAATATTATACCAAATTTAGAACTGCTGTCCGATGACGAAATGGAACTGGCTGCCGCCGTTGGTCTTGTCGTCGAAGCCGTAGCCCCAGTCGACGCCCAGCAGGCCGATCATCGGGAGGAACACGCGGACACCGACGCCGGCGCTCCGCTTGATCTGGAACGGGTTGAATTCACGGATGTCGGCCCAGCAGTTACCGCCTTCCAGGAAGGCCAGCACGAAGATCGTGGACTGCGGCTGGAGGATCACCGGATAACGGAGTTCCACCGTGAACTTGTCATACATGTTGCCGGCATAGGTTCCGGAAGGACTGTACGGAGTGATGCGCTTCGGCGTGAGGGAATAGTCCTCGTAGCCGCGCAGGGACACGATTTCCGTACCGTAGGTCATATAGCCCGACATACCGTCGCCGCCCACCTGGAAGCCCTCGAACGGGGAATAGCCCCAGTTCCGGTTGTAATAGCCCAGGAAGCCGAACTGCGCACGGCTCATCAGGACGAGGTCGCCGACCAGCTTCGTGTACACGGCGCCGCTGAACTTCCACTTGTGGTATTCGATCCACTTGTACCGGGCGGCGGAACTCCACTCGTTCTGGATGGTACCGTAGTTGTCCAGATAGGTGGCGTCGTAGTTCACGTCGCGCCAGCTGTCCACCTTCACCTTCTCGCCGTTCTTGTAGGTAAACTTGCGGAACAGGGAATACGGCGGGGTCAGCTGCACGGAGGCCGAGAAGTCAGATCCCTGGCGGGGATAGATCTGCTGGTCCGTGGAATTCCGGTTCAGGGAAAGGGTATAGCTCAGGTTGTGGGAGATACCGTCCGTGAAGGCGAAGTAGCTCTTGTACCAGTTCGTGAGTTTGTAGGTCTGCCAGCTGAGGCTGTTGTACAGGACGAAGTAGTTGTCCGGCCACTTGAGCCGGTTGCCGAGTCCGGCGTTGAAGCCGAAGACCTCGAACATGCGGTCCGTGGACAGGAGGCCGATGTACAGGTAGGAGTCCGTCATCCTGGAATAGTAGCCGGAAAGGCTCAGGGACGTAGGCTTCTTGCCGAACAGCCAGGGCTCCATGAAGCTGGCGCTGAGGGTCGTGTAGTAGCGTCCGTTCGTCTGGAAACGGAACGACAGCGTCTGCGCGTCGCCCAGCGGGACCGGGCGCCAGGCGCCCTTCTCGAACATCCGGTGCGTGGAGAAGTTGTTGAAACTCACGCCCGCAGTAGCCACGAAGGTATTGCCGCCCCAACCTCCGGAGAGTTCCAGCGTGGAGGACGGCTTTTCCGTGACGTTATAGATGATGTCGACAGTGTTGTTCAGCGAATTGGGGATGATGTTATAGCCGCCGGGGCTCATGATGGCCTCCGCGTCGAACTGACCCAGGGAAGCGATCTCGCGGACGGAACGCTCGAAGTCCGTCTGGCTGTACAGGTAGCCCGGACGCGTCATGATCTGGCGGCGGACCACCTTCTCGTTGGTGAGGTCGTTGCCGTTGATGACGATGTTGTTCAGGGTAGCCGGCTTGCCTTCGGAGATGCGCATCTCCACGTCCACGGAGTCGTTCTGGATGTTCACCTCCACCGGGTTGACCTGGATGAAGAGGTAGCCGTTGTCGCGGTAGAGCTTGGTGATGTCGTAATCCGACTGCTTGCCGCCGCCATGGAGGCGCTTGTCCATCGTCACCATGTCATAGACGTCGCCCTTCTGGATCTGGAGGATTTCGTTCAGGACCTCGGAGGGATAGACGGAGTTGCCCGTCCAGGTGACGTTGCGGAAATAGTATTTCGGACCCTGGTCGAAGACCATGTCGATCGCCAGGTGCTTGTCGTCCACGTAATAGACCGAATCCCGGACCAGGCGGGCGTCGCGGTAACCGGCCTCGTTGAAGGCCTCCAGGACGGTCTTGCGGTCGGTCTGGTATTCCTTCTCCTTGAACTTCTTGGATTTGAAGAAGTTGTACCACTTGTTCGAGTGGGTGTCCTTCATGGACTTGGAGAGTTTGTACTCCGTTACGTCGGAGTTGCCGGAGAAGTTGATGTCCTTGATCCGGACCTTGTTGCCCTTCTTCACGTCGAAGTTCACCCGGATGGCGCTGCGGATCATCGTATCCTTCTGGACCTGGACATCCACATCGCACAGGAGGTATCCCTTTTCCTTGTAGTAGCGCTTGATGATGTCGATGGAGGTGTTCTTCACATAGTCGGAGAACTCGCGGCCCGGACGGAGGTTCAGGCGCTCCTGGATATCCTTCCGCTCACCCGACTTGACGCCGGAATAGGTCCAGCGCGAGACGCGGGGGCGCTCCTTGACCACGATCTTGATCCACGCGGTGTCCCGCGCGGCGCTGAGCGAGTCCACGACCACGGACACGTCCTCGAAGAACCGCTGGGCCATCAGGCGCTTCACGACATTGGTGGCATCTTCGCCCGGAAGGGTCATGCGGATTCCCTTCTGGAGGCCGGTCTGCTGCAGGATCATGTTCTCCCCGAAATAGGTGTTCCCCTCCACGCCGACGCCTCCGATGACATATTCCTTCGGACTGTTATAATCTATCTCGATTGCGTTGCGACCCGTCTGCGCCGAGAGGGTGAACCCCGCCAGCGCGGACACGAACAGGCAAACGCTCCGTCTTATCTTCATCTTATCAATCATTATCTTGCAAAGATAACTCTTTTATTTCACTTTTCCATATCTGCGGTCGCGCGCGGCGTAGGTCTCCAGGGCGGCCCGGAACTCGGGCTTGCGGAAATCCGGCCAGAGGACATCGGTGAAAACAAACTCGGTATAAGCACATTGCCAGAGAAGATAATTGGAAATGCGCTGTTCTCCGGAGGTCCGGATCAACAGGTCCGGGTCCGGGATGCCGGCCGTCACCAGATAGCGGGAAAAATCGGCGGGAGCGAGCTTCTGCATCCCCTCCGCGCCCAGTTCCGCGGCGGCTTTCTTCGCCGCCTGCAGGATGTCCCACTGCCCGCTGTAGCTCAGGAAGACGATGAGCGTCATCCGGCTGCAGGAGGCGGTCTTTTCCATGAGCTCGTCGATGGCCGCGTTGAGCGTGCCGGACAGACGGGCCCGGTTTCCCAGGACGACGAAGCGGACGCCGTTGTCCATCAGCGTCTTCACCTCGTTCCGGATGGCTTCCATCATCAGTTCCATCAGGCGGTTCACCTCCGCCTCGGGACGGTTCCAGTTCTCTTCGGAAAAAGCGTAGAGGGACAGGTACTTCACTCCCGCCTCCACGGCGGCTTCGGTGCAGGCCCGGACGCTTTCCACGCCGGCCACATGGCCGTAAACGCGTTCGCGGCCCCGGGCTTTCGCCCAGCGGCCGTTTCCGTCCATGATGATAGAGACGTGCTGCGGAACTTCGTTCATCAAGTATCAGTTGTTTCTAATGTCCTCGCCCCAGAATAACCGGGAAGTCAGGGCGCGGACGAACCCGGACTCGGCGAGCCGGATACGCTTGAGCGAAAACTGTGCCATCTCGACATGGATGGTCCAGTCCTGTTCGATTTCCATCGTGCGGTTGTCCGTGGACATGAGCGCCCGCCCGTCACGGCTCTCGAACGAGATGTCCACCTTGGCGGTTTCGGGCAGCACGAGCGGCCGCACGTTCAGGTTGTGCGGGGCGATCGGGGTGATGATGAGGACCTTCGTGTCCGGCAGGCAGATCGGGCCGCCGGCGCTCAGGGAATAGGCGGTGGAACCGGAGCAGGTGGAGACGATGAGACCGTCCGCCCAGTAGGTCGGGAGCGTTTCCCCGTTTACGGAGACGCGGATGCCCAGGACCGAGGGCCCCTTGCGGTGAATGGCCACTTCATTCACGGAATACGGGAGCATGCCGATGCTCCTGCGGGCGCCGGGGCCCTTGAGCGTCGCGTTCAGGACGGTCCGGTATTCGATGCTGAAATCCCCTTCCATCAAGGCCTTGAGAACAGCCTCGGGACGGTTTTCGCACAGGAAGCCGATCCGGCCGAAATTCACGCCCAGGATGGGCAGGCCGATGTCCGACACCACGTGCGCCGCCGACAGGAAAGTGCCGTCGCCGCCCATCGAAAGGACCAGGTCCGTATCGGGACGGACGTCCGACTTGTTCCGGATTTCATAGACCTCGTAGGAGGCCGCTTCCAGTTCCCGCAGCAAATCCTTCATCTGCTGCTTCTCCCGCAATTCGTCTTTCAGGATGAAATAACCTATTTTCATTCGCCAGTTTCAAATCAACCGCCAAAAATAACACTTTAAATTATAAAAATCACTATTTTTGTCGCGAAAACGTACTGAACAATGACCCGACTGAGCGTAAACATCAATAAGATTGCCACCATACGCAACGCCCGCGGAGGCAACGTCCCCGACGTGACGAAAGCCGCCCTCGCCTGCGAACGTTTCGGCGCGGAAGGCATCACCGTGCACCCCCGCCCCGACGAGCGCCATATCCGATACGCCGACGTGCGCGAGATCCGTCCCCTCGTACAGACCGAATTCAACATCGAAGGCAACCCCATCCCCTCCTTCATCGACCTGGTGGAAGAAGTCGTTCCGGACCAGGTGACCCTGGTTCCGGACGCCCACGACGCCATCACCTCCAACGCCGGCTGGAACACACTGGCCAACAAGGATTTCCTTACGGAAGTATGCGGTCTATTCAAGGCCAGGGGCATCCGCACCTCCATCTTTATCGACCCGGATCCCCGTATGGCCGAAGGAGCCGCCGCCTGCGGGGCCGACCGCGTGGAACTGTACACGGCCGACTACGCCATGGAGTTCCCGCAGGGTCCGGAGGCCGCCATCGCCCGGTACCTGGAAACGGCGAAGGCCGCCCGTGCCTGCGGACTCGGCCTCAACGCCGGTCACGACCTTTCGCTGGAAAACCTCGCCTATTTCGTGAAGACCATCCCCTGGACGGACGAGGTGTCCATCGGCCACGCCCTCATCAGCGACGCCCTGTACCTGGGCCTCGAGGCGACCATCGCGGCCTATCTTGCGGAAATCCGTAAAAAATAGTTACCTTTGTAACCTTATACGAATTTATACACATCAAACGATAATGAAAAAGACTGCAATCATCCTGAGCGCCGCCCTCCTGGCCGGCCTCGCCCTCACCGGCTGTAACAACACAGCCGTCAACGCTCCTGCACAGGCCAAGTCCGACAGCACCGCCGTCGCCGGCAGCATCGTGTTCTTCAACATCGACAAGGTCATGGAGAACTATGACATGGCGAACGACCTCCGCTCCGTCGTGGAGACCAAGGTCAACGGCATCCAGGCCGAAATCGACCGCCGCGGCAACAAGCTCCAGAAGGACGTCAACGATTTCCAGAACAAGATCGAGAAGGGTCTCCTGACCCGCAGCGTGGCGGAAGTCCAGCAGCAGAAGCTCCAGCAGCAGCAGAATGACTACCAGCAGTATGCGATGCGCAAGCAGCAGGAGATGGCCGAGGAGCAGCAGGTGATGCTGAACCAGATCATGAACGCCATCGCCGAATATGTGCAGGCCTACAACGCCGAGAAGCAGTATGCCCTCATCCTCACCACCTCCGGCGAGATCCTCACCGCTCCCGTGGTGACGGGCAACGCGGCCCTGGACATCACCGACGAGATCCTCGAAGGCCTGAACGCCGAATACGTCAAGACCAAGGCGGCCGAGAAGGAATAATCCGATGAAGGTCGCCATACTGTCCAGTTTCTACCCCTTGAGGGGAGGCATTTCCCAGTTCAATGCGAGCCTGCTCGCCGGACTGGGAAAGTTGCACGAAGTCAGGGCCTTCAGCTTCAAGCGGCAGTACCCCGACCTCCTCTTCCCGGGCAAGACGCAGTATGTGACCCCCGACGACGAAGCCGTGCCCGTGCAGGCGGATGCCCTGCTGGACACGGTCAATCCCTTCAGCTGGGCGAAAACCGCCCGCACCATCCGGAAGTGGCAGCCGGACCTCCTCATCATGAAGTACTGGATGTCCTGGTTCGCCCCGTCCCTGGGATGGGTGGAAAGGCACGTCGGCCCCCGCTGCAAGGTGGTGCCCGTGCTGGACAACGTCATCCCCCACGAGCCCCACTGGTTCGACAAGCCCCTCACCCGCTGGTTCCTCCGCGGCTGCGACGGCTATGTAACCATGTCCCAGAGCGTGACGGACGACCTGCTCTCGCTGGTCCCCGATGCGCGCTACGCCCTGCTCCCCCATCCGCTGTACTCCCATTTCGGAGAGAAGCTCCCCCGGGCGGAAGCGGCGGCGCAGCTGGGCATCGACCCCGGCCGCAAGACCATCCTGTTCTTCGGTCTCATCCGGGATTACAAGGGCCTGGACATCCTCCTGGAAGCCTTCCGGGACCTGCCTGACGACTATCAGCTGGTCGTGGCCGGAGAGCCGTACGGCTCCTTCGACAAGTATCAGGCGATCATCGACACCCTGCCCGGGAAAGACCGCGTTTCCGTCTTCCCCGACTACATCCGCGACTCCGAGGTGAAGAAGTTCTTCTCCGCGGCCGACGTGACCGTCCTCCCCTACCGGAGCGCCACCCAGAGCGGCATCAGTTCGGTCTCCTACCATTTCGAGGTTCCGATGATCGTCACCGACGTCGGCGGCCTGAAGGGCACCATCGGCGACCGCGGGACCGGAATCGTGGCCCCCGTCCCCGAACCGGAGGCCATCCGCAGGGAGATTCTCGCCTATTTCGCCGACGACTCCGTCCGGGAGCGCTGCGTCGGCGCCATCCGCCGCGAAAAGGAGCGCCTGTCCTGGGACCGCTTCTGCGCGGACTTCACCGCCTTTGCGGAACAACTTTAAAGCTAAACGCTTATGAAAACCCGACTCGTCCTCCTTCTCGGAGCCGTCCTCTGTCTCGCCGCCCCCGCGCTGCGGGCGCAGGACTACGTGCCCGTGCCGGTCAAGGTCTCGCAGGAGAAAGTCCGGCTGAACGGGAAGGTTTACCTGTCCCACGCTGTCCAGGAGCGCCAGACGCTTTTCGGCATCGCCAAGGCGTACGGAGTGTCCGTGGACGACCTGTATGACGCCAACCCGGACCTCTGGGAAAACGGCCTCAAGGCCAATACCACCATCCTCATCCCCACGGAAGGAACGGCACCCGCCGTCACTGCGCAGCAGCAGGCCGAGCCCACCTTCGTCGAGCACACGGTGATGTGGTACGAAGACCTGGACGACATCGCTACCCAGTATGGCGTCACGCCCCAGGAAATCGTCGATGCCAACAAGCTGCGGGGACGCAAGGTGACGAAGCGCCAGGTCCTGAAGATTCCCGTGAAGGGCGGCAAGGCCGCAGGCGTGCCTGCACCCGCATCCACATCCACACCCGTCCAGGTCGCGGCGGCGGCCCCGAAGGTCGCCCCTCCCGTGATCCCGACCCTTTCCGACCCGGAGATCAAGGATCCCGAGTTCGCCTCCACCGGGGAATACCGCCCCGTCACCGTGGACAAGATCCACGTGGAAAAGGCCAAGTCCAAGGAAATCCTTCCTCCGGACATCCCCGACCTTTCCGACCCGGACATCAAGGAGGTTGAAATCGCCTCCGCCGAACAGTTCAAGCCCATCGAGGTGGACCCCGTGAAGGTGGATCCCGCCAAGGCCTTGGAAAAGGAAGAAGAGGCCGAAGAGCCCGGTCTGTTCGACTGGTTCGCCGGGAAAAACACCGTGGAAATGGCCCTCCTGCTTCCGTTCAACTCGAGCGGCAGCAGCTATACCGAGTCCAACATGGACTTCTATGCGGGCGTCCTGCTCGCTCTCCGCGACCTGGAGGCCGAAGGGGTGAAGACCAGCATCAACGTCTATGACTTCCAGGCCGGTATCCCTTCCGCATCCGAACTGGGAAAGAACGATTTCATCCTGGGTCCTATCTCCACGCGCGACCTTACCACCGTCCTGGAGCAGGTCGACGGCAAGGTCCCGGTCATCTCCCCGCTGGACCAGCGGGCCATCTCCCTGTCCGATACGCACCCCGGATTCATCCAGGCCCCCGCGGCCGTCAACAACCAGTATGACGACCTCGCCGCCTGGGCGTCGGAAGACGCCGGGAAGGGTGACAGGATCATCCTGGTCACCGAGAAGATCTCGGGAAGCACGGCGCCCGGCACCGGTATCCGCAACGCCCTGGAACAGGCCGGCATCCCTTATGAAGGCGTGAGCTATACCCTTTCCGAAGGCCGCTCGCTGCCCGCCAGCCTCACTTCGCGCCTGACCAAAGGCGGCGTGAACCGCATCATCGTAGCCTCCGAAAAGGAAGCTTTCATCGGCGACGCGGTCCGCAACCTGAACATCCTCCGCGGAAGGGGCTATGAGATTGTGATGTACGCCCCGTCCAAGCTCCGGACCTTCGATACTGTGGACGGATCGACCTATCACCAGAACGCGCTCCACATGGCCTCGCCGTACTTCGCCGACTATGACAGCCCGGCCGTCAAGGCCTTCGTACGCGCTTACCGCGCCCTGTACCGGACCGAACCCAGCCAGTTCGCCTTCCAGGGGTATGACACCGCCAAGTATTTCGCCGGCCTTTGCGCCAAGTACGGCAAGCGCTGGACGAACGCCCTCACCCGGGTGGACGGAACCGGTCTCCATACCGACTTCCACTTCGTCCCCGCCGGACGCGGTTCCTACCGGAACACCGCCGTCCGCCGTATCGTTTACAACCGTGACTATTCTACCGAACTCTCCCGCAAATAAGATGGAACCCGTACGCTGCCTCATCCTGGGCGGAGGTCCTGCCGGATTCACCGCCGCCATCTACGCCGCCCGCGCCAACCTCTCCCCCGTCCTGTACGAGGGCATCCAGCCCGGCGGCCAGCTCACCACAACCACCATCGTGGAAAATTTCCCGGGCTTCCCGGGCGGGGTGGACGCAAACACCCTGATGGACCGGATGCGGGAACAGGCCCGGAGTTTCGGGGCCGACGTCCGGGGCGGCACCGCCACCGCCGTGGACCTGTCCACGCGGCCGTTCAAGGTCGTCATCGACGGGGAGAAAGAACTCGCCGCCGACGCCCTGATCATCGCGACCGGCGCCACCGCCAGATACCTCGGCCTGCCTTCCGAGGATAAATACAAAGGCTCCGGCGTGTCGGCCTGCGCCACCTGCGACGGCTTCTTCTTCCGGAAGCGCACCGTCGCCGTGGTGGGCGGCGGCGACACCGCCTGCGAAGAGGCCCTGTACCTGGCCTCCCTCGCCAAGAAAGTGTACATGATCGTCCGCCGCGACGTCTTCCGCGCCTCCAAGGCCATGCAGGAGAAAGTCTTCTCGACGGAAAACATCGAGATCCTGTGGAACTGCAACACGCAGGAGGTGCTCGGCGACGGTTTCGGCGTCACCGGCGCCCGCCTGCTCCGCAAGGATGGCACTGTCTTTGATATCGATATCGACGGCTTCTTCCTCGCCATCGGCCACCACCCCAATTCGGAACTTTTCGCTCCCTGGGTGGAAACCGACCCGGCCGGATACATCGTCACCGAAGGAAAATCTTCCCGTACCCGCGTGGAAGGCGTTTTCGCGGCCGGCGATGTGCAGGATCCCGCCTACCGGCAGGCCATCACGGCCGCCGCGTCGGGATGCGCCGCCGCCCGGGATGCGGAGAAGTTCCTGCTGGAGATATGAAACTACCGAACATGAAGATGAGATTCAGAACCATCGTCCTCACCGCCGCGGCCCTGGCCGCCCTGGTTTCCTGCAAGTCCGAGTTTGATGCGCTGCTGTCGTCCAACGACGTGGATGCCAAGTACAAGGCGGCGATGGAGTATTTCAACAACAAGAAGTACCTCAAGGCCGGCCAGCTCTTCGAGTCCATGGCCGTCCTGACCAACGGCACCGCCCGGGACGACACGGTCCAGTACTACTGGGGCCTGTCCAACTACCGGTACAAGGACTATTATACTGCCGAATCCAACCTCGCCAAGTTCATCAACAACTACCCGAGGAGTCCCTTCGCCAGCGACGCCCGTTTCCTCCGGCTGGACTGCCTGTACCGTGCCACGTACCGCTGGGAACTGGACCAGACGCCCACCCGCTCCTGTCTGGCCAACATCATGGAGTACATGCGGGAATTCCCGTATGAGACCGAGCACATAGAAGCCTGCAAGCGCATGCGGGCCGACCTGGAAGACCGCCTGGACCGCAAAGCCTTCGAGAACGCACGCCTGTACTACAAGATGGAGGACTACCCCGCCGCCCGCGTCGCCCTCCGCAATGTCCTGAAGGACAACGCCGAGAATGCCTATCGCGAGGATGTGCTCTACTACACCGCGATGTCCTCTTACCATTACGCACGCCTGAGTACCCCTGCCAAGCAGAAGGAACGCTACCTCACCTTCGTGGACGACTACCTGAACTTCATCGGCGAATACGGCGAGTCCAAGTACCGCCGCGAGCTGGATGCGATGTACCGCCGCTGCCAGCGGGCCCTCGGCCGCTACGACGGCATCGACGAGGAGCTGGAGCTCAAGGCGAGCGACTTCGAGAAGGAGCGCAAGGCCCTGGAGAAGGAATCGAAAAAAAATGAAACCCCGTCCAAATAAGTGGTGTACTTATTAATGGAACTATAAATTCAATGAGAGAAATGGACGCCAACAGCAAGAAGAAAATTCCGAACAACACCATTACCCGCGACATCAAGAACCTCGCCGCCCCCACCGGCAATATCTACGAATCCGTCGTCGTCCTGTACAAGCGGGCGAACCAGATTGCGGCCGCCGAGAAGAAGGAGCTCACCAAGAAGCTCGAGGACTTCCGCAACGACCGCGACACGATGGAAGAAGTGTTCGAAAACAAGGAGCAGATCGAGATTTCCAAGTACTACGAGCGCCAGCCCAAGCCGGACCTCGTGGCCATCGCCGAATTCGAGAACGGGGAGCTCTACTACCGCAAGGCCCAGAGCGAGAACCCGATCGACATCAAGGGCGAGTAATGCTCCGCTCCCTCCAAATCCGGAATTACGTACTGATCGACTCTCTGGAAATTGATTTTCCGGAGGGTCTCGTCATTATAACCGGGCAGACCGGCGCCGGCAAGTCCATCCTCGTGGGCGCGCTGGGACTCGTCCTCGGGGCCAAGGCCGATGCCTCCCTGGTGGGCGCGCACGGCGACACCTGCGTCGTGGAGGCGGAGTTCTCCGCAGACGAGGACGTCCGGGCCATCCTGGCTGCCAACGATTTGGAGGACAGCGACATCCTGACCATCCGACGGGTCGTGAACCGCTCCGGTCGCTCCCGCAGTTTCGTGGGCGACGAGCCCGTGTCCCTTCCCGTCCTGCAGGAACTGTCGGAAAGGCTCATCGACATCCACTCCCAGCACCAGACCCTCCGCCTGGGCAATCCTGCCTTCCGGATGGAAATGCTGGACCACTTTGCCGGGAACAAGGCGCGGCTGGCGGCCTGCCGCGAAGCCTGGACTGCCCTCCAGGATGTCCGCAAATCCCTTTCCGACATAACCGCCCGCCTGGAGCGCCTCTCCGCCGAAAAAGACTACAACGAAGCCGTCTTCAACAAACTGGACGAGGCCCGGCTGCGGGAAGGAGAACTGGAGGAGCTGGAAGCTGAACAGAAGCAGCTCGCCCACGCCGAAGAGGTGAAAGAACTGCTCAGCGCCGGAGAAGAGGCATTCTCTCCGTCCTGCGAGGAAGCGCCCCTGACGGCACGCCTCAAGGAAGCCGAGAAATCCGTTTCCCGCGCCGTCCGGTACATCCCGTCGCTGGAACCGCTGGTGAAGCGCCTCGAATCGGCCCGGCTGGAACTGGAGGACATCGCGGAAGAGTTGGAAGATGCCGAAGCGCGCATCGACATATCCCCCCAGCGGCTGGAGCAGGTGGAAGACCGGATGTCCCTCCTGTACGGACTGATGAAAAAGCACGGCGTCCAGTCGGAGGCCGAACTCATCGCCGTCCGGGACGAACTCTCCCAGGCTCTTTTCGACTCCACAGCCCTGGAAGAAAGGAAGGCGGACTTGGAGAAGGCCGTCGTCGAGGCAGAGAAGGCCTATGGCAAGGCCGCGGAAGCCCTGCATGCCGCCCGGGAAAAAGCCGCCCCCGGCTTCGCTGCGGCCATCCTGGACTCGCTCCGCTTCCTGGAACTGGACCGCGCCGTTTTCTCCGTCGGGCTGGCCCCCAGTGCCGACGGGCCCACGGGCCGGGATGCGGTCCGTTTCCTGTTCTCGTCCACCGGCAAGCAGCCCCAGGATCTCTCCAAGGTGGCTTCCGGCGGCGAACTGTCCCGCATCATGCTCAGCCTCAAGGCCATGATGGCCCGATATACATCCATGCCCACCCTCCTTTTCGACGAGATCGACACCGGCGTGTCCGGCAGCGCCGCCGACAGGATGGGCTCGATGATCTGCACGATGGGCGAAGACATGCAGGTTTTCGCCATCACCCACCTCCCCCAGGTCGCCGCCAAGGGCCAAGCCCATTATCTGGTGACCAAGGAGGCCGATGTCACCGCCATCCGGAGGCTCTCCCCCGAGGAAAGGATCCGGGAGATCGCCCGGCTCCTCAGCGGCTCCGTCATCACGGAGGCCGCGGTAGCCAATGCGCGCGCCCTGCTTTCCTGATTTTGAATCATTCAAGATTAATTCTATCTTTGCACCCTATGGCCACGCAAAGCAGTAATATGATGCCCACGCTGGACGAGTTCCGCACCCGTCTCCGCCGCCATGACCTCAAGGCCACCCGCCAGCGGCTGGCCGTGCACGAGGCCATGATGGCGCTCGGACACGCATCGGCGGACATGGTATCCGAAGAGATCGGCCGGAAAGGGACGGTGAAAGTGACCGTCGCCTCGGTGTACAATATCCTATCCCAACTGGCGGACCTGAGGATCTACACCCGGCGCCTGAGTGCGAACAACAAGATGTACTTCGACATCAGCACCAACCGGCACGTCCACCTGTACGACCGGGAGAACCACCGCTACCGTGACGTTTTCGACGAAGAGTTGATGGACCTCGTGCAGTCGCACCTCAAGCGGCGCAAGTTCAAGGGTTTCACCGTCGAGGATATCGACATCCAGCTCATCGCCCGTCCCACCCGTAAAGCGCGTTCGGTATGAGAAAGATCCTGTTCGCCATCCTTTCCCTTTCCCTGCTGGTCTCCGGCTGCCGGAAGGATGATTTCGTCCCCTACTCCGGCATGGAGATGGGGCAGGTCCGCAGCGGATCCATCCTGACCGACGAAGGAGTGAAACTGATCATCGGCGGCAACCCTGAGAACTATGACATCCAGACCGACCGTCGCATACTCTTCCGCTACCAGACGACCGAAATCGGCTCGGACGGATCCTATACCATTGACCTGCAGGAACTTTGGGAGACGACGGTTTCCGAACCGATTCCAGCCTCCGACCCTGTCGGCCTGGTCTCCGACGACCCTGTCCGGATCTTCGACGCCTGGTTCAGCGGCGGTTACCTCAACCTGACGGTCGCCTATGCCGGCATCGATCCGGCCTTGCACGCCTTCCCGCTCACCTTTGAAAACGACGGGAAACGCGCCGTCCTCCGCCTGTATCACGATGCCCAGGAAACCGTTCCGTCCGGCACGGACCTGAAGAAGTCCTGCCTCTGCTTCCCCATGGAAGCGGTCACCGCAACCTTCCCCGCCCCGGCGGACAAGTCCAAGACCGCCGTCATCCCCATCCTCCTCCAATGGCGTTGGTACGAGGATGACGACACCTCCCGCCAAACGATCCTAAACGAAAAACAGGGCGGTTACCGGGCCAAGCGCTGACTTTTTTGGACCTCCCTATTGCGGGGAACGATTTTTTTCGTACCTTTGCAATCCCATACATGGTGGATGTAGTTCAGCTGGTAGAGCATCGGATTGTGGTTCCGAGTGTCGTGGGTTCGAGCCCCATCATCCACCCCTGCTGCAACTCTCGGAGGTTTCCGGGAGTTGCTTTGTGTTTAGGGGCTTCCAATCTATTGGTTTTCCGGTGATTATAGAAACGAGCGGCGTGAGTTCTACGGTTCGAGGTTCATTTTTTTCAAAAACGATTTTTCCGGAAAAAATCGAACCAAGGATGTCCAATTTCAGGTCAATCGGGGCTGTGGCTATGCAGGAGCCCATATTTTCAATAAAATCCAATGAGAACGCCACCTTTTCCTGCATCTCCTTATCCGTCGGCTGCTCCTTGCTTTCTTCAAGTCGTAGTTCGAGGTCTCTCTTTTCCTTTGTGAGCCGGTCATTCATCGCCTTGAACGCATCGTCATCCAGCACGCCGTCGAACCACTTGTCTTGTATCTTCTTGACTCTCTCATCCATCGTTGCAAGTTGTGCCTTCATCTTCTTCTGCTCGTCCTTATCTAACTGGGCTTGTTCCTCGCTCATATCATGGAGAACCCCTTCATAGAGTGCCAATACTGCTTTGTTTGGTCTTAACGATTGAAGGAAATGACGCATCCCTTCGTTAGCATCTTCGGCAGAAATCCGGTAATTCCCGCAGTAGTTGCAGTGATAGTAGGCGTATCGCTTGTTCCGTCCCTTGCTGAACGAACCGTAAACGGTATTGCCACAATGCGGACAGCGTAGGAACGAACGCATATAGAATGTCTCGTCCGGTATCTTCTTCACCTCGGGAGCCGACTTGTCCTTTTTGCCGTCCAGGCGGTCCTGGACGAGCAAAAAGGTTCTTGTGTCGGTGAGCGGCTCGTGGATGCCCTTGACATACTTTGCTGGGGTCTCCTCATACTCGGGGACATAGACATCTCCCATATAGAACCGCTTTCGGAGGATGCGGAAGAATGTGGATTCACTGACCTTCATCCCTCTGCCCTTCAATGCACGCCATACGAGGGTCGGCGATTCCACGCCATAGGCGACCTGTTGGAACGCTTCCCGGACGAACGGGGCTTCCACCGGGTCCGGCTCAATCCAGCATTCGTGCTTGCCTGTCCGCTTGTTCGCATAGCCATAGGGTGCTTTCCCTACGCACTTGCCTTCCGATAGTGCCTGATGGATGCCGTCCTTCGTCGCCTTGGAACGCTTGTCATTATCCACCTCCGCCATCGACAGATAGACGGATAGCATTATCTTGGATTCCGCTACCTTAAAGTCAATGTGCTCCTCGGCAGCATTGACCTCGATGCCATACTTCCTGAACTTGGAGATATACTCCCATCCGTCGGAGGCATCCCGGGTAAATCTGTTCCACCTCAACACCAATAGGGTATCAACATCGACCTCCTTCCGCTTCCGGAGGTACTTCTTGCAAATCTCCTTCATCTCCGGACGGTCGAACGTCTTGGCGGAGTAGTCCTCTCGATAGACCTCAACGACCTCAATGCCATTACTATTGCAGAACCGGGTCAGGGCATCTGCTTGGTATTTCAACGAGCCGCCCTTGGCTTGCTCGTCACTGCTCACACGGCAGTACAATATTGCCTTCTTCATCTTATTGTAGTTTTATTTCGTTATTCAGTTGTGCTCTTGCCAGCCGGGTCAGGAAATCTCTCAACTGGATGATTTCATCATCTTTCAAATGATAATTGTGTTCTTCTAAAATTTCTCTGCATTCCTTCACAGATAACATTGAACAATCATTTTGTTCTTATTGGCTTTCGGCTCTCCTCGCCGTCACGACGCAGGAGTTTTCTGTTCGCCAAGGGACAGCACGCCCTTTCCCGCTATCACGGGGTCTCATCTCGTTCTTACATATTGTATATTTGGGATTGGTCCGGGGCTTCTC
>JAFPWG010000004.1 GCA_017395045.1 Bacteroidales bacterium
CACAGGCAGCCGCTGTCCAGATAGTCGTACAGGCCGATGTCGTAGGCCTCCTCGAGCCGTTCGATCCGGTAGAAATCAAAGTGATACATGGGCTCGCCCGAGCCGGTGCGGTATTCGTTGACAATGGCGAAAGTGGGGGAGCTGACCGCATCTTCGCGAACGCCCAGCCGCTTGCACACGGCCGTCGTGAAGGTCGTTTTCCCCGCGCCCATGGACCCGTACAGCGCAATCAGTTTCCGCTCCCCGATGCCCTCGAGGAACGCCCCGGCCGCCCGGTCCAGGTCCTGCAGCCCCTGGATATGGATTTCGTGTGTCATGGCGATGCAAAGATAGTCATAATTCCAATATGTTCCGCCGGTCCAGGAAGCGGTAGCCGGCGGCTTCCAGGAGATGGGCCGGAAGGATGTACGGCTCGCCCGCGAGGTCAGCGATGGTGCGGGCGATCTTGATGATGCGGGTATAGGCGCGGGCCGACAGGCCCAGGCGGTCGATGATCCGTTCCAGCGTCTCCTTGCAGGCCCGGTCCAGGGGGCAGTAGCGCTCCAGCTGTTTGGAGGACATCTCGGCGTTGGTGAAGATGCCGGCGTCCCGGAACCGCTCCCGCTGGATGTCCCGGGCCCTGCGTACCCGCTCCGCAATGGCCGCCGACGATTCTCCCTTGCGCCCCTGGATCAGGTCGGCCGTCGCGACGGGATGGATCCAGAGCTGGATGTCGATCCGGTCCATGATGGGCCCGCTGAGCTTGGAGAGATAGGCGGCCCGCTGGCCGGGGGAGCAGGTGCAGCGGTCTCCTTCGCCATAGTATCCGCAGGGACAGGGGTTGGAGGCGGCCACGAGCATGAAAGAGGCGGGATAGACGATTTTGGCCTTCAGGCGCGAGATGGTCACTTTCCGGTCCTCCAACGGCCCCCGGAGGGCCTCCAGGGTCGTTTTCGGCGCCTCGCAGAATTCATCGGCAAAAAGGATTCCCCCGGACGCCAGGCTTACCTCCCCCGGGAGGATATTCTCACCGCTGCCCCCGCCCAGGATGGCCGCCTTGGAGGCCGAAATGTGCGGGGCGCGGAACGGCCGGCGCCGCATCAGGCCCAGCTGCCCCGTCGCCTTGCCCGCGACCGACCAGACCTTGGAAGTTACGGCCGATTCTTCCCGCGTCATCGGGGGCAGGATGCCGGCCATCGCTTTGGCCATCGAACTCTTCCCCGAGCCCGGAGCACCCAGGAAAATCAGGTTGTGTGAACCCGCCGCCGCGATTTCCACGCCCCGTTTGGCGCTTTCCTGACCGAGGATGTCGGCGAAGTCCATGTAGTCTTCCCGTCGTGGACGCTCCTTCTCCAGGCGGAGGGCTTCCCCATAACATGCTGTGTTCCAGATGAGGAGGTCCGAGGGGTCGTCTTTCTCTTCCAGGATGCGGAGGACGTCGTCCAGGGTCTGTACCCCATAGATGAGCGTTTCGTCGAAATCGACCGCCTCCAGGGCCGACCGCTCCGGAAGGATGCAGCCCTTGCAGCCGCTCCGGACGGCCAGTTCCACCATCGGCAGGGTGCCGGGGACGTACCGGATGCTGCCGTCCAGTCCCAGCTCTCCCATGACCAGGTATTTGTCCAGCCCGGGCAGGACCCGCTGGTCCGAGGCGGCGATGATGCCCAGGGCGATGGGCAGGTCGTACCCGCTGCCCTGCTTGTGCAGGTCTGCGGGTGCCAGGTTGATGACGATCTTCTTGCCTGGGATGCGGAAACCCTTGGCGTGCAGGGCCGTGACCGTCCTGAGGAGGCTCTCCTTCACCGCGGCGTCGGCCAGGCCGACGAGGTGGATCCCGATGCCCAGGGTGATGTCCACCTCCACCGTCACCGGGACCGCCTCGATCCCGATGCATTTCGCTCCGTGTACGTAAACCAACATGCCGTTTTTTGCCCCGAACGTACGGAATTATCCGTCCGGACAGGATCGGAAACGGAAAAATGTGGCGAAATCTTTTTGGTTGTTTTACAGAAAAACAAAACTTACCGGCGCCAGAGGGCGAACAGGGCCGAACCGCTGCCGGACATGGCCGCATACGAGGCCCCGCGGTCGTAGAACGACTGCTTGATTTCCGCGAGGGCGGGGAATTTTGCGAACACGGTGGTCTCGAAGTCGTTCACGAGGAGATCCTTCCATTCGGAAACCGGCCTGGCAAGCACTTCCCGCAGCGGCAGGGCGGGCTCTTTCGGAACGATGCCCCGGTAGGCGTCGGCCGTGGACACGGCGATGCCTTCGGGAACCGTCACTTCCAGCCGGTACTCCGACAGGTCGATATCAAAAGGCTCCAGGATCTCTCCCCGGCCGGTGCCCAGCATCGGGCGGTTGTAGACGAATACGGCGCAGTCGCTTCCGAGGCGGGCGGCGAGGGCAGCCAGCTCTCCGTCGGACAGGGCCAACCCTCCCAGTTCGGCCATGGTCCGCAGGGCGAAAGCCGCGTCGGCGCTGCCGCCGCCGAGGCCCGCCCCCACGGGAGAAGTCTTTTCGAGATAGATCTTCATCGGCGGCAGGTCATACCGCTCCGCCAGCAGGAAATAGGCCCGGGTCGTGAGGCCTTTCATCGGGTCCCAGTCCACACCTTCCTTCCGGGCGAGGGTGACCATCAGCTTTCCGTCCGGTGAGATGCCCTGGGCCATCTGCGCTGCGGAATAGGTCTCCTGCAGATGGGCGGAAGTGCGGCTGTAGTCGTCTCCGGTAATGATTTCCAGAGTGTCGGAGAATCCGGTGAAGGGCACGAACAGGGTCTCCAGGTCGTGGTAGCCGTCTTCGCGGCGCCGCAGGACGTGGAGGCCAAGGTTGAGTTTGACGTTCGGGCGGGTGATCATACCCGCAAAGATAAGAATTATTCCACCGTTACGGAAGTGAAATAACCGTTGAAGACGATTTCAGTCACCTCGCCGTCCACGATGAGGCGCCCCGGCTCGCCGCAATGGCCGGAAAGGGCCAGGTACAGGTGCCCGTTGCGGAGCAGAGCGCAGTCCCGGGCGGCGAGGAACCCGCCCGCGGGCAGGGCGAGGGCGCTGCCGTCGCTGCGGACGAACCGCGCCGGCGTACCGTCAGGCCCTGCGACCAGCCAGCCGGTCCCGCCGCCGTCGCAGAGGATGTCGACCAGGGAACAGCCGGTATCCACCGCGAACACCTCCCCGCCGGAAGTCTGGATGAAGGAGTGCCCGACACCGCTGCGGACGGCATTTACGCCCACCAGGACCCCTTCCGGGCCGGAAACGATCCGGCAGGAACGCGGGTTGTCTCCCGTATCCAGATGGAGCGGGGCCGCGAGTCCTTCGGCCATCAGGACCAGGGATACCCGTTGCCGCTGGACCCAGTACGCCTTTCCGCCGGCGATCCGGACGTCGTACACGATACCGGCCGTATTCAGGACCTGGTACCGTTCTGCTTCCCGCATGATGTGGAACGACTTGTTGCCGACCGGGCCCTGGCTGAAACAGTAATACAGCCTGTCCCCATCCTCCATCAGCGCTCCGCTGCGCCGGGACGGGTCGCCGACGACCACTCCCGTGGGACTCCGGTACGCTTCCCGTCCGTCGATCCGGTAGGTGAATCCGTCTCCGTCCCGGTCCTGCCCGAGGGTGTGGATGCCGTCTTCCCGGAGGACGAACCCCCGGAGGGTTTCGCGTCCGGAAAAGCGGAAACACTCCGTACCGTCGCAGAAGACGACCGTTTCCGTCCCGGTCGAATAGTCCGTGTACAGGTGGCCTCCCGCATACCGGTGCATGTCCGGGTGGATGCTGGCTCCGGCCGGATAGCTCTTGTACAGGGTCCCGTCGCAGTACAGGTCGATCCAGACCGTTCCGTCGACGGCGCAGGTGTCCAGTTCCCAGTCATAGCCGTCCGGAAAGCGGACGGCCGTGGCCCAGGCGTGCTCGCCCGGCGGGATGGTCAGCGTGGAATCGGCTGCGGTCCTTCCGGTGCCGCGTTCGTGCAGGAACCGGGGCGTCCCGGGGAACAGCCTGTCCGGGGCGCAGGCGGCCAGGAGGAGGGCCGAGAGGAAGACGAGTTTCCGCATATCTTTTTTTCGGCAAGATACGGCGGGGAAACAAAAAACAACACAGGTTGTTGATAACTTGTGTTGTTTCAGGGTGCAAATAAATGTTTCTTATCGTCCGAGGGAGAATCTCAGGCCCGCTTCGAAGTCCATGCGCAGCGGCTGGATGGTCCGGATGGACCGCGGCTGGCCGCAGTCGAAGTAGTAGCGGAGGGTCGGATCCAGGTAGATGCCCAGGTACGGGGTGAACTTGAATTCCACGCCCACACCGATGCCCGCGGAGTACTGGAACTTGTCCACCGGCTGGTTGAAGCGGATGTCGCCGGCGCTGTCGTGGACGAGGAAATCGTTGCTGATGAGCTTTTCGGCCATTCCGTCCATCCGGAGATGGAAGTTCCAGAAACCGGTGTTCACGATATTGAAGTACAGGTTCAGGGGAATGCCCAGGTAGTGCTGCTGGTTGGTAACGTCGGTTTCCGGGGTGAAGAAGGGCTCTTTTCCGTCCACGTTGGCATACCGGGCCATGAAGGAACGGGTGAGGTTCGTATAGACGATGCCGGTGCCGATGCCCCAGCGCGGACCGAAGTCATAGCGGAGGCTGATGCCGGCGGAAACCGGAAGGCCGAAACTGAATTCCGGACGTTCGTCGAACAGGCCCGTCTTCGTGGGGTCCGGAGCCATGAACATGCCGGAAGAACGGCGGATGGTGCTGGCGGGACTCTGGGGACGGGTGTTGGACTGGATGTTGCCCATGATGCCGGTCGAGAAGGTTCCGCGCTGGCGGGTCTTGTATTCCTCGAAGGCGAGCCGGTTGTAGGCCTCCTCGTCGGAGGTGATGCCATCCTGCTGCGCGGCGGGGGCGATGACCGTTTCCGGCTTGCGCTCCGGCTCCGCGGGAACCGTTTCTTCCTCAACCGCTTCGACCGCAACCGTATCTTCTTCGACGACGGGGGTTTCCGGCACATAGGCGGTAACGCTCCGGAGGCGGGTCACCTGCTGCTCGATGGGGGTGATGGCCTCCCCTTCCGGTTCATTCAGGACCGGAAGGGGGTCATCGGTCGCTTGCGCGACGGGGATTGGTATGGTTGGTTGGTTAGAAAGGTTCTTGTCAGGGGTGAACAGGACGACACCTGCGACGACGGCTGCCGCGGCGGCAATGCCCGTGACACTTCTCCACACCCACACCGGGACCGTGCGCCGGCGCGCCGCCTTGTCCAGGCCGGCCGCCACGCCCTTCCACACTTCCGGGGAGACAGATTCCTCCGCCCCGGCCATCAGGTCCCTTACATATATGTCGAATTCGTTCTCTTTCATTTGTTTTCCTGTTCCTTTATCATTTCCTGCAACCTGATTCTCGCCCGCTGGAGCTTGGACCGCGACGTGGCCTCGTTCAGGCCCAGCGCTTCTGCGATCTCCTTGTGGGAATAACCTTCGATCGCATACAGGTTGAAAACCGTCCGGGCGTCGGGGGGAAGCTTGCCGATGAGGTTCATCAGCTCCCGGTAGCCCATTTTCTGGACCGGCGTCGCCTCCTCGGTGAAAAGGGTTCTGGCCTGTTCGATGTCGTCACTGAGTTTGAGGGCGTCGGTTTTCCGGAGATGCATCAGGGCAGTATTGACAAAGATCCGTCGGGCCCAGCCTTCGAAGGAGCCTGCCCCCGAATAACTGTCGAGCCTGGAAAACAACGTGACGAAACCGTCCTGAAGGACATCCTCCGCGGTGGGCCGGTCTCCGATATAGCGGAGGCACAGGGCCATCATCTTGGGGGCCAGGGCGTCAAAAAGGCGCTTCTGCGCCTTCCTGTCGCCGTTTCGGCAGGGTGGAACGAGCCGTTCCAGCGCACCGCCGCCCACAGGGGGATCATCCGTTGTCGTCCAGGTAATAAGATGCAATCTGCCGACGAAATGTTTCATCTGCCCTGGAAAATTAACGTGGAAACAAATTTCGTAAAATTTTCCGGAATTGTATTATTTTTGTAAACAGACTGTTCCGACAACGGAAAGAAGATGCAAATGAAAAGGATGATCCTGACCGGCCTCCTGCTGGTAATCTCCGCTTGTGCTTTTGCACAAGGGGTTGAAAATCAGCTCGTTGATGCCGTGTCCCTCTATAATAACCGGTCCTATTCAAAGTCCCTTGCGCTGTTACAGACCCTGTCCAAGGCTGCACCGGACAACGATGCCATCCACTACTACATGGGCCTGGACGAGGCCATGCTGGGCCACGCCGAGGCGGCCATCGGCCATCTTCGCAAGGCGATGGAACTGGATCCGCACAATTACTGGTACAAGCGTCGTCTCGCGAACCTGTACGAAGCTTCCGGCGAGGACGAGATGGTTGTGGAGATGTATGAGAGCATCCTGTCGGAATTCCCCGACAAGACGGAGGTTTCCTACGACCTCCTGGGCCTGTACCTGAAGCAGCAGAAGTTCGAAAAGGCCCTGCAGGCCCTGTCCGACATCGAAAAGGTCACCGGTCCCGGAGAGCAGATCACCCGCACCCGTTACGACATCTACCGGCAGCTGGGCCGCGGGGAAGAAGCCATCCGTACGCTGGAGGACTTCAACGACGACTTTACCTCGCCGTCCATCCTGTCCATGATGGGCGACTACTACCTGGGAGAGGACCGGGACTCCCTGGCCCTGTCCTGCTACGAGGAGGCTCTCCGGACCCAGAGCGATTATGTGCCCGCGTTGCTGGGCAAGTCGGAAGTGTACCGCATCACCCGGCGCTATCCGGAGTATTTCGCCACGATGGACGCGTTCATCGACAACGACAACGTCCCGGTGGAAGCGAAGGGAATGTATGTCGGGAACATGGTCCGCAGCCTGGACCCGACCATCATCAACCTGCACCGGAACGGCTTCGACGGGATGGTGGAGCGGCTCCGGCAGCGGCATCCCGCCGACAGTACCATCCTGGGCACGGCAGGTGGCTATTATTACGCGACCGGCCGGGTCGACCAGGCCGTGGACTGCTTCCGGAAGTCGGCGGACCTGTACCCGGAGAGCCTGGCCCAGACGGTGAGCCTCATCCAGCTGCTGGGCATGGCGGAGCGCTGGGAGGAGGTCCGGGACCGCAGCATCGCGGCCTTCGACCGTTTCCAGGAGCTGGGCTTCATGGACTACCTGAACATGGCCGACTACAACCTGAAGGACTACGACGCCATCATCAACAACTGCCGCTATCTCATCGTGAGGAGCAAGGACAATCCCGAGGTCCAGAAGAGCTCCTGGTCCCAGATCGGCGACATGTACCACCTGAAGGGGAATACGAAGGAGGCCTACAAGGCCTATGAGAAGGCGCTCAAGATCGACCCGGACTATGCCCCGGTGCTGAATAATTACGCCTATTACCTGAGCCTGGAAGGGAAGAACCTGAAGAAGGCCTACAAGATGTCCAAGAAGACGGTGGAGGCCGAGCCGGACAACGCAACCTACCTGGATACCTTCGCCTGGATCCTGCATCTGCAGGGTAAGGACCTGGAAGCCAAGCCCTTCTTCAAGCATGCAATGCTGTATGGCGGCAAGGACAGCGCCGTAATGCTGGACCATTATGCCGAGGTACTTTACGCCCTCGGGGACTACGACCTGGCAAAAGTCTATTGGAACCAGGCCAAGGCGA
Organism: Bacteroidales bacterium; assembly: GCA_017395045.1. Taxonomy (GTDB): domain Bacteria; phylum Bacteroidota; class Bacteroidia; order Bacteroidales; family UBA932; genus Cryptobacteroides. The sequence goes on from JAFPWG010000004.1 coordinate 7,646, forward strand.
AGAATACCGACGGGGAGATTCCCGACCTGGACGAACGGGTCGCCGCCCGCCTGAAAGCTGTGGGCAAATGAGGCGTTTCCTCCATATCGCCGTGCTACTGCTCCTCTGCGGGGGCGTCCTCCATGCGCAGGACACCCGCAAGCAGGAGAGCCGCAAGGCACGCCTGGAGAAGGAAATCGCCGAGATCAACCGCCAGCTGAAGGAGAATTCCCGGTCCAGCAGCCGGGCCCTGACGGACCTTTCCCTGGTCCGCCGGAAGATCTCCGCACGGCAGGAACTCATCTCCGAAAGCGACCGGGAAATCCATGCCCTGAACGACTCCATGCGGGTGCGGCAGAAGGAGATCGACCGCCTGCAGGCCCGCCACGACACCCTCACGCTGTATTATAACCGTCTGGTGCGCAGCGCCTACAAGAACCGCGACAGCCGGATCTGGTACATGTACATCCTGGGCAGCGAAAACATCGGCCAGGCCGCCCGCCGTTTCAGCTACCTGAAAGGCTTTTCCCGGGAGATGTCCACGCAGGCCCGCCGCATCCAGGAAACCACGGCCACCCTGGAGGTGGAGAAGCAACGCCTCGCACAGATGAAGGACGAGGCGGAATCCATCCGCCGGCAGCGCCAGGCCGACGTGGAATCCCTCCGCTCCGAGGAGAACGAGTCCTCGAACCTCGTCGCCCAGTTGCAGAAGGACCGCAGGAAATACCAGCGGGACCTGGAGAAAAAGAACCGCGAGGTGGAGGCCCTGAACCGCGAAATCGCCGCGATCATCCGCAAAGCCACGGCCGCGAAGAAGAAGGGCGCGACCACTTCCTCCTCCAAGTCCACGGCCAAAGGCGGCAAGAGCACTTCCACGGAGGTCGATGAAAAGCTGTCCGCCGATTTCGCCGCCAACAAGGGCCGTCTTCCCTGGCCGGCCTCCGGCACGGTCATCGACTCGTACGGCCAGCACTATCATCCGGTGTACAAGAACGTGAAACTGCCGTTCAACAACGGTGTCACGCTCGCGGTCGCCAAGGGCTCCCAGGCCCGTGCGGTCTTCGACGGGACCGTCGCCCAGATTGTCGTCATCGCCGGCTACGGCCAGTGCGTCCTGGTCCAGCACGGCTCCTATTTCACGTTCTACTGCAAGCTTAAATCCGTCTCGGTGAAGGCCGGCGAGAAGGTCAGGACCGGCCAGGTGCTCGGCACCGTGGACACCATTTCCGGCGAGGACCAGCTCCACTTCCAGCTCTGGAAGGACCGCGAGCCCCAGGACCCGGAAAGGTGGCTGAAATAGGGCCGTTCCGCCCCTTGTTGAAAACTCTTCCAGTGAAGTAACAAGAAAGTTCTAGTTTTGAACGATTCTAAATTATATAGAATCGTAAATACTTGTAAATCACAGAATTAACAGCCTTATAAAGCTTTTGTTAATAACTTTTTCCCGAAGAACAGGAAGATTTTTCGGGGGAAAGGATTATCTTTGTCCTTGCAGTCCGGAGCACCCACACTCCGGGCCCTGACCGAAACGTAATAAAAAAACATAAACCTACGGCATCCGGCCCGAAGATGGAGGGCCGGCGCTGCCGGCAACTGACACTATTACTATGGTAAAGCGTGTACTGAAACGCGACGGTAGACACGTCGAATTCAACAACCAGAAGATCGTTGCCGCCATCCTCAAGGCGATGGACGTGACTGAGAACGGAGAGGACATCGTCCTTGCAGCCCAGATCGCCCATGCGATCTCCTCCATGGACAAGGAGGAGATGAGCGTGGAGGAAATCCAGGACTGCGTGGAGAACGAGCTGATGAACAGCCCCCGCCAGGAAGTGGCGAAGGAGTACATCCGCTACCGCAACAAGCGGAACATCGCCCGCCGGGCGAAGACCAACGAGATCTTCGAGACCATCATCGACGCCCAGGCCAACGACATCACCCGCGAGAACGCCAACATGAACGCCGACACGCCGGCGGGCATGATGATGAAGTTCGCCTCCGAGGCCACGAAGAGCTACGTGGACGAGTGCCTGCTCTCCGACCCGGTCCGTGAGGCGGTCGCCAAGAACTATATCCACATCCACGACAAGGACTACTATCCCACGAAGTCCCTGACCTGCATCCAGCACCCGCTGGACCTCATCTTGGAGCACGGACTCAAGGCCGGTCACGGCGAGTCCCGTCCGGCGAAGCGCATCGAGACCGCTTCCGTCCTCGCCTGCATCTCCATGGAGACGGTGCAGAACGAGATGCATGGCGGCCAGGCCATCCCGGCCTTCGACTTCTATCTGGCTCCGTTCGTCCGCAAGACCTTCGAGGAAGAGGTGGACCAGGTGAGCGACCTGTTCAATACGGATTTCTCCGACCTCAAGAAGGTGGAGCTGGACGACTACATCAAGCGTGACCTCATCGGCCTGCAGGGCCGCGACCGTGCCCTCCAGCACGCCGTGAACCAGACGGTGAGCCGCGTCCACCAGGCCATGGAGGCGTTCGTGCACAACATGAACACCATCCACAGCCGCGGCGGCAACCAGGTCGTGTTCTCGTCCATCAACTACGGCACCGACACCTCCGCCGAGGGCCGCTGCATCATCCGCGAGATCCTGAACACCACCTATGAAGGCGTGGGCAACGGCTCCACCGCCATCTTCCCGATCCAGATCTGGAAGAAGAAGCGGGGCGTCTCCTATCTCCCGGGCGACCGCAACTACGACCTGTACAAATTCGCCTGCAAGGTGACCGCCCGCCGGTTCTTCCCGAACTTCCTGAACCTGGACGCCACCTACAACCAGGACGACGCCTGGAAGGAGGACGATCCCAAGCGCTACATCCACGAGGTCGCCACGATGGGCTGCCGCACCCGGGTGTACGGCAACCGCTTCGGGCCGAAGACCTCCATCGGCCGCGGCAACCTGTCCTTCACCACCATCAACATCGTGAAGCTCGCCATCGAGGCGATGAACGAGGAGCCGGAGAAGGACCGCCGCATCAAGAAGTTCTTCGAGAAGCTGGACTGGGCCCTGGACATCGCCGCCCGTCAGCTCAACGAGCGCTTCGAGTTCCAGAAGACCGCCCTCAAGAAGCAGTTCCCGCTGCTGATGAACGGCCTGTGGCTGGGCAGCGAGAAGCTGGAGGAGAACGACTCCATCGAGTCCGTCATCAACCAGGGCACCCTGTCCATCGGCTTCATCGGCCTGGCCGAATGCCTGATCGCCCTGATCGGCAAGCACCACGGCGAGAGCGACGAGGCCCAGGAGCTGGGCCTGCGGATCATCTCCCACATGGCGCAGAAGATCGACGGCTTCGCCGAGACCTTCCAGCACAACTTCACCTTCCTCGCCACTCCGGCGGAGGGCCTGGCCGGCAAGTTCACCAAGCGTGACAAGAAGACCTTCGGCGTCCTCCCGGGCATCACCGACAAGGACTACTACACGAACTCCAGCCACATCCCGGTGTACTATCACTGCTCGCCGGAGCACAAGGCCAAGATCGAGGGTCCGTACCACAAGTACGAGAACGCCGGCCACATCTTCTACGTGGAGATCGACGGCGACGCCACCCACAACCCGGAGGCCATCATGCAGATCGTGGACCTGATGGACAAGTACGACATCGGTTACGGTTCCGTGAACCACAACCGCAACCGCTGCCTGGACTGCGGCTACGAGAACTCCGAGAAGGACCTCCACGAATGCCCGCACTGCCACGGCCATCACATTGACACCCTGCAGCGCATCACCGGCTACCTCGTGGGTACCACCAACCGCTGGAATTCCGGCAAGCTCGCCGAGCTGAAGGACAGGGTCGTTCACGAGTAGTGAGAATCAGAGTCCTCAGAATTCTGGAGCAGACGATGGCGGACGGACCGGGGTTCCGGACCGCCATCTATTGTGCTGGCTGCAGGCACGCGTGCAAGGGGTGCCATAACCCGCAGTCGTGGGATTTCAACGCGGGAGAGTGGATGGAGGTGGACGAAATCCTGGACCTCATCAAGGCCGACTCGATGTCCAACGTGAGCTTCTCCGGCGGCGACCCCCTCTATCAGGTCGATGCCTTCACGGAACTCGCCCGCCGCATTAAGGAAGAGACCGACAAGACCATCTGGTGCTGGACCGGTTTCACCCTGGAGGAAGTCCAGGCCGATCCGCACATGGCCCGGATCCTCCCGTATCTGGACGTGCTCGTGGACGGTCCCTTCATCCTGGAGCAGCGCGATACGGACCTCCTTTTCCGCGGAAGCCCCAACCAGCGCATCATCTATCTGCACGGAGAGCCGGTGGAGGACATCATCCCCGGCACGGTCCCGCTGGAAAAGCTGCGGTAAAAAGAATTGTCCCTGATGTTTCGGCATCAGGGACAATCATTTATGGGACTACCGTTACTTGATACGGGGGAGTCTCCGGTTCCAGAGGTACGGGTTCATCTTGTGCCATTCATCCACGGGCGGGATGATGCCCAGTTCGATGATCTGGTCGCGGAGGTCCACAAGGTGGTCGTAAGAGGCCTTGAGGTCCGCCATCTCTTCCTTGTTGCCTTCAGGCATGGTGTAGTGGATGCCGGTCTCGTCCATGAAGGTAGGCATGGCCATGAAGACGTGGCTGTACTCGTGGGTGTCCACATAGGTTCCGGAAGGCCAGGGGAACTGTTCGCCGCCCCGGATGGCCGCTTCGATGGCCTTGATGGAGAGGTAGGCCGGGCTCTGGATGGAGCTGCGTCCGCGAAGCTTGATGATCTGGGCGCCGCCCTGGATGGTCTCCTGCTTGATGGCCTCGATGCGTTCCTTGGTCAGGCCCATTCTCGCGATCGGGGTGCCGCAGATGGTGGCTTTTGACATGAACACCGCCATGGACTCGCCGTGACCGCCGTAGGTAAAGGCGTTCTCCACGTCGGACTGCCTGACACCGAACTCCTTCGCCAGGTTGGTCTGCAGACGGGTACTGTCGAGGGCGGCCAGGGAGGACACCCGGCAGGGACGCAGACCGGAATGGATGAGGACGGTCAGGGCGGTGACATCGGCGGGGTTGAAGATGATCACGACATGCTTCACCTCCGGGCAATACTTGCGGATGTTGTCTCCGAGACCCGCAGCGATTTCGCAGTTTCCTTTCAGAAGGTCTTCACGGGTCATACCCTCCTTACGGGGAGCACCACCGGAGGAAATGATGTACTTGGCACCGGTGAAGGCTTCCTTCGGGTCCGTGGTGGCGATGAAACGCATGCGCGGGAAAGCGCTGTGCTGCATCTCCAGGAGGACACCGTTGTTGCCGGGTTCATAAACATCGTACAGGCAGATATTCGGGGTCAGGCGCAACAGGGCCGCGATCATGGCCATGTTGGAACCGATCATACCGCCGGCGCCGACTATGAGGAGTTTCTCGTCCGTAAGAAAATTAGCTGTTGCCATAAATAGATACGCATTAGATTTCGGCCGCAAAGTTACAAAACTTTTTTTATTTGTTATTGACAAAAAACGATTATCTTTGTGGAGTTAATTGGTAACAAGCCCTATGGAGCCTCCCAGTTGTGTCACGATTATGATCGGGGTCGTCAGTTCTGACGAACCTCCGTTGCGACGCACTACATACTTGGAACACCCGGATCTTTTTTAAGATACCGGGCGCGGCTTTCGTATCTTGTTCAAAACCAAGTGTATGGGACTATATCTGAAGAAGAAACTGGACAATGAAGCGGAGATCGGCGTGTGGCAGATCACCGAAACCGAAGAGGAGCTCGTAGAACTCAGCTCCACCCCCAGCGACGAGATGGAGGAGATCTCGTTCATCCGCAGCGAATCCCTGCGGAAGCAGCGCCTGGCCGTGCGCGCGCTCCTCAATACCATGTTCGATGACAAGGTGTATCTGAGCCACCACGACAACGGCAAGCCTTACATCGAGAACAATCCTGTGAACATCTCCATCACCCATACGGCCAAGTATGTCGCCGTGATCCTCCACGAGGAGGAGAACGTGGGCATCGACATCGAGTCCCTGGACCGCGACTTCTCCGCGGTGGAGAAGAAGGCCCTTTCGGAGGATGAAATCGAGGACCTCGAAGACGAAAAGCGCAACGAGCAGCTCGCCATCTACTGGTGCGCGAAGGAGGCTATTTTCAAGCTCCTGAGCCGTTACAACGTGGATTTTGCCGAGCAGATCGAGATCGAGCGCTTCCGCCTCCGCGGCGAGGGCGAGCTGGAAGCCACCTTCAGCGCCAAGAACGAAGAAGAGGAATTTGACCTGGAATACATCACGTTCGACCGCCACGTCCTCGTGTGGGTCGTGGGCGAGTAGTCCTTTTCCGGCAGAATACCAACTTATGGGGATTGAATCATTGGTTCAATCCCCTTATCTTTGCGCCCGAAAGCGCAAACCTAATGAAACTGTCAGAACTGAAGACCGGTGAAAAAGCGGTCATCGTGCGGGTCCACGGCCACGGATCCTTCCGGAAACGGCTCATCGAGATGGGCTTCATCCAGGGGAAGGAAGTGACGGTCGTGCTGAATGCGCCCCTCAAGGACCCGATCGAATACGAGATCATCGGTTACAAGATATCCCTCCGCCGGGAAGAGGCGGAACAGATCGAGGTGGTGAACGAAGCCGAGGCCCGCGAGGCCCTCGTGAGCGACGAGCACCTGCAAGGCCTCCCGGACGACATGGAGGAAAGCGAGCGCCTGGACAAGGCCCTTGCGCACCTGGCCGAAGAGAGGCACCACGTAATCCGCGTCGCCCTGGTGGGCAATCCGAACTGCGGGAAGACATCCCTTTTCAACATCGCGTCGGGCGCGCACGAGCACGTGGGCAACTACTCCGGCGTGACCGTGGATGCCAAGGAAGGCCATTTCAAGCATAAGGGATACGACATCACCTTGGTTGATCTTCCCGGAACCTACTCACTTTCAGCATATTCCCCAGAAGAGCTGTATGTGCGGAAGAATCTGGTCGATGCGATGCCGGACGTGGTCGTGAACGTGGTGGACGCCTCCAACATCGAGCGCAACCTGTACCTCACGACGCAGATCATCGACATGAACCTCCGGACCGTGATGGCCCTGAACATGTACGACGAACTGCAGCACAAGGGGGACAAGCTGGACACGGACCAGCTGGGACGCCTGCTGGGCGTACCGGTGTGTCCGACGGTAAGCCGCGACGGCCAGGGCATCCCGGAGCTGTTCGACACGGTCATCAAGGTCTACGAACAGTCGGATCCGCAGCTCGCCCGCCACATCCACATCAACCACGGGACGGAGATCGAGAAGAGCATCCGGCGGATCCGGGACCTGGTGGCGGAGAATGAATCCGTCCGCTCGAAATACTCCACCCGCTACCTGGCCATCAAATACCTGGAGAAGGACCGCGACATCGAGTCGATGATGGCGAAATTGCCGAACCGGGAGGCCCTGGAGGCGGCCCGGGAGGAGGAGACGGAGCGGATCGAAGCCTTCCTGGGGACCAACCCTGAAGCGGCCATCGTCGATGCCAAGTACGCCTTCATCCAGGGTGCCCTGTCGGAAACCTACGAAAAATACCGCGAGGAGCGTCCCCGCCGTACCTTCACCGACCGGATCGACGCCGTTGTCACCAACAAATGGCTGGCTTTCCCGATTTTCATCGCCCTGCTTTGGCTCATCTTCTGGGCCACCTTCACCATCGGCCAGTATCCGATGGACTGGCTGGACTGGCTCGTCGGCAAGTTCGGCGAGTTTGTGGGCAACTTCATGAAGGAAGGCTGGCTGAAGGATCTGCTCGTGAACGGAATCATCGCCGGTGTGGGCAGCGTGCTGGTGTTCCTCCCGAACATCATGATCCTGTACCTGTTCATCTCCCTGATGGAAGACAGCGGCTACATGGCCCGTGCGGCCTTCATCGTGGACAAGCTCATGCACCGGATCGGACTGCACGGCAAGTCGTTCATTCCCATGGTGATGGGCTTCGGCTGCAACGTGCCGGCCATCATGGCCACCCGCAGCATCGAGAGCCGGAAATCCCGCCTGATCACCATCGCCATCATCCCGTTCATGTCCTGCGCGGGACGGCTGCCCATCTTCGTGCTCTTTGCCGGGGCGTTCTTCCCGCATAATGCGGCGACCGCCCTGCTGGGAATCTATTTGCTGGGCGTCATCCTCGCCATCCTGAGCGCCCGCGTCCTGCGGCACTTCGTCAAGGACGACGACCTCCCGTTCGTGATGGAACTGCCGCCCTACCGCGTCCCGACCGGAAAGGCCATCTGGCGACACACCTGGGAAAAGGGCAAGCAATACCTGGAGAAGATGGCGACCACCATTTTCATGTTCTCCGTGGTCATCTGGTTCCTGGGCTACTTCCCGAGGAACGAGGAAAAAGGCCTGGCGTACCAGCAGGAGCATTCTTATATCGGCATGCTGGGTAAGGCCGTGGAACCGGCCCTGGAGCCCCTTGGCTTCAACTGGAAGATGGACGTGGGCCTGCTGGCCGGCGTCGGAGCGAAGGAGTTGGTCGTGAGTACCCTGGGCGTGATGTATGCCGGGGATGAGGGTGCGGATGCCGATGAAAACGACACCGCCCTCCAGGCGGCGCTGAAGGGCGACATATCGCTGGCGGCTGCGGTAGCCTTTATGGTGTTCGTGCTGCTCTATTTCCCCTGCATAGCCACCTTCGTGGCCATCAAGAACGAGACGGGCAAGTGGCGCTGGGCCATCCTGTGCTGCCTGTACACGATGCTTGTCGCCTGGGTATTCGGCTTCGTGGCGTACAGGCTGGTACTGCTGCTCTAGTTCTCCGTCACGTGGATGAGGGACTTCACCGGCGCGAGGTCTTCGATGACCGAGCGGCCGGGGAGGTCGTCGATCTCCACCAGGAAGACGAAGTCGGTGACTTTGATCCGGTACTCCTTCCCGTCCTTGACGACTCTCTGCGCGTTGAGGCTCTCCACGATGCCGCGGGCCGTGCCTCCGGTGGCGAGGATGTCGTCGAAGAATGTGATGGGGATCGTGTCCCCTTCAGGCTTTCCGGCGGCGAGGTCGCTCAAGCGGTAGAACACCTGGTCCTTCCCGTACTCTTTGACGATGTCCACGGTAACGAGGTCTCCCTCCGAGAAAGGCAGCTTGCCCTTCTTGCGGATGGGGATGACGTTCTCCGCCATCCCGTTGTACAGGAGCGGAGCCGTGAACAGGAAGCCGCGGGCCTCGGGGGCGACGATGTTCGGCGAGATGCAGGCTGAGCCGATGTCGTCGATCAGGCGCTTGAAAACCTCCTTGTCCTGGAGGAAGGGGATGATATCCACGAAATTGACCCCGTGGATGGGGAAGTTCGGATAGAACTTCAGTACTTCCTTGTAGTCCATTATTCTACGGTGTTGATGTCGATGAGGTTGTTCAGGAGCGCATAGACCGTAAGTCCGGCGACCGTCTTGATGCCCGTCTTGCGGGTGATGTTCTTGCGGTGGGTGATGACCGTGTGGATGGAGATGTTCTCCACATCGGCGATTTCCTTGTTCAGCATGCCCTTGGCCACGCAAACGAGGATTTCCTTCTCGCGGGCGGAGAGTTCCTCTTTCTCCTCGCGTTCCGGCTCCCAGCGGGTTTCCAGGGCCGTGTGCATCTTGCGGTTGACGATGGGGACCAGGATGCCGTCTTCGACCAGGATATGCTTGGCCAGGTCCTCCTGCAGGGTGAAGATGCGGGAAAGGGCCCGATACACGTCCTGCTGCCCGCATTCGGGCGGCATGTATTTCATGACCAGGTTCTTGAGGTCCTCCAGCTTCTCCTCCACGTGGGAGTGGTTCTCGCCGTATTCGTCGGGGGCGAAACGGTCGTGGTGAAGCGCGGCCTCCGCCTGCGGGAACACGGTTTCCTCTTCATATTCCAGGTGCTTGAACAGCTCGTCCTTGTATTCCGAGAAGAATCTCCGGATGATGCTCCGGTGCTTTTCGCCGCAGGGCTCCGTCAGGCTCACCAGGGCGGCCGACAGGTCCTTCATCGCCACGTCCATATAGTATGCGTGGGACAGCCGGAGGTACTTCAGGACGTCCTTGAGGCTCGCCTTCCGGATCCGGTCCTTAGGGGGAAGGTAACCGTCGAAGGCATGGACGCTGCAGATCAGGAGGAAGGTTTCCGGGTCGATGTCGTGGCGCGAGCAGACGTCTTCCACGGTCGCATCGCCGAAACCGAAGGGGATGCCCATCCGCGTCAGGACGCCGGTGAGGCTGAACCGCAGGTTCACGAGGTCCGCCATCTTCATGGACGGGGACAGGTGGGGAAGTTCGGTGATGGTACCCATAATGCATGGCAAAGTTACAAAATCCCGCCGTTTTCCCCAACAACTGACAGGTAAGATACTGTAATTGAACTGGCGCGATTTTTGATAGAAAAAATACTCTTGGAAAACTTTTTTTAGTTTTTATAAGTATGAAAAAAATTCTTTCTACCCTCCTTGCAGCATCCCTGATGCTCATCGGAACCCAGGCCTTCGCGCAGATTTCCGTGAATGCCGGTTATCTCAATTCCTCCATCAAAGTCGGAAACAACGATCCCTCCAACGCCAACGGTGCGTTTGCCGGAGTGTCCTTCAACGTTCCTCTCTTCGGCGGTCTCGCCATCGCCCCGGGAGTCTATTATTCGATGATCACCAGCAAGGACACCGCCAACCTCGGCTCGATTGCCTCCGTTTCCGGCACCTTCATGGAGCATGCCATCAACGTTCCCGCCTATCTGAACTACAACATCGCCCTCAACCGCGACACGAACTTCTTTATCTTCGGCGGTCCCACCTTCCAGTACGGTCTTGCCTCCACGGTGAAGTATGATGGCAATGTCGCCGGCATCAGCGGCAGCACCACTTCCGACAATTACAAGAACGACAACTACAACCGTATGAACCTCTATCTGGGCGGTGGTATCGGCATCAACGCCGGTGGCTACATGATTACCCTGGGTTACGATTACGGCATGATGAATCAGTACAAGGGCGAAAACGCGACGAGCGCGCACCGTTCCAACCTGAAGATCGGCGTCGGCTACAATTTCTAGGATTCTTTCCTGAAGGAATATTCGCATCCGCAGTAGAGCTGGTTGTAAAACCGCTCGCTGCGGATGATTTCGTTCCGGCGCTCCTGCAGGCCGCCCTTGCGCCAGTTCTGGGGCCACCAGACGACCCCTTCCACCTGGCTGCAGGCCCATTCACCGGCTTCGTTGACCTGTTCCAGGCTCTTCCAGCGGGAGGAGGCGAGGGTGGTTGTGAGCACCGGGAAGCCGTTCTCCGCCGCATAGCGGGCGGCACGTAACAGCCTGTATTTGAAGCATTGCAGGCAGCGGCCGCCGCGCTCGGGCTCGTCTTCGAGCCCTGCCGCGCAGCCGCTCCAACCATCGTGGTCATACACGTCGTCCACGATGGGAATCCCCCATTTCTTCGCATACCGGATGCACTCGTTCAGCCGGTGGTCATACTCTTCGCGCGGGAAGATGTTCGAATTGGAGTAAAAGATGACGGGCTCGATTCCGTTGTCCACGAGGCACTCCACCACTGCGCTCGAGCATGGGGCGCAGCACGCGTGCAGGAGCACGCGCTTCGCCCCGAGGGGGACATCCAGATGAACATGGGGTTTCATGCGTAGAAAGGAACTATCTGATTGATTTATAGTCATTTCCATTCGGCGGCCTAACTATACTTCCTTGGAAAACGGAACATAATGGAAAGCGCGGCGAGAAGGCCCAGCGCGAAGGGGTAATAGAGGTAGCCCGTGATGGCGACGGCCGACACGCCGGCGAGACCGGAGGCCATCAGCATCTGCGCACCATAGGGGATGATGCCCTGTACCAGGCAGGAAAAGGTGTCCAGGATGGAGGCCGTCTTGCGCGGGTCCAGGCCGAACCGCTCCGAAATGTTCTTTGCCAGCGGACCCACGGTAATGATGGCGATGGTATTGTTGGCCGTGCAGAAGTTAACGAGCGAGACGAGGCCGGCGATGGAGAAATAGGCACCCCGCTTGCCGCGGATCCGCCGGGTGAGTCCGTCGATGATGAAGTCCAGGCCGCCGTTGTACCGGATGAGTTCCAGCATGCCGCCGGCCAGGAGGGACACGATGATGAGTTCGCCCATGGACCCGATGCCGTCGCCGATGGAAGCCATCCAGCCGATCCAGTCGTAAGCGCCTGTGCTCCAGCCGATGACGCCGTTCACAATGATGCCGATGGTCAGGACTGTGACCACGTTGACCCCGGCAAGGGCCAGGCCGATGACCAGCAGGTAGGGTACCAGGCCCAGCCACTGCACGGCTCCTGCGGCGGGCACGGCCTCCACTTTCAGTCCCAGGACCACATACAGCACCGTCACCAGAAGGGCGGCCGGTGCGGCGATCCACAGGTTCGCCCGGAACTTGTCCCGCATGGAGCAGCCCTGGCTCTTGGTGGCCGCCACCGTCGTGTCGGAGATGAACGAGAGGTTGTCCCCGAAGAAGGCTCCGCCGATGACCACGGCCGTGATGAAAGGAATGCCGATCCCGGTCTCCTGCGCGATGCCGGCCGCGATGGGGACCAGCGCCACGATCGTACCCACGCTGGTGCCGATGGCCATTGAGATGAAGCACGCGGCCAGGAAAAGGCCCGCGTAGATGAGCTTTCCGGGCAGGATCCGCAGTGTCGCGTTGACCGTGGCGTCGATGGCTCCGATATCCTTCGCGGTCGCCGCGAACGCGCCCGCCAGCACGAAGATCCAGATCATCAGGAGCACGTTCTTGTTCCCCGCCCCCTCCGAAAAGATGGAAATCTTGCTGTCGGTCTTGTCCACGCTCCGGGTGATGAGCATCGCATAGGCCGACGCGATGATGAACGCCGCCGCGACCGGTACCTTGTAGAAGTCCCGCGCCACGAGGGAAGAGACCAGATACACGAGCAGGAACACCAGCAGCGGACTCAGGGCGAGCCAGCCGTTCATCTTGCGTCCCGCCGGAATCCGGTGCCTCGGTTTCTCGGTATTGATGGCCATGGCACAAAGGTAAGAAAAAACTTCCAGCAGCCTTTTATCGGCAGGTAAAAATCACTACCTTTGCAAAAATTCCGCGTGAGCCATGTCCTTTATCGATGAAAGAATTGCCCTGGAAGGCCTCACTTTCGACGATGTACTCCTGATTCCGGCGTACTCCGAAGTCCTTCCGCGGGAAGTGAGCCTGCATACCCGGTTCTCCCGCAATATCGCCCTGAACATTCCCGTCGTGTCCGCCGCCATGGACACGGTGACCGAAGCGCCGATGGCCATCGCCCTGGCAAGGGAAGGAGGCATCGGCGTGATTCATAAGAATATGGGCATCGCCGCGCAGGCGGCCGAGGTCCGCAAGGTGAAGCGTTCGGAGAACGGGATGATCAACGATCCCGTCACGATCAACCAGGACGCGACGGTCGGGGAGGCCCTCCGGCTGATGAAGGAGAACCATATCGGCGGCATTCCCGTCACGGACGGCGAAAAGCACCTCGTGGGCATCGTCACGAACCGCGACGTCCGCTTCTTCGAAGACGTGTCCGTCCCGGTCCGCGCCGTGATGACGTCGGAAAACCTCGTCACCATCCCGGATACCCGCACCGACCGCGAGTACGTGAAGTCGGTCCTCCAGCAGTACAAGGTGGAGAAACTCCCGGTCGTGGACGCCAAGGGCTGCATCGTGGGACTGATCACCTATAAGGACCTTATCAAGGAGCGCCTGCATCCCGACGCCTGCAAGGACGACAAGGGACGCCTCCGCGTGGCGGCCGGCATCGGCATCACGCCGGACGCGCTGGACCGCGTCGCGGCCCTGTACGCCGAGGGTGTGGACGCCGTGGTGCTGGATTCCGCCCACGGACACAGCAAGGGCGTGATCGAGCTTCTCAAGCGCGTGAAGTCGGCATATCCGTCGCTGGACGTGGTGGTGGGCAACGTCGCTACCGAAGAGGGTGCGCGCGACCTGGTCAAAGCCGGTGCCGACGGCGTGAAGGTGGGCATCGGCCCGGGCTCCATCTGCACGACCCGCATCGTGGCGGGCGTGGGCGTGCCCCAGCTGAGCGCCATCTACAATGCCTACCAGGCCATCAAGGGCACGGGCGCCACGCTCATCGCCGACGGCGGCCTCCGCTATTCCGGCGACATCGTCAAGGCCCTCGCGGCCGGCGGCGACTGCGTGATGTGCGGCTCCATGTTCGCCGGTACCGAAGAGTCCCCGGGCGAAACCATCATTTACAGCGGCCGTAAGTTCAAGGCCTACCGCGGCATGGGTTCCATCGATGCGATGGCGGCCGGATCCAAGGACCGCTACTTCCAGTCCGACAAGGTGGAGCTCAAGAAACTGGTTCCGGAAGGCATCGTGGGCCGGGTTCCGTACAAGGGTACCCTCGCGGAAACGGTGTATCAGCTGGTCGGCGGCCTCCGCTCCGGCATGGGTTACTGCGGCGCCAGGGACCTGGAGGCCCTGAAGCACGCCAAGTTCACCCGCGTCACCGCCAGCGGCATGGCGGAAAGCCATCCGCACGATATTACCATCACCAAGGAAACCCCTAACTATTCACGCGGTGAATAAGATCCTGGTCCTGGATTTCGGCTCCCAGGTCACGCAGCTCATCGGCCGCCGACTCAGGGAGCTGAACGTGTTCTGCGAAATCCATCCCTACAATAAGATGCCGGTGCTGGACGACTCCGTGAAGGGGGTCATCCTGTCCGGCAGTCCCTGCTCCGTCCGGGATGCGAATGCGCCCCAGATGGACCTGGGACTTGTCAAAGGCCGCCTTCCGGTCCTGGGCATCTGCTACGGCGCCCAGTACATCGCCCACTGCTGCGGCGGAAAGGTGGAAGGCTCCCTCGCCCGGGAATACGGCCGGGCGATGCTGGACGTCACCCGTCCGGACTCCCCTTTGATGGAGGGGGTCAAGGTCCATTCCCAGGTGTGGATGTCCCACGGCGACACCATCTCCCGCCTCCCGGAGGGGGGCGTGGCCATCGCCGAAACCGCCGACATCCCTTATGCCGCCTACCAGATCGTAGGCGAGCCCACTTTCGCCGTTCAGTTCCATCCGGAGGTCTTCCACACGGAGGAAGGGTCGAAGATCCTGGCCAATTTCGCCTACGGCATCTGCGGCATGAAGGGGGACTGGACGCCGGATTCCTTCATTGAAACCACCGTGGCTGCCCTGCGGGAACAACTTGGGAACGACAAGGTCATCCTGGGTCTCAGCGGCGGGGTGGATTCCACCGTCGCCGGCGTGCTCCTGCACAAGGCCATCGGCCAGAACCTGACCAGCATCTTCGTCAACAACGGCCTTCTCCGCAAAAACGAATATGAGGATGTGCTGGCGTCGTACCGCGACATGGGCCTGAATGTAATCGGGGCCGATGCCTCGAAGGAATTCCTCGCCGCCCTCGCCGGTGTCTCTGAGCCGGAGGCCAAGCGCAAGGTCATCGGCCGGCTGTTCGTCGAGACCTTCGACAAGTATGCGCGGCAGATCGAAGGCGCCCGCTGGCTGGCCCAGGGCACCATCTATCCCGACGTGATCGAGTCCGCCGGCATCCCCGGCATCGCCTCGAAGATCAAGTCGCACCACAACGTGGGCGGCCTGCCGGAGGAGATGAACCTGAAGGTCGTGGAACCCCTGCGGATGCTTTTCAAGGACGAAGTGCGCCGCGTGGGCCGCGCCCTGGGCATCCGGGAGGAACTCGTGAACCGGCATCCCTTCCCGGGCCCGTCCCTCGGCGTCCGGATCCTGGGTGACATCACTGAAGAAAAACTACGCATCCTTCGCGAGGCCGACGACATCTTTATCAAAGGCCTCCGTGCCTACGACTGCACCGGCAGGGGCTTCCGCTCCGCTTCGGATCCGCGCGTGATGGCCACGAACCTGTACGACGCCATCTGGCAGGCGGGCGTGGTCCTGCTGCCCATCCGCAGCGTCGGCGTCATGGGGGACGAGCGCACCTACGAGCATCCCGTCGCGCTTCGCGCGGTGGTCTCCACCGACGCGATGACCGCCGACTGGTTCCCGCTGCCGTACGACTTCCTCTCCGAAGTCTCCAACGAAATCATCAACAAGGTCCGCGGCGTGAACCGCGTCGTCTATGACGTGAGTTCGAAACCGCCGGCAACCATTGAATGGGAATAATCATTAAAGCAAACCGATATGTCTACAAGTAACGTTCGTCCCGCGGATATGGAGCGGATCACAACTCCTGAACTGGCCCGGAAATTCATCGAAGAACAGGTTAAGGAACTGCGCGAGCAGATCGGCGACAAGAAAGTGCTGCTCGCCTTGTCCGGCGGGGTGGACTCTTCGGTAGTCGCGGCGCTGCTCATCAAGGCTGTCGGAAAGCAGCTGGTCTCCGTCCATGTCAACCACGGACTCCTCCGCAAGGGCGAGCCGGAACAGGTCGTGCGCGTGTTCCGCGATGAGCTCGACGCCAACCTGGTGTACGTGGATGCGGTGGACCGTTTCCTGGACAAGCTGGCCGGCGTAGCGGATCCCGAGCAGAAGCGGAAGATCATCGGCGCTGAATTCATCCGCGTGTTCGAGGAAGAGGCCCGCAAGCTGGACGGCATCAGTTTCCTGGCCCAGGGAACCATCTACCCGGACATCATCGAGTCGGGCCCCGTCAAGTCCCACCACAACGTGGGCGGCCTGCCGGAGGACCTCCAGTTCGAGCTGGTGGAGCCCATCAAGCTGCTGTTCAAGGACGAAGTCCGCGTCGTCGGCAAGGAGCTCGGACTCCCCGACAACATGGTTTTCCGTCAGCCGTTCCCCGGCCCTGGCCTGGGTGTCCGTTGCACCGGCGCCATCACGCGCGACCGGCTGGAAGCCCTGCGGGAGAGCGACGCCATCCTGCGCGAGGAGTTCGCGAAGAATGGCCTGGAAGGTAAAGTGTGGCAGTACTTTACGGTGGTCCCCGATTATAAGTCCACCGGCGTCAGGGACAACAAACGCAGCTGGGACTGGCCGGTGATCATCCGTGCCGTCAACACCCGCGATGCCATGACCGCCACCATCGAGGAGATTCCCTATGCGTTGCTGCACCACATCACGAAGCGCATCGTGACGGAAGTCCCGGGCGTGAACCGCGTGTTGTATGACCTCACCCCGAAGCCCACGGGCACCATTGAGTGGGAATAGCTATGCAGCCTTATGAAACTCCCCTGTGCCGGGTCCGTGACCTGGAGCTGGAGGCGAATCTGTTGACCGGGTCCAACGAAACGTATCCGGTGGATCCGTATGATCCTGAATTTGATTGACGGCGCCATGAGGAAAGGATTTCTTTTCGGGGCGCTGGCCCTGACCCTGCTTGCCTGTGCGAAGGTGGAGGAGACTCCGGCCCCTGCCGAGAGTCCGACCGTCGTATTCGCCGGTTTTGCCAACGATTCAGGAACCCGTTCCCGGATCGAGATGGAGGAGGACGGCTCCGAGGCGCTGGTGCTGTGGACAAAGGGGGACTCTTTCAAGAGCCTGTTCTCCATTTCCGGAGGTACCGGCAAGATAGCCTTGTTCACCACGCAGGACGACGGTGTCGCCAGCGCGGCGTTCTCGACCGTGTATTCCGTGGACGGGACCGGATTCCACTGTGTCTATCCCGACATCCCCGTCTGGTCGACGCTGAACGGCGGGGTGATCTTTGGATTCAACCTCCCTGCCTTCCAGACTGCGGTCGCCGGCGGTATCGAGGAGGGCCTGAACCGTGCGTATGCCTATGCCGACAAGCTGACCAGGACCCTGGAGGATCCGCTCCAGTTCCGGAACATCCCGGCCCTGCTGAAATTCAGGCTGGCCGGTGCGGTCGTCCCGCAGGTGTCGGAAGTCACCCTCAGTGCGTCCACGGGCATTGCCGGCGATGCTGTCGTGAGCGTCGCCGACGGAATCCCTGCCTTGGTGGAGGGGATCTCATTCGATGACGGAGCGGCCTCTCCGAAGGTGGTCCTGAAGGGTAAGTTCGAGGCCGGGAAGGATTATTTCATCGCTCTCTGGCCCCGGACGCTTTCCGGGTTCCAGCTGGAATTCTCCGACGGAAAAGGCAGTTATACGGTCAAGCGGTCCCGGAAAACGGTCGCCTTCGAGCGCTCCCGCATCAAGGATATCGGAACCATCGACCTGGGAGATGCTTTCGCGGAGATCGATGACGGAAGCATGGATCCCATCCGGTACATGACGGCCACCGAAGGGACGAAGCCGGTTACGATCGCCGTCGTCCCGGAGGGTTTCACCAAGGATGAACTTCCTTTGTATGAGCGGCTTGCGAAGTCCGGACTGGATGCCCTCTTTGAAGTCGAGCCGTACAGAACCTACCGGAACCGGTTCAATGCCTATATCCTGAAGGCGGTTTCCCTGGAGTCGGGAGCCACCGTCACGGACGGGAACGGAAACATCGTCACCGCCCGGGACAGCTATTTCGGCGCCCAGTGGGGAAGCGATTCCTATGAGGATATGCGCGCGCAGGACGAAATCGTTTTCAATTTCGTCCAGGAGAAATGCCCGGATATCGCGGACGGGACCCATACCCTTGCGGAGGTTCCTGTCCTGATGATCATCAATGATGCCCGCTATGGCGGAAAGTGCTGGTCCTACAGTGACGGGAAGTCTTACGGCATGGTCCCTTATACCTATCGTGGAGACGGAATGAGCTGGTCGTACCCCGGCATCGTCCCGACGACGGACGATCCGCTGCCTACCCCGGTGACCGATGCGACCCTCCAGGCGTATTATCGCCGGACCACGCAGGCGGACATGGACGAAGTGGGAGGGACCAACGTCGGCGACTGGCGCAACACCCTGGTCCACGAGTTCGGAGGACACGGTTTCGGCCGGCTGGGGGACGAATACTGGTCTTCCAACCAGTTGCATTACGTATCCGGCCGCATCGGCGAGCAATCGTGGCCGGTACCGTTCGCCATGAACCTGGCGTATGACCCCGCAGCGGCTCCCTGGAAGGGAGACCTGCTGGACCGCCTGGATGAACTTACGGCGCAGGATACGCATTATGGACGCATCGGCGTGTTCCAGGGGGGCGGCACCACGCTGTACGGCCGCTGGCGCAGCGAAAAGATCAGCTGCATGATTGACAACAGGTTCTATTTCTCGGCCTGGCAGCGGTACCTGATCGCGCGCCGCATCTTCTCCCTGTCGGGCGACCTGGACCGTTTCAGTTTCGAGGCCTGGCTGGCGAAGGATGTCACGACCGACCCGGTCCGCGACCTCGACGGCAGCGGCCTGATGGGCGCGTCCCGCTATCGGACCGTGACGCCCGTGGGTCCGCTACCGCCGCCCGGTCTGGTGGAGGAATAAGGAATTACTGCACTTTTTTCTTGCACATTCGGAAAAAAGTAGTACCTTTGCAGTCCCGTTTTGGGATATTGAGATATGGTGTAATGGTAGCACTACAGATTCTGGCTCTGTCAGTGAGGGTTCGAGTCCTTCTATCTCAACTGGAAATCAGCCTTCGTCAAGCTGATTTTCTTTTTGAAAAAACGACGGCGGGGTAGCTCAGCTGGTTAGAGCGTCGGATTCATAATCCGGAGGTCGTGGGATCGTGACCCACTCCCGCTACTTTTGAGGGGGCGCTGCCCCCTATTATCCCCCGGCGCTCCCGGCCTATAAGTCCTGACGGACACGGCCTCCGCTAGGCGCTCTGATGAGCGCCGACAACCAGGGAAACAACGACATACGCAAGCGGACAAGTACGACGTCCCTTGCTCCTGAAACAACCTCACTATATCCTCCGGCGCCTTGCAAGCGGCGGTTTTTTTTGTTTGTTGCAAAATGTTTCCTAAATTGCAAAGACATTTAAAACCAAAGCCATGAATATCATTCTCACCCTGCTCTTCGGAGCCATCGCCGGCTGGCTGGCCGGGTTCTTCGTGATCAAGGACAAAGGCGGTCTCATCTGGAACATCATCATCGGTCTCCTCGGCGGTCTCGTGGGCGGCTGGCTGCTGGGCAAGCTTGGAGCCAGCGGATCCTTCTGGGCCCAGTGGTACGGCCAGATCGTCTGCGCCCTCATTGGCGCCGTGGTCCTGCTGTGGGTCTGGAACCTGATCAAGAAACTGTTCAAGAAGTAAGGCTTTTCCGCCTCTCCTTCCGGAACGGAGGTTGACTTTTCTTCGTCCCTGTGCGTGCAGGGACGAAGGTTTCCAGCGGTTATTCTGTCTGATTCCCATGAATACGATTTGGATTGTACTTCCCATCCTGACGCTCCTGATGTTCGATCTGGGGCTGTCGCTCCGTTTTGAAGATTTCGGGAAGGTTTTCCGTCAACCGTGGCCTGTGGCCGTGGCCCTTTTCGGCCAGCTCGTCCTCCTGCCGGCCATCGCGCTGGGACTGGCCTGGCTGTTCCGGTTGCCGCCGGTATTCTTCATCGGCCTGGTGCTCATCGCCTGCTGCCCGGGAGGGAGTTCGTCCAACGTGTTTTCCAAGCTGGCGGGCGGCGACGTGGCGCTGTCGGTGACCCTGACGGCGCTCAGCAGCATCATTACGCTCTTTACGATCCCGTTCATCATGAGCTGGGCGACGCGCCTGGTGGGAGAGAGCGTGGGAATCACCCTTCCCGTGGGGAACCTTATCAAGCAGAACCTGGTGCTGATGCTGCTGCCGGTCCTGCTGGGCATCGGCATCCATTATGCCTGGCCGAAGGCGGCGGAGAAAATGGACAAGATCCTGACGAAGTTGGCCTTCCCCCTGCTGCTTTTGCTCATCACCATCTTCTATGTCCAGCACCGCCGGACCATCCTGGACAACATCGGCATCCTGGGGCTCTGCGTAACGGTGCTGATCCTGGTTGCCATCGGAATTTCCTCCCTCCTGTCGCGTCTGGTGAAAAACAGCCCGCAGCAGCGCAGGACCGTGGTTATCGAAGTGGGGATGCAGAATGCGGCGCAGGCCATCGCCATCGCCTCCAGCCCGCTGATCTTCTCCAGCGAGGAGATGGCCATACCGGCAATCCTCTACTCCCTGATGATGAACATCGTACTGCTCACCTATGTGGGCATCGTGCGGCGAGTCAAAGGGAAAGGAACCATTTGAATACAAAATATATGAGACATTTTTTCTGCGTGGCGACCGGCCTCGCCCTAATGCTTCTTGCGGCCTGTAACCAGGCCGGAACCCCCACGGCCGGACCTTCCTTCGACGAGGTCTTGATTTCCCGCCGGAGTGTCCGCAGTTATGACCCTGCCAAGGCCATCTCGGAAGCCGAGGTGCGCGCGCTGCTCACGGCGGCGCAGGAGGCACCATCCTGGGCCAACCAGGAACCGACCAAGTATTATGTCGCCATCGGGGTGGAGAAACGTCTGGCCCTGCTGGATATGGTTGGCGGCAACAAGGACCGTGTGGCCGGGGCTCCGGTCCTGATCGTTTCCACCTTCGAGAAAGGCAAGTCCGGATTCTTCCGTGGTCAGCCCGCCAACGAGGTCGGTGACGGTTGGGGAGCCTACGACAACGGACTCAGCAACGCGTACCTGGTCCTGAAGGCGCGTGCGATGGGCTTCGATACCCTGATCATGGGAATGCGGGACAGCGAGGCCATCCGTGCGGAATTCGACATTCCTGAAACGGAGGCCGTGATGGCCGTCATTGCTCTGGGTTACCGTGCCGAGGAGCCATCCCGTCCGGCGCGTCGGGAACTGGATGAAATCGTAAGATTCCTATAGAAATACATCCACAGCGGCGCAGCCATCAGCGCCTGGAGGATTTGGTTGTTCTGAAGGAGTTCCAGGACGTATTCCTGCGGATGGAGGGACACCTCGATGTCTTCGGTCGCATCCAGGTGCTGCCCGGACACCTTTTTGACGCCCTTGACCAGGAAACTGTGCGTCAGGTTCGTACTGGTACTCGGGTTGGGGGACAGCGTCATCCATTCCTGCCAGTCGCCGCCGGCATATCCCGTCTCTTCGAGCAGTTCCCGCTTCGCGGCCTCCAGGGGAGTCTCCCCCTCTTCGATGACGCCGCAGGGGATTTCGTAGCAGGTTTTGGCCAGGCCGGGGCGGTACTGCCGTTCCAGGATCATCCGGCCGTCATCCGTCAGGGCGATGACGTTCACCCAGTCGGGATACTCGAGGATATAGTATTCCGGATTCACCCGCCCGTCCGGGAGCTGGACGACGTCCTTGCGCGCCGTGAGCCAGGGCCTGCGGAAGAGGTATTCCGAGGAGAGCACCTTCCATTTCTTGGTTTCGTCGATCGTATTGTCCATATCACAAATTTGGGAAAGATTTCTGAAAAATAATTATATTTACAGCGGAAACAACACTAAACGACCAACGATATGAGAACATTCAGACGCCTTGTCGCGGCCTGCACCGCCGCCCTGATGGTTTCTTCCTGCTCCATTCTCCAGAATGTAGCGTCCAGTGCCACCTCCGTGGGAACGAACACCGGTTCAGCCATTGCCGGCCTGTACCAGATCCTCAAGGCGACAGGCACCATCGACCTGTCGAACCTGACGAACCTCATCAACCTGGGGAAGATCCTCACCGGAGCGAACGCCCTCGCCGGGGCCACTACCGCATATGCCGACGATTTCGCCACCGCGCTCGTCAAGGGATCCTCCAACCTGGTGAACAGCAACAACATCGCAAAGGTCCTGACCGGGCTCGAGTCGCTGGCGAACATGGACACGTCGGCGCTTGCCACGGCCTCCTCCTTCGCAGCTACCGGCTCCGATCCGCAGGTGTCCATGTCATCAAAGGGCATCTCCGATTCGATGAACGCCATCACCAAACTGCTCGCCGGACTTGAATAGACCGGGCAGGGGAAAAAGAAGGAGGGCCGCTGATCAGCGGCCCTCCTTGTTCATTCATTCACCAGCTTGTAGGCACTGGTGTCGCTGTGACTAAAAATCGTCGGGACCGAATCCGCCGGGACCGCCGAATCCGCCGGGGCCCATCCCGCCGGGACGGCCGCCCATGCGGTGCTGCATGCGTCTCTGCATCTCGCCTTCCTGACGGCGGCGGTCTTTCCGGTAGGCCTTGAACTGGTCCTTGTCCAGGATTCCCTCGAGGGCTTCCTCATAGACCTTGCGGGCCTCCCGCATCTGCTGCATCTTTTCCTGCATTTCTCCCATGCGTTCCTGCATCTGCTGGAAGAAGGCCATGCGCTCCTCCTCGGACATGGACCTGATATCCTTGCCCTCGCCCCTTTCGTGGCGCATGCCCTTGAAGTTCAGCTTGTCGGCATATTGGAGGTTGAGTTCGCGCACCTGCGATTCCTGCTCGGGGGTAAGGTTGTATTTCTCGACCATTTCCTGGGTGTGGTTCACGACCCAGACACTGTCGGAGACCGGTTCCGGGAAACCACGGTGTTCCGGCCTGCCCTCCTGCGCCTGGAGGGAAACAGCGCACAGCACTCCGGCTGCCGCTGCGAGGAAGTTTATCATTTTCATATCTGGTTAGACACCCGGACGGGGTCAGGGTTTAATCAGAAGCACGCTGGCCCACACCTCGCAGCCTTCGCACCGGCCCACGAACCCCAGGCGCTCGGTAGTCGTGGCCTTCACGGACACGGCATCGACGCCGGTGCCCATGACGCCGGCGAGCGTCTCCCGCATCGACGGGATATGGGGGGCCAGCTTCGGCCGCTGGAGGGCGATGGTGATGTCGGCGTTACCCACCTGCCAGCCTTTCCCGCGGACCAGGTCCACGACCTTCCCGAGAAGGACCTTGCTGTCGATTCCCTTCCACTCGTCGGAAGTGTCGGGGAAAAGATGGCCGATGTCCCCGAGGGCCAGGGCCCCGAGGAGGGCGTCGCAGAGCGCGTGGATGGCCACGTCGCCGTCCGAATGGGCCACGAAACCCGTTTCCGAAGGGATGCGCACGCCGCCCAGCCACATGGGCAGTCCGTCCGCGAGGGCGTGCACGTCATATCCGTTTCCGATTCTGATTTCCATAGCCGCAAATATAACGAAAAATGATTAAATTTGTCTTTTGACTGTAACAACAAGGCGATATGGCAGGATTCAATTTCGGTTTCTTCGGAAACCAGGAGCACCGGGTTTTCAACTACAAACCCCGCTACTATGATCCCGAAGAAGAGGAGCGCCGCCGGATGTTCGGCGACGTGGACGGGACCAACGAGAAAGCGAAGCAGGAAGGCAAGTACGTGCCCGGCAGCAGCATCCGCGGCGCCTGGCGCGACGGCAACTACAAGCGCACCCGTTCCACCCAGAACCGGACGCAGGCCATCATTGGCATCATCACCCTGCTGCTCATCGCCGTGGTGCTCGTCTATATCACGAAAATTTATTCCCTCCTGTAGATGGAACTGAAGATTCTCCCCAGGAACATCGCGGACATGATCGCCGCGGGAGAGGTCGTCCAGCGGCCCGCTTCCGTGGTGAAGGAACTGCTGGAGAACGCCGTGGACGCCGGCGCGACGCAGGTGGCGGTTGCCGTCACCGACGCCGGCCGCACGCTCATCCAGGTGGTGGACGACGGGACGGGCATGTCGCCCGACGACGCTGTCCTGTGTTTCGAACGCCACGCCACGTCCAAGATCGCGACCGCGGAGGACCTGCACGAGATCACCACCTTCGGTTTCCGGGGAGAAGCACTGGCCTCCATCGCGGCCGTCGCCGACGTCGTCCTCCGGACGCGCCGGGAGGAGGATGAAGTGGGCGTGGAGGTGGAGTTCTCCGGTTCGGAGCACCTGTCCACCCGGATGGTCGCCGCCCCCAAAGGGTCCAACTTCGCCGTCCGGAACCTGTTCTACAACATCCCCGCCCGCCGCAAGTTCCTGAAGTCCGACACCGTGGAGTTCCGCCACATCCTGGAAGAGTTCCAGCGGGTGGCCCTCACTCGTCCGGAAATCGGGTTCTCCCTGAGTCACAACGGCCGGGACATCCACGTCTTGAAGCCCGCCAAATCCCTGAAATTCAGGATTATGGACCTTCTCGGGCCCGGCGTGGTGGGAGAGTTGACGGACATCCAGGCCGACACGACCCTTGTCCGCATCCACGGTTTCGTGGGCCGTCCCGAATCCGCGAAAAAGACCCTGGGCAACCAGTTCCTTTTCGTTAACGGGCGCTATTTCCGCAGCCCTTACCTGCACAAGGCGGTGATGAAGGCCTATGAGGCCCTGGTCCCGGAAGGCACTACGCCGTCCTACTTCATCTACCTGGAGGTGGATCCCGCCACCATCGACGTGAACATCCACCCGACCAAGACCGAAATCAAGTTCGAGGAGGACAGCGTCGTGTTCCAGACCCTTTATGCCTGCGTCCGCGAGGCGACGGCCCGCGGCGGCGCCGGCGGAGACATCGAATTCGACAATCCCGAGGCCCGGGAACTTCCCGTCATGGGCCCGCGCTTCGGCGAATACCGTCCCGTCAGCGTTCCCACGGCCGGCGTGGACCTCAGCTACAACCCCTTTGAAACCGGCGACAAATATCTGGACGACAGGGACTTTGCTCCCAGGGAGACGGTACGTCCGTCCTACACGGTGGATAAGCACGAAGACTATGGGAAACTGTTCGAGGACCGGACGATGCCAACGGCGCAGGTCCTGCTGGTCCAGGGGAAATACATCCTTACCCAGTCCGCTTCCGGCGTGATGGCGGTCAGCGTCCGCCGCGCCCGCGAGCGCATCCTTTACGACCGGTTCCTGAAAGTCCTGGGCCGGGAAGCCCACGTGAGCCAGAACGCCCTGTTCCCCGTACAGGTGGAAGTCGGCGTGGACGGCCGCCTGCTGCTGGAGGAGCACTCCGACCTGCTGCACCGTCTGGGCTTCGACATCGACCCCTTCGGGAACGATTCGGTCGTCGTGAACGGTGTTCCGGAAGGCTACGGTACCGAAGAAGGAAAGGTCCGGACCATGGTGGGAGACCTCCTTCTCATCCTCTCCGACGACCACGGCGCCCTGCCGGAAATGATGGAGCAGGCCCTGGCGCAGAAGTTCGCCGTCCTGGGCGCTTCCGGCGGGGAGAAACTGACCTCGCCCGTGGAAGCACAGCGCCTGGTGGACGCCTTCCTCGCCACCGACAATCCCGAATTCACCCCCTCCGGCCGCCGGATCATCAGCATCCTGTCGCTGGACGAACTGGAAAAACGATTCTGATGGAGCAGCGAAACTTTCTTCAAAATATCCCGCCGGTCACGCGGAACCTTCTGATCATCAACATCATCATGTTCATCGCCACGCTCGTGAACGAGAACTTTATGATCGGGACGTTCGCGATGTTCTATCCGGCGTCGCCCCTTTTCCGCTGGTGGCAGCCGATTACGCATATGTTCATGCACGGAGGCTTCTGGCACATCTTCTTCAACATGTACACTCTGCTGATGTTCGGCATGGTGGTGGAGCGGGCGCTCGGCACGAAGAAATTCCTGATTCTGTATTTCGTGACCGGTCTCGGTGCCGTGGCCCTGCATACGGGGGTCGAATGGCTGCAGGCGCGGTCGCTGCTCGCATCCGCGGATCCGGCCGACGCCATGGCCTATACGAACCTTCTGCGTACGCCCATGGTGGGCGCCTCGGGGGCCATCTACGGCGTGCTGGTCGCTTTCGCGATGCTCTATCCTTCGGCCCGGATGACGCTCATCTTCCCGCCGGTCACCCTGGACGCGAAGTGGATGGTCATCATCTTCATCGGCATCGAACTGGTCACCGGTATTACGGGAACGCAGATGGGCATCGCCCATTTCGCGCATCTGGGCGGTGCGCTGTTCGGCTTCCTGCTGGTCTGGTACTGGCGTAAACGCGGAGGATTATGGCGGAGGTAAGGAAGAAACACGGCTGGTTTTCCAGGCTTACCTTCGGGACGGCGGCCCTCATCGTTTCCGGTCTGCTTGCCCTGAGCTACCTGTCGGTCCTGGTCAATCCGGCCAAGGCCTGGTTCTTCACCCTGTTCGGCCTGCTGTTCATCCCGCTGGTGCTGATCACGCTGCTGTTCTTCCTCTGGGCGGCGGTCCGTCGCTCCCGGATGACGGGCCTCCTGCTGGTGATGCTGCTGCCGGCCGTCTTCCTCATCGGCAAGTACTATCAGCGCAAGGGAGTGGAGACGGAACGGAAACCCACCCTGAAGATCGTGTCCTACAACGTCGGGCTTTTCGCCCACGGGAACATGGGGGACAAGCGCCTGGTCCTGGCCGATTCGGTCGCGGCCTTCCTCCGGAGAATGGATGCCGACATCATCTGCCTGCAGGAGTTCTATCTGCCCAACACACTGAACATGGATGCGTGGTTCCGGGACCATTTTCCAGGCTATCGTGCTGAATACTATGTGCTTACGGGCGAGAAAGGCCATGCGGGCAACGTGACGCTGAGCCGTCGGCCCGTCCTGTACAGGGGGAAGCTGGATTTCGAGAAGTCCACGAACCTGGCCCTTCATACCGACATCCAGCTGGACAGCACGGTCCTGCGTTTCTACAACTGCCATTTCGAAAGCTACAACATCTCCCTGTCCGGCCTGATCAAGTCTCTCGGGAAGGACGAGGAAGTGATGGAGGATACCGGCCGCAAGATGCGCCGGTCCATCACGCAGCGGCCGAAGCAGGTGGACGCGGTGATGCGGGACGTGGACGAGTGCCCGGTCCGTTCGGTCGTCCTGGGCGATTTCAACGACAACCCGCTCTCCTATACGGTCCACCGCCTTTCCCGCGGCAGGTCCGATTCCTTCGTGAAGGCCGGCAAGGGTTTCGGGGCCACGTTCCGCTCCCTGTGGCCGCTGCTCCGGATCGACTATATCCTGTACCCCCGCGACCTGGAGGCCGTGACCTGCGAAATGCCCAGGGTCAAGTATTCCGACCATTATCCCGTCATCGCCACATACTATGAAAAGAGATGAAATCCTTGCCGAGGCGCTGAAAACCCTCCGCGCGGGCGGCACCATCCTCTATCCCACCGACACGGTATGGGGACTGGGCTGCGACGCCACGAACCCCGCTGCCGTAGCGAAAATCTTCGACATCAAGCGGCGGAGCGAAGCCAAGTCGCTGGTCCTTCTGGCCTGCGACCTGGACATGGTGGCGAAGTATGTGCGGGAGATTCCTTCCATCGCCGTGGACCTGGTCGAAGTGAACGACCGGCCGATGACCCTCATCTATCCCGAGGCTATAGCCGGTGCGGCGGACGCCCCGGGCGACCGCTGGCACCTGGCCTGGAACGCGGTTGCGGAAGACGGCTCCGTGGGCATCCGTATCCCCCTCTTCGATTTCTGCAAGGACTTGGCTTTCAAGCTGGGACGCCCGATTGTTTCCACATCGGCCAACATTTCCGGCGAGCCCACGCCCAAGCGTTTCAGCGAGATTCCGCAGGAGATCAAGGATGCCGTGGACTTCGTCGTCCCGCCGTCCGTGGACACCTCTTCCACCGGCCAGGCCTCCCAGATCATCAAGGTCGCCCTGGACGGACAGGTGGAGATCATCCGGATGTGACCGGCATGGAACTGTTCTACGCATACGAGGCCGACGGCAGGGTGTGCCGTCTGGATGCCGAGGAATCCGGCCATTGCGTGCGTGTCCTGCGGCATCGCGCCGGGGACGAGATCCACTTGATCGACGGGGTCGGGACCCTGTTCCGCTGCCGCCTGGTCGATGACAGTCCGAAGGGGGCCGAAGCCGAGGTACTGGAGGCTTTCCCCGGCTGGAACGCCCATCCGTACCGGCTCACGGTCGCCTGCTGCCCCACCAAAAACAACGAACGCTTCGAGTGGTTCGTAGAGAAGGCCACCGAAGTAGGCGTGGACCGCATCGTTCCCGTGATCGGCGAGCGCTCCGAAAGGAAGGTTTACAAGACCGACCGCGCCGCGCGCATCGCCCTTTCCGCGACCAAACAGTCCCT
This sequence comes from Bacteroidales bacterium, assembly GCA_017395045.1. Lineage (GTDB taxonomy): Bacteria > Bacteroidota > Bacteroidia > Bacteroidales > UBA932 > Cryptobacteroides. The sequence goes on from JAFPWG010000004.1 coordinate 36,360, forward strand.
CAAGGCCCGCATCCCGGAAATCGTCGAGCCCCTGAGCGTCAAGGACTTCATCGGCCAAACCGATCCCGCCGACGGATCGCTCAAGCTCATCGCTTATTGTTTCGAAGGCGAAACGAAGCGCATCTCCATCCAGGAGGCTTTGCAGGTTTTTGGCGGCCGCGATATCACCATCCTCATCGGCCCGGAAGGGGACTTCTCCCCGGAAGAGGCGCGCCTCGCCGTAGAACACGGCTACGTTCCCGTCCATCTCGGCGCTTCGCGCCTCCGGACGGAAACCGCCGCGGTCCTGGCGGCCGCGGCGGTATATCTGGCGTACTAGCAAAGCAGTCCTTTTACGGCCTTACAATCGGCTGGGCGTCTGGTACCCACTCGACGTAGTTATTGGGCGTGGGGCCGACTGTGTTTGGCTCCGGTTCACGGCGTCGTACTCCAGGAACTTGGCGAAAGTGGGCGTTTCGCCGCTGAGCTTCATGATGCGCTGGTAGATCGCCCAGCGGGAAGGGGCGTTGTAGTACTCCCAGTTGTCATTCATCATACTGCTTGGCGAAGGCCTGTAAACGCCTTTGGCGTAGTTGGCACCCCCCTCGAATACGCCCACCTTGTCTTTATAGCGGGAGTCGGAGAGGAAGTCGGCCCACCTGACCTTCTTCGTATCGTTGGTGAAGTCGATATTGGCATACCAGCCATAAGCCTTGTACAACCGGTTGTATTCGTTGATCGAGGCCTGCGGGATGGAACCGTTGTTGGTGGCGTACTCGTCCGCAAGGAAGGCGAAAGCGTGGCCTCCCACCTCGTGACGGATCGTATTCCCGAACGCGGAAGGGTCGTTGCCGTTAGAAGCATAATAACCGATTCCGGACTGGAGGGACTCGCTCATGGACGCGATGCCGCCAAAATAGATTGTATTCACCAAGACCCCAATCGTTAGATTCTTCTTGTCCGAGATGCCGGGAACCTTCAGGGCGTACTCGTAGATCTTGTCTTCGTTGCCGGTACCGGCCGAGCCATTGACGAATTGGGTCCCAAGGGCGGTCGTGTAGCCCGTTCCGGTCTTGCCGTTCTTGGAGACAACCGTTACGGCATACACGTTGAACCGGTTCTGGAAGGACTTGTACGGTTCAATGCTGAAGAACTGATCGGCGGCATTCCGCATCATCCGCTCATACTGGCCCGATTTGATATCCTTGTCGGTATAGGCGTCGCCCATGAACACGAGGTTGATACCCTTGCCAACCGAGGCTTTCTGGATCGTGAAAACCTTCCCGTCTTGGGAGTAATCAGTGGAGGAGTAGCCGTCGTCTCCCTCTACCGGGCCGAAAAGGTTCTCCAGCGCGGGAATCAGTTTGTTCGAAGCCGTGTAGCCGAACCTGTTCCGGGCGGGATCGGAGACATTGGTTTCGCTGGAGGCGATGATGTTTCCGTCCTGATCCACGAGGGTGGCCGAAGGGGTGCCGGCACACCAGATCGACCATTCCATTACTGAGAGGTCCCAGAGGTTGAAATTATACCACTGGTCATAACCCCGTTCCTGGAGGACATCTTTGAGGGGACGGCCGTCATCGGAGGTGTCGGAGGTAGCGTTAAAGGCGGCGATGATCTCCAAACCGTCTTTGTGGTATTTCTCATACATCCGTTTCAGAATGGGCATTATTTCTTTGGAGAAAGGACACCAGGTAGCCCAATTCAGCAGGACCGTAACCTTGTTCCTGGCATAAATCTCCTGATAGGGAATCAACTTTCCGGTGACGATGTCTTTCAACCCTTTCTCCGGCCAGTACGCGGGGATATCATAATCTCCAACCACGATGGGGGTCTCTCGGGAGTCGGCTAACTGGATATACATATTGACCAGATAGGAAACATCGTCCGACGCGACGAAAGAGTCCGGGACCTGGGCGTTCAGGGACGGCTCCAGACGAATGACCAGCCGTGTGCCCAGCCTGGCCCAGGAATCCGGGACCGCTCCGGTAAACCGGTTGCCTCCCACATACAGACGCTGAATCGACGGACTGCTGCCCAGGGATTCGGGAAGCGGGCCGGTCATCTTGTCGTTGCCGCTGAGGCTGACATCTTCGAGCGGCATACCTTCGAATATATCCGGCAAGCTTGTCATACCGGTCATGTTCAAGGTGAGTCTCTTCAGATTCTTGAGCTTGGCAAAACTGGGAGGCAGGGTTCCCGTGAGTCCTGTTTCATTCTGGATCGTGAATTCCGTAAGCGGGGTCAACTCGTCGAAGCAGTCGGGCAGTTCGCCCTTCAGGCCATACTCCCCGTATAATGCCACGCTGTAATCGCCGAATGTTTTATCCCATGTGATACCTTCCCATTTATCGAGCGGTTGGGACAGGTCCCATTTCTTTTCCATCGTCCAATGGGAACCGTCCAGGGCATCATATAACTTCATCAAGGCTCTCTTGACCAGCATCTCCTGGCTGAGTATGACGGAGACCTTACAGGTCGCCGACTTGTCCCCGGCCGTTGCCGTAATCGTAGTTTCGCCCTCAGCGACAGCCGTTACGGTTCCGTTTTCCACGGTGGCTACCGATGCGTTCGAACTGGACCAACTGACTGTCGAGTTCGTTGCATTTGCCGGGGTAACCGTCGCGGTCAACGTGGCGGTAGAGCCGGCTTCGATGGACAGCGAAGTGGGTTCGAGGGAAATGCCGGTAACCGGGATTTCCTGTAGCACGACCGTCACCTCACAAGTTGCCGACTTGCCCCCTGCCTTGGCCGTAATCGTGGCCGTGCCCACGGCGACGGCCGTCACCGTTCCGTTTTCCACGGTGGCTACCGAGTAATTCGAACTGGACCACGTCACCGTCTTGTCCGTTGCATCCGAAGGCTGGATTGTCGCGGCCAGCGTGGCGGTAGTGCCGACGATGAGGGATACCGATGTCGGATTGAGGGTCACATCGGTAACCGCGACTACCTTGTTTTCAGGTTTGGGGTCGAGCGGTTCCTCCTTTGGAGTGCAACCCGCTAGCAAGAGAGCGGCGAGTGAAAAGGCGCAAAGAGCGGTATCGAGTCTGGAATGCATGGCAGATAATCTCAAAGTCAACTTGATTATTGTCCAAAGATAGTGTTTTTATAAGTATTGTTCAACATTTGCTATCTTTGCAGTATCATGTACATCGGTCTCATATCGGATTCGCACGGCGTATTTTCGCCGGAATTCAAGGAGTTTCTGGAGCCTGTCGACGAGATCTGGCACGCCGGGGATTTCGGCGGGGGATTCACCACGGCGGCGGAAATCGCTGCGTTCAAGCCGCTCAAGGGCGTGATCGGCAACTGTGACGACCGCCGGCTCATCTTCGACCATCCGGCCTACCGCTACTGGAAATGCGAAGGACTGTGGATCCTGATGACGCATATCGGCGGATCGCCGGGTCATTATTATCCCGAAGCGCGGAACCTGATCAAGCAGTATCGTCCCGACATTTTCGTCTGCGGGCATTCCCACATCCTGAAGGTGATGAATGATAACGCGGAAAAATTGTTGTATATCAATCCCGGAGCCTGCGGAAACCAGGGATGGCATGTGGTCAGGACGGCGCTCCGCTTTCACATTGATAGCGGGAAGCTGCACGATATGGAGGTATTCGAACTGAATCGTTAAACGACGCGCTTTCCAGACAGATTATAAATTTTTTGATAAAATGTTGGAAGAGTCAAAAAAACACCTTACCTTTGCGGCCGGAAAGTGTTTTGTTTAACTAGTTATAATCAATTGACCATGAAAAAGGTATTTATGTCCGTCGCCGTCATCGCCATGATGGTTGCCGTTGCTGCCTGTGGCAACAACAACTCCAAGAAGGCCGCCGAAGAAGCCGTTGAAGAGGCTGTCGAGGCTGTCGACTCCACCTGCGAAGCTGCTTGCGATTCCCTCGCTGTCGCCGCTGAGGAAGTTGTCGAAGAGGTCGTTGCCGAGTAAGAGCAACTCCAAATCATTGCGATGAGATATTGTCCCAGGTTGGAACAATATCTTTTTTTTGTATCTTCGCGTCAGGTAAACGGTTATTGAAATGGCGGTAAAAGGAACGGCGAAGGCGAAGACGGTGTGGTTCTGCACGAACTGCGGCAACGAATACTCCAAGTGGATGGGGCAGTGCCCCGCCTGCCGGGAGTGGAACACGATGGTGGAAAAGGAAGTCGTTACCGGAAAGCGCCCGCTGGCGGTGTCCGTCCCGGGTGCCGGCCATAAGCCGATGCCGCTGAAGGACGTGTCCACGGCGGCGGAAGACCGCGTGTCGCTGGGCAGCGCCGAGGTGGACCGCCTCCTGGGCGGGGGCATCGTCAAGGGTTCCCTGGTGCTGATGGGCGGTGAGCCCGGCATCGGCAAGTCCACCCTCTCCCTCCAGATTCCCCTCAGCTGTCCTTCCCTCAAAGTCCTGTACGTGACGGGCGAAGAGAGCGTCAAGCAGGTGAAAATGCGGGCAGACCGCCTGGGCGGAGACCCTTCCAACTGCTTGATATACAGTGAGACGCTGATGGACAACGTCCTCGCCGAGGCCGAATCCGTCGCGCCGGACCTCATCATCGTGGATTCCGTGCAGACGATGTTCTGCCAGAACGTGGAATCCACCGCCGGCTCCGTGGCCCAGGTCAAGGAAGTGGCCGCCAGCCTGCTGCGTTTCGCCAAGGGCAGCGGCATCCCGGTCATCCTTATCGGCCATATCACCAAGGAGGGCGCCATTGCCGGACCGAAGGTTCTGGAGCACATTGTCGATGTGGTCCTGCAGTTCGAGGGCGAAAACCGCGGCCCCTACCGTGTCCTGAGAAGCATCAAGAACCGTTTCGGCTCCACGTCTGAACTGGCCGTGTTCGAAATGACGGGGACCGGCCTTCGGCAGGTGGACAATCCCTCAGAACTCCTGATTCCCCAGCACGAGGCGGGCTTGAGCGGCACCGCCGTGTGCGCCATGCTGGACGGTAACCGGCCGTTCATGTTCGAGGTGCAGGCGCTGGTTTCGTCGGCCGCCTACGGCACGGCCCAGCGCAGCGCGACGGGCTTTGACGTGCGCCGGCTGAACATGCTCCTGGCCGTGCTGGAGCGCCGGGCGGGCTTCAAGCTCAGCCAGAAGGACGTGTTCCTGAACATGGCCGGCGGCCTCCGCATCACGGACCCGGCCTGCGACCTGGCGGTCATCTGCGCCGTTCTTTCGTCGAATTTCGACTATGCCATCCCCGGCGACGTGTGCTTTGCCGGCGAGGTGGGCCTCAGCGGCGAGATCCGTCCGGTTTCCCAGGCTGAACGCCGGGCCGTCGAAGCCGCCCGCCTGGGTTTCCGCCGCATCTTCGTATCGTCCTACACCCGTTTCGACCGCAAGCCCGAAGGCATCGAAGTGGTGAAAGTCGCTGACATTCCCGCCCTTGTCAAATCATTATTCCGATGAGCATAACCATGAAACAGGTGAACCGGGTCCTGTTCCCGATCCTGATCCTGATTGCGGGCATCCTGGTCCTGACCCGCCCGAAGGCCTTTTCGAAGGAGGAGCGGATGATTATCCGCCAGTCCGACTCCGTGATGTATGTGACCGTGTGGCCGGCAGACAGCGCCGTCTTGCGGACTCCCTGCATGGACCTCACGAAGACGGAGCTTAAATCCAAGGACTTAAAGACTTTGACGGCCAAGATGCTGGTCACCTTGCGTGCTCCGCAGCACGACGGTGTGGGCATCGCCGCCCCGCAGGTGGGCGTAAGCAAGCGCATCATCTGGGTCCAGCGGCTGGATAAGGAAGGCGGCCCCTTCGAGTGCTACCTGAACCCGCACATCGACAGTCTCTTCGGAGCGGTGGGCAAGGGGCCCGAAGGCTGCCTTTCCGTGCCGCCGATGCGGGGCCTCGTGCAGCGCCGCGCTTCTGTCATTCTTTCTTATATCCATCCGGAAACGCTTGAGGCCAAGTGCGATACGGTCCATGGCTACACGGCCGTCATCTTCCAGCACGAGTGCGATCATCTGGACGGCGTCCTGTACATCGACAAGGCCGACACCGTGTATGTCTCCCCTTCCTGGGAGGCGGAGCGCAAATCGTACGATTATTCCCGTCCGGACTGGTGGCCGCTTCCTTAGAGGGCCTTTCCCTGCCAGGTGCCGCGCTCGGCGAGACGGCGGTCGAGCAGGCGTGAAAACTCCGAAGCCTTGACGCCCCAGCCGGGAACGGCGAGATAGCGGGGCGGAACGCTGGCGGCGAGACGTCCGACGGCGATGCCGGGGCGCAGCCGTTCCAGGATGTCGCAGAGCAGGTCGATGTATCCGTCCAGCGTCCAGCGGACGAAATCGCCCGGCCGGGCGGCGAATTCCGCCGCCATCGGTGTCCCTTTCAGAAGTTGCAGTTGGTGGAATTTGACGCTCTCCAAGGGGAGGGCGTTGATCTTTTCCACATCTTCGAGCAGGGTTTCCCGCGTTTCGCCCGGAAGCCCCAGGATGAAGTGTCCGCACACGGGAATGCCCCGTGCCGCGGTTTCCCGGACGGCCCGTTCCGCGCAGGCGGAATCGTGCCCGCGACGGACCCGCAGCAGCGTTTCATCCCGGAACGACTCGATTCCGTATTCCATCCGGGCGCATCCCAGGGAAGCGATGTAGTCCAGTTTTTCCGCATCCACGCAGTCCGGCCTCGTGCCGATGACGAGGCCCTCCACCGCCGGATGGGCCAGCGCCTCCCCATAGGCTTCCTTCAGGCGCGCGAGAGACGCGTACGTGTTCGAATAGGATTGGAAATAAGCCAGGTACGGACCGCCGGTCCGCCCCCGCGCCGCGTGGAACGCGATCCCTTCGTCGATCTGTTGCCGGATGCTTTTGTCGGAGGTACTGTAGGCGGGATGGAAGGCGGCGTTGTCACAGAAAGTACACCGGCCCGGGCACGAGAACCCCGCGTCCAGCACGAGCTTCAGTCCCGGCTCCCGGGCTGCTTGATACCGTTTCCCGTTCCACTCCATACGGCAAAGTAAAATAATATTTTTATATTTGTAAAGAGAAGCCGTCGTGGAAGCATAACGGACCGTCTTTTTTTGTATCTTTGCGGCCGATATGCTGAACCTGCTTACCCAAAGAGATACCGCCGGGGCCATTTTCATCCTGGCTATCGCCATAGCTTCCGGCCTATACCTGGCCAAATTCAAAGTAAAGGGGATTTCCCTCGGAACTACCTGGATCCTGTTCATGGGCATCCTTCTGGGCCATCTGGGCCTGCGGATCAATCCGATGGTCCTGTCGTTCATCAAGGACTTCGGCCTGATCCTGTTCGTGTTCGCCATCGGCCTGCAGGTGGGCCCGGGATTCTTCCATTCCTTCCGCAAGGACGGCCTGCCCATGAACCTGCTTTCGATGGGACTGGTGCTTCTGGCCGTGATCACCGCGTATGTGATCCATCTGGTCAGCGGAGAGAACCTGGGCATCATGACCGGCATCATGTCCGGCGCCGTCACGAACACGCCCGGCCTGGGCGCTGCGCAGCAGACGCTTTCGGACGCCGTGTCCGTGTCCGGCGAAAACGCCGCCCAGATTGCGGACGCGACCTACGGGATCGCTTCGGGCTATGCCGTCGCCTATCCCTTGGGCGTTCTGGGCGCCATCGCAGTCCTGCTGTTCTGCAAGGCTCTTTTCAAGGTGAACATCGACAAGGAGAAAGAAAAGGCGTCGCAGGACGACGACGAGGAAGGCAGCGCCTACCGGCTGGTGTGCAAGGTGGAGAATCCTGCCCTCTTCGGCAAGACCGTGCATGACATCGTGGGCGAAGAAAACCCGGACCATCTGGTCATCGCCCGGATGAAACGTGCCGGCAAGGTTTTCTTCCCGGACTTGGACCTGCCGCTTCAGGAAGGGGATAAACTGCTGATCGTCACCGATGTACAGCATAAGGAGAAAGCACGCATCATCTTCGGCGAAGAACTGCCGGTGAACATGGAAGAGTGGCGGCCGAAGGGTACGAAGCTCGTGGCCAGCCGCCTGTCCATCACCAAATCCTCCATTACCGGAAAAAGCCTTCGCAAACTGGACGTCCGCCGCAAGTACGGCGTCACGGTTACGCGCATCCTGCGCTCGGGCGTGGAGCTGCAGGCCGACGCCGACCTGATCCTCCAGGTGGGCGACAGCATGAAAGTCGTCGGCTCCGAGGAAAGCATCGAGCGTCTCGCCCACCTCGTGGGCAATGAGCCTGAAACCCTGCACAAGCCCAACCTGCTGCCGATTTTCTTCGGCATCGCGCTGGGCGTGCTGGTGGGCACGCTTCCCATCCGCTTCCCGTCCATGCCCCAGCCGCTCAAGCTCGGCCTCGCCGGAGGCCCCCTGATCGTGGCCATCCTGCTCGGGCACTTCGGTCCGAAGCTCCGGATTACCACTTACACGGCCCTCAGTGCGAACCTGATGATCCGGGAGATCGGGATCTCGCTCTTCATGGCCGCCGTCGGACTCGGCGCAGGAAAGACCTTCGTGTCGTCCCTGGTGAGCGGAGGATACATGTGGGTGCTCTACGGAGCGATCATCACCCTGATTCCGATGACCGTCATCGCCCTGCTTGCCCGCTATGCCTTCAAGATGGACTTCTTCAAGATCTGCGGCCTTCTCGCCGGCGGGACCACCGACCCGGCGCTCCTTTCCTTCACCGAGCAGATGTACGGCAGCGGACGCATCGCGGTCAACTATGCAACGGTGTATCCCCTTACGATGTTCCTCCGGGTTGTTGCCGCCCAAGTCATGATTATGATAATGTTATAACGACATGAAAAAGTATATGCTTATGGCAGCGATCGGCCTTGTGGCCGTCGTCTCCTGCAATCGTTCTTCCAAATCCCCTTTCACCCGCAGTGTGGCCGACTATGCCGTCGTGACCATCGAGACGCCCGACCTCAGCGGCATCACGGACAACGGGAAAGAGGTACTTAACCTTTACCGTTTTGCCGCCGACGAGGTGGACGCCATCTATTGGGAACAGTATTTCGGGAATAAGCAGGCTCTGATGGACAGCCTTTCGGACCCGGCCCAGAAAACCTATGCGGAGATCAACTACGGCCCCTGGGACCGTTTCACGGGCAAGTCCTTCGTCGAAGGGTATGCCGACCGTCTCCCCGGCGCCGGATTCTACCCGGCGGACATGACCCGAGAGGAGTTTGACGCCTGGGACAACCCCGACAAGAACAGCCCTTATACCCTGATTCGCCGCGGAGAGAACGACTCGCTCGAGACCGTCTGGTACCATGACGCTTACAAGGAGCATCTGGACAAGATCGCCAAGTATCTGGACGCAGCCGCCGACATCACCATCAAGCCCAGCGTGAAAAAGTACCTCGAGGCCAAGGCCAAGGCCCTGCTCACCGACAATTATTACGAAAGCGGGCTTGCGTGGCTGGATATGGACGACAGCAAGATGGACCTGGTGATCGGCCCGAACGAGGCCGCCGACGACCAGCTCATGGGAACCAAGCGTTCCTATGAGGCCTTCGTCCTGCTCAAGAACGAAGCCCGGACCCGGGAACTGATGCAGTATGTGTCCCGCATCGCGGATTTCCAGAACGAACTTCCCGGCGATCCGGCCTACAAGACCTTCCAGCCCGGTTCCGGCTCCAATATCTTCTCCTGCGACGCCCTGTATTATGCCGGAAAGGCCAATGCCGGGGTCAAGGTCATCGCCCTGAACCTGCCTTTCGATACCGATGTCCAGCGTGACCGGGGTACCCGCACCATCCTGCTGGAGAACGTCATCAACGCCAAATACCATCACATCGTCTGGCCTGTCGGTGAAATCCTGCTTGCCCCCGAATCCACCGAACATATGTCAGCCGACGCCTTCTTCTGGAATACCGTGTTCCGCGAGGTCGCCCACGGACTGGGCGTCAAGGAGACGGTCAACGGAAAGGGCAGCGTGGACGACGCGCTCGAGAATGTCGCCCCTACCTTCGAGGAGATCAAGGCGAATGCCGCCGGCGTCCTGATGGTGTGCGGGCTCCAGAAGCACTACGACATCCACCATCTCTTCACCAAGGAGGATGCGCTCACCACATTCTTCGCCTCGCTGCTGCGTTCCGGACGCTTTGGCGAAGGCTCCGCCCTGGGACGTGCCAACATCATCATCTACAACTATCTCCGCGAAGCCGGAGCCTTCCAGCGCAAGGCCTCCAACAAGTATTCCCTGGACCTGGCCAAGATGGAGGAAGCCCTTTCGGACCTGACCGCCCTGGTCCTGAAGACCCAGGCCACGGGCGACCTGGCCTTCGCGACCGACTTTGAGGCCCGCTATTCCAAGCGCAGCAAGGACTTCGACCTGGACAGGCAGAACCTTCGCCTGGAGAAGGTCCCCGCCGATATCCGGTTCCAGTTCAAGAGATAACTGCTTCCGGGATGCTGTTCAACTCTTTCTCATACGCGCTTTTTCTTCCTGCCGTATTCCTGCTATACTGGCTGCCGCTTGGGAAGTTCAAACTTTCCTGGCAGAATCTTCTGCTGCTTGTGGCCAGTTATGTGTTCTATTGCAGTTGGGACTGGCGTTTTGCCTTCCTGATTGCGTTCACCTCGGCGAGCAGTTTTTTTACTGCCATCCTGATTGAAAACGGCAAAGAGAAATCCCGAAAGTTCTGGGCGGCGCTGAACATCATCATCAATCTGTGCATACTGGGTTTCTTCAAGTATGCCGGGTTCTTCGTGGACAGTTTCATGGCTCTTGCCGGGCTCCTCGGCTGGAGCCTGAAATGGCCTGCCATCCATATCATCCTGCCTGTGGGGATCAGTTTCTATACTTTCCAGGCACTTGGATATACGATAGACGTGTATCGCGGCAAGGTGACCGCGAGCCGGAACATCCTGCGTTTCTTCACATTCGTGGCCTTTTTCCCGCAGCTGGTTGCCGGTCCTATCGAGCGGGCTTCCAGGCTTCTGCCGCAGTTCGACCGTGAGCGTCGGTTCGACTATCGCCAGGCGGTGGACGGCTTTTCCCTGATCCTGAAGGGCCTGTTCCTCAAGATCGTGCTCGCCGACCGCCTCGGTGTCTTCGTCGACGGGGTCTATCATGACCCGGCGGGCGCATCCGGACTGGCGGCTTTGGTGGCTGCGGTTTTCTTCGCATTCCAGTTGTACACGGATTTCTACTCCTACTCCGAAATCGCCCGCGGCTCCGCGAAACTCCTGGGAATGGAGTTGATGCTCAATTTCCGCAGGCCTTACCAGTCGGGGTCCTTCAAGGAATTCTGGAAGAGGTGGCACATCTCCCTCTCCTCCTGGTTCATGGATTATGTTTACATACCCCTGGGAGGCAATAGAAAGGGAGCCGTACGCAGGGTTTTCAACGTGTTCATGGTGTTCCTGCTCAGCGGCCTTTGGCACGGAGCCTCCTGGACCTTTGTTGCCTGGGGTTTCTGCTGTGCTTTCTTCATGGTGGCACTGGACAGGCCCCTGTCCTGGACCGCACGTATACCGGGTTTCAACCAGGTCCTGGTGTTCGTCTTGTGGGCCCTTTCCCTCATCCTTTTCCGTGCATCCACGTTCGGAAATGCCGCGCAGGTCTTCTCCGCTTTGGGATTTGGGAACGCCGGTGCCGTTTTCTCCTTCGGACTTGGCCGGATGGAATTCATCTTCGCCTGTGCCCTGATCGCCTTGCTGGTGCTTCAGGAATGCATTTGTGAACGTCGGGGGGAGGCCCTGAGGGAGAAGTTCCTTTCTTCTCCGGCATGGGTACGTGTCCTGTGCGCCGCGGCAGTCCTTCTGATTATCGTTTTCCTGGGTCGATACGGCATCGGGAATGAGTCCAAGTTCATCTATTTCCAGTTCTGATATGAAAACGAAGGGTTTCCTCAGATTCGTACTGGAGGCGCTTGTTGCCTTTGCCTTGGTTCTGGCAGCCTTGTATCTGTGTGACAGCAAGCGAGTCTTCGCTTCCGATGAACTGAACAACCACATCCGAAAGAAGTGGCATTTCCTGTATCAGTATGCCAAGGACAAAAAGCCGATAGACATGCTGATCGTCGGTAACTCCCACGCCTATACGGGAATCCTACCGGAGATTGTCAAAAAACAGCTGGGCATGCGCTGTTTCATTCTGGCTGCTCCGGGCGTCACCATGGACGAGTGCAGCTATATGCTGGAGGAAGCCTTGCAGATCACGTCTCCGAAGGTGGTGGTCCTGGAGACATACCCCATCAACGGATATGTCCAGAAGGAGCTTGACGGTCAGATGCTGAGCGACCAGTATGCCAGTTTCGAGAACCGCCGGGACCCGGGCATCAAATGGAAATCGTCTTGGAAGCTTTTCAGTCTGGACAATATGCCGATGGCGTGGTCTCCCACCCTGCGCAATCACGATATCCTGTTCGACAACGTCAACTTGTTGAAACACAACCTCAAGAATCCCGAACCACCCGGATTCAATCCCAAAGAAGAGTATCTGGGACGCTATGCCCGTTTTAAGAAGGGCCTGACCCTACAGACCCTCAAGCAGTACGGATACGAGGGAGCGCCCGTTGACGGTAGTTCCATAAAGCCGGGTCCGGATGCGGTGAAAGCTACCCAGCGCATGGTCGAAATGTGCCGGGAGAAAGGCGTCCCAGTGATGTTCCTCACCATTCCGATGTATCATGAACATGTAAGCGGGGCGGAGGACTGGCATGAAAACCTCCGGCCTCTCATCGGGAAAACCCCCTGGCTGGACCTCCAGCTTCCCGGTTTCGACAGCGGTTTCGGACCGGAATGCTTTGAGGATACATACAATGACAATCAACACCTGACCATCGAAGGCGCCAAGCGTACGACTCTGCTCCTGTCATCCTACATCCAACGCTTTACCAGGCGTCAGTAAACGCCGGGTTTTCGTTCCTGCGGTCCCTCCGGTCATTGTCCGCCAGACGGTGCAGGAGTTTTACAAAAAATCACTATCTTTGCATCGAATTAAAACAGAAAGAAAGTTATGAATCTTCGTGACATCAAGAAAGACATCGAGTATGTGATCGGTGCGTTCGTGGACGACTGCGCACTGTTCCTTTCCACCCACCCCGGGAAAAATGCCGACCAGATCGCCGATCTGATCGACGGCGCCGTGGACCTCTACAACGAGCTCCGTGACAAGCTGGGTAAGCCGGAAGGAAGCAAGAAGGCCTATTATGACGGTATCCGCAAGCAGCTCCTCGAGAAAACAGACGCCCTCTACGACAAGCTGAGCGAAGCGGTCAAGGCGGGTCTCGCCGAATAAGCGTACCCCATATGAAAAAAGGTGTCCGGATGACGTCCGGGCACCTTTCGTGCGTCTGATGGGGGTGTCTCAGAAGGACCACTTGTAGCCGATTCCGGCGGTAATCATGTTGCCCGTGAACCAGTTGATGGATTTGAGTACCAGTCCATTCTCCTTCCAGCTGTCGGATCCCTCCCGGTTGGTGTCCACTTCCTTGTTCTTGTAATGGTCCCCGAGCAGGTAGAAGTCCATTTCGTGGTGCTTGTTGAACTTGACCGTAACCCCTGCCTGCGCACGATACCGGTTGATGTATGCGTGCTTGTACCCGAGGAAGGTCTCATTCAGGTATTTGTCCTTGTTCGCGGTGGCCGACGGATTGTACGTGGCCGAATAGGATACGTCATTGAAGGTGTTCCGCACCTCGAAAGCGGCGAAGGGGATGACCTTCCCCCAGCCCCGGTACTTGACCGAAACCTTGGACTTGAGCGCCAGGGCGGTACGAGGAGCCTGGTACAGGTTCACATCGTCCGCGCGGTAGGTCATCCGGAAGGTTTCCTTCAGGCCGAACTGCCAGTCGCCGGCCTGGAACGTGCCCGTGGCGAAGAAGTTGCCGCGGTGCCGGGCGCTCCACTCGTCATCTTCCTCCACGGTGCCGTCCTTCTTCATGTCCCAGATATTCTTGAGCCGGTAGATGTATTCGTATTCCGCCCCTATTTTCAGGAAGGAAAACAGCTTGTACTCGATTCCCACGCCGGTATAGAAGCGCAGGACGTCCTGGGAGCCGGCGTTGTGCAGCGCCTCCTCGGATCCGGAATAGTAGCGGGTTTCTTCGTGGGCCAGCAGGTGCAGGCCCGAGGCCAGTTTCCAATCGGCTTCTACCGTGGCGCGGGCGCCGAAGGAAAGGCCCTGGTCGTAGGTGGTCTGGGCGAAAGCGGCGGCCGGGAAGGCCAGGAGCAGGATTATCAGGCTCTTTTTCATTGCTCGAGAAAGTCTTTGGCGCGGGTGATCTGGTCGATGGAACCGGTCTCTTCCTTGCCGAGGGTGTAGTAAATCTTGATGAAGGCGGCGTCCTTGAGGAAGTCCACATGGCCCACCTCCAGGTTGTCCACCTTGACGCCGATGCGTTTTTCCAGGTCGGCGATGAGTTCGGCCCGGCGCTCCGGGACGATGAGGTCGATCCGGTCGTACAGGACCAGCTTGGTGGAAGTATGGTGCAGGAGTTTCTCGCTCTCCAGCACCCAGATCAAGGCCACGACCAGGAAATTCGACAGGACGGTAACCAGCAGGGCGCTCCCGTTCAAGGCATAATGCGGGGTGTCGGAAGTGGCTCCGACCACCCGGTACAGCGGCGCCAGGCCGTTCATGGCGGCGATGGCGATGATGACGAACAGGTAAGTCATCTCCCGGATGGGGACGGTTTCCGTCCGGTAGCGGATGACGCCGAAAATGGCGAACAGGCCGAGGGTCAGCCCCACGCCCACCTCCACGTTGCCCATGATGTACAGGAGCATGAGCATCGCGGTGGAGAACACCATGAATGTGAAGTAGTAGTCGCGGCGCCGGCTCTTCCGGTAGTAGAACAATCCGACGATGACCCAGCACACCAGCAGGTTCAGGAAAAACCGGATCGCCAGTTCCGTGAGGCTTTGGGAGGTGGTCATCATCGCGTCCGTAATGGATTGGACGTCAAGGAAATTCTCATCGGCGAGATTGTATTCGTCAAGGTCTTGCATGGAGATCATACGACGGTGATTTTATGGTTGATCGTCTTTTCAATCTGGCGCACCTTCACCTTGAACCGGTTCGACCGGGCCGAAGGGTCGGTCAGGGTGACGGCGATGCAGTACTTGCTGATCCGGGCGGGCTTGACCCGGTGGTCCAGCAGGATGCGCTTCATCTCGCTGGCGGCATGTCCGTCCTGCTTGAGCTCGATGATCACGGCATCCCGCAAGGAGGTTTCCAGTCCGGTACGGAAGTTCCTGAATGTCAGGCCCGTGTCAATGGTGATCCGCTCCGTCAGGGCCGGGTTCACCAGGGTAATCCGCTGGAAGATGGTTTCCAGGGTTGGCAGGAGTTCCTGGGCCCGGAAGTCGGAATACTCCGCCAAATACCGGCAGGCGGCCGCGTCGCTTCGGAAGTCAGGCAGCTCCTGCAGGGGAATCCCGGTGCGCTTTTTCTTCGTTCGCCCCCGGTTGTTCTTCCGCTTGATTTCCAGGAAGGCGTCGCCGGAATTGACATAGGCCCGGGTCCGGACCTTTTGCCGACGGAGCCGCTTGTTGTGATGGTCGGAGAACATCCGGAGACCTTCCGTGTCGTAATAGACCGAATCGTAGGGGCTGATGCGGGCCCCGTCGGCGACGAGGACCCGGTATCCGGCCTTCGCCACGTCCCGGAGGACTTCCAGCAACGTCGCCTCGTCCGTCAGGTATTTCGTGTCGATCCGGTTCATCAGCCGCACCGAATCCATTTCCGCGAGGGAGATGGGTGCGAGTGCGCCGAGCGGTCCGTCCAAGGGAATATGGGATTCCTCAGGCATCTTCCGTAATGTATTCAAATACCTTGATTGTCAGGAGCTTCCCCTTGGCGTTGTAGTTGTATTGGGTTTTCTTGCGGCCGAACTCGTTGTACTCGAACTTCTTGACGGTGTTCAGCCGGTTCCGCTCGTCGTACACCGACTCCTTCACGCACTTGCTCTCGGCTCCGGGACCGTACTCGAAGCGCTTGCGCCATTTCTGGCCGTCGGAACCGTATTCGATTTCTTCGATCTTCTTGCCTTCGGGACTGTAAGTGGTGATGTGGTCCAGGACCTTTTTCCCGGATTTGGGATCGGTGTTCCACTCCTTGATGACCAGGTTCTTCTTGTTGATCTTCTGGGTGGCCGTATTCTGGGCGCCCGCCGACAGGACGAAGGCGAGAGCAAAGGCGATCAGTGTCAGTAACTTTTTCATAACCTACAAATATAGTCATTTTTTTACCAACGGCCGCCTCCGCCGCCGTTTCCTCCGCTGTATGAGGAGAGATTGCCGGCACTTCCACCGCTCACGTCAGGCTTTTCCCAGAACATGCCGTTGAGGAGTTCCGTTCCACCCTCGATTTCCACCCCATACTGGACCTTCGAAAGGGACGGTGCCGAAAGAACCAGGGTGAGATTGCTCACAGACGGGGTTTTGAAAGCGCAAAGGACATTGCCGTCGCCGTCCAGCAGGGCATATTTCGTATTGGACTTGACGGTCCCGGCCGACCAGCAGGTCTGGCTGAGGGAGGCGCCGCTTTCCAAGCCGCCCACGGAGATGACCGTGCCGCCGGTAAGGTAAAGCTTCTTCTGCGCTTCGGAGTTCGCGTCGATGCCGAGTTCCGCGCCGCCGGAGCCCAGGGAATAGACGATGCCGCCCTTGATGTACAGGTTTCCGTTGGCATCCAGGCCGTCGTTGCCGGTGGACTGGGCATAGACCGCCCCGCCTTCGATGGTCAAATCGCCGCCGGCGTTGATGGCGTCGTCGCTGGACCAGGCATATACTTCGCCGCCCGTGACCTGGAGGGCGCCCTTGGCTTCGATTGCCTCGTGTTTGCTGCTCTTGGCGGTCAACTTGCCACCGGAGACGTACATATTGCCGTCGAACTTGATGGCCTTGGAGGCGACGGAATTGTCGCTGGAGGAGCTTTGGCCGCCGGGCCAACCGCCACCACCGGGGCGGCCGCCACCGCCGGGCCCGAACCCTCCGCCGGAGGAACTGGTGCCGTAATTGTCGCCGGTGACGTTGATCGTGACGGTACCGCCCTTGAAATAGGCGACGTTGTCACCGCTGATTCCCTTGGCGCCCGTCCCCGTACTGGTGATGTCCAGCACACCGTCCTCCATTTCAAAACGGAGGTCCGCTTTGATACCCGCGACACCGGTGAGTTCACCATCCACTTCGCCCGCGGAACCCGTTGTCTTGATGGTGGTTACGCCGCCTCCGAAATAAACCAGCGTATCGGAGGAGAAGCCTTTCTTTCCGGTTCCGGACACCGTCACGTCGATGGTTCCGTCACTGACGATAATGGCTTCCTTGCCACGTACACCGTGACCGGCTGTGGACGTAACCTTGATGACCGGTGCGTCCATGAAGCGGACATAATCGTCGGAGGTGATGCCCGCCTTTCCGGTGGCGTTGACCGTCAGGGCTCCGTCGCCGCTGAACACGAGCTGCCCTTCGGAGAAGAAGGCGGCTTTCTCGTCTTCATCGTCGGGTGTCTGTGTATAAGAGGAACCGTCGGCGAGGGTGTTCGTCCCTTTCACGACCACGTAAGTGCGCTTGTGGCTCTGGTTGTTGATGGCCGCACCGTTCTTGTTCGTGAGGCTCAGCCCGTTCAGGAGGATTTCCTGCTTCCGGGTGCTGTACAGTTTGAAATAGCCGTCGGGGGAAGAGCCCGAGAGTTCGTAGATGACGGCTTCGCTGCCGTTGTTGGTAATGGTCACGCCGGCGCCGTCGACGGACACGGCGAAGTCCTCCGACGTACCGGTAACGCTCGCGGCGCCGCCGTCGAAGGTTATCGTTACCGTTCGGTCAAAGGTGGAGTTGGCGACATGGTCATCGTCTTTGTCGGTATCGATGCCCGCGCCGGCGGAATCGTCGGTTTGGATGGTGGCGGAGTCGGTGCCGGTGTTCGGGACGATGATATCGATCGGGTCCTTCGAGCAGGAGAGCAAAATGACGGCTGCCAGGACCGGGAATGGTGATACGGTCTGTCTCATGGCTTCTTCGGTTTTAGTTACACTGCAAAAAAAGCATTCAGGATACCAGACTGGCAAGAACCCGGCCTTTCGGGAAGATTTTCAGCGAACGGGCCGATTCTTTCAGCAAACGGCCCCGTCCATTGGAATTTGTTTTGTATTTTTGTCACAGTATGAAACGAATGGATCCGGAAAAGAAACAGGAGAGAGTCATCTATACCATCCTATGGGGCGTGGTTTTCATCCTTGTGCCGGTAGCGGCGACGTTCCAGTCTTTATCCGGAGGGATGCCTTTCCGGCTGACGGAAGTCATCAACCTCTGGCTGGGCATCCTGCCGTTCTTCGTGTTGTTCCTCCTGCACGACCTGCTGGCTGCACCGTCACTGGTGGAGAAAGGGAAGCCCGCGGTCTATGCCGGGATTACCGTCGGGCTGGTCGTCCTGTTCGGAGTCTATGTCTGGATGTCCCGGCGGGGGCCTGGCCCGATGGGGCCGGACGGGCCGCCGATGGGGATGGGCATGCCGCCCTTTGACCGCAACAGGCCGGTTCCGATGGCACCGGAAGTGATGCGTTTTGCCCTGGGGCTGCTTGTGCTGGGGGTGAACCTGGGGGTAAAGTATTATCTGAAATCGGCCCGCAGCGAGCGCCGGATGAAGGAACTGCAGGCAGAGAACCAGGGCCGGCAGTTGGAAACCCTCCGCTACCAGATCAATCCGCATTTCTTCATGAACACCCTCAACAATATCCACGCGCTCGTGGACATCGATCCGGAACAGGCGAAGGCGAGCATCGAGGAGTTCTCGAAACTGATGCGGCACGTGCTGTATGAAGGAGACCGGCCGACCATCCCCCTCTCCAAGGAAGTGGAGTTTCTCCGCCATTATGTTTCCCTGATGAAGCTGCGGTATGCCGATTCGGTCCGCATTGACCTGTCCTTGCCGGAGACGTGTGAAGGGGCGGAAATCCCGCCGCTTGTGCTGGCGTCGTTCGTGGAAAACGCCTTCAAGCACGGAATCAGCTATGAAAAGCCTTCGTTCGTGCGCGTATCCGTGTCCGTGGAGGAAGGGAAGGTCATTTTCCGGTGCGCCAACAGCCGGCAGGACTCCGCCCAGGTGCGGAGCCACGGCGTGGGCCTGGCGAATGTCCGGGGCAGGCTGGACCTGCTGTACGGCAACCGGTATACGCTGCATATCGACCAGGGTGGAGACGTTTACGACATCCTCCTGCTGCTGCCGGCGACGGTGAACCTGGAAAAGGAGGGCCTATGATCCGGGTTGTGGCCATTGACGATGAGCCGCTGGCGCTCAGGCAGCTTGAAATGTACATCCGGAAGATTCCGTTCCTGGAACTGGTCGCCGCCTGCCCGTCGGCCGCGACGGCGCGGCCTTTCGTGGAACAGGCGGACATCCTGTACGTGGATATCAACATGCCGGACCTGTCCGGGATGGATTTCGTACGTT
This sequence comes from Bacteroidales bacterium, assembly GCA_017395045.1. GTDB lineage: Bacteria > Bacteroidota > Bacteroidia > Bacteroidales > UBA932 > Cryptobacteroides. The sequence continues at coordinate 55,682 of JAFPWG010000004.1, forward strand.
CTCTGGAATGTCCGCCACTGGTCGTCTTCACGACGGCCTATTCCGAATACGCGGTGGAAGGATACCGGGTGCACGCGGCCGACTACCTGCTGAAACCCTTCAGTTTCCAGGAGTTCGAAGCGTCGGCCCTCCATCTGCGGGGCCGGATCGAGGCGGAGCGCTCCCGACCGGAAGTCTTGACTTTCAAGATGGACTACAAGACCGTCCGGGTGGAACCTTCCCGGATCCGGTACGTGGAAAGCATGAGCGAATACCTGAAAATCTGGCTCCGGGACGAGCCGGTACCCCTGGTGGTCCTGTACAGCCTGAAACGGTTGGCGGAGCAGTTGCCGGAGGACCGCTTCCTCCGCATCCACCGCTCCTATCTCGTGAACCTGTCGGAAATCCGCGAATACTCACGCGCTTCCGTTACCCTTGCGAACGGTCCCGTCCTTCCCGTCGGTGACCTTTACCGGCCGGCGCTTCTTGTTGCCCTGTCAGGCGGGGATTGATCAGAACATCGCTTCGATCAGGCTGCCCAGCGTATCGCGCAGGACGGCGGTTTTGGCGGTGGCCCCGTTGACCATCAGGGAGAAGATGCGGGCGGGTTTTCCCTCCTCGTCCAGGAGGTAGCCGCTGTAGCACAGGACGCCGTCCATGGAGCCGCTCTTGAGGCGGAGACGCTCCCGCTGCTCTTTCGGAAGCTTCGGGAGAAGGCCCGAAAGGGTGCCTTCCCCGGGTTTCGGCAGGCTTTCCAGGAAAGCGTCGAATCCGCGGGAGCGGGTCATCGCCCGCAGGAAAGCGGCCATGAACTGGGGGGAGAGGGTGTTCATGCGGGAGAGGCCGCTGCCGTCCTCCAGCCGGAGGCCGTCCAGGGACGCAGTCCCCATCAATCCCTGCAGAACGTCATAAACCGCCACCCGGCAACTGTCGTAGACGGCGATGCCGGAGGCCCTTTCGCCCATCTGCCGGACGAGGGCCTCCGCGTAGAAATTGTCGCTGCGGACATTGGTCTCGCGGACGATCTTCGACAGGACGGGGGAGTAGGACGTACCTATTACCCTGGGTGTGCCCGCCTTGTACGCCGGCACGAAATCGGAGCCGCGGACATAGCCGCCGCGGTCGATGTCGGCATAGCCGCCGGAGATTTCCCAGCCGGTGGCGCGGAGGTTCTGCCAGAAGTAGTAGGCACAGGTCAAGGCGCCGTACTTGTTGGCGAAATGCTCCATCTTGGGCTTGCGGTCCACGGCAAAGGTGCCGCGCATCTCCGCGAAGGGTGCAAGGTCGGTCGTATAGAGGTATAGGCTGTTCCCGGAGCCCTTGGGTCCCGTCACGGTCAGGTTTCCGAAATGCATCCAGGGTGTTTCCGGATAACGCTGCGTCACCTTCACCGGGCCGCCTTCGACCCCTGCCGCCACGTTATAGTCCACTGCGTTGCCATAGAAACTCAAGGCGTTGCAGCCGGCTCCGTAATAGGTGCCGGTGTCGTCATAAGACCAGGATTGGTTCTCCAGATGGCCTTCGAAAGCCCGTCCGTCCCCGATGATGCGGCCGTCGATGCGGGAGATGCCGGCGTCCTTCAGCATGGTTTTCCAGCGCCAGAACAGGGCGTCGGCCTTCACGGCGATGGAGTCGGCGACGCCGATGGTGGGGTCGCCCCCGCCGACGATGTACACGTCGCCGTGCAGGGTCCCGTCCCCGTCGACCGTGCCGGTGTAGCCGATCCCCGTCTCGAACCGGAACGCCGGTCCGAGGGCGTGCAGGGCGGTTCCCGTGGTGATGAGCTTCAGGTTCGAAGCCGGCACCATCCTCCGCCCGGATTCCCGTTCGGCGAGAACCCTGCCGTCCATGTCCTGGACCATGACGCCCACGACTGCCCCCGCCAGGGGCTCCCTGGCCGCGGCCCGGTCCACTTTCTGCTGCAGGGTCTGCGCCTGCATTCCAAGGCACGCAAGGAGCGCGCCCGCAAACAAGATCTTCCGCATGCCACAAAGATAGGTTTTTTTCGTATCTTTGTAAATCACAATACTGATTGATATGAAAAAGACTGTGCTTGTATCGGGCGGAGCGGGCTTTATCGGAAGCCACGTGACCGTGGAACTCATCGAGGCGGGCTACGACGTGGTGGTCGCCGACAATTTCTCCAACTGCGACCTTACCGGTTTCGAGGGGGTGCAGAAAATCATCGGCCGGGAGCTCCCCCTGGTCAGGATGGACTTCTGCGATGCGGAGGCCGTGAAGAAGATTTTCGCCGATTATCCCATCGATGCGGTCATCCATTTCGCCGCCTTCAAGGCCGTGGGAGAGTCCGTGGACAAGCCGCTGATGTACTACAAGAACAACCTCCTGAGTTTCATCAACGTCCTGGAGGCCGCCCAGGAGAAGGGTGGTTGCAACGTGCTGTTCTCCTCTTCCGCCACCGTGTACGGTGAGCCGGACAAGGTTCCCGTCACCGAGCAGACCCCCCGCAAGCCGGCCATGTCGCCTTACGGCAACACCAAGACGATGTGCGAGGACATCCTCCGCGACACCGTGAAGGCCAGCGGAGGCGCCATCAAGGGCATCCTCCTCCGATACTTCAACCCCATCGGCGCACACCCGAGCGCCCTCATCGGCGAACTCCCCCGCGGCGTCCCCAACAACCTCGTCCCGTACATCACCCAGACCGCCATCGGCAAGCGCGAGTGCCTGAGCATCTTCGGCGATGACTATCCCACCAAGGACGGTACCGGCCTGCGCGACTTCATCGATGTCGTGGATCTCGCCAAGGCCCATGTCTTTGCCGTTACCCGGATGCTCGAAGGCAAGATGAAGCAGGACTGCGAGATCTTCAATATCGGCACCGGCACGCCCCTTTCCGTCATGGAACTGGTCAAGGCGTTCGAGAAAGTGAACGGCGTCAAGGTCAACTACCGCATCGCGCCCCGGCGTCCCGGAGACATCACCGCTATCTGGGCAGACCCGACCCTCGCGAACGAGGAAATGGGCTGGAAGGCCACCCGCACCATTGAGGAGACCCTCGCGGCCGCGTGGGCCTGGGAAAAGCATCTGGCGGGTAAGTAAATAATTTGCTATCTTTGTAGATAGACAAAACACAAACCGTATGGCAAACGGAACAGGAACGATCACCCAGGTCGTGGGACCGGTGGTGGATGTGCATTTCAGCATCGGGGACACGGAACTTCCCCGCATCCATGAAGCGCTGGAAATCAAGCGCGGGAACGGACGTACGCTCGTCGTGGAAGTACAGCAGCACATCGGCGAGGACACGGTCCGCTGCGTGGCGATGGACTCCACCGACGGCTTGAGCCGCGGGATGGAAGTGTTGTCCACGGGCGCTCCGATTGCGATGCCGGTGGGCGCCCAGATCCGCGGCCGCGTGATGAACGTCGTGGGCGAGACCATCGACGGAATGGGGGAACTCTCCCGGGAAGAAGCGCTCCCGATCCATCGTGAACCGCCTAAGTTCGAGGACCTTACGACCTCGCAGGAAGTCCTGTTCACGGGCATCAAGGTCATCGACCTGCTGGAACCCTACCTCAAGGGTGGCAAGATCGGCCTGTTCGGCGGCGCCGGCGTGGGCAAGACCGTCCTGATCAAGGAGCTCATCAACAACATCGCCAAGGCCCATAACGGCTTCTCCATCTTCGCCGGCGTGGGCGAGCGTACCCGTGAGGGCAACGACCTGCTTCGGGAAATGATCGAGTCCAATGTCATCCGTTACGGCGAGGCCTTCAACAAGGCGATGGAGGAAGGGAAGTGGGACTTGTCCCTGGTGGACAGGGAGGAACTTCCCAAGTCGCAGGTTTCCATGGTGTTCGGCCAGATGAACGAGCCGCCGGGAGCCCGTTCCAGCGTGGCCCTGAGCGGCCTGACGCTCGCGGAATCCTTCCGCGACAGCGATACGGGCGACGGCCCCCGGGACATCCTCTTCTTCATCGACAACATCTTCCGTTTCACCCAGGCGGGCTCGGAGGTGTCGGCCCTGCTCGGCCGCATGCCGTCCGCCGTGGGTTACCAGCCCACCCTGGCCACTGAGATGGGCCAGATGCAGGAACGTATCACCTCCACCAAGAACGGGTCCATCACCTCGGTCCAGGCCGTCTATGTCCCGGCCGACGACCTCACGGACCCGGCTCCGGCCACGACCTTCTCCCATCTGGACGCGACCACGGTGCTGAGCCGGAAGATCACTTCCCTGGGCATCTATCCGGCCGTGGACCCGCTGGAATCCACGTCCCGCATCCTGGATCCCAACATCGTGGGCAAGGAGCATTACGACACCGCGCAGCGCGTGAAGCAGATCCTCCAGCGCTTCCAGGAACTCCAGGACATCATCGCCATCCTGGGCATGGACGAACTCTCGGACGAGGACAAGACCACGGTCAACCGCGCCCGCCGCGTCCAGCGGTTCCTGTCCCAGCCTTTCTCCGTGGCGGAGCAGTTCACCGGCGTTCCGGGCGTGATGGTCTCCATCGAGGATACCATCCGCGGTTTCAACATGATCCTGGACGGCGAAGTGGACTACCTGCCGGAGCAGGCCTTCCTGAACGTGGGCACCATCGAGGACGCCATCGCCAAGGGCGAAAAGCTGCTGGCCGCTGCGAAGGAATGACATGGATGTGATCGCCCTGCATATCATCTCGCCGGAAGGGACGCTCGTGGACGCGGCCGTGTCGGCCGTGACCCTGCCGGGCACGGTGGGGCCGTTCGAGGTCCTGAAGGACCACGCGGCTCTCATCTCTTCTTTGGAAAAGGGGGAGATCGTGTATGTGTCCGGGGGGGCGGAGCACCGGGTCCCCATTGCCTCTGGATTTGTGGAAGTACATGATAATCAGGTCGATGCCTGCGTTGAAGCATGATGCTTGCCTGGCTCATATCGTTGCTGCTCCTGGCGGCTCCTTCCCCGGCCCAACAAGGCCAGGAGGAAACCGTCGATGTCGCGGAGATCATCTTCGAGCACATCGGCGACGACTATGAGTGGCATCTCTGGACCTGGGGGGACCGGCACGTAAAGCTGCATCTCCCGGTCATCGTGCACAGTTCCACGGGCTGGCATGTTTTCTCGTCCAGGCACCTGGCGCACGGGGAATCCTACGAAGGCCTGAGGATCGATCCGGAAAAGGGGAAGATCGTGGAAGTGGACAGCGGGAAGCGTCCCTTCGACATCTCCATCACCAAGAACGTCCTGTCGCTGATGATGTCCAGCCTGCTGCTGCTCGTCGTCATCCTCCTGACGGCTCGGTGGTACAGGAAGCACGATGTGCTGGACGAAGCCCCGACGGGCATCGCCGCCCTCATGGAACCGCTTGTGATGATGGTCCACGACATGGCCCGAGAAAACATCGGCGAGGCGGATTACCGCAAGTACTCCCCTTTCCTGTGCATGGCCTTCCTGTTCATCCTGCTGAACAACTTCCTGGGCATCATGCCGTTTTTCCCGGGCGGGGCGAACCTCACGGGCAACATCGCCATTACGCTGGTACTGGCGTTGTGCACCTTCTTTACGGTGAACCTTACCGGTACCAAGCACTACTACAAGGAGATTTTCAACCCGGACGTCCCGGTGTTCCTGAAGCCCATCATGCCCATTATCGAGGTCTTCAGCGCCCTGATGAAGCCGGTCTCCCTGACCATCCGTCTCTTTGCGAACATGCTCGCCGGCCACATCATGATCCTGTGCATGGTGTGCATCATCTTCATCATGGCCAAGTACGGGGCGGTCCTGACTGGGTCCATGACGGTGGTATCGGTACTGTTCGGCATCTTCCTGGACGCGCTCGAATGCCTGGTGGCTTTCATCCAGGCCTATGTATTCACGATGCTTTCATCAATTTATATCGGGCTCGCAAGGGCCCATGGAGAAGAATAAACCGTTAAAAACCATAAGATTATGTTACTTGTTACCATGATTCTCCAGGCTGCGGCCGGTGCCGCCCTCGGAAAGGCCGGTGTCGCCATCGGCGCGGCCGTCGCTGCCATCGCCGCCGCGTTCGGTATCGGCAAGATCGGCAAGTCCACGATGGAGTCCATCGCCCGCCAGCCGGAAAGCGCGGGCAACCTCCGTACCGCGATGATCATCGCCGCCGGTATGATCGAGGGTGCCGCCCTGTTCGCCATCATCGTCTGCCTCCTGGCCCTGGTCCTGTAGTCTTATGAATCTCGTTACGCCCGATACCGGCCTCCTGTTCTGGATGGTCGTCATCTTCGGCCTGGTCTTCTTCCTGCTGTGGAAGTTCGGCTTCCCGATCATCACGGAGATGGTCGACAAGCGCAACGCCACCATCAAGAAGTCGCTGGAGGACGCCCATGAGATCGAGGCCCGGATGGCCGGGATGGTCGAGGAGCACGCCCGGATGCTGGATGAGACCCGCCGGGAGCAGGCCGCCATCCTCCGGGAGGCGTCCGAGACCAAGAACCGGATCCTTGCCGACGCGAAAGCCCAGGCCCGGGACGAGGCCGGCAAGATTCTCGCGGAGGCCCGTACGCAGATCGCCGCCGAGAAGGAGGCTGCCCTGAGCGACATCCGCAAGGAGGTCGCCCTGCTGTCGGTATCTATCGCCGAGAAGATCCTCCGGAAGGACCTTTCCACGGATGAAGCGCAGCGGGAGTATCTTGAGAAAATGGTCGACGAAACCACCCAAACCGGAGTCCACTCGTGAATGTAGGCATCATCAGGACAAGGTACGCGGAAGCCCTGGTCAAGTACGTCCGGGAGACCGGCCGCGGAGACGCCGTCTGCGCCCAGGCGGAAAGCCTGGCGCATGTCCTCGCGGAAGTGCCCGACCTGTCCAGGATGATCGGCGCAAAGGACGTCGTGTCCGATGCGAAGAAGCTCTCGCTTCTGAAAACCGCCCTTGGAGAGCCCTTGGAGCCGGATCTGGAACGTTTCCTGCACCTGCTCATGCAGAACGGGCGGATTGAGTTCCTGCACCAGACGCTGCTGGACTTCGCCGACCGTTACCGCCGTTGCATCGGCATCAGGAAGGCGTACCTGAAGGTCGCCGTCCCTCCGCCGGACAGCCTGCTGGTGCGGTTGGGCGCCCTGGTACGCGAACACACGGGCGGGCAGGCCCTGATCGACGTGGAAGTGGACCCTTCCCTCATCGGAGGGTTCGTCTTCGACATTGACGATGCGATGATCGACACAAGCGTCGCCAGCCAGCTGGAGGCAATCCGTTTCCAGTACATTGAAAAGAACCGAAGAATTGTCTAAGTATGGCAACAACGATCAAACCCAGCGAAATATCCGAAGTGCTGCTGAACCAGCTCCGGGAGATGAAGAGCGACTTGCAGTTCGAGGAGATCGGCAAGGTCCTGCAGGTGTCGGACGGCGTCGTCCGGATCTACGGGCTGGACCATGCCGAAGCCGGCGAACTGCTGGATTGCGGAGACGGCGTGATGGCCGTGGTGATGAACCTGGAACCGGACAACGTGGGCGCCGTCCTGATGGGCCCGACCGACCTGCTGAAGGAAGGGGCCGTAGTCCGGCGGACCCGCCGGATCACCTCCATTCCGGTGGGCGAAGAGATGGTGGGCCGCGTGGTAGATCCGCTCGGAAATCCGCTGGACGGCCTGGGTGCCATCGGAGGGGAGAAGATCGACATGCCGCTGGAGCGCAAGGCCCCCGGCGTCATTTTCCGCCAGCCGGTGAACGAGCCGCTGCAGACAGGCCTCAAGGCCATTGACGCGATGATCCCGATCGGGCGCGGCCAGCGTGAGCTCATCATCGGCGACCGCCAGACGGGCAAGACGGCCATTGCCATCGACACCATCATCAACCAGCGGGACAATTTCCTGAAAGGGGACCCGGTGTACTGCATCTATGTGGCTGTGGGCCAGAAGGGTTCCACGGTCGCCAGCATCGTGAAGACCCTCCGCGACCACGGGGCGATGGATTACACCATCGTCGTGGCTGCTACGGCTGCCGACCCGGCCGCCCTGCAGTATTACGCTCCCTTTGCCGGCGCTGCCATCGGCGAGTATTTCCGCGATACGGGCCGTCACGCCCTGGTCGTGTACGACGACCTGTCCAAGCAGGCTGTCGCCTATCGCGAAGTGTCCCTGATCCTCCGCCGGCCCTCTGGCCGTGAGGCCTATCCGGGCGATATCTTCTACCTGCATTCCCGTCTGCTGGAGCGCGCGGCGAAAATCATTGGTCAGCAGGAGGTCGCGGAGACGATGAACGACCTCCCGGAGGCTCTGAAGGGCAAGGTGCGCGGCGGCGGTTCCCTCACCGCCCTTCCCATCATCGAGACGCAGGCGGGTGACGTTTCCGCCTATATTCCCACCAACGTCATCTCCATCACCGACGGCCAGATCTATCTGGAGAGCGGCCTGTTCAACCAGGGCATCCGGCCCGCCATCAACGTGGGTATCTCGGTGTCCCGCGTGGGCGGCAGCGCGCAGGTGAAGTCCATGAAGAAGGTGGCCGGCACCTTGAAGATCGACCAGGCCCAGTATGCCGAGCTGGAAGCCTTCTCCAAGTTCTCGTCCGACATGGACAAGGTCACGGAGATGGCCTTGGACAAGGGCCGAAAGAACAACCAGCTCCTCATCCAGCCCCAGTACAGTCCGATGCCCGTGGGTGAGCAGGTCGCCGTCCTGTTCTGCGGCACGCGTGCGCTGATGCGCGACATCCCCGTGGACCGCGTCCGCGAGTTCCAGGACCTCTTCCTGGATGCCCTCCGCGCCGCCCACAAGGACGATGTCATCGGCCCGCTTGCCGCCGGCAAGTTCTCCGACGAGATTGCCGCCGCGATCGAAGAAACCGCCGCCTCGGTCATTGCCGGAATGAAGTAACATGCCCTCATTGAAGGAAATAAAGGGCCGTATCGGCTCCGTCCAGAGTACGCTGAAGATTACTTCCGCGATGAAACTCGTGGCTTCTGCCAAGCTCCGCCGGGCACAGCAGGCCATCGAGGGAATGCGCCCTTATGAACGGAAGCTGCAGGGAATGATGGAGCGGGTTGCCGCCCAGACAGGCGGTGCGGGTCATTCCGGCGCTTATGCGCGGACGATGTCACCGGCTGGGGGAGAGGACGATTCCGCCCCCGCCCGGGAGAAGGTCTCCATCGTGGCCTTCGCATCCAACTCATCCCTTTGCGGCGCCTTCAATGCAAATGCCCTGCGCCTGACCCTGGACGCCCTCCGGGAGTTCGGCGGGGCCGACATCACCGTGCACAGCGTAGGCCGCAAGATGGCCGACGCGATGAAAAAGTGCGGCTACCCTTCTCCGGAGGACTATCACAATCTGGCCGACAAACCTTCCTACGCCGAAGCCTCCGCCCTGGCGGAACGGCTGATGGAGGATTTCCGCGAAGGCCGTCTGGACCGTGTGGAGCTCATCTATAATCATTTCGTCTCCTCCGGCAGGCAGGTTCCCGTGCGGGAAACCCTTCTTCCGATGGGGGAGATGGCCGGGGTTGCCGGGGACGTCGCCTCCGGCCTCCCGGACTGCATCCTCGAGCCCTCCGCATCGGAACTTCTGGAGAACCTTCTGCCCAAGTCCCTGAAACTCAAGTTCTTCACGGCTTTGCTGGACAGCAACGCCTCCGAACACGCCGCCCGTACGGTGGCCATGCAGACGGCTACGGACAACGGTGAGGACCTCCTCCAGGAACTCACCCTGCAATACAACAAATCCCGCCAGCAGAAGATCACATCGGAAATCCTGGATCTTGCCGGCGGGAGTCAGGAGCAATAAACCTATTCCTGTACGCGGTCTTCTTCCGGAACGAGTGCGAGTGCGCGCTCGAAGTCTTCGGCATTGACCTTCACTTCGATGGGCTGGGCGTAATTCAGGCAGGGATAGGGGGAGGAGGCGCCGAAAACGGCGGCGGGAATCCCGTTCTCCCGCAGCATGCCGGCGAGGATTTCGGCCGGGATGGGCTCGGAAAACTTCGCAACGGTCTTGAAATCATTCGTTGCCATGGTCTCTGAATTTGTGTTCGATGGAACTCACGACCCGGACCAGGTCGCGGGACAGGCCTTCCGCCTGCCACCCGCCGAGGACCGGCGTGAGGGTGACGGTGTCTTCCCAGAGCCGCGCGAGACGGTTCACGGGAGAGGAGAGATGGAACTTCAGTACGCCGTCCGCGTCGCTTGCGAGCACATAGCCGCGGGCGCGCATCGCCTCTTCGATGCCGCCGCGGGCTTCCGCCGGGTCACCGGAGATAAGGATCTTCCGCTTCTGGTAGCCGAAGAAGGGATAGGCGAGGGACATGACGGCGAAGATGGCCAGAATCCACCAGACGGAGGTCCATCCGCTCCGGAAAGCGACCGCGATGTCCTTGGACACCATCCCCGTAAGCATCAGCACGAGGATGACGGCCGCGAAAAGGAAAGTAATCTGGATGAAGTACTTGACGGCTCGGCGAAGGTAGGTCATTTCTGAAGTCTTTTTTTGAGGGCCCGCACGATGAAAAGGGCGCGGGCGTAGAAATCCACGTTGAGGGCGGTCCGACGGACGCCCTGGAGGGCCATGTTCCGCGGGGTATAGAAACTCTGGACGTCGGACAGGCGGCGCTGGACAGCTTCTCCCTGGGCTTCGATGCGGGCACGGCTGCGGTGGATGGCCTCGGTGAGGTCTTCCACGGTCTTGATGTCCTTGTAGTCGTTATTCATCGTCGTCGGAGAAGAACAGTTTGACAAACAGGGGGACGAAGGTATCCTTGAACAGGGTGTCGCGCTTCCGGATCAGGATCCACAGGACGATGCCCAGCAGGACGGCCACGCCCAGGGCGGCCCAGGCGTAACTGCCGATGAGTTCGCCCACCAGGAGGATGATGCCGAAGGAAAGGACCAGTGCGAGGTTGATCGCAACGCCCAGCAGGAGGATCATCCCGACCAGCTTGGAGGCGGTGAGGGACAGACCCTTGACGGTCCGGAGCTTCACGTCTTCCAGACGCAGGTCGACGTACTCTTTGGCTTCCCGGGAGAGTTCTTCGGCGGGCCGGGAGAACTGGCTCATGCTTCGGGCTCCTGTTCGTCCACGACGGGACCGGCGGCCTCTTCCGCAGCCTCTTCGGCCTGCTTCAGGGCGTTTTCCAGGCGCTCCAGCTGCTTCAGGAGCATGTCGCGGGTGCCTTCCTTGATTTCGGCTCCCTTTTCACGGAGGGTCTCACGGAGGGATTTGAGGGACTCCTTGGCCTCCGCGCTCTTTTCGTCCACCTTGGCGCCCAGGTCGCCGAGGTTCTCCTTGAGGTCTTCGTAACCGTTTTCCGCGGCCCTCTTCACGCGGGCGCGCGTCTTCCAACCCTTGTCAGGAGCATACAACATACCGATGGCGGCGCCTGCTGCGAGGCCCGCGAGGAGGGAGAAGAATGATTTCGAGCTTGCCATGATCGTGTGTTTTTAAATCAGTTCGCGGATGATTTCGTCGGAAACGAAGAAATGGTCTTCAGGGATGCGGTACCGGTCGTCCACCCGGACGAGCGCTCCGTTCCCGACGAGGGATCCGATGTCATCCCTGCTGCAATTTTCGTGCAGGAAGGCCGCGTCGATGCCTTTGTCGGTCCGGAGGGCGAGCATGATGGTCTCCACGAGGGTGTCTTCGGCGGAAAGGGTTTCGGTCGTGGAGGTCCAGCCTTGGAGCTGCTTGCTGTTCCAACTGCGGGTGGAACCGTGGAAGGAATGCGCTCCAGGGCCGATTCCGACATAGGGCCGCCGCTCCCAATAGCCGCCGTTGTGCACGGCCTCGAAGCCGGGACGGGCGAAATTGGAGATCTCATAATGGCGGTATCCGGCGGCTGCCATTTTCTGACAGAGGATGTCATACTGGCGCCTGCACTGCGTGTCGGAGGCCTCGGTGTATTCGCCCCGGGCGGCCATGTCGGCCAGGGCGCTTTCCCCTTCGACGGTCAGCTGATAGCAGGAGACGTGCTCAGGCCCAAGGGCGATGGCGCGGTCCACCGTATGGGCCCAGACTTCGTCGGAAAGGTGGCTGATGCCGAAGATCAGGTCGATGCTCACATTGTCGAAGCCGGCCTCCCGGACGATCCGGAAAGCCTCTTCGGCCCGGGCCGCATCGTGGCGGCGGTTCATCCAGCGGAGCATCGGATCGTCAAAGGACTGGATGCCGATGCTCATCCGGTTCACGCCCAGGGCCTTCAGGCTGGTGGCGTAGGCGAGACCCTTCTCCACGATGTCGTCGGGATTGACCTCCATCGTGAATTCCTGCCAGCGGCCGCCGTGCCCGGCCTCCTCCAGGGCGAGGAGGATGCGGGTCAAGACGGAAAGCGGCAGCACCGAAGGGGTGCCGCCACCGAAATAAAGGGTCTTGGGATCATCGTCCATTTCGCCCGCACGCCGCTTGATCTCCGCACACACGCCGTCGGCGTAGGCCTTGAAACAACCCTCCGAAGCGATCTCGGAGTAGAAGTCGCAGTATGTGCAGAAACTGCGGCAGAAGGGTACGTGGACGTAGATCATGTTAACGGAGCATCAGTTCGGACCGGCCGAGGAGGGCCTTGGTGGTGTAGGCTTCCACCGTGTAGATACCCTTGGTGAATTCGCCGACGTCCTTGACATAGATGCTAACTTCCACTTCCTGGCCTTCATAGTCGATCTCACGGGAGGCGGAGGCGGAAAGCGTTTCGCCGCCCACGGTGAAGTCGGTGGAGGCGTTGTTCAGGAGGACGAGGCCCTCCGGGTCCTTCACGCGCACATAGATGCGGACCGGGCCGCGTTCCGCGATCTCGTTCTCCACAAGGGAGAGCGTGGCGACGAGGTATTTGACGCGGCTGGAGCGGTCGGTGACCCTGTCGGAGCTGTTGTAGGCCGACAGATGCAGTCCGCGGGCCTTGATGACGGCGCCGGCGGCGACCTGGCCGGTCAGGCTCTCCACCTGGCGGGTGAGGTTCTCATTGGCCTGGCGGCTCTCCGCGGCTTCCCTGCGCGCTGCGGCGGCATCGGCCGTGAGCCTCTTGTTCAGGGTATTCAGGGAGTCGATCTGGACGATATAGCCCTTCATGATGGAACGGAGGGTGCCCAGTTCCTTCTCGTACTGGCGGATCTTGGCGCGGTTCGTCGCCTCGGTCTTCGCGAGTTTGTCGATCAGGAGGGCTACCTGTTCGCGGGAGGTATCCAACTGGCTGTTGATATTCTCGTAGTCGGAGTTCAGGTTCTCGAAGTCGCTCTGCAGGGAGAGCATCTGCTGGGCCAGTTCGGCCTTCTCGCCTTCGAGTTCGTTCACGAGGCTGCTCTTCTGGTTCCAGATCCAGGCCAGGCCGGCGGCCAGGGCGGCGGCGGCGACGGCGAGGACGACCAGGGCGGTTTTCAGTCCGCCGTTGCGGTTTTTCTTTTCACGCTCTTCGCGTTCGATTCTCTCGAGGGGGTCTTCAGTCATGGCTTTTTTCGTTTTTAATATCTGCAAATATATCTATATTTGTGAAAATTGTCAATAATCATACCATGGAAAACATCTTTGCAGCCCGTGTGGAGGCCATCCGTTCGATGATGCGCGAACACGGGTGGGATGCCGTCATCCTGACCGGCAGCGACCCCCATGCCAGCGAGTACCCTGCCCGGCGTTGGAAGCAGGTGGAATGGGTGTCCGGTTTCACGGGCGAGGCGGGTGACCTTTGCATCACCCTGGACCATGCCGGCCTGTGGACCGATACGCGGTATTTCATCCAGGCCGTGAAGCAGCTGGCCGGGACGGGCGTTGAACTGCACAAGATGCGTGTGCCCGAGCAGGTTCCGATCCCCCAGTGGCTGGCCTCCCGGGGCTTCCCGGAGCCGGTCGTCGCCGTGGACGGCCTGTGCCAGACCGTATCGGCGGTCGCCGCGCTCAAGGCGGCTTTCGACGTCCCCGTAACGGTGGTTTCCGTGCCCGACCTGCTGTCTCCACTCTGGGCCGGCCGGCCGGAGATCCCTTCCACGCCCATCATTACCCTGGGCGAGGACCTGACAGGCGAGTCGCGTGTGGAGCGGCTTCATTGGCTCCGGAAATGGATGATCCTCCATAACCTGGATGCCATCTTCCTGACGGCCCTGGACGAGATTGCCTGGCTGCTGAACGTGCGCGGATCCGACGTGGACTACAATCCGGTCGTGATTTCCTATCTCCTTGTCACGATGGAAGACGTGCTCTGGTTCGTCCGCAAGGACGCGTACCTGGATCCGGACGAGGAAACGCAGGCCAGTTTCGACGAGGTGGCGGCGGACGAAGTGACCGTTTGCGACTATGACGAAGCCGGCCTGGCCTTCTCCACGCGGATTCCGGACGATGTTCAGCGCATCTACGTGGATCCGGGCACCCTGAACATCCATCTGCGGGAGTGCCTGGACGAGAGTCCCTGCGAAGTCGTGGAGGGCCTTTCCCCGATCCCCCTCCGCAAGTCGGTGAAGAACCGCGTGGAGATCGAGGGAATGCGGGAGGCGCACCTGGAAGACGGCCTGGCCGTGGAGAAGTTCCTCTACTGGCTGGAAGGCCAGGCGGGCCGGGTCGATGAGTGGGAAGCGGCCTGCAAGCTGCAGTCCTTCCGGGCGGAAATCCCGGGCTACCGGGGCGACAGTTTCGAAACCATATCGGCCTACGGGGCCGGTGCGGCCTTGCCGCACTATGTGACCCCGCACGAGAATGCTCCCATTCTGGAGCCGCATGGACTATACCTGGTGGATTCCGGCGGACAGTACCTTTTCGGCACGACCGATATTACGCGCACCGTGCCCATGGGCCCTTGCACGGCCCTGGAGCGGGAGGACTATACGCTGGTGATGAAATGCCACATCGACCTGTCGATGGCGGTTTTCCCCAAGGGGACGGCCGGCTGCCAGCTGGACATCCTCGCCCGGAACGCCCTCTGGCAGACCAAGCGCAACTTCGGCCACGGTACGGGCCACGGGATCGGCTTTTTCCTCAATGTCCACGAGGGACCGCAGGAGTTCCGCCAGAACTTCAATTCCTATCCGTTCATCCCGGGCATCATCAACACGATCGAACCCGGCCTGTACCGGGAGGGGATGCACGGCGTCCGCCACGAGAACGTCGTGCTGGTGCGCGAGGACGGCACGAACGATTTCGGCACCTGGTATGCCTTTGAGACGCTGACCCTGTGCCACTATGATACGTCGGCCCTGGTCCTCGACCTGATGACTCCCGGCGAGATCGCCTGGCTCAACGCCTACAACGAGCACGTGTACCGCACCCTGAGTCCCCGCCTCCCGGGTCCCGTCGCCGCCTGGCTCCGGGAAAAGACCCGGGAGGTGTAGGGTTCGCCGTTCCAAAAAGGGCTTGCCCGACGAAGGACATTTCTCTTCGAGCGGCCGTCGAATGGAATCGGCGGACAGAGCGGGTGTGGCCTATCTTTTTTTCAAGTCCTGCGCAATCCAGAGCACCCACTCATCGATATTGTCGGTGAGTTTGGTGGGGTAGGGGATATCCAGCCGCACATCTGGAGCGATGCCCGTCTTGTCGATGCCGCGGTCGGGAAGACGGTGGGAGACGGTCACTGGGATCAGGATATAGTGCTGACTGAACGGAAGTTCTACCTCGGTGCAATTGGAGATATCCAGGAGGCCATAAGTGTTTTCCTGCCCATAGACGGTGGTCCGTTTGCTGGAAGCTTGGATTTCCAGGACCATTGCTTCCCCTGCACTGGCGACGTTATTGTCGATGATGAGGGCTGCCGCCACAGGAAGTGTCGAGATGGATGAGTACTCTATCTCACGCTGCTCGAGGAAAGGCCACATGACACGTTCTTTGGATTTGTCCTTGAAAAGGGACAGGCGAAGCCACCATACCCAGGACATCTTCCCTATCCGACGGAGATTGTCCTTAGTATAAAAGAAATCCAATCCGTCAAGCGTCGCCGGTGTATCGTACAGCAATTCCAAGTAGGGCATATAATGGTGGTCCGCTCCACCGCCGTTTCCCCGGATGTCAAGGATCAGGAACTTGCACCCCGACGCCTTATAATCCTTCACGGATTGCTTAATCCATTTGTCATCCGGATCTCCCATACAGGAAGGGAAGCGGATCAGATATGTGTCGTCATCGACCTTGCAGGAAACCGCTTGCGGATCATACGGAAAAACGGAGGAATAGTCGGTCGACCTTTTCCAGAGATGGTTATGTGCGTCCCAGCAGGTCCGCAAGTGCTTTTGCCGGAACCAGGCCAGATAGTGGCCGACAGCCTCGTAGTCCAGATATGTTTCGGCATCGACACTGTCCCGAAGGGCCGCTTTCATAGATTAGGCACAAAAGAGCCGTCGAATGGATGTGCTTGGTGGTCATATGGTTACAAGAAATAGACTGCGCTATTTGGCGCAGTCATTATGATGTAAATAATTGATAATGAGTTGTTTCTATTCGACGGGCCCCTACGGGTGCACGAGCGTGCCCACCTTCTCGCCCCGGATGAGGCGCTCGAGGTTGCCGCCGGCGTTCATGTCGAAGACGATGATGGGCATGTTGCCGTCCGAGCAGAGGGCGTAGGCGGTCTGGTCCATCACCTTGAGATGCCTGGAAATGGCTTCGTCGAACGTGAGTTCATCGTATTTGACGGCCGTGGGGTCTTTCTCCGGGTCGGCGGTGTAGACGCCGTCCACGCGCGTGCCCTTGAGCAGGGCGTCCGCGCCGATTTCGAGGGCGCGGAGGGCGGCGCCGGAGTCGGTGGTGAAGAAGGGGTTGCCGGTACCGCCGGCGATGAGGGCGACGCCGCCGCGCTCCAGGACCTTCACCGCCTCGTCCCGCATGTAGTACTTCGCGACAGGTTCCATGGGCGTAGCCGTAAAGACCTGGGCCTCAACGCCTTCCTCCTTGATGAACATCGAGAGGGCGAGGGAGTTGATAACCGTGGCGAGCATGCCCATCTTGTCCCCGTCCACGCGGTCGAATCCCTTCCCGACGCCTTGCAGGCCGCGGAAGATGTTGCCGCCGCCGTTGACGATGGCGATCTGGAGGCCGGCCTTCGCGGCCGCCGCGATTTCCTTTGCGTAGGCGGACAGGCTTTCCGTGTCCAGGCCCTTTCCGGCAGGGCCGCCGAGGCTTTCGCCGCTGAGTTTGAGAAGTACCCTCTTGTACATGGTCATTCGGTTTGGATTTGAAACAAAAGTATTGAAATATTATGAAACAAGCAAGAAAGAATGTATATTTGCATACTTAATGACTAACGAAACAACCTATCCTATATGGCTAATTTCCTGACCTCCTCCATCGGCAAGAAGTTCATCCAGAGCATCTCCGGCGCGTTCCTGATTATCTTCCTGATCCTGCACGGAACCATCAATTTCTTCTCCGTGATCGACTCCATGAACGGTGTTTTCGGCAAAGTGGCCGAAGATGCGGTCCGTTTCTCCACCGGTGACGGCTGGTTCCAAATCGGCTGCGACTTCATGAGCACCCCGTTCATCGATATCATGGTCCCGATCCTGGCTCTCGGCTTCCTCATCCACATCGTCTATGGATGCTGGCTCAGCTATGAGAACATCAAGAAGCGCGGCGGCATGAAGCGTTACGAGGTCGCCTCCAAGGCGAAGAACGATTCCTGGTCCGCCAAGAACATGGCTGTCCTGGGCATCATCATCCTTGGCTTCCTCGCTTTCCACCTCACCCATTTCTGGGCCAAGATGCAGCTTCGCGAGTTCATGGGTGGTGAAGCGGAGAATCCCTACTACCTGCTTCTCGCGACCTTCCGCAACTGGTGGGTCCTGGCGTTGTACATCGTATGGTTCGTAGCTATCTGGTTCCACCTGAACCATGGTTTCTGGTCCATGTTCCAGTCCATCGGATGGAACAACAAGAAGTGGCTGCCCCGCCTGCGGGTCATCGGCGTCATCGTGAGCACCTTGATCATCCTCCTGTTCCTGTGCACCGCCGTCAACGCCTACGTCGAAGCGAATTTCGTGACGGCCTCCCACGAGTGGACCGCGCCCCTTCTTGCAAAATTTTAAAAATATTCTTGCATATTAAATTTTTTCTCTACATCTTTGCAACGAGATGAGAACAATGATGGTCAATAACTTCTGGTGGCGCACTTGCAGTTCCAAGCTGTAAGTCGCATCGCCATAGGTAGACCAAGACCATAGGAGGCACGCTGACTTACAGCGTGCCTTTTTTCATGCCAAAATCATAAACCAAATAAAACACAAACACCATGAAACAGAAAAAGTACATGCTCCCGGAGAGCGAGATCCCGACCCATTTCTTCAACATCCAGGCGATCATGCCCAACAAGCCGCTGCCGTTCCTGCATCCGGCCACCAAGCAGCCGCTGAAGCCCGAAGACCTGTACCCCATCTTCTGCAAGGCCTGTGCCGACCAGGAACTCAACCAGACCGATGAATGGATCCCCATCCCGGAGGAAGTACGCCAGCAGTACGCCGCCTACCGCTGTACCCCGCTCGTGCGTGCCTATGAACTGGAGAAAGCCCTCGGCACCCCGGCCCATATCTTTTTCAAGAACGAGTCCGTGTCTCCGGCAGGCAGCCACAAGCTGAACTCCGCCATCGCCCAGGCCTACTACGCCAAGGAGCAGGGCATCACGAACCTCACCACCGAGACCGGCGCCGGCCAGTGGGGCGGTGCACTGTCCTATGCGACGAAGAAGTTCGGCATCGACTGCGCCGTATATATGGTGAAAGTGAGCTATGAACAGAAACCTTACCGCCGCTCCATCATGCAGACCTTCGGTGCGGCCATCACCCCGTCCCCGTCCATGTCCACCCGTGCCGGCAAGGACATCATCACCCGGAACCCGAACGACCAGGGTTCCCTGGGCTGCGCCATTTCCGAGGCTATCGAGCTGGCTGTCAGCACGCCGAACTGCAAGTACGCCCTGGGCTCCGTGCTGAACCACGTGTGCCTGCACCAGAGCATCATCGGCCTGGAAGCCGAGAAGCAGATGGCCCTCGCCGGAGAATATCCGGACATCGTCATCGCCTGCTTCGGCGGCGGCTCCAACTTCTCCGGCATCGCCTATCCGTTCATGCGCCACAACATCCAGGACGGCAAGAAGACCCGCTTCATCGCGGCGGAGCCGTACTCCTGCCCGAAGCTCACCCGCGGCAAGTTCGAATATGACTTCGGCGACGAGGCCGGCATGACCCCGCTCCTGCCGATGTACACCCTGGGCCATACCTTCAAGCCCGCGTCCATCCACGCCGGCGGCCTCCGCTACCACGGTGCCGGCGTCATCCTCTCCCAGCTGATGAAGGACGGTCTGATGGAGGCTGTAGACATCGAGCAAAAGGATTCCTTCGCCGCCGGCGTCCTTTTCGCCCAGACCGAAGGCATCATCCCCGCCCCGGAATCCTGCCACGCCATCGCCGCCACCATCCAGGAGGCCCTGAAGTGCAAGGAGACCGGTGAGCAGAAGACCATCCTCTTCAACCTTTCCGGCCACGGCTTCGTGGACATGAGCGCCTACGACCAGTACTTCTCCGGCGAAATGCAGAACTACCACGTCTCCGAGGAAGACCTGGCAAGGTTCATCAAGAGCGCAGATGCGCTGAACCTGTAGGGCTTCGGCACGATTTGTGAGAAAAACGGCAAAAACCTGATGGTTTCTGCCGTTTTTTATTATATTTGCATGATTCACTGAAAACACGAAAGACTATGTTACCGAGAGCGAAAGAAATTGTGGATGCTGCGGACCTCAAGATGATGGATGCCGTGGATTTCCTGGAGGAGGACCTCAAGAACTACCGCGTGGGCAAGGCTTCGCCCGCCATCTTCAACGGAGTGCTGGTGGACTACTACGGCACCGCGACGCCGCTGAACCAGGTTGCGTCCATCACCACGCCGGATGCGAAGACCATCGCCATCCAGCCTTGGGAACGTAACATGATCTCCAAGATTGAGAAGGCGATCCTGGACGCCAACGTGGGCCTGACCCCGTCGAACAACGGCGAGATCATCCGCTGCGTGGTGCCGGCCCTCACCGAGGAGCGCCGCCGGGAACTCATCAAGAAGGCGAAGGCCCAGGGTGAGACCACGAAGGTGACGGTGCGCAACGCCCGCCGTGACGGCATCGACCTGCTGAAGAAAGCCCAGAAGAACGAAGGCCTGTCCGAGGACGGCGAGAAGGAGGGCGAGGACGAGCTCCAGAAGGTCACCGACAAGCACGTGAAGAACATCGACGCGATCATCGCGGCGAAGGAAAAGGAGATTCTCACCGTCTGATGCTTGTATTTTAAATTTATTTATTATACCTTTGTCGAAACGAACTTTCTGACAATGCGATTTTACGGCTTCGGTTATTTCAAGTTCTATTATCAGGCACGATAATAGCCGGACGTCGTATCATCATAGCATAGGTTGTATATGTTGGGCTGTCCGGGTATGGGACGGCCCTTTTTTGACAAAGGTTAGTCAGTAGATGAAGCGGATCGCCATACAGGGATACAAGGGTTGTTTCCATGAGCAGGCAGCCCGGGCTTTCTATGCCGACGAGGTCCCCGACATCGTGGAATGCAACACGTTCGAGGACCTGTACAGGGCTTTGGAGGCCGGCGTGGCCGATGCCGCCGTGATGGCTATCGAGAACACGCTGTCCGGCGGGCTGCTGCACAATTTCGAACTGCTCCGCCGGTACGACCGCAAAGTCAAGGGCGAGGTGTACCTGCGCATCCGGCAGAACCTGATGGCTCTCCCGGGCCAGTCGCTCAGGGACATCCACGAGGTCCGGACGCACTACATGGCCATCAACCAGACCCGTGCCTTCTTCGAACGGGAATGCCCCTGGATCCACCTGGTGGAATCGGAGGACACCGCCAAGAGCGCTGCCGACGTGGCCGAGAAGAAACTCAAGGGCGTGGGGGCGGTCGCCTCGGAACTCGCCGCCGAACTGTTCGGCCTGGAGATCCTCCGCTCCGGAATCGAGACTTACAAACAGAACTATA
Organism: Bacteroidales bacterium; assembly: GCA_017395045.1. GTDB lineage: Bacteria > Bacteroidota > Bacteroidia > Bacteroidales > UBA932 > Cryptobacteroides. The sequence goes on from JAFPWG010000004.1 coordinate 76,508, forward strand.
CGCGTTTCCTGGTGTTCGATGATGAAATGGAAGTACCTGAGGATGAGATAGACAAGGCCTCCATCTGCTTCACCCTGCAGCACAAGCCGGGATCGCTTGCGCACATCCTCACCATCCTGTCGTTCTACGACATGAACCTCACCCGTATCCAGTCGCTGCCCATCCCGGGCCGCGAGTGGCAGTATTTCTTCTATGCCGACATCAAGTTCGGAAACTATGAACGCTATCAACAGGCCCTGACGGCCATCCGTCCCCTCATCGAGGACCTGGACATCCTGGGCGAATTCAAAGCTGCGCTATGATCATCAAACCTGCCAGAAGGACCGAATCGGTCAAAGAGTATTTCTTCTCCATCAAGAACCGGGAAATCGCGAAACTCAATGCGGAACGGAAGGACCGCGGCGAGGAACCTGTCATCAATCTGGGCATCGGCTCGCCCGACGGAACCCCGCCCCGGGCGGCCCTGAACGCCGTCGCCAAGACGGCGGTCCTGGACGGCGTCCATGGCTACCAGAGTTATACGGGCATCCCGGAGTTCCGCCGTGCCCTAGCCGACTGGTACGCCCGCTATTACGGCGTACAGCTGGACCCGGCCTGCGAAATCCAGCCGCTCACGGGCTCGAAGGAAGGTATCCTCCTGATTTCCATGACGTTCCTGAATGCGGGCGACAAGGTCCTCGTCCCGGACCCGGGCTATCCGACCTATACGTCGGCCTCGCAGATGGTGGAGGCCCAGGTGATCAAGTACGACCTCGTGGCGGAGAAAGGTTGGACGCCGGACTTCGACGCCCTGGAGGCGATGGACCTCACGGGGGTGAAGATGATGTGGACCAATTATCCGGGCATGCCCACGGGCGCCCGGGCGACGCGCGCCCTTTACGAGAAGATCGCGGACTTCGGCCGCCGTCACGGAATCCTGGTCATCAACGACAACCCCTACAGCTTCATCCGCAACGAGGAGCCGCTCTCCCTGCTGGCCGTGCCCGGTGCCAAGGAATGCTGCCTGGAGATGAATTCCCTCTCCAAGGCCCACAACATGGCCGGCTGGCGTATCGGCATGGTGGCCGGCGAGGCGGATTACATCAAGGAGATCCTGAAGGTCAAGTCCCAGATGGACTCCGGCATGTTCAAGCCGCTGCAGTTCGCGGCCATCGAGGCGCTGAAACAGGGTCCGGAGTGGTTTTCGACGCTGAATCAGGAGTACCGCCGCCGCGCCGTCGTCGCCGGAAGGATCATGGAGGAGCTGGGTGCGGAATACGATCCGGACAGCGCAGGCCTGTTCGTGTTCGGGAAGCTGCCGGCCTCCGTGAAGGGAGAGGACGGAAAGACTCCGGGCGAGGTCGTTTCCAACGCCCTGCTGTACGGGGCAGGCGTGTTCATCACCCCGGGCTTCATCTTCGGCAAGAACGGAAACGATTATATCCGGATCTCCCTCTGCGCCCCCGTTCCCGTATTGGAGAAGGCGCTGGAAAAAGTAAAAGCCTATCTTGCAAAGCAGTAGCATGGAGCGCACCATCGGAATCATCGGCCTCGGCCTGATCGGCGGGTCCATGGCGGTGGACCTCAAGCGGAGGGGATTCGCAACGAGGGTCATCGGCGTGGAAAAGGAATCCATCAACGCTTCCGCCGCGGAAAAGATCGGTCTCGTGGACGAGGTTGTCCCTTATGAGGACTGCATCGCGCAGGCCGACATCGTGGTCGTGGCCGTCCCCGTGGGCGCCGCGGTCCGGATCGTCTGCGACGTGCTGGACCGTTACCAGCAGACGGAGGCGAAGGACCGGATCGTCATCGACACCTGCTCCACGAAGGAGCAGATCTGCCAGGCTACGCATTATCACCCGTGCCGCGGGCAGTTCGTATCGACGCATCCGATGGCCGGTACGGAATACAGCGGCCCCTGGGCGGCGATGCCGAACCTGTTCGACGGCCGCGCCTGCATCTTCGCGAACTCGGAGGAATCGTCCCCGAAGGCCCTCAGGGCCGTGGAGGAGCTGTATGACGCGCTGAATATGCGTCCCCTTTACATGAACGCGACCCAACACGACGTGCATACCGCCTATGTGTCCCACATCTCGCACGTCACTTCCTTCGCCCTCGCCCTTACGGTGCTGGACAAGGAGAAGGACGAGAAGCACATCTTCGACCTGGCGTCCGGCGGCTTCTCCTCCACCGTGCGGCTGGCCAAGTCCAGCGCCGACATGTGGGTGCCCATCCTCACCCAGAACCGCGACAACGTCCTCCACGTGATGGACACCTATATTGAAAAGATGTACGAGTTCCGCCAGGCGGTGGACGATTACGACGAAGACAAGATCCGGCAGCTCATCGAAGACGCGAATCGGATCAAGAAGATTATCAGATAATTATGGCAATGACACTGGATATCGTCCCCGTCGGCGAATGGGGATTCTTCACGCTGCCCCGGCCGATGACGATCGCCGGTCCCTGCAGCGCCGAGAGCGAAGAACAGGTGATGGAAACGGCGAGAGGCCTCGCCGAGCGGGGCATCCACGTGTTCCGGGCTGGCATCTGGAAACCCCGGACGCACCCGGGCAGCTTCGAAGGCGTGGGCGTGCCCGGCCTCAAATGGCTGAAACGCGTCAAGGAAGAGACCGGAATGAAGGTCTGTACCGAAGTGGCCAGCGACAGGCACGTGTACGAGTGCCTCAAGTACGGTATCGACATGGTGTGGATGGGGGCGCGCACGTCGGCCAATCCCTTCCTGATGCAGCAGATCGCCGACGCGCTTTACGATACGGACATCCCCGTCCTGGTGAAGAATCCGGTCAACCCGGACCTGGACCTGTGGATCGGGGCGCTGGAGCGGCTGAACCGCGCCGGCGTGCGGAAACTCGGTGTCATCCACCGCGGTTTCTCCACCACGGAAAACATCCCGTACCGCAATTCCCCGGGCTGGCAGATTGCCATCGAACTGCGGACGCGCTATCCCGACCTTCCTTTCTTCGCCGACCCTTCCCATATGGGCGGCGACCGGAAATACCTGCTGGAACTGTCCCAGCGGGCGATGGACCTGGGTCTGGACGGCCTGATGGTGGAGTCGCACTGCAACCCGTCGTGCGCGCTCTCCGACGCGAAGCAGCAGCTTACGCCCGCGGACCTGCTCACCCTTCTTGAAAGTCTCCAGATCCGGGCGAAGGACTCCGGAGACCGGGATTATCGCGAAGGCATCGACGCGCTCCGGGCGCAGATCGACCTCATCGACGAGAACCTGCTCAACACCCTGGCTTCCCGGATGGACGTGAGCCGGAAGATCGGCTCGTACAAGCGTGACCACAACGTGGCCATCCTGCAGACGAACCGGTGGGAGCAGGTCGTGGAGGGCATCAAGGAAAAAGCCCGCAGATGCGGGCTCTCGGAGAAGTTTGCGGAGGACGTGTACAACGCCATCCACGAGGAATCCGTCAGGGTTCAGAACGAAATCCTCTCAGGAGGTCCAGAAGCGTAGTCTCGAAGATTTCCTGCTCCGCAGGGGACAGGAAGTTCACCTCGATGGGTACCTGGAACAGGCGCTGGCGCAGGGTTTCAGGTACCTTTTTCGTATCCACCACGCGCTGGGCGTCCTTCTCGGTGGTCGCGACGCAGGCGGTGGGGAAGGCCCTGATGGCCCGGACGACTTTCTGGATGTCTCCGTTTGAGTACTTGTGGTGGTCGGGGAAATTGAACCGCTTGACTTCCTTGTAGGTATCGGACAGGAAGGCGCGCAGCGGCGTATCCTTGGCGATGCCGGAGAAGAGGATCAGCCGCTGGGCGTACATGAACCGGCTGTCGGACTCCTCCGGGAAGACCGGCAGCATGGGCTCGTAGCCGATGGTGGTGAACAGGAGGGTCTGCGTCTTCCCCTTCCGCGTCGTGCCCTTGCCGGTGGCGGGGCTGTAGTCCTGCAGGCCCAGCTGCTTGGCCCACTTCCCCTTTTCCCATTCGTCCAGGTAGGTCGGGCATTTGGTGACGATGAGGATGTCGGCGGCCCTCAGCCGGGACGGGAGGTCGCGGAGCTTGCCCCAGGGGAGGAGGCGGTCTTTCTGCACGGGGCGGTTGTAGTCCACCAGGACCACGTTCACGTCGGCCTTGAGCCGGCGGTGCTGGAACGCGTCGTCCAGGACGATGATGTCGGCGGCGGGAATGTCCTTGTCCAGGCAGCCCTTGGCCTTCTTGTCGGTCCGCAACTGCTCCGGATGCGCGAGGAACCGGCAGCCTTCCACCCGGTCCTTGTCCACGGCGACCGTCACGGACGGGAACTTCTTCGCGATCTGCAGGGGCTCATCGCCGAACTGGAGCGCCGTACCGTCGCGGCCCACTTTCTGGAACCCCTTGGATTTCCGCTTGTAGCCGCGGGAAAGGACGGCGATGTCGGAATAGGCCCATTCGTCACTGTGCAGAAGCAGGCGCAGGATCATTTCGGTATGCGGGGTCTTGCCCGTGCCGCCCACGGAGACATTGCCCACGCAGACGGTAGGGACGTCGGCCCTGTATGATTTCTTCCAGCCTTTGTCGAAGAGGAAATGGCGGATGCCCAGGATGATTCGGTAGATCATATTACATCGAGAGAACGTTCAGCACCGTGATGAGCTCCTGGTTGATCGGTTTGTTCATTTTCACGGCGCGGGAGATGGGTACGTACACGATCTCGTCGTTCTTGATGCCGATCATGATGTTCCGCTGGCCTTCCAGCAGGGCTTCGATGGCCGCATAGCCCATCCGCGAGGCGAGGATCCGGTCGTAGGCGGAGGGGGTGCCGCCGCGCTGCAGGTGGCCGAGGATGGTCACGCGGGCGTCGAACTGCGGATACTCCTTCTTGACGCGCTCGGCATAGTAGAAGGCCCCGCCCACGCCGTTCTTCTGCGCTTCGGAAACGAGGACGATGGCGCTGTTCTTGCTCTTGCGCTTGCCCCGTTCGATGAAGTCCGCGAGCTGGTCCACGTCGGTGGAACTCTCCGGGATGATGGCGGCCTCGGCACCGGATGCGATGGCGCTGTTCTGCGCCAGGAAACCCGCATCGCGCCCCATCACCTCGATGAAGAAGATGCGGTCGTGGGAGTTCGCGGTATCGCGGATCTTGTCCACGCATTCGACGATGGTGTTGAGGGCGGAATCGTAGCCGATGGTGCTGTCGGTTCCGTACAGGTCGTTGTCGATGGTGCCGGGCAGGCCGATGATGGGGATGTCGAACTCCCGGGCAAACAGCTGGGCGCCGGTCAGCGAACCGTTTCCGCCGATGACCACGAGCGCGTCGATGCCGGCTTCCACCATGTTGTCATAGGCCTTCTTCCGTCCTTCCGGAGTCATGAACTCCTGGCTGCGGGCGGTCTTGAGGATGGTGCCGCCGCGCTGGATGGTGTTGGACACCGAAGAGGAGGTGAATTTGAGGAACTCCTTGTCGATGAGTCCCTGGAAGCCGCGCTGGACGCCGATGACGTTGATGCTGTTGAAGCGGGCCGTGCGGGTGACGGCCCGGATGGCGGCGTTCATTCCGGGCGCGTCGCCGCCCGAAGTGAGGATGCCGATCGTCTGGATATGTCTTTCCATTGCAGGTCAGGTTTCAATCCCACAAATATACAAATAATTCCTATCTTTGCATCGTGAAAATCGGGAACATAGACCTTGGGGAGCGGCCCGTCGTACTGGCGCCGATGGAGGACGTGACGGACGCGTCCTTCCGCATCCTGTGCCGGGAGGCCGGCGCGGCGATGGTCACGACCGAGTTCGTCCCTTCGGACGGGCTTATCCGGGACGCCTCGAAGGCCATCGCCAAGATGCGCACCCTCGAGGAGGAATCTCCCGTCGCCATCCAGATCTACGGCCATATCCCCGAATCGATGGTGGATGCCGCCCGGATGGCGGACCGCGCGGCGGAACTCGCCGGCGGGCACGGAGCCGACACGATCGACATCAACTGGGGCTGCCCGGTGTCCAAGATCGCGGGCCGGGGCGCCGGCAGCGGGATGATGCGCGAGCCGGACAAGCTCGTCGCCATCACGAAGGCCGTCGTGGACGCCGTCAAAACGCCCGTCACCGTCAAGACCCGCCTGGGCTGGGACGACGGCTCGAAGATCATCGTGGACCTGGCCGAGAGGCTGCAGGACGTTGGCATCCAGGCGCTTACGATTCACGGCCGCACCCGCTGCCAGATGTACAAGGGCGAGGCCGACTGGACCCTCATCGGCGAGGTGAAGAACAACCCCCGGATGCATATCCCCATCATCGGGAACGGCGACATCAATTCCGCCGCCAGGGCGAAGGAGATGTTCGACCGCTACGGCGTGGACGGGGTGATGGTGGGGCGTGCAAGCTTCGGTCATCCCTGGATCTTCACGGAAATCCGGCACCTGCTGGACACCGGCCGGGAGATGCCGCCCATGAACGTCCGCGACCGCGTCGCCTTGGCCAAGCGGCATTTCGGCCTGTCGCTGGACCTCAAGGGCCCCGTCACCGGCGTCTTCGAAATGCGCCGGCATCTCTCCTGCTATTTCAAGGGGCTTCCCGGTTTCAAGGAAACCCGTATCAAGCTCGTCACTTCCAAGGATCCCGATGAGATCCTCCGCACGCTGGATTATGTGGCGGAACGGTGGGGCGAGGAAGCGCCGGAGGCGGAGGGGGCGTATGGGCTGTAAAGGCCTTCGCAACCGGTTCTGACAGATTCTTTTGGTAATTTCGCAGATAATTGCTACCTTTGCGGTCCCCAAAAAGTGTGGGGAACGCAGTAAATTATTGTTAAACCATTAACTATCAAGACAGTGGACACACTTAGCTACAAGACAGTTTCCCTGAACAAGGCGACTGTGAACAAGGAGTGGCTCGTCATTGATGCAACCGACCTCATCCTGGGTCGCCTGGCTTCCCGCGTCGCCCTCGTGCTCCGCGGCAAGAACAAGCCCGGCTTCACCCCGCATGTGGACTGTGGTGACAACGTGATCGTCGTGAACGCCGACAAGGTCCGCCTGACCGGCAAGAAGATGACCGACCGCGTCTACACCCGCTACACCGGCTATCCCGGTGGCCAGCGCTTCACCACCCCCAAGGAGATCCTTGCATCCCGGCCGGCCGAACTCGTCCGGCGTTCCGTCCGCGGAATGCTTCCGAAGACCCGTCTTGGTGACAAGCTCATCAACAACCTGTACGTTTACGCAGGTCCCGAGCACCCGCACCAGGCGCAGAATCCCAAAACCATCAAGTTAAACGAAATCTAAACAGAGCAAATGGAACAGAAACACGCCCTTGGAAGACGTAAATCAGCTGTCGCTCGTGTTTATGTCGCCGCCGGTACGGGTAACATCCTGATCAATGGCCGCGAGGTGAACGATTACTTCAAGGAGGAGACCCTCCAGTACATCGTGAACCAGCCGTTCGAGGTCACCGGTACGACAGGTCAGTTTGACGTCAAGGTCACGCTCGTGGGCGGTGGTACCAAAGGACAGGCCGAAGCCGTCCGTCTCGGTATCGCCCGCGCCCTCTGCGAGGTCGACAAGGAGGCCTACCGCGCTTCCCTGAAGGCCGCCGGCTTCCTCACCCGCGATGCCCGTGAGGTCGAGCGTAAGAAACCCGGTCAGCCTGGCGCACGCCGTCGCTTCCAGTTCAGCAAGCGTTAATCTTCGCTTGTCTGTCGGACTGATTTACTTTTTGCACGGTCCGGTACCACAAATCCTGAGATCCCGGTGAGGATGAGAATCTTCCCGAGCTACAAGAAGGATTGCCGAGACTGCGAAAAAATTGCGGAGACCGATTCCAGGAATCGCTACTCCGGATTGAAGAAAGAGAAAAACAAAAAAAGAATTTAGACACAATGTCCAGAACAAATTTCCAGGAACTGCTCGATGCAGGCGCACACTTCGGTCATCTCGCCCGCAAGTGGAACCCTAAGATGGCTCCGTATATCTTCGACCAGAAGAACGGCATCCACATCATCGACCTGCACAAGAGCGTCGTGAAGATTGACGAAGCGGCCGAAGTGCTCAAGGAAATGGCCCGCAGCGGCCGTAAGGTCCTCTTCGTCGCCACCAAGAAACAGGCTAAGGACGTCGTCGCCGAGAAGGCGGCCACCGTCAACATGCCGTCCGTGACCGAGCGTTGGCCGGGTGGAATGCTCACCAATTTCCCGACCATCCGCAAGGCTGTCAAGAAAATGAACACCATCGACAAGATGAAGGAAGATGGTACGTTCGAGAAACTCGCCAAGAGAGAGCGTCTCCAGGTCGAGCGCCAGCGCGCGAAGCTCGAGAAGAACCTCGGGTCCATCCGCGACATGAGCCGCCTCCCCTCCGCCCTTTTCGTCGTCGATGTCCAGAAGGAGGCCAATGCCGTCAAGGAGGCCAACCGCCTGAACATCCCGGTCATCGCAATGGTTGACACTTGCTGCGATCCCACCCCGATTGATTACGTGATTCCGGCCAACGACGATGCCACCAAGTCCATCGCCCTCGTGATGGAGGTGCTTTGCAACGCCATCCAGGAAGGACTTGAAGAGCGCAAGCTCGAGAAGGAGAAGGAAGCTGCCGAGCAGCCCGCCGCCCCGCAGGAGGCCGCCGCTCCCGGCAAGAAGCTCCGTCCCCGCCGCGCCACCAAGGTCGAGGTCGCTGAGGAAGAAGCTCCCCAGGCTGAGTAATTAACCTTAAAAAAAGAAAAAAGACTATGGCTATTGCATTGGCAGATATCAAGAAGCTGCGCGATATGACCAGCGCCGGCATGATGGATTGCAAGAAGGCTCTCACCGAGGCCGACGGCGATTTCAAGCGTGCCGTGGAGATCCTCCGCGAGAAGGGCAAGTCCACCCTTGCCAAGCGCGGTGACAACGAGACCACCCAGGGTGCCGTCCTTTCCCGCGTGAACGGCGGAAAGGCCGTCCTCGTGTGCCTGGGCTGCGAGACCGACTTTGTGGCCGCTACGCCGGACTTCAAGGCCCTCGCCGCCACCATCGCGGACGCCGCCATCGCCGAGTTCCCCGCCGATCTCGAGGCCCTCAAGGCCGTCAAGACCGCCACGGGCTACACCCTCGACGAGGACATCACCAACCAGGCCGGCAAGACCGGCGAGAAGCACGTGCTGGCATACTACGGCGCCATCGAGGCTCCGTTCGTGTCCGAGTACGTCCACTTCAACGGCAAGCTCGGCGCCATCGTGGCCTTCAACAAGGAGGTCCCTGCTGAGATCGCCCGCGGTATCGCGATGCAGGTCGCTTCGATGAACCCGGTCGCTGTCGACGAGGCTTCCGTCCCCGCCGAAGTGCTCGAGTCCGAAAAGACCGTCGCCATCCAGAAGACCAAGGATGAGCAGGTCCAGAAGGCCGTTGACGCCGCCCTGAAGAAGGCCGGTATCAACCCCGCCCACGTGGATAGCGAAGATCACATCGAGTCCAACACCGCCAAGGGTTGGCTCACCCCCGAGCAGGCCGCCCAGGCCCGCGAGATCATCGCCAAGGTCGGCGCCGAGAAGGCTGCCAACCTCCCTGCCCAGATGATCGAGAACATCGCCAAGGGCCGTGTCGCCAAGTTCCTGAAGGAGAACACCCTCGAGGAACAGGAGTACCAGCTCAGCGACAACAAGGAGACCGTGAAGGCCGCCCTCGCCGCCGCAGACAAGGAGGCGAAGGTTCTGTGCTTCAAGCGCTTCTCCCTCGCCGACTAAATCTTGGTCTAAACGTTGTTTCCCGGTTTTCCGGGAATCACCCTTCCAGGCACTCGTCCATCAGCTGGGCGAGTGCTTTTTTGTCCAGGTGCTGGCCGATGAAGACGATCTTCTGCATCCGGTCGCCGTACACGGGGTCCCAGTCACGGCGCAGGATGGGATCGTTCTCCAGACGCTCGTTCAGTTCCTCTTCCTCCATGGTGGCGTACCAGAGACCCGCGTCGCGGATGCTCTTCTGGCGGCCGGCCTGCTCGAAGAGATAGCACTTGTCCGGGTCGTCGGAGAAATAGCAGAGGCCTTTCGCGCGGATGATGTTCGCAGGCCATTTCCGGGCGACGGCGAAGTCAAACTTGTTGAGGTCCAGGGCCGGACGGCGGCAGTACACGAAGGTGTCGATCCCGTATTCCAGGGCTTCGCCTTCGGCTTCTTCCTCTTCGTCCTCGCCTTCGATGGCGGCGATCCAGGCGGCCGAAGTGGCCACCCGGTCGAAGTCGAACATGCCGGTGTAGATGATCTCGTCCAGGTCGATGTCGCCGTAGTTGCACTCGAGGATGCGCGCCTGCGGGTTGATGCTCGCGATGATGCCGCGGAGCTTGCCCAGTTCTTCGGGGGAGACCTCGGCGGCCTTGTTCAGAAGGACGATGTTGCAGAACTCCACCTGCTCGATGACGAGCCTCTCCAGGTCGTCTTCGCCGATATCGTCCTTCTCCAGGGCGCTGCCGCCTTCGAACTCGTCCTTCATCCGGAGGGCGTCCACCACGGTCACGATGCAGTCCAGATAGGGAAGCGTGTCGTGGATGTACTGCGGTCCGAACATCGGGATGGTGCTGATGGTCTGGGCGATAGGGGCGGGTTCGCAGATGCCGCTGGCCTCGATGACGATATAGTCGAACTTCCGGGAGGCGGTCAGTTCCGAAATCTGGGCCACGAGGTCCATCTTCAGGGTGCAGCAGATGCAGCCGTTCTGGAGGGCGACGAGGCTGTCGTCGGTCTGGCCCACGACCCCGCCTTTCTCGATGAGGTCCGCGTCGATGTTCACTTCGCCGATATCGTTGACGATGACGGCGAACTTGATGCCTTTCCGGTTGGAGAGGATGCGGTTCAGGAGGGTGGTCTTTCCGCTCCCGAGATATCCGGTGATGAGGAGGACCGGAACCTGCCGGTTCTCAAGGGTGATGTTCATACGCTCGTTTCTTTTAGCAAGGCAAAGTTAACCTTTTTGCCGCGAAAAAGAAAGGAGCGCGGTCAGAACGAGAGTCTCAGGGAAAGGCCTGCCGTCGGCCGCCCCGTGACAGGGGCGAAGCCCAGTTCCGGCTGGATCCTTGCGTTGACGGCCGACCAGCGGCCTGTCAAGTCCCTGAAATAGAGGTCTTTGACCTTGGCGACTTTCACGGCGTCGCAGATATTCCAAATCCATACGGCGACTCCGCCCAGGATGAAGGCGGTACCTATCGTGGCGTAGGACCTGTCCACGCCGAGACTGACCTCATAATACTGTTCATACTGCGGATCGTACTGCTGCTCCGTATGCCGGGCCGACAGGAGCGACCCGCCGATGCTGAGGCAGGCGGCGGTACCCCAGAAGAAGGCCATCCCCCGGAGCACTTCCCCGTCGTACACGTGGCCCAGGCCCGGGCAGATGTAGGCGAGCAGGCCCGCGTGGAACGGGACATACGGGTCCATCCCGGAAGGGAAGAAACCAGCCGTATTGTACCGGTTCCGGCAAAAACGGTAAGAGAAGACGGGGTCGTCGTCCCACCGGGTATTCACCGGCCGGTAGAGTTCCTCGGAACCGTCTTCGAAGGTAACGCTCACGATGTCGGTGTTTCCGACGGCTTCGGCTTCCAGGATTCCGTTGCCCCGGTCAACGACCTGGGCGGAGGCGATGGCGGCGCTTCCCAGGAGCGCGGCCAGGAGGAGGGTCAATCTTTTCATCACGTCATTCCAATCCATCACGGGCCGGATTCTTGCATCCGGCAGGTGCAAGTTAGGAATAATCTCGCAGATTGAGGTCATGTTTACGCAAAATGCGAAACGAAGATGATGTTTTTTTGGCTATCTTGCACCCATGAAGCACAGTCTCTCCTTTTTCTTTTGCCTGATATCGTTCCTTCTCTCCTGTGAGAAGCCGAGCCAGGGGTATGTCTGGATCCAGCCGCCCACTGCGCCGCATCAGTCCACACCGACGCCGGCTCCGGATCCCGGTCCTGATCCCGTTCCCGACCCTGCTCCCGCAGCGGAACCGGACGGTTTCATCGTCGTCGGCTATGCGACCTATTGGAACAGGACGATGCCGGATCCGTCCCTGCTCACGCACATCAACTATGCGTTCGCACATATAAAGGACGATTTCGAGACCCTGGACATCAAGACCCCGTCGCGACTGTCGAAGATCGCCGGGCTCAAGCGTACGAACCCGGACCTGAAGGTCCTGCTGTCCATCGGCGGATGGGAGGCCGGGAACTTCAGCGAGATGGCTGCCGATGCTTCCCATCGGAAGGTCTTCTGCGAGAACTGCGTCGCCGCGGTCAAGAAGTACGGGCTGGACGGGATCGACCTGGACTGGGAATATCCGACCAGCTCCATGGCGGGAATCTCCTCGTCGCCAGAGGACACGAAGAACTTCACGCTCCTGCTGAAGGACCTCCGCGTGGCGCTGGGAGACGACAAGCTGCTCACGATGGCGTCGGCCGCCAATGCCAGGTACGTGGATTTCAAGAGCGCAATCCAGTACCTGAACTTCGTGAACATCATGACTTACGACATGGGGAATCCCCCGTATCATAACGCGGGCCTGCATAAGTCGGCGCACACGCAGCTCAGCTGTGAAGAGTCTGTGTCCAAACACTTCGACAAGGGGGTTCCGTATTCCAAGATGGTGCTGGGCATCCCTTTCTACGGACACGGCGACGGCAAGTCCTTCGACGGCTACATCGACTTCAAGGACCTCACCTATGATCCGCAGAAATACAGCCTGCGCTGGGATTCCTCGGCCATGGTCCCCTACTTGGCCGACGCTGTCGGGAATGTGGTCTTTTCGTATGACGACGAGGTTTCCGTGGGCCTGAAGGCCGATTTCGTGAAGGAAAACGGGCTCAAGGGGGCGATGTACTGGAACATCGAGGCCGACGACGCCACCTGGACGCTGTCCAAGGCTGTGGCTTCCCGGTTGTTGGAAGGCGCCGTACCGGAGGACGAAGCCGTCCTGGTAACTAATCCGTACGTTCAGACATATCTGGAGCAGGTCACCTATAAGGACTGGGATTTCTCCTACAGCCTGATCAAGAATTATCCCGGCGGCGGTCCCGGAGAAGCCGACATCCCGCCGTCCGTCACCCTTGAATGGACGGCCGACGCGACCGCAGGCCCGCTTACGCTCCGGCTCTGGGACGACGAATGGAGCAGGGAATATGACCTGAAGGCCGGTGCGTCGAGCCAGTCCGTGAGTAATCTGGTGCCCGGCAGCCATTATTCCTACCAGGTTTACGGCAGCGATGGTGCCGTCCTCAGCAGCGGTACGTTCAAGACCAGGGGAGCGTTGCACCAGGTGTATTTCACGGGCAAGGTCCGCAACGGACGCGACCTGGGCGGCTGGAAGACGGAGGACGGAAAGACAGTCCGTTTCCGCAAGCTTTACCGCGGCGGCCGCGTGGACGGGAGATATATGGACAGCAACGGCAGGGCGGAAGCCCTGGCGGTGGGCATCCGGGCTGAATTGGACCTCCGGGAGGCCGAGGATGTTCCGTCCGTGTCCCAGTTCGGCACGGAGTGCACCTTCTGCGCCCCGGGCTTCGAGAACGGATACCGGAGCATGCTGCGCGACCGGGCGCCGGGAGTCAAGGAGTGTTTCGAATTCATCGTCAGGAACCTGAGGGCCGACCGGCCGGTGTATTTCCACTGTGCTGCCGGACGGGACCGGACCGGAACCATCGCGATGGTGGTCCTGGGGGTGCTGGGCGTGCCCGAGAGGGATATCGCCAAGGACTATGAACTGACGTATTTCTCTCCGGCGGACTGGAGCATGTACAAAGGGGATTATCACCACATGAGGACTGCGGAAGGAAGCTATGTGGCGGCGATGGAGTACCTTTGGAAGGCAGGATCCTCGGGCAGTTTCAAGGACCGGGTGGAGAGTTATCTGCTCTCCATCGGCGTGGCACAGAAGGATATCGACGATCTGAGGACGATCATGCTGAAGTAGGGAGCAGGGCTCCGGAAAGACAGCGGAACAGGCTGGCCCAAAAGTCGGATTGACTGGGGGTCAGCCCTTTTTTTGTAGGATATCCCCGGCATTGTTCTTTACAAAATTTAAGAAAACAGTTTCTGATTTTCAAATAGTTGCGTTTGTTTTTCCCTACTTTTTTCCAAATTTGTTGTCACGTGCGCGTTCAAAAATGTATCTTTGTAATAACACCACGTAATTATGTCCAGACGATCAGTACTTCTTTGGACCTTGTTCGTCCTATTGATTTCGGTACAGCTCAGTGCCAGGGAGGGGAGTTATGTGAAACTCTCAGACAGGGAGTATGTCTTTGAAGCCGGGAACGAGGCCAAGGTCCTGCTCCGTTTCTGCAGCCCCGGGGTCGTCCGGGTGGAATACGCGTTCGACGGGCAGTTCCTCCGCGAATCGCCGACCCCCGCCGTCGTCCATGAGAATCTGGCCGGGGTCGACCTTCTCCTGGAAGAGGATGGCCGTGCCTTTGACATCCATACCGGATCGATCAGGCTGGTGGTCGAGCAGGAGCCCTTCTGCATCAAGGCCTATGACAATTACCAGACGTTGCTCGTCTCCGACATCCCCGGAGGATACAGGAAGGATGGGGACCGTATCGTCTGTACGAAGAACCTTGCCAGGAACGAATCCATCTTCGGCCTTGGAGAGAAAGGAGGCCTGCTGGAGCGCCGGGGCGGAGTCTATACCATGTGGAACAGCGACAAGCCCTGCTATTGCATAGATGAAGATCCTCTGTATAAGAGCATTCCGTTTTTCATGAGCAGCCGCCGTTACGGCATCTTCTTCGACAACAGCTGGCGCACTACCTTCGATTTTTCCCATCGGGACAGCTATACCTTCGAGGCCGACGGCGGCGCGATGGTGTATTACATCATTGTCGGCAAGGACTACAAGGACATCCTCCGGCAGTATATCGCCCTTACCGGAAAACCCGTGATGCCCCCCAGGTGGGCTTTGGGATTCTCCCAGTGCCGTGGCCTCTATACGTGGCAGGATCAGGCGCTGGAAGTGGCAAGGCGTTTCCGCAGTCTCGGAATCCCTTGCGACGTCATCTACCAGGATATCGGCTGGACGCAGAACCTGCAGGACTTTACATGGCGTGAAGGCCACTATTCCAATCCGCGCGCGATGCTGGATACGCTTCATTCGCTGGGGTTCCACATGGTCGTCTCCCAGGATCCGGTGATCTCCCAGCGGAATACCCGCCAATGGGCCGAGGCCGACAGTCTGGGCCTGTTTGCCAAGGACTCCAGGACCGGCCGCAGCTATGACATGCCCTGGCCTTGGGGCGGCCGGTGCGGCGTGGTGGATTTCACGAATCCCGCCGCGGCGTCCTGGTGGGGGGACTGGCAGCAGAAGCCGATCGACGATGGCGTGGACGGTTTCTGGACGGACATGGGAGAACCGGCCTGGAGCAACGAGGAAGAAAAGGACCGGCTGTTCATGCAGCATTTCGCCGGACCGCACGCCGCCGTGCATAATATGTATGGTCTGTACTGGGACCGCGTGGTTACGGAAGAGTTCAACCGGCGCAATCCCGACAAGCGTCTTTTCCAGATGACGCGTTCCGCGTTTGCCGGCATGCAGCGCTACTGCTTCTCCTGGACGGGAGACAGCGGTGATGCCGGCCGGATGACGGACAGCTGGGAACAGTTCGCCTATCAGATACCCATGATGCTTTCCGCAGGCCTGGGCGGCATCCCGTTCATCACCGGGGATATCACCGGTTACTGCGGCTCCATCGAAGACTATGTGGAAGCGGCGGAATTGTATGTCCGCTGGATGCAGTTCGGCCTGTTCACCCCGCTCAGCCGGGCCCACCACGAGGGAGATACCGCCGTCGAACCCTGGATGTTCCCGCCGGCAGCCATGGAGGCGGCCAAAAAGGCCATCGAGTTGAAATATACCCTGCTTCCTTATATCTACACCTGCGCCTATGAGGCCTACGAATCCGGGATGCCCCTGATGCGCGCCATGTTCCTGGAGTTCCCCGAGGACCGCGAGTGCCGCAGGGCCGACATGCAGTTCATGTTCGGGGAAAGTCTCCTGGTGGCTCCGGTCGTGGAAAAGGGCGCCCGCACGCGGGAAGTGTACCTTCCCAAGGGACGATGGTACGACTGGTATGACGGAACCGTCTATGAAGGCGGCCATTACGTAACGGTCCCGGCCCCGCTGGACAAGACGCCGGTGCTGGTGAAAGAGGGAAGCATCGTGCCTACCGGCCCGGTCGTGCAGAATACGGAACAGGCCGATGGCTCCTCCCTGTTGATCCGTTGCTACCCGAAGGAGGGGGAGAAGGCAAGTTATACGCTCTATGAGGATGACGGGGAGTCTCTGGCGTACCAGCGCGGAGAAAATGCCCGGACCACATTCTCCTGCGTCCTGGAAAACGGTGTATACCACATTGAATATGAAACGGTTTGCTCCGGCGGCTTTGCCGCTCCGGCCCGTGGCGATATCAAGATGCAGTTCCCCGGCAGGAAAGCGAAGGCCGTGTATGTCAACGGAAAAAAAGTAAGATCACACTCAACTAATAACTTTATAACCGTATCGTTATGAAAAAGTACTTTAAACTGATTGCCTTGGCAGGACTTGCCGCTTTGTTCGTAGCCTCCTGCAAGAAACCCGAAGAGACTCCCGAGCCCCAGAAGCCGGCCAGTCTGACCGCCCCCACGCTTTCCGTCACCCCGGGATCCGTCGTGGTTTCCCCCGAAAGCGAGGATGTCGCCCTTACCTTCAGCTGGAACGATGTGGCCGTCGAGGGCATCACTCCGGTTTATGCCTTCCAGATTACCAAGAAGGGAGACAATGACTTTGCTTCCGGAACGGCTTTCGAGTGCACTTCGACCGAAAAGAAGTTCAACCATGCCGAACTGGCTACCCTGGCCGGTGAAATCGGCGCTTCCCTTGATGAAGGGTTCTCCCTCATCGCGCGCGTTCGCGTAACGGCCAAGGATAAGAAAGATGTCGAAGCTGTGCTGTCCAACGTGGTGGAAGTGGCTGTCAGCAAGGAGCAGTATCCCATCCAGAACCTCTATCCGATCGGAAACGGTACTCCTTACGGCTGGTCTCAGGACAAGACCGTGGCGATGGAGAAGACCGGTTCCACGTTTAGCTGGACCGGCCACCTGTATGCCAATGCCGAGTTCAAGTTCCTGCTTCAGAACGACGGCAACTGGTGGCCCGGTGTCGTGAACAAATCCGACGATCCCTATAATTATGAGCCTGTGATCGGATTCGGCGACGCTGACGACAAGAAGTTCAAGGTGGACAAGGAAGGCAAGTACACGATCTCCATCGATGCTTCCAACACCAATGCCCTGAAGATGTTCATCGAATTCATCGATGACGATATCCAGACGCTGGTCGTCGACCATCTCTACATCCTTGGCGGCGCCACCAAGACCGGTTGGAGCCTCGATGCCATGGAGGAATTCGAAAAGAACGGCAATATCTTCACCTGGGAAGGTTCCCTCACCGAGGGCGGCGAATTCCGCTTCCCCATGCAGCGCGACT
The DNA here is from genome assembly GCA_017395045.1 of Bacteroidales bacterium. Taxonomy (GTDB): domain Bacteria; phylum Bacteroidota; class Bacteroidia; order Bacteroidales; family UBA932; genus Cryptobacteroides. Next base: position 93,894 of record JAFPWG010000004.1, read on the forward strand.
GGTGGCCTTGCCTGATGATCGCCATGGATGGAGAAACCCTCGTCAAGGGCGTTTCCGACGATGAGAAGACCGGCTATACCGTGGATGAAACCGCCATCTACAAGATCGTCTGTGACATCGACAATATGAAGGTGTCCATCACCAAGACCGGAGATATCGTCCCGCCGGACTTCCCGACCCTGTTCATGTGCGGCGATGCGACCCCGTATGGCTGGAGCACCGTCATGACCGATGAAAACCAGCTGAAGCCGGTGGAGAGCAGCAACGTCAACGTCCTTTCCTGGACGGGTGAGCTCAAGGCCAGCGGTCACTTCAAGTTCCTGACCACCTCTGACTGGGTTCCTTCCTACAACCGCGATGCGACGGCCGCGGATTACTGGACGCTGGTTTACCGGGAGAACTATGATCAACCCGACGAACAGTTTGCCGTAGCCGAAGACGGTACCTACAAAGTGGTCGTGGACCTTGACGCCATGAAGGTCACATGCACCAAGGAGGAGGCCGCTCCGGTCCGCATCACCATCGACGGTGACATGAGCGAATGGGCGGGTGTGACCGACCAGGTGTCCAGCACCAAGGAAGAACCCGTTTATATGCTCTTCAAGGTGGCCAATGACGACGAGTACATCTATTTCTACTCCAAGCGTGACAACCGCAGCGCCATCTGGAACCGTGGTGGCTATATCTATTATGATATCGACGCGGACAACAATCCGGAGACGGGCGTTGAAAAGGAGATCCCCGGTCTGGAGATGTGGCTGTACTTCTTCCCGTTCGATGCGGAAGGTACCATCGCCACGGATATCGGAAGCGGCAGCGCATATCCTTCCAAGGATGTCTTCAACAGTTTCAGTTTCGCCGGTGCCGTCTCCGAGACTTTCGTGGAACTTGAAGCGCGGATGTCTCTCTCTGACGCAGGTGTGAAGAAAGGTGATGTGATCGCCGTTTACACCTGGAGCAACAAGAGCGGCGACGACCTCAAGAAGACTCCGATCACCTACACGGTCAAGTAGTTCGCTGTACGCATGAAGCGTTCCCTTGTCCTGGTCATGCTGCTTCTGGGCCTTGCCATTCCGGCAGGGGCCCAGAAGCTTGACATGCTGCTGGAAAGCCTGGACCGCGTGATCGGGAACAAGGAGACATACAGCCGGAAAAAGGAGGAGCGGATCGATGCCATCCGTTCCTCCCTTCCCGGCATCGATCCGGCAGACCGGTACGGCGTCTATGACGCCTTATACCGCGAATATGCCAAATACAATCTGGATTCGGCCCTGCATTACGCCCGGGAAAAGGCGGCGTTGGCCAGGGAAAACGATGACTGGGAAAGATCCTGCATCGAACAGGCCGATATCTATACCAATACGGGGCAGTATCAGCAGGCCGGAGAGTTGCTGCGGAATATCCGTCCAACGGGCGCAGAGTACTATCATGCCCTTCATACGCTCTATTCCGCCATGGCAGCGACGTCGGTCCTGCAGGAATCGAAAGAGACGTATTCCAGGCTGAAGGAACAGTACAGGGACTCCCTGATACACAACCTCGCCGCCAACGATATCGGATACATCTTTGCCCAGTCCGAGAAACTCAATGAGAACGGCCGGTACGACGAGGCGGTCGTCCTGCTCACCAACCATTACAACGATCCCCTGACCAGCGAAAACGAAAAAGCCATCCTGGATTATTGCATGGCCACCTCGTACAGGGGATTGGGGAACCGGGAAAAGGCCAAGTGGCACTACGCCGCCAGTGCGATAGCCGACATCCGTACTCCAGTCAAGGAGTACCGCTCCCTGCAGGAACTCTCGTACATGCTGTATCAGGAGGGAGACCTCTCCCGGGCCTATCGTTACATCAGCTGCGCGATGGAGGACGTCCAGGCCAGTAATTCCATCGTGAGGTCCATGGAGTTTTTCCCCTTCCTGTCCACCATCAGCCAGGCCTATGAGGAGAATATCGGGCACCGGAACAAAGTCCAGTCCCGCATGGTCGCGGGGCTGAGCGTCCTGCTCATTCTCCTGGCCATGGCCGTCTATATGGCCATGCGCCAGCGCCATTTGATCGGCAAGGCCAACCGGGCCCTGCTGGAAGTGAACGGGGAACTCAGGCAGATTTCCCGAAAGCTTCAGGAAACCGGTTATCTGAAGGAGGAATACCTCTACCAATACATGGAGCAGGCTGCTGCCGGCATTGACCGGATGGAGTCATACCGGAGAAAAATCCTGCTCGCTTACAGGAAATACGGAGCCGAACACCTTGCGTCCCAGTTGGATTCTCCGCTGGACGTGGAAGATGAGCTGCGTTCTTTTTACAACAGTTTTGACGAAACGTTCCTGCATCTGTTCCCCACATTTGTAGAGGACGTGAACCGGCTCCTGAAACCGCAGCAGCGGCTGGAACCCAAACCCGGCCGGCTGATGAACACCGAATTGCGCATGCTGGCGCTGATACGCCTGGGCGTCACCGACAGTGTCAAGATGGCGCATTTCCTGCGAACCTCCCTTTCGACCGTGTACAACTACAGGTCCAAATTGAGGAATGCAGCCTTGTCGGAACAGCCTGCTTTTGAAGAGCAGGTTGCCAGAATTGGTGAAATTATCATTGACAGACATGAATAAAAGCGTTGTCACCATGTTGCTCTCTTGTCTTGCTGCAGTCTCCTGCGGACAGGGGGTTGTCTGGAAAACAGATACATTCTTTCTGAACAAAGACGGAATAACCCAGACGGCGGAGGGCCGGTTCCATGCCACCGCCCCGGATGCCGGCACGCTCGTTTCCGATTATCCCGGGGCCGACATTCCTGAAGGGCGCTGGCACCTGACGCAAGACATTTCCCGTTTTGCCGCATACCAGGCTCCTACCCGGTTTGAGGAAGCCATGTATAACCTTTCCCTGGAGGAAAGCCAGAAGGCGGTAGAACCGGATTCCACCCTCCGGACGGGCCGGGAATGGGCAGGCGTCTGGACCCGGGACGTCAGCTATTCGACGCTTCTGGCCATGTCCCATATCCAGACGGAGGCCGCTCAAAAAAGCCTGCTCCGGAAAGTGAATTCCCGCGGACGCATTATCCAGGACACCGGTACCGGCGGCAGCTGGCCTGTCTCCACGGACCGCATCGTCTGGGCCGTGGCCGCGTGGGAACTGTATAAGGTGACGGGTGACGGCCAGTGGCTGGAAACCATCTATCCTTCCATTAAACAAAGCATTGAAGACGACCTTCTTACAGTGTATGACCCAGAGACGGGACTGGTAAAAGGCGAATCCTCTTTCCTGGACTGGAGGGAGCAGGAGTATCCTCGCTGGATGAATCCGGTCGACATCTTCAACAGCGAGAACCTGGGAACCTGCTGTGTACATTACCGCGCACTCCGTATACTGGCCGAGATGGAAAGGATGTTCGACGGGGAAGACGCCGCCCGGTATGACGGGGTTGCCGACAAACTCCGTGACGGGATCAACAGGTATCTGTGGATGGAAGACAAGGGCTTCTATGCCCAGTATCTATATGGACGTCAGTTCCTGATGGCGTCTCCCAGGTCCGAGACCCTGGGAGAGGCGCTGGCCGTACTCTGGGACATCGCCTCTCCGGAGCAGGCCGAAAGGATTTGTTCCAGCATGGCCAACCAGGCTTTCGGAACGTCCTGCTTCTTCCCCAACATCTCCGGGATTCCGCCCTATCACAACGATGCCATGTGGCCTTTCGTCCAGGCGTTCTGGATGAAAGCGTGCGCTCAGGCAGGCAATGAGGAGGGCGTGCTCCATTCCATCGCCTGTATCTGGCGCAATGCCGGACTGTTCCTGACCAACAAGGAGAATATGGTCATCTATAACGGCCGGTGGCAGGGGACCGAGATCAATTCGTCCAATATGCTCTGGTGCCTGTCCGGCAACCTGAGCATCGTGTATTCCGTCCTGTTCGGGATGTCCTTTGAAAAAGACGGATTGGCCTTCCGGCCTTTTGTTCCCAAGGCCATGGCCGGCACCCGCCGCCTGGAAGCTTTCCCTTACCGGGAAGCGGTTCTCAACATCACCCTGGAGGGTTATGGCAGCGGAATTTCCGCTTTCTATCTTGACGGGGAAGAGTCTTCTCCCGTTCTTCCGGGGGACCTGAAGGGCGGACATGACGTGAGGATCGTCCTGGACCGCCATGTCCGGCCAAGCGGGATCACGATGGTCCCCAATGCTTATTCCCCCGATACGCCGGTGTGCATCCGCAACGACAATATGCTGAACTGGGAAGGCATAGAAGGCGCCAGGGCGTATCGCGTCGTATGCAACGGAAAACCCTGCAGCGAAACCAAGGATACGTTCTTCCGGATGGATCATTATGGTGAATACCAGGTGATTGCGCTCGGCGAGAATGATTACGAGTCTTTTGCATCGGAGCCGGTCACGTATGTGAACGGGAACCTGATGATGATTCCGCTGGAAGGATTGGGCAAGACGGAGAAATCGCCCTATTCCCAGTATGAAGGGAAAGGATATCTCCCGCTTTCCGTCAAGGAGAACCGGGAAGTGTCGATTCCCGTGACCATCCCTCAAAGCGGAGAATATGCCCTTGATTTCCTTTACGCCAATGCCAACGGCCCCGTCAACACCGAGAACAAGTGCGCGGTCCGTACGCTTTGGGACGGAGCGGAGCGCCTGGGCGTCGTCGTGATGCCCCAGTGTGGCGAGGATGCCTTCGATGTCTGGAAGTATACTCCTTCCAGGATTGTCCATCTGGATGAAGGCAAACATGTTTTCAGGCTTTCATTCCAGCCGGAGAACGTGAACATGAATATCGATGTCAACAGCGCCGCCATCAGCAAGATGCGGCTGATCAGAATCAACCAGCTATGAGAAAAATCAAGTTTCTAGTCTTTCTCTGGGCCATCTTCTGGATGGCCGTCGGAACCGCCAGCGCACAGAAAGTGCGGGGTGTCGTCACGGACGCTTCCGGCGCTCCTGTCATCGGGGCCTATGTCCTGCCCGTCGGCAATACTGACAGGGGAACCGTAACCGGAATGGACGGTACTTTCTCACTTGATGTCGCAGCTCCGGTACTTCGGGTTTCCTGTATGGGATATACCGACGTCGAAGTTGCCGTCAACGGAAGGGAATTCCTGGAGATCATCATGGAAGAAAGTTCCGCCCTGTTGGACGAAACGGTGGTGATCGGTTACGGTTACGTCAAGAAGAGCGACTTGACCGGCGCGGTTTCCAGTGTCGGCAGTGCGGTCCTCTCCGACAAGTCCAGCTCCAACGTGGGCCAGCTGCTTCAGGGCCGGATGGCCGGTGTCTATATCGTGGACAGCGGTAATCCCCAGAGCAACGTGTCCATCAAGATCCGGGGCCTGGGAACCGTGAACAATTCCGATCCGCTGCTGGTCATAGACGGCGTCCCGATGGTGAACATGGGCCTCAACTCCTTGAACACGAACGATATCGAGAGCATCGACGTGCTGAAGGACGCCTCCGCTACGGCCATTTACGGTGCCCGAGGCGCCAACGGTGTCGTGATCGTCACCACCAAGAAGGGTTCCTCCGGGGACGGGGTCATCAGCGTGACCACCAACCACGGTGTTTCCACGGCGACCAGCATCCCCAAGCTGCTGGACGCCGCCGGCTTCGCCGCCCTGAACAATGACATGATGACGGCTTCCGGGAACGGACTCAATCCCGACTGGGCCGATCCCTCGTCCCTGGGAAAGGGCACGGACTGGCTCGCGGAGATGATCCGTCCCGCTTTCATCCAAAAGTATGGTCTGTCCTATTCCGGAGGAGACGAAAAGAACAAGTACTATGTGTCCGGCAGTTATACTGACCACGACGGTATCGTCCGCTCCGTTGGCTATAAGAAGGCCACTTTCCAGCTCAATGCCGACCATCAGGTGAAGCGCTGGATCAAGTTCTCCACCAACCTCACCTTCAGCTATGACCACAAGACCAACGGCGACTACTCCATGTCGGACATCCTCAAGTCCGTCCCCGCTCTGGCCATGTTCAAGGAGGATGGCGTGACTTACAACGGTCCTACCGGCAACGCCTTGTGGTGGGGTGACAAGAAAAACCAGGTCGGTACCGCCACCATCAACAGGAATTCCACGCAGGGCTACAACTTCCTCCTGTCTGAATCCATGGAAGTGGATCTGCCCCTGAAGGGATTGAAATTCAAGTCGGTGGAGAGCATCGGCGCCACTTTCGTGGTCGGTGAGAGTTTCCGTCCCAAGTACGACTGGGCGCCCAACCCCCTGCTGGATTCGGAACGTTGGGAACAGGCGAGCCGCTACATGAGCTATCTGGCCGACAACTATTTCACCTACGACGCCACGTTCGGCAAGCACACCGTCAATGTCATGGCCGGTAATTCCCTGCAGTGGGGAGACAACTGGTATATGAACGGTCAGAAAAAGGGCTTCCTTTCCGACAATGCCAGCCAGTTCGCGAACGGAACGGAGATCGAGAGCCTGAACGGAAACCGCTCCGACTGGGCCATCGCTTCCTTCATGGGCCGTGCCAACTGGTCCTATGACAACCGGTACATGCTTACGGCTACGGTCCGGGCAGACGGCTCTTCCAAATTCGGCCCCGGCCATCGCTGGGGTATCTTCCCTTCCTTCGCCGGCGCATGGCGCGTCAGCGAGGAACCGTGGTTCCCCAAGACCAACTGGCTCAACTACCTGAAACTCCGTCTGGGATACGGCGTCACGGGTAATCAGGAAATCGGCGATTACAGTTTCGTGTCGGTTTACAATACGGGACAGTACTCTTTCAACGGGAATGTGGTCAACACGCTTGTCGCGAACAAGCTTTCCAATCCGGACATCCATTGGGAAGAGATGCAGCAGTACAATGTGGGCCTTGATTTCGCATTCCTGGACTCCCGTCTCCGTCTGACCGTCGACGGTTATGTGAAGAACACCAACGGCATGCTGGTGAAGATGACCGTTCCCATCAGCACGGGTTATTCCGACACCGACGTTCCTTATACCAACCGGGGAAAGATCCGCAATACCGGTGTGGAGATCGTCCTGGGTTCGGACAATGTCGTCACGGGTGATTTCTACTGGGGATCGGATTTCAACATCACGTTCAACAAGAACCGGATCATCTCGCTGGACACCTCGGAGGCCATCTATTACAACGACTCCGGATTCGGACAGTATTTCTGCACCAACATGGTCAACCAGCCCATCGGCGCCTTTATCGGCTGGAAGGCCGTCGGCCTCTTCCAGACCCAGGACGATGTGGACAATTATGCCACCCAGGTGGGTGCGGAGCCCGGTGACATCAAGTTTGCCGACGTTATCGACAACGGTGTCATCAACGAGGACGACCGCACCATCATCGGCTATGCACAGCCCCGATTCATCGCTTCCCTGAACAATACCCTGCAGTATAAGGGCTTCGACCTGACCTTCTTCCTCCAGGGCGTGTACGGGAACTCGATCTTCAACGTGACCAAGGTGGACATGACCAGCATGTCGACCATCTGCAACCAGTATGCTTCGGTGCTGGACAGATGGACCGGCCCCGGCACGTCCGACTCCATGCCTCGTGCCGTTTACGGCGACCCGAACAACAATACACGCCCCTCCACCAGATACATCGAAGACGGCTCATACCTGCGTCTGAAAAACCTGACGCTGGGGTACAACCTCCCTGCCAGGTTTGCACAGAGGCTGAACCTCAAGGGGCTCCGCATCTATGCGGAAGGGACGAATCTGTTCACGCTCACATCTTACACCGGATTCGATCCGGAAGTGGGCGTATCTTCCATCGACTGGGGCACCTACCCCGTTACCCGTACTGTCAGTCTTGGTGTTGACGTTAAATTCTGATGAGTCATGAAAAAGTTGATCTACATACTTGCCTTCAGTGCCTTTTGCCTGGTCTCCTGCGACAAATTCCTGGACAGGACACCCTATGATTCCATCGGAACGGCTTCCGACCTGAGTACCAACGACGCCATCTCTCTCGTGAGTGCCGCCTATCAGCCCCTCCAGTGGCCCAAACTGTACAATATGCGTATCTGGTCCACGGATGTGGTCGCCGGTGAGAGCTCCGTAGGAGCCGGCGGAGGTACCGACGGCATCGAGACCGTCCAGCTCTCCAACTTCACGGCCGATCCGGCCAACGGCGCCGCGGTGGATGTCTGGCGTTCGAATCCCGGTATCCTCCGGGCGAACCTGGCGTTGAGCATACTGCCGGATACGGAAATGGATGAGGCCCTCAAGTCCCGCCTTATGGGAGAGTGCTACTTCCTGCGCGCCCACTACTATTTCATCCTGGTCCGTTTCTTCGGTGACGTCCCGCTGCGTACCAAGCCGTTGTTCGCATCAGACGACCTCAATATCGCCCGTACCCCCAAGGAGGAGGTGTACGAGCAGATCATCGCGGACACCAAGGAAGCCATCGACCGCCTGCCTTACAAGGCGCAATACGACAATGCCAACCTGGGACGCGCCTGCAAGGAAGCGGCGGAATGCATGCTGGCCAAGATCTATCTTACCTTGGGCACGAATTACGGCGAGGTGGTCAGCCTCTGCCAGGACATCGAGAATCAAGGTTACGACCTTTCCAAGATGGCCTATGCCGACAACTGGTATAATCCGGAGACGGGAAAGCTGAACCAGAACGGTCCGGAATCCCTGTTCGAAATCCAGTATTCCGGCGACCCCGCCGCCTGTACCAACTGGCTCAGCGACAACGACAACCAGTCCCAGTGGCTCAATTGCTTCATGGCTCCCCGCAACTCCAACATGGTGGGTGGCGGCGGCTATGGCTGGCAGCACGTTACGCAGGAGTTCGTGGACTCCTATGAACCCGGCGACCTTCGCAAGGACGTGACCATCTTCTATGAAGGCTGCCCTGATTTCGACGGGAAGGAATACGACCCCGAGTGGTCCACCACCGGATACAATGTCCGTAAATGGTGCGTTCCCGTGAGTATTGCCAACAAGGTGGACAACTGCCCTGCCAATACGGTCGTCTACCGTTTTGCCGACGTCCTCCTGATGAAGGCCGAGGCCTTGAACGAGCAAGGGCAGACCGACGAGGCCCGCGTGCCGCTGAACATCGTCCGCAGGCGTGCAGGCCTGGCGGATATCCCTTCCGGGAAAACCAAGGCGCAGATGAAGGAAATCATCATCCATGAGCGCCGTATGGAACTGGCTTTCGAGGGACACCGCTGGTTCGACCTGATCCGGATCGACAACGGCGAATATGCCGTCAAGTTCCTGCACGGCATCGGTAAGAAGAACGCCACGGTCGGCCGCCTTCTTTATCCGGTCCCGCAGGTGGAGATCGACTCCAACCCTTTGTTTACACAGAATGAAGCTTATAAATAAACCATACTGACATGAAGAAGATATTGTATGCAGCAGCTGCTATGCTGCTGGCTTTTGCCGCCTGCAACAAGCCTGAGAACAACAACGGGAACGACCCCGGTGGAAACGGTGGCAACGAAAAGAAGGAGAACACGCCCATTGTCCTGACCGCGTCCACGACGACGCCGGTCATGGACAAGGACCATCAGGACGAGACCGCCCTTACCCTTGAGTGGAACGCCACTACCAACATGGGCACCGGCGCCCGGGTGGAATACGCCGTCCTGATCGACAGGAAAGGTGGTTCTTTCGAGAGTGCCTATGAGATTTCCCTCGGTACCAACGTGACGTCATTCTCCTGCACGGCGAAGGAATTGAGCGAGATCGCCAAAGAACACTTCGGCCTGCAGAATGAGGAGAGTGCCGAGCTGGACATCTGCATCTACGCCACCATCAAGAGTTCGGAAGTGGATGATGTGATTTCCAACAAGGTGACTATCACAGTCACGGCCTTCGAGCCCAAGCCCAGCATCCTTTACCTGATCGGCAGCGCGACGGAAGCCGGCTGGGATCAGTCCAAAGCTCCCGAAATGACGCCCATTGAAGGCGAAGACGGTGGCTTCACCTGGTCCGGCGAACTCTTCGCCGGCGAGCTCAAGTTCCTGGTTACCAAGGACAGCTGGGTTCCTTCCTACGGAAAGGGCGATGAGGAAGGCACGCTCTACTATCGCGACCATCTCTGGGACGATGCCGAAGGCAACCGTGTGGACGATGAGGCGCTGAAGGACCACGATTCTCCGGATCCCAAATTCATCATCGCCGAACAGGGCAACTACAAAATCATCCTCAATATCGAAAAGCTGACCATCACCATCACCAAGACCGGCGGTCCCAAGTACTTCTCCATGTACGTGCTCGGCACTGCCCTGGATGCGCCCAGCGAGATGCTCCGCAGCGGTTATGCATTCCTGTCCGGCGTCACGTTCAAGGAAGGCAAGTTCCACTTCAACGAGAAGTCCGACGGTAGTGGTGACTCCTATTTCGCCGCTTCCGACGGCCAGGCTCTGTCTTCCACCACCGTCTCGCAGAGTTCGGGTATTGAATGGAATGTCGGCAGCGCCGATGCCAAACTGCATCACATCATCCTGTATCCCCGAGAGAAGAAGGAGAAGGTGTTTATCATGCCTTTCACCCCTTATGACCAGCTTTGGATGATCGGCAGTGCGACGGATGCCGGCTGGGACATCGCCAATGCCATTCCCATGACCAAGAAGAACGAGTGGGAACAGACTTGGCAGGGTAACCTGAAGGCGGGCGAACTCAAGTTCACCTGTGATTGCAGCACGGACTGGTTCGGCGCCTGGTATCTGGCCGAAACGGTCAACAAGGTTCCGACGGGTGAGGCCGAGCACATGGTCTTCATCGACAAGGCCAGCGATGCGGTGGCCGCCACCGGCATCAAGGAACTGGATCAGAAGTGGATCATTACGGACGAGACAGCCGGGTACTACACCATTACGCTGAACCAGCAGACCGAAACCGTAATCATCAAGAAGAATTAATGGTCCGTTTCAGACAATTGTCGTGGCTTCTTCCTGCACTGGCGTGCCTCCTGCTGTGCCAGTGCAGGAAAGAGCCTGTTGACCCGGTCCCCGGTCCTTCTCCGGAGAGTGACCTGGAGTCCCGGCTTCCGGTCAGCCAGATCCTGAGGAACGTGTCCGTCACGACGGACAAGGCCGTGTATGCGCCCGGTTCGGTGGTGCGTTTCACGGGCGACCGCAGTCAGGGCGGCCTTGGGATCCGGTACTGGCATCTGGGAGACGTCGTTGAGGAAGGGCTCCTGGAAGACTCGGCTGAATGGACGTGGACGCTTCCGTCAACCGATTTCCAGGGGTACATGGTGGAGCTTATCGGCAAGAATGCGGAAGGGGTCGTCCGTACCGTCGGCACCGTTGCCGTTGATGCCTCTTCCGACTGGACGCGGTTCCCCCGGTACGGTTTCCTTTCCAAGTTCGGGAATGTGGCCCCGTCCAAGCGGGAATCCGTCATTGCCAATCTGAACCGGTACCATATCAACGGACTCCAGTACTACGACTGGATGTACGACCATCACCATCCTCTGGCCGGAACGCCCGACAATCCGGATCTGGACTGGCCCAGCATTATCGGCGACCTGTGTGAGAAGGATGTCGTCCAGGGCTATATCGAGGAAGCGCACAAGTATAACATGGCCTCCATGTTCTATGACTTGTGCTACGGGGTCTTGGAATGGGCCGAGGAAGACGGTGTAAGCCCGTCCTGGTTTATCTACAAGGACTCTTCCCACAGGAACAGGGACTACCACCCGCTCAGCGCGCCTTTCCGCAGCAATATCTACCTGGTGAATCCCGGGCATGAGGGCTGGCTGGGTTATTTCGCCGACCGGGTGGACGAGGTGTATCAGGTTTTTGACTTCGATGGTTTCCATATCGACCAGCTCGGTAACCGCGGCGACCGGTATGGGGCCGACGGCAAGAAAGTGGACATGCCCGCCGGTTACGGGAAATTCCTGGAGAAGATGAAGCAGTCCCGTCCGGACAGGAAACTGGCCTTCAACGCGGTCAGCCGGTATGGGCAGGCGAAGATCGCGGCCGCGCCTTCGGATTTCCTGTACAATGAGGTATGGACGACCGGATTCTCGGAGATCGACAAGATCATGGAGGAGAACAAGTCCCTGGCACCTGACAAGAATACCGTACTGGCAGCCTACATGAACTACAAGCAGTCCGGGACTTTCAATACGCCGGCCGTACTGCTTGCCGACGCCGTTATTTTCGCCCTGGGCGGATCCCACCTGGAACTGGGGGAGCATATGCTCAGCAACGAATACTTCCCCAGTGCAAACCTGAAGATGTCTTCGGAGCTGTCGGACAAACTGGTCTCCTATTACGATTTCCTGACGGGCTACGAGAACCTGCTGCGTGACGGAGCCGTCAGAATCGGATTGAATGTCAGTTCGGACGACGTAAAGATGGCCCAGTGGGGCCCTGAGAAAGGGAGTGTCAACACGGTTGCATTCCAGGTGGGAAACAAGCTGGTCGTACACCTGTTGAATTTCGAGAACGCCAAGCATCTCGATTGGCGTGACGACTCGATGGACCAGACCAAGCCTTCCACGCATGAGAACCTGGACATCTCCATCCGTTCCTCCCGCGATGTGAAAAGGGTCTGGGTGGCATCTCCGGACGTGGATGGCGGCGCTCCGCGGGAGGCTTCTTTCTCGGCATCCGGAATATCCGTCAAGATCCGTGTGCCTTCGCTCACCTACTGGACCATGATCGTGATAGAGTGATGGGGAAGCGGCTTGCTCTGGTGTGCTTATCATGCGGTTTGATCCTTTCCGTGTCCTGCGGGAAGGATCAGATCGATAAACTCCCGCCGGGCGAGCAGGTCCCTACGGGTGCGGATTATCTTTTCGACGACACGCAGCTCCCTCGCCTGAGCATCTCCGTTTCAGAGGAAGAATGGAACCGGCTTCTGGACCTCTACGACAAGGACGCTCATACTCACAGCTATGTCAAGTGTGCACAGGTGACCTTGGACCGGGGAGACGGAACGTACAAGAGTGAGAATGTAGGTCTCCGGCTCAGGGGACAGACTTCCCGACGCCGTCCGGAGGGGTCTCCGGGCCAGAGGCACAAATCCGGAAAGGCCGATTGGCACCATGTGCACTTTGGCCTGAACTGCCGTACGTTCTCCGATTCCGGCGACATTGCCGGAATACGCAGGATCAATTTGAAATATGCCAAGGAGGATCCGTCATACATCAGGGAGCACTTCTGCTTCGACATGCTGTCCCGGTACGGAGTCTGGACGGCGCCCAAGTCGTCCTGGTGCAGGCTGTTCCTGTACGTCGGGAATGATTCTCCCGCCTACTATGGCGTCTATCTCATGATGGAATCCATCGACAGGCAGTATGTCAAGAGGCGTCCGGAATTCGGCTCCCCCGACGGATGGCTCTGGAAATGTGCGTGGGGCTCCAACCTTCGGGATACGGATGACTGGCGCTTCCACCAGGACGACAATTCATCCAACACGTACGCTTACGAGCTGAAGGATGACGATCCGGCCAGTTTCGCGCCGGCGAAGGCTCAGTTGAAGGATTTCATTACGAAACTCAATACGCTCAAAGGCGCGGAATTCTATAACTGGATCCAGCGCGTGTGCGATGTGGACTTACTGCTGAAGATGTATGCGGCCAACGTGGCCCTGGGGCACTGGGACGACTATTGGAACGACATGAACAACTTCTATCTGTATTTCAACAGCCGCGACCCGCACGACTACAAGGTCTATATGCTTCCTTTCGACTATGACAATACCCTGGGGACTTCCCATTATTGCGGCGTCCAGTCCGATTCCGGTCGGCATGACCCCTACCATTGGGGGATGGAGGAATGCGTCCTGCTATACAAGATTCTGGAAGTCAGTGATTTCCGTGCGAAATATACCGATTATCTCAGGGACTTCTCGACGGTCGACAATCCCTGGATGGGGCAGCTTCAGAGCGCTTCCCGCATCCGGACCTGGCAGGATTTCATCGGCCCATTCCTGAAAAACGACACCGGGGAGGACATGGCCCTCCGTGACGCGCCCGCTTCCTGGGGAAACCATCCCGAGTACCGCCTGTTGGAGGACGGCCCGAACAACTGGTTCAAGGTAAAGGCCAACTCCATCGCCTCCTGGCTGGAATGAAGGATTACACCCCGTGCTCAGATTATTCCTTTGACCGTAATGGTATAAGTGAACTGGACGGTATCCCAAGGATTCACCAGCGTACAGGTGACGGGGATTTCAATCTTTCCACTGATTTGGATTTCGGAGTTGTAGTCAAAGATGAAATGAGGGAAACCCTTGTACATCTGTATGGAAGCCAGCTTTTGCAAATCTAAGGGTATGCCGGCTTCGAACGAAAGCCCTGTATTGGGATCGATTTCATAAGCGTCACATGCTTTTATCCCCTTGATGTATCCGTTGCCGTAGGATGGATTGGATTCGGCATCGGCGGGTAGCACGTTGCCGACCACCCAGGCGCCATTCTGGATGACGTTATAGGAAACGTTGTTCGGCCGATGGTCCATGAGCTCCTGAAGCATGGGAACCCGGTATGTCTTATGCTCGTCCAAGGTTATCTCAAAGCTAGGATCCGCCGGGATCTTGAAAGGCTGCCACTGGACAATCGCAAAGGTGCTGTAGTCCAGCGTGACATCCGGGTACTTGACGGAAGTCTTGGGACGGTCGAAACGCGTGGGAATCTCAAACTCGGCATCCCCGGACTTGATGGCGATGGTTCCGCGCACCGGGATGAAATCCTTTTCGCAGGTCCTGTAGTAGAATACGGTTTTGTCCACCCACAGGTCCTGATAGGTCTTGTACTCCGATGTGGCATCCACCGTCGGGAGAGGCTGTTCGCCAAGGTCCTTGTCGGTATAGGAAAAACGGACTGAGAGATTTGCAGCGGAAATCTCTTCCTCATCCATGATCCGGTCCTGCTCGTCCACGACATTGAAAGCCAGTTCGGCCAGATTGAGGTAGGAGATGTCAAACTGCGCCAGGGCACGGCGGTTTGAGATGCGGTCCTGACCGGTGCCTATCGTGGTGAAATAGGACGGAAAGACCGTTGTCCACCATTTAACGGAACCGTCATTGCCATCGAAACGGAGATTCTGGATAAAATTATTCTGGCTGTACGATGTTTCGGTATTGAACGTGTAATAGCTGAGGTGCAAGAAATCGTAGCCGGGGTAGTCAACCGAGAGCGGCTGGGTGATTTTCACGATCTGTCCACAGTATGTGGCCACGTGGCGGACGAGGCTGTTCCCGCTTTCCAAAGTCTCTTTGAGCTTTGAAGACGGCTTGATCTTGGTCGAGGCGGAGCCATCGCTGAAAGAAATCAGGTCGGTGTCTCCTTCCTGGGCGTATTCCTGTATCTTCCCCTCCTTTGCCAGGAACGCTGCCGCATTCTCAAAATCCGGATGTCCCGGATCGGTATTGATGATCCTGTTCGCCACGAAACTGTTGAAAATGGCATCGGAGAAATCCTGTTTCGAACGGGTATAGGTGTCTTTGCCCTTGTCGTAGCCGGAATCCTTGTCATTGAGTTTGACGACCCACTCGGGCAGTTCAATCTCGATGACGTCGCGGTTGCGGTCGACCGTCGCTATGATGCCGTTGATGGTTTTTTTGCCGTAATAGACGGTGAAATAATAATTCATGTCCCATTTCATTCCCTGAATGGACGTCTTGGCCTTGTTGCCCGAAAGTTGGATGTGCAAAGTGACGCCGGTCGGTACCTCGAACTTTCCGGTCACGCGATTGAAAGCTGATGAGAGCGTGGCCGAGATGGCTCCGAATTCCGTCGCATCGGAGATCTTTTTCTCGCTTTTGGTGTTGATGGTGAACGTTACTTCGTCGCGGCTGTACTGCGCGTCCGTATTGGTGAACAAGGCGTGGTCGGTCTCCGCATCATAGGCATAGGTCCAATCGACAATGGCTGCTATGTCATAATGCTTCACGAGGTCCGCAATGCTGATGGTCTCCTCTCCGGGATTGATCTTTTCCAATTCCTCAACGGGGTCGGTTTTGGAGCACGATAGAAGGGCGGATACCGCCATCAAGAATAGAACAGCCTTTTTCATAAGCAGAAGAATGTGGTCATTATTTGCAAATATAATAAAACCGATCAAATCGTGCACAAATAACCTCTTTTTCTCGAACCGCTGTCGGGAGTCATTGACCAAGGCTTTTGGGTAATCCGAAAAGCTTGGTATTCTCCTCGATCATCCCTGAACAGTCACCGGGATTCTCAAGAGACTCAAGCCATGCTCGCTCATAGACGGATAATCTCTCTTTAGCCAGCAGCAGCTTTTTAATTGAGTCATTATATGAATGAGTATCCAACCACGGTAAGACATACTCTTCAAGGGCTCTTGCTACATTCTCAAAGCTGACTCTCGCGATTCTTTCATTGGCATAATCCCACCACACATCCTTTCCGCAGACGAGCATTCCCATTCTTTCGCTATACCAGAAAGCGGCAAAGGCATATCGGAGATAGAGGGGCGTCAGGGCATAATTGACAGTAAAAGTCCTGGATCCGTTTTTTTCTTTTTGCAGTTCAATAAGTTCAAGCACATCTACTTGGTTACGCCTGATGTAAGCATTTGATTTATACTGCAGAAAGCCTTTCGCTTTGAGAAGGGGATCGAGATACTGCTTTTTACACGAATTGAAAGCGCGGTCGGCCTCAGACTTATCGATGGAACTCATTTCATCATCCGTTCTCAAGAAAGAACGGTTTCCTTTCAACTTGAATCTGGTCATGTGGAAGCATTTCGTTATTGATCGGTTTGCCGTTTGAATAAATAACAGCAAAGGCCGATCGGAAAGGCTGAGAATGCGGCGGCGATGGCGCTTGTCGAGAAAAAGAGCAATGCAGTCATTCCATCCATAAGACGTCGCTCCCTGATCCCATCGCCATAGTCAATGTACATGGGCCAATAAACGTATATCATCAGAATGATGAAAAGGATTGCCGTGATGATGACCCAGACACGAAAGGCAAGTTCTTTCCAGGAAAGATGCCAGTATTTCCAACGGGCGAAGGCTCCTACGGCGCCATACACCAAAACGCAAACGGCCGCCACCCAAAGAAAGCCCCAATCAAAGCCACCTCTGATCAATACCCATAACAAAGGATGAAGAAGATACGCCACAAGTGCCGCGAGCATCATTCCTCCGGCGAACGGCAGAATCGGCTTACTCTTTTGACTCATACGATTTCTGTTTCTTCGACCTTTTTATGCGGATGGTACGAGGTAATCCATCTTCGCGACAAAAAAGACCTTTCTGTCAGCTAAAACAGTGGGGGCATCAGCTGAACTGTGTCAGCAATTGGATGGTTGATTAAATGATTATTATCCGTATGTTCCCTATCGTGCTTCTTGGATGATTTCTTTTTGCCTAAAGATTTGAGAGTTTGCCATATTGTTCTTCCCTTCGGATCGGCGATTGTAATGTCGTTGCCGTTCTCTATGACGGTCGTGTGAGTACCGTCAGGATTGACTATCGTTGTGATGTTACCGGTCTGTATGCCAGTAGAGTGAGTACCGTCAGGATTGACCACCGTTAAGATGTTGCCAGTCTGTATGCCAGTAGAGTGAGAACCGTCAGGATTGACTACCGTTATGTTGTTGCCGGTCTGTATGGCGACAGAATGAGTTCCGTCAGGATTGACGATAACAGTATGCTGTGCATATGCGGAGAGACTCATAAAACACAGAAGACATAGAAGTATGCGTTTCATTATTGTAATTGTGATAGTTACCGGTTTCTTCGCAATTTACATGAGCAAATATGGCGAAACATAATCAAACAATATGTTTCTATCACAGCAAAAAAAGTGCCCCATCGACCTGTCAAGATGACCCTGAATGAAGTCCACGATAACGATATTCGCCAAACTGCACGGGAAAGGACCATGTGCGCGTTCTGTTGGTGGTTGCGGTGCGCCGGAACGAGATGCGTCGAATGGAAGTTGTTGATAGACTGGTTGTTACGAGGAATTGGCTAGTCAATTCAGGTCGGGCAAAAACGCATAATCCGTTGTGTGTCAATGATTTCCATTTGACGGGTAAAAAGGGCAAGCAGGCCCTGAAGCCCTGTATCGCCATAACGGACACGACCAGGAAGAATCTGATGACGACGATGTTCAGCAAGTAGATAGATGTTGCGCCGATCAATTCCGCGCCTGTCGAAACGTTTCGATAAATTGGAATTTACGGAGCAACCGGTCTCTCACTCTGAATCCATGCAACCGCATCTTCCAGCGGGGTCTCGGTTTCTACATCAGGAGTGATGGGGTCATCACAGAAGACCTCACCTGTCCGGGCTACGTCACATCCGATAGTAATCAAGAGTGTGTAGCCGTCGGCCATAAGAAAAGACTGATTGGCGCTCGCATAACCGGCAGTAGGAATACCGAAAGTACGGGTATTTTCCAAACCTCTGAAGCACAGAAGCGTAGCCTCTCCCGAACTCCCGGTCCAGTCATTGATAAGGATGGCAATGGGCGTATTATCCGGAAATTTGGAAATCTCCACAAGACTCAGTCCGGAAGACCGGACCACGAAATCCAAAGTGATGGGTGAAGTACGTTTGCGCGTCTTGAAACTCAGGAGCGTTCCCTCCGGGAGCAGCGGGGCAATGGCCGATATCATCGGATACATATTCCCGCCATGATTGTCGCGAAGGTCTACGATAACACCTACGGCGTCGAGATGGCTTTGCAGAAAATCCAGCACCATGTGCGTGTAATCGGCATCGCTTACTTTAACCCCGCGGTGGGCCGGTAGTTTCACATAAGCAATCCCATCATCGAGCATATAGGCTTCTGGGGCAAGTTCTTCGAATGCTGTGGTATCGGTAACAGGCTCAAGGAGCGTGGAATGCTTGCCTCCGGCAAATGCCAGTGCGCTTTTTACGATCCTGTGAGCATCATCGAAATTGTCGATGGATTTTGCCTCCGAAAGATAAGACTCGCGCTCAATGATCCAATCGGCACCGGCATGCAGGGCATATTTGTCAATTTTCCGGAAACTGCTTTTGACATATCCGTAAGGGGTGCTTTGATCATCGAAAAGACCACAGGCGGAAAGAGCAAACGGTATGGTAAAAAAAAGGATTCGCAAAAACAACTTACGCATATTCAAATTCCGATTTATCAGTGTAAAAATAGACACATTTCTCCTCATCTCCAAAGATTCGGTGTGATAACGATGCGACGAAAACGCACGAAAAACAGATCCTTTGGCGCTGGCGTGGAAGGGGAGGGACTTGCTCCACTACACACACCTGCGCCAACGTTGAAAAGAACTTACATGGCCGCCAAGTAGCCGCACGGGAAGCGGCCGTATGCGCGTTATGTCGATGATTGCGGTGCGCCATAGCCCAATATCGGCACTTGGCGCACGGAGATGGGCGTTCAGGTTGCCCATAGGGGGTGCCGATGTGCGGCTGTTTGGCGAAAGGCGTTGTAGGGAGGGGCGAGATTCCGCCGGCCGGAGGCCGTCGCTATCTCGGTGCCCTCCCGGGGGGCCTTGCGAAGCTATGACCCACAGCCTTCGGGCCTGACGGCCCTCATGTCTGTTTCCGCCGCCCAGCCCCGTACGAAAGCAAGCTTCCGCCGAGGCCGGACAACGAAAACAGCCAACTGCTATCGCAGCCGGCTGTGTGTCATTTCTTCGCGGAGAGAGCGAGATTCGAACTCGCGATACCCTTTTGGGGTACACACGCTTTCCAGGCGTGCCTCTTCAGCCACTCGAGCATCTCTCCAATACGTATCCGGTACCTTTCGGAAAAAACCGGACTGCAAAGGTAGTGAAAAAATCGGAAAAACCTACAAGTCCCCGTGAGAAATTGCAGGTTTTTCCGAAAGGGGATTACAGGGTGTCCTGCTTGAGCTGCTCGATGTAGCGGTTGATACGGCGGAGTTCCCGGGGGATGGGAATCGACTGCGGACAGTGGGTGAGACACTCGCCGCAGTTGATGCAGTGCTCCGCCTGCCGGATCGTGGGGATGGCCCGGTCGTAGCTCACGAGGTAGGCCCGCTTGAGTTTCCGGTAGTCCTTCTGCTCCTGCGTCTGCGGGTAGCGGCCTTCCGTGACGGAAGTGTTGTAGTGTTTGAAGATGCCGGGAATGTCGATACCCCACGGGCACGGCATGCAGTACTTGCAGTCGGTGCAGTTCACGGTCGGATACTCCATCATCTGGGTGGCCATCCGCTCCAGGAATTCCAATTCCTCGTCGGTGAGGGGCTTGAAATGCGTGAAGGTCTTGATATTGTCCAGCAGCGGGTCCATGTTCGTCATGCCGCTCAGGGCACACAGGACGCGCGGGTAGGTACCGCAGAAGCGGAAGGCCCAGGAGGCGATGGACTTGTCCGGCTCACGTTCCTTCATCTGTGCGGCGATGTTGTCCGGGACATTGGCCAGCCGGCCACCCAGAAGGGGCTCCATGATGACGATGGGGAGCTCCCGCTTGTCCAGTTCGGCATACAGGTAGTCCGCATTCACGTTGCGGACCCCGTCGGCGTGGGTCCAGTCGACATAGTTCATCTCGATCTGGACGAAATCCCAGAGCATTTCTCCGGAATCGTAGAGCTCCATGAAATAGTCGAATTCGTGCTTCGCGCCGTGGAAGGAGAAGCCGAGGTTGCGGATGCGTCCCGCTTCCTTCTCCTTGCGGAGAAAGTCGATCATCCCGTTCTGCACGTAGCGCTGCTCGAAAGCGTCCTTGCCGCCCCGGCCGATGGAATGGAGGAGGTAATAGTCGAAATAGTCGGTCTTCAGTTGCTCGAAGGAGTCCCTGTACATCTGGAGGGAGGCTTCCACAGACTGGTCGCCGAAGTTGGAAAGCTTCGTGGCGATATAGTAGGACTCGCGCGGATGGCGGCTCAAGGCGATGCCCGCAGCCTTTTCCGACTGGCCCATCAGGTAGGCGGGAGAGGTGTCGAAGTAATTGATCCCGTGTTCGATGGCATAGTCCACCATCTCGTTCACGGCCTCCTGGTCGATGACCCGCTGCCCGTCTTTTTCCACCATGGGCCATCGCATGCAGCCGAACCCGAGAAGGGATACTTTGTCCCCGTTGCGGGGATTCTCGCGATAGATCATCTGCCCGGGACCTTCTTCGGCCGATGCGGCGGTTTTTTTCTTGGGCGCGCATCCTACGGCGGCGGCACCCAGGGTAAGGGCTCCGGCGCCCGTTATCTTGATAAAGTCTCTGCGTTCCATAACTATTCGTCGTTAAGGTGGTTATGACGTCCGTTCACGGTGATGGCGCTGATCGGGCGGGCCGGGCACAGGTTCTCGCAGGCGCCGCAGCCGATGCACTTGGCCTCATCCACGGTGGGGATCCGGATCTCGCTGTCTCCGTTCTTGACCATCTTGATGGCGCCGGCGGGGCAGTGGGCGGCGCAGTTGCCGCAGCTCACGCCTTTCTCGGCGACGCAGAGGTCGCGGTTCACGCGGGCCGTGCCGACATGGTATTGCGTCTTTTCCTCCTTGGTAATCTGGCGGATGGCGCCGGCCGGGCACACTTCGGAGCAACGGGTGCACTCCGGGCGGCAGTATCCTTTTTCGTAGGACATCTCCGGCTGCATCAGGTGCTTCAGGTCCGTGGACGGGCGCAGCACGTTGTTCGGGCACTCGGCCACGCACAGCTGGCAGGCCGTGCAGCGGCGGTAGAAGTCTTTCACGCTCTTGGATCCGGGCGGGGTGAGGGGAATGTCGCGCTCCGGAACTTCCTTGTCCAGCAGCACGGCGAAACCACCGTCCACCTTCTTTTCCTGCGCCTTCAGCGTAGCGGTTCCCACCGCCAGCGCGGCGCCGGTGATGAATGCGCGGCGGCCGGCATCGCCTTTCCCTTCGTCCGCGGCGACCGGAGCGGCTGCCTTTTTCCGGCCCCAGGCGAACCGGTACTTCAATCCGCCGAACTTGCAGGAGTCGATGCAGTTGAAGCAGTCCACGCAGCGGGAATAGTCGATCTTCTGGTTCTCGACATCGATGCAGGCGGCCTTGCAGTTGTACTCGCACGACTTGCACTTCTTGCACTTTTCCGTGTCGATCATCGGGCGGAACATCGCGAAGCGGGAGAAGAAACTCAGCGTCGTACCCACCGGGCAGATGGTGTTGCAGTACGTTCGGCCGTTCTTCCAGGCCAGGATGACGACCGCTACGAGCGTGACAACGGCCACGAAGAAGGTGGGCAGGCTGCGGAGCCAGACTTCCTTCTCATAGAAGGCGTAGCTGCCGGCCCGCTCCGCCAGGGCGGCGAAGAGGTTGTTGATCCAGAGATAGACCGGCTGGAACAGGTTCTGGACGATGCGTCCCCAGGCGCTGTACGGTGCCAGCAGGGCGACGAGCGCCTGCACACCGGCGACGAGCGCTAGGACGAATACCACCCACACTCCGTAGCGCAGCCACTTTTTCTCGGGACTGTAGCTGTAAGGCTTGCGGTTCTTCTTCTTGCGCTTGCGGGCTACGTTCAGATGGGCGACCCCATCCTGGAACACGCCCAGCGGGCAGATGACGGAGCAATAGACGCGGCCGAACACGAGTGTCAGCAGCACCAGCCCCACGATGACGGCTACGTTGAGGGCGAGGACGGCCGGCAGGAACTGCACCTTGGCCATCCAGCCCAGCCATCCGTGCAGCGCCCCGGTGAAATCCAGGAACAGCAGCGTGATGCCCAGCCAGAAAAGGATGGCGAGGGCGACGCGGATTTTCTTGAGCATGAAACGATTCGTTTATTGTTGTATTCGCAAATATAGTAAAAATCAGTCAATTACGACCAGCGCGCGGGAAGGGTGCGAGAAGGTGAGTTTCACGACATCGGCGACGGCGCGGTTCAGCGTAGCGGGCCACCAGTTGTCGAAAACGACGGCATCCGTAGGCCACTGGAGTCCTTCAGACTTGATTATTAAGGTATTGTCGGGAGAAAAGAGGGAAATGCGCCGTCCGGTTCCCACGTGCAGTTCGCAGCTGTCCGTAACGGCGAAGGCCGTAGACCAGTCGGAGACCATCTCCACGCGGACGCCTTTCAGGTCGAACATCCGGGTGTACTCCATCAGCAGGCCCAGGTTGCCTACGGTGTGGTCCTCCCGCCGGCCGGAAGCGCCGAGGATGTGGATGTCCGTGACGTCGGGATGGTTCGCAAGAACGTACCGCATCGCCTTGGTCAGGTCGTTGTCGTCCTGTTCGCTTTCGCGGACGATGATCGGGGCAAGGCGTTTTTTCCAGGAACGCGGCAGCGTGTCCATATCGCCCACCACGGCTTCCGGAAGCCGCTCCTTCCCCAAGCGGCGCACCTCATGCCGCAGGTATTTCCGGACCGCCCCGTCGCAGCATACGACCGCGTCGGCACTGTCCAGCAGGTACAGCGGATACGCTTTCCGGGGGAATTCCCCGTCGCACAGGATGACGACGCTACTCATCTTCCTGCGGTTTAGTCTTCTTGATTTCGGCCTTGGAGGTACCCTGGGACGTGGTATAGGTTTCCGGATCGCGGAAGCCCAGGAGGAAGGCCGCGACGTCCATCCGCTTCTTGCCGGCGAGCTGGATATCCTTCAGGTCGATGGCGCCGTCGGCCGTGGCCACGGCCAGGAAAGTCTTCCCGTCGGAAAGGACGGTGCCCGGAGCGGCATGGAGGTCACGGCGCATCTCGCCGAAGAAGACCTTCAGCTGCGTTGCCTTTCCGTCGCGGACAAGTTCGGTGAAAGCGCCCGGGAACGGGGACAGGCCGCGGATGAGGTTGTACACGTTTTCCGTGGTGTCGTTCCAGTCGATATGCTGGAGCTCGCGCGTGAGTTTCGGGGCGGGTTTCAGGATTTCGGAACCCTGGATGAAGCTGCGCTGGACACGGGTTTCCACATTCTTCTGGATGAGGCCTTCGACCGTCTGCACCACCAAGTCGGCGCCGATCTCCATCAGTTTGTCGTGCACGTCGCCGGCCGTATCTGTGGGGGCGATGCGGCATTCCTGGCGCAGGAGGATGCCGCCCGTGTCTATCTGTTTGTCGATCAGGAAGGTCGTGACACCTGTCAGGCTCTCGCCGTTGATTACGGCCCAGTTAATCGGGGCGGCTCCGCGGTACTGCGGCAACAGGGCGGCGTGGAGGTTGAACGTGCCCATCTTCGGCATTGTCCAGACCACCTCCGGCAGCATGCGGAAGCCGACGACCACGAACAGGTCGGCCTTCCAGGCGGCAAGCGCCTCCAGGAACGCCGGGTCCCTGAGCTTGTCCGGCTGCAGGACGGGGATGTCGTGGGCGACCGCATATTTCTTCACGGCGCTCTCGTTCATCTTCAGGCCGCGCCCGCTGGGTTTGTCGGCGACGGTCACCACGCCCACGACCTTGTAGCCGTGGCCCTTGACCAGGGCGTCGAGCGGGGCCACCGCAAATTCGGGCGTGCCCATGTACACGATGCGGGTTTTCTTGAAGAGGGACAGGACCTTGCTGAAGGTCCTCCTTCTCCAGGTCTTGAAGCCGTCGGTGTTCAGCGCCTTGTCCCGGATGGCCATCCACGTGAGGAAGGCGCCGATCGGCGCCAGGACCATGGCGGAGATGAAGTCACCCGTCACCGGGGAAGTTGCGCCGTCGCGGGCGAGTTTCGTCCCGGAGATGTCCACGACCCAGTACAGGACGAAGAACAGGATGGAAATGACCGCCGGCGTGCCCAGTCCGCCTTTCCGGATGAGCGAGCCGATGGGTGCGCCGATGAAGAACAGGATGAAGCAGGCGAGAGCCTGGGCGTATTTCTTCCAGATTTCCACTTCGGTCCACCGGAGGAGCCGCGAGTACTCATAGGCCTCCATCCCCTGGCCGGTCAGGGTGCTTTCCATCTGGCGGGCGCTGGAGGCGGCGGAGTCGTAGGCGCGTTTCCGTTCGACCGGGTTGTTCCATTTCTCCGGGTCGGCTTCCACCAGAAGGGACTGCCAGCCTTTCTTGTTCCAGTTCGTATCCAGCTGCGAGCGGAACAGCAGTCCGCTGTTGTACTGGAGTTCCGTCATGTGCTTGGCAATGCCGGCATCGGACTTCTGGGAGAGGGAGTCGTGGCCGTGCTTGAGCTGGGCGATGGACATGGACTTGACCTGTTCGCCGTAGCGGGCGGAATCGGAATGCTGGAAGGAATAGTTCTCCAGCGGGATCACCATCTCCTGGCGTGCGAAATGGATCCGCTGCAGGGCCAGGGTGGTGTCGCGGTATTTGCGGGTATTGGTCTCCTTGTAGTTGGTGCCGTCGTACAGCTGGAAGGTCAGGTAGTCCTTGCTCTTGGACATCTTCATCATCGCGCTGTCGGCGACGGTGAGGTTGGTATTGCCCCGGTCGGTGATGTGGTCGTACACCATCACGTCGTACATCATCCCGGTTTCCTTGTTGCGGTCGCTGATGCGGAGGATATACCCCTCGATGCCATCGTAGAAGGTGCCCACGGGAATCTTGATCTCCGACTTGGTCCGGCCGATGTCGTCCCGCATCGTATAGATCTGGTTGATGGAGTAGGGAACCAGCCGGTCGTTCACGAAGAAGGCGCCCACGCTGATGAGGGCGCTTGCAACCGTGATCGGAAGGAGGATGCGGCCCAGGGAGATACCGGAGGCCTTCATGGCCGTGAGTTCGTAGTTCTCGCCCATTCCCCCGAGCGTCATCATGGAGGACAGCAGGGTGGCGAGCGGGATGGCAATGGGCAGAACCTGGCAGCTTCCCCACATCAGGAACTCCAGGATAACCTTGAGCTCCAGGCCTTTGCCGACCAGTTCGTCGATATACAGCCACAGGAACTGCATCACCAGGATGAAGATCACGATGAACAGGATCGCGACGAACGGCCCGATGAACGACTTCAATATGAACTGGTCCAGCTTCTTCATCTGTTACGCGGTAGCGAGTTCGACAAGCTTGTCGAGGGCGGCGCGGAGGTTCGCGGTATCGCGGCCGCCTGCCGTGGCGAGGCCCGGCTGTCCGCCGCCACCGCCCTGGATGAGCTTCGCGGCTTCGCGGATGTCCTTGCCGGCGTTCTTGCCCTTGGCAACCAGGTCGGAGGAGTACATCAGCACGAGGTTCGGCTTGCCGCCGAATTCAAAGGCGCCGGCGAGCACGAGGTTCTCGGCCTTTTTCTGGACGAGCAGGGCCATGTTCCGGGCGAAACCGGGATCCACGGACAGATCGAAGGTCGCGACCTTGATGCCGTTCACGGTTTCCGCCTTCGCGGTGATGCGCTCGGCGAGGGCGGCCGCCTTCTCGTTCGCGGCGGCTTCCAGTTGCTTGCGCGCGTCGGCATTCTCCTCCACCAGCTTCTGGATGGCGCCGGCGAGGTCCGGGGTATTGTTGAAGAAACTCCTGGCGGAGCGCAGGGCCTCTTCCATCGTGTGGACGTAGGCTTCCGCCGCCTCGCCCGTGAAGGCCTCGATGCGGCGGACGCCGGCGGCGACGGCGCTCTCGGACACGAGTTTGAACAGGCCGATGTTTCCGGTTGCGGAAGCGTGTGTGCCACCGCAGAGTTCGACAGAATCGCCGAAGCGGACCACGCGGACCACGTCGCCGTATTTCTCGCCGAACAGGGCCATCGCGCCCATCGCGCGGGCCTCGTCCATCGTCGCATCACGCTTTTCCTGGAGCGGGAAGTTGCTGCGGATGAGCGAGTTGACACGTCTTTCGACCTTCAGGATCTCCTCGTCGGTCATCTTCTGGAAGTGGGAGAAGTCGAAGCGGAAGTAGTCCGGGCCCACGAAGGAACCCTTCTGCTCCACATGGGTGCCCAGGATTTCGCGCAAGGCCTCGTGCAGGAGGTGCGTAGCGCTGTGGTTGGCCTGGATGCGGGCGCGGCGGGCCTTGTCCACGTGCAGGCTGAAAGCTTCGGTCCCGTCGGCGGGCAGGCGCTCGGCGAGATGGATGGTGAGGTTGTTCTCCTTGACGGTGTTCAGGATGGCGATCTTTTCGCCGGAAGCACTTTCGATCCAGCCGGTGTCGCCCACCTGCCCGCCCATCTCGGCATAGAACGGAGTCTTGTCGAAGACGAGCTGGTAGAGCTCCTTGTTCTTCTGCTTGACGGTGCGCTGTTTCAGGAGGGTGGCCCCCTCATAGTCCAGCAGGTCGTAGCCCAGGAACTCAACCTCGTCGCCGGAGGCGAATTCCACCCAGTCGCCGAACTCGTTGGCGGTAGCGCTGCGGGCGCGCTCCTTCTGCTTGCCCAGCTCCACCTGGAAGCCTTCGAGGTCCACGGTGTACCCCTTTTCGGTGGCGATGAGTTCCGTCAGGTCGATGGGAAAACCATAGGTGTCGTACAGGACGAAGGCATCCACGCCGGAGATGACCTTGGTGTCGGCGCTGCGCTCCATCGTGTCCTCCAGCAGGCGGATACCGCGGTCCAGGGTGCGCAGGAAGGCGTTTTCCTCTTCGCGGATCACGCTTTCGACGAGCTTCTGCTGGGCCTTGAGTTCCGGATAGGCTTCGCCCATGTCCTCCACGAGCTGGGGGACCAGGCGGGTGAGGAACGGCTCGGTGAAGCCCAGGAAGGTATATCCGTAGCGGACGGCGCGGCGCAGGATCCGGCGGATCACGTAACCGGCCTTCACGTTGGACGGGAGCTGGCCGTCGGCGATGGAGAAGGCGATGGCGCGGATATGGTCGGCGCACACGCGCATGGCCACATCGACCTTGTCGCTTTCATGGTACTTGTGCCCGGAGAGTTCCTCCAGCTTGCCGATGAGGCCGCTGAACACGTCGGTGTCGTAGTTGGTGGCCTTGCCCTGGAGCACCATGCACAGGCGCTCGAAGCCCATGCCGGTGTCGATATTCTTCGCGGGCAGCGGCTCCAGGTGGCCGTCGGCCTTGCGGTTGAACTGCATGAACACGAGGTTCCAGATCTCGATGACCTCGTCGTTGTCCGTGTTCACCAGTTCCCGGCCGGGAACCTTGGCGATCTCCTCGTCGGAGCGGAGGTCGATATGGATCTCCGAACAGGGGCCGCAGGGACCCGTGTCGCCCATCTCCCAGAAGTTGTCGTGCTTGTTGCCCAGCAGGACGTGGTCGGCGGGCATATGCTTCAGCCAGGCTTCCTGCGCCTCGGTATCCAGGGCGGTGCCGTCCTCGGCCGCACCCTCGAACACGGTGGCGTACAGCTTGGTCTTGTCGATCTTGTAAACCTCGGTCAGGAGCTCCCAGGCCCAGTCGATGGCCTCGGCCTTGAAGTAGTCGCCGAAGCTCCAGTTGCCCAGCATCTCGAACATCGTGTGGTGGCGTCCGTCGTGGCCCACCGCCTCCAGGTCGTTATGCTTTCCGCTGACCCTCAGACACTTCTGGCTGTCGGTGGCCCGGGGGAACTTGGGCGCGGCATTGCCCAGGAATATATCCTTGAACTGATTCATTCCCGCGTTGGTGAACATCAGGGTGGGATCGTTCTTGATCACCATCGGCGCGCTGGGCACCACCGTGTGTCCCTTGGACGCGAAGAAGTCCAGGTATTTCTGTCGAATCTCTTTTGCAGTCATCATACTTGAATCCAATAATATCCTGCAAATATACGGATTATTATGCGGATTTTCAAGCGAGCGGGATGGCCTTGCGCCAGCGGAGGGTGAGGTAGAGGGCGCGGACCGCGAGATGGGTGAAGTAAGCGGCCATAAGAAGGTGGATGGCGAGGGTTTCCGGAACGGTCCCGTAGACGGTCCGGAGGATGACGATCCCGGCGAACCACACGGTGAAGAAGCCCACGACGCACCAGACGGTGGAGTTCCTGAGGTCCTTCGAAGCGGTCGCCCCCGTGAAGATGCCGTCCCAAGTGAAGGCGGGGCAGCCGATGACGGGCATCAGGAGCAACCAGGGGATGAATTCCCGCCCGGCCTCCACGACCCCGGGATCGGAAGTCATCAGACGAAGGAGCGGGACGCCGCCCACCCCGTACACAAGGAAGAACAAGGCCGTCACGCCGAGGCTCCATTCGAACGTTTCGCGGATCGTGGACTTGACCCCGTCCCGGGATCCTTCTCCGATGAACCGGCCCGTGAGCGCTTCCCCGGCGTAGGCGAAACCGTCCGTGAAGTAACTGAAAATCATCAGCAGTTTCATCAGGATGGCCCCGACGGCGAGCATCATGTCCCCGTACCGGGCCGATATCATCGTGAACCCGATATACACGGCGATCATGCAGATGCTCCGCAGGAACAGGTCCCGGTTGAGGACGAAAAATTCCCGGAAACCCGCCGTATGTCCGGCCTGTTTCGCGTGCTTGAGCACCCATCCGTACCGGATCCGTACCGCAAGCGAAGCGTAGATGAACCCCGTCCACTGGGCGATGAGGGTGCCGAAGGCGATCCCCTTGAAACCCAGGGCCGGAAGGCCGGCGAAACCGAAGGCGAGACCGACGGACAGGAGGATGTTCACCGCATTCACCAGAAGGTCACAGGCCATGGGCCGGACCGTATCCTGCATGCCGATGAACCAGCCTTTGAAGGCGAACAGCGAAAGGGTGGCCGGTGCGGCCCAGATCCGGATGTAAAAGTATTGGGTGGCAAGTGTTTGCACTTCCGGCGTGCATTTCACGAGCAGGAACGCAACCTGTACGACGACCCATTGCAGGGCGACCAGCACGAGGCCGGAACCCAGCGCGATGCCCAGCGCCCGTTTCAGGGTGACGGCCATGTCGCCGGCGGCTTCCTCCGTCCCGTTCCGCCACCTTCCGTATGCCTGGGCCGTGAGGCCGCCGGTACCGGCCCGGAGGAATCCGAAGTTCCAGTACAGCATGTCGAAGAGCATCGTGCCGATGGAGATGCCGCCGATGAGGGCCGCGGCGCCGAGGCCGCCGGAGGCGCCCAGGTGCCCGGCCACGGCGATGTCCACCATGCCCACCAGGGGCACGGTGATGTTCGCAAGGATGCTCGGCACGGCGAGCCGGAGGATGTCCCGGTGCAGGTTCATCGGAACTTCTTGTCTTCCTCCAGCATGCTCAGGTAGGAGGCGTAGCGTTCAGGGGAGATGTCACCCGCGTCCACGGCGGCCTTCACGGCGCAGCCGGGCTCGTGGGTATGCGTACAGGGCGTGAACCGGCAGCCGGCCGAGGCCTTGAGCATCTCGGGGAAGTACTTGCCGATCTCCTCCCTCTCCAGGTCCACCAGGCCGAAGCCCCGGAGGCCGGGGGAGTCGATGACGAATCCGCCCGAAGCCAGGGGGTACATCTCGTACAGGGAGGTCGTGTGCTTGCCCTGGAGATGGACTTCCGAGATCTGGCCGACCTTGGGATCCAGCGACGGGTCCAGCGCCTTGATCAGGGACGATTTCCCGACGCCCGATTCGCCGGAAAAGAGGTTCACCTTCCCGTCGCAGGCGGCCCGGAGCGCGTCTATTCCTTCACCCGTAACGACCGATGTTTCAAGAACTTGATAGCCTGCTCCCTCATAGATGGCGTGAAAGGCGTCCACCTGTTCCCGGGCGATGTCCCGGTACAGGTCCGTCTTCGCCAGGACGATGGTGGCGGGAATGCCGTAAACCCCGCAGGTGACGAGGATCCGGTCCAGGAAAGGGAGCTTGATTTCCGGAAAATAGAGCGAAACGACGAGCCAGGCGCGGTCCACGTTCGCGGCGATGATATGGGCCTCGCGGGAAAGGTTCGCGGACCGCCGGATGACATAGTTCTGCCGGGGGAGGATTTCCGTGATGACGGCGGTGTCTTCTCCGTCCGGAATCTCGTACCGGACCCGGTCGCCCACGGCCACCGGATTGGTGATCCGGCCGGCTTTCAGCCGGATGCGTCCGCGAAGCACGGCGGGGAAGGGAGTCCATGCCGGAAGGGCGGAAAGTTCGTACCGGCTTCCCGCATTTTTCACGACCGTCGCTTCACCTTGTGTCATTCGTCGCCTTTTTTCAACTGTTCGTACCGCAAAGATAAGGGTTTGTTTTGGAATACCGCCCCTATTCTTTATTTTTGCTTCAACGACTGAAACTGATAACGCCATGAATATCCGCATCATCATCCAGTACCATACCGCCTGGGGGGAATCCCTCGTCCTGCGTGTCGGAAAGAAACGCTATCCCATGGAATCCGCCTTTGGCGGGGAATGGCAGAAAGAGTTGACCGGCAGGAACATCCACGACGGGGATGAATATACGTTCGAAGTGGTCCGGGAAGGGAGTGTCGTCCGCCGCGAATGGCGCGGCCACCGTTTCCATGCGACCGCCGCGGGGGACCGCCTGGTGGTCCGCGACCGCTGGACCGACCGGCCGGAGGATTCGGCCTTCTATTCGGCCGCTTTCAGCGACGTCATCTTCCGCCGTCCCGACGGTGCCTCCTTCCGGCATCCGCGTACGTCGGCGCCAGGCGTGGGGAATGTAGCTTTCTCGGTGGCCGTCCCGGAGGTCCGTACCGGTGAGACCCTGGCCCTTGCGGGCAGCGGCCCGCTCGGCGACTGGAAGGAATTCCACCTGATGGATGACGGAACCTTCCCGTACTGGCGTATCGTCCTGGACATCCACGAGCCCTTTGAGTACAAGTTCGTTATCGTGGATACGGAAACCCGTGAGCCCAAGGTGTGGGAAGAGGGGCCGAACCATTTCTTCGCCGAGGTCCCGGCCGCCGGCAGCGCCCTGGAAGTGGCCGACCTGCAGACGGTGTTCCGGACCCTGCCCTGGCGGGGCGCCGGCGTCGCCGTTCCGGTGTTCTCCCTCCGGACGGAAGACAGTTTCGGCGTGGGCGAGTTCAACGACATCAAGAAACTCGCCGACTGGGCCGTCGCCGCGGGGCAGAGCGTCATCCAGCTCCTTCCGATCAACGACACCACGATGACGCACACCTGGCAGGATTCCTATCCGTACAACGCCGTGAGTTCCTTCGCCCTGCATCCGCAGTTCATCCACCTGCCCGCCGCGGGCGTCCGGAGGGATGCGAAGTACAAGGCCCTGAAGGCGGAACTCGAAGCCCTTCCGAAGGTGGATTACGAAAAGGTCAATGCGGCCAAGACCGCCCTGCTCCGGAAAGTATATGAGCGGGACGGGGAGAAAGTGATGCACACCCCCGGCTATGTATCGTTCGTCACGGCCAATGCCGAATGGCTGATGCCGTATGCCGCTTTCTCGGTTCTCCGCGACCTGAACGGCACCTGCGACTTCTCCACCTGGGGTGAGTTTGCCGTGTACAATGCCCGCAAGGTGGACGCTTTCGCCGCGGAACATGCGGCCGAGGTGAATTTCTACTGCTGGGAGCAGTACCTGCTGGACGCCCAGCTCCGCGAGGCTG
The DNA here is from genome assembly GCA_017395045.1 of Bacteroidales bacterium. Taxonomy (GTDB): domain Bacteria; phylum Bacteroidota; class Bacteroidia; order Bacteroidales; family UBA932; genus Cryptobacteroides. Next base: position 126,027 of record JAFPWG010000004.1, read on the forward strand.
TGGACTATGCGCACCGCCGGGGCGTCGCCATCAAGGGCGACCTGCCCATCGGCGTAAGCCGCCTCAGCGCGGATGCCTGGCAGCACCCCGACCTCTTCCACATGGACAGCCAGGCCGGCGCACCGCCGGACGCTTTCGCCGCCGACGGGCAGAACTGGGGCTTCCCTACGTATAACTGGGAGCGGATGGAGAAGGACGGTTTCGCCTGGTGGAAGGAACGGATGCGCAAGATGGCGGAGTATTTCGACGCTTTCCGCATCGACCATATCCTGGGCTTCTTCCGCATCTGGGAGATCCCTTCCCAATACAAGAGCGGCCTGATGGGCCATTTCAACCCGGCCTTGCCGTACAGCGGCGAGGAGCTCCGGAACATGGGCTTCAATCCGGTGACGACGGGCGATACGAACGTTCTCTTCGTGGAGGATCCCCGTCGGAAGGACTGGTGGCACCCGCGCATCTCTTCCCAGTTTACCGAGGCGTACGCGCAGCTTCCGGAGTGGCTGAAAGACCGCTACAACGAGCTGTACAACGATTTCTTCTACCGTCGGCACAACCAGTTCTGGAAGGAATCGGCCTATAAGAAACTGCCCGCCCTGGTCCGGAGTACCGGCATGCTGTGCTGCGGCGAGGACCTGGGGATGATTCCGGACAGCGTGCCCGAGACGATGGCGGACCTGAACATCCTGAGCCTGGAAATCCAGCGGATGCCCAAGGACCCGCACGACGATTTCGCCGACCCGGCCCGTTATCCGTATTCCTGTGTCTGCGCGACCGGTACCCACGACACCGCCCCGCTGCGGGCCTGGTGGGAGGAGGACCGCGCCCTCACGCAGAAATACTACAATATGATGCTCCACTGCGGCGGAGACGCGCCGTATTACTGTGAACCCTGGGTGGCCGACCTGATCATCGGCGCGCATCTCAAATCGCCTGCGATGCTGGCCATCCTGCCCCTGCAGGACTGGCTCGCCACCGACGGGGAGGTCCGCTACGGCGGCGACCCGGCGGACGAACGGATCAACGTTCCGGCCATCCCGCGTTATTATTGGCGCTACCGGATGCACTGCACCCTGGAATCGCTCATCGGGAACGAAGGCCTTGACGCCCGCCTCCGCGAAATGGTGGCGGCCGCGGGCCGCAACCGGTAAGGGACATGGCGAAGGAGAACGATTGGAAAGCCCGTCTGGGCGTGGTCTATTCCACGAATCCCGACTTCCGGTACGAAACGGAGGCCGAAGCGGAGGCCGAGACGCTTCCGCCCGGGAAACAGCGGCTGCTCGTCACCATCGACCGCCGCAACCGGGGCGGGAAACAGGTCACGCTGGTGACCGGATTCGTGGGTACGGCCGACGACTTGAAAGAGCTGGGAAAGACGCTCAAGACGCGCTGCGGCGTGGGAGGGTCGACCAAGGACGGAGAGATCACCGTCCAGGGCGACTTCCGCGACAAGGTGGTCGCGCTCCTGAAGGAAATGGGTTATAACGCGAAACGGGGGAACTGATGCTGGACGATCCCTTCAAATCGGGACAGCTGCTGCTGCCGGATACTCCGCCCGAGGCCTTGGAAACCGCGGCGGAAGGGATTCCGTACCTGGCCACCATCGGCGTGGTGGTGTCCGTCCTGCTGTTCCTGCTGGTCCTCAGGAGTTTCCTGAGCGTGCTGCCTTATCTTGCCGACAGCATCCTGCGCGCCCGGGGCAGCGCCGCGTTGGAGAACAGCGTGCGGGTGAGCCGCGACCGGAACCTGGTGGCCCTGGTGTTCGTGATTCCGGCCATCCTGCTCATGTTCCGGTACCGGCTGTACGATCCCGCCTTCCTGCAGGGGATGAGCCCCGACATGCGGCTTCTGGTCATCGCCGGCGTTTTCGCCGGCTACCTGCTGCTGCGCGCCCTGCTTTCGCGCTGGGCCCGCCCGAGGCGGCGGTACGACGATTACCAGATGGCCTACCGGGCCGGCTTCACGTTCTTCATCCTCCTCATGCTCCTGGCGCTCGCGACCGTGGGCATCCTGTATGTCCTGGGGGCATCGGACTTGATTGTCAAGTCGTTCCTGCTGGCCGAGGCCGGCATCGTATATCTGCTTTATTTGTTCCGCCGGGGACAAATTTTATCGCTATCTTGCAATCCTTTGACAACTTTTTTGTACCTTTGCGGCCTTGAACTTTTGCCGACCGCGGCGCTGGTCGTCACGGCAATGGTCCTGTAGGTTAGTGAAGTTATAGATTATGCTTGTCAAGAACATCCTGATATCCCAGAACACGCCCCGTGTACTTACTCAGTACCAGGCGATTACGGAGAAATACGGCGTTCAGTTCGAATTCCGTCCCTTCTTCCTGATCGAGCCGCTCACCTCGCGGGAGTTCCGCGCCCAGCGGATCAACATCCTCGATTACACCGCCATCGTGTTCTCCTCCCGCCACGCCATCGATGCCTTTTTCTCCCTGGCCGAGGAACTCCGCTGCAAGATTCCCGAGACGATGAAGTACTTCTGCACGACGGAAGCCGTTGCGATGTACCTGCAGAAGCATATCGTCTATCGCAAGCGCAAGATCTTCTATGGAACCGGGACTCCCGACAGCGTCGTCGCGCTCATCGGCCCCAAGCACAAGGGGGAGAAGTTCCTGATCACGACTTCCGATTCGTCCAACAACGATGCGCTCGCCCGCCTGTTCGACGCCCAGAAGCTGGACTATGCTACCGGCGTGTTCGTGAAGTCCGTGAGCCAGGACCTCGCCGGGCTGGACCTTCACGCCTACGACATGGTCGTCCTGTACAACCCGTCCGATGTCAAGTCCCTCTACGAGAACTTCCCGGAGTTCCAGCAGGGCGACATCAAGTTCGTCTCCTACGGCCGTTCCATCGTGAAGGCGATGGAGGAGGCCGGTCTCACCATCGAAGTCAAGGCTCCGTCCCCCGAGGTCCCCTCTGTGGCCCGCGCCATCGAGCTCTACCTCGAAAGCCTGCAGTAGGCCCGTGGCGGCCACCCTTCCGAAGTCCGAGCGGCTCTGCGGCAAGACGGCCATTGCAGGGCTGATGGACCATGGCCGGGGCGGCGTCGAAGGTTGCCTGCGCTACCGGTTCCTTCTCCGGACCGCCCGGGCCGGCGAGGACGCGCCCGCAGTCTCCCGCTTCCTGGTTTCCGTTCCCAAGCGCAGTTTCAAGCGCGCCGTCAGGCGGAACCTCCTCAAGCGCCGCATCCGCGAGGCGTACCGTCTTCAGAAACAGCTCCTTCCGGTCCCCGTGGACGTGATGTTCGTCTATCTGCCCCGCGAAGTGCTCCCTTCTTCCGACATTTTCGCATCCATGACCGCAGCCCTGACTGCGATTGCCGAAACCACTGCCTGACATGCCCACCTGGCTGAAGAACATATTGATCTTCCCCTTCGTGCTCCTGATCAAGTTCTATCAGGCGTGCATCAGTCCTTTTACCCCGCCGGCCTGCCGGTTCACCCCCACGTGTTCCCAGTACGCCCTCGAGGCATTCCGCAAGCATGGTCCGTTCAAGGGCCTCTATCTCGCCGTCCGCCGCATCCTCCGCTGCCACCCCTGGGGCGGAAGCGGCTATGATCCTGTTCCGTAATGGCCAGGAAAGAAAAGGTGCAGGAGATGTTCGACAACATCGCACCGACCTACGACAAACTCAACCACGTCCTGTCGATGAATGTCGACAAGTTGTGGCGTCGTCACGCATTGAAGGAGATCGTGGACGGCACGCCGCAGCGGATCCTGGACGTCGCGTGCGGGACGGGGGATTCCACCGTGTCCATTGCGAAAGCGGCCGCGGAAGGGTCGAGGGTGACGGGCGCCGACATCTCCGAAGGGATGATGGCGCTCGTGCCGGACAAGGCCCGGAAGGCCGGCGTGGCGGACCGAATCGACCTGCAAGTCGCTGATGGCGAAAACCTTCCCTTCGGGGACGGGACGTTTGACCGCGTCACCTGCGCTTTCGGCATCCGCAATTTCGAGCACAAGGAGACGGGCTTGGAAGAATTCCTGCGCGTCCTCAAACCGGGCGGCCGGGCGGTCATCCTGGAACTGTCCGTTCCCCAGAACCGCCTGATCCGGTGGGCCTACGACCTGTACTTCCTGCACCTCCTTCCCCGGATCGGCGGCGCCCTATCGGGCGACCGGGCGGCCTACCGGTACCTCCCCGCATCGGTCCACAATTTCCCTTCGCCCAAGGACTTCTGTGCGATGATGGCAGCCGCCGGCTTCACCGCCGTCCGCTGCCGTACCTTTACCTTCGGCCTGTGCCGGATGTTCGTCGGGGAGAAATGACGGTTTGCCCTTTGCCGGAATATTTTTTATCTTTGCAAGATACTGAACGAAGAATTCATGGACAAGAAGAAATTCAACCTGTGGAACCGGATCGTCGCGGGCGTGGTGTTTGTCGTCGCCGCGGTGACCTATCTCTGCACCATAGAGCCCACCGCATCCTTCTGGGACTGCGGCGAGTTCATCGCATCATCCTATAAACTGGAGGTGGGGCATCCCCCGGGAAACCCTGTGTTCCAGTTGTTTGCGCGCCTTTTCACCATTCCGGTACCGCCGGAGAAGGCGGCTGTGACGGTGAATGCAATGAACGGCATCCTGTCGGCCCTGACCATCTTTTTCCTGTATCTGACGACGGTGTTCTTCGCCCGCCGGCTGGTGAAGCCCGGGAAGGACGGCTATAGCGTCGCCCAGGCGATCGCCATTTATGGTACCGGCGCCGTGGGCGCATTGGCCTACTGCTTCTCCGATACTTTCTGGTTCTCCGCCGTGGAGGGCGAGGTGTATGCGATGTCGTCCCTGGTGACGGCTCTTGTGTTTTGGGCGATGTGCAAGTGGTATGAGGAAGCCGACGAGCCCCATGCGAACCGCTGGATCGTGCTGATCTCGCTGCTGATGGGCCTTTCCATCGGTATCCACCTGCTGAACCTGCTTACCATTCCGGCCTTCGTGTTCATGTACTACTACCGGAAGAACGAGGGCAAGAATCTCTCTTTCGGGAGGCTTGTGGGCATCTTCTTCATCGGCGTGGTCATCGAGGCCCTGCTCGTGTTCCTGTTCATCCCGTATCTTCCGAAGCTCGCGGCGTTCTTCGACCGTATCTTCGTGAACAGCTTCGGTCTTCCTTACAACAGCGGATCCCTGTTCTTCATGGTCCTGCTGCTGGTCCTGTGCTTCTGGGCGCTGTTCAGTACGCTCAAGAAAGAGAAGGTGTTCTGGAATACCGTGATGCTGTGCGTGACCACGATGGTGATCGGCTTCTCGCTGTTCTCCATCGTCATCATCCGTTCCGCAGTGAAGACCCCGACCAATGAGTATCAGCCGGACAATGCGTACACGCTCGTGCGCTACCTTTCCCGGGAACAGTACGGGTCCACTCCGCTGCTGTACGGCCAGTACTTCGATGCGCCTTATGAACTCAAGCAGGGCAAGTACTGGGCACCCCTGAATGGGAAGTATGTCCATGCGGACGCTCCCGCCGATGCCGACTATCTCCCCGAGGGCAAGATGTTCTTCCCGCGGATGTGGTCCGGTACCAATCCTTCCTACATCGATTTCTATGAGTCCTATATGAACGGGAAGGGGATCCGCGTGAAGGGGGCGGACCACAAGAAGCCCACCTTCGGCGCGAACATGCGCTTCTTCTTCGACTATCAGCTGAACTGGATGTACTGGCGGTACTTCATGTGGAACTTCGTCGGCCGCCAGAACGAAATCCACAGTCCCACTCCGGGAAACATCTTCTATGGCAACTGGGAAAGCGGCATTGGCTTCCTGGACCGTTTCCGTCTGGGCGACCAGAGCGATGCTCCGGCGGTCCTTGCGGAGAACAAGGGCAAGAACCATTACTTCTTCCTGCCGTTGATCCTGGGCCTGCTGGGGCTTGTGTTCCAGTTCGACAAGGACAAGCGCGGGTCCTGGATCGTGTTCCTGATGTTCTTCATGACGGGCATCGCCATCGTCCTGTATCTCAACCAGCCGCCTTACCAGGTGCGCGAGCGGGACTACGCGTATGCCGGGTCGTTCTATATGTTCTCCATCTGGATCGGCCTGGGCGTCGCGGCGCTGTATGAGTGGATCGACGGATTGTCCAGGGGGAAGGCTTCCAAGGCCGTCGCCGTGGGCACGTCGGTCCTGTGCCTGGGCGTTCCCGCCCTGATGGCGGAGGAGAACTGGGACGACCATGACCGTTCCCACCGTTACACGTCGACCGAAATGGCGGCGAACTACCTGAACTCCGTGGGCCCGAACGGCATGCTCGTCACGCACGGCGACAACGATACCTTCCCGCTCTGGTACGCCCAGGAAATCGAAGGGGTCCGCACGGATGTCCGCGTGGTGAACACCTCCCTGCTGGGTACCGACTGGTACATCGACCAGATGAAGTGGGCGTGCAACGAGTCCAAGCCGCTTCCGCTCACCATCCCGCAGTCCCAGTACCTGTACGGGACCAACGAGTACGTGTTCATCTATGCCGATGACGGCTCTCCCATGTACATCAAGGACGTGATGGATGTCTTCAAGAACCAGGATCCGGCCTACAAGGTGAGCCTGAGCTCCGGCCGCAGGGTGGATTTCATCTGCGCCCGCAACATCGTCGTCCCCGTGAACAAGGAGAATTGCCTGAAGTACGGCATCGTGGACGAGATGTTCGCCGACGAGATCCCCGAGACCATCACCCTGACGATGTCTCCGGACAAGAACTATCTCTCCAAGCCGGAACTGTTCCTGCTGGACCTGCTGTCGAACTACAACTGGGACCGTCCGCTGAACCTGCTGAACATGGGCGGCGACCTGAACGTGGGCATCAAGGACTACCTGGTCTATGACGGCTTCTCCTACCGTTTCACGCCCATCAAGAACAAGATCGGAGCCACCGACGCCGGCAAGGTGGACGCCCTGGCCCTTTATAAAAAGCTGAAGGAGACCTACAAATGGGACGCCCTGAAACGGACGGACTATTTCGTGGACTACCAGAATCTCTACACCTTCATGGGAGTCCTGTCGCAGCGTCAGCTGTTCCTGACCGTTGCGAACGCCCTCATCGACATCGGGGAGGACGACAAGGCCCTGGAGGTCCTGGACATGTGCCAGGCCTGTGTGCCCGAGGAGAACTTCCCGCTCGAATCCGTGCCCGTCGGTTTCTCCGGCAACGATTACATGGTCATCCAGATGATCGAGAACTACTACTATCTGGGTGAACCGGAGAAGGCCCGGGAACTGGGTACCAAGATGGGTGACCAGCTGCTCCATTCGGCCCGTTTCTACCTGGAATTCTATGAGTTCTCCAGCTCGAACTTCGACACCGTCAGCCGCCTCATCCTGTATCTGGGCGACGTCTTCAAGAAGTACGGAGACCAGGATATCTCCAAGCAGCTGAACGACTCCCTCGATGCGCTCGTTCAGGTTGCCACCGGCAGCCGGAAGGTGGAGAAATGATTCCCGCGCCCGCTAGCGCTTGAGCCTGACGAAGATGCTCAGCGGCAGGACTTTGCCGAAGGAGTCGCGGAGGGCGAGCTCGCCGCTTTCGAGCGCGAGGTAGGCGCCCTCGTGGCCGGGGGCGGCGGTGAAGCCGGCCTCGGGCCGCAGGCCGAAGGCTTCGCGGACGGTGGTTTCGCCGAGCATGGCGGAATAGCCGTTCGAGTAGAGGTTCAGCACCAGGAAGGAGTCGCGGGGCGCGAGGATCTGCGCAACGTTTTTCAGGAGGTCGAACAGGAGCTCGTCCAGTTTCCATTTTTCCCCGTCGGGGCCGTGGCCGTAGGCCGGCGGGTCCAGGATGATGCCCTGGTAGCGGTTGCCGCGCCTGGCTTCCCGCTTGGCAAACTTGAGTGCGTCCTCGACCACCCAACGGACGCCGTCCAGGCCGCTGCGCTCCATGTTCTCCCGCGCCCAGGTGACGACCTGGCGGACGGAGTCGAGGTGGGTGACGTCGGCTCCCGCGGCCTTGGCGGCCAGGGAGGCGGCGCCCGTGTAGGCGAACAGGTTCAGCACCTTGGGGTCGGGAAGGCCGTTCGCGTTCGCGATGCGCCCGAGGCGCCGGGTCTCCCGGAAGATGAACTCCCAGTTGGGAGCCTGCTCGGGGAATACGCCCACGTGCTTGAAGGAGGTCAGGCCCAGCCGCAGGGCGATGTGGAGGTCCGAGGCGGCGTGCGTTTCGGGATCCGGTTCGCCGTTGTAGGCGATGCTCCACTGGTCTTCCATCTTGCGGACCTTCTCCCAGGTACCGCTGTCTTCCTTTCCCGCTTTCCCGAAGCCCGCACCCGGACGGAACAGCACGTGGCTCAGGCGCTTCCACTCGCTGTCCGGAAGGGAAGGGGCCCACAGGGCCTTCGGCTCCGGACGACGGAGCACATATTTCCCGAAGCGCTCCAGCTTCTCGCCGCGGCCCGAGTCGATGAGCTCGTAGTCTTTCCAGTAGGGTGCAGGGTATTCGATGGTCATGGCCTTTGATTTTTAGGCAAAGATAGTTAAATTTGCAATCTGGAAAAAATCTAAACATCATAGGATTATGCAACAGCACATCGACAGCTACGACTTCACCGGCAAGAAGGCCATCGTGAGAGTCGACTTCAACGTTCCCCTCGACGAGAACTTCAACATCACCGACGACACCCGCATCCGCCGGGCGATGCCCACCCTCAAGAAAGTCCTTGAGAAGGGCGGTTCCCTCATCATCATGTCCCACCTCGGCCGTCCGAAGAAGGTGGATCCGAAGTTCTCCCTGAAGCACATCGTGGACCACGTGTCCGAGTGCCTGGGCGTCCCCGTCCAGTTTGCCGAGGACTGCATGAAGGCCGATGCACAGGCCGCGGCCCTGAAGCCGGGTGAGGCCCTCCTGCTCGAGAACCTCCGCTTCTACGCCGAAGAGGAAGGCAAGCCGCGCGGCCTCGCCGAGGACGCCTCCGAAGAGGAGAAGAAGGCTGCCAAGAAGGCCGTGAAGGAATCCCAGAAGGAATTCGTCAAGAAGCTCGCCTCCTATGCCGACTGCTACATCAACGACGCTTTCGGCACCGCCCACCGCGCCCACGCTTCCACCGCCCTCATCGCCGACTACTTCCCCAACGACAAGATGTTCGGCTACCTGATGGAAGGTGAGATCAAGGCCATCGACAACGTGCTCAAGAACGCCCAGAGGCCCCTCACCGCCATCATTGGCGGTTCCAAGGTTTCCACCAAGCTTACCGTGCTCCATTCCCTTTCCAAGATCGCTGACCTCCTGATTGTAGGCGGCGGCATAGCCAATACCTTTATTGCCGCTCAGGGCAACAAGGTAGGCAAGTCCCTTTCCGAGAACGATCTCGTGGACGAAGCCGCCAAGATCGCCAAGGAGACCAAGATTCCCGAGGTAGTTGACGTGGTTACCGGCAAGGAATTCAGCGAAAGCGCCGCTGCTGAAACCAAG
>JAFPWG010000033.1 GCA_017395045.1 Bacteroidales bacterium
ACGGCGCGCTTGCCGAGGTCCTCCTTGACCATAGGGCCGGCATCCACCAGGTGCACAGGCATCTCGAAATCGAGCGATACCGTGTCGCCGTCCTTCCATTTGCGTGCGATGACGGCATAGCCCTTGTCCACCGGAGCTTCCAATTCCTCACCATTGACTGCAAGGGTATATGACGTGCACCATCCGGGGATCCTCAGGCGGATTTCCCTGTCCAGCGAGGACTTGGTGCCGACGGTCAGTTTTACGCCTCCGCTCCACGGATATTCAGTCTCCTGAGTAAGTGTGACGGACTTTCTGCCGATCTTGAGCTCGGCGGTATTGCCCATATAGAGGTTGACCCATACCGCGTTGTCGGACACGCCATAGATATAGTTGCCAATGGACGGGAGGAAGCGGCATATCTGGCTCGGGCAGCAGGCGCAGCCGTACCAGGCCTGGCGGTGATGGTTGCCCTCCGACTCAAGCGGATTGACGTAGAAGAAGCGGTCTCCATCCAGTGAAATACCGGCCAGAGCGCCGTTGTAGAGCGAGCGCTCGAGTATGTCCACATACTTGCCATCGCCGGTGAACTGGTTCATCCTCCAGTTCCACAACACCATACCCACGGAAGCGCAGGTCTCGCAATAGGCTTCCAGGTTCGGGAGGTCGTAGTCCTCGGTGAAGCCCTCGTTGTGACGGGATGAGCCGATGCCTCCGGTGATGTACATATTCCGTAGCACCACATCGTCCCACAGCCGGTGCAAGGCGTCGATATATCCCTGGTCACCGGTGAATGCGGCCACGTCCGCCATCCCGCAGAACAGGTACATCGCACGCACGGCGTGTCCCCCGATATCGGTCAGTTCGCGGACGGGAACGGCATCCTGACAATGGTCGGCGTTCCAGACTCGGTCGGCGATTCCGTTGTCGCCGTATCCGTGGCCGCGCTCGTCAAGCAGCCACTGCGCGAAATCCAAATACTTCTTCTCGCCGGTCGTCACATAGAGCTTGACCAGCGCGAGTTCTATCTCCTCGTGGCCAGGCACCCAATGGCGCTTCCCGGGACCGAATACGCTCATCATATGGTCTGCCATACGGATGCACACATCCAGGAGCTTCCTCTTCCCGGTCACGTTGTAATATGCCACGGCGGCCTCTATCATATGGCCGGCGCAGTACATTTCGTGATAGTCCATATTGGTCCAGCGCCTGTCCAGCCCCGTCAGGATATAATATGTGTTGATATATCCATCCTCCATCTGGGCGGCGGCGAACTTGTCTATCCACTCGTCGCACTTGGCCTCCAGGACAGGATCGGGATTATTCCGGAGCGAATATGCCATACCTTCCAGCGCCTTGTAAACGTCGGAATCGTCGAAGAATATTCCTGAATGGTTCCCTTCCCTCTTCGCCGCATTCTCGAAATTGCGGATGCGGCCGGTCTGGTTCTCGATCTGGTCAATGCAGACGCCCAGGGTAACGTCCTTGTGGCTCTGCAGCCGTGGTGACCAGAAGCCGTCTTCTATGTTGACCTCGGAGAAGCCAACAGGGGTTATCAGCTTCTGCGGAGCCGCCTGCCTGCTGCAGGAAGCGAGCAC
>JAFPWG010000005.1 GCA_017395045.1 Bacteroidales bacterium
GTCTTGGCGTTCTCCTTGATGGTCTTGTTGGGGATATATTCTATGGAGCCATTAATGACGTCGCGCTTGGTCAAACGCATCATATCTCCGACACGGCAGCCAATGTTGCATTGGAAAACAAAGATGTCGCGCTGCGTTTCCAGCGACGGGCTGTCGGAAAAATCGGCGGCATAGATCTGTTTCAGTTCGTCTTTCGTAAAGTAGATGGGCGTTCCGTATTGTTCACCTTCCCCTTTCTCGAAACCGATGAAGGGATTCTTTTTCAGGAGGCCTTCCTTCTCGCACCAGTTGAAGAAGGCACGTAGTTTCTTAATGATTCCGGTTACCGTGTTACCGCCGCGTTCCTGGATTTTGCGGGTCTCCGGATATGCTTCAAGAATTCCGGGGTAATCCTTGACGATCTGATGCTCATTGACGATGTAATCATAGATGTCGTTCAGGTCTTCCGTGGTGACAGCCTTGACGTCAAATACATATTTCGACTGGCGGGGCTGGGAAAGCCGGACATATTCCTCATAACGGAGAAGGGTCCGCTTCAATACATGGTAATGCTTGGTCCTGGATATCTGGGGATCACGGCCTTCAAGGAACTTGTCAAACAACTTCTCCAGGGAAGCTTCATTTTTCTTGCGACGCTTGGGGCCGCGTTCCTTGCCGGCGTAGTAGTCCTGAAGGGTCTTCTCCAGCCAGCCTTTCTTTATCTTCCCCCTGTCGTGGTCTTCCGTATAGGCTTTACGGACATAGGTCCTCAGTTTCTCGATCTCATCATCTACCTTCTGTCTGTCCTCATCAGAGCATACCACCCGCTTCTTGATTCCCTCGTTTTTCGGATCCCAAAAATCCGGGCGAACTAGAATCTGGGTTCGATTCCTGAACAACCATTCACGACCATCAACAAGACGGATGTAAACAGGCACTTCTTCTTCGGTCTTTACGGACTTCGTAGTCCTTATCTGAAAGGCAATTGTCATAGCGTTTCCCTTATGTTCACCGCAAAGATAGCAACATCTTTTTACTTGGCAAACATTTGGCAAACATCTTGGTAACATTCAATACCGGATAGGGGCACGGATTACTGTCGGTCAATAGCCTATATTATTGATAATCAATTGATATATTATTATTGATTGTTGGTAAACCGCAGTAAAATTGAGTATCTAGGAGTAATTTTCAAATCCCGCCCGGGGCACGAAGGAATTGGTAATTCATTTAATTTCACTATCTTGCAAACGTATTAATCCAAGATAGCATGAGACGGTTCTTTTCATTGGTGAGCCTTTCGCTCCTGGCCCTTTCTTGCGGGAAGGAGCCTGCCGGCGATCCCATGATCGCCGCGGCCGTGGCCGATGTCAGCATCGACAGCGTCAGGACTTATATCGACGAGCTTGTCGCCTTCAGCACGAGGCATACCCTGAGTACGCAAACCGACCCGGAGAAGGGCCTCGGCGCGGCCGTGGAGTACCTGGCCGGGCGCTGCGGTCGTTGGGGGCGGGAGGCCGGAAGTGTCCGGCCGCAGCTCCTCGTCGAGCGCGTTTTCTATACCGTGGGCGAAAACGGGGGCCGGTACGACCGGATCGTGGATGTCCCGGAACTGATGGTGACCCTGCCCGGAACCAGGGCGGAACGGGAGATCCTGCTCGTCGCCCATATCGACACGCGGGTGCTCGACGTGATGGATTCGACCTCGTTCGCACCCGGTGCGGACGACGACGGCAGCGGGGTCGCCTGCCTGCTCGAGACGGTCCGCATCCTGTCGAAGGTCCCGCTCGAGCAGACGGTCAAGTGCCTCTTCGTTTCGGGCGAAGAGCAAGGACTGGACGGATCCCGTCATTTTGCGGTCCGCGCCCGTGAAGAGGGGTGGCCGGTACTCGCCGTGCTCAGCAACGACATGATCGGGAATGTCCGGGCCAGCGGAACCGGACTGCGGGAAGACCATAAGGTCCGCGTCTTTTCGGAAAGCCGCAGCGGAGAGGACAGCGATTCCCGCCAGTTGGCGCGCTACATCAAGGAAATGGCTTCCGTCTACGTCCCGGAACAGGAAATCGTCCTGAACTACCGCACGGACCGGTACCTCCGCGGAGGCGACCATTCTTCCTTCCTTCGGGAGGGATTCACCGCCGTTCGCATCTGTGAGTATTGCGAAGACTACGAACGGACCCACCAGGATGTCCGAACGGAGGACGGGGTCGACTATGGCGACCTCGCCTCCTACGTCGATTTCCCCTATCTGGTGCGCAATATCCGGGTTAATCTCGCTGCGGTGATGAACCTGGCAATGGCGCCGGCCCGTCCGGACAACGTCCGGATCGCCAATGCGATGGAACTGGACAACAATACCCGCCTCACCTGGGATCCCGTTCCCGGTGCATCTTACCAGGTGCTCTGCCGGGAAACGGACAAATCCGAATGGCTGCCGGCCTTACCGATGGACCTGCCGGACAAGGTGGATGAAACCGGGTTCTACTGCCCTTTGAGCAAGGACAATTATTATTTCGCCGTACGCGCGGTATCGCCGGACGGCCATCCCGGGCTCCCGGCCGTGGCCCGTTGATTATTCCTTCCCCGCCCAGCGGGAGAGGAAGTCCATGGCTTCGGAAAGCGTCCTGGGCATGGAGCCCCCGGACTTGAAGAAGGCGTCGATTTCAGCCTTCCGGTCAGGGAAAAGCTTCCGGAGGTTCTTTTTGGACATGAGGAGAACCGTGTTCCCCCTGTACAGATACAGGATTTCGTTGATGCTGTAGGGATACTCCTTGTTGCCGTCCAGCTTATAGGCCATGCCTTCGGTATAGAGGGTACCGTACTCCCGGATCGAGCTCGTCCGGGAAACCCCGCCGTAGGCCCCCGTCTTGGCATCGGTCTCAATCAGTACATTCCGCCTCAGGGCGATCCCGACATCGCCGGTAATGGGATACATCCTGTAATAGACGTCATGGTACCGGAGGAAAACGACGGTGTCTATCTGCACCTTTACGACCGTTTCTTCATTGGTGGCCACCAGTTCCTTTCCGTTGTCATCCTTGAAACGGAGCGTATTGTCCACGGCGCAGATATTCAGTTCCCCCTGCGCCGGAGCCTGTCCGGAGAAATAGACCATGCCCTTCCCGAAGGACGGCATCAGATAATAGTCCTCGGGAGGCATGGATCCCGATTTTTTCTCCTGGGCACCGGCTGCCACCAGGGAGCCGAGCATGGATACTACTAAAAGAATCTTTTTCATAATCAATAAGGCAGTTTGGCGAGATACCTGTGGACGGTGTCCAGGATACGCCGGCAATTTTCCGACGAATTGGCCGCGACGACCATCGACGTGCGCATCAGGGGCGGGTAATTCCCGTCGAAACCGACGACGGTGCCACCGGCTTCCTGCAGGATCAGGGCAGCAGCCGCGTAATCCCAGGGCATCAGGCGCATCTCAAAGTACAAATCGACCTTTCCGGCGGCCATCAGGCACAGCTCCACGGCTGCGGAACCGGTCCGTCGGAAGTCGTTGCACTGCATGTAAAGGTCATAGATGATATCGCTGCAGGTGCGGGCGAGGTCCTTCCGGTAGGTACTCATCGCCGTGAACAGCAATCCTGTCTCGAAAGGCCGGTCGGAAACGTGGACCGGAACGCCGTTGCAGAACGCGCCCTTCCCCCTTTCCGCCGTGTAAAGTTCCCCGCGCCAGGGGCTGTACACGACGCCCATCACCGGAATACCGTCCCGGGCCAGCGCCACGCTGATGCAGCAGTTCTCGATGCCGCGGGCATAATTGGCCGTCCCGTCAATCGGGTCGATCACCCAGACGTCCCGGTGGGCCGTATCGGCGAAATCCTCTTCCTCACAAAGGAATCCGCTGCCCGGAAGCAGCGCTCCCAGCCTCTCCGTCAGGAAATGCTGGACGGCCAGGTCCGAGGTCGTGACGATGTTCTCCCGGGACCCCTTGTCCTGCACGGAAAAGCCCTCCCGGACCATCAGGGCCGAGGCTTCCCGGACAATGCCGACGATTTGTTCGATGCAGGTTTTCACGCCCCAAAATTAAATATTTTTGAACAAAAAACGTATATCTGTGTGAACCGGGACTAACTAAAAACCCGCAACCGGCCACAGGACCGTGGGCAGGAGCAGCAAGAGGCCCAGGACAAGCAGGACAACGACCATCTTCCAGATCCATTTCACCCATTCTGCATAGGGGATGCGGGCCATGGCGAGCGCCGCGACGAGGACGCCGGACGTAGGCGTGAGCATGTTGGTGAAGCCGTCGCCGAACTGGAAGGCCAGGACCATCGCCTGGCGCGAGACCCCCACCATGTCGGAAAAAGGCGCCATGATCGGGATCGTGACGGCCGCCTTCGCGGTGGCGCTGGGGATGACGAAATTGATGAGCGCCTGGATGCCGTACATCGCCGTCAGTGAACCGGCACGCCCGGTTCCGTCCAAGCCTTCCTGCATCGAATGCAGGATGCTGTCCACGACCCTCCCGTCCTGCAGCAGGACGATGATGCCGGAGGCGAAACCCACCACCAGGGCGGCGGACAGGATGTCCTTTGCGCCCGCCAGCAATTCCTCCGCGATCCGGTTGGCGGAAAAGCCCGCGATGATGCCGCACACAATGCCCATCCCAAGGAACAGGCCGGTGATCTCCGGAAGATACCAGTCCCAGCAGGTCACGCCCACGATGAGCAGGATTACCGTCAGCAGCAGCACGCCCAGAATCCATCCCTGCCGGGAGGTCAGCGCGGCGTCTTCCAGGGAGACGGCCGCCGCCGGTACCTTGCGGGTCTTATGGGCATACACCACCACGAATACGGTCAGCAGGATTGTCAGGAAGGCCCAGCAGAAGATGCGGTAACCCATTCCCGAAAAGAGCGGCAGGTCCGCCATCCCCTGCGCGATTCCCACCGTGAACGGATTCAGGAACGCGCTGGAAAAGCCGATGTTGGACGCGACATATACGATCAGCATCCCCATGAAGGGGTCATAGCCCATCGACACGACCAGCGGGACGACGATGCCTACGAACGGGATCGTCTCCTCGCTCATCCCGAACACCGCGCCGGCCAGGGAGAACAGTACCGTGACGGCCGCCAGGACCAGTTTGTCCCGTTTCCCCACCCTGGCGATGAACCGGCCGATGCCTGCCGTCACCGCGCCGGTCGCGTTCAGCAGCCAGAAAGCACCGCCCACCACCAGGATGAACACGATGATTCCCGCCTGCTTCACGAACCCGTGGTAGATGGCCGGCAGCACCTGCCATGTCTGGGGGACGGCATCGACCGCCTCGAATGACAGGGTACCGTCATCGGCCTTCACGTACTGCCCGCCCGGCACAAACCACGTAAGCGCCGCACACACCACCAGGATGCACGCAATGATCACATAGGTATTCGGGACTTTCAACTTGCGCATGACCGTTCACGCTCTGACTGCAAAAATAATGAATAAATCGCTATATTTGTCCAAAACACAATATGACGATGAGGAAACTGCTGTCCATCCTGCTGCTCGGAGCCGCATGTGCGGCCGCCGGGGCCCAGACCGCCCGAGAGTTCACGCTTCCGCTGACCCCCGACGGCGCGGCCCATATGGTCGTTTATTTACCGGAACAGCCTACCGGGAGGGCGGTCGTGTGCTGCCCGGGCGGCGGCTACGCCATGCTGGCCAACCGGCACGAAGGGTCCGACTGGTCGGAGTTTTTCAACGGACGGGGCATCGCGCTCGTCCTGGTGAACTACCGGCTTCCCCACGGGAACCGGACCCTCCCCTTCTCCGACGTGGAGCAGGCGATGCGGACGGTGCGCGACAGCGCGGCTCGCTGGCACATCAATCCGCACGACGTGGGCATCATGGGCTCTTCGGCCGGCGGACATCTGGCTTCGACCATCGCCACGCACGCGCCGTTCGAGACCCGTCCGGACTTCCAGATCCTGTTCTACCCGGTCATCACGATGGGTCCCGGTACACACCAGGGATCGCTGGAAGGCCTGCTGGGCGACGACAGGAACGATCCGGAAACCGTCCGGCTGTACAGCAGCCAGTTCCAGGTGAAGTCCAACCTCACCCCGCCCGCCATCCTGCTGCTTTCCGATGACGACGACCTCGTTCCACCCGTTCCCAACGCCGTCGCCTACTACGAAGCCATGCGACAAGCCGGCAACAGCTGCAGTCTCCATATCTATCCGACCGGCGGCCACGGATACGGCTATATGCCCTATTTCGCCTACCGCGGGCAGATGCTCTCCGACCTGTCTTCCTGGCTGGACCACCTTCCCGCCCCGAAGGAGGACGCGGTCAGGGTCGCCTGCATCGGAGACAGCATCACGGAAGGCCACGGGCTGGACATGCGGAGCGTGAACGGCTACCCCGCCCGGATGCAGCGGCTCCTGGGCGACCGGTACTGGGTAAAGAACTTCGGGGTGAGCGCCCGCACGCTCATGGACACCGGGGACTTCCCCTATATGAACGAAACCGCCTGGCGCGACGCCCTGGCGTTCAATCCCGACGTGGTGGTCGTCAAGCTGGGCACCAACGACACCAAGGACTACAACTGGACGAGCCGAAAGGCCTTCGCCAAGGACCTGGAAAAGATGGTCAAGGCCCTGCAGGACCTTCCGTCCGCCCCGAAGATCTACCTGTGCACGCCCGTTCCCGCCTTCAAGCCCGGCTGGACCATCAACGAGCATCTGATTGCAGAAGAAGTGATTCCCGCCATCAAGAAGGCCGTGAAGAAATACGGCCTTGCGGGCCTGATCGACCTGCATACCGCTTTCGAAGGACAGGAGGAGCTGATCCAGGACGACGGCATCCATCCGAACGCCGCCGGAGCGCAGAAGATGGCGGAAACCATTGCCCGGGTCATCGGCCCCGGGGACTGATAAAAATAACCGTCGGAATATGATTTTCCGGCGGTATTTTTTATCTTTGTAATTCATAAGAAACCCGGAAACCGATGAAACGTTTTCTGCTCGCCCTGACGACCTTCCTTCTGGCAGCCACCGCCTGCCAACGGAACTATACGGTCATCGTATCCCTGGACGGCAACCGGTGGGACTATTCCGACCTGTACGGGATGCCTTTCTTCGACAGCCTTGCGGCCGTCGGCGTGAAGGCGGCGATGGAACCATCCTTCCCGGCATCCACCTTCCCCAACCACTATTCCATGGCGACCGGCTGCGTGCCGGACCATAACGGAATGGTGCAGAACAGCTTCCGCGATCCGGACGATGGCTCGCACTACGCGATGAAGGACTCCTCCAAGCGTTTCGACCCGAAATACTACCTGAAAGAACCCATTTGGATCACAGCGCAGAAGCAGGGCGTCAAGACCGGCAACATCTACTGGCTGGGGGGCGACGTCGCCATCCAGGGCACTTACCCGACGTACTGGCGCAACTGGAACGAGGAACCCCACTGGACCTTCGAAGAGCGTGTGGACGAGGCCGTGCGCCTGATGAGTCTCCCGAAAAAGGAGCGTCCGCGCCTGATAATGGTCTATTTCGACGAGCCGGACCACACCGGCCACGTCTTCGGGCCCGTATCGGCCGAAACTGCGCAGATGACGCATTCGATGGACAGCCTCATGCACGCCTTCTATCTCCGGCTGATGAAGCTCCCCCACGCGAAACGGATCAATTTCATCCTGGCGGGCGACCACGGGATGACGGAAATCAGTCCTGAGCGTTTCGTCTCCTGGGCCGAAGCCCTGGACGACGCCTGGATCGAGGACATCGCCGGCGCCACGCCTACCAGCATCTTCTGCAAGGAAGGCTATGTGGACACGGTATTCAACGCCCTGTCGCAGATTCCCCACCTGAACGTCTACCGCCACGGCGAAATGCCCGATTCCCTGAACTACGGCACCTCCGACCGCACCGGCGACATCATCGTCGCCCCGGACCTGGGCTGGCAGTTCAATTTCGCTCCCTCCAAAAACCAGGGGGCGCACGGCTATGCCCCGCAGGAGACCGACATGCTGGTGGCCTTCCGCGCCGTGGGCCCGGATTTCAAGAAAGGATATGAGGCCGTCCCCTACGAAGAGGGGCGCATCGCGGGGTTCCGGAACATCGACCTGTACCCGATGCTCTGCAAGCTCCTGGGCATCAAGCCCGCCCCGGTGGACGGCGAACTGGACCGCATAAAACAAATCTTAAAATAACACTGATATGAAACTCGACGGAAGAAGAGAAAGTTCCAACGTGGAAGACCGCAGAGGCATGAGCGGCGGCGCAGTCGCCGGCCTGGGCCTCGGCGGAATCGCCCTCGTGGCCATCATTACGTTCCTGATGGGCGGCAATCTGGGCGACGTGATCCAGAACGTTCAGAATTCGGGCGGCCTCGGCCAGATGACCGAGCAGACCTCCTATGAACCTACGCCTGAAAACGAAGCCCTAGCCAAGTTCTCCCGCCAGATCCTCGCCTCCACCGAGGACATCTGGAGCGCCTACTTCAGGCAGACCGGCATCGGCACCTACCGTAACCCGACCCTCGTCCTGTACACCGGCACCACCCAGACCAGCTGCGGCACCGGCCAGGCCGCCATGGGCCCGTTCTACTGCTCCGCCGACGAGAAACTGTACATCGACCTGAGTTTCTTCTCCACGATGAAGAAATCCCTCGGGGCCGACGGCGACTTCGCCTACGCCTATGTGATCGCGCACGAGGTGGGCCATCACGTCCAGAACCTGCTGGGGACGCTGGGCCAGGCCCATCAGCAGATGGCCCGGATGAATTCGACCGACGCGAACCGCGTGAGCGTCCGCATCGAGCTCCAGGCCGACTTCTACGCCGGCGTCTGGGGCCACTACGAGAGCACCAACTTCGGGTCGCTGGACGACGGCGACCTGATGGAAGCCATCAACTGCGCCTCCGTGATCGGTGACGACTATCTCCAGAAGAAATCCCAGGGCTATGCGATGCCGGAGTCGTTCACCCACGGCACCGCCGCCCAGCGCATGAAATGGCTCAAGAAGGGCCTGCAGACGGGCGACATCCGCCAGGGCAACACCTTCGAACTTAGTGACAATCAATTATAGTTAGTTAGTAATCATGAAGAAACACTTCACCCTGCCTTACGAAGGCGGTTTGATTGAGAAGGACCTCCCGAAGGGAATCCTGCACAACTATGAGAAGATTTGGACCGAGATCTATCCCGAGTCCCGTCCCGCCTCCTATGCCGTGGCCGACCTCATCGTGAACGCCATCAAGGAGAATCCGGAAGGGCGCCTCTTCCGCCTGGGTCTCACCACCGGTTCGACGCCTACTTCCCTGTACAATGAACTTGCCCGCCGTTACAAGGCCGGACAGGTTTCGTTCCGCAACGTGGAAGTCGTTACCATCGACGAGTACTATCCCACTTCCAAGGACGAACTCCAGAGCCGCAACCACCGCATCCACGAAATGCTCCTGGACAAGGTGGACATCCGCAAGGAGAATATCCACATCCCTGACGGAACCGTACCGCAGAGCGTCGTTTCCACCTATTGCGCCGAGTTCGACAAGGTTGCCCGCAACCTGGACCTGCTGGTCGTGGGCGTGGGCGAGGAAGGTCAGGTAGGCTTCAACGAGGCCGGCAGCAACGAGAAGACGCGCACCCGCACGGTCCGCCTCTCCTACAAGTCCCGCAAGCGCCAGGCCCACAACTTCAACCACGACATCAACGCTACTCCGCAGAGCGCCATCACGATGGGCATCGGCACGATGCTCACCGCCGGACGCATCGTCCTGATGGCCTGGGGCGAAGACAAGGCCAACGCCGTGAAGGCCATCGCCGAGGGCGAAATGACCTCCTCCTGCCCCGCCTCCCTGCTGCAGCGCCATGACCACATCCACTTCTTCGTGGATGAAACGGCCGGCAGTCTCCTCACCCGCGTGGTCGCCCCGTGGCTCGTAGGTCCCTGCGACTGGACGCCAAAGTTCATCCGCAAGGCGGTCGTCTGGCTGTGCCAGACTGTGAACAAACCCATCCTGAAACTCACCGAAAAGGACTATCTGGAGAACTCCCTGGGCGAACTCCTGGAGAAGTTCGGTCCCTTCGACAAGATCAATATCGAGGTCTTCAACGACCTCCAGCACACCATCACCGGCTGGCCGGGCGGCAAGCCGGGCGCCGATACCGAAGACGCCACGCGGCCCGTTTCCGCCAAGCCGTTCCCGAAGACCGTCCTGATCTTCTCCCCGCACCCGGATGACGACGTCATCTCCATGGGCGGCACCTTCATCCGCCTGGCCACCCAGGGTCACGACGTACATGTCGCCTACGAGACTTCCGGTAACGTGGCCGTCCACGACGACGTGGTGCTCCAGCACATGGACGCCGCATTCCAGCTGGGCTTCGCCGACAAGTTCGACGAGGCGAAGGCGCTGGTGGAGAGCAAGCGTCCGGGCGAGCCCGAACCCCGGGCCCTGCTGGAGATGAAGGGCGCCATCCGCCGCAGCGAAGCCCGCGGCGCCGTGCGCTCCTTCGGCCTCAACGACAACACCAACGCCCACTTCCTGAACCTCCCGTTCTACGAGTCCGGCGGCATCAAGAAGAATCCGCGCACGCAGGCCGACGTGGACATCATCAAGGACCTCATCCGGAAACTCAAGCCCCAGATGGTCTTCATGGCCGGCGACCTCGCCGACCCGCACGGCACGCACCGCGTCTGCACCGAGGCGGCCCTCGACGCCGTGGACCAGCTCCGCGAGGAAGGCAATCCCTGGATGGAGGACATGCACATCTGGCTGTACCGCGGCGCCTGGATGGAGTGGGAGCTCGGCCGCGTGGACATGGCCGTTCCGCTGAGCCCGGACGAGGTCGTCAAGAAGCGCCACGCCATCTTCCGCCACCTCTCGCAGAAGGACATCGTCCCGTTCCCGGGCGAGGATCCGCGCGAGTTCTGGCAGCGTGCCGAAGAGCGTACCCAGAACACCGCCAAGCTGTACGACCAGCTGGGCATGGCTGAGTACCAGGCCATCGAAGTATTCCTGAAGCTTTGTTAGTCAGTAGTATATCTAATCCAGAACAACATGAAAATCATTATCCGAGACAATTCCAAGGACGGTTCCCTGTGGGCCGCACATTATATCGCTTCCAAGATCAACG
Organism: Bacteroidales bacterium; assembly: GCA_017395045.1. Classification (GTDB taxonomy): domain Bacteria; phylum Bacteroidota; class Bacteroidia; order Bacteroidales; family UBA932; genus Cryptobacteroides. The sequence continues at coordinate 11,063 of JAFPWG010000005.1, forward strand.
AGAAGGCTGCCCGCACCGACAAGCCTTTCGTCCTGGGACTCTGCACCGGCTCCACCCCCATCGAGACCTACGCAGAACTCATCCGCATGGTCAAGGCCGGCGAGGTTTCCTTCAAGAACGTGGTTTCCTTCAACATGGACGAGTACGTGGGCCTTCCCGTGGACCATCCCGAGAGCTACCACTCCTTCATGCACCGCTACCTCTTCGACCACATCGACGAGCCGGCGGAGAACATCCACATCCTGGACGGCAACGCTCCCGACACCGAAGCCGAATGCGCAGCCTATGAGCAGGCTATCGTAGATGCCGGCGGCTTCGACCTGTTCCTCGGCGGCGTGGGAGAAGACGGCCACATCGCCTTCAACGAGCCCTTCTCCTCGCTGAGCTCCCGCACCCGCGTGGTCACCCTCACCCAGGACACCCGTGAGGTGAACGCCCGCTTCTTCGGCGGCAATCCCGAGGCGGTTCCGGCCCAGGCCCTCACCGTGGGCGTCGCCACCGTCCTCTCCTCCAAGGAAGTCGTCATCCTGGCGTTCGGTTCCAAGAAGGCCCGCGCCCTGAAGGATGCCATCGAAGGCCCGATGTCCCACTACTGCACCCTCTCCGGCCTGCAGAACCACCCCGCCGGCACCATCGTCTGCGACGAGGCCTCCATCGGCGAGGTGAAGGTGAACAGCTACCGTTACTTCAAGGCCGTCGAGGCTGCGGAGAACCGGTAGGATTTCCGGACCCGGATAAAAAGAAAGGAGCCGACTCGAGTCGGCTCCTTTGATTCACCCCCCTTCGCTACTTCTTGATGAATTCGACGCGACGGTTCTTGGCGCGGCCCTCGTCGGTCTTGTTGTCGGCCACGGGCTCATGGGCGCCCTTGCCCACGGCGCGGAGGTTGAACGGGTCCACGCCCTTCTCTTCCAGGGCCTTGACGACCGCTTCGGCGCGCTGCTGGCTGAGCGGGTCGTTGACCTTGTCGGAACCCTGGTTGTCGGTATGGCCCTGCACCTCGAAGCGGGCGTTCGGGTTCTTCTTCATATAGTCGGCGACCTTCTGGATCTCCTCCATGGACTCGGGCTTCAGCGTGGCCTTTCCGGTCTCGAACAGGATGTTGTTCGTCACGAACTTGCCGGTCTCGGCAATGGCCTTTTCGACGGCGGTCATAGACTGCTCGTTCCGGTCATACAGTTCGACAGCACCCTTGGCGATCACGACATTGCGGATAAAAGTCAGGTTCGAATGATCGAAAGGGACCTGGAAAGACATCCATGTCGGCTGCTTGACTTTCGGCAGATTGATCACCCGGTTACCGTCAAAGTAAACCTTCATTGCGCGCTTGTTGAACGAAAGCGCCACATGGTGCCAGCCCTGCTTGAATTTGTAATCAAAGCTCACTTCCCGGGTATCCTTGCTGCCCGAGTCATTATTATAATTGGCATGATGGTCCCACGCGGCGCACACGCCATGGACCAATACAAAAGCGACGCCTTCGCCATAATAACCGCTCCATTCGGAACGGTCCGTGTTATCGGCCAGACAGAGTTTCAGGTCATTCAAGCCGACGTCATCCTTATTGTCCCAATAATAGAAATCATACTCGATGGTGAACTCTTCGGGCAAGTAGGCTCCCTGTTCCTTGATCAGAGGCGTGATGACACCGTTGTTGGTAATCTCGACGGCCTTGATTCCGCCCAGGGTCTTGACCTCGGCGCTGCCGTCCAACAGGTCCCACTTGGAAGGGAACTCGCCCACCACCTCGGCCGTGAAGTCATCCTCGAACAGAATGACTTCGCCCCGCTTGAAGTCGGTCGATGTAGCCGCCTGCGGGTTCTCTCCACCTACGGCGGGAGCCATTTCGTCCTCGCCAGCCTTCTTGTCTTTCTTATCTTTCTTCTTGCCGTCGAGGAGGTCGTTCACGCCCTTCTCGATCTTGTTGCCGATGTTGTTCTCCACGGCCTGCTTGGCGCGTTCGCCCAGGCGTCCCAGGAGGTTCTGGGCGGAGGCAGTGCCGCAGATAAGCGCGAGGACTGCCACGGTGAGGAAGTACTTTTTCATAATCCGTTGTATTTGTGTCATTGTATGTCGGTCTGGCAATTGTACAAATATCCGCCTTCCATCGAAGAAAAAAACCACCCTAAGGGGGGGATTTCTCCCCCACAAAGGAGTGTCTGCACGGTTTTGGAGTTCTTTTGACTACATTTGCAACATGAAACGCTTCTTGCTCACCCTTGCGGTCCTGGCCGGGATGACGCCGGCCGGATGGGCCTACAACGACCACCGCGGACACAACCTGGATTCGCTGGAACGGGTCGTCGCCCCCTGGACGCCCGACGCCGTCGACCGCGCGACGGAAGAGGATCTCATCGGCCTGAACCGGGCGTACCGGGACCTGATGCTGGGGTATGAGGTCATCAACGGGGAAAAGGCGGTGTTCTACGCCCGGAAGGCGATTGCTATCAGCCGTCGCAAGGGATGGACCGAAGCCACGGGCGACGCCGCCCGGCACATCGGACAGTATTATTATGCCCGAGAGCAGTACGACAGCGCGATGGTGTGGTTCCAGGAATCCCTTGCCTGTGTGGAACGGATGGCCGGCGGGGCCACTTCCCCCCTGCGTCCAGAAGGGTATTCCGAAACGGACGTCGATGACAGCCGGTCTTCGCTGTACGGGGCCATCGGCAACCTGTACAACATGATGGACTCCATCCCCAAGGCGATGGAATACTACCGCCTGGCCGGGGAAATCTTCGACAAGCACGGCTGGAACGAAAGCAACTCCGTCCTGTACTACAATATCGGGGAAACCTGGCTCGAAGAGAAAGACTATCGCCAGGCGCTCCCGGCCTACGAGAAATCCCTGGAATACGCCCGGATGGCGGAGGATTCCCTCCTTGTGGCAAACGCCCTGAAGGGCCTCGGCGGCCTGTATCTGGAAAAAGGCAGGACGTGGAAAGCCCTCCGGTGCCTCCAGGAAGCGGATCGCTATTATTCCCTGCACGACGACCAGGAATTCCGTTTCCGGATGGAGAACCTCGACTTTCTGAGCAAGGTGCTCCAGGAGCAGAAACGGAACATGGCCTGGTGGCTGGCCGCCTCGCTTGCGCTGGTTCTTCTGCTTGTAGGCATAATCCTGGCTCTCAGGAAGTTACACCGTACCAGGAAAGAACAGGCCGAAGCGGCGGCGGTGATGGACGAAGCTTTGGAGGAACTGCGGCCCGCCCCTGCGGGAACGGTCCCCCACAAGGCCACCCTCCCGAAACTCTCCGACCGCGACCGGCAGATTCTCACCCTCATCGCCCAAGGCAAGACCAATCCGCAGATGGCGTCGGCGCTCTTCCTGAGCCCCGAAACCATCAAGTGGTACCGGAAAAAGCTTCTTGCGAAATTCGACGTTCCCACCTCCGCCGCCCTCATCTCCAAGGCGAAGGACCTGGGGCTCGTGTAAGTGAAAACCTAGAACTGGAAATAGATGAAGGTCTGGAGGCCGGCGGTAATGAACTGGTAGACCACGAATACGATGGCCACCACGGCCACGGCCATCAGGGCAAGCGGAAGCGTCGCAAACCGGATCCGGTAGCGGCGCTTCCAGCGTTCCGGAAGCCAGTGGACGAGCATGCCGAAGAGGAACACCAGCAGCACGGCCCGGTGCTGCCAGGCGACCTTGGGAACGATGGACAGGTCCCAGGCCGATCCGATCTGGCGGACCATGTTCTTCGCCGTGTTCCAAGCCTGCTCGTTGGCGAGAGCCGGATCCAGGTTGGACCCGCTGCGGAAGAAAAGGCGGGTGAAAGTGATGAAAACGAAAGTCTGGAATACCGCCCAGGCATTGGCGATCCAGGCCGCCGCCCTGGATTCCCGCGCCTGCCGGGAACGACGGGTGAAGAACCAGTATCCCAGCCTCACGAGCGTACCCAGCACGAGGACGAGGGTCCACACGAAGAACAGGTTCCAGACAGGCGCCGGAGTAAGGCGGGAAAAGGCGTAGCACAGGGCGCAGACGCCGCAGATGACGGCCGTCTGCAGCGGACGGCTCCACTGCGCCCAGAACTTGTAAACGATCTGCCCAAGGCCGTTCAGGCCGCCCCAGATCATGAAGTTCCAGCTGGCCCCGTGCCAGAGGCCGCCGAGGAGCATCGTGTCCATGGAGTTGACCTGCGTGCGGAGGAATTTCCGCTGGTCAGGCCGCCGCCAGCCGTACAGGAGGATCAGCAGCGAAACCGCCGCCACGGCAAACGCCACCCACCAAGAGCCGCTCAGGAACGATCCGATGACCGCCACGGCGATGATGATGATATAAGTCCCCCAGGTCGCATTCCGGTTGCCGCCCAGCGGGATGTACAGGTAATCCCGGAGCCAGCGCGACAGGGACATGTGCCAGCGGCGCCAGAACTGCTGTGCGTTCTCCGCCTTATAAGGCGAGTTGAAGTTCTTGGGCAGATGGAAACCCATCAGCATCGCGACACCCGTAGCGATGTCGGTGTAGCCGGAGAAGTCGGCATACACCTGCAGGGAATAGCAGAACAGGGCGGCGAGGTTCTCGAAACCCGTGTACAGCAAAGGATTCCCGAACACCCGGTCGCTCAGGTTCACCGCCAGGAAATCGGCCAGTACCAGCTTCTTGACGAGGCCGTTCATGATCCAGAAGACGGCGATGCCGAACCAGCGCCTGCTCAGGTTATACGGCTTGTGGAGCTGCGGGAAGAACTCGGGGGCACGGACGATGGGACCGGCCACCAGCTGCGGGAAGAAAGTGAGGAAAAAACCGAATTCCAGGAAGTTGCGCAAAGGTTTCACCTTCTCCCGCCTAACGTCTACCACATAACTGATGGCCTGGAAGGTGAAGAAGGAGATGCCCACCGGGAGGATGATGGCGTCCACCCGGAACAGGTTCGTTCCCGTGACCATGTTTCCCAGCTCGCCCAGGACATCCCGCACCTGGATGGACAGGCCGAAGAGGTCGTTCAGGAAGTCGGCGAGGAAATACGCATATTTGAAATAGGCCAATACGCCCAGGTCCACCACCACCGACAGCACCACCCAGAAGGTCTTCCAGCGGGGCCTGGCACGATAGATCGCCCGGGCCGCGAAGTAATTGTAGGTCACCACGAAGAGCAGAAGGACCAGGAAGACCCCGCTGGTCTTGTAGTAGAAGAACAGGCTGACGAAGAACAGGTAGGCGTTCCTCAGCAGCGGCTTCGAATGGAACAGTGAGAAGACGGCGAACACCAGCGCGAAGAAGCCCCAGAAGTAGAACTGGGTGAACAACAACGGGTGCGCGCTGTCAAAGGAGAACAGCGTCTGGAAGTTTTCCCGTATGAGGTCCCAAACGGTCATCGGGCCACCCGGGCGTAGGCGTCCATCAGGGCGTTGAACAACAGGTTACCCAGGAGGGTATAGCCTTCCGGCGTGAAATGGACATGGTCGGGACGGCCGTAACCGGCATTCACCCAGGCGTCCATGGACCCGGAACCGCCCATCAGGCCGAAGAGGTCCCAATAGGCCCCGCCGGAGCCGGCGGCGATTTCCTCGAACGCCTGCTGCGCCCGTGCGCCGAAAGGATTGGAGCGGCCGTTCTTCCAACTGTCGTTGCAGGAGGTGAACAGGAAGGCGCAGTGGGGGTTCGCATGCCGGACCATCTGGATGAGTTTTCCGTAGTTGGAGATGAACCGGCGCGCGTCGAATTCACTCCCCTGCAGGTCGTTGATGCCGATGGAGAAGATCACGAGGTCGGGCTTCACCAGTTTCAGGTCGCGCACGAAATCCTCGCACTTGAGGAAGGACGAAGTCGCGGCTCCGTTCACACCCACCTCGCTGACCGTCAGGCCGGTAGCGGGGTTGTCCAGGTACACGCCCTTCAGGGTGTACCGCCCCGGGAAGCCCAGGAAGCCGATTCGGATGTAGTCGGCATAATGCGGAAGGTCGAAATGCCACCGCTCGTCGTCCGCACGTCCCCGGACGGTATCCCGTCCCATGATAACGATGGGCTCCAGGTCGCCGTATCCCATCACGTCCACGCTCCGGACCGTGTAGCGCACGTCCCACATCCTCCGCTCCTGGGGCAGCAGGTCCAGCGAGACGGTGGCGGCGGTATCGGCCGTCGTGACCGTCATGCCGGTAACGCCCATCACCGTTTCCGGTTTCAGGCAGCGGCTGGAGGTCCAGGTACCCGAATAGGAAGACTGGTAGCCCATGGGCGTGTTCGTACCCGCGGCGGAATAGGGGAAGACGAGGCCCCGCCCCCCATCGATACCGTAACTGAGCGTCAGGAGGTTCTTCCGGAGGGTGTTGGTCCAATTCCCGCCCTGGACGTGGGAACCGCCGATATGCAGGATGCGCACGTCGCCGCGGCCGGTGGTCACGAGTGTGTCCAGCTTCCGCAGGAACGTGTTGAAATCGGGCGATTCACCGCCGGGAAACTGCAAGGCGTTCTTTTCCAGACGTGCGAAGGACAGCGGCGGGATCCGCCGGTGATGACGGACCTGGGCATCCAGGGGCCAAAAGGCCGCGAAAAAGGCCAGGAGGAGAAGGAAACGTTTCATCTTCCGAATTTTTGTTCGACCGCATCGGCCGGCAGGGTCTTCCGCAAGTCGTAGAAATCATGGTATGTGAGGAAGGAGCGGGCCAGGGCCTCTCCCACCACCTTCGCCCCGGACGGGGTGAAGTGGACATAGTCCGGACCGGCATAACCGTGCCGCACCCATTGGGACATCGAATTCTTCCCGCCCATCATCCGGTACAGGTCCCAGTATGCGGCTCCGCTCTGGAGCGAAACGGCCTTGAGCGAATCCACGAGTTCGGGCAGCCGCCGGTAGGACACGATGTCGCCTTCTTCGGTGAACACCGCCATGTCCGACGGGCCGATGAACAGGACCTTCGCCTCCGGAGCCGCATCCTGGAAGAAGGCGATTTGCCTGCGGACCTGGTCCATGTAGCCGGAAATGGCCTTGGACGAGCCGGAAGCGGGAACGAAATTGCCGCCGAACTGCAGGATGACCAGCCGGGTCCCGTCCAGCGCGAAGGAGGCTTTCAGCATCGTCGTGTCGATGCGGGTGAGGATGATGCCGGTGCTGCCGCGCATCGGGATATTGTCCACGGTCACACCCGCTTCACCATCGGTGGACACGCCGTAAATCTCGGCGCTGCCGCCCAGCCGGAGAACGGCCTTGTCCACGGGCCGGGGAAACTTCCAGGTGGTCCAGGCAACCCCTCCCAGCGTATCGGTGCGGGCTTTCGGCCGAAGCGTATCGGACACCGCCTCGGCGGTGAAATCCGCCGAGGCCCGTCCATACAGCAGGGATACGCTGGAAAAGCTCCGGGCATGCTCCTGGGTGGATTTCTGCTTCAGGGGGCGGAGGGTGATGGTCGCGGAACCGCTCAGGCCCACGACCTGCGCAAGCGGTCCGTACCGGTAATGGCTGGCGAAGCGCGAGGTGGAGTCGGCGATCATCTTGTAGGAGACGAGCCCGCCCGAGGAACTCCTCGAGACCGAGGCCATCGGCGTGGTGGTCAAGGCGGGGAACATACCCGTCCCCAGGCCGCCGAAACGCTCCTGCAGGGCTTCCCTCAGGTTGGACGAGATGCGGTCCAGCTCGATCTGAGAATCGCCGTAGTGCGCCACGCGCAGGGTCTTTCCTTCCTCCCGGGCCGTCTCAAACGCTTGGAAGACAGGGTCGAAGAACGTGTAATCGTCATCCGGAAGAAGGATCCGGTCGGGATTTTCGAAGAAAAACTCCTTATAGTAGGCCAGCGTGTCCTCCTGCATCGCGAACCGCCTTTCCATCTCGTTCAACAGCGAATCCAGGTCCAGCTGCTTCTGAAGCCGGTCCTGGAT
>JAFPWG010000031.1 GCA_017395045.1 Bacteroidales bacterium
CTGGCGGGACTGGAAGAGGCCGTCGGCGAATACGAGGATTTCAAGGACGAACTCGAGGTTCTCAAGGACTATATGGAATCCGGAGAGTGGAAGGAGGATTATGAGGCGGACGAAGCCGGACAGGTTCCCTCCGACCTCAAGCGCGGCGTCCTCTCCGAGGACGGCCTGTACAACCTGCTGCACGACGCCGACCAGATCATCGCCCACGTCAAGGAAGTGTTCGCCGACAAATAATCCTCCCGGGTGTCACGGTTTGGCACAAACGATGACTATCTTTGCACTCTGATTTACCCTTCACTGCATGAAACCCTACCCGCTCACAGATAAGGACAGCATCGATCTTCTGATGATGGGATCCGTCAAGGCCGGATTCCCGTCTCCCGCCGAGGAGGTGAGGGAGAAGCTGGACCTGGTGAAGCTGCTGGTGCAGCACAGCGCCTCGACCTTCTTCTTCCGTATCGACGGCATCTCGATGGTGGACGCGGACATGGACGAAGGTGACATCATCATCGTGGACAGGGCCGTGGAGCCCTACAGCAACTGCAAGGCCGTCTGCTTCATTGACGGCGAGTACACCGTCAAGCGGGTGGAGATCCACGAGGGCGGGGCGTTCCTGATGCCCTGCAACGAGAAGAACACCAAATACAAACCGATACCCGTCGGCCCGGACAACGATTTCCTCATCTGGGGCGTCGTCACATGGGTCATCAAGAAGGTGTGACGAAAGGTCGCGCCTTCACGCAAGATTTCACCGCCCCGACGGTTTAAAAGGAAACGTTTCGCCTTATGAAAACACTCATCAAGTCACTGATAATCGCCGCTCTTCTCCTTTCCGGTCTCACTGCGGCTGCCCAGAAGACCCCCTTCCATGACAGGGGCTATGCCGGTGACGTGGAGCTCGGCTTCCTCGTCAAGGGCTATCCCTATGCCTCCCTCGCCACCACGCACGGCTATTGTTTCGGCAGCGGGTGGTTCATCGGACTGGGAGGTGCCTTCGAGTCCGGCCTGTATCCGCGGACCATGGAGCCGGAGACGGCGGTTCCTGACGAATGGCACGGGGAAGGATTCAGGACCACGAAGTACCCCTACGAGGGGGACATGATGGTCAAGGTCTATCTGGATCTCAGGAAGACCTTCCATGTGAAGAACACGCTGGTATTCGCCGACGTGAAGGTCGGAAGCCCGTTCAACCTCGCCGAGCCGTTCGGGTTCGGGGAGTTCGTGCGGCCTACGGTGGGCGTGGTTCTCGGAAGGCGCTGGGCCGTCTCCGTCGGCGTCGACTGGAGCTCCTATCCCTATCCTGACGCCGGGACCGATGTCGTCCGTCCGAAGCGGATCACGCTCCCTTACGTCGGGGTGTCGTATGGATTCTGACGGGCGTGACGTAACGTCCCATGCGACGAAAGGACTCGCCGGATGCGAAGAAAGTTCACATCCCCCCCTGCGAAGAGACGTCGCATCCGACGGTGTAATAATTTCACCTATGATGGTGTAAACATTTCACCTATGATGGTGAAAAAACTTCACCGATATCGGTGTAATAATTTCACCATGTAAGTACCGCAAACACTTATAGATGTACGCCTTAGCCGACTGCAACAACTTCTTCGCCTCGTGCGAGAGGGTCTTCCGTCCGGAGCTGAACGGGAGGCCGGTCATCGTGCTCAGCAACAACGACGGCTGCGCAGTGGCCAGGTCCAACGAGGCCAAGGCGCTCGGCATCAGGATGGGCGATCCGCTGTTCAAGATCAGGGACATCGTGGAGAAGAACGACGTGGCGGTCTTCTCCGGGAATTTCGCGCTGTACGGTGACATGTCGAGAAGGGTGCAGGAGGTCCTTAGGTGCTACTCCCCTTCCATCGAGGTCTACAGTATCGACGAAGCGTTCCTGGACCTGGACGGGATGGACGTCAATTTCGACAAGTACGCCAAGGAGATCTCCCGGGAATGCTGGCGGCAGACCTCCATCCCGGTGTCCGTCGGCATCGCTCCGACGAAGACCCTGGCGAAGATTGCCTCGAAGCTCTGCAAGCGCTATCCTAAGCTGAAGGGCGGCTGCTACATGCACCGGCCGCAGGATATCGAGAAGGTCCTGAAGAATTTCCCCGCAGAGGATGTCTGGGGCATCGGCAGGAGGATGATGAAAAAGCTCGAGGCCATGGGCGTGAAGACCGCCTGGGACTATGCGAGCCTTCCCGAGACCACGGTGCGGATGCTCTTCCACCTGCCCGGCTACAGGACGTGGAAAGAGCTGAAGGGCATCCCCTGCATCGCGCTGGAGGACATGATCGAGCCGAGGAAGACCATCTGCGTGTCGCGGAGTTTCAGTAAGGAGGTCACCTCTCTGCAGGAGCTCAGCGAGCAGGTCGCGAACTTCGCGGAAGGGGCTGTCACGAAGCTCAGGGCCCAGCATTCGATCGCGCTGGAGATGGTCGTCTTCGCCATCACGAACCGATTCAAGCAGGACGCTCCCCAGACCTACGCCAGCAAGTACGTGGTCATCCCTGACGGGACGGCCGACCACCGGGTCTTCATCCGTCATGCGCTGGAGGGCTGCCGGGACTTCTACCGGCCCGGCTACGGATACAAGAAAGCCGGAGTCGTCATCACCAGGCTCGTGCAGGAGGAAGGCTTCGCCCATTCCCTTTTCTCGGACATGGCGGCATTGGAAAAGGAGTCGAAGCTGTCAGAGAGCATCGACTCCATCCACAAGGCGTTCGGCCGCGGCGCGGTCCTTCTTGGATCCCAGGGCAGCGGTGAGATCAAGATGAGCCGGGAGCACCAGAGTCCGCATTACACTACACTTTGGACGGACATTCCGAAAACTTCCGTCAGATAAGCAGTTGACAGGGATATC
>JAFPWG010000006.1 GCA_017395045.1 Bacteroidales bacterium
AAACCATCGCGGAAGCCTTCCACTTCGACCAGGACGAGATGATGCGTGCCATCATTAACAACAATAACAAAGAACTTAATGCCGTCCGAAAGGCCTTCGAGGCCCTACAACCGGCGGCCTAAATCACTTGCGAAACTTAAATAATTAAACTCTTGTGGCCGCACCGTTATTTTGAAAGAGTCCGATGCTTTGTCCACTCCAAATTCAGAGATCTCATAAGTCCCAGAAGGGCTTTTCCCGGCAATGCTGTAATCGTAAATCGTTAAGGATTGCAACTTGTCTTCGCTCCTGTCAGGCACGCAGGAGACAATTCCCATTGCCAATAAGGCAAGGAATAAATGATTGTGTTTCATAATGTTAGTGTTGTTCTAAGATTCTATAAGGCTATACCCGCGTGCAACCCAATCGTTGGCCCTATGCTTGGACCTATAAAGAAGTTGGACTTGCCCCACATATGAAATGCGATGCCGGGTTCCCAGGAAATCCACACCCGCCAGTTTCCGGGCAGGATGGGCCACTCCGGTTCTGACGTGGGGGTACGCTGGTATCCGTTTTCCATATACCAGTCGCTCAACGCATAAACATACCGTGCTCCCAGCATAATATCGCTATACAGAGAGAAATTCTTTCTATGTCCGAGAGGAATATAGTGCCGATGATATACGAAAAAATTCACGCGCTGCCCCGTGACATTCCCCGCTACCGGGCCGAGAATATAGAAGTTCTGTCCCCAGCCGGCTCCCATTCCGAACACCTTGTTCTGGCTGGTACGGATACCGCCGGTCAAGATTACCGAGCCGTCAAAGAGCATGGCGTTTGCCCTCAAGCTGAACTCCGGCTTCCATTCTTTCCGGCCTTCTGCCGACAGATGGGCTTTTACGCCGTCGAAATAGTCACGAACCAGGATACGAGGCTGCTCGAAGTTCAGTTTATCAGCGATAACGGTTGATGTGGTGTCTGCCGTCTGAGCTGCGGCGGAGACGGCAATGAGTGAGGCTAATATCGTAATTATTAAGTGCTTCATGGCGCTATTGCTTTTCAAACATAGAACGCAAGTCTTCAAGGGTTGCGCTGCCTTCCAGATAGAGGATGGTAATGATCCAGGCGGGACCAGCCCGCCTGGCTTGATAGCAGAGGTAACGGCGGACCCTTGCATATGGCGTCGGTTGTATCAAGGCATATGTCAGGAGTTCCCCGGTCTTTTCCGTTTCGGCAGATTCGGCGGCATCGGCATCTGCAAGGATGAGTTCGGCCACTTTCATTGCCGTTGCCTCATCCACCTGGAATTGTACACTGTGGTAATAATCCAGTTTATAGGTGGCCATGCTCTCGCCTCGCACTTCCGTAACTACCATCCTCTTCGCAGGTACCACCTTTCCTCTAAAGACAGGATAGCAGTTTAAGCCCTTCTGGGCCCAGGAAGTGCCGGCAATCAAAAGCAGAGCCATTATGCATAACAATATTCTTTTCATCGCTGGAATATTTCTCTAAGGTTGTTATCAGCAAGCGAGCTCCCTGCAAAGAAATCGGCAAGCGAGGACTCTACAGAAGACATAATTTGCTCATTATTATTTGAGATCTCGCCATATGAATAGCGGACGCAAAGATCCTCTTGATGGCGGATTTCCGTTGTTATGAAGTTCAGGCCGATGGTAATAACAGCTATTAAGCATGCCGCTACAGCAGCAAGCGAGTACATCCGTAAAGCTCTTGCCCGCTTCTCTTTCTTCTCCCTGCCGATGGACAGGTAACCGAGCACGCCCCGGATTTCCTCGAATTCCGGATCGTCCACCCTTGCCGCATACCGGGCTAGTTCCCGCTCCTCTTCCTGAGTGGTCTCCGCCTCCCAATAGCGCTGCATCAGGGCTGTATATTTCTCTTTATCTGTCATCTTTCAGTGCATTTCTAAGTGCTTTACGGGCGCGGGAGAGTTGCATTCTTACAGCCGCAGGCTCCATCTTCAATTCTTTGGCGATATCTTCCAAAGTCCGTCCGCCAAATTCTTTCTCCTTCAGTATGTATTGCTGGGTTACTGTTAATTCTGACTGAATCTTTCGTTCCATTTCGGCGTAAGCCTTTTCTTTCTCAGCGGTATCCGGGCTGTCATCTGGATAGTCGATTTCCAAAGGTACCGTCCGTTCCCGTCGCCTTTCATTCAGACTTGCATTCCGGACTGTCTTATTCAGCAGCGCCTCGGCTTCTTTCTCAGACTTAAGCGGGTACTGTCGTCGCCAGAGCCGGACGAAACTGTCCTGCAGGATATCCTCTGCCGCTCCCGCATCCGACAGCAATCTGCCGGAAGTCAGTTTCAGCCTCTGCCGAAGCCTTATGAACGCGTCTGTCAAATAGTCAGCCATTGCCGCTGTGATAACAACGATTATCGCTCCGTCTACATATATAACACATGAACTCTGGAAATGTAACAAAATAAAAGAGATTATTTTGCCAAACACCCACAAACTTTAAAAAACTATACAAAAGTACAACTTTCTATTTTTGTCTAAAATTGTCACATTATTGGTCACACGATGATACAAAAATGCCCCACAGATTGCTCTGCAGGGCATTTAAGCGGTGCGGACGAGGCTCGAACTCGCGACCCCCGGCGTGACAGGCCGGTATTCTAAACCGACTGAACTACCGCACCAATTGTTTCAGTAAGTTCCCTTTCGGGATTGCAAAGGTACAACTAAAATTTGATTCTGCAAATATTTTGAAAGAAATTCAATAAAAAATATCCGGCCATAAGGTCGGACATTTTTGAAGACAGGGAATGGGGTTACAGGACCTCAATCTGCTTGCGGACCTTTTCGGGTTCCACTTTCTTGATCTTCGCGATGGTGACGGTCAGGACGCCGTGCTCCACCTTGGCGGCGATGTCTTCGCGGTTTGCGTCCTCGGGGAGGAGCATCGTCTGCTGGAACTTGGTGTAGGAGAATTCGCGGCGGAGGTAGTGGCCCTTGTGTTCTTTCTCCTTGTTTTCCACCTTCTTTTCCATATTGATCACGAGATCGCCTTCTTCGTCCAGATGGACATTGAAGTCTTCTTTGGTCATGCCCGGGGCAGCGAGTTCAAGCTCGTAGGCTTCAGGGGTTTCAATGACGTTGATGGCCGGAGCGGTGGCTTTCGGACGGTCCATCCAGTTGGTATCGAAGAAATCGTTGAAGATGTCGGGCATCCAGTTGTTGTTGTGTCTTACGGGTAACATGGTTTTGGTCTCCTATGTTTTAAAAGTTTCACATTCATGTTTCGCCCTGAGAATAGGCAAATGCGGGACCAATGCCTGAAAATGGACAAAATGGCAGATGTAACTGCCTAATTGTCAATATGTTATGACAAAATGGCGCATTTTTGGCATTCCGGGGCAAAAAGCGTAACTTTGCAACTGCGATGGAAGAGGAGAAACTCAACTGGTATGCGATGAAGGTGTTCTTCAACAAGGTCTTCGAGATTGAGGCCTTGCTGGGGGAGCGCGACGTGGAGTCGTATATCCCGGTCCAGAAAGTCCGTCTCAAGGGGGAGGACCATCTGCGCATCGCGCGCCGGCTGGCCACGCCGGACGACCGGCGCCACGACAACCAGTACATCCAGGCCGGCCCGGTCATCTTCAAGCGGATTCCCGTCGTGAACTCACTGCTCTTCTTCCGGACATCCGGGGAGCGGGTGGCCGAGATGGAAAATCTGATCCGGGGCCGCGGATTCGTGTACAAGATGACCGATAAGGAGCGCCCCTCGGTCATTCCCGACAGGCAGATGGAGATGTTCCGGCTGGTGTGCTCATCCGACGACACAGGCCTGACCTTCTTCAGCAACGAGAACCTGACCCGCTACAAACAGGGGGATAAGGTACGCGTGCTGGAAGGCCCCCTGAAGGGTGCCGAGGGCTACATCAAGCGCATCCGGAAGGACCGTCGCCTGTTGGTGTCCATCGAAGGATTCATCGCCGTAGCGACCTCTTTCATTCCTCCCCAATTCCTGGAGAAGGTACCAGATTGAGCCAATCGTAAAAGAAACTGTACGACAGGAGGAACAGGATTGCCCCGAGTTTCCACCATCCCGGCAGGACCAGCAGCCAGAACAGCAGCATCAGCGGCGTGCCCAGCAGCTTGACGCCGAAACGGATGGTATTGTTCCACGCATGGTCCTTCGCACGGCGGCACAACACTTCCGCGGTCACCCACATCGGCAGGCAGAGCAGGGCGGCGAGGAAGAAGAGGGGGGCGGTCAGGACCGCCAGCCAGATGTGGGATTCCCGTTTGGGACGGATCGCTTCCCATCGGGATGCATAGTCCTCATCGTCAGGAACATAGGTAATCAGGGAAGAAATCCGCCGGAAGAGGACCCTGCGGAATTCCTTGTAGGTCTCTGTCTCGGGATCGTGTTCGTGAGCCTGCAGGAAGGCGTTGACGTCCACCGGCTCCCCGAAGGTAACCTTGCACGGCCTGCGGAAGCGGAAAAAGCTTCCGTGGTCGATGCCGGTGGGTACGACGTAGGTCTTCCGCTCCGCGGCACTGGCGAATGCGATGCGGGCAATGCCCTTTCCGATGGGCAGGAGCGAGTGCATGGGCCTGTGACGCCCTTCGGCAAAGATACAGAAGGGGATGCCGTTGGCCAGGACGTCGTCTACTTCGGCGAAGGTCTCCCGGTTCTTGAGGACGCTCTCGGCCCCGTCGCGGATGCGCGCCATGGGGACGATGCGGAGAAAGCGGAGTATCTTGGCTATCAGGGGCTTGCGGAAGATGTCCGCCCGCGCCCCAAAGACGGTCGCCCCGTGTCGGCGGCACAGGACCACCAACGCATCCATCAGGGTGCTGGTATGGTTCGGGGCGATGATGACGGCCCCGTCGTCCGGCAGGTCTCCGCTGAAAGTCAGGCGGCGGTAGCTCGCCCGGGTGCAGCCGTCGACATAGAACCGGAGGATGCTGTAGGCGGAGTTCTTCTCCCAGATCCTAGACATTGCGCGTGCTGAAGACGGTCGCGACGGTCAGTCCCGAGATAATGTGCCAGATGCCCCACCAGGCCGTGATGACGAGCATGCCGCCGTGGGGCGGGAAGTTTGCGAAGATGGACGTACCCAGCAGGAGGACGAGGCCCAGGCCGGAGTTCTGGATGCCCGTTTCGATGGTCAGGGTGCGGCGGTCCTTCTTCGGCACCTTGAAGAACGTGCCGATGCCGTAGCCGATGCACAAAGCCAGGAAATTATGGATCAGGACGACCAGGAAGATGTACTTGACGCACTTCAGGAACGCATCCATGTTGCCTGCGAAGGACAGGATGACCATCGCGATGAAGAAGATGATGGAAATCCACTGGAGAGGCTTCTTCAGGGCGTTCGCCACCTTCGGGAGGAAACGGGAGGTCAAGATGCCCAGCGTGAGCGGAATGCCCAGCAGGATAAAGATGGTCTTGAACACGTCCCAGAGCGAGATGACGAGCGTGGGAACTTCGTGGGCGACCGGGGCGAAATGCAGGTAGGCGCTGCCCCAAAGCCAGAAATTGAACGGGGTCATGAACACCGCCAGGGCGGTGGAAATGGCCGTCAGGCTTACGGAAAGTTCGATATTGGCCTTGCCCAGGGACGACATGAAGTTGGAGATGTTCCCGCCGGGGCAAGCCGCGACGAGGATCATGCCGAGACCCATCATGGGCGAGATCCATCCGCTCAGCAGGATGGCGAGCAGGCAGGTGAACGCCGGTAGCAGGACCAGCTGGCACAGCATGCCCAGCAGGACGGACTTGGGTTTCTTGAAAACATCGATGAAAATGCCCGGACGGATGCCCAGCGCGACGCCGAACATCACGAACGCGAGGATGATGTTGATGGTGTTCATCCCACCGGCATTCAGGGTAACCTGGATGTTGTCGATGGATGCAGCGGTTTCAGGTGACATTGATTATCAGTTAAATTGGCATAAATGTACGAAAAAAAACCGGAATCCGATTAAAAATCGTCCCTTCTGCGGATGGCTTCCATATAAAATTCCTTCCGCTGCTCCTGAGTAATGGGGTAGCGGGCGAGGCGGGAGCCCGGCTTGAGTCCCTCGTCCAGGTTACAGACGAAGAGGTCGTTCACGTCGGCCAGATAAAGGTGGTTGTACTTGAGGTCCAAGTGTTTCTGCAGGGAGAGGGTATAGTTCATCGCCTTGACGGCCTCCGCTTCCCGGAGGTTCTCCCGGCTGAAAACGAACAGGCCCATGTGTTCGAAATGTCCGTAGAAACCGTTTCCGACCTTCGAGACCTTGCTCTCCAGGATGCGGCGGAGCGGAAGGGCCATGGACCAGTAGGCGTATTCTTTCACACCCACGTATTTCCCTTTCTGGAGGCCGTAGGCGTAGCCGTATTCCAGGATCTGTTCCATCTCCTCGTTCTTCGGGGCGGTAGTGAGGCCGGCGATGTCTTTCAGGAGCTCCTCTTCGGCGGTCTTGCTCTCCTCCATGGCGCGCGTTACCTCTATGCCGATGGTGCACCTGTCCGGGCTCTGCAGGTCCGGCCGGTCGCGGTTGACCAGGCCGCGATAGTCACCGCCCAGCAGCGCCGCCAGGGAGATCTGCGCGTACTGCTCGAAGAAGCAGGTCCCGTATGCGCGGACAGTCTTGCTCATTTGATTTCCTTGCCGAACGGGAAGATGGAATTCAGCGCCATCTTGAAATGCTGGATGCCCCACGGGATCCCCACGAAGGTGATGCAGAAGATGAGTCCGCAGACGAGGTGGACGAGGGCGACTTCCCACCATCCCAGCAGGATCCAGAGGAGGTTCATGACAATGGAGAGGCATCCGGGTTCGTTCGGCCGGTCCACCAGTTCGTGGCCGAAAGGCCACAGGGCATATGTTCCGAGTTTGAACAGCTGGATGCCGAAGGGGATGCCGATGACGGTGATGCACATCAGCAGTCCTACCGCAAAATAGAGCAGGGCGACCAGGAGGCCTCCGAGCACGAGCCAGAGCAGATTTCCGAGAAATTTCATAACAAGCGCTAATTTAATCAATCTGGCCGTTTTCTCAAAATTGGACTGATTTTTGCTGCAAAATGCACGGTTTTAAAGAATAGGAATATGGGTGCAGCACGTTGGATCGTGGGTTTTTTAGGCTGGGTGACCTTCGGCCCGATCGGGGCCCTGCTGGGTTACTTGGCAGGGTCGTACATCGAGGATAAGATCGATGTCGCGCGGCAGATCGGCGAGGGGTCATCGACCTCTTCAGGCCAGCGACAGACGACCGGCCGGTACCAGAGAGGCAGTACCACGCGCCGCTATACGCAGACCGAACAGCGGAACAGTTTCTATGTGAGCCTGCTCGTCCTCAGTTCCGCAGTCATCAAGGCCGACGGGAAAGTGGACTCGCGGGAACTGAACTACGTCGTGGACTTTTTCCGCAAGAACTTCGGCGATGCTGCGGCGCAGGAGGCCCGCCAGATGCTGGAGAAACTGAACGGACAGCAGGTCAATATCTACCAGGTCGGCGGCCAGATCGCGGCTAACATGAACTATTCCCAGCGGCTCCAGCTGCTCCAGTACCTGGTCCAGATCGCCATGGCCGACGGGAACTTCGATGCGGCCGAGAAGAGCGTCATCGAGGCCATCGCCGCCGTAATCCAGATCACGACATCGGACGCCGCTTCGGTGATCGCCATGTATTATAAGGAGAACGACGCCGCCTATACCGTCCTGGAGATCACGCCTTCCGCGACGGACGACGAAGTCAAGGCCGCCTACCGCCGGATGGCGATGAAATACCATCCCGACCGCGTATCGACCCTGGGCCCCGACGTCCAGAAAGCCGCCGAGGAAAAATTCAAGAAGGTCCAGGAAGCCTACGAGACCATCAAGAAACTGCGGGGAATGAATTGAGACTGTCGATGATGACGTCGGCTCCGGCTGCCTCCAGCTCTTCGCGGGTGGCGTTGCCATAGGTGACCGCACAGGTCCTGGCACCGGCTCCCTTTCCCATCAGGATATCCACCGGCATGTCGCCGACGACGAGGGTTTCGCCGGCGCCGAAACCCATTTCCGCCATCGTCTTCAGGACGGGTTCGGGATGGGGCTTGGCATGGGTGACGTTGTCGGCACCGAGCACGTATGAAACGTACGGAGCGATGTCCATGTCCCGGAGGAACTCGTTCAGGGACTTGGAGCTTCGGGACGAGGCGACCGTCAGCACGAGACCGGCCCTTTTCAGCGCTTCCAGCGTTTCCTTGACGTGCGGGAACAATTTGGGTACCAGTACTTTGCGATTCGTTTCGAAAATTTCCCGATAGGTCCGGGCGCACAGGACTACGTCGTCCGGAGAAATGCCGGGAAGCATCTGTTCGAACCCTTTTTCGAGGGGGACGCCGATGGTTGCGGCGATCGTGTCCTCATCGGGTTGGGCGTATCCCAGGCGCTCCAGCGTCTGCCGCATCGTGAGCACGATGTTGGCCCTCGTATCGCCGAGCGTGCCGTCGAAGTCGAAGATGACGAGACGCAGATCCTTGAAGTCGGTAACCATGGCCCTTAAGCCTCTTCGGCAATCCGGAAAATGGCGGGGGAGAGGTGGCAGTAGCCTCCGGGGTTCTTGTCCAGGTAGTCCTGGTGGTATTCCTCGGCACGGTAGAAGTTCTGCAGCGGAAGGAGTTCCACGGCGAGGGGCTGACCGAGCGCGCCGGCCGTGCGGTCGAGCGCCCTGCGGATGCCGGGGACCTGGTCCTCCGCCATGAAGTACACGCCGGTGCGGTAGCGCGTCCCTTCGTCTTCGCCCTGCTTGTTCAGGCTCAGGGGGTCGATGGCCTTCAGGAACAGGTCCGTGAGCCGCTCCTCCGTGATGATATCCGTATCATATTGAAGATGAACCGTTTCTGCATATCCGGTCTGGTCTGTGTACACTTCCTTGTAGGTGGGGTTTTCGGTAAAGCCGTTGGCGAATCCCACTTCGGTGAAGGTCACGCCCCGCACCTTGGAGAAGAACTTTTGGGCGCCCCAGAAGCATCCGGCGGCGAAATAGAGGTCTCTTGTCATAACTTGTCGTTCAGCCCTCAAAAATACGCAAAAAATCCGTAAATTTGTAGGCTTATCTTTTCGGACATGCCAGCAGAAGGGAATATCATCATACGCGGGGCGAAGGTCAACAACCTCAAGGACGTTACGGTGGAAATTCCGCGGAACCGGCTCGTGGTGGTCACGGGTATCTCGGGAAGCGGGAAATCGTCCCTTGCATTCGATACCCTGTTCGCCGAGGGCCAGCGGCGTTTCGCCGAGAGCCTGTCGTCCTACGCGCGCCAGTTCCTGGGCCGGATGTCCAAGCCCGACGTGGAGATGATCGAGGGTATCCCGCCGGCCATCGCCATCGAGCAGAAGGTCAATATCCGAAATCCCCGGTCCACCGTCGCCACGACCACGGAAATCTACGATTACCTGCGCATCCTGTACGCGCGTATCGGCCGTACCTTCTCGCCCATAAGCGGGGAGGAAGTGAAGGCCCATACCGTCCAGGACGTCCTGCAGGCCGTTTTCGACGGACGGCCGCACACGGTCTACATCCTTTCCGACGTCCGTTGGAAGGAACGCCAGGACAAGGTGGAACTGATGCTCCAACTGAAGGAAGAAGGCTATGGCCGGTTCTATGACCTCGCCGCGCAGAGCGCCCTCCGGATCGAGGACGTCATGCAGATGGACGGCAGCTATCCCGATGACCTGCACCTGCTCGTGGATCGCGCCAAGACGGGCGCCGAGGTGGACGAAGACCTCCATACCCGCCTTCTCGCCTCCATCCAAGCCGCTTTCGACAAGGGGGAGGGAGACATGTCGGTGGTCCTTGACGGGGAGCGAAAGTGTTTCTGTTCCAGGTTCGAACGGGACGGGATGACCTTCCGCGAGCCCGACGAGTACCTGTTCAGTTTCAACAGTCCACTGGGCGCCTGCCCGGTATGCGGAGGATTGGGCAAGATCATCGGCATCAGCGAGGACCTGGTGGTCCCCGACAAGACCAAGAGCGTCTATGACGGCGCCATCGCCTGCTGGCGGGGCGATAAGATGAGCTGGTTCAAGGACCTTGTCGTAAAGAATGCCGAGAAATACGACATTCCCGTCTTCACCCCGTACTGCAAGCTCACGGAGAAGCAGAAGAATACGCTCTGGACGGCCCGCAGCGGCGGTGTCATGGACGAAAGCGCCATGGTGGGCATCGACGAGTTCTTCGAGTGGGTGAACCAGAACCGTTACAAGATCCAGTACAAATACATGCTCAGCCGGTACTCCGGCCGTACGACCTGCCACGAGTGCGGCGGCAGCCGGCTCCGGAAGGAGGCGCTGTACGTGCGTGTGGGCGGGAAGAACATCCACGAACTGCTGTCGATGACCATCGACGAGCTGCTGAAGTTCTTTGATTCGGCGGAACTGACTGATTATGAGCGGAATGTCGCTGGAAAAGCGGTCGAAGAGATCGTGTACCGGCTCCACTGCATCCAGGACGTCGGCCTGGGTTACCTGACCCTGAGCCGAACCATGAATACCCTTTCCGGCGGTGAAAGCCAGCGGGTGAACCTCGTGACTGCCCTGGGCAGCTCCCTCGTCGGGTCCATGTACATCCTGGACGAGCCTTCCATCGGCCTGCATCCGCGGGATACGGACCGCCTGATCGCCGTCCTCCGGCGGCTCCGCGACATCGGCAATACGGTTGTCGTGGTGGAGCACGATCCGGAGATCATCCGGGCCGCGGACGAGCTCATCGACCTGGGGCCCAAGGCGGGCATCCACGGCGGGGAAGTGGTCTTCCAGGGCGTTGCAGGGCATTTTACGCCCGAAGAACTGAAACGTTCGCTGACCCTGCAGTACCTGACCGGGGAGCGGAAGCAGTATGTCCGTGAAAAGCGCGGCTGGCAGTATTCCATCGGCGTGGACGGGGCCATGCAGAATAACCTCAAGGACATCGACGTGAAGTTCCCGCTGGGCGTCCTGACGGTCGTGACCGGCGTGAGCGGGAGCGGCAAGTCGTCCCTGGTGGGCGACATCCTGTATCCGGCTTTGCACCGCCGCATCAACGAGACCGGCGACCTGCCCGGCACGTTCAAGGGTCTGTCCGGCAACCTGGACCGGGTCACCCGGGTGGAATATGTGGACCAGAATCCCATCGGCAAGAGCTCCCGCTCGAATGCCGTCACCTATCTGAAGGTCTATGACGATATCCGTAAACTCCTGAGCGAGCAGCAGTTCGCGAAGATCAACGGCTTTACGCCCTCGTATTTCTCCTTCAACCAGGACGGCGGCCGCTGCCCGGAATGCCAGGGCGACGGCTTCGTGAAAATCGGGATGCAGTTCATGGCCGACGTGACCATGGTGTGCGAGTCCTGCGGCGGCAAGCGGTTCAAGCCGGAGATCCTGGAGGTTCGGTACAAGGACCGGAATATCGACGACATCCTGAACATGAGCGTGGAAGAGGCCATCGCCTTCTTCGGCGCGCAGAAGGAGGTTCTGGCGAAGGCCATCGCGGAGGAACTCCAGCCGCTGGTAGACGTGGGGCTCGGGTACATCAAGCTGGGCCAGCCGTCCAGCACCCTGTCGGGCGGCGAGAGCCAGCGCATCAAGCTGGCCTACTTCCTGAGCCTGAGCCGGACGGACGACCGCCCGCGCAAGGACCGCATCCTGTTCATCTTCGACGAGCCCACGACCGGCCTCCATTTCTATGACGTGGAAAAACTCCTGAAGGCCTTCGACGCCCTGCTCTCCCGCGGGCATTCCGTCGTGGTCGTGGAGCACAACCTGGACGTGATCCGGAGTGCCGACTGGGTGATCGACCTGGGCCCGGATGCGGGCGACCGGGGCGGGGAAGTGGTCTTCGCCGGGACGCCAGAGGACCTGGCCGCCAACGGGAATACATTCACTGCGAAATACTTAAGGGAATCCATATGAAGAAGATCGCTGCGCTGACCATGGCTCGGAACGACGATTTCTACCTGCGCAAGTGGGTGGAATATTACGGCGGGCAACTGGGAAAGGAGAACCTGTACATCTACCTGGACGGACTGGACCAGGTGGTGGGCCCTTACTGCGAGGGAACGCACGCACAGGCCGTCGAAAAGATCGGCACGCAGCTGGTCGCGGCGGAGAAGGGGCGCCTGCGCTTCCTTTCGGAGAAGGCGGCGGGGTTGCTCGCCGACGGGTATGACCTGGTGATCGGCGTGGATGCCGACGAGTTCGTCGTGGTGGACCCCAAATTGGGGAAGACGCTTCCGGAGTATCTCAGTTCCCTGGATATCAAGTATTCGGTATCGGCCCTGGGGATCGATTTCGGCCAGAAGATCGGCGAGGAGCCGGACATTACGGAAGACCGGCCTTTCCTCCAGCAGCGGCACTATGCCCGGGTCGGCACCCGCTATACGAAACCCTCCGTGGTGGCGGCACCCGTGGTCTGGGGAAGCGGATTCCATCGGATCAAGGGACACAACTTCCATATAGCCAAGGACTTGTATCTCTTTCATTTCGGCTATTTCGACCTCAAGCGCATCGAGGACCGATGCAACGACCAGGACCGTCTGGCCCAGGGATGGGGCAAGCACGTGCTCAAGCGCGCGAAGACCATCCGTCTGGTGACGGAGCGGAAGGCGCGGGACTTCGACCGCTGGACGAAGTTCGCGCGGGTCGCCCAGTCCGTGTGCCGGCCGCCCTATGCCTGGAACAAGCCGGGCATGCTGGAAATGGTGCTGATCGTGCGGATTCCGGAACGCTTCCGGGACCTGGTCTAGTCCCGGTTCCGGTACCAGCGGACCAGATGGTCCGCGAAGGATCCCGGAACGACATGGTCCAATCCCCGATAACTGGTCTTCTGATAGAAGAAACCTTCTTCGGATACCTCCCGGAATAGTTCGGGATCGTACGGAAGGTCCTTGTATTCATATAGATACAAGTGGGTGGGATACTGGTCGATCTGCGGCATTCCCGCGAACTTGGCCGCCGCCACCGGGTTGTAGGTGACCAGCGTCCGGAACATTACCTGGTGCTGGAAATAATCGACCCGTTTCTCTTCGTGGATCCAGTAGTCCAGGATCATGGCCCGCCATGCCTCCAGCAGGTACGCCCCCTTCTGCGCGCGGATGAAACAGTTCTGGATATAGCTGTAGTTACCGTGGACCTTTTCTCCCGCCAGGAACACGAAGAAATCCTGGTTGCTGATGAATTCGGGGATGGGCGCGGTGACGAAGCAGGTGGCGTCCAGCCAGTATCCGCCGTACTTGTGCAGGAGTTCCACCCGGCAGATGTCGGCGAAATAGGCCGCCCGGATCTTGCCGGCGCGGTATTTCTCCACGATGACCCCGGGCAGGGTGATCCGCTCGAAGATGGATTTCTCGTCCAGGACCACAAGCTCTTGGGAGCAGTGGGCGCGGATGCTGGCCAGGCACGACTTGACGATGTCCGGCGCCTGGTCTTCGCCCTGGAGCCAGATGGACCAGATCTTCTCAGGGTCCGTTCCGGGGACGACCGGCCGGTCGGGGACCGGGTCGGCCGCGGCCAGGTAATGCTTCCTCATGAAACCGGTCAGGATGCGTCCGAAGGCGGCGCAGCGGCGTTGCCGGTGCTTTTCTTCCCCGTCCCAGAGCGGATTGAAAATATGCCCTTCGAGAAGGAGGCGGAGGCGGGTGCGTCCGATGGAGTTGCTCCGGTGTTCCTTCTTGTCCAGTTTTTCGCGGAACGGCTGGAGGAATTCCTTTTCCCAGCGGGCCCTCCTGGACGGTTCCACGCCATCGTAAAGGTTTGAGGCTGAATTGATGGCCGTTCGCAGGCTCTTGATCTTGAAAGCTTCCTTGGATGAGAAGATATAGCTGCCCCGGTTGGGGTAGTAGAAATAGAGCGGCAGGTCGGTGAGGGTGGCTTTCCGCACGCGCAGCATCACTTCGCTCCACCAGGGGAAGTCCTCATACATGATGCCGGGGATGAAGGAGACACCGTCCAGGATGTCTTTCCGGTACAGCCGCCGCCAGGGTTGGCAGTGCTTTGTGGCCAGTTTCTTTTTCGGGTGGGAATACTCCGTGGCCCAGTCGAAGATGTCTTCGGTCACCACCGTTTCCGGCGTGCGGAAGGTCTTGTACTTCACATTCCCGGATTCGGGCAGATGCAGCAGGTGGCGGAGGATCGTCCGGGTGCGGTAGCCATGGTCATAGGTGAAGGCAACGACGTCAGACCCATCCCTTTCGGCCAGGGAGAAGGTAATCTCCATCGCCTGCGGATGCAGGAAGTCGTCGCTGTCCAGAAACAGGATGAAACGCCCTCCGGCTGCTTCCAGCGCCACATTCCGGGCAATGCTGACGCCTTCGTTCGCCTTGTGGACGACGCGGATGCGGGGATCCAGTTCAGCGTAGCCGTCCAGCATCACGCCGCTGCGGTCGGTACTTCCGTCATCGACGCAGACGGCTTCCCAGTCGCCGAAGGTCTGGTCCCGGACACTGCCGATGCAGCGGTCCAGGAACCGCTCCGCATTGAACACCGGTATGATGACCGAGATGGCTGGCATGGCATACAAAGATAATCATTTTTTCTTACGGGCCGATGACCAGCAGTGCAAGCGTGTCCCGGTTCAGGGGAGGGCCCGCCTTGAAATACACCAGGGCGGACCCGCCTTTCCAGGTGTGGATGGTGAGTCCGTGGCCGTCAGGGTCGATGTCGAAGGTATAGAGGTTGTGTACGATTTCGTCGTCGTCCCAGGCGACGGGTTCGATTTCAAAGGGCGTGTCGGCCGGCAGGACGTCGCACCACAGGTGGAAATCGTCGCCGGGCTGGCATTCGTTGTAGGCGGCCGGGTGAAGGTTGAAGCCCAGTCTCTGCTCCAGCGCGTCCTTGTCGATGCGCCAGCTGTCCTCGGTCAGTCCCGTCCCTTCCAGGCGGACGGTCACCCGGCAGGCCGTATTCCTGGAAACATCGTGGTTCTGCGGTCCGTCTCCCAGGTAGAACCGGTAGGCAAGCGTCTCGCCGGGACGTGAGTGCCACGAATCGGAGTGGTAGGTGCCCCGGATTTCGATGTAGGAACAGACCGGGGTGTAGGCATCATCCCCCTGCAGGTTTTCCAAGAGGTACAGGTTCACGGTCCCGCTCACACCCGGGGACTGGTCCTTGTTGAGGGCCTGCACCTGCCTTCCGTCCAGCACGAACCCGCTTGCGAAGACCTGGGTTGCGGATTCCGCCCGGCTGTCGCCGAACAGGCGGACGGAGGACGGACAGCCGCCCACCGTCACGGAGGTGACCTGGAACGTGACGTCGCTGTCCAGGCGGGTCCGGTCGATGCGGAGATCCACCCGGGCCATCGTCCGCACCAACGGGATGCGTACGGAGGGGTCACCATGGCTGACGTATCCGTCCAGGCGGCCGCACATGGGCATGCCGCGGGAGTATTCGTCGGGGTAGGCCAGATGATACCGGTACCCTTCGATCTCTTCGCGTCCGAGCGCCGGCAGGGCATAGCCGATGTTGGCGCATACGAAGATGTCGTAAGGGACTTCGGTCAGGAGGGCCGTCTTGATTTCCCGCTGGAAACCCCGCAGAAACCGTTGTTCTTCCAGAACCCCTTCCTGGTTGTAAATCAGGAGGTTGATGTCGGAGACAAGCGTCTCGTCCGGCAGAGTGGAGCGGGTCCGGCCCTCTTCTTCCAGGTCCAGGACGACTACCGTCGCGTCGCGGTCCCCGACCGGAGTACCATCGTGGCATCCTATCATCAAACTCAACACGAGCAGGGCACAGACCTTTTTCATGGCTTGTCTCCTCCATCAATCATCGGTAAATAACGTCGTCGAGTTCCCGCTCATCCCAGTCCAGCACTTCGTTCTGGAGCAGGATGGTGCCGGAAACGGCCGGAGTATCGGGATCCGCCGTCCCGGTGCGGGTGAGCGTAATATCCAGGCTGTACTGCGTATCGGCCTCCAGACCGGGCAGGCCGATGGGATAATAGTAGGTGACCCCGCGCAGTTTCCCCTCGATGACCAGCCGGGTGACGGGCTGCCCGAATACCGTTCCATCGGCCGGATTCGGGTAGCAGTAGAAATCCAGGGCCGGATAGATGCGCCCGCCGAGGCTGCTTCCGATGTCCGCCAGTACCAGCTCCGGATGGGACAGTCCGGCGGTTTCCACCTCATCCAGACGGCCGGCGTTGAGCCAGGAGGACGGCCGGTCCGCCGTGTCCAGGGGATGACATTCCCGGCTGGCATACGTCAGGTAGGCGCGGACATCCGTCAGTTTTTCCCCGGCATAGGGACGTCCGGTGAAATCGCAGGCGATGGAATGGACGGTGATGCGGGAAAGCATCGGCCTGAGTTTGATTCCGCAGGAGCGATGGCTTCCTTCCGGAAGGGTGGCGGTACCGGCCATCATCGGGCTTTCCGGGCGTTCGTCTTCCAGGCGGAACTTCCGTCCGGTCAGGGAATTGTAGGACCGGATGTCGCTCCAGGAATAGATGTCTCCGGGGCAGTTGGAAAAGGCTACAGCCTTCCGTGCCGCACCGGAGGATGTCCCCTCTACACGTCCGTTGGAAACAGGACCGTAATGCTGGTAAGCGTCCAGCCTTTCCAGGGGCCCTTCTTGAAAAAAGAGCAAATCAAGCGTCTGGAGGGTTGTTTTTCCGGTTGGGAAAATATATATTTGCACTTTCCGCACCGGAGGCGGCGCTTGCGGCACCGGTTCCGGCAGCGTTGAACAGGCAGGCAAAAAGGCCGGCAGTTGCAAGAGGGCAACCTGATATGCCGCAGACAAGCGGCGCCCGACGCGGGGTAAAAGATTGGTAAGATGTAGTTTCCGGCCTTTATGAAGCAGTAGCATGGTTTGCGCGTTTTGTCCAGTGCAAATCTAGCGAGCGTAAAGGGAAAACTCCGGTCTTCCGGGGAGCGGGCGTGCAGTTTTTTATGTTTTTAACCGGCTTTAACCGTTTCTTGTCCTTTTCGGGCAAGAAAAAATGAAGGATAAGAATTAATCTTATGAATATTTCGCGGACTCTGCGCCATCTTTTCCATCGGAAGCAGGACATGGCGCCTTTCTTCTCCCGTCAGGCAGACCACCTCTACCAGGCTTCCGAACTGCTTGTCCGGATGATTGCCTCCAACGATCCGGAGGAATGGAAACGGTATCATCGGGAAATCAAGGCCGTCGAGGTGCAGAGCGACGCCCAGCTCACGGAGTTCCGCGAGATGATGTCGGAGCGCCTGCTGGGTTCCCTGGGCCGGGCCGACATGACCACCGTGGCCATGTCCATGGACGACTGCATCGACGTCATCAAGGACACCTCCAAGGCCATCCTGATCTATCATCCCAAGAAGATCGACTCGCAGCTCCAGGACCTTGCCCAGCTCATCCGCAGCGAGGCGCTCGTCCTCCGCGACCTTCTCCCGATGATGTGGGACATCCGCAAGAAAGCCTCCGCCATCTCCCTCCAGTGCGACCGGGTCGCGGAACTCGAGCACGCCGCCGACGATGCCTACGAAGAATACATCGGTTACATCTTCTCAGAAGAGGAGGATCTCCGGGAGATGACCAAATACAAGAACCTGGCGGAACTCTTCGAGAAAGCCACGGACTCCGAAAAGCACGTCGCCGACTGCATGCGCCTGATGGTCCTCCGCTTCCTGCACGAATAACGGAAAACCCGACTCGATACCGAGCCGGGTTTTTCATGGGTTGACGGAAGACTAACCTCCGAAATTGTCGAACAGGATGCTCTCGGGGGCAACGCCCAGGGAGTCGAGCAGGTCGCACACGCACTTGGTCATCATGGGCGGTCCGCACATGAAGTACTTGATGTCCTCGGGGGCCTCGTGGTCCTTGAGGTAGGTTTCGTTCATCACGTTGTGGACGAAACCGGCGGTGTACTTCACGCCGGCGGCATCGGCTGCCGGGTCCGGACGGTCGAGGGCCAGGTGGAAGTGGAAGTTCGGGAAGTCCTTTTCGATCTCGGCGAAATCTTCCAGGTAGAAGGCTTCGACGAGGGCGCGGGCACCGTAGAAGAAGTGGACCTGACGCTTGGTCTTCAGGGTCTTGAACAGGTGCATGATGTGGCTGCGGAGCGGAGCCATGCCGGCACCGCCGCCCACGAAGATGTATTCCATCTCCTCGGGATCGTCCTTCGGAAGGAGGAACTCACCATAGGGACCGCTGATCCACACCTTGTCGCCCGGTTTGCGGGAGAAGACGTAGGTCGAGGCGATTCCCGGAGGAACGCCCGGGACGAACTTGAACACGCCCTTCGGCTGGGTGCGGTCGAACGGAGGGGTCGCGATACGCACGTTCAGCTTGATGACGTCCTTCTCGGCCGGATACGAGGCCATGGAATAGGCACGGATGGTAGGCTCGTTGTTCTTGAATTTCAGCGAGGTAATGCCGTATTTCTCCCAGTCGCCCATGTAGATGGGGGCGACACCCATGTCGGAGAAGTCGGCTTCGTACTTCGGAATGTCGATCTGGATGTACTCGCCGGACTTGAAGTCGATGTGCTCGCCTTCCGGAAGACGGACAGTGAATTCCTTGATGAAGGTCGCGACGTTCTCGTTGGAGATGACTTCGCACTCGAGTTTCTTGACGCTGAGGGCACTCTCCGGAACGGCGATCTGGAGGTTGTCCTTGACCTTCACCTGGCAACCCAGGCGCCAGCCTTCCTTGATCTGCTTGCGGGAGAAGAATCCGGTCTCGGTGGGGAGGATGGTTCCGCCGCCGTCAAGGACCTGGAGCTTGCACTGGCCGCAGTTGGCCTTGCCGCCGCAGGCGGAGGGAAGGAAGATGCCGTGGTCGGCCAGGGTGTGCATCAGGTCGCCGCCGGGGGTGACTTCCAGTTCCTTGGAACCGTTGTTGATGGAGACCTTGACGGAACCGGAGGGCATGAGGGCATTCTTGATCCAGACCAGCAGGATGGCCAGCAGGACCGTTACGACGAGCATCACGAGGATGGCTGCAAGTAATGTATTTCCCATAATGATCTCCTCCGATTAAAGTGAAATGCCCATGAAGGTCATGAAGGCGAGGCCCATCAGACCGACGGTGATGAAGGTGATGCCCAGTCCCTTGAGTGCGGGCGGCACGTTGGAGTAGGCCATCTTCTCGCGGATGGCCGCGAGGGAGACGATGGCGAGGAACCAGCCGATGCCGGAGCCGAGGGAATAGACCACGGCTTCACCGATGTTCAGGAAGTCCTTCTGCTGCATGAACAGGGAACCGCCCAGGATGGCGCAGTTCACCGCGATCAGCGGCAGGAAGATACCCAGGGACGAGTAGAGTTCCGGCGAGAACTTCTCCACGACCATCTCCACGATCTGCACGATGGCGGCGATGACCGCGATGAAGACGATGAAGCTCAGGAAGCTCAGGTCCACGTCGGCCATGCCGGGGCTGAGCCACTTGAGGGCGCCGGGCTGAAGCACATAGGTGTTCAGCAGGTAGTTGATCGGCAGGGTGATCAGGAGGACGGCGATAACCGCGACGCCCAGTCCCGCAGCCGTCTTGACATTCTTCGATACCGCCAGGTATGAGCACATACCCAGAAAGTACGCGAAGATCATATTGTCCACGAAGATGGACTTGACGAATAAGCTGAGATATTCCATAAGGCGTCGGTATTATTTTTCCTGAAGGTCTTTCTGGATGCTCCGCTGGACCCATACGATGCATCCCAGGAGGATGAGGGCGAACGGCGGGAGGATCACGAGGTTGTTCGGCTCATAGCCGAAGCGGTTGAGGATGTCGATCCCGAACAGGGTGCCGCTTCCGAGGAGTTCGCGGAAGAAGGCGACGATGAGGAGGATCAGGCCGTAGCCCGCACCGTTGGCCACGCCGTCCAGGAAGCTCGGCCAGGGCTTGTTGCCCAGGGCGAACGCCTCGATGCGGCCCATCACGATGCAGTTCGTGATGATGAGGCCGATGTACACGGACAGCTGCTTGTCGATGGCGTAGGTGGCTTCGAAACTCTTGAGGATCTGGTCCACCAGGATCACCATCATGGCGACCACGACGAGCTGGACGATGATACGGACCCGCCCCGGAATGGTGTTCCTGAGGAGGGAGAGGATCAGGCTGGAGATGCCGCAGACGACGATGACGGAGAGCGCCATGACGAGCGCACCCTTCAGCGTGACCGTGACCGCCAGGGACGAGCAGATGCCCAGCACCAGGACGGTAATCGGATTACCCTTGAAAATGGGGTTGAGGATGGTTTCTTTCAATTTCGCATTCATGGCTTACTCCTCCTTGTGTTTCATGTTACCGTTGCAGTCGGGGCACTCGCAGCCGGGGCAGTGGCAGCCGTCCTGGCCGGGGGTGCAATGACAGTCGCAGGGGCAGTCTTCGCAGGGGCAGGACGGGCACTTGCATTCGTTCCGCTCCGGCTGGCTGACATTCCCCAGGAAATACTTCGCATAGGCGGCGAACCAGGTGTTGATCGCGGCGTCGAGACCCTGGGAGGTCATCGTCGCACCGGTAATTGCGTCGATCTGGTTGTCGGCCAGCGTCCCTTCGGCACCCTTCACGATCTGGAAGACCGGAGCCTTGTCGAAGGCGGCCTGCTTGCCGGCGAATGCTGCCTGGAAGGCCGGATCGTCCTTGATCTTAGCGCCGAGACCGGCGGTTTCAGACTCGTGGTCGAAGTAGGCGCCCTTGATGGTGGAGCTGCCTTTCTCGAAGGCGACATAGCCCCAGACCGGGCCCCAGAGGCCGGCGCCGTAGATGGGAACCACGGTGGTGCCGTCCTTGAATTCGAACACGGGAAGTTCGGGCTCGCCGGTGGCGTTGGCGCCGCCCTTGATGTTGTAGTTCTGCCGTTTGAGCAGCTTCGGACTGAAGACTTCGTCCAGGGAAAGGTCGGCGACCTTTTCGCCCGCGACGTTCACGGTGTAGGCCTTGTCGATTTCGGAGGCGTACTTCTCGAGGACGGCGGCGTTGCCCATCTTCTGGAACTCCGCCTTGGTGCCGAACTGGGCGGCGGTGAGCATCTGGGAGATGGTCTCCGCCTTCTCGTTGGCATCCTGCCGCCCCTTGAGGGACTGGGAGACGAACGCCAGGAGCGCGGCTACGACGACCACGATGAGGGCCGTGTAGAGTACGGTATATACGTTGTTGTTGGTATTCATGGCGCGTATCCTTTAGGCGGTTTTGATTCTTTTCGCGCGGCGGTTGATGCGGGACGTTACGACGCAGTGGTCGATGAGCGGGGCCATCGTGTTCATGAACAGGATGGCGAGCATCATGCCTTCCATGTACCCGGGGTTCCACAGGCGGACCACCACGGCGAGGGCGCCGATGAGGAAGCCGTAGATCCATTTGCCGGTCTCGGTCTGGGCCGCGGTCACCGGGTCGGTGGCCATGAACACGGAGCCGAACAGGAAGCCGCCCATCACAAGCTGGTAGTAGCACGGGACAGCGGTGGCGCCGGCGAGCTGGCCCAGCCAGCCGACGAGCAGGCCGCCCGCGATGCTGGAGACCATGATCTTCCAGGAGGCAACTCCCGTCCAGACGAGGAGGATGGCGCCGAGGAGGATGGCGATGACGCTGGTTTCACCGGTGGAACCGGGGATGAATCCGTAGAACATATCCAGGAAGGAATACTGGCCCACGGCTCCGGTGGCGGCGTCGAAGGCGCCGTCATGCGCGATGGCGAGCGGGGTGGCCGCGGAGACCGCATCCACGTCCTTCAGGGCGGAGACCCAGGTCTTGGATACCCAAACGGAGGAACCGGACATCGAGGAAGGGTAGGAGAAGAACAGGAAGGCGCGCGCCACGAGGGCGGGGTTCCAGATGTTCATGCCGGTGCCGCCGAACACTTCCTTCACGAAGATGACGGAGAAGGCCACGGCGAGGGCAAGCATCCACAGGGGGACGTCCACCGGGACGATGAGCGGGATGAGGAAGCCGGTGACGAGGTAGCCCTCGTTCACTTCCTCGCCGCGGATCTGGGAGGAACCGAACTCGATGGCGAGGCCGACGAGGTAGGATACGACGAACAGCGGAAGCATCCGGAGCAGTCCGTACCAGAACATGTGCCAGAAGTTCCAGTCGAGTCCGTAGGTGAGGGAGGTCTGCAGGCCCACGTTGTACATGCCGAAGAGGGCTGCCGGGACGAGGGCGATGACGACCATGATCATCACGCGCTTGAGGTCGATGCCGTCACGCACGTGGGCGCCCTTCGCCGTCACGGTTCCCGGGACGCGGAGGAAGGTGTCGAACGCATCGATGGTAGAGTGAAGCCAGTACAGCTTGCCGCCTTTTTCAAAGAGGCCGGGTTTCTTTTCGTCTGCCATAACTTATGCCATTTCTTTAATCATCAGGTCGATACCCTGCTGGATAATGGCCTGGATGTCGTTCTTGGAAGGATCCACATAGTCGCAGAGGGCCAGGTCTTCCGGCAGGACCTCGTAGATGCCGAACTTCTCCATCTTCTCGATGTCGCCCGCCAGGCAGGCCTTGATCAGGTAGATGGGGAAGATGTCCATCGGAGTCACGTCCTCGAAGCACTTGGTCTCGACGAAGGCGCGGGGACCGCCGTGGAGGTTGGTGTCCATGTCGTACTTCTTCTTGGGGGTGAGCCAGGAGAAGTAGCACCAGGAGGAACTGTGCACTTTCGGGCGGAAGGGCTTGGCCCAGCCGAACCATTCGCGCTCCGTACCTTCGTGCAGGAGGGTGAGCTGGTCCTGGAAGAAGCCCAGGCAGCCGTCGGCGCCGAGGGTTTCGCCGGTGAGGACGTCACCGCCGATGACGCGGGCGTCCGCCGGGACATCGACAAGTTCCTTGACGGGCGTGCCCGGGAGGGCGACGACGTAGGCGGGGTTCTTGACGACGGGCCCGGTGACAGCCACCTTGCGGGTGAGGTCCAGTTTGCCGGTATTGATCACGCGGCCGATGGCGGCGAGCAGGAGCGGGGACACGGTCCAGACGGTCTCGCCCTTCTGGATGGGGGCGATGTGGCTGATCTGTACGCCCACGTTGCCGGCGGGGTGCTTGCCGCTCACCTCGTGGGTGATGGCATGCTCCACCTTGTGGAACGGGGTGCTGGACCAGACGGCCTTGTTCACGGCGAGGTGGACGCCTCCGTCGGTGAGCAGGCCGAGGGCGTTCACGCCGGCCTGGATGTCCGCGAAACGGTCACCGAGGGTGAACTCGGTGTCGGCCGCGAGGGGAGCGGTGCTGTAGGTGGAAACGAAGACCGCCTTCGGACGGAGCGCCGGGTCCGCCATGACGCCGTAGGGGCGCTGGACCAGCGACATCCACAGGCCGGTCTTGAGAAGGAGCTCCTTGACCTGCTCCGCGTCGGCGGGGACCTTCGAGCCGAAATCGACATACTCCTGGGAGTCGTCGGCCTGGACAAGGACGGCCAGCAGCTTTCTCTTCTCACCCCGGACAATCTGCGCCACGGTGCCGCTGACGGGCGACGTGACGAGGATCGCGGGATTCTGCTTGTCGACCAGGACGGGGGAACCGGCGAGGACGCGGTCGCCTTCCTTCACCAGGAGCCTCGGGAGGAAGCCCTTGAAGTCGGTCGGCTTGACGGCGACGAGTCCCGGTTTCACAGTCTTGGCGACTGTCGGGGCAGCGGCACCCTTCAGGGGAATGTCGAGGCCCTTTTTCAAATCGAGATGGTTTGACATTATTGAAACGGTTTTGTGTATTTGCTTTAAAATATAGCGCGAATTTACGCATTTTTTCACTATTTTCGTGCAAAATACAGAGGAAGAAATGAGCACCATACTGGAAGATTTGAACAGAGAGCAGAGACAGGCGGTCGAATGTGCGGATGGACCGGTGCTGATTGTGGCGGGGGCGGGTTCCGGGAAAACCCGCGTATTGACCTCACGCATAGCGTTTTTGGTCGAACGGGGAACGGATCCGGCGCGGATCCTGGCCCTGACTTTTACGAAAAAGGCGGCCGGCGAAATGAAAGAGCGTATCGGGCAGATGGTGGGGGACCGGAAGGCTCGTCGCATCTATATGGGCACCTTCCATTCCGTGTTCATCCGGTTCCTCCGGGAGTTCGCCGACAGGATCGGCTTTCCCCCCGGATTCACCATCTACGATACCTCGGATTCCGTGAGCGCCGTCAAGGCCTGCATCAAGCAGCTGGGCCTGGATGACAAGACATACAAGCCCAAGGAGGTGCTTTCCCGCATTTCCAAGGCGAAGAACGATTTGGTCACCCCCACGCCCTATTCCGAAGGAGTGGGCGGTTTCCGGGACGACGACCGTCTCCACAAGAAACCGGAGATCTACAAGGTTTACCAGCTTTACTGCCAGATGTGCCGGCAGTCGGGGGTGATGGACTTCGACGACATCCTCCTGTACATGAACATCCTCCTGCGGGGCAGTGCCGATGCCCTCGCTTCCATCGCCGGACGGTTCGACGCCATCCTCGTGGACGAGTACCAGGACACCAACCTCGCCCAGTACCTGATCCTCAAGAAGCTGGCCGTGCACCGGAACATCACGGTAGTGGGGGATGATTCGCAGTCCATCTATGCCTTCCGCGGAGCCAAGATCGAGAACATCCTCAATTTCAAGAAGGATTTCCCCGAGGCGAAGACCTTCCGCCTGGAGCGGAACTACCGCTCCACGCAGAACATCGTGAATGCCGCCAATACCTTGATTTCCAAGAATGAAGGCCGCATTCCGAAACAGTGTGTGTCGATGGGGGACATGGGAGAGAAGATCCGCCTCGTGCGGGCCTACACCGAGCAAGAGGAGGGTGCGCTGGTCGCTTCGGCCATCCTGCAGCGGATGCAGTCGGAGCATGCGGCCTATGAAGATTTCGCCGTCCTGTACAGGACCAATTCCCAGTCGCGCGCCCTGGAGGAGCAACTGCGCAAGCGCAACATCCCCTACATGATCTGGTCGGGCAACTCCTTCTTCGACCGGGCCGAGGTGAAGGACTTGATGGCTTATTTCAAACTCGCCGCCAACCTGAAGGACGACGAATCCTTCAAGCGGGTGGTGAACAAACCTGCCCGGGGAATCGGGGATACCTCCCTGAACGCGCTTGCGGCCGCCGCCCAGGCGCACGGAACCTCGCTGTCCGAGGCCGCATCCGCACCCGACCTGGAAAGTTTCGGTCTCCGGGGCGCCGCCATCACGAAGATCCGTGCATTCTGCACGATGATCGAGAAGGCTGCCGTCGGCATCGACACGTCCGACGCCTACGACCTGGCCCGTACGCTGGCCTATGATTCGGGATTGTTTTCCTTCTACAAGGAGGATGTCTCCATTGAAGGACAGGCCCGTTTCGCCAATGTGCAGGAGCTTCTGGACAGCGTGAAGGGGTTCGTGGAGGATGAGCAGGGCGAATACTGCAACGCCCTGGTGGAAGATGGCCGCTATACCGACGTGTCCGACATCCCCGAATCCGAATTGCCGGTCGTCACCTTGCCTTCCTTCCTGGAGAACATCTCCCTCCTCTCCAGCGTGGACGTGGCGGAAGATGAAACCGCAAACCGAGTCGCGCTGATGACGGCGCATTCGGCAAAAGGCCTGGAGTTCCCCTATGTCCTTGTGACGGGGATGGAGGAGAACCTGTTCCCCTCCGGAGGATGGTCCTTGACCGAGAAGGACCTGGAGGAGGAGCGGCGCTTGTTCTATGTGGCCCTGACCCGGGCGAAGAAGGTCGTTACGCTCTTCTATGCCCAGACACGCATGCGCAACGGCAAGCACGAATCCAACGCCCCGAGTCGTTTCCTGCGTGAAATCGCGCCCCAGTACCTTCAGAATCCGCTCCGCAAGGAAGACCTGACGGCGGAATCGCACGAAGACGACTTCCCTGGCTTCCGTTTCGGGCGGACCTCCGGGCGGGAGAATCCGTTCCGGCCTGCGCCCGTCCGGAACGAAAGGCCTGCGGTGTCCCGTCCCCTGACGCGGGAGACGCTGGCGAACCGTCCGCTGCCTCCGAAGATTCCCGATGCGGAGTTCATCCCGGACCCGATGTCCAGTTTCCGGGAGGGAGACCGGATCGAACACAATCGATTTGGGGTTGGAAAAGTCCTAGAAATCACCGGAATAGTACCAGATATCAAGGCGAGAATCGCCTTTGATAAATATGGCGAAAAACTTTTATTGCTAAAATTTGCAAAAATACGTCATATGTAACTTGTTGATATGAAAAACTTTTGTATATTTGCAGTGAAGTTTTTCATAGTTTAAGTTTAGGTTAAGTAGCGGGGCTGTCGCAGAGATGCGCCAGCCTCGTGAATTTTAGGAGAGTCAGGAACGAAAAATCCAACTCTGTTCGAGTTGGATTGAAGTTTTTCATAGGTGGGATGCTTTATCCGCAATAGAAGTATTGTTCGACCAGTTTCCGCATCAGAGCCGGGTCTTTCTTGGCATCGGAATGCAGGTGCTTGTCGTGGTGCGCCTTCAGGGCCGAGATGATTCCGTCGATCATCCGCGGCTTGAACACGCCGTCGGCTTCGTACGCGTCGCGCGCGGCTTCGAGACAGGCGGCGGATTCGGCGCAGCAGGTCGGCAGGGAGTCCAGGGTGGCAAGACGGTCGGCATTCTCGCTCCTGTGGATGTCCATGTCCACGTATTTGTCGGCGGCAATCTTCAGGGCCTCTTCCACGGGCATCTCCAGACCCTTGCGGGCGGCGACGCACAGGCCGGACATCAGCTGGTAGATATCTGCGGAGCAGTCCGGTGAGCGCATCTCGAAAGTCTGCTTGTCGGTCGTGTCCATGGGTACCGGCTTCTCGTGCGGATTGGCCTTGGTGCACATGTCCTTGCCTGACGACCAGCCCAGGGGAACCCGGACGAGGGCGGAGCGGTTGCAATCACCCCAGCAGACGTTCGTCGGTGCCTCCTGGTGGGGGACCAGGCGGAAGTAGGAGGTAGGGTTCTTGTTGCCGAAGGCCGTGATGGACGGAGCCATCAGCATCAGGCCCGCGATGGCACGGCGCGCCTCCTCGGAGAGTTTGCCGTCATTGCCCAGGGTGACGTTCCTGCCATCCCGCATCAGGCGCATGTGGATGTGCATGCCGGAGCCGGCCTTGCCGGTGGTAATCTTCGGGGCGAAGGAAACGTCCAGGCCCCACTGCCAGGCCAGGTTGCGGATGACCCATTTCGCCAGCAGAAGCTGGTCGGCGGCCGTTTCCACCGGGTTCGGCAGGAACTCGATCTCGTTCTGCTCGTAGATCCGTCCGTCCAGGGTGAAGTTGCCCACCTCGCTATGACCGTACTTGATCTGGCCGCCGGTCTTGGCGACGTGGATCATGCAGGCGCGGCGGAAATCGTTCAGTTTCGCGAACGGTTCGGATTCGTGATAACCCTTCTGGTCCGTGGCGGGGAAGAGCGGGTCTTCGTCGGTGATGACGTAGTATTCCAGTTCGCCCATCGCCTCGAAAGTCATGCCCGTGGACTGGTAGAAGGCATCTCCGGCGCGCTGCAGCGTATGGTACGGGGCGCACTCGAAAGGCTCGCCGTCCTTCTCGAAGAAACTGCACAGGAAGCACAGGGTAGGGATTTCGTTGAAGGGATCCACGAAGGCGGTCCGATAGCGGGGGATGACGTACAGGTCGCTGTTGCCGGCCTCGATGAAGGAAGGGAAGAGGCTGGAGCCGTCTACGCGTTCTCCTTCGGTGAGGATGGTTTCCACGTAGGCGAGGTTGTTCACGGTGAAGTTCAGGGTTTTCACGCGGCCGTCCTCGGCGGGATACATGAAATCGATCATCTGGATGTTCTTCTCGCGGATGAAGTTGATCAAATCCTGGCGGGTGAAATCCCGGGGCTGTTTTCCCAGGAAGGCGACGACCTCGTTCGGGTTCAGTTCTAAGCGCTTGTCCATTATCAATTGTGCGGTTAATGTCATGCAAAGATAATGATTCATTATTGAAATCCAAAGAATGGCTTACAATTCCTAACATCCCGCGCCTTACCCTTGCAATTCCCGAAAACTTTCCATACCTTTGCTTTCCCATGCGGAATTAGCTCAGTTGGTAGAGCGTTGGCTTCCCAAGCCGAAGGTCGCGAGTTCGAACCTCGTATTCCGCTCCAGGACAGGCGCTTCCCTGAAGGAGCGCCTGTTTTCATTTCAGGGTGTAGTCCGTTACGCTTTTCATGCCGGTGGTACCGAAGTAGGATGCGACGATATTCCCTTTGATATAGACGCGCGAGCCGATGAGGTCCGGGTGGTCGACGAGGTTGAGGGCGTCACGGACCTTCCCTTTGGGGAGTTCTACCGAAACGCAGGACGCCTTCGCGGTGACGGAAGAACGGGCTGCGATGGCGATATGGGTGTTCTTGGTGATCTTGGAGGTCTTGACCGTGGTCCCGGCCGTGGACAGGTCACCGCCGACGATGTAGCCGCACACCCAGACACCGTTTTCCCCCACATGGGCCGACGCCTGTGATACGGAGTAAGCCTTGTCGGTTTCGCCGCCGTGGTCACCGTCCTGTCCGGAACTGCCGGAAGAACCGTTTCCGGAGCCATTTCCGTTGTTCCCGCCGATGGTATAGTTTTCCTGGTTCCACACTTTGCTCGTGTCCACGGCGACGCTGATCTGGCTGGCCGACGCGGTTCCGCCGTAGGGAGCGGAGATGTTCAAAGTCAGGATCTCACGCGCTTCCAGCTTCCGGGACAGCAGGGTTTCGTCCTTGCCCTGGTCGTGCAGGATAAGCGTGACGGAACCGGGTTTGAAATAGGCGATCCGCTTTTCGGAGTAAGTATACATCAGGCGGGTTTCGCCGGCCTTCAGGTACAGGATGCCCTCCGGGAAGGAAGTCAGGAAATCCGGCGCGATGTTCAGCCGGATTCCGGCGTTCTGCAGGGTGCAGGACAGGCGCACCGTCACGCTGGCTCCGGCCTTGACTACTACCACCTGCTCGTCGCCGTATTGCGGCTTGGAGAAGCCCGGCGCCGTGAAATCGGCCGACCGGATGTTTACGGTATAGCTGCCGGCATCGACCAGGAGGGATTCCGGGGAGTCTCCATAGGCTCCCTCGTAGAGGACGCTTCCCTTGGAATCCGTCACCTTCAGGATGAAGTCGTTGGTGTCGGGGATTTCGGCCGATGCCCTCGTGGAGACACCGTCTCCCTCGATGATCCATTTGAGTTCTCCCTGTCCTCCGGATCCGAGTCCGAAGTCGTCACACGCGCTCAGGGCCGCCGCCAGCGGCAGGAGCGCCATCAATCTGTTGAATCGCATACGATAATGGTTTTAGCGGCCTGACACCGTGTCCGGCCGCAGGCGAAGATAGCCGCCTCCGTCCCGGGACAGGACAGGAATCATAAAAATGTGGCGAAATCTTTTCCGGTTGTTTTACGGAAATGTTCTTCTTATTCGGGAATATCGTTATATTTGTGGGAAATTTCTAACTTTTACCACATATGCAGGAGAAAGACGGCAAATACATCTTCGGAGTCGTGAAGGTGGGGGATAAAGGGCAGATCGTCATCCCGAAAGACGCCCGCAATATCTATGACATCAAACCGGGCGACGCCCTGATCATGCTGGGAGACCAGCGGGGAATCGCCATGCTCAAGACGGAAATCTTCCAAAGCGCGATAGACCAGGCCATGGAGGGGCTTACGAAGTGAGAAAGCATTGGATGGACAACCTGCGCTGGGTGACGGTACTCCTGGTGCTGTTC
The DNA here is from genome assembly GCA_017395045.1 of Bacteroidales bacterium. Classification (GTDB taxonomy): domain Bacteria; phylum Bacteroidota; class Bacteroidia; order Bacteroidales; family UBA932; genus Cryptobacteroides. Next base: position 29,542 of record JAFPWG010000006.1, read on the forward strand.
TACCATGTCATCTATTTCTATAACAACAAGGGCGTTTTCGGCGGCATCGGCGGTTTCGGTGACGGACCCCAGTATCAGGATGTCGTGATGTACATCCTGTATCCCTGGTTCATGCCGCTCCTGTTCCTGCTGGCCGGCATCAGCGCGCGATATGCGCTGGAGAGGCATCCGGCCCGGGAATGGTTCAGGGCCCGTACGCGCAAACTGCTGGTGCCTTCCACCATCGGCCTTCTCGTGTTCCATTGGATGGTCGGCTATTTCAATACCGTCGTAGCCCAGAGGGAGGGCGTGTTCGACGGTGTCCCTGCCGTGGCAAAATACTTTATCATGGCTTTTTCCGGGACCGGACCGCTCTGGTTCATCCAGGACCTGTGGCTGTTTTCGCTGCTCTTGCTGCTGATACGTAAACTGGACGGGAAAAACAGACTGTACGAGGCTTGTGGCAGGGTGTTTGGCGGAAAGAGCGGTGTCGTTTGGCTGATCCTGCTGGGCGTCCTTTTCTGGGCCGGTGAACAGCTCCTGATCCGCAATCCCCGCCCGGCATCCCTGGACGGATTATATAACTTGTACAAGCCCTTGTTCTACCTGGTCCCGTTCCTGCTCGGTTACTTCGTCTTCGCCCGCAACGAAGTGCAGGAAAAGCTGGGACAGGCCTGGATTCCGCTCCTGGCTTGCGCCGTCGTGGCCGGCGGCATCCTGGTGGGCACCACCTTCGGGCAGGACAATACCTCGCCGGAGTATCTGGGCAGCCCGCTCAACTGCATTTACGGCTGGCTGGCCTGTCTGGCGATGATGGCCTGGTTCAAGGCCAGGTTCGATTATACGGGAAAATTCGCGGGCTATATGACCAGGTCCAGCTTCGGCATCTATATCGTCCATTATCTGGTCGTCGCGAGCCTGGGCTACATGATGAAGACGTATACCCAACTGCCTCCGGCGGCCATGTACCTGATCCTGGCGGCAGCGGTATTCACCCTCTCGCCCGTGCTTTATGAGATTCTCCGGCGCATCCCCGTCGTGAAGTGGTGCGTCTTCGGAGAGAAGTAGCCGGGACTAGAACGCTTCGCGCTTCTTGGTCATGGACAGGATGCCCAGGCCGATGGCGCAGCAGGCAACGAACCCCATCAGGACTTCCTTGCCGCCCTTCAAGGCCTCGATCGTTTTCGTGAAGGTAGATGCGTCCGTCTGGACAGGACAGAATACCGCAAGCAGCGTGAGCAGGCACCCGAGCACCAGGCCTGCCACCAGTGTGATGACCAGGACCTTCCGCCAGCGGCGATGCTCTCCGTCCACGGTTTCCTTGATGCCCTCCACGGAGTCCAGCCGGGCGTTCGTCTCGATCAGGAACTGCCCTTCGTCCGGCGTCTCCGGTGCGTTTTCGCGTAGATATTGTTCGATGTCTTTCATAAACGGATGTGCTTTCTGAGGTGGTCCCTGCCCACCGAAAGGTAATACTTGACCGTTCCGGAAGGGATCTGCATGATGGAGGCGATCTCCTTGACCGGAAGGTCCTCGAAATAGTGCAGGACGATGACCGTCCGCTCTTTCTCCGGAATCTTCGCGAGTGCCCGCTGAAGTTCTTCGTGCCGGAAGGAAGCGTCGGAGGCTGCCGGATCCAGGATGTGCAGCGCCTCGGGCGATTCCAGCGATATCGACGGCCCCGGAACCCGTCGGAGATGGTCGACAAAGCAGTTGTATGCGATCCGGAAGAGCCAGGCCTTGAAATTGCCGATGAACCGGCCCGAACTCACATAGGCCCGCACCAGCGCTTCCTGCGCGATGTCGTCGGCCAGGGCGGCATCCCCGCACAGCGATGCCAGGAACCGCCGCAGCCGCCCCTGACACGCCCTGACTTCAGAGATGAACCGTTCCCGGGTCATGGTCTACTTTTCTTCCAGAAGGTCTTTTTCTTCGGCTTCGATTTCCTTGGCCAGCATCTTCTTGCCGGCGAAATAGGAAACGAACAGGCCGGCGCTCACGGCCAGCAGCATGGCTGTGGCAAGCGGAAGATAGTTGGCAAAGGCACCTCTTAAGCTTCCGAGAAGCATGAGGAGGAGGAGGGCGAAGCCCAGCATACCGGTGATGCAGGCTCCGTTGAGCTTTTCCAGGAGGCCCTTTTTGATCGATGCCTTTTTCGGTCGGCTGGTCTTGAAGAGATCGGGCTTGATCTCCACGCCGCTTTCGATGGCTTTCAGCATGATTTCGGCCTTGCGGTTGGTCGCGTTCTGGCGGACGCGGCCGACAATCCAGACAATCAGTACCGGAAGGACGACACAGATGCCGATGGTGGTCAGGAATTCATTCGCGTTCATAATAACTTTCTCTTAAGTTGTTCGACATCCCCTTTTCCGGGGCGGTTTCATAGCTATAACGCAGGATCGCCCCGGAAGGTTGGAAAAAAAACAACTTATTTTCGAAAAAAGTGAAAACCCCTATCGTGGGGAGCGCTCTCCAGGCCGTGCCTGCCGATCCAGATTGACGGCCGGATTGACCGGGACCCGCCCCGGATCGTTCGCCGCACAGGCGGCCAGCCAGGCGACGATGGTCGCATTGACTCTCAGGTCGCTCAGGGACAGCCGCTCATAGGTGTCCATCAGGGTGTGGTAGGTCCGGAAGTATTCGAGTTCGTCCTGGATGAACTGGTAGGAGGGGAGACCCAGGCGGTTGAATGTCACGTGGTCGGTGCTGCCGGTAGTCCGGGGGGAAAGATACTGGAACCCCAGGGATTCGATGCTTTTCATCCATGCCTCGAAGAACGGGAATGCCCCGTCGTTCCGCTCCAGATAGATCCCGCGGAACCGTCCGGAACCATTGTCCATGTTCAGGTAAAGGGCGAACTTGTCAAATCCGGGCAGCTTCTTCCCTTCCTTGTACAGATACTGGTTCAGATAACCTCTCGAGCCGAAGAGTCCCTGCTCCTCGCCGCCCCAAAGCGCCAGGCGGATGGTCCTCTTGGGCTTGAATCCCACCTCCTTGAGGATGCGCATGGCCTCCACCATGGTGATGCAGCCGGAGGCGTTGTCGGCCGCGCCGGTCCCTCCGTGCCAGGAGTCGTAGTGGGCACCGATGAGCACGATCTCATCCTTGAGTTTCGCGTCGGTGCCGGGGATCTCCGCATAGATGTTGTGCACTTCCGTATCATCGCTGAAGCGGTTGATGAGTTCCAGTTCCATCTCGACTTTGTGCCCCTTCCGGATGAGACGGATCATGCGTCCGTGGTCTTCGAGCGGCATCGCGATTTCGGGAACCGGCTCAGGATCCCCCGCCTTATAATTGACTCCGGAACCGCTGGGCACATTGAAAGTGCCGCTGCCGTTCACGATGCAGAGCGGTTTTTCCGTCTTGTAGAAATCGGCCATTGCCTGCCGAAGTTCCATGATGGCCAGAAAGTCCCGGGGAAAACCCTGGCCGAGTCCCCCGGAACGGGGACGCACGTCGGCGCGGTTATCCTGGGTCAGCGCTTCCAGCTGCTTCTCGTCATAACGGGTTGCCAGCGGATCGAAATTGATTTCCACGGTCCGTGTAGAAGGAATCAAGAGGATCTTGCCGGCGACCTTGCCGCGGTATTGCTCCAGGTCTTCCTTCGTCTGGGCGTCGAATACGATGCATTCGCCCTTGACGAGGCCGTCGGTGCTGCCCGACCAAGCCCTGGGATTGACCGAAAAGGCGCAGTAGTAAGGGGAGGTCATGGCCGCATAGGTCTTGACGACATCCCAACCGCCGCGGGTGAATTCCGTGGCGAACTCGGAGCGGGGGGCGGAGAGGCCAAGTTCCTGGAGCTTGACGAGCATGAGCGAGTCGGCACGCCGTTTCTGGCGGGAAGCCGTGAGGCGAGAGCCGACATAATCCGTCATGTACTGGGAAAGTTCCTCGACCTGGGAACGCCCCAGACCTTCCGCCTTGATTTTGGAGGCCCACTCGAATAATTCCGATACCTGTGCCTGGGCGCGCTCGCTGCCGAAGACCATGGCAAGCAGCGCGAGGGAGACAAATAACTTCTTCATACTAAACAGTTTGTAAGAATGACACCGGAAACAAAGATAGTATTTTTTGCCAACAGGCCAAAGGATTTCCATGGAAAAGCGAAAAACCCCATCTGACGCGTGTCAGACGGGGTTTTCTCGTGACTCCAACAGGACTCAAACCTGTAACCTTTTGATCCGTAGTCAAATGCTCTATTCAATTGAGCTATGGAGCCAGGTGCCTTACGGCTTATTCCTTTTCAGTAGCTTTGTAGACCCTTTCCTTGATGCGGGCCTTCTTGCCGGTGAGGTCGCGGAGGTAGAAGATGCGTGCGCGACGCACTTTACCGAACTTGTTCACCTCGATGCTGTCAATGAACGGGGACTGGAACGGGAAGATTCTCTCGACTCCGATACCGCCGGAAACCTTGCGGACGGTAAAGGTCTTGGTGAAAGGATCCGCACCCTTCATCTGGATGACGACGCCGCGGAATTTCTGGTCGCGCTCCTTGTCTCCTTCTTTAATCCGGTAGGTCACGGTAATGGTGTCACCGGCCTTGAACTCCGGGAATTCAGCCGCCTTGCCGCTGGCAAAGGCCTGCTCTGCTACTTTAATCAAATCCATATTTCAATACGCCGACTTTCTAGCGCAACTTTGCCTTTCTACTCCTTGACAAGAGGTTGCTTGTTTCGGGACTGCAAATGTAGAAACAATTTCCGGAATGACCAAATTTTTTCTTAGAAAATATTCTTTTCCTTGTCGAAAATGGCCTTGTCGTCCCGGTTGAGGTCGGGCGTGAAGGTGGAATTGTTGCGGATGGACTCCATCATTTCCTTCTCGGAGCGGGAGAGCTTTCGCGGAATCCAGACCAGCACCTTTACGTACAGGTCGCCGGTACCGCGGCCGTATCCCTGGACGGAAGGAAGTCCCTTCCCGCGGAGCTTGATGACCGTTCCGGACTGGGTCCCGGGATCCAGTTTCACCTTGTAGCTTCCGTCCAGGCAGGGAACGGAGATCTCACAGCCCAGCATCGCATCCATCACGGAGATGATCCGGGTGTAGAACAGGTTGTTGCCGTCACGGCGGAGGTTGGAATGGGTCTCCTCCTTGATCACGACCAGCAGGTCACCGTTCGTTCCTCCGTGCATGGCGGAATGCCCTTCTCCGCGCACGGTCACCTGCATCCCTTCTTCCACGCCGGCGGGAATCTTCACCTTCACGGTCTCGCGCCGCCGCTCCAGGCCGGTGCCGTTGCAACGTCGGCAGGGATTGGCGATGATCTTTCCTTCGCCTCCGCACTGGGGGCAGGTCTCATAGGAGACCGCCCGGCCGAAGAGACTGTTCACGACGCGCTGCGTCTGGCCATGGCCGTTGCAGGTCGGACAGGTCTTGATGTCGGAAGCGTTCTTGGCACCCTTTCCCTGGCAGTCGGGGCAGGGGCGGTTGCGTTCGATGGTGACTTCTTTCTCGCAGCCGGTGGCGATTTCCTCGAGGGTAAGCTTGACGCTGGTGCGGATGTCGCGGCCACGGTAGGTGCGCTGCTGGGCCTGGCCCTGGGAACCGCCCCCGAAGCCGAAGTCGAATCCGCCTCCGCCGAAATTGAACCCGCCGCCGAAGACGTTGCGCAGGATGTCGTTCAGGTCGAATCCGCCGAAGTCGAATCCGCCTCCGCCGCCCATCTGGTCGCCGGCAAAGCCGAACTGGTCGTAGCGGGCCTTCTTGTCGGGGTCGCTCAGCACCGAATACGCTTCGGCCGCCTCCTTGAAGTTCTCTTCGGCGGTCTTCTTTTCAGCGTCGGTGCCGTTCACCCAGCGGTCCGGGTGCCACTTCAGCGCGAGTTTGCGGTAGGCCGACTTGATCTCTTCGGCCGAAGCCGATTTGGTCACGCCGAGTACCTCGTAGTAGTCTCTTTTCTGTGCCATAAATTACGCTCCTACAATCACTTTCGCATATCGCAGGACCTTGCCGCCCAGTGTGTAGCCCGTCTGGGCGACGTCGATCACCTTGCCCTTCAGGTCTTCGCTGGGGGCGGGGAACATGGTCACGGCCTCGTGGAATTCGGTGTCGAACACCTCGCCTTTGGCCTCGATCCGTTCCAGTCCCTTCGTCTTGAGGAAATTCATCAGCTTGTTGAAGATGAGCTGGACACCCTCCTTGGCCCCTTCGTTCCCTTCGGTCTTCTCCAGCTGGGCGAGGGCGATCTCGCAGTCGTCCAGGACGGGAAGAAGGCCTTTGATGGTATCGGCCGATGCCGACTTCACCAGTTCGAGCTTCTCTTCGGCGGTCCGGCGGCGGAAGGTGTCAAACTCTGCCATCAGGCGGAGAAAGTCATTCTTCTGTTCCGCGGCCTTCGCGGCGGCCTCGTCGGCCTTTTTCAAGGCGTCCGCCAACTGGTCCTGCAACGCCTGGAGCTGTTTGTCGTCCTTTTTAACTTCCTGATTCTCAGTATTCTTCTTTTTCTTGTCTGCCATATTGCGCACGTTTTAACATACACGCGGCCTGCCGGGATCACCGGCAGCGCCGCGAAAAGTCAATCAAAATATCTGCCAGAGGCTGTCCTCTGCCAAAGTGTCAGTTTTTCTTCTCTTTCTTCACGAGGTACTGTTCCTCCTTATAGGTCATGCCCATGAAGAATATGGCCAGGAAGCAGGCTGCGAGCAGCAGCGTGAAGGTGGCGCCCCAGCCCACGTTCTGCGCGATGAGGCCGATGACCGTATTCGCCAGGATGAAGGTGCCGAAGAAATAGCCGAAGAAGCCAGTAAGACCGGCTGCGGTGCCGGCTGCGTTCTTCGGGGCGAGGTCCAGCGCCTGCACGCCGATGAGCATCACCGGTCCGTAGATGAAGAACCCGATGCCGATGAGGGCGATGATGACCACCGTGAGGTTGTCGATAAAGAGCCAGTACAGGACGATGAACACCGCAACGAGAGCCATGAAGATCATCGTGGGCAGGGCCCGCCGCCCGTGGAACAGCTTGTCGGACAGCCAGCCGCAGAGGAGGGTGCCCGGAATGGCCGCGAACTCATAGGCGAAATAGGCCCATCCGGCGCTCTTCAGGTCGATGCCCTTTTCCGTGAGGATGGTAGGCGCCCAGTCCAGGCAGCCGTAGCGGACCATGTATACGAAGGCGTTCGCCAGGGCGATGTACCACAGGAACTTGTTGTTCAGGACGTGATGGAAGAAGATTTCCCGGGTGGAAAGGGTCTCCTCGTGTTTTTCCGAGTAGTTCTTGGGATAGTCGTTGCGCCATTTCTCCACGGAGGGCAGACCGCAGGACTGCGGCGTATCGCGCAGCAGTACGTAGGCCAGCAAGGCGATGAACAGGGCCACGGCAGCCGGGAAAGCGAAAGTGCCGATGAGGAAGTAGAGCTCCTCGTGGCTGCCGTAGAACCAGCTGCCGAACCAGGCGGCACCATAGGTGGCCATGGGCCCTACGAGCGCGCCGCCCACGTTGTGCGCGCAGTTCCAGATGCTCATCATCGTACCCCGTTCACTGACGGAGAACCAGTGCGTCATCACGCGTCCGCAGGGAGGCCAGCCCATGCCGTTGAACCATCCCACGAGGAAGTTCAGGATGCCCATCACGAGGATGGCAAGCGCCTTGTGCTCAGCGCCGATGAGCTGGATCGGAACGATCATGAAGCACATGGAGATGGCGGTCAGGATGAGGCCCAGGGGCAGGAATACCCGGGCGTTGGAACGGTCGGAAACACTGCCCATCAGGAACTTGGACAGGGCGTAAGCCGCCGCGTTGAGGCCCAGAACGAAGCCCAGTTCAGTCTTGGCGAATCCGAGGGGGGCCATCGCGGGGATGGCCATGGACAGGTTCTTCCGGACCAGGTAGAAGCCGGCGTAGCCGATGAAGGCGCCGATGAACACCTGCAGGCGCAGGCTCTTGTACTTGGCGTCCGCTTCCGGACCGGTCTGGGCGGGCTTGTAAGCGGGCTGCTTGAGGAATTTGAGCATATCGCAATCGGTTTTGCGGTTCAAAGATAGTGATTATTTTGCCCGATTTTTGCATTGGAAGGGAAAAAACCGAATGAAATGAACGAAGATCTTGAAAAGTATTCCGGCCATTACGACGAAAACGCTTTCTGGGAAAAACTGAAGAAGTTCGCCCGGAAAGCGGGCATCAAGGTTACTTACGCCGCCCTGCTTCTGTTCTATGTGCTGAAGAATCCCGCGACCTCCACGAAGGACCGGGCCAAGATCCTGGGCGCCCTGGGCTATTTCATCCTGCCCATCGACCTGATCCCGGATTTCATCCCGATCGCCGGCTATACCGATGACCTGGCCGCCCTGGTCTGGGGCGTCTATTGCGTGATCAAGAGTATTACGCCGGAAGTGAAGGCCCAGTCCATCATCAAGCTCCACGAGTGGTTCGGAGACTTCGACGAATCCATGCTCGACCTCTTCTTCGAAAAGAAGGATCAGTAGGAAATTCGACAATTCCAAAAGAAAAATTTGGAAATCCGGAAAAAAGCAGTACCTTTGCATTCCAACCGCTGGGTTCGTATAACGGTTAGTACTCGAGATTCTCAATCTCGCAATAGGAGTTCGATTCTCCTACCCAGTACCGGAAAGCCAGGCTTCTAGCCTGGCTTTTTTTTGTCCCGGGCATCTGACCGGGGTGATACGAAGAAGTCCCGTTCGAGAGAGCGGGACTTCTTGCAACCTATTGAGTTGAAAGAACTTACTTCTTTCTGTTCTTGTATCTCTGATAGAACATATCGACACGACCGGCGGTGTCCACAAGCTTCACCTTGCCCGTGTAGAACGGGTGGGAAGTGTTGGAAATCTCCAGCTTCACCAGCGGGTACTCGACGCCTTCGACCTCGATGGTCTCCTTGGCGGGAGCGCAGGAACGCGTGACGAAGATGGTGTCATTCGACATATCCTTGAAAGCTACAAGACGGTAGGTTTCGGGATGGATTCCTTTCTTCATTTTTACGTAAAAACTAATTGTTAACAATTTTGGACGGCAAAGATAGGAATCTTTCCCGGAATTTCCAAATTATTTCATCCGGAACGGCTGGTCGTCGTAGAGGAGATAGCGCTTTGCCTTGCGGATCCACTTCTGTTCCTCCAGCTTGATGTGCTCCCTGGCCACGTCGAAGGGGATGCTTCCCTTCAGGTATTCCTCCAGCACCGGGTCCGCGAGTTTGGCCCAGAAGGCGTCGTCGAACTCGAAAGCGGAATAATGCTCCGTGAACCAGCGCATCAGCCTCAGGGTGTGCATCAGGCTGTGGTAGTCCTCGCCGGGGGAGAGCATGATCTGGAAACCCCAGCAGCGCTCGCCGGCATACTTGCCGGCCGCCGGGGTGAAGGAGCAGGGGCGCATCAGGGCGCCTTCCACGACGGGCAGGTCCACGGGCAGGCCGGGCCGGACGAAGGGTGCGCCGATGTACTCGTACGGGCGTGCCGTGCCGATGCCCGGCGTGACGGACGTGTTGTTCCACAAACCGCCGCCGCTGTACAGGTAGGAACTGAACAGGCCCGGGATGTCCGAGGCCGGGGCGATGGTCCACGGCAGGAGCTGTCGGTTGGAGTCCGTCGCCCGCGCGGAGATGATGTGGATGGGGAACTTCGCGCCGATTTCGCTGCTGTACAGGTTCACCAGTTCGCCCAGGGTAAGGCCGTGCCGGTGCGCGATCTTCGGGACGAACATCTCGCCGACCACGGACGGAATCGTTCCTTCCACCACGCGGCCGGAGGGATTGATGTGGTCCACGACATACAGCGAGGGGGCGTCGTCGCCCAGCAGGAGGAGCATCTCCATCAGGCGCATCACGTCCTTCGTGTAGTTGAAATACCGGACGCCCACGTCCTGGATCTCCACCACGATGGCGTTCAGGCCCTGGAGCCGCTCCAGGTCGAAATCGATATGGTTCGTTCCCGGGGTGAGTTCCGCGTCACGGGGCGAGAAGACGACGGCCAGGTTGCCCCGGTCGCGGAAGATGTCGTACATCCACCGCGTCCGGGCCGTGTCCCAACAGTTCTGTGTACAGAAGCAGCCGACCTTCCCTTCCCGGAGGGCCTTGTCCAGCTGGTCTTCCAGCGGCGTGGTGCGGAAGGAGAACATCAGCCGATGATCTTCTTCGCTACGGCAATCACTTCATTTCCAAGTGCTTCCGCCCGATCCATCGAGGATGCTTCCGAATAGATGCGGATGATTGGCTCCGTATTGGACTTGCGCAGGTGGACCCACTCCTTCTTCGCCTCGAAGATGATCTTCACGCCGTCGATGTCGTTGATATCTTCCTTCGCATAGACCTTCTTGAGCTCGCCGAGGATGCGGTCGATGAGGGCCGGATCGCTGAGCTGGATCTTGTTCTTGGCGATGAAGTACTGCGGATAGGTCTTCTTGAGCTCGCTGACCTTCATCTTCTTATGGGCGAGGTTCGACAGGAACAGGGCCACGCCCACCATGGCATCGCGTCCGGCGTGGATGGCGGGGTAGATCACGCCTCCGTTGCCTTCGCCGCCGATGATTGCGCCCACCTTGTGCATCAGGGTGGTCACGTTCACTTCACCGACCGCGGAAGCGTAATAGGTGCCGCCGTGCGCCTCGGTCACGTCGCGCAGGGCACGGGTGGAGGACAGGTTGGAAACGGTGGCGATGGGCTTGCCTTCCATCTGGGCGAGGCCGCAAAGGTAATCGGCCACGCTCACGAGGGTGTATTCCTCCACGAAGGGTTCGCCGTTCTCGCAGATGAAGGCGAGACGGTCCACGTCCGGGTCCACGCTCACGCCGAGGTCCGCCTTCTCTTTGATGACGGTCTGGCACAGGTCCACGAGGTTGGCCGGGAGGGGTTCCGGGTTGTGGGCGAAGTCGCCGGTGGGATTGCAGTTGAGTCCGATGCACTTCACGCCCAGCCGCTTCAGAAGGCGCGGCATGATGATGCCGCCCACGGAGTTGATCGCATCCACCACCACGGTGAAATGCGCGGCCTTGATGGCCTCGACGTCCACGGCCGGCAGGGCCAGGACAGCGTCCAGGTGCTTGTCGGTGAAATCTTCCTCTTCGATGGTGCCCAGATTGTCCACCTCGGCGAAACAGAAGTCCTCCGATGCGGCGAGGTCCAGGACCGCCTGCCCTTCGACGGCCGTGAGGAATTCGCCCTTGTCATTCAGGAGCTTGAGGGCATTCCACTGGCGCGGGTTGTGGCTGGCCGTGAGGATGATGCCGCCGTCGGCCTTCGCAAACAGCACGGCCATCTCGGTGGTGGGAGTGGAAGCAAATCCGCATTTCACGACATCGATTCCGCAGCCGATGAGCGTACCTACGACAAGTTGTTCCACCATATCGCCCGAGAGGCGGGCGTCCTTGCCTACGACGACCTTGTATTTCGCCCCGTTGGGCTGCGGCTTGCGCGCAGGGAGGGTGGCGGCGTATGCGGCCGTGAATTTGACTACATCGATAGGGGTGAGAGCGTTGCCCGGTGCGCCACCGATGGTGCCGCGGATGCCGGAAATGGATTTGATCAGAGTCATGGCATAATCGATTGAATTACAAAAATAACAAAAAAACCGCTTTGTTGTTATCTAATCTTTCTTCAATCTTCCGCTCTTTCTCAGCGCCTCGCTGATAATCCATTGCAACTGTCCGTTGACGCTGCGGAACTCGTCCGCCGCCCATCGTTCCAGGGCGGACATCATGTCCGGATCGACCCGAAGGACAAAACTCCTGATATTATCCTTCTCCCTGGCCATATCAATACAGGGAACCGGAATTGACTACGGGCTGGGCCGGTTCGTCACCGCAAAGGACGACGAGGAGGTTGCTCACCATCGCGGCCTTCCTTTCTTCGTCCAGATCCACGACACCTTCGTCCTTGAGCTTGTCCAGAGCCATCTTGACCATGCTCACGGCCCCGTCGACGATCTTTTCGCGGGCGGCGATGATGGCATCGGCCTGCTGACGGCGGAGCATCACGGCGGCGATCTCCGGAGCGTAGGCGAGGTAGTTGATGCGGGCCTCGACCACATGGATGCCGGCCATGGACAGGCGGTCGTTCAGCGTCTGGACCAGCTGCTCGTTGATCACTTCCGCGTTGCTGCGGAGGGTGAGGTCGTCGGCGTTGTCGGCATTGTCGTACGCATAGAATCCGGCGACCTGCCGGAGGGCTGCGTCACTCTGTACGCGGACGAAGTTCTCGAAAGCGTAGGAGAAGTTGCGGGCGCTGCGGGTTCCGTTGGCCGGAGCGAGGGACTGGCTGTCGATCTCGAACAGGGCCTTGTAGGTATCTTCCAGCTTCCAGACGAGCACCATGCCGATCAGCACGGGGTTGCCGGACTTGTCGTTGACCTTGATGGGCTCCGGATTCAGGTTCCGGGCACGCAGGCTGACGCCCTTCTTGCTCAGGAGCGGATTGATCCAGTAGAAACCGGTCTTGGTGAACGTGCCGCTGTATTTGCCGAAGAAAACCAGCACTTTCGCCTCGTTGGGCTCCTGCTTGACGAATCCGTTCATGCAGATGATGGTCAGAAGCAGCAGGATGCCGCCGCACAGGGCGAAGGGAGATTCGGAATCACCTTTCGCGAAGAGGCAGATGACGGCGGCCAGCAGGCAGAAAATGATGAGTAGCGCCAGGAATCCGTTCAGGCAGACGCCATTGTAGGAATATTCTTTCTTGTTTTCCATAATGATATTATTTTGATATCACAAAGTTATAACGGGGAATTGGGATTTCCAAATAAAAATGCAAAAAAAAATGTCGGGGATTACCCCAACATTTTCAGAATCTGTTTTTCGGTCGCCTCCGGTGCGATGTCCAGGAAATGCTCCACCAGCCTTCGAAGCGATTCGGCGGGGGAATGGTCCACATCCAGGGTGCGGGCTTCCCCGAAAGGAAAGCCGCCGGGACCGGGGAGGGCGTCTGCGCAGAACAGGGATTCCGGCGTGCAGAAAGAGGAGACCTGCCATCCATTATAATGAAGGTCAGGGCCGCGATAGACGCGGGTGATGTCGCCGGTGACCACGCGGCACTGCATCTGAAGGCGCGTCATCAGGGCGTCGGCCGCGCTTTTCTTCACGCCCAGCAGCGCGCGGATCTCCTTGATGCCGATGCTCCCGTTCTCCTCCAGATAGTCCAGGACAAGCCGTTGGTCTTCAGTTGGTTGATACTTCGGCAGACTGCGCCGCCAGTTCATGAGTTCGCTGTACCATTCCACGGTCGCGAAGGCCGCTTTTCCGCCCCAGAGGAACTTCCCGTAGGCGATGTCTCCGCTCTGGACGACCGGGATCTTCCAGTCCCAGGGGGTGAGGGTCAGGTTCTCCTGCCCGTCGAACCAGTTCTCCCGGGCGGTCATCTCCTCGATGGAGAACCCCGGGATGGGATTCTCGAAAAACGGAATGATGCCCAGCGTCTCGATGACGCCGAGCATCGTTTCCGCCGATACCACGGTCGGGGTCAGTCCCGAATCCTTTTTCCGGTCGAAGGACATCTTACCTCCGCATCGGCCTGCGGCCGCCTCTCATCGTGTGGAATGCCCAGCTGATGCCGAAGGACACGTGGGAGAACGTGTAGGCATTGTTCAGGTACCACTGGTATTGGACGCTCATCCTGAGGCATTCGAACAGTTCTACGCCGGCGCGAGGACTGATGACCAGGGCCTGGGTCCACTCCGACCATTTGGAAACGGTGTTCTTCTCGAGGCCGAACCCCGGTCCGATCCCGATGCCTATGTACGGGTTGAATCCGCTGTAAGGCAGCAGGTTGACATCGGTTACAATGAGGGGAGCGCCCTGCCAGTACCACATGTCGTCACCGTAGGGATTGACCGGACCATAGGTGAGGGATCCCTTCCCGAAAGTGGTCGACACCTGAAGGCCCATGTCCACCATCGGGCTGATGTCCACGCGGTATTCCCCGAAGAGCCCCATCCGGTCCGGACGGAAGGCTTTGACGCCGTTCCTGGTTCCTGTGGTGAAATGGTTGAGGGTAATGCCGACTTCGAAAACCCCATCCTGGAAATAGGCGGGACCGGGACGGTAACCGGATCCGTAGCCGGGGCCATATCCGTGTACGGGCCTGCCGTAGTGTCCGGGGCCGAATTGGGCAAAGGCCGTCATTCCGATGGCCAGTGCGAGGAGGGAGGTCAGGATCCTTTTCATAGCTCAAATCGTTTTCCCGGGGAGATACAAAAAGCAAGCCAGTCTGGTGAGGGACTGGCTTCAGGTCGGAAAGAGGAACTTCCTAGAGCATGAGTGCGGCCATCACGGCGCCCACCAGACCCAGGATCGCGTAGAATTCCGGGAGCGCGGCGTAGATGAGGGTGTTCACCATGACGTTGTGCCCCTGGGAGATGCCCACGATACCGTTGGCGCAGACCTGACCCTGACGGATGCCGGAAATCATGCACACCAGGCCCACGCTCAGTCCGATGCCGAACACCAGCGGACCGGCCACGGCCGCCTTGTTCATCAGCATGAAGAAAGCGACGAAACCGTAGATACCCTGGGTGGACGGAAGGGCGGATAGAATCATGTAACTACCGGAGGATTCCGGCTTTTTCTTGAGAGCGCCTTCAGCGGCATTGCCGGCGATGGTGGTGCCGATGGAAGAACCGATTCCAGACAGCGCCAGCACGAGACCGAGTCCGAGATAACCTAAAATGAGTTCCATAATGATTTGGTTTTTATTTTGTTATTGTTTCTTAAGCGGATTGTAATTGCGTCCGGCCGCTTCGTAACCGGAATTCTTGAAGAACTCCAGGAAGTTCAGACGGAGCGGGTGGACGAAGGCGCCCAGCACGCACATCGCAATGTTCAGGGTATGTCCCACGATGACGATCAGCAGGAAGGGAATCCACATCGCCCAGCGGCTTCCGTCGCCGAGGATCATCGACCCGATGCTGTTGAAAGCCATTCCCAGCATGCTGCCGGCAAGGCCGAGGGCATAGAGACGGAGATAACTCAGCACGTCGCCCAGCAGTCCGGACGCCATATTGTAAGTGTCCCAGAGGCCGGAGCCGATGTTGACGAGCGGATTCCGGTGGATGTCGTTCAGAATGAAGATTCCCAGGCAGGAAAGGATGCCCAGCACGATGACGATCCATTTGGTGGCCGCCTTGTCCAGCACGCCGGTCAGGGCGAATGCCGCCACGGCGACCCCGCCCACGATGAGCAGTGTCCAGCCCCAGGTTCCCAGGGATTCCTTGAACCCCTTGTTTTTGGTTTCCCCGATAGTCTTGACGATCATGGCCAGGGAAATGTGGAGGACACCCACCACCAGCGCGAGGACCATGGTCCCGTCATAGCCGGCAATCTTGGCCGGGAGGAACGGGAAGCCCTGGAAGATGCGCCACTGCGAAATGTCCACGGAGAAGAACGTGTGGAACAGGAAACCGATGACGGTGGTCGCGATGCCGAGGCATACGACCAGCGGAGAGAACCCCTTGAAACTGTCCACCTTCTTGAGCAGGAGGCCGATCCCGATAAGGACCAGTCCGTAGCCGGCGTCGCCCATGCAGAAGGCGAAGAACAGCAGGAAGAACACGGCAATGAAGGGAGTGGGGTCGAAACCGTTGTAGGCCGGACGGCCGTACATGTCGGTCAGGACCTCGAACATCCGGACGAACTTGTTGTTGCGGAAGCTGATGGGAGGATTGTCCTCCACCTGCGCCGCGTCTTTCAGATAGAACACGCCGGCTTCTTCGCAGGCGGCGGTGACCGCCTCTTCATTCTCGGTGGGAGCGTAGCCCACCAGGGTGACAAGCGTGTTCTCCGCTGCCGGAACGGCCGCCTGGGAGGCGAGATAGAGGTCCAGGTCGGAAAGGCGCTTGCGGCTTTCGGCTTCCAGTTCGTCCTCCCGGCCGCGGACGGTCAGCAGGACGGCCTTTTCGGCGTCGATGTGGGCGTCCAGTTCGGCCAGATGTGCGACGGCTTCGTCGTAGGTCCCTTCCGGTGCGTGCACCCGGCCCGGCAGCGTGTCGGCTCCGGCGACGGCGAAATAGACTTTCCCGTCGGATTCGGAGACGACCTGCATGGCACAGGTATCGGCCCACTCGGGCCGGAACGACTTGGCGGAGACGATATGGAAGGTCACCGGACAGCCGGCGTCGGCCAGCTTCCGGAGTTTTTCACCGGAGAAATCACCCCAGGGGAAACGTGCGGCAGCGTCTTTTTCAACCGCTTTCCGCTCAGCCTCCAGGTTTTCCAGGGTCTTAACCGCATGCTCGGCGGTGGTCAGAAGCTCTCCCCGGATCGTGGCGGGCTGCAAATCTTCCGGGAATTGGACGCGGGCGATCGCCTGGACGAGTTCCCGGCGGCGCTCCACGTCGGCGAGGAGCCCGGAGGACTGCTTGTCCACCGGCTTCACGCTGCGGGTGATGTCCATGAGACCCACTTCCTGGAGCTTCTCCAGGAGGGCGTCCTGTTCTCCGTTCAGGAGAATGAAGGAGTATTTGGTCATCGAAGCGATCATACTGCCGAGGCCTCCTCTTCCTCTGCCGCGTGGCGTTCCTTGACGATTTTCTGGGAGGCCTTGGAGAGGTTCTCCTCGTCCTCCATGTAACGCTTGATCTTGCGGATGGCTTCCTGGTAACCCGGGATCTGTACCTTCTCGTACAGGTTCACCTTCTGGGTGGTCTTCTTCCGCTGGTAGTCCAGGATGCGGGCCTTTTCCCGGTACACCTCCGACTCGATCCCGAGCCGGGAGATCTCCTTCAGGATGGCCACGCCGTCGGCGTACCAGGCGGGCTTGACGAAGGCGTTGAACGGGCGGATCTCATAGTGGATCTCGCCCAGCCCCGGCGTCTTTACGCCCGCGACCTTCACCGTATGCAGGTCCACGTCCGTGATGGCCACCAGGCCCGGGTCGAACTCGTTCCACAGGGCCGCGAGATAGTCGTACCGCTCCAGCGCCGTGCTCAGGGCGGCGTTCAGCCGGTCGCTCTCCTCCTTGGCCTTCCGCACCTCCAGGCGCAGGGCGCTCTCCTTGTTCTGAAGCGTGGGGAGCGCTTTCTGCCGCACCTTGAGCTGCTTTCCGAGCTCGTTCAGCGAAGTTTTATTGTATTGGAACTTGACAGCCATACATTAAGCCTTCCAGTATTTGTCCACGAGGGCCTGCTTGATGCCGGTCTCGGCCGGGGAGAAGTACTTCGCGAAGAGCTTCCAGGCGGTGTCCAGCATCTCGGTGATGGTGATGTTCACGTCGATGGCGAGGAGTTCGCGGGCGTAGTCCTTCGCGTAGGCGAGGCAGCGGACGTCGTAGTCCGACAGGTCGAAACCGTTTTCCAGCTTGGTCTTCGCATTCTGCGCGTCGGCATACAGCCGGACGGAGGCGTTCATGACCTGGGAGTGGTCCTCCCGCGTTTTCTTGTTCTGAACGAGCTGTTTGAGTCGGGACAGGGAGCGGAACGGGTCGATGATGACCTTGCCGGTGTCGGTATCGGCACGGAGGAACAGCTGTCCTTCCGTGATGTAGCCGGTGTTGTCCGGGATGGCGTGGGTGATGTCACCGTCGTTCAGGGTGGTCACCGCGATGATGGTGATGGAGCCTTCGGTCGGGAGCTGCACGGCCTTCTCGTAGATCTTCGCGAGGTCGGAATACAGGGAGCCCGGCATGGAGTCCTTGGACGGGATCTGGTCCATTCGGTTGGACACGATGGAGAGGGCGTCGGCGTACAGGGTCATGTCGGTCAGGAGCACCAGAACCTTCTCGTTCTTGTCCACGGCGAAGTATTCGGCGGCGGTCAGGGCCATGTCCGGCACCAGGAGCCGCTCCACCGGGGGATTCTCGGTCGTGTTGATGAAGCAGATGATCTTGTCCAGGGCACCCGCGGCCTCGAAGGAGTTCTTGAAGAACAGGTAGTCGTCGTTGGAGAGGCCCATGCCGCCGAGGATGATCTTGTCCACGTCGGCGCGGAGGGCCACGTCGGCCATCACCTGGTTATAGGGCTGGTCCGGGTCCGCGAAGAACGGGATCTTCTGGCCGGAAACGAGGGTGTTGTTCAGGTCGATGCCGGCGATGCCGGTGGGGATGAGCTGCGAGGGCTGGCGGCGCTTGTACGGATTCACGGAAGGGCCGCCGATCTGGCGCTCCTCGCCGTCGATCTCGGGGCCGCCGTCCAGCGGGTGTCCATAGGCGTCGAAGAAACGGCCGGCGAGCTGGTCGGAGACCTTGAGCACGGGCGGTTCGCCGAGGAAGACGACTTCGGCATCGGTCGGGATGCCTTCGGTGCCGGAGAAGATCTGGAGGGTCACGAGGTCGCCCTTGGTGCGCACGACCTGGGCAAGCTTTCCGGCCACCACGGCCAGTTCATCGTTGGAAACGCCCTTGGCGCGGAGGGAGACCGTCGCCTTGGTGATGCCTTCCAGCTGGGTATAGACTCTTTGGTATGCTTTGTTTGCCATGGACTTATGCGATCATTTGGTTGACGGTTTCCTGATAGGCGTAGAAGTCTTCGCCCTTGAAGGGAGAATAGTTCATCTGGCGGAGGACATTGATCAGGTCCTTGAACCAGGAACGGCATTTTTCGAAATCCTCGAACTCGAACTCCTTGTCGCAGATGCCCAGCACCAGGTCCAGCATGTAGCGCTGGCGCTCGATGGGGCACAGGGCGTCGATGGCGTCGAAGGCGTCCTGCTGGAGGATGACGAAATCGACCAGCTCGGACTTCCAGAAGTTCACGTGATAGCTCATCGGCACGCCGTCGTCGCCGAGGATGTTGATCTGCTCGCTGGCTTCCTTGCCGCGGCGGATGAGGTTCTTGGCGGTCTTGACCCTGGCCACCCAGCCGGGTTCCACGGTCTCGTCCAGATAGGCTTCGATTTCGGGATAGTCCAGGTACTTGGAATAGGAATCCAGCGGGGAGACGGCCGGATAGCGCTTCTGGTCGGCCCGGTTCTGTTCCAGGGCGTAGAAGCAGCGGGCGGCCTTCTTGGTGGATTCGGTCACGGGCTCCTTCAGGTTACCGCCGGCCGGGGACACCGTTCCGATGAAGGTGACGGCGCCGGTCTGGCCGTTGTTCAGCACGACCATGCCCGCACGGGCGTAGAAGTTGGAGATGATAGCGGAAAGGTCCACCGGGAATGCGTCGGCGCCCGGGAGTTCCTCCATTCGGTTACTCATCTCACGGAGGGCCTGCGCCCAGCGGGAGGTGGAGTCGGCGAGGAGGAGGCACTTGAGGCCCATCGCGCGGTAGTACTCGCACAGGGTCATGGCCGTATAGACGGACGCCTCACGGGCGGCGACCGGCATGTTGGAGGTGTTGCAGATGATGGTGGTGCGTTCCATCAGGTGGCGTCCGGTGTGCGGGTCGATGAGTTCGGGGAACTCGGTGAAGATTTCCACGACCTCGTTCGCACGCTCGCCGCAGGCCGCCATCACGATCACGTCGGCGTCGCCCTGCTTGGCGATGGCGTGCTGGAGCACGGTCTTTCCGCAGCCGAAAGGCCCCGGGATGAAGCCCGTGCCGCCTTCGGCGATGGGGTTCAGGGTATCGATCACGCGGACGCCCGTTTCCATGATCCGGTTCGGACGCGGTTTCTCTTTGTAACCCTTGATGGCCACCTTGACGGGCCATTTCTGGGTCATCGTCACGTTCACGTCCTCTCCGTCGGCGTTCGTCAGGACCGCGACGACCGTGTCCACGTTGTACTGTCCGGCGGGAACGATGGATTTCACGGTGAATTCACCCTGGAAGGCGAACGGGACCATGATCTTGTGGGGCAGCCAGCCCTCCTTGACCTCTCCCAGCCAGTCGGCGGCGATGACCTTGTCTCCGGGCTTCGCGATGGGCGTGAAGTCCCAGAGTTTCTCGCGGTCCAGCGGGTCGGTGTATTCGCCCCGCTTCAGGAATACGTCCTCCATCGTGGTGAGGTCGTTCTGAAGACCGTCGTACACGCTGGAAAGCAGGCCCGGCCCCAGGGTGACCTCGAGCATCCTGCCTTCGAATTCCACCTTGTCGCCGTTGCGGAGGCCGCGCGTGCTCTCGAACACCTGCACGGAGGCGGACTTTCCGTTCACCTTGATGACCTCGGCCATCATTTTCACGCCCGCGAGGTCGATGTAGCAGATCTCATTTTCCGCTACCGGCCCGTCTACCAGCACGGTAACCAGGTTCGATACGATCCCCGTAACAATACCTGTCGTTTTCATTCGTTGTATCTTTAATTGTTTATTGTTCAGTGTATTTGACTCCCTTGAAAGTACCGCGAACCTCACCGATGAGGCGGTGGAACCGCTCGCGCCCTACTTCCTCGTCCAGGGCGAGCCACCGGTTCACGATACTCAGCTTGACGACGTAGGCGAGCACGGCCTCGAGGTCGAAGTAGTGGAAGGTGGCCAGGCGGTCCGCCTTCTCCCAGACCAGGTCGTCGATGCCCTTTTCGCGGGAGAGGAGGTCGTTCCCCTCCAGGACGGTCCGGACCTTGGCCTCTTCCTCGAACTCGCCGCCGGTGAAGCGGTACCCGTCGATGTCCGCATCCGCGGCGTCGGGATCCTCGCCCGTGAGCACGTCCATCTCCGCCGGACGGCCCAGCTGCGCATTGAGGTAGCGCACCTTCTCGTTCCGGAGGTTCAGGTCGAACCGGAAGTACTCCCGGATGAACCGGTTGCGGTGGCGGAGGGCCTTCGCGTAGAAGTTCGCGTTCAGTCCCTCTCCCTTGAGTCCTTTCAGGAGAAACTCCACGGTCTCGTAGTCCCGGTCGTCCAAGTCCCGCTTGATTTCGGCGATGACCGAGTTGAACCCGGCGTGGCCCGTGTACTTGAAATCAGCGGTCAGGAAGGGGAGCGAGGCGATGATGTACTCGTAGTTGCTCATCCTCTATCCGAACAGCAGTTTCTTCGTAACCGGGCGCAGGTAGCTGCCGATGAGCTCCTTGAACGTGTCGTCGGTCATGCTCAGGAAGTAGCCGCCGTCCTTGGGGCCGATCTTGAAGCCGCCGGCGACCTTCTTGGAGAAGGACGCTTCGACGCCCTTGCCCAGCAGCTTGCCCAGTTCGTTCTTCACGAAGGGTTCAAGCCCCTTCTTCAGGCTTTCGGGGAGGACGAGGGAGAGGTCGGCCGGCTCCTCGGCGGAGAATTTCTGCGCGACGGCGGTGATGATGCCCTTGAGGTACTCCTCGTTGGAGAGGGCTTTCTCCACGGTGGCGTCCACGGTCCGGGTGACGACGAGGTTCTCAATGTCGGCCCGGGTGGTCTGGAGGGACTGCTGGGCGGCCATCTTCACGTCGCCTTCCACCTTGACCTTGTAGTCTTCGGCTTCCTTGCGGGCCTTGGCGAGAATGGCCTCGGCCTCCTCCTGTGCTTTCTTCACGATCGCTTCGGCCTCGGCGCCCGCCTTGCGGAGCAGCGCTTCGCCTTCTTCCTTGCCCTTCGCGAGACCTTCGTCGTAGAGTCTCTGGGTGAGTTCCTGGAGTTTGTCCATATGGTTGTCGTTAATTGTTAATTCTAATCAGTGGCGTTCCGCAAATATAATAAAATAATTGGATAATCAGAACATATAAGTCGTTGCCATGGAAACCGTCAGGTCGGAGAGTTGCGGATGGAAGGCCTTGCCGACTTCCAGGGACAGGATGAAGTTCGTGTTCATGTGGATTTTCCCGCCGATGCCGGCGCTGCCGTGGATCCGCTCGGTGGCATCCTGCCAGAGCTGGTTGCCGTCCATGAGGGCTCCGAGTGCCCGGTGCTCTTCGGTGCGGTATCCGCGCGTGATGGCGGCAACGTCGAAGAATGGATTGACCACAAGGTCGAAATGTTGCTTGAACAAATTGAACTGCAGGATTATGGCGCGAAGCTCGAAATTGCCCCAGGCATATCCGGCGGCCATCAGGCGGTTGTATCTGTACCCCCGGACAGTATAGCGGCTGCCCAAACCCTCGTATTCTTCGTACTGGTAGATGAGGTTGGAAATCTCGTTCAGGTTGTACCAGGGCATCTCTCCGGCGAACTGGTGCTGGAGCCCCAGGTGGTAGGCGAAGGTAAGGCGCCCGAAGACGATGGGGACGTAGTGGCGGAAATGCCCCACCAGCTGTGCGTAGTGGTATTTCTTGTGGGAGAGGTCCGCATTCCCGTTGACATAGGCTTCCCAGTAGATGCCTTTGTTCGGAACCCATTCCACGTCCCGGCTGTCATAGGTCAGGCCGATGCGCCCCTCCAGGCTGTTCCCGCCGCCGGCTTCATCCTCCCGGACGAGTCCTGCCGACAGGTAATCCCGGTACAGGGTCTGGGCGTTGTCGTAGTTCTTCAGGTCGAAGTCGTCGATCCGGATGTGGCGGAACACGGCCCCGGCCATCCAGTTCAGCCGTCCGGAAAGGGGCTTCTGGAAGGTGGCGGCGGCCCGGATGACCTGGCGATGGTCCGTATAGTACGCGGCCCGGGAGTCCTGGTTGAGGTCCAGTTCCGGGAAATAGGGCGAATGGAGACCGTTGAACCCGTAGAAATTGTTCATGGACGCATCGCGGTAGGTGAGCGAGCCCGTTACGCGGGCGCCGGGAACCAGGGTTTTCGAGTCGAACAACCCGTGCAGGTACCACGACCCCTTCGTAGCCCACGCCCCGCACACGGCGATATGGTGCTGGAAATTCGGATAATCCGTTCCGTCGCCATAATAGAAGAAATCGCAGAAACCGCCCAGGTTCAGTCCGATGTCGGAATTGTAGCTCACGTCCGGGAACGGTGTGAATACCCATCCGGTCTTCGCTTCCTCCTGCGCTCCTGCCGAGAGGGACACAAGGGCTGCAATGACTGCAACAAGTGTCTTTTTCATATGGTATGTGTTTGGATTTCAGATAGTTCCAACCAGCGAAGTTCCTTCTCGTCCAGAAGGGACTGAAGCTCCCCGTAGCGTGTGGAAGCGGACTGAAGCTCCTCCGGAGAGAGAGTGCCGCTGGAAAGCTTGGCTTCAAGGTCGGTCTTCTTGGCCTCCAGGCGGGGAAGCTCCTCGTCCAGGGCCTTGAGCTCCTGCTGCTCTTTCCAGGTGAGCTTGCGTTTGGCCGCTGGGGCCTTGACCCGTTCTTCGACGACCTTCTCCGGCCTGGCCGCCGCCTTCTGAGCGGCCTCGTAATCCTTGATGAAGGACCGGTATTCGGAGTAGTTGCCGATGAAGTCCTTCACGACACCGTCGCCGCAGAAGACGAAGAGGTGGTCCACCAGACGGTCCAGGAAATGCCGGTCGTGGGAGACGATGACCAGGCTGCCCTTGAATTCCAGCAGGTATTCCTCCAGGATGTCCAGGGTGACGATGTCCAGGTCGTTCGTAGGCTCGTCCAGGATGAGGAAGTTGGGTTGCTGCATCAGGATCGTGAGCAGGTACAGCCGCCGCCGTTCGCCGCCGGAGAGCCGGGAGACCGGGTTCATCCACATGTCGTGCGGGAACAGGAACCGCTCCAGCAGGTGCGTGTTCGGGACGGTGTCCATCACCGTCTGGTCCGGGACGGACTGCATGCCGGACTGGTGGTAGTAGCCGATCTTCAGCGAATCGCCGAGGTCCACCACGCCGGTCATCTGCCCGCCCATCGACGGACGCCACTTCCCGGTGATGAGGTTCAGGAACGTGGTCTTTCCGGCAGCGTTCCGGCCCACGATGCCCACACGCTCATACCGCTGGAAATTGTAGCTGAAGTGGCTCAGGTAGCATTTGTCCTCCCACCAGAAGGAGACGTCCCGGCAGTTGATGACCTTGTTGCCCAGGTAGGTTCCCTTCATCCGGACGTCGTCCATGTCCACCTGTTTCGACACGTAGGTGTCTTCCGCGCGCTCCTTCAGCTCCCAGAAGGCCTGCTTGCGGTATTTGGCCTTGCCGCTGCGGGCGCAGGGGGTGGCGTGCATCCATTCCAGTTCCCGCCGGAGGACGTTCCGGACCTTGTCGGTCTCCGCATTGTAATTGTCGATGCGTTCCTGCCGCTTCTCCAGGAAGTTCATGTAGTCGCCGCGGTAGATGTAAACCTTGCCCCGGTCCATCTCCATGACCGTATTGCATACGCGGTCCAGGAAGTACCGGTCGTGCGTGACCATGAAGAGGGTGCTCCGGGCGTGTTTCAGATGCTGCTCCAGGAATTCGATGGCGTCGATGTCCAGGTGGTTCGTGGGCTCGTCCATGATGTAGAAATCGGCTTCCGAGGCCAGCATCTGGGTGAGGGCGACCCGCTTGACCTCGCCGCCGGAGAGGTCCTTCATGGGCTTTTCCCAATCGGTGAGGGAGAACTGTGTGAGAAGCCGCTGAACCTTCCTTTCATATTCCCAAAGGTGTTCCTGGCCCAGGTGTTCCGTCCACTCCGTGGAACCGTCCATGATCTGCCGGAAAATGCTTTTCTCCGGGTCGAAGGCGTATTCCTGTTCCAGGAAGGCGATGCGGATGTCTTTGAGGAAGAGGATTTTCCCGCCGCTGTCGGACTTGTCCTTGCCAGCCAGGATGCGGAGGAGGGAAGTCTTTCCCGTCCCGTTCGGGGCGATGAGCGCCACCTTGTCGCCTTCGTTGATGTTGAAGTCGATGTGTTCGAACAGCACCTTGGGGCCATACGACTTGGAGATGTTCTCGATCTGAAGGTAGCTCGCCATATTGATGACAAATATAATCATTTTCCCGCAAACCGGGCGTCCGGCGCTATTTTCCGGGACGGGTATTGGTATTTCGTACAAAAAGACTATCTTTGCGAAAGTGAAATCCCACAAACTGTCCCTGATATGAAAAGAACGATCATCGCCGGAATCTGCGCCCTCCTCCTGGGTGCGTTCCCTGCCGGAGCCCAGTGGGGCCCCCGCCAAATCCCCGAACCCACCGATGGACTGAAGGACGCGTACAAGGACTACTTCAAGATTGGCGTCGCCGTGAACAACCGCAACGTGGTGGACCCGGACCAGGTCAGGGTCGTCCTCCGCGAGTTCAACAGCATCACCGCCGAGAATGCGATGAAGCCCGAACCCACCGAACCCCGCAAGGGCGAGTTCAACTGGGAGGACGCCGACAGGATCGCGGACTTCTGCCGTGCGAACGGCATCAGGATGCGCGGCCATACCCTGATGTGGCACAGCCAGATCGGCACGTGGATGTATCAGGACGAAAAGGGTAATCTCCTTTCGAAAGAAGAGTTCTACGCCAATATGAAGCACCACATCCAGGCCATCGTGAACCGCTACAAGGATATCGTGTACTGCTGGGACGTGGTGAATGAGGCGGTGGCCGACAGCCCTGTCTTCCCCGGCCGCAGTGAACTCCGCAATTCCCCGATGTACCAGATCGCCGGCGAGGAGTTCATCTACAAGGCCTTCGAGTATGCCCACGAGGCCGACCCGGACGCCCTCCTCTTCTACAACGACTACAACGACGCCGAGCCCGCCAAGAGCCAGCGCATCTACAACCTCGTCAAACGGATGAAGGATGCGGGCGTTCCCGTGGACGGCATCGGCATGCAGGCCCATTACAACGTGTACGGCCCTTCCATGAAGGAGGTTGACGACGCCATCGAACTGTATTCAAAGGTAGTCAAGCACATCCATTTCACCGAACTGGACGTCCGCGTGAACGAGGACATGGGCGGCGGACTCCGTTTCAACCGCGGTGCCGCCAGGGTGGCCGACTTCGAGAAGACCCTGCAGCAGGACCAGTACGTGAGCCTGTTCAAGGTCCTTCGCAAGCACAAGGACGTCATCGACTGCGTTACCTTCTGGAACGTCTGCGACAGGGATTCCTGGCTGGGCGCGGCCAACTACCCGCTCCTGTTCGACGAGAACTACAAGCCCAAGCAGGCCTACCTGGCCGTCAAGAATTTCGATCCCAAGATGGATGTCGCCGTAGTCAAGGAGGACTTCCGGCCGTCCGAACTCAACCAGCCCGGCCAGGAGTATCCGATGGTCAATTCCCAAGGTTATGCCCGGTTCAAGGTCATCGCTCCCAAGGCCACGTCCGTGATCGTGAGCCTGGGTCTCGGCGGCTCCGGTGGAACCGTCCTGCACAAGGCTGAGGACGGCTCCTGGATGGGCACCACCGCCGGTCCCATGGACGAGGGCTTCCACTACTATCACCTGACCGTCGACGGGGGAGTGGTCAACGACCCCGGCACCAACAACTACTACGGTTCCACCCGCTGGGAGAGCGGCATCGAAATCCCGGCTCATGACGCCGATTTCTACGCCATGAAGAACGTACCGCACGGAAAGGTCCAGCAGGTCCTCTTCTGGTCGGAAAGCACCAAGCAGAACCGCGTGGCCTGGGTGTATACGCCGCCGCAGTATGACAGGAACAGGAATAAGTACCCGGTGCTGTACCTGCAGCACGGCTGGGGCGAGAATGAATACGCCTGGTGGAACCAGGGCCGTGCGAACCTGATCATGGACAATCTCATCGCCGAAGGCAAGATAGCCCCGTTCATCATCGTGATGACCTACGGCATGACCAACGACGTGCGCCCCGGCGGTCTCTTCAGTTTCGACTACAAGCAGTTCGAGACGGTTCTTTGCAACGAACTCGTCCCCTACATCGATGCGACCTTTCGTACGGTGGCGAAGAAGGACAGCCGCGCCATGGCCGGCCTTTCGATGGGCGGCATGGAGACGCACAACATCACCCTCGCCCGTCCGGAGATGTTCGGCTGGTACGGCCTCCTGAGCGGTGGCGTGTACAGCCCGGACGAGGTGAAGGGTTCCGGTGTGAAGGGCATCTTCATCGGCTGCGGCAGCAAGGAAAACCCCGACATGGTCCGCAGCGCCGCCCAGGCTCTCCAGGATGCCGGCTACAACGCGAAGGGATACGTCTCCGAGGGCACGGCCCACGAGTTCCTGACCTGGCGCCGCTGCCTCTACGAAATGGCCCCGATGCTCTTCAGGAAGTAGAACAAGTCCGATTTACTCAAAAGAGGTCGTCCCTCCAGGCGGCCTCTTTTTTTGTGCGGTTACCGGGCCCCTCCCCCTATGCTTGTCCGGGGGTGGACAAGCCCCCGGACATCCCAATCCTCGCCGCCAAACAGCCGCACCATAGGCAAGGCTCTGGATGTTTCAAATGCCCTTTTGTGTGCGCGAAGTGCCCAAATCCGGCCTTGACGCACAAGAGGATGCCTTCCAGTGAACCAGATGTCAAGTCAATGTGCGGGTATTTGGCGAATGGGTACGAAGACGGGAGAAGCGGAGTCCTCCGGAAGGGTACTCCCTTCCTCCCTATTCATAAGTGACAAAAAGAATAGAGGATGACCTCAGTCGACTTGACCGAAGGTCATCCTCTTAAGGGAATGTCGGACAGACTACCTGAACAGCTTCTGGGCGAAGATGGTGAGGTAGATGCGCCAGTTGCGCCAGATGTGGCCGCCGTCGGACTCGTAGTATTCGCAGGGATAGCCGTGGGCGTCGCAGTAATCCTTCAGGATGAGGGAATTGCGTTTCACGCCGTCATCCTTGCCCACGCCGATCCAGAACAGTTTCGGTTTGGCGGCGAACAGGGCGGCGAGTTCAGGATCGTTTTCTCCGTTCGGGACGGCCACGCCGGAGAACTGGCCTACGTAGCCGAAGGTGCCGGGATAGTGGCGGGACAGGCGTGAGGACTGGCGGCCGCCCATGGAAAGGCCGGCGACGGCACGGGAGTAACCGTCCTTCTTCACGCGGTAGCGCTTCTCGATGAACTTGATGATGTCGGGGAAGCTCTCCTCGATCTCGGCCGTGGAGTCGGAACGGCTGTTGGCCATCGTAGGCTGGAACATGTTCACGGCGGCGCCCGGGGCGGCGCTGTTGAAGAACACGCCGTTCGGCATCACGACGATCATGGGCTTGGCCTTGCCTTCGGCGATGAGGTTGTCCATGATCTGGACGGTGCGTCCGAGGTCGGACCAGGCGTCTTCGTCACCGCCGGAACCGTGCAGCAGGTACAGGACCGGATACTTGGCCTTGGGGTTGTCCTCGTAACCGGCCGGGGTATATACCGTGAGGCGACGTTTCATCCCGAGGGTGGGGCTGTCGTACCAGACGTGGGATACGGTGCCGTGCGGCACGTCGTGGACCTCGTAGTACCAGCCCTTGTCTCCCTTTTCAGCGCTGAGGGTGAAGATGTTCGTCCAGGTGGCGATGTCGCGGTTCTGGTAGATGTTGTTGGGATCCATCGTCCGGACGCCGTCCACGATGAAGCTGTAGGAATAAAGCTCGCCGGTCAGCGGCTCGGTCGTGTAGGTCCACATCCCGTCGCGGCCTTCCTTCAGGTCCACGACGCCGGGAGCCTCATAGACCTGCTTCTGGCCGTCCCGCTCGAATTCGATCCTGCGGGTGGGCAGGAAATCACCGGTGAGCTGCACCGTGATGGCCTTGGGGCCGCGGTAGCGGAAGGTGACGGAGTGGTCGGGGTTGATTTCGGGGGAAGTGATTCCCGAAGCCGGGCCCAGCGCCTGCTGGGCAAAGGCGGTGGCGCCCGCTAGGAGCGCCGCAGCCACGAAGAGGATCCGTTTCATATGGCTCTTATTGCATCAAAAGTACGCGGTGGACCGGCGTCTCCGCGGCGGCCGCTTCGGCCGTGGCCGTGCAGCGGATGTCCCGGGAAGAGGCGCCGAACAGGAAGGTGTAGGTGCCTGCATCGACCTTCCAGGCAGACGCTTCTTCGTCGAAAGAAGCGAGTTCGGAAGTCGGGAAGGACAGGGTGAGCTCCTGGCTTTCGCCCGGGGCGAGTTCCTTGGTCTTGGCGTAGGCCTTGAGTTCCTTCACGGGCTTGTCCAGGGTGCCCTGGGGGGCGCTCACGTACAGCTGGACGGCTTCCTTGCCGGGGACGGAGCCAGTGTTCTTGACCGTAACCTTGGCGGTGACGGTCTTGCCGTCGTTGGAAACGGAGGCCCCGCTGTATTCAAAGGTCGTGTAGCTGAGGCCGTAGCCGAACGGGTAGGAGACGGCGAGGTCGTGCTTGTCAAACCAGCGGTATCCGACATAAATGCCTTCCTCATAGCGTGTTACGTCAACATCCTTCTGGCCGGTATCCTCGCGGCGGTTCATGAAATAGACACCGGTGTCGGAGTCGATGGGGAAGTTGGCGGAGGAGCCGGCGTCCATCAGGTTCACGGGGAAGGTCATCGGCAGCTTGCCGGACGGACTCTTCGCACCCGTGAGGATGTCGGTGACGGAGTTGCCGCCTTCCTGTCCCGCCTGCCAGGCGAGGAGGACGGCGTCCGGGACGTTCTTCCACGAAGCGGTTTCGATGACGCCGCCGATGTTCAGGACCACGACGACCTTCTTGCCCTTCCCGTGGAAAGCGGCGGTCACTTTGTTCAGCAGTTCGCGCTCTTTGGCGGACAGCTCGAAGTCGGCGCTCGTACGGTCGAAGAACTCGCCGGAATTGCGGCCGAAGGTAATGATGGCGATGTCGTTGGCCTTGGCCGATGCCGCCAGCTCAGCGGCGGAAGGAACCGGTTCGGAAGGGCGCGGAGCGGGGTAGAAGGCGGACAGACCGTCGTCGGGCAGGCTGGCCTTGAAGGCGGCATTTTCGTCGGCGATGTGCTTCAGGGTCGCTTCCTTGTTGCTCTCGTCCACGATGAATCCAGCATTCTTGAGACCGTCCAGGAGAGAGACCGTATAAGCGCGGTTCACGTTGCCCGAGCCGGTACCGCCGGCGATGAAGTCGAAGGAGGTGCAGCCGAACACGGCGACGTTCTTCACGTCCTTAAGCGGCAGGACGCCCTTGTTCTCCAGGAGCACCATGCCTTCCAGTGCGCTCTGGCGGGTAACGGCGGCATGGGCGGTCAGGTCGGGCTTGTTGGAGTACTTGTATCCCTTGGCCTTCGGACTGCGGGCCACGAGTTCCAGGCCGCGGCGGACGCACACGTCCAGTTCGGCCTCGGTGAGGCTGCCATCCTTGATGGCTTCCATGATTTGCTGGTACTGCAGGTCGGTGCCGGGCTGGAGCATATCGTTGCCGGCCGCGATCTGCTCGGCGCCGTTGTCACCGCCGAACCAGTCGGTCATCACCAGGCCCTTGAAGCCCCATTCGTCGCGGAGGACGGTGGTCTGCAGGTCCCTGCTCTGGGAGGTGTAGGTGCCGTTGATCTTGTTGTAGGAACTCATCACGGTCCAGGGGTCGGACTCCTTGACGGTGATTTCGAAGCCCTTCAGGTAGATTTCGCGCTGGGCGCGCGGGGAGATGACCGCATTGTTGCCGGTGCGGTTCGTCTCCTGGTTGTTGTAGGCGAAATGCTTGATGGAGGTGCCCACGTCGTTCGACTGGACGCCGCGGACATAGGCGGCAGCGGTCTTTCCTGCGACGACCGGGTCCTCGGAATAGTACTCGAAATTGCGGCCGTTCAGCGGGTGGCGGTGGATGTTCAGGGCCGGGGCGAGATAGACGTCGGCCCCGTATTCGTGGACTTCTTCACCCATGGCTTTGCCCACGTTCTCCACCAGTTCCTGGTTCCAAGTCGATGCCAGGAGCGTGCCGATCGGGAAGTGCGTGCAGTAGTAAGTGTTTTCGTCGCCTTCGCGGGTAGGGTCGATGCGCAGGCCGGCGGGACCGTCGGCGAGGACGATGCTGGGAATGCCGAGGCGTTCGATGGGATAGGTGGTTCCGGCGGCGCCCGGGACGATGTTCTTCGTTGCGCCTACGACGGCCGATTCGCCGCTGCTTCCGGCCATGCCGGTGCCGATGACGAAATGGACCTTTTCTTCCAGGGTCATCGCCTTCAGGACCTTGTCGACGGAGTCTTTCCCCAGTTTGGGGGTACAGCCGGTGCATGCGGCAAGGACCAGGGCCGCTGCGGAAAAGAGGAGGATGTTCTTCATATAGATGGGTTTACTAGGATTAGCGTCGGTGCACAAAGATAAGTAAAACCTTCCGATTCCGACAGGCACTCCCGTCCGAATTGGCAATCCAGACAAACATTTTGCGAATCGTGCAAATATTTATGGGATCTCTATGAGAGGAACAGGTCCAACGTATGGTGGCCCGGTTCATAGGGGATGAAGACCTCTTTCCCTGCGACGGACGGATGGATGGTCAGTTCATAGACGGCGTCACGGAAGCGGCGCCGCACTTTGAACGGGCCGAAATTCTCCGGCAGGCAGGGTTTCACGAGCAGGCCGTCGTACTGCGGCCGGATTCCGAGCAGGAACTGCGTAACGGCATACCAGTTCCAGGCCGCCGTGCCGGTGAGCCAGCTGTTCTTGCCTTCTCCGGGCCGGAAGGCCTCCTTCCCGGCCACCATCTGGCAGTAGACATAGGGTTCGACCTTATGGAGTTCCTGGTCGCGGATGAAGGCGGGGGATATCTTGCAATAATGGTCCCAGGCATCGTCGGCCCGGCCGGCCAGGGCCTCGCCGATGATGACCCAGGGATTGTTGTGGCAGAAGATGCCGGCGTTTTCCTTGTAACCCTGCGGGTAGGAGGAGATTTCACCGTATTCTATCCTGTAGCCCGTGAAAGCCGGGTAGTTGAGAACCAGGCCGTGCTCGCTGTCCAGCAGGCGCTTGGCTGAATCCAGTGCCTTGTCGCAGAGGCCTTCCTCCGCACCGATCCGGGCCATCGTGCACCAGCCCTGGCTTTCGATGAAGATCTTTGCCTCGTCGTTTTCAGCGGAACCGATCTTCCGGCCGAAATAGTCGTAGGCCCGGAGGAACCATCCGCCGTCCCAGCCGTAAAGCTTGACGGCCTTTTCCATGGACCCGACCGCTTCCCGGACGGCGTCCGAAGGCCGTCCGATGCGGTCCAGCAGTTCGGCGAAATCCTTCCCCTCCACGACGAAGAGGCCGGCGATCATCAGGGATTCCGCCCGGCTCCCCTCCGTTTTGTTCTCGGTGGTCTGGAAGGAGTCGTCGGGATTGTCGGAGAAGCAGTTGAGGTTCAGGCAGTCGTTCCAGTCGGCCCGGCCGATGAGGGGCAGGCCGTGGGGCCCCAGGTTGTTTACGACATGGTCGAAACTGACCTGCAGGTGCTCCAGCAGGCTCTTCTCCGAGCCCGGCTCATTGTCGAACGGAACGGGCTCGTCCAGGATGGAGAAGTCGCCGGTTTCCTTCAGGTAGGCGATGGTGCCGAACAGGAGCCAGAGCGGATCGTCGTTGAAACCGCCGCCGATGTCGTTGTTTCCGCGGCGGGTGAGGGGCTGGTACTGGTGGTAGCAGCCGCCGTCGGGGAACTGGGTGGCGGCGATGTCCAGGATGCGCTGCCGGGCCCGGTCGGGGATCTGATGGACGAATCCCACGAGATCCTGGTTCGAGTCGCGGAAGCCCATGCCCCGGCCGATGCCGCTCTCGAAGAAACTGGCGCTTCGGCTCATGTTGAAGGTGACCATGCACTGGTACTGGTTCCAGATGTTCACCATGCGGTCCACTTCGGGCGTGCCGGACTCCACGGAGAACCGGCCCAGGATGTCGTCCCAGTACCGGCCCAGTTCCGCAAAGGCGGCATCGGCCTTCTCCGGCGTGTCGAAGGCTTCCAGAAGTGCGTAAGCCCCCGATTTTTCAATGATGGCGGAGCAGGAGTTCAGCTCCCTGCCGGTCGGTTCGATGAATTTCCGGTCCGGATCGTTCTCTACGTAGCCCAGGACAAAAACCAGCTCCTTCGTCTCGCCGGGAGCCAGTTCCAGGTCGATCTGGTGGACGGCCACCGGGCTCCAGCCGTGGGCCACGGAACCGCTGCAGGCACCGCTGAACACGCGCTCGGGGTGTTCAAATCCGTTGTATGTCCCGAGGAAGGTCTCCCGGTCCGTATCGAAGCCGTCCACCGGCACGTTGACGCCGTAGAAGGCATAGTGGTTCCGCCGCTCGCGGTATTCGGTCTTGTGATAGATGACGCTGCCTTCCACCTCCACCTCGCCGGTCGAGAGGTTCCGCTGGAAGTTCTCCATGTCCGTCTGGGCATTCCAGAGGCACCACTCTACGAAGGAAAACAGCTGGAACCTCTTCGTTGTCAGTCCGTTATTTGTCAATGACACCTTGTGTACCTCACAGCGTTTCCCCACGGGAACGAAGAAAAGCACGCTTGCGCGGAGGTGGTCCTTTTCACCCGTGATGCGCGTGTAGCCCATCCCATGCCTGCACTCCCAGGAGTCCAGCGGAGTCCGGCAGGGCTTCCAGCCCGGGTTCCAGACGCTGTTCCCGTCCTTGATATAAAAATAGCGGCCTCCGTTGTCCATCGGAACGCCATTGTACCGGTAGCGGAGGATGCGGCGGTACTTCGCATCCTTGCAGAAACAGTAACCGCCTCCCGTGCCGGAAACCAGGGAGAAGAAATCGTCGGTTCCCAGATAGTTGATCCAGGGGAAGGGCGTTGCGGGATCCGTGATCACGAACTCCCGGGCAGCATCGTGGAAATGGCCGTAAATCTTGTTCATATTGACAAAGATAGTGAATCTGCACCGGAATCTGCAATTTTTTGTACAGACAGGAAAGGGGTAATCCGTTTGGAATCCTTATCTTTGTGTCGCTGAAAACTGCTAACCAAAAATACTGTTATGAAAAGAATCCTTTTGACCGTTGCATCCCTGTGTCTGGCCGTGACCGCCCTGGCCCAGCCCCAGCTCCGCAAGGACAACATCGATGAAGTCCTGAAGGCGATGACCCTGGAAGAGAAGGCCACCCTGCTCGTGGGCGGCGCCCGCGCCGCCGTCGTGAACGGCGTGACTTCCGGTACCGCCTGGCAGGTGCCCGGCGCGGCCGGCAACACCCGCCCGGTCGAGCGCCTGGGCATCCCCGGCACCGTCCTCGCCGACGGCCCCGCCGGCCTCCGCATCCAGCCTACCCGCCAGGGTGACGGCAACACCTACTATTGCACCGGCTTTCCGGTGGGAACGCTCCTCGCCAGTTCCTGGGACATCGACCTGGTCGAGAAAGTCACGACGGCGATGGGTAACGAAGTGCTCGAATATGGCGTGGACGTCCTCCTTGCCCCGGGCATAAACATCCACCGCAACCCGCTGTGCGGACGTAACTTCGAGTACTTCTCCGAGGACCCGCTCCTCTCCGGCAAGATGGCCGCCGCCTATGTCCGCGGCATCCAGGGCAACGGCGTAGGTACCTCCATCAAGCATTACGCCGCCAACAATCAGGAGACGAACCGCAACGAGGACGACGCCCAGGTGAGCCCGCGCGCTCTCCGTGAGATCTATCTGAAGAACTTCGAGATCGCCGTGAAGGAGTCGCAGCCCTGGACCGTAATGTCTTCCTATAACAAGCTCAACGGCCGCTACACCCAGCAGGATGTGGACCTTCTGACCACCGTCCTGCGCGACGAATGGGGTTTCCAGGGCATCGTGATGACCGACTGGGGCAACAAGGCCGGCACCGTCACTTCCACCAAGGCCGGCAACGACCTGATGGAACCCGGCAACCAGAACGAAATCGACCGCATCATCGCGGGCGTGAAGGACGGCACCATTTCCCAGGAGGAACTGGACCGCAATGTCCGCAATATGCTCAACTACATCGTCCTTACTCCGCATTTCCGGGGCTACAAGTTCTCCAACAAGCCGGATCTGAAGGCCCATGCCGCCGTGGCGCGTGAAGCCGCCGGCGAGGCGATGGTCCTGCTCCGCAACGAAAACGGAGCCCTGCCTTTGAAGGGCGATGAAAAGGTCGCCCTGTACGGCATCTCCGCCATCGACTTCGTGGCCGGCGGAACCGGTTCCGGCGACGTGAACAAGGCGTATGTCGTGAACATGGAGGATGCGATGGTCAATGCCGGTTTTACCCTGGACAAGGGCCTTGCCGACTACTACAAGGCGTTCATTGCCTATGACAAGGCGCAGACTGCCCTGAACGGAACGACCTTCTCCTGGTTCTCCCGCCGCAAGCTCGCAGAGATCGCGATTCCCGCAGCCGCCATCCAGAATGAAGCGAAGGCCAATGACGTGGCCGTCGTCGTCCTGGGCCGCAACGCCGGTGAAGGTGCCGACCGCAGGCAGGTGGATGACTTTGAGCTGACGAACGTCGAGCGCGAGCTCCTCCGCGACGTGAGCACCGCCTTCCACGCCGCCGGCAAGAAGGTGGTCGTGGTCCTGAACATCGGCGGCGTCATCGAGACCGCTTCCTGGAAGAACATGGTCGATGCGATCGTCCTTCCGTGGTCCCCGGGCCAGGAGGGTGCCAATGCCGTGGCCGACGTCCTCACCGGCAAGGTGAATCCTTCCGGCAAGCTCCCGATGACCTTCCCCGTGAACTTCATGGACCACCCGTCCTCCGCCAACTTCCCGTACAACTACTCCAACGCGGGCAATATGCGCGGATTCGGCTGGGGCCCCCGCCAGCCGCAGAAGGATGTGGACTATACCAAGTATGAAGAGGGTATCTGGGTGGGTTACCGTCATTTCGCCACCAAGGGTGTCGAGGTGTCCTATCCGTTCGGTTTCGGCCTCAGCTACAGCTACTTCGTATATTCCAAGCCGGTCGTGAAGGCCACGGCCGACGGTTTCGAAGCCTCGGTGACCGTGACCAACCAGGGCCAGGTGGCCGGCAAGGAGGTCGTGGAGGTGTATGTCCACGCCCCGGAAGGCGGCCTGGAGAAACCCGCCCGCGAGCTCAAGGGCTTCGCCAAGACAAAACTTCTCGCCCCGGGCGAGAGCCAGACCGTTACGGTGAAGGTGGACAGCTACTCCCTCGCGTCGTTCAACGAAGCGACGAGCGCCTGGGAAACCCCCGCCGGCAACTATGAGGTCATGTTCGGTGCGTCCGTCAACGACATCCGCCGTTCTGCTTTCTACAAGGCCAAGAAAGCGCAGAGCTGGCCTGTCCACAATGTCTTTGCGCTGGACCGTAAATAGGATGTCATGTTCGATCTAGCCATCATTGGAGGAGGTCCCGGCGGCTACGTGGCCGCGGAACGCGCCGGTGCGGCCGGGCTCTCCGTCATCCTGTTCGAAAAACGGGAACTGGGAGGTGTGTGCCTGAACGAGGGCTGCATCCCCACCAAGACTCTCCTTTACAGCGCCAAGGTGCTGGATTACGCCCACCATGCCGACCGATACGGCGTGGAGGTGGCGGATGCTTCCCTGGACTTTGCGAAGGTCTTCAAGCGCAAGGAGAAGGTCGTCAAGAAACTGGTGGGCGGCGTGAAACTGAAGATGAAGAACGCCGCCGTGGAAGTGGTCAAGGAGGAGGCTGTCATCCGGGGACGTGGCGAAGAAGGCTTCGAAATCGTCTCGGGCGAGTCGGCTTATGTCGCCCGTAACCTCCTGATCTGCACGGGCTCCGAAGCAGCGGTTCCGCCGATTCCCGGCCTTCGTGAAGGTTTGGGCGGCGTAGTCGTGACTAACCGGGAGATCCTCGCTTTGGAAGAGCAGCCGCAGGAACTGGTCGTGATCGGCGGCGGCGTCATCGGGATGGAATTCGCAAGCTTCTTCAACTCCATCGGCACCAAGGTGACCGTGGTGGAGATGCTTCCGAAGATTCTGGGACCGCTGGACGACGAGATCAGCGCGATGCTCCAGGCCCAGTATGCGAAGAAGGGCGTGGAGTTTCATCTCAGCTGCAAGGTGGTGGCCGTGGAAGGCAACGAAGTGGTATACGAGGGTCCGGAAGGCAACGTCTGCCGTGCTGCGGGTGACAAGATCCTGGTGTCGGTGGGCCGTCGCGCCAGCATCCAGGGCATCGGCCTGGAGAGCATCGGCGTGGAATTCGCCCTGAATCCCGCCGGCCGTCCGTACGGCATCAAGGTCGACGACCATATGCGCACGAACGTTCCCGGAGTCTATGCCGCGGGCGACGTGACGGGTTTCTCGATGCTGGCCCACACGGCCTCGCGCGAAGCCGAGGTGGCCGTGAACGACATCCTGGGCAAGACCGACCGGATGCGCTACGACGCCATCCCGGGCGTGGTGTACACGAACCCGGAAGTGGCGGGCGTGGGCGTCACCGAAGCCGAAGCGGAGAAGAAGGGGCTGGACTGCGTCGTCCTGAAGCTTCCCATGGCCTATGCCGGCCGCTTTGTCGCTGAAAACGAGCGCGGCGAGGGCCTCTGCAAGGTCATCGCCGGCCGGGAGGACCACAAGGTGCTGGGCGTCCATATGCTGGGCAACCCCTGCTCCGAAATGATCCACAGCGCCTGCATCGCCATCGAGCAGGGGCTGACCGTCGAGCAGCTGAAGGAAGTCGTGTTCCCGCACCCGACGGTCTCCGAAATCCTGAGGGAAACCGTGTTTACGCTGTAGGCGGTCTTACCGCTTGTAGATGTTGAACCGCCAGGTGATGCCGACGTCGAAGTTGTTCACCCGGTCGTGGTTGTCCCGGAAATAAACGGCGTGAAGGCGCAGGTTCTCGTTCCCGAGCGGGAAGT
The DNA here is from genome assembly GCA_017395045.1 of Bacteroidales bacterium. Lineage (GTDB taxonomy): Bacteria > Bacteroidota > Bacteroidia > Bacteroidales > UBA932 > Cryptobacteroides. The sequence continues at coordinate 66,667 of JAFPWG010000006.1, forward strand.
ATTCGATGCCGGCGCCACCGTACAGATAGTCGTTCCCGGCTGGCAGGACCAAATCGTAGGAAATGCCGTCGGGAGCGACGTTTTCAGCATCGTTCCGTTCGTATCCCACCTTGGTGCACAGGTTCCATCTGCCCAGGGTGAGGATGGCCTTGCTGATGACGGTCCAGTCGGAAAACAGGAAACGGGGCTGGCCGAAGGCGGCGCGGTTGATGTAGTCCACGTCCACGACCAGTTTTCCCAGGAAGAACTTGTTTCCCAGGGCGATCCAGTTCATCTTCCGGTGCAGTTCGTCTTCCACGTAGTTGTAGCTCCAGGTCGTATGCCAGATGCCGATCCTGCCGTTCCAGTACAGATTGTAGGAATAGGCGTCCTGCGTGCCCGGTGAAATGGGGGAGGGACAGAACTCCACGGACACCTCATGACCGGGTGCGGGGGAGTACGTGGCGGTGGCGCCGAAGGCGTAGTATTGGTACAGGCGGTTGCTGAAGGCGCCGTAATAGTAGACGTCGATCGGAGGCGAGTCGATTTCGTAGCCGCCGATGAGGATGGGCTGCTTTCCAGCCGTGAAGGACCACTTGGGACTTGCCTGCCACTTGAGCCAGAGGAAGTCCGTGGCGTTGAAGGGGTTCGACTCATCGATCTTCTTGTTCAGACGCTGCCGGACCCGGAAGGTCAGGTTCTGCGCCAGCTGTCCCTTGATATGGAGGTTGAGGTAGTCTCCCTGGAAATGGGAGTCGTACACGCCTTCGCGGGTTTCCTGGTGGAAGGTGGCCCGCGTGTCGATGGAGACCTCGTCCACGTGGCTCTCCTGGGCCAGCAGGAGGGTGGTGACGAAAATGCCGCAGAAAAGCGTCAGGACCCGTTTCATCCTACATCCGTCCCTGTTCGCCCAGATGGCTGTCCTTGAATCCGAGGAAATAGAGGACGCCGTCCAGGCCGATGGTGTTGATGGACTGGCGGGCGTTCGCGACCACGCGCGGCTTTGCGTGGAAGGCGATGCCGAGGCCCGCTTCCGAAAGCATCGGCAGGTCGTTGGCCCCGTCGCCCACGGCGATGGTCTGCGCGAGGTTCACGCGCTCGCTCTGGGCGATGAGCTTCAAAAGATCCGCCTTCCGGCGTCCGTCCACGACCTCGCCGAGATAGCGGCCGGTGAGTTTTCCGTTCTCGTCGATCTCCAGTTCGTTGGCATACACGTAGTCGATGCCGTACCGCCGCTGGAGATACTCGCCGAAGTAGGTGAAGCCGCCGCTGAGGATGGCGATCTTGTAGCCGCAGGTCTTGAGGACCGACATCAGGCGGTCCGTCCCTTCGGTGATGGGAAGGTGTTCGGCTATGTCCTGCATGACGCTCACGTCCAGGCCCTTGAGGAGGGCGACGCGTCGCGTGAAGCTCTCCTTGAAGTCGATTTCCCCGCGCATGGCCTGCTCGGTGATGGCCGCGACTTGATCATACACACCGTGGCGCCGGGCCAGTTCGTCGATGCATTCGGCCTGGATGAGGGTGGAGTCCATGTCGAAGCAGATCAGGCGGCGCATCCGGCGGTACATGTCGTCCTTCTGGAGGGAAAAGTCCATCTCCATTTCCGAGGAAAGCTTCATCAGGCGGGCCTGCATGGCGTTCTTGTCCACCGGCGTTCCGCGGATGGAGAACTCGATGCAGGAGCGGGTGTTGCGCTCGGGGTGCATGATGCTGGGGCGTCCGGTCAGGCGCTTGATGGAGTCGATGTTGAGCCCCTGCTCGGCGACGACCTCGGCGGCCGCTTCGATCTGGCGGGCCGACAGGCTGCGGCCGATGACGGTGAGGATGTACCGGTTGCGCCCCTGACGGCCGGCCCAGGCCTCGTAGTCGTCGTCCGGAACGGGTTCGAAGCCGATCTGCACGCCCAGTTCCGTGGTCTTGAACAGGAGTTCCTTCATCACCTGCCCGGAATGATTTTCGTCGATGCGGAAAAGGATGCCGAGCGAAAGCGTCGAGTGGATGTCGGCCTGGCCGATATCCAGCACCTCGGCGTCGTACTTCGCGAGAATGGTCATGATCGATGCGGTGAGCCCGGTCCGGTCCTTGCCGGTGATGCGGACGAGAATCTGTTCCTTTGCCATAACAGACACAAAAATACTCATTTTTTGCGTGTGTTGAAAACGATGTTGAAAACTTTCCATCCCCAGGGGCGGAAAGACAGGGGAACATCCCTAATTTTGTATCCGGAAAATGTGGAAACAGATGGCGGATTGTCCTATGGCAGTCCGTTCTTCTTCACCCCATGCGGGTCCCGACCTTTTTCGATTATTCGTGTAACATACTAAAACTTAATTACTTACAACATGGAAGTCCGGAAAACCAACGGTACTTACGAAGAGTTTGACAGGGAAAAACTGATGGGCGGAATCCGCCTGGCGTTCGTGCATACGGGCCAGCCCGTCCCGGAAGAAGTCGTGGTGTCCGTCGTGGACAACCTGTTCATCTACGACAAGATGTCCAGCCAGGAAATCCGCCGTCAGGTCGTGGATTCGCTGATGTCCATCAACAAGAAGGCCGCCCTCGAATATATCGAGACTTTCGACCGGGGAACCGACCTCCGGAAGAAGAACGATTTCATCAAGGACTACATCAAGGCCTCCAACGCGGCCACGGGTTCCAAGTTCGACTCGAACGCCAACATCACCCACAAGAACATCGTCACCCTGGGCAATGAGCTCTATAAGGAGAACAACATCAAGCAGAACCGCTACATCATGCAGGACAAGATCAAGTCGCTGTACGGCCGTTCCCTCGCGAAGCAGTACATCGACGACCTGGAGTCGCACGTCCTGTACAAGCATGACGAAAGCGGCACCCCGGGCTATCCGTACTGCGTGGCCGTCACCATGTATCCTTTCCTGGTGAGCGGCCTGCGGGAGCTGGGCGGCGTGTCCATCGCCCCCACCGACCTCAAGTCCTTCTGCGGCGAGTTCATCAACCTGGTTTACTCGATTTCGTCCCAGTTCATGGGCGCGGTGGCTACGCCGGAGTTCCTGATGTACCTGGACTATTTCATCCGGAAGGACTACGGGGACGGCTACCTCTCCCGCCTGGACGAGGTCGTGGAGGCCAACACCAAGCAGCGCACCCTCAGGAAGGTGATCGACAACTGCTTCCAGCAGGTCGTCCATTCGATGAACATGCCGGCCGGCAACCGAGGCTACCAGACCGTGTTCTGGAACATCGGCTACTTCGACAGGCCCTACTTCGAGGGCGTTTTCGGCGACTTCGTGTTCCCCGACGGGACGAAACCCGTCTGGGAGACCCTCTCGTGGCTCCAGAAGCATTTCATGGAGTGGTTCAACGAGGAACGAAACCACTACATCCTTACCTTCCCGGTGGAAACGATGGCCCTCCTGACCGACGGCGGCGACGACTATGCCGACAAGGAATACGCCGACTTCACGGCGGAAATGTGGGCCAAGGGCCACAGCTTCTTCTGCTACATCTCCAACAGTCCGGACAGCCTTTCCAGCTGCTGCCGTCTCCGCAACTCCCTGAAGGACCTGGAAGACGACGGTCACAACCACACGACGCACCAGTATTCGATGGGCACCGCGTCCGTGGCCACCGGATCCAAGTCCGTGATGACCCTCAACCTGAACCGCCTCATCCAGGATGCCGCCCGCCGCTATTTCAGGCAGGAGAAGGGCGTTTCAATGACTCCGGGCGTAGCCCTGGATCCCAAGTCCTACGACAAGGAGAAACTGTACGGCTACATCCGTGAGGCCGTCACCGAGCACACGGTGCGCGTACACAAGTACCAGACCGCCTTCAATGAGATCATCAAGGACTTCCTCAAGTCCGACATGCTGGATGTGTACCGGGCCGGTTTCATCGACATGAAGAAGCAGTATCTGACCGTGGGCGTGAACGGACTCACCGACGCGGCCGAGTTCCTGGGCCTGGAAATCTCCCCCAACGAGTCTTACCGCGAGTTCGTGAACATGCTGCTGGAGACGATCAACATCGCCAACCGCAAGGACCGCACCCGCGAGTGCATGTTCAACACCGAATTCGTCCCGGGCGAGAACCTCTCCGGAAAGAACTACAAATGGGACCGCAAGGACGGTTACTTCGTGTCATCGAAGCACAACATGTACAGTTCGTACTTCTATAATCCGGAAGACGAAAGCCTGTCCATGATCGACAAGTTCAAGCTTCACGGCGAAGAGTACGTAAAGTATCTGGACGGCGGTTCCGCCCTGCATATGAACATCGCCGAACACCTGTCCAAGAACCAGTACCGCCGGCTTCTGAATACAGCTGCCCATTACGGCACGAACTACTTCACGTTCAATTGCCGTAATACCGTGTGCAACAAGTGTGGATATATCTCCAAGGATACCCTGGACGTGTGCCCGAAATGCGGCGGCACGGACCTGGACTATCTTACCCGCGTCATCGGCTACCTCAAGCGCGTCTCCTCCTTCAGCGAGATGCGCCAGGAAGAGGCGCACCACCGGTTCTACATCGGGCAATGATCAAGTACGTGCCCGAGATGACCTCCGTCGTGATGGAGGAGATCCCCGACCGGGTGACCCTGGCCGTGGACATCTCCAACTGCCGGGGCGAATGCGTGGGCTGCCACTCTCCGTTCCTGAGGCAGGATATCGGGGAACCGCTCACGGAGGAGGTCATCGGGAACCTGGTGAAGGAAAATTTCGGGGTGGACTGCTTCCTGTTCCTCGGAGAGGGACGCGATCCAGAAACGCTGACGGCCCTGGCGGGGTATGTCCGCAGCCTGGGGCTCGCCGCAGCCCTGTATAGCGGCCGGACGGAGCTCGAGCCGTCCCTGCTGGATGCCTTCGATTATATAAAAACGGGCCCCTACATTCCTGAGCGGGGGCCGTTGAACGATCCGGATACCAACCAGCGGCTCTATCACCGCGTGGAGGGGGAGTGGGTGGACATCACTTCCCGCTTCTGGCGGCGGAAGCATTGACCGGGGCATCCACGAAGTGGAGGTATCCCCAGCGGTCCGGCAGGTGCATGTTCACTTTGCCCGTGGGATTCCAGACCCAGTTTTCTGCCGGGCCGTCCTTGACCGGCCATTCCACACGGGAGAAGTTGACCCTCCAGGGATTATGCTGTTTCGGGGAGTCGAAGCCGATGGCAATGGAGGCGAAGGGAACCGCCATCTCCACCGTCCAGCCCCTGTCGGCTTTCCGGGATGAATTGATCTTCCCGTCTACATGGATCGCCAACTTGATGCCTGAACAGTTCCAAGGCATGAAGAAGTTGCCGCCTTCACCGTAGGGCTTGTCCATGATGAGGTCCATGAGGGTGCCGAAGGCGTTGCATTCGAATTCGAAATAGAACTTGCCGTCGCCGTCCGGGTCCAGGAAGACTTCGAAGTCATTGTCCTTGTAGATGATGGCGTCGCGCTCTTTCAGGGAGGCGGTCACGTCGTCCTCTTCGATGATGGCCGCGATGTACAGGAAATCGTCGTCCCAGAGCATCTTCATCCGGGTTTCCTTGAGGGGGGCCGGCTGGAAATCCACCCCGCGTATGTCCGCGAAGGCTTCCGAGGGGGCGGCCGCCTGCCAGTCCGCCTCGTTGAGCCTCCCGTCCACCTTGATTTTCCCGGTGGTCCGGAAACAATCGTAGGACCGGGAACCCGGTACCGGCTGGGCCGCAGCCGTCAAACCGGCAAGCAGCGTTGTCAGGAACAGGAACTTGCGTATCATTATTTGAAGAACTTATCGACTTCCTTCACGGTCTCAGGAAGGGCGAATACAGCTACGCGGTCATAGGGTTCGATGCGGGTGTCGCCCACGGCGATGAAAGCCTCGCTGCCGCGGATGACGCCGCCGATGATGGCGTTGCGCGGGAAGGCGATGTCCTTGAGGGCCCCCTTGGTCACCTTGGAATCGGGTGCGGCCGTATATTCCAGCACTTCGGCGTCCGTGCCGCTCATGTAGCGCACGAACCGGACCTTGTCGGAGAGGGTGAACTTGAAGATGCGGCCCGCCGTGATGAGCTTCTTGTTGATGACCGCGTCCACGCCCATGTCCTCCGCAAGGCGGACATATTCCAGGTTCTCCACCTGGGCGATGACGCGGGAGACGCCGAATTTCTTCGCCACCACGCAGGCCAGGATGTTGGTTTCATCATTACCGGTCACTGCTACCAGGGCGTCATAGTCGCGGATACCCTCTTCCACCAGGAAGTCGGAATTCCGCACGTCCCCGTTCGCTACCATCACTTCCGACGGCAGCCTTTCGGAAAGCTCCCGGCTGCGCTGCTTGTCGATTTCGATGATCTTGACCGAATCCAGCTGCTGGCGGGCGAGCTGGCCCGCCACCATTTCAGCGATTTCGCTGCCGCCGAGGATCATCACGCTGTCCACTTCGATGTTGTCCTTTCCGAGGAACTTCATGATGGTGGGGACGCCTTCGCGCTTGGCGATGATGTACAAGTGGTCGTTGTAGTTGAACTTGGTGTCGAACTTGGGAATGATCGTCTCGCCCTTCCGCGCGATGGCGATGATGCGGAGCTGGGCTTGGGCGGACGCCGTCTCCATCGCCGTGGTGAACTCGGCGACGTTCATGTCCAGGATGGGGGAATCGTCGTCCAGGCGGAACACCAGCAGCTGGAGCTTGCCGCGGGCGAAGTCCATCGAGTCCGTGGACGCCGTGTGCTTGAGCAGGTCCATGATTTCGTCGCTGGCGATTTTCTCGGGATAGAAGAGCATGTCGATGCCCAGATCCTTGAAAATGAGCTTGTTCTCCGGGAGGAGGTAGGCCTCGTCCTCTACGCGGGCGATCACCCGCTTGGTGCCGAGTTTCTTCGCCAGCAGGGCGCTCACCACGTTCACGGTCTGGGTCGTGAAGGGATTCACCGCGATGAAGAGGTCGGCCTTCGCGCAGCCGGCATCCTTCAGGACCGTGATGGAGGAGGGATCGCCGAAGATGGTGACGACGTCGGCCGTTCCGACGAGCTGTTGGAGGCGAGCCTCGTTGTCGTCGATGACGGTGATGTCGCCGCCTTCGTTGCTGAGCATCTTCGCCAGATGGGAACCCACCTGCCCGGCGCCTTCGATGATGATCTTCATACGCGTATTGACTTATATCCCAGGCAAAGATAATCATTTTTACAAAGAATTGATTATATTTGCGGTATGATGAAACGTTTCCTTGCCTTTGCAGCGGGCGTGCTGATGCTCACCTCCTGCTCCCAGACTTTTGATGCGGCCCGCGCCCTCCAGGGCGGCATGATGGCCGCGCAGGCCCTGTCCCTCACCGACGAACAGGTCCAGGCTTATGTCCACCAGTACATTACCCAGCTCGATGCGCAGAGCAAGGTGCTCCCGGAGACGAACGCCTACACGAAGCGCCTGAGGAATATGACGAAGAACCTGACGGCCGTGGACGGCATTCCGCTGAACTTCAAGGTGTACCAGGAAAACCAGGTGAACGCTTTCGCCTGCGCCGACGGTAGCGTTCGCGTGTACACGGGCATCATGGACGTGATGACGGACAACGAACTGCTCGGGGTGATCGGACACGAGATCGGCCACGTGGCGATGAAGCACACGAAGAAAGAGATGCGCACTTCCATGCTCACGAGCGCGGCCCTGGAAGGCCTCGCCTCCACCAGCAGCACAATGGCCACGCTCACCGACTCGCAGCTCGGCGCCATCGGCAACGCGGTGCTGAATGCCCAGTATTCCAAGAAGCAGGAGAGCCAGGCCGACGATTACGGCTATGAGTTCCTGAAGGCGGTGGGCAAGAACCCCTGGGGCATGGCGATGTCCTTCGAGAAGCTGCAGAAAGTTTCGGAAAGCAGCGGCTCACAGGCCAGCTCCGTCCAGAAACTGTTCTCTTCCCACCCGGATACCGAAACCCGCATCAAGCGGATGTCGGAACGGGCTATGGCGGAGGGTTACAAGCGGCCGGCCAAATAGTCAGAACTTGTTTTTCCGGCCCATCAGGGCACGAGGCACCATCCACTTGGGATACCAACCGTGGATGGTGACTTCTTTTTGTTGGGAGGCCACTTCGTCCGGGCTGGGTTTGTGCCGGAGTTTGAAATACTCGGCATGGGCTTTGACCACGGCCTTGTAGGAGTCCCATTTCTTGGTTGTCAGATAATTGACGGCGGAGACACCGTCCAGGAGCATCCGGACCAGGATGCGCCGCCGGGCCTTTCCCAGGGCTCCTTCCACACTGTAGCCCTGCGCCCGGAAGGTCCTGGCCAGGTTGTTCTCCAGCATCAGGAGGTTGTTCCGGTAGTTCAGCCGGAGCTTGAAGGGGGAGTCGTTCGGCAGGGTCCCGCCGCCGATGTGGTAAACGAACGACTGAGGCACCACGGAAACCCTGTACCCGGCCAGCTGGATGCGCCAGCACAGGTCGATTTCCTCCATATGGGCGAAGAACCGGTCGTCCAGACCGCCCAGCTTTTTCCAGAGGCGGCTCCGGACCATCAGGCAGGCGCCCGATACCCAGAAGACATCGGCCGGAGTGTCATACTGCCCCTGGTCTTTCTCCACCATCGTCATGGCGCGACCGCGGCAGAAAGGGTAACCGTAGCGGTCCAGCAGTCCTCCCGCCGCGCCGGCGTATTCGAAGGCGGTCCGGTCGTGCCAGGAAAGCAGTTTGGGCCCGCAGGCTCCGCATTTGGGATGGGTGTCCATCCAGTCTACGAGGGGCTTCAGCCAGCCTTCCGGAACTTCGATGTCGGAATTGATGAGGACGTAATACTCGGCGTCGACCTGGGCCAGGGCCCGGTTGTAACCACCGGTGAATCCGTAGTTCTTGTCCAGGGGGATCTGGCGGACCAAAGGGAATTCCCGCGTGAGCATCTCCAGAGAGCCGTCCGTGGAAGCGCTGTCCGCCACGATGACTTCCGCGTCCATCCCCTCCGTGGAGGCGATGAGTCCGGGAAGGAATTCCCGCAGGTATCCCTTTGTATTCCAATTGAGTATGACGATGGCAGTCTTCATGCGTTGACGTCTGTGTTTCTGAACGCTAAGGTCGGGATTAATTTGGACATGCACAAGCGGGCGTCGTCGGCCACCAGGAGGAGATTGTTCCACAGGTCGAAGAAGTTGCCCGTCACCAGCATTTCCCGCACCGGGTGCGTAATGCGGCCGTCCTCGAAGGCAAAACCCTCGATCCCATAGGAGAAGTCGCCCGTGGTGGTGTTGGAGTTGCCGCCGTTGAAACCGGTGATGAAGATCCCTTTCCCGACTTTCCGGAGCACGTCGTCCCGCGTCTTGCAGCCGCCCCAGGGCAAGACTTTCGGGCGGGTGGCGTCTTCGATGGTGGGCGCCATCCCGGTCTTGCCGGCGATGTAGGTATTGATGAAGTACCGCGTAGGAACTCCCTTGTCGATGATGGGGAATTCCGTCGTGGCCACGCCTTCGCTGTCATACAGGCGGGAGCCGGTCTCGCCCCGGGAGCGCGGGCAGTCCAGGACGGTAAGGTGTTCGGAGAAGACGCGCTGCCCGACCTTGTCCAGCAGGAAGGTGTTCTTCTGCTGCACCGAATAGCCGTTGAGGGCGTTCAGGACGGGGGTCAGGAATTTGGAGGCGCACTCGCTGTCCACGACGATGGTGCACTTTCCTCCGGGATGGTCCTGGGGGCTGATCTGGGCCGCCGCGCGGCGGATGGCTGTCTCGCTGCAGGAAGCGAGGGAGGGGAGGATGGCTTCCAGTCGGGGCGTTGCATCCCACCAGTAGCTGGAGAACCGGTTCCCTTCGGCGTCCTCCACGGTGACTTCATAACCGATCTCGAAAGAGGTTTCGGTGTGGCGGGCGAACAGCCCGTTCGAGTCCATCACCACGCTGTCGAAGACGCTGTCGGAGTATTCGCCTTCTTCGGAGACGAGGGTGAAACCCTTCTCCAGTTCTGCCTTGCGGGACCAGGCGGCCGTACCGATGGCCATTTCCCGGCGTGTGTCTGCGGTCAGCGTTTCGCAGACAGGGTCGTAGAGATCCAGCTCGTTCCCGGTTCCGGCGTCTTTCGCCGTCCGTTCCGGAGCAGGAAGGTCACGGGCAGGGTCTGGCTCCAGGGTGCGGACCGTATCGATGGCGCCCAGGAGGAAGGCTTCGACCTCCTTCCTTTCCAGCCGGTTGGTGGAGAACCCTCCGAAACGGCCGTCCACGAAGAGGGAGAACTGCAGGCTCCGGTCCAGGGCGTGCGTGACCTTGTCCAGTTCCCCGTTCAGCATCCCGAACAGTTCCATCAGACTTTTGTTCAGGGTGACGCGCACTTTCTGCGCCCCGTTCGCAAGGGCGTAGTCCAGGGACGCCCGGGCCAGGGCGATTTCTTCGGCGGTGAGTCTGTTGTCCATACCTTTTGATCGTTATTCTCCGCCTACGGTGAGGGACTTGACCAGGACAGTCGGGATGCCGCAGGAGACGGGGACGCTCTGTCCTTTCCCGCAGGTCCAGGTGCCCGGGTCGATGGCGAGGTCGTCGCCCACGGCGACGATGTCGCGAAGGGCCGCGGGTCCGTTCCCGATGATGTTGATATCCTTCACGGGGGCGGTCAGACGGCCGTTTTCAATCAGGAAGCCGCTCTTGACGAAGAACGTGAAATCCCCTTCGCCGATCTGCACCTGGCCGTTGGAGAACTCATCGACATAGATCCCTCTGGGCACCGAGGCGATGAGGTCCGCCGGGGCGGCGTTCCCGCTTTCCATGTAGGTGGCGCGCATCCGGGGAATGGGCGCGTAGCGGAAGGATTCCCGCCGGCCGTTTCCCGTCGGCGAGACCCCGTAATGGCGTGCGCTGATGCGGTCGTGCAGGTAGGAGGTCAGGATGCCGTCCTCCACCATGTAAGTCTTCTGTGCAGGGACGCCTTCATCGTCGAAGTTGAGGGCGCCGCGGTTGCCCTTGAGGGTGCCGTCATCGATGATGTGGATTCCCCGGGCGCATACCTGCTGCCCCATTTTCTCGGAAAAGATGGAGGTCCCCTTGCGGTTGAAGTCTGCCTCGAAGGCGTGTCCCATCGCCTCGTGGAGCAGGATTCCGGAGGCGCCGGCACCCATCACCACGGGCATCTGTCCGCCCTTGGGACGGCGGGCGTCAAACCGGTCGTCAATGCCCTTCACGGCATCTCGGGCCATTTCCTCGACGAGGGCGTCCGAGAGCATTTCCACACCCGTCCGGAAACTCCGGGATACGGTCTTGTTTTCCGTTTTTCCGCCTTGCTGGAAGATGACCGTGGCGGATACGGATCCCATCGGCCGGGTCTCGTACTTGAGTTCTTTCAAGGAGTTGTACATCAGCACGTCCGTGACCTGCCAGGCAAGGTTTGCCAGGATCTTGACGATACGGGCGTCCTTTTCCCGGATGGCGTTTTCCAGTTTCTGGAGGAAGGAGATGAAGACGGCGGTTTCCGCGCTCCGCCAATGCTCCCGCACGGGATAGCGGTCAGCCGCGGGATTGGGTTCGCCGCGGAACCGGCGGCCGACCATCCGGGAGCCGTTGGCTTCGGCCCGGACGGAATGCTCGTAGAAGGAGGAAGTCCCGTCGGCGATGGCCGCAGCGGCCCGTGCACTTTCCAGAAGGTCGGGCATGGCGGTGCTTTCGGCATAGGCATAGCCGGTTTTCTCACCGCACAGGACGCGGATGCCCACGCCGTAGTCGATGTGGCGTCCGCCGGAAGCTACCGTCCCGTCACGGAGGACCACATTCCCGTAGGTCGTATTCTCGAAGAACAGGTCGCAGTAATCACCCCCGTGCCGGAGCGACTCGGCGACGAGGGTATCCAAAAGGGGCTCTCCGGTCCCGAAAAGGTCCAGATAGTGCTGTTTGGGATGGATCATAGGGATTTGATCTGCTGGTAGAGATCCAGGTCCCTGACGGTCATTCCCTTCCGGCTGCCTTCGGCGACCAGCGTGAAGGATGCGGTGGTGTTGTCCACCAGCATCCACTTGTCGCAGGCCGGGGCGTAATCTTCGAAGAAGTAGTGCAGGCCCGTGTAGTACCGTCGCCGGATGACGTCCTCCGGCACGGCGTGCCCGCCGGCCTCCACCCGCTTGGCTACCCGGCGGATGGCTTCTTCCGGCGACGCGAGCCACAGGTAAACCACCGTCACAAAATACCCCTGGTCCTGGGCCCGGCGCACCATTTTCAGGAGCGACCGGGTGGCCAGGGTGGTTTCAATGCAGAAGTCCTCCCGCCGGGCGAACAGGTACTGCGTCTTGGAGAGCATGTACCGGCTGGCGGTGATGTAGGCCGTTTCGGGATGGAAGGGTGCAAGGCTCTTTGCGAACTCGTCGGAGTTCACGAACTCGCTGCAGTCCAGTAATTCGGGAAGCTGGTTATAGGACGCCGTCGTCTTCCCGGACCCGTTGCAGCCGGCGATGATGTACATGCGGGGCATGGGTATGTATCAGCGGACTGGGTGTTCCTTTCTATGCCGTAGCGGCGTTCAGTTTCTTCAGGAGGGCGAACATCACGGCACCGGAGATGACGCAGAGTGCCATCAGCACCGTCCAGTTGACCCAGAGCGGAACGTTGTTCCAGAGCATGGACGGAATGGAGCTGAGGTAGTTGCCGATGGCGGTAGCGGCGAACCAGCAGCCCATCATGAGTCCTTTGTACTTGGGAGGAGCAACCTTGGACACGAAGGAGATACCCATCGGGGAGAGGAGCAGCTCGGCGAAGGTGAGGACGAGGTAGGTGCTGATCAGGTAGGTCGGGACCACCGGGTCGGGGGACACGCCGCCGACGGCGGTAAGCGTGGACGGGGCGGGCTGTCCCTTGGAGGCGGCAAGCATGATCAGGTAGCCGAGGGCGGCCACGAACATGCCCAGGCCGATCTTCGTGGGAGCGGTAGGTTCCTTTCCTTTCTTCGCCAGGGAGCCGAAGATGGCCATGGAGAGCGGCGTAAGTGCCACGACGAAGAACGGATTGAACTGCTGGAACTGCTGGGGAAGGATGTGGAGGGTGGGCTCCATGCCGGAATAGATCCAGTAGGCGCCGCCCCAGAGAAGCAGCGTTACGGCTCCGCAGATGACCTTGCTGTTGAGGGATTCGGACTGGAAGATCCCGAAGAGCGTATAGACGGACACGGCGATCAGGAACAGGGGCCAGATGTTGAAGCCGATGCGGAGCGGGCCGGAGACGGTATCCTGCGTGTAGTCACGGGCGAAATAGGTCAGCGAAGAACCATTCTGGTGGAAGGCCATCCAGAAGAAGATGACCACGGCGAATACGAAGCAAAGGGCGACGATGCGGTCCTTGGTCTGCTTGGGAGTAAGCTCGACGACGTTCTCCTTGGAAGCGGCGGCCTGTTTGGCATTGACATCGGTGTGCTTGAACCAGGAGCGGAAGCCGAAATAGATGGCGATCGAGAAGATCAGGGACACGCATGCCACGGCGAAGCCGAGGTTGTAAGCGGTGGACAGGGAATTGATATAGTACTGGCTGAATTCGTTCAGGCTCATCGCGGCCACGTCGGAACCGGGCATCGCGGCCTGGAGGTTCTGGAGGACGGAGGGATCCTGGAGGGTCCCGTCGAGGCACTGGTGCGCAAGCGCGGGAATGTCGGCCTTGTAGATGAGTCCGGACTTGGCGAGATGGCTGTTGGTCAGGGCGGTGGCGGCGGTAGGGGCGAACATCGCGCCGATGTTGATGGCCATATAGAAGAGGCTGAAGCCGGAATCCCGTTTGGCCCCGTAGGCGGGATCGTCGTAGAGGTTTCCGGTCATGACCTGGAGGTTACCCTTGAACAGGCCGGTTCCCACCGCGATGAGCAGCAGGGCGCCGACCATCATCGTGATGGCGAGGCCGCGGTTGGCGAAGGCGTCGGTGGGGATGGCCAGCAGCAGGTATCCCAGGAACATCACGGAAACGCCGGTGACGACGCATTTGCCGAAGCCGATCTTGTCGGCGAGCCAACCGCCGAGGACGGGCATGAAATAAACGGCAGCGAGGAAAATCGCATAATACTGTCCCGCAGCGGCGGCGCTGAATCCGAACTTCGCCTGCAGGAACAGGAGGAAGATGGCCAGCATGGTGTAGTAACCGAAACGCTCACCGGTGTTGGCAAGCGCAAGGGCGTACAGTCCTTTAGGTTGTCCTTTGAACATATTGATTAGGTTTATTAAGAATATTCGGTTCTCATTTCACAAATATAAGAAGTTTTGGATAAAAATACTATCTTTGTAAAGGTTTATGGATAAGAAAAGGACGTTCGGCATCCGGCTTACGGAAGGCCTCATGCGCCTGCATGGCCGGCTGCCGCTCAAATATCATTACCGCCTTGCCCGCCTGGTCACCTGGCTGGTTCGGGATGTCTTCCGCTACCGCCGGGACGTGGTGATGACGAACCTGTCCCGCAGTTTCCCGGAACTCAGTTACGACGGCCTGAAGGACCTCTGCCGCCAGTTCTACGACCACTTCGGGGAGATCCTCGCGGAGATGATGTGGTTCGCGGGCTGCCGCGGGGAAAAGGGGCGGAAGCGACTCGTCGACAGCCATATCGTGGAGATCGCGAACAGCGCGGAATTCAATGCCTTCTTCGACCGGTCTTCCACCGTAATGCTCCTGAACTCCCACGCCGGAAACTGGGAGCTGATGGGGGGTGTCGCCCAGTATGACTATGGCGATCCCGCGCTCCGCCACTGGGACTGTCCGGAAGTCGTGGTCCTGTACCGGGCCCTGCACAACAAGTTCTGGGACCGGGTGATCGGGGACAACCGCTGCGCGCCCGTGTCGGACCGGAATTATGAAGGCTATGTGGAGGGCCGTTCCATCCTCCGCTATGCGGTCGCGAACCGCCACCGGAAGAAACTGTACATCTTCAACACCGACCAGTATCCGTACTGGGACGTCCAGCACTACTCCGTGGGCACTTTCATGAACCAGCCGACGGAGGCGATGGGCGGCGGCGCCGTCCTGGCCTGCAAGCTGGGGATGTCGGTGGCTTATATCCGCTGGGAGCAGACCGGACGGGGGCATTACCGGATGACCTTCGTCCCGCTCTGCGACAATGCGGCGGAATCCACCCCGGAAGAAATCCTGAAGTCATATTACGCGCACCTGGAGGAGGACATCAAGGCACAGCCCTGGAACTACCTCTGGACGCACAAAAGATGGAGATAAGATGATGAAACTCAGAACCCTAGCCTGCAGCATCCTCGCTGCCGTTCCGTTCCTCCTGCAAGCGCAGACCGTCACCTACAGCCTTCCGCAGACCACCCTTACCGTGGAGGTGGACGCCGTCCAGGAGTCTTTCTTCGCCGGTCCTTACGCACCCTTTGCCCGGAAATACCTCGGCATCCAGGTCCGTCAGGACGACTATGCCAGGGCCTCGATCCGGGAAGTGCGTCTTGTCTCCCGCCTGGAAGCAGATCCGGAAACCCGCTTTGCCATCGACCTGAAGAACGGGGGGGAGGACCGTTTCCTGAAACTCACGTCCCTGGGTCTCGTTTCCCTGCCGTCCAGGGCCGAGGCTGAACCCGCGGTCTGGCGTTTCGACCCGCAGCCTTCCGCCGACTTCGGCTCGCTGGGCGCCACGACCACGACGCAGCGGGAAGTCCGGACCACCTGGAAAGAAGTCCGGACCGACAGTACTTTCACCCGGATTCCCGTCCAGGAGACCTTTGAGGTGGAAAGGACTCCCGAAATGAAGGCGAAAGAGGCGGCCGACCTCATCCTGAAGGCCCGCAGGGAGCGTTTCAACATCTCCACCGGCAACACCGACGCTACTTTCAGCGGCGAGGCCCTGGGTGCGGCACTTGCGGAACTGGACCGTATCGAGAAGGAATACCTTATCCTGTTCACGGGTTATACGGTCACGCGGGAACAGCACGGGTCGTTTGACGTGGTTCCGTCCGCATCGGCCCGGAACCAGCAGTATCCGGCCTTCCGCCTGTCCGACCGGGACGGTCTGGTCCAGTCGGGTGCCGGAACCGCCTGTTACATTGAATTTGAACCGGTGGAAGTGGCCGAGGTCCCGGGCGCAAAGGATATGAAAAACGCGGTCCATTACCGGGTCCCCGCCGTTTGCATCGTGCGGTTGACCACGGGCGGAAAGACGCTGTGCGAGACCCGCGTCCCGGTGTACCAGTTGGGCCGCGAGAGCACCCTTCCCTTGAAATAACACTTTAAAACCAATCACTATATGAGTATCAAAGATCTCGAACCCAAAGTAGTATGGGGTAATTTCTACGGACTTACGCAGGTCCCGCGTCCTTCCAAGCACGAAGGAAAGGTCATCGAATATCTTCTGAACTGGGGCAAGGAGCACGGGGTGGAAGTCTTCAAGGACGAAACCGGCAACGTGATCTTCCGCGCGCCGGCTACGCCCGGCTATGAGAACCGCCGCGGCGTGATCCTCCAGGGCCATATGGACATGGTCCCGCAGAAGACTTCCGATTCCGACCATAACTTCCTGACCGACCCGATCAAGGCCTATGTCGACGGCGATTGGGTCACCGCGGACCGTACCACCCTGGGAGCCGACAACGGCATGGGCGTGGCGATGGGCCTGGCCGTCTGCGAGGACAAGTCCGTGGAACACGGTCCCGTCGAAGTCCTTGTGACTTATGACGAGGAAACCGGCATGACCGGCGCAACGGCCCTCAAGCCGGGCGTCCTGAAGGGTGACATCCTCATCAACCTGGATTCCGAGGACGAAGGTGAACTGTGCGTGGGCTGCGCCGGAGGCCTGGACGTCTCCGCCGAATTCAAATACCGCAAATACGATACGAAGCCCGGTTGGAAGGGCTTGAAGCTCACTGTCAAGGGCCTCCAGGGCGGACACTCCGGCATGGACATCTCCCTGTACCGCGCCAACGCGAACAAGGTGATGGCCCGCATCCTCCTTCCGCTGATGGAGGTGTTCGGCGTACAGGTGGTCAGCTTCACCGGCGGCTCCCTGCGCAACGCCATCCCGTTCGAGGCCGAGGTGGAGACCGTCGTCCCCGCCGAGAACCTGGAGTCCGTGAAGAAACTCATCGGCAACATCTTCGATGAAATCAAGGCCGAGTTCAAGGAGAGCGATCCGGGTGCCGTCCTCTTCGTGGACGATGTTCCCGCCGCCCCGAAGTTCATCCAGGGCCGCGTGATGCTGAATGTGGTGAAGGCGCTCCTGGCCTGCCCGTCCAACGTCATCCGCATGAGCCAGGCGATGGAAGGCCTTACCGAGACCTCCATCAACTTGGCCATCGTCCGCACGGAGAAGGGCCGCGTCACGGTCCATTCCCTGATGCGCAGTGCCGTAGACACCGCGAAGGCCGCCCTGGCCCAGCGCGTCCGCTGCATCTTCGAGCTCGCCGGGGCCGACGAGATCGAGTTCAAGGGCGGTTACAGCGGCTGGACGCCGAAGCTGGACACGCCGATGAACAAGGTGATGATGGAGCAGTTCCAGAAAGTGTACGGGTATCCGATGAAGATCATGGCCACCCACGGCGGTCTCGAGTGCGCCCTGCTGGGAGCCAAGTACCCGAACTGGGAGATGGTTTCGATCGGACCCACCGTCAAATATCCGCATTCCCCGGACGAGCGCGTGAACATCGCTTCCGTCGGCCGTACGTGGGAGTACCTGAAGGAGGTCCTGAAGAACGTGCCGGAGAAATAAGCTATTCCGGCCCGTCGAATGGAATTCATTGATAGATAATGATTTGTGTATATTTGCCTGGTTTATTTTAACCAGGCAATTTGTTGTAAGTGACTGACTAGCAGGTGAATGCATTCTACGCCTATGCGAAGGATCTTCCGGTAGCCGCTGTCGCTGCTGACGTGAACCGCGCCCTGGCGGCGCGGAGAACGGTGGTCGTTACCGCGCCGCCGGGCGCCGGCAAGTCCACGCTGCTCCCGCTGACCATCCTGGAAGGGGTCGAAGGGAAAGTGCTGATGCTGGAGCCACGGCGGGTGGCCGCCCGGCAGATCGCCGAGCGGATGGCTTACATGCTGGGAGAGCCGGTCGGCCGGACGGTCGGGTACCGGATGCGGTTCGAGCAGAAGGTATCGGCTCTTACCCGTGTCGAGGTGCTCACGGAAGGCGTCCTCGTGCGCCGGCTCATGGACGATCCGGGGCTGGATGGCGTTTCCGTGGTCATTTTCGACGAGTTCCACGAGCGGAGCCTGACCACCGATGTGGCCCTCTCGCTTACGCGCGAGGCGCAGCAGGTGTTGCGGCCCGACCTGCGAATTCTCCTGATGTCGGCCACCATCGACACGGATGCGTTGTGCCGGGAACTGGATGCGCCGCTGATAGAAAGCCGGGGGAAGATGTTCCCGGTGGAGATCGTCCGCGGGGCCGACGCCACCCCGGAAAATGCCGCCGAAACCGTGGCCAAGGCGGTGCGGGAGGCCCACCGGACCTATGAGGGAGATATCCTCGCCTTCCTCCCCGGCGAGGCCGATATCCGCTGCTGCGCGCAGTTGCTGGGAACGTCCCTGGGCAGCACGGCCGTCTGTCCGCTTTATGGAATGTTGTCCCTGGCGGAGCAGCGCCGGGCCATTGCGCCCAGTCGGGCAGGGGAGCGGAAAGTCGTCCTTGCGACGCCCATCGCCGAAACATCCCTGACGATCGAAGGGGTCCGGGTCGTCGTGGACAGCGGCTTCTGCCGGAAGCTGGTATATGACCAGCAGCGCGGACTGAGCCGCCTGGAAACGGTCCGCATCAGCCGGGACATGGCGGACCAGCGGACGGGACGCGCCGGCCGCGTGGCTCCCGGCGTGTGCTATCGTCTCTGGAGCGCCGTGACGGAGCAGCGCATGCAGGCTGTCCGCATCCCGGAGATCCTGGAGGCCGACCTGGCTCCCACCGTGCTGGATATTGCCGCCTGGGGCGAATCCCGTCCGGGAAAACTGCCCTGGCTCACCCCGCCGCCGGCCCTTTCGCTCGTCCGGGCGCAGGAACTTCTGCAGGAATTGGGGGCGCTGGATGCATCCGGCGGCATTACGGCGCACGGGCGGGCACTTGCCG
Organism: Bacteroidales bacterium; assembly: GCA_017395045.1. Classification (GTDB taxonomy): domain Bacteria; phylum Bacteroidota; class Bacteroidia; order Bacteroidales; family UBA932; genus Cryptobacteroides. The sequence goes on from JAFPWG010000006.1 coordinate 85,581, forward strand.
CCCTGCCGTGCCATCCACGCGTCGCGCAGATGCTCTTGAAGGCGGATACGCCGGATCGGAAGGCTCTGGCGGCCGACCTGGCGGCACTTCTGGAAGAAAAGGATCCGTTGAATGTGGCCGAGGCGGGAGCCTATCTCCGGATCAAGGCGCTCCGGGACGCCCGCCGTTCAAGGCGGGAGGGACGCTGGAGCCGCCTGGCCCGCATCGCCGCGCAATACCGGCAGATGGTCCGGGTGCCTGAAGACAATGGGGATCCCGATCCGTTCGAGGCCGGGGCCCTGCTTGCCGCCGCTTATCCCGGACGGATTGCGAAGGCCTGGAAAGAGGGAGCGGGACGGTTCCGTCTCGCCGGCGGCGACCTGGCCGCCGTGGATCCTTCGGACCCCCTGGCCGGCAGCGAATGGCTGGCCGTGGGCAGCCTGCATGCCGCTCCGGGCGGGGTGGGGCGCATCTTCCTGGCCGCTCCCTTGGGAGCATCGGACCTGAAACCGTTCATCCGGCGGCGGGACATCGTCGCCTGGGACAGCCGGCAGGGGAGCGTCCTCGCCCAGCGGGAATCCCGTGTGGGTCAGCTGTCCGTGGGGACGCAGCCGCTTTCCGACGTGCCCCGCGAGGAGATCGTACGTGTCATCTGCGAAGCTGCGCGGAAAGAGGGTACCTCGATGCTGGATTTTTCGGACGAAGTGCAGAACCTGCAGCGTCGCGTCGCGGCCGTCGCGGCCTGGCATCCGGAACTGGAACTGCCGGACCTGTCCACGGAGACCCTGTTGCAGCGGGCTCCGGAGTGGCTTCCGCCCTTCATCGGCAAAGCGTCATCGGCCGCCGAGCTCAAGCGTATCGACCTGTGCGAGGCCCTCTGGTCCCTTTTGGACTGGCCGGAGAGGCAGGCGGTGGAGCGGCTTGCCCCGTCGCATGTCACCGTGCCTACAGGAAGCCGGATCCGGGTGGAGTATCGGACCGGGGCCGACGCTCCGGTCGTCCGCGTCCGCCTGCAGGAATGTTTCGGACTGCAGGATACGCCCCGGGTGGACGACGGACGCCGGCCGGTCCTGATGGAACTCCTGTCTCCGGGCTACAAACCGGTCCAACTCACCTCGGATCTCCGCAGCTTCTGGGAAGGGACTTATTTCGAGGTCCGAAAGGAACTGAAGCGCCGTTATCCCAAGCACGCCTGGCCCGACGACCCGCTCGATGCCGACCCGGTCCGGGGAGTCAGAAAGAAGCAGTAAAACCTTGGTTTTTCGGGAATTAATTCCTATCTTTGCAGTCCTTTTCGGGTCCTTGGTGTCCCGGGAAGGACTTAAGTATTTAATAAACAATTAATTAACAAACAATGGTTAACCAGTACGAAACCGTTTTCATTGCAACTCCCGTTTTGTCTGAGGCCCAGATGAAGGAAGCGGTTGCCAAGTACACCCAGCTCATCCGCGACAACGGCGGTGAGGTTGTGTACGAAGAGGATTGGGGCCTGCGTCAGCTCGCTTATCCGATCCAGCACAAGACCACAGGTTTTTATTACCTGATCGAGTTCAAGGCCGACTCGCAGTTTGTCGCCACCCTCGAAACCCAGTATCACCGTGACGAGCGCATCATCCGCTTCCTGACCGTCGCCCTGGACAAGGACGCCGTCGCCTACGCCGAGAAGCGCCGCGCCAACAAGGCTGCCAAGGCCGCTGCCGCCGAGGCTCCGAAGGTCGAAGAGTAATCAATAGGAGGAAATCATTATGACAAACGAAAACAGCGAAATCCGTTATCTCAACCCGCCGACCGTGGAGGTGAGAAAGAAGAAATACTGCCGCTTCAAGAAGGCCGGTATCAAGTATGTCGATTACAAGGACCCTGAGTTCCTCAAGAAGTTCCTCAACGAGCAGGGCAAGATCCTTCCCCGCCGTATCACCGGTACTTCCCTGAAGTTCCAGCGCAAGGTCGCCCAGGCTATCAAGCGGGCCCGTTCCCTTGCTCTCCTTCCGTATGTTACTGACCTCCTTAAATAATCTGCCTTATGGAAATTTTGCTGAAGAAAGATGTGGCCAATCTCGGCTACGCAGGTGAGATCGTCAAGGTCAAGGCCGGTTACGCCATGAACTACCTCGTGCCGCAGGGCTTTGCCACCGTGGCCACCGAGTCCGTGAAGAAGCAGCATGCGGAGACCCTCCGTCAGCGTGCGCACAAGGAGGCCAAGCTCGTCGCCGACGCCGAGGCCCTTGCCGCCACCCTGAACGCCCAGGTTCTCGAAATCGCCGCCAAGGTGGGTGAGACCGGTAAGCTTTATGGCTCCGTCACCACCGAGCAGCTCGCCGAGGCGCTTGCCGCCAAGGGCGTGAACATCGACAAGAAGGACATCACCATCCTCGCCGCCGAGGTGAAGGAACTGGGTGAGTATGAGGCCGCCGTGAAGCTCTACAAGGGCATCAAGGGTACCTTCAAGTTCAACGTTGTCGCCGAGTAATTTCTTGCATACCGGGGTGATGGACTGTTGTCCAACCTTGGCTTATGTAATTGATTGATCGAGATTTGAGACGCAAGGAAACTTGCGCCTCATTTTTTTGTCCCCGCGGCGGGACCGAGTATCTTTGCCCTGATACTTGCCGTGCCGAATCCGGCCGGCCGCTCCCGGCCCGTCTGCTGTGAGGGTATCGCCAGGGGGCCGGTTCGAACCGGTCCCCTTTCCTATGTTCGGGAGGAATGGTTTTTGAACGGGGGAGGGGCGATGGGCGTGAAGGAAACCATACTGTTCGTCTGGCAGCTGCCGCAGAATCTGCTGGGGTGGCTGCTCACACGCGTGATGTCTCCGGGAAAGACCAGCCGCTTCTGCGATGCGGAGGTCCTGCTGTCGGCCAGGATGTGGGGTGGCATCAGCCTGGGACGGTATATCATCCTGTCGGACCGGATGGACCATCCGGTCCATGCCCGTCACGAGTGGGGACATACGCGGCAATCCAGGATGCTGGGTCCGCTGTACCTGCCGGTCATAGGCATCCCGTCCCTGCTCTGGGCCCTCTGGTGGAGGCCGACCCGCAGGGTCAGTTACTTCGCTTTCTTCACGGAACGTTGGGCCGACAGGCTTGCCGGAATCCGCAGGCCGGGAATCACTTCTTCTCCACGTCCTTCTCCTCCTCGTCCTTGACGGGCTTTACAGGCTCGTCGCCGTGGGAGTCCTTGTACCTGAAGCGGCGGATCTTCTGGGTGGCGGTCTTCTCGAACGGTTCCTTCATCGCATCCACCTCGCCGATCTTGGAATTCTTGCCCACTTTCTTGTTCACCCAGTCCAGGACGGCCTTCTTGCGGATCTCCAGTTCCTCGAACCACTTGTCCTCGACGGCCTGGTTCCAGTCGATGGCGTTGTCGGTAAACTTCACGAGCGCCACGAGTTTGCCGTCGCGTTCCATCACGAGGGATTCTTCCACGCCTTCGATGTTGTTGATCACCTGCTCGATCTCTTCCGGATAGATGTTCTCGCCGGAGGGGCCCAGGATGGTATTGTTCAGGCGGCCCTTGATATAGTAGTTGCCTTGTTCGTCCATCGTGGCGATGTCGTTGGTGTGTAACCAACCTTCATCGTCCAGGACCTGCAGCGTACGTTCGGGATCCTTGTAGTATCCCAGCATCACGTTGTCGCCCCGCACCACGATTTCACCTTCTCCGTTCGCGGGATTCACGTTGTCCAACCGGATGTCTACCTTGTAGGTGGCTACGCCGATGGAACCGAGATGCTTCTTCTTGTTCACCATCACGTTGCACACCAGCGGGGCGGTTTCCGTAAGGCCGTAGCCCACGGCATACGGGAACTTGCAGTCGATGAGGAACTGTTCCACCATCGGGTCCAGCTTGGCACCGCCGATGCCGAAGAATTCCAGTTTCCCGCCGAAGGTGCTCACCATGCGCTTGCCGATGAACCAGTGCAGGATGCGGGGGATCTTCCGGTCGGCCCAGGAGAGCACGCGGCTCTTCTGGATGGTGGGCAGGACGCTGTTCTTCACGACCTTTTCGATGATGAGCGGTACGGAGCACACGACGGTGGGCCTGACCTTCTTCATCGCGGCGAGCAGGATGGTGGGGGTCGGCGGTTTCTGGAGGGTATAGCAGGTCGCACCCACATAGAAGGAATACAGCGTGGAGACGCTCATTTCATACGCGTGGGCGGCGGGAAGGATGCTCAGGAACCGGTCCTTCTTGAAAGCCGGTTTCGCCTTGAAGGCGGCGGCGAGGTTGCTCGACAGGTTGCGGTGGCTCAGCATCACGCCCTTGGCTTTGCCTGTGGTGCCGGAGGTGTAGATGATGCAGGCCAGGTCGTCCGGCTGCGGGTCCTTTACCCAGCCGTTGCACTTGAAGTCCTCCTTGTCCTTCTTGAGGAACTCGAAGGTCTCGATGTCAATGATGAGGGTGAGCTTCTGCCGGCACTTATCACTCAGTTTGGGCATCATCCGCTTGGAGATGAAGATGACCTTCGACTCCGAGTGGTTCAGGATGTTGGTGAGTTCGTGTTCCGAACTGTCCGGGAGGATGGGGACGGCTACGCGGCCGAAAGCCGTGGCCGAGAAGAAGGCCACCACCCAGTTGGGCATGTTCTGCGAGAAGATGGCGACGCGGTCGCCGTGCTTGATGCCGAAACGGGACATCCGCTGGGAGAGCCGCTCTGTTTTGGTGCGGAAGTCCGCAAAAGAGTATTGCTGTCCGCCGTCCACGAACTGGAAGGCGATGCGTTTCGTATAGGTGGTAGTCGAATAATCAAAGACCTTGCGAAGGGTGTTGCAGTAGTTCTCGCGGGAGCGGTATTTCCGCCAGGCCTTATAGGGGTTCTTGATTTTCTTTGCCATGGGGTTTTGGTTCAGGGTACGATGAATCCGTCCTTGTGCTTCCCTTGGATACCCATCGGACGGTAATGGTCATAGATGCGCTGCATGTCAGCCTTGGCATCGTCGGTGAGTTCGATGGGCTCTCCGACGCCGATGCGCTTCCGGCCCCAGTCGTAGTAGCCGACATAGACGGTGGCGCCCGTTTCCCGGGCGATCAGGTGGAAACCGGTCTTCCACCGTTTGGTGGCCTTCCGGGTTCCTTCCGGGGCGATGGCCAGGTGGAACTCGTCCACCGATTCCATCTCGTGGATCAGGCTCCGCACCATGGCGGCAGGACTTTCGCGGTCCACGGGAACGGCCCCGCAGGCACGGAGGATGGGGCCCACCGGCCAGAAGAAGAATTCCTTCTTGATCATGATGTGGGCTACTTTCCCGTATTGGGTATAGAACAGGTAACTGACCAGGAAGTCCCAGATGCTCGTATGCGGAACGCCCAGGACGATGGCCTTCTTCTCCGGCATCGGGCCGCTGTCGCTCTTCCAACCCATGCGACGGAGGAGCCAGCCGCAGAACTTTGCCCACCCGGGGCGGACGGTAGTCTTTATCTTGGCCATACTCAAATGTTTACGTCTTCAAGTTCCTCTTCGCTCCGAAGGTTCTCCATGATGAAGTGCTGGCGTTCACCGGTGTTGTCACCCATATAGAACTCCATGATTTCGGAGATGGATTCCTCGTCGGCCAGCTTGACGGGATCCAGCCGCATTTTCTCTCCGATGAAGTCCAGGAATTCGTGGGAGGAGATTTCGCCGAGGCCTTTGAACCGGGTGATTTCCACGCCCGTCTTGAGTTTCCTGACGGCGTCTTCCTTCTCGTCGATGGAGTAGCAGTAGCGCGTCTCCTTCTTGTTGTGGACGCGGAAGAGGGGCGTCTGGAGGATATGGAGGTGTCCGCGGCGGATGAGGTCGGGATAGTATTTCATGAAGAAGGTGAGGACCAGCATCCGGATGTGCATGCCGTCGTCATCGGCATCGGTGGCGACGATGATGTTGTTGTAGCGGAGATCGTCCAGGTCGTCTTCCACGCCCAGGGCGGAGATCAGGAGGTTCAGTTCCTCGTTCTCGGCCACCTTCTTGCGGCTTTCCTTATAGCAGTTGATGGGTTTGCCCCGGAGGGAGAACACGGCCTGAGTGTTCGCGTTGCGCACCTTCGTGATGGTTCCGGACGCGGAGTCGCCCTCAGTGATGAAGATGGAGGTCTTCTCGCGCTCGTCCTCCTTGTTCTTGACCGGCTTGTCGTTGAAATGGATGCGGCAGTCGCGGAGCTTCCGGTTGTACACGTTGGCCTTCTTGTTGCGCTCGCGCGTCTTCTTCTGGATGCCCGCGATCTCCTCGCGCTCCGCCTGGGATTCCTTGATCTTCTTCTCGATGACCGGGACGATGTCCATGTGCATATGGAGATAATTGTCCAGGTTCTTGGAAACGAAGTCGTTGATGAAACTGCGGATGGTGGGGCCGCGGTCGGTGGCGGTGCTGCCGTCGGGATTCTTGACCTGGGTCTCCCACATGTAGGTGGACCCGAGCTTGGTCTTGGTCTGGCCCTCGAAGATGGGCTCCTGGATCTGGATGGCGATGGCGCCCACGACGCCCTGGCGGACGTCTTCGGGTTTGTAATCCTTCTTGAAGAAGTCCTTGAAAGTCTTTGCGATGGCTTCGCGGTAGGCGGCCAGGTGCGTGCCGCCGTCGCGGGTATTCTGTCCGTTGACGAAGGAGGAGATGTTCTCGCCATAGCTGTTGCCGTGGGTGAGGACGATCTCGATGTCTTCGCCTTCGATGTGGATGAGCGGATAGAGCGGTGTTTCGGCCATGTTCTCGGTGACGAGGTCCAGCAGACCGTTCTCGCTCTTGTACGGAACGCCGTTCAGCATGAGGGTGAGGCCCTTCTTCAGGTAGGAGTAGTTCTTCACCATCGTCTCCACGATGTCCATGTGGAAGGAGAACCCTTCGAACATCTGGTCATCGGGGGTGAACCGGATGAGGGTGCCGTCCTTTTCCGTGGAGGGACGCAGGCCGCTGTCCAGGAGGATACCGCGGGAATAGCGGGCGAAAGAGCACTGCCCCTCGCGGTAGGATTCCACCAGGAACTCGGAGGACATGGCATTGACGGCCTTGGTGCCGACGCCGTTCATGCCCACAGATTTCTGGAAGGAGGCCGTATCGAACTTGCCGCCGGTGTTCAGCTTGGAGGTGACGTCCACGACCTTGCCCAGCGGAATGCCGCGGCCGAAGTCCCGGACCGTCACGGTATTCTCTTCGATGGTGATGTCGATCCGCTTGCCGAAGCCCATCGAGAACTCGTCCACCGAGTTGTCGATGACTTCCTTCAGCAGGACGTAGATGCCGTCGCCCTGGCGTTCGCCGTTCCCCAGGCGTCCGATGTACATGCCGGAGCGCCTGCGGATGTGTTCGTACCATTCCAGGGTAATGATGTTTTCCTCGCTGTAACTGGTGTTTTTCTTATTCTCTTCAGCCATACCGCCTAGTTTCCTAACCTGCAAATTTACGGATTATTCCGGAAAAATACTTACTTTTGCAAATCAAAACGAATGGAAATATGAAACGAATGATGTTTTATCTGGCTGTCGCCCTCGCTGTTTTCGCGACGGCCTGCAAGAAAGAGAAGGTGGATCCGACGAAACCTTCCATCACCTGGGAAAGTAACGCGAACTTCGGGCAGGTGGAACTGACCGACGCGTTGGAAGCCGTGGTCCTGGTGAATGCTCCGGGCAAGATCCAGGATGTGAAACTGGTGCTGAACCTCGGTGCGAACAACAATCTTGTCAACCAGTATATCAAGCTTGAACAGAACAAGAGCAAGGGTGGCTCCAATCCGGTGCTGGACCTGGTGGAGGATGAATCTTCCGCCAATCTGCTGGGCGGACTCGGAATGCGTGTCGGAAAGTCCCTGGTGGGGCAGGAACAGCTTCGGCTGGACCTGAAGAAGATTCTGGAACGGATCCTGCAAGGACAGCCCGTGGATAACAATACCACATTCACCATCGAGATCCGGGCCACGGACCAGGCTTCCGGCAATGTCGCCAAGACCGCCAAGTTCCATTTTACGGCCGCCCCGGACATCTCCTGGGAAAAGAACTCGAGCTTCGGGGAAGTGGTCCTGGATCCGGCCGCCAAGATTGACTGCAAGGTCAAGGTCCTGGCTCCTGGCAAGATCGCCAACCTGACCGTCAAGCTGGAGGATGGCGCGGACCCGATCGTGACCACTTTCATCAAGAACCGGACGACGGATGGCATTACGACGATGGACCTTGTGAACGACCAGAAGGTTTCGGAAGGGCTGAAAAACTACTTCCCGGCACCTGCCGCCATTACGGGGAAGGACCAGGCCGTCCTGGATTTCGGTTTCATGTATGACTGGTCCTACGACATGGGCGCTTCCCTCAATACCTTCACCGTCACGGCGGAGGACCAGAATGGGAAGGAGACCGTCGTCCAGGTCAAGTTCCGCAAGAATTAGCTATTTCACCAGCCCGGTCAGGAACAGGTTGATGACCGGCCGGGCCGGACAGTTGGTGGTGAGGGTGAGCATGATCACCGTCTCATCTTTCGGAAGGGAGGAAGTATCCAGTTTCACTGGGATGCTTCCTTTTTTCTGTGCTGCGGTCTCGCCGGGGAGGGTGGCGGTGACGCCTTCCGCGTCGGCATCCACGCTGTAGATGCGCAGGGCCGACTTGCCCTTGTTGGTGAAGGAAAACGCCAACTGGACGGGCGTACCGGCCTTGACGGTACCGAAGGAGAGCGTGCTCTCGTCGAAGATGCATTGGGCGGAATTCTTCCGCTGGTCGGCGCTCCAGGAGGCGAAATTGCCCCGCGTGAGGGCGGAAACGGTGATGGGCCTGGACGCTTTCTTCCCGTTCAGGACGGGCGTTGCGGCATAGGTATGGAGCCCCCACACGTCCGGGGCGGATTTGACGGAGAAACGGAGGCTGGCGGTGCTCCCGGGAGCAATGGTCTGCGGGTCCACGCTGATGGTCAGGTTGGGGGAGACATCCGTGAAGGTGACCTTCAGCGGCTGCTTCCCGAGGTTCGCGACCTTCGCCTCGTCGGCGGACGATTCCCCCTGAAGGATGTTGGAGACCTTGTAATTGAGCGACTTGAGTCCCAGTGCGCCCAGTTTTTCCACGCCGTACAGTTCGGCGACGGATTTCTTCTTGTCATGCACGACGCCCCGCAGCCGGAGGATGACCGGTTTTCCCACGCCCGCGATGTACACGGTGAGCGTCTTGTCAAAGGGGACGGGTCCGTCTTCGTTCTTGTAGGTGGCGGAGATGGTGCCGGTCTTGCCGGGCTGGAGCGGTTCCCGGGTCCAGGTCGCGTCAGTGCAGCCGCAGGAAGTCACCACCTCGTAGATGGCGATGGGCTCCTTGCCGATGTTCTTGACCTTGAAGGTGCAGCTGAGGGGGCCGTCACTGATGCTCACGTCTCCGAAGTCGTGGACGGTCTTGTCGAATTCCACGCTTTCGCCGACCTGCACGGCATCCTCCGTGCTTTCTTCCGGCTCGAGGGCCATCGTGGGTTCCTCTACGGTCTGGCTCAGGTTTTGCAAAGCCTTCTTCACCTCGGCGCTGCTGGCGTTCCGGCATCCGAGGATGGCCGCCAGGATGGCGGCGCCCAGTACTGCTTTTTTCATCATGGGACAAAGATAAGTCCGATTGTTTGAAAAACAAATTAAATGCTTAAATTTGCACACCGATTGGAAGTACACAACAATTAAACTTTAATTTACACTATGGCTTACGTAATCAATCCTGATCTCTGCATGGCTTGCGGAACCTGCCAGGGCGAATGCCCGACCGGCGCCATCAACGAAGGCGATGTCTACAGCATCGACCCGAACGTCTGCATCGACTGCGGCACTTGCGCCGGTGTCTGCCCGGCCGAGGCCATCGCTCCCGGCGAGTAATTCTCCGGAACAGATTGAAAAACAAGCTCCCGACCCTTTCCAGGGCCGGGAGCTTCGTTATCATGGGTTCGTAATCTTATTCCGCTTCAGCGGTGTTCGCCGGCTTCATGACGATTTCGGCAAAGTTGTCGGCGGCCAGGATCTCCTGGAGGAACTTCTGGATGCTCTCCTTGGTCAGGCCGTTGATGGCGGCTTCGCGGCGGGCGTCGCGGTCTTCACCGAACTTGAGGTAGTTCTCGATGTTGCCGCGCCAGTAGCTGTTGTTGACCCGGCTTTCAGGGAGATTCTTCTTCAGGTTGAGGACGGCGCTGTTCACTTCGTCGTCGGTGGGACCGTTCTCGGCGAGGTTGCGGATGCCTTCGATGGCCAGGCTGCGGAGCTTGTCACACAGGGACGGACGACAGGCGAAGACGACCTGGATGAGGGTCTGGTCGGTGGGACGGCGCTGGATCATGCCCTGGGAAGAGGCGCCGTAGGTGCCGCCTTCGTCCTCACGCAGGGAGTTGGTGTAGCGGATATCCAGGATGTAGGAGATGGCGTCGAGGGCGGCCTGGCGCTCTTCGGTGTAGGAGAGCGGGGCGCTCCAGACCTGAGCGACGGTGCTCATCGGAGTCTGCATGTCCACGGCGAAGACGTCTTCGATGCGGCCGGGGAGGACATCCTCGTGGGTGTCGACCCACTTGAAGGCCTTCTTGCCCTTCGGGATGGAACCGATGTACTTCTCCACGAGCGGTTTGAGGGCATCCAGGTCCACGTCGCCCACGATGACCATCGTGGCGCCGGCAGCGTCGGCGAACAGGCGGCGGTAGTTCTTCTCGATCGTGGCGAGGCTGGCCTTCTGGACCTTCTCGGCGGAGATCATCTCGCGGCGGGGCGTGTTGTACAGGGCCTTGAACAACTCCTTCTGGAGCTTGTAGTTGGGCTGGTTCTCCAGGTTGGGCAGGACGGCCGTGATCTGGCTGATGCCGTTGTCATACTCCTTCTGGTCGAAGCGGGGATCGGCGAAATACAGATAGATGATCTGCAGGGCGGTCTCCAGGTCCTTGACGGAGCTGCTGCCGCTGACGCCGTGCTCGAGGCGGTCGATGTACGGGGTGATGCTCAGGGTCTTGCCGGTGAGCATCTTGGACACCTGGGTGCCGGAGAAGGAGGAGATACCGGCGTTGTTCATCCACAGACCCCAGATATTGTCGTCGAAGGAGGCGATGTCATCGTCGGAGATGAGGCTCTCGCCGCCATCCTTGAAGATGTCAATCAGGATCTGGTCCTTGGTGTATTCGGTGGGCAGGACAATGACCTTGACACCGTTCTTGAGCGTCCACTGGGTGGCATCGTAGATGGTCTTGCCGGTCTTCTTGACCTTGGCGCCCTTGAGGGCGGCGGCATTCAGGAACTCGGAAGCGATCTCTTCGCCTTCCATGGGCTTGATGTCGGAGGCCATCACGTCGGCCATCGCGTCGAGGATGTCCTTCTCGGTCGGGGTGGCGATGCCTTCCTTCTCGGGACCGGAATAGATGATGACGAGGTTGTCGGTGAGCAGCTGGGAAGTCAGCATGGACAGGACCTGGGAGTTGATGCCGGCGAAGAGCTGCTTGACGATCTCCAGTTCGGTCGCGGGCTCCATATACGGCTCGTTGTCGAAGAAGTGGGACAGGATCGGGCGGACGAACTCGGCGTTCTTGCGGGTCGGGGCCTTCTTGACGGCGTTCTCACAGATGTTCAGGATGTTGGTCTTGGCGCGGTCCACCTCGTCGTCGCTGAATCCGAAGCGCTTCATCCGCTCCAGTTCGGTGTAGAAAGCCTTGAAACCGCCCAGGATGTTGTCTTCCTTCAGGGCGACGTCGCCCATCTGGGCCTCGATGTCCTCATAGATCATGTCTCCGAAGCCGAAGCTGGCGGAAAGATACGGGCTGTCGGGCTTGGAGGTAATGTCGTTGAAGCGCTCATACATGATGTTGCTGATGATGGCCTTCAGATAATCCGTCATCTGGCCGATGCGCGTGGCGTTGTAGGCTTCGGGATCGGCCTCGCTGCGCCAGGCGAGCTCGATGGTGGGACTGGTGGTTTCCGGGTCCGTGATGATACCCACGATGGGTTCGGCGTTGCCGGGGATGGTCAGATGTTCCTTCGGCTGCGGATTCTCGCATTTCGGGATGACAGAGAAAATCTCCCGGATCTTCGCCTCGGTGCGGTCCACGTCCACGTCGCCGATGACTACGACGGCCTGCATGTCCGGGTGGTACCAGGTTGCGTAGAAATTGTGGAGGCTCTCGGGTTTGAAGTTCTCCAGGCTCTCCTGGAGGCCGATGAGCGTGCAGCGCTCCATCTTCGTACCCTTGAACCAGTAGGGGAGGGAACGCTCCATCGTACGCCACTGGGCGTTGCGGCGCTGACGGCGCTCCTCGATGATGACGCCGCGCTCCTTGTCGATCTCCTCGGGCTCGTTCTTGACGAAGTGCGCATAGTCGCACAGGATCATCAGGCAGGTGTCCACGACGGACTCGCGCTCGACCGGGATATTGTTCAGCATATACTGGGTTTCCTCGAAACCGGTGGAAGCATTGATGTTCCGGCCGAATTCGGCGCCGATCGAACGGAGGTAGTCCAGGATGCCCTTGTCGGGGAAGTGCTCCGTGCCGTTGAAGCACATGTGCTCGAGGAAGTGGGCGAGACCGTCCTGGTCAGGAGTCTCCTGGATGGCGCCCACGTTGGTGGCCAGGTAGAATTCCGCACGTCCGGCAGGAAGCTCGTTGTGGCGGATGTAATAGGTCAGACCGTTGTCGAGATGGCCGACACGGACGGCCGGGTCGTTGGGGAGGGGAGCCATGGCCTGCTGCATGGCCTGCTGCTGGTCCTGCTGCGCGCGGGCCGGGATGACGGCCAGGAGCGGGAGGACTGCAATCGCGATCAGAAATCTTTTCATTTGTCTTATGATTGAAGTTGTATGTTCCATCTGTTTGTAAGTGCTACAAAAACTACACCGTAGCCGGCCCGAGGCTAACTTTTGTGTATTAGTTTATTAGTACACTGCAAAGTTACAAAGATTTTTCTTACTTGCAAATAATTCCAACTAAATATTATTTAATGCTCTCTTGAATGCAAAGATAGTAAATATTTATTGAAATACAATAATTCTTATAAAAAAATCAATAAATTTGGAAAAACGACTGGAATTCCCTTACTTTGCATACAGTATAAGTTTTCCTTATCATGCTGGACGATTTCAGATTACGTGTCTTCATGACAGTCGCTGCGGAAAGCAGCTTCACCCGGGCCGCGCAGCATCTGGGCGTGTCCCAGCCCGCCGTGAGCCAGAACATCGCGGAACTGGAGCGGCAGGTAGGCAGGGCCCTCTTCGAACGGAAAAGGGGAGAGGTTACACTGACGGCCGAAGGATACGTATTCAAGGATTACGCGGCGAAGATCCTTCACTGGTACGACGCGGCGGACGCCCTCTTCGGCAGCGCTGGCAAGATGACGGTGAACCGGCCTGTCCGTATCGCCACGACTTCCTTCGTCGCTACGCATCTTCTGCCCGACCTGCTGAAGGACCTTCTTGCCGTCACGGCGACCAGTTTCGTCATCGACACCTATCCTGAGCCCGCCTTTCCCGAATCGATGGAGGCCGACCTCTATTTCTTTACGTCCGCGCGTAGGGAAACCCTGGACTTCGACGCCGGTTCGGTGGTCGGGACGGTCCAGGCCGCGCTTGTCACTGCCGGCCCCGACATCCCGGAAGAGCCCCGCTATGCCGTGTGGGCTCCTTACCGCCCGCTCGTGAGCCAGGACATGTACGCCCGGGCCGTCCTCGTCTCCGATTCCATCCCCACCCTGCTGGATCTTATCCGCGGCAACGCCAACCTCGTGGGCGTCCTTCCTTCCCAGGCCGCCACCGGGCTCGTTCTCCATCCCGACCCGCTCCCGCACCTCCAGCAGGATCTCCACCTCCGGGTCTCCGAGGCCTTCTCCCGCACCGGCATCGCCCAGTGGCTGACCTCCCGCTTTGCATAGAAACAAAATGACCGCCCCGGAGGGGGCGGCCATAGAAAGGTGCAAGGCTGGCGATTACTTGCCGGCGAGGCGCTTGTAAGTGTTCAGGCGGACCTTGGCGAACTCTTCGGTCTTGGAGAGGAGTTCGTCGGCGCTCTCCGGGAACATCTTGTACAGGGACGCGAAGCGGACCTCGCCCTTCAGGAAGTCCTGGAACTTGCTCCAGTCGGGCTCCTTGGAGTCGAGGGTGAACGGGTTCTTGTCCGTGCCTTCCAGGGCCGGATTGTAGCGGTAGAGATGCCAGTAGCCGCAATCGACGGCGAGTTTCTCTTCCTTCTGGCTCAGGCCCATGCCCGCCTTCAGACCGTGGTTGATACACGGGGAGTAGGCGATGATCAGGGACGGGCCGTCGTAAGCCTCGGCTTCCTTGACGGCGTTGAAGAACTGCACCGGGCTGGCGCCCATGGCGACCTGGGCCACATAGACATAGCCATAGCTGATGGCCATCATGCCGAGGTCTTTCTTGCGGATCTTCTTGCCGGAGGCGGCGAACTTGGCGATGGCGCCGACCGGGGTGGCCTTGGAACTCTGGCCGCCGGTATTGGAGTACACCTCGGTGTCCAGGACCAGGATGTTCACGTTCTCGCCGCTGGCCAGCACGTGGTCCAGACCGCCGTAACCGATGTCGTAGGAAGCACCGTCACCGCCGATGATCCACTGGCTGCGGGCCGGGATGAAGTGCTGGTATTCCACGAGCTTCTTGCAGGTGTCGCAGCTGCATTCCTTGGCGAGCGGGACGATCTTGTCGGCCACTTCGCGGGTGACGGCGGGATCCTTCGGAGCCTCGAGCCACTTGGCCGCGAGGGCCTTGATGTCCTGGCTGCAGCACTCGCACTCAAGGGCCTGCTTCATGGTAGCAGCCACCGTCTCGCGGATCCGGTCGGAACCGAGGTGCATGCCGAGGCCGAACTCGCAGAAGTCCTCGAACAGGGAGTTCTGCCAGGCCGGGCCGTGACCCTGGGCGTTGGTGCAGTACGGGCTGGCCGGGAAGGAAGCACCGTAGATGGAGGAGCAACCGGTCGCGTTCGCGATCATCATGTGGTCGCCGAAGAGCTGGGTGATGGTCTTGATGTTCGGGGTCTCACCGCAGCCGGCGCAGGCGCCGGAGAACTCGAAGAGCGGCTGGGCGAACTGGGAGTTCTTCATGTTGGCGAACTTGTTCACGTACTCCTTGTAGCCGACCTTCTTGTTCAGGTAGTCGAAGTTGGCCTGCTCGGCCTCGTGCTGGATGTACGGGACCATGGAGAGGGCCTTGTCCTTGGCGAGGCACACGTCCACGCAGTTGCCGCAACCGGTGCAGTCGTCCACGGAGACGGCGAGGGCGTACTTCCAGTCCTTGAGGTTTGCCTTGCCCTGGGCCATCTTGACGCTGGCGGGAGCGGCGGCGGCTTCCTCGTCGGTGAGGAGGAACGGACGGATGGCGGCGTGCGGGCACACGAAGGCGCAGCTGTTGCACTGGATACACTTCTCGGCGTCCCACATCGGAACCATCACGGCGACGCCGCGCTTCTCGAAGGCGGCGGTGCCGGCCGGCATGGTACCGTCGGCATAAGGCATGAATGCGCTCACCGGGAGGGTGTCGCCGGCCTGGGCGTTCACGATGTCCGCGACGTCCTTGACGAAGGCGGGAGCCAGACGGTCCTTGTTCGGATTCTCGAACTTGGCGGTGAGGGTGGCCCACTCGGCAGGGACCTGGATCTCGGTGTATTCGCCACCGCGGTCGACGGCCGCGTAGTTCATGTTCACCACGTTCTCGCCCTTCTTGCCGTAGGACTTCACGATGGCGTCCTTCATGTACTTCACGGCGTCCTCGTAAGGGATGATGCCCGTGATCTTGAAGAAGGCGCTCTGGAGGATGGTGTTCGTCCGGTTGCCGAGGCCGATCTCAGCGGCGATCTTGGTCGCGTTGATGATATAGACCTTGATGTGCTTCCGGCCGATGATGGCCTTCGCGTTGTCCGGGATGTACTTGATGGTCTCCTCCTCGTCCCAAAGGCTGTTCAGTAGCAGGGTGCCACCTTCCTTGATGCCCTTGAGGACGTCATACTTGCGGAGATAGGACG
>JAFPWG010000007.1 GCA_017395045.1 Bacteroidales bacterium
CCGGTACTCGTTTCTCATGTAGTCATACAGGCCGCTGATGACTTCCGTGGTCACATCCTTCAGGAGGATGTCCGTCTTGCCGATACGGTCGAGATACTCGTTGATGCGCTTGCGGACATTGTTCTTATGCTGCATTGCCGATTCGCCGTTGCCACAACCGGCGGAATACCGGATGTATTCGTCACACCATTCCATCCATGTGGTCGTACAGTCAATTCCGTCATCCGGCTTCTTGTCGAAATCCGGAGGATTGAGTATCCGGTCGGACCGAACCGCCATCGCCCTGAGATAGGTCCTCTTATTGTTGTCCTTGGCATCGGGGGCATCGTCCGGTATCAGATACAGGCGAAGGTTCTCCCTTTTGCGAAAGCCCTTCTCGTAGTATTCTAGGTACAAGCCCCTGTTTCCACCCTTCAATGGTCTTTCTTTAATCTCGACTTTCATAATCAGATTGAGTTTGCGGTTTGGGTTGCGGGAGGTGTCGTGGGATTGGTGAAGAGGTTGTTCACCAGGTTCATGGTCTCGACCTTCTTCTGGTCCACGATCTTCGCGTACACTTCGGTCATCTGGATGCTGCTATGTCCCAACAGTTTGCTCACCACATAGAGGTTTGCTCCCAAGGTGAGAAGTGTCGTTGCCGCCGTATGGCGGCTGCAATGGTAGGTGATATGCTTGTCAATCTCGCAGTCCTTCATCCATTCCTTAAGGACGGTCTCCACGGTATTTACCGAAGCCTTCAGTTCATGGAACACCTGGTCGATTCCTTCCATCTGCTCCGGCATCCATCGGAGCGCCTCGTAGGACAGCGGGATCGTCACCGTCTTCTTTGTCTTGACCTGCCTATGCTCAATGTAACGGGCCTTCCCGTCGGCGGTGGTATGGATCTCGCTCCATTTCAGGGACTTCATGTCACTGTAACGTAATCCGGTGAAACAGGAGAACAGGAATGCCTTCTTCACGATGTCATAGCGGCAGGGTGTCTTGATGAGGACCTTCAGTTCTTCAACCGTAAGGAACTCACGTCTGCCGTTCTTCATCTTCGGTTTTTCCTTGGCATCAAGCGATTTGAACGGGTTGCTGGGTATCAGTCCCTCAACGACGGCCTTGTTCATGGCCTCGGCAACCCGGCACATCAGCAGTCTGGCCGTAGTGTCGCTCATCGTTTTCTTGCCCTTGTAAATCTTGCAGGTCCTGAGAAACGCGACGAATCCCCGGCAGAAATCCTTGTCCACTTCCGAGAGGAGCAGATCCGTCTTTCCGATGGATGTAAGGTATTCCTTGACCCGATCCTTCGCGTTGCGCTTGGGTCTTACGCCGGACGGGGACAGTTTCTCGTCGCAGGTCACGAAGTCCTCCAGCCAGGAGAGCAGCGTCGTCCTCGACCTCTTCAGCTTCTCCCAGTCCACAAGGCCGTCCTTCTGGATGTCGAGGATCCGCTGGGCCTTGATCTGCTCGGCGAGTTTTCGGGTGTTCTTGTTTTGCAGCTTCGCCGCCGGAGAGGTCTCCGGAATGATGTAGAGTTTCAGCCCCTCTTTCTTGCGGTTCCCCTTGTAATACATGTCAAGATAGAGACTGATTGTCCCGCCGTCGAGGACTTTCTCCCGGATCCGGACGGGTTCCTTCACTTTGATTTCCTTTTTCGTTTTTGCCATTTCCTAACCTTTGTTTTCGTATCGTTTCTGATGTTAATATATTGTGTATCAAGTAGTTAAACCACCGACGCAAATATAATACAAACGGGACAAAAACGAGACAGAACCAGCAAAAATGAATGAAAAAATCCGATATTGCAGCAATCATGGGAAACGCTGTGATACTCGCCTAACGTGCTGATGTCTCTAATATTACATCGCCCACTTGACGTATCGTTTCCGATTGTTTTCCTCGCTACAAGAAATTTTCTTATATTTGTAAACTATTATACGACAAGCCGATGAACAGCAGATCCATCCTCCTCTCCCTGGCCCTCATCGCCGTCGCCTGCGGGCAGGCACCCCAGAAGAAATCGAACGTTCCCGTGTATTTGGACGACGCCCAACCCCTCGAGGCGCGGGTGGAAGACGCATTTTCGAAGATGACCCTCGACGAGAAGATCGCGATGGTCCACGCGCAGTCCAAATTCAGCTCTCCGGGCGTACCGCGCCTGGGCATTCCGGAGGTATGGTGCACCGACGGCCCCCACGGCATCCGCGCGGAAGTGCTCTGGGATGAATGGGACCAGGCGGGGTGGACCAACGACTCCATCACGGCATTCCCGGCCCTGAGCGGCCTTGCCGCCACCTGGGACCGCGAACTCTCCCGCCTCTATGGCAAGAGCATCGGAGAGGAGGCCCGCTACCGGAACAAGACCGTGCTGCTGGGCCCCGGCGTGAACATCTACCGGTTCCCGCTGAACGGCCGCAACTTCGAATATATGGGCGAGGATCCGTATCTCGCCGGCGAGATGGTGGTTCCCTACGTGGAAGGCGTCCAGTCCAACGGCGTCGCGGTATGCGTGAAGCATTACGCCTTGAACAACAGCGAGGTGAACCGCCATACGGCGAACACCATCGTGGACGACCGCACTCTCTATGAAATCTATCTGCCGGCCTTCAAGGCGGCGGTCCAGAAGGGACACGCCTGGTCCATCATGGCGGCTTACAACCTCTACAACAACGAGCATCTGTGCTCCAACGAGATCCTGTTGGACAAGATCCTGCGCGGGGAATGGGGTTTCGACGGGGTCGTGATCAGCGACTGGGGCGGCGTACACAACACGCTGCAGACCGCGAAGCACGGCGTGGACCTGGAATACGGTTCCTGGACCGACGGCCTCACGATGGGAAAGACCAATGCCTATGACAGCTACTACCTGGCCACTGCCTACAAGGATGCGATCCTGAAGGGCGAGATAGGGACTGAGGAACTGGATGCCCGCGTGAAGCGGCTCCTGAGGCTCATTTTCCGTACTTCCATGGACCGGAACCGTCCTTTCGGCAGCCAGACTTCTCCGGAGCATTACGCCGCGGCGCGCAAGATCGGCGCCGAATCCATCGTTCTCCTCAAGAACGACGGTGTCCTGCCGATGGAGAATCCGAAGAAGATCCTCGTCGTGGGCGAAAACGCCGTCAAGATGATGACGGTGGGCGGCGGCTCATCTTCCCTGAAGGCGAAACTGGAAGTATCCCCGCTGGACGGCATCAAAGCCCGGTATCCCGAGGCCGAGGTCATCTGGGAACGCGGTTATGTGGGTGACGTCGGCGGCGAATACAACGGGGTGTCCACCGGACAGGACCTGCAGGAATCCCGGAGCGCGGCCGCCCTGGTCGCCGATGCGGTAAAGGCCGCGGAAGGAGCCGATTACGTGATTTTCGTGGGCGGACTGAACAAGTCCAACGAACAGGATTGCGAGGGATTGGACCGTATCCAGTACGGCCTTCCGTATGGCCAGGATGCCGTCATCGAGGCGCTGGCCGCGGCGACGGACAAGCTCGTCGTCGTGAATATCTCCGGCAATGCCGTGGCGATGCCGTGGGTGGAGAAGGTTCCCGCCATCGTGCAGGACTGGTACCTGGGTACCCAGGCTGGCCATTCCCTGGCCGACGTGCTCTCCGGCGACGTGAACCCCTCCGGTCACCTTCCGTTCTCCATCCCCGTCTCCTATGACAAGAACCCGGTCCAGACTGAAGCGCAGTATCCCGGTATCCTCCGGGACGGCACCATCGACGGGATGCCCGTCCTGGACATGGAATATACCGAAGGTATCTATGTGGGCTACCGCTGGTACGACCTGCACGGCGGCGTCCTCTTCCCGTTCGGCTATGGCCTGAGCTACACCACCTTCGAATACGGTGAGCCGGGAATCAACAGAAAATCCATGGCTCAGGACGGTACCGTGACGGTGACCGTTCCCGTCAGGAACAGCGGATCCGTAGCGGGTGCCGAGGTGGTCCAACTGTATATCGCCGACGTAGAGGCTTCCGTGGACCGTCCGGTAAAGGAACTCAAGGGATTTGCCAAAGTGTTCCTCGAGCCCGGCCAGACGGCCGATGTGCGTTTTACCATCGACCGGGAAGCCCTCAGCTTCTTCGATGCGGAAAAGCATGGATGGGTAGCGGAAAAGGGCCTGTTCCGGGCTCTCGTCGCCGCCTCTGCCCAGGATATCAGGGGAACTGTCGAATTCGAACTGAAGTAGTGGCCGGAAAGGGTTATATGGAAACGGACCGGCAGGTCCGGAATCTCATTGGGGATGTCAAGTCCGGTTCCTTCAAGCCGGTGTACCTCCTGATGGGGGAGGAACCCTATTATCCCGAACTCCTGTGCCAGGCCATCATCGACAACTGCCTGCAGGACTGGGAGAAGGACTTCAACGAACTGATCTGTTACGGTGCCGACGTGGATGCCGATGCGGTGATTACCGCGGCCCGTCGCTTCCCGATGATGGCGGAGCGCCAGCTCGTGGTAGTGAGGGAGGCCCAGTCGATGAAGACGCTCGAGGAACTCGCCCTCTACTGCCAGAAGCCACTGGACTCCACCGTGCTGGTGATTCTCCTGCACGGGGCATCCGCGGACAAGCGGAAGGCCCTGTACAAGAGCGTCCTCAAAAGCGGCGTCATCGTGGAGTCGCTCCCGCTCAGGGACTACGAGGCGGAACAGTGGGTGTCGGCCTATTATCAGGAACGCGGCCTTTCCATCCACCCCGAAGCGGTCAGGCTGCTGGTGGAAGCCGCCGGTACCGACCTGGGAAAGATCGCCGTGGAGACGGACAAGCTCCTGAAGAACCTGCCGGAGGGCGTGAAGGAAATCACGCCGGAGGATATCGAGCAGAATGTGGGTATCAGCCGTCAGTTCAGCGTCTTCGAACTGACGAAGGCCCTGTCCTACAAAGATGCGCCCAAGGCCGTCAAGGTGGCCACCCATATCGGCGAGGCCCCGAGATTCTTCATGCCCATGGCGGTGAGCGCCCTGTTCCTGCACTTCAACCGGATCCTCAAGTATAACGCCCTGATCCAGGCGGGGAAAGGAAACGATTCCGCCGCCAAGGCGAAGGTCCTGGGCGGGAATCCGTATTTCTTCAAGGAGTATGATGCGGCCGTCCGGAATTATCCGCTTCCCCGGTGCATGCACGTCATTTCCCTCCTGTCCGATTACGACTTCAAGGGCAAGGGCGGAGAAACCGGTGAGGCGACTCCTGGGGAGCTGCTGGTGGAGTTGGTGACAAAAATCTTAAATATTTGATAAAAAATTATTGCAAATCAATAAATATTATCTATCTTTGCAGAAAACCAAACGGATATGTCTATCATAGAAGTCAAAAATGTGACCAAGACTTTCGGGGAGAAAGTGGCACTGAAGGACGTGTCGCTGTCCATTCCTGAAGGGAAGATCTTCGGCCTGCTGGGGCCGAACGGGGCGGGCAAGTCCACCCTGATCCGCATCATCAACCGGATTACCATCGCGACGGCCGGTGAGGTCCTCTTCCAGGGCCACCCCATCACCTCCGAAGACGTCCAGCACATCGGATACCTGCCTGAGGAACGCGGCCTGTACCGCAAGATGAAGGTCGGTGACCAGGCGATGTACCTGGCCCAGCTCCGGGGAATGTCCTCTCGGCAGGCTGCGTACGAACTCAAGCAGTGGTTCGTCCGTTTCGGCATCCAGGACTGGTGGAACAAGAAGGTGGAGGAGCTTTCCAAGGGTATGGCCCAGAAGGTCCAGTTCATTACCACCGTGGTCCACAAACCGTCCCTGATGATCCTGGACGAGCCTTTTTCCGGCTTCGACCCGGTCAATGCGGACCTCATCCGCAAGGAGATCCTGCGCCTGAAGGATGAAGGTGCGACCATCATCCTCTCCACGCACAACATGGAATCAGTCGAGGAGCTTTGCGACGAGATCGCCCTGCTGGACAAGGCGAAACTCGTCATCACCGGCGGTACCGACGATATCCGTCACCGCTTCGGGGAGGACAACGTGGAGATCGAGTATACGGAAGACTATGTGCGCAAGACGGATGTTGTCTCCCGCGAGGCGGCGCCTGAGCGCCTGACCGAACTCATCGAAAAGGGCATCCGGATCAATTCCTACCGCGAACTCGTTCCGCGCATGAACGACATTTTCATCAAACTCGTAACGGAAGGGGAGGGCAAGTAACATGGATTTCAAGAAATTAGGCATCATCATCCAGCGGGAATACCTGAACAAGGTCAAGAAGAAGTCTTTCCTGCTCACGACGTTCGGCGTTCCGATCCTCTTCGCGGCGATGTACGCGGTGATGATCTTCATCATGCTCCGGACCGAAGGCGACTCCAAGCGGATCGCCGTCATCGACAATTCCGGCATCGTGATGGAGAAACTGGAGAATACCAAGCAACTGACCTTCAAGCAGCTCGACGAAACGGACCCGGATGCGGTGAAGAACAACCTGGCGGACTACGATGCGGACATCCTCCTGTACATCTCTCCGCTGGACAGCGCCACCAAGTCGGTGACCGCGACCACCTATGCGGACAAGCCGATGGGCATGGAAACCGCCGAAGTGATCGAGAACCGGATCAACGATGCGGTGGAATCCTACCGGATCGACTCCTACGGGATCGAGGGGCTGGAGCAAATCCTTTCCGACATCCATTCCAACGTCCATCTGACGTCCTATACGGTGGATGAGGCCGGTAAGGAAACCATCTCCCAGAGCGAGGTATACATGATCATCTCGATGGTCCTGGCCATGGCCCTGTACATGTTCATCGCGATCTTCAGCGGCATGGTGATGTCCAGCGTCATCGAGGAGAAATCCAGCCGTGTGGTGGAAGTCCTCGTGTCGTCAGTCAAGGCTACGGAACTGATGTTCGGCAAGATCATCGGCGTGGCCCTCGTCGCCCTGACGCAGTTCCTGCTGTGGATTGTGTTGACCGGCATGATCATCGGCATCATCGGCGGAGTCGTCGGGATGGACAAGATCATGGGCGGGGTGGACCAGTCCCAGATCGAACAGATGCAGGAGATGTCCATGGGTGCCGGTGCCGGCGCCACGCTGGACCTGCAGGCGCTGACCGATACCACCGCCGTGGCGGAGGGCCCGACCGGCGCGCAGGCCATCCTGGGCACCCTCGGTTCCCTGAACTATGCGGAGATCGGCATCTCCTTCCTGCTCTTCTTCCTGTTCGGCTACCTGCTGTATGCGTCGCTGTTTGCGGCCATCGGCTCGGCCGTGGAGAACGAGGCGGACACGCAGCAGTTGCAGATTCCCGTCACGATTCCGCTGCTGGTCGGTTTCTTCGTGGCCTTCTATGCCTTCCGTTCGCCGGAAAGCAGCCTGGTATGGTGGTTCTCGATGATTCCGTTCACTTCGCCCATCGTGATGCTCGCACGCCTGCCCTTCGGCGTTCCCGGCTGGGAACTCGTGCTGTCGATCGGCCTACTCATCCTGACCTTCGTCCTGTGCGCCTGGGCTTCTGCGAAGATCTATAAGGTGGGAATCCTGATGTACGGCAAGAAATCTACTTTCAAAGACCTTTGGAAATGGCTCAAGCAAAGCTAGTTGTACTTATCGCTCTCGCCGCGGTCTCCTGTTCGCAGGGACCGCGGATGGAGTGGAAGCGGATCCCGATGGACGGCAGCCGGACCGGCGTCGTTCCCGTGAATGCGGAGAACGTGGATACGGCCCTCGGCACGTTCGAGGATGATTACATCGCCCCGAACGGGACGCACTTCACCGAAGGGGCTACGCCGGAAGTGGCGATGCTCCTGATGGATGCGCAGCCGAAGATGGCCCGTCTCAAGCAGGTGGTCGGACACAACGCGCGGATGATGCTGAATCTGAGGAACCAGCCCGACCTTCCGCTCGGGAACCTGGTGGCGGACGCGCTCCGCGCCAAGGGCAGCGACTATTTCGGGGTGCCGATGGATTTCGCCATCACCAACTACGGCGGTATCCGCATCCCGATGCCGGAAGGGGCGGTAACCCTGGACGACATCGAGTCCATGTTCCCGTTCAAGAACTACATGTGCTATGCGAAGGTACGGGGGGAGGGCCTGCAGCGCCTTCTCGCCCAACTGGCCAAGACGCAGGCGTTCCAGCCGGTGAGCGGCGCCCGCGTGAAGGTGAAGGCCCACGAACTGGTGGAGGCGGAGATCGGCGGTAAGCCCATCGACCCGAAGCGGCTGTACAACGTGGCCACCATCGACTTCCTGCTTTCCGGCGGCGACCAGATCGCTATCGGCGCCCTGGCGGAGGACGTGATCCTGACGCCCGTGCTCATCCGGGACGTGATGCTGGAGTACGTGCAGGCGATGGAGGTTAAGGGGAATATCATCGACTATGAGAGCGACGGGCGCGTCGTGATGGAGGACTAGGCCATGGACAGAACCGCAAGAATCCTTTTCATCTGCCTTTCCGTCGCACTGGCGGCATTTATCGGGTGGTACTGGCAGCATGGCCAGGACCATCCTGTCCACCATCTGGTAATCCTCCATACGAACGATACGCACAGCCATTTCGAGCCGGAACGGCTGGGTGACTATGCGGGCATGGGCGGCATCATCGAACGGGCCGCCTTCGTGGACAGCGTCCGCAAGGCTGCGGGCCCGGAGAACGTGCTCCTGCTGCACGCCGGAGACTTCAGCCAGGGAACCACCTATTTCTCGGAACTGAATGGAAACCTGGAAATCCAGGCCCTGAACGCGATGCACTATGACGTCGTGACGCTGGGCAACCACGAGTTTGACAACGGCCTGGAAGACCTGGGCCGCCGCCTGTCCTCGCTGGAGATGCCGGTGGTGGTATGCAACTATGATTTCTCACCCTTCGAGGCGGGGAAGTACATTACCCCGTATACAGTCCTGGAGCGTGCCGGCTTGAAGGTCGGCATCCTGGGCGTCCTGTGCGACCTCAAGTCGATGGTGGCCGGCGACATCGCCGAACGCGTGCCCGAATTCCCGCTGTACGAAACGGTCCAGAAATATGCGGACCTGCTGAAACAGGAGGAGCATTGCGACCTGGTGATCGCTCTCACCCATATCGGCTATACCGAACACAACCCGGGGGACATCACGGATCCCATCCTGTGTTCGAAGACCCGGAACATCGACCTGATCGTGGGAAGCCATTCCCACACCTTCCTGGATAAAATGGAATACCACCCGAATGCAGACGGCGTACCTACGCCGGTCGTGCAGGACGGATGGATGGGCGTGTATATGGGGCAGGTCGATTACCGCCTATAGGATATTCATCGACTGTTCCCGGATTTTCTCCAACTCGTCTTTCATGCGGACAACCAGCTTCTGGATGCCCGCATGATTTGCCTTGGAGCCGGTCGTGTTGATCTCCCGGCCCATTTCCTGGATGATGAATCCCAGTTTCTTCCCGGGGTAGGGCTCCCCGTCGATGGTTTCCATGAAATACCGGCAGTGCTGGCGCAGGCGGACCTTTTCCTCGTTGATGTCGTACTTCTCCAGATAGAAGATGAGTTCCTGCTCGAAACGGGCGGGATCGGGCTTCTGTTGCAGGTCCTCGAGGTTTTTCAGAAGACGCGCCTTCACCGTTTCAATCCGTTCGACCTCGAGGGTTTCGATTTCGTCGTAGAGGTCCAGGATGGTGCGCACGCGGCCGGTGACGTCCTTGTACAGGACGGCCCCTTCCTGGCTGCGGAAAGCGACGAGATGGTCCAGCGCTTCGTCGATGGCCTTCTCCACCGCAGGCCAGTCCTCGTCGGTGATGGCGTCGGCCCGCTTGGCGTCCACGATGTCGGGGAGACGGAGGATGGAGGCCAGGAGCTCGCTGTTGTCTTCGTCACCGGGCGCGGTAAACCCCGGAAGCTCACGTCGGAGGGAAAGGATCTGCGTGTAATACGCCTTGACTGCCTCCGTGTTCAGGGGACGGACCGCGTCGGCCCCGCTGGCTTCGAAGGACAGGAAAAAGTCGATGGTGCCCCGCTGGAGCCGCTCGGCCAGTTTCTTCCGCACGGGAATGTCCTTTTCCTTGGGGAGAAGGGGAGTCTTGACGTTGATGTCCGCGCTTTTCCCGTTCAGGGAGCGGATTTCCACGGTGAGCTTTCCGCCGGCAAGCTGCGCTTCGGCCTTGCCGTAGCCGGTCATGGATTGGATCATTTGATGATGTCTAATTCCTTGAACACTTTGGTCAGGGCGGTCACGGCGCGGTCCACCTGCTCTTTCGTGTGAGTGGCCATCAGCGCGAAGCGGACCAGGGTGTCCTGCGGCGCGCATGCGGGCGGAATGACGGCATTGATGAACACGCCTTCGTCGAAGGCCCGCTTGGTGACGGTAAAGGTCTTTTCCAGGTCGCGTACGTAGAGCGGGATGATGGGGCTCTCGGTCTCGCCGATCTCGAAGCCGGCCTCGCGGAACTTCGCCAGGGCGTAATTCGTAACCTCCCAGAGGGCGGCGATGCGCTCCGGTTCCTGCTGGATGATATGCAGGGCTTCCAAAGCGGAGGCCGTGGCGGCCGGCGTCGCGGAAGCACTGAAGATATAGGTGCGGGATGTATGACGCAAGTAATTGATGATCACCTTGTCCGCAGCGATGAAACCGCCGATGGAGGCGAGGGACTTGGAGAAGGTTCCCATGATGAGGTCCACCTCGTTGGTAAGGCCGAAGTGGTCGCAGACGCCGCGGCCCTGACGGCCGAAGACGCCCAGTCCATGGGCCTCGTCCACCATCACGATGGTGTTGGGATACTTGTGCTTGAGGGCGATGATCTCAGGGAGTTTCGCCAGGTCGCCTTCCATGGAGAAGACGCCGTCCACGACGATGAGCTTGACGGTGTTCCGGGGACAGCGGCGCAGGCAGCGCTCCAGGTTCTTCATGTCATTGTGCTTGTAGTGCAGCGCCTTGGCGAAAGAAAGGCGGCGTCCGTCCACGATGGAAGCGTGGTCCCGGTCATCGCAGATGATGAAGTCGTTGCGGGTGAGCAGCTGAGGGATGACGCCGGAGTTCACCGTGAAACCGGTGGAAAAACAGAGGGATTCATCCTTGCCCACGAACGCGGCGAGTTCCTTTTCCAGTTGGACGTGCATGTCCAGCGTGCCGTTGAGGAATCGGGAGCCGGCGCAGCCGGAACCATATTGGCGGATGGCCTTGACGCCGGCCTCAATGACGCGTTCGTCATTGGTCAGGCCCGTATAGGCATTGGAACCGAACATGAGCACCCGGTGCCCGTCCATCTCCATTTCAGTCCCTTGTTTGCTTTCAATTTCGCGGAAATACGGATACACTCCCTTGGCCATCATCTGCTGCGGAAGGTCGTATTTCGACAGTCTTTCGTGAATCAAATCCATCTTGGGTTCATTTAGTACGTTGCGAAGTTAGTAAAAATAATTTAAAAACTGTATCTTTGTACGTTATATGGACAAAGCTATGGAAGAACGCAAACTGAATTTCCTCGAAGAAATCATTGAATCCGACCTCGCTTCCGGCAAGGTGGATTCCGTCATCACCCGGTTTCCTCCGGAACCCAACGGCTATCTTCACCTCGGCCATGCGAAGTCGATCTGCTTGAATTTCGGCCTGGCGCAGAAATACGGCGGGGTGACCAATCTCCGTTACGACGACACCAATCCGACCAAGGAGGACACCGAATACGTGGACTCCATCAAGGAGGACATCCAGTGGCTGGGCTTCCGGTGGGACAAGGAACTCTATGCGTCCGACTATTTCGACCAGCTGTACGAGTGGGCCGAGGACCTGATCAAGCGCGGCCTCGCCTATGTCGATGACCAGACGCAGGAGGAGATCCGCCTGAACCGCGGTACCGTGGACAAGCCCGGTACGCCGAGCCCCTGGCGCGACCGCACCCCGGAAGAGAACCTGAAGCTCTTCCGTGAAATGAAGGGTGGCAAGTACGCGGAAGGGGAGAAAGTCCTTCGGGCGAAGATCGACATGGCCCATCCGAACATGATGTTCCGCGACCCGCTCCTGTACCGGATCAAGTTTGCACACCATCACCGCACCGGCGACAAGTGGTGCATCTACCCGATGTACGACTACACCCACGGCCAGTGCGATTCCATCGAACATATCACCCATTCCATCTGCACCCTGGAGTTCGACGTGCACCGCCCGCTCTATGACTGGTTCATCGAGACGCTGGGCATCTATCCGTCTCACCAGTACGAGTTTGCGCGCCTGAACCTCACGTACACCCTGATGTCCAAGCGCAAGCTCCTCGAGCTCGTGCAGAAGGGTCTCGTGAGCGGCTGGGACGATCCCCGGATGCCCACCCTGTGCGGTGTCCGCCGCCGCGGCTACACGGCCGAGGCGCTCCGGATGTTCTGCGACAGGATCGGCGTTTCCAAGCGCGACCAGCTCATGGACATCCAGCTTCTGGAATGGTGCGTCCGCCAGGACCTGAACGCCCGTTCCAACCGGTATATGGTGGTCCAGGACCCCATCAAGGTGACGCTCACCAACTATCCGGAAGACCGGGTCGAATGGTTCGACTGCCCGCTGAATCCCGCCGAGCCCGAAGGTGCAACCCGCAAGGTACCCTTCAGCCGTGAACTCTATATCGACCGCGCCGACTTCATGGAGGATGCCCCGAAGAAGTTCTTCCGCCTCAAGCCGGAGGGTGAGGTCCGTCTCAAATACACCTACATTATCAAGTGCAATGAGGTGATTAAAGATGCTGAAGGAAAGGTCGTTGAGCTCAAGTGCACTTATGACCCGACCACCCATCCGACCACCGGGGAGTGGCGTTCCGTCAAGGGTACCATCCACTGGGTTTCCATTCCGCATGCGAAGGGAATCGAACTCCGGAACTACGACCGTCTCTTTACCCTGGCGGACATGTCGCAGGTCCCCGAGGACAAGGACTACAAGGACTTCCTGAATCCGGAATCCCTCGTGGTTACGGCCGGCTATGCCGAACCCGCCCTCCTGGACGACGCTTCCGGCATCGCGGTCCAGTTCGAGCGCACCGGTTACTACGTGAAAGACAAGGATTCCACGCCGGATAAGCCGGTGTTCAACAAGACCACCGCCCTGAAGGATTCCTACAAACCGGAGTAGCCGTTTGAGCCCTCTTCCGTCCATATCCGTCATCATTCCCGTCTTCCAGGCATCGGCGTTTATCGATACCTGCTTGCAAAGCCTTGTTTCCCAGGATTATACCGGGGAAATGGAATGCATCCTGGTCGATGACTGCGGAACCGACGACAGCATGGACAAGGTCCGCCGTTTCATCGACTCGTACAAGGGAAACATCGTCTTCCGTCTGGGCGCCAACGACCGTAACAAAGGTGCGGCTGCAGCCCGGAATACGGGCCTGGCGCTTGCGGAAGGGGAGTATGTCTTCTTCCTGGACAGTGACGACCTCCTTCCGGCCGATGCGCTCAGCGCTCTCGCGGCCCCGCTTCGGGAAAGGCGCTACGATATGGTCGTCGGAAAGTATGAGGAAAGCCAGCCGCTTTCGGAGCCCTGTCCATCCCTGCCGGACGGTACCGTCCTGGAAGGAGCGGATGTCCTGCGCGCCTATCTCCGGAAACAGCTTTCGGTCATCGTGTGCAGCAAGTTGTACCGGACCTCGTTCATCCGGGAAAGCCGGTTGGATTTCGTGGAGGGGATCATTTACGAAGACGATCTCTGGAGCTTTCAGGCCGCCGTCGTGGCCGGGTCCCTGTACGTGGTCGACCGGGTAACGTATTATTATACCATCCATCCCGGAAGCGTGATGACCTCCACCGTCCTGCAGAAGCGGATTCGCAGTTTCCTGACCGTCATCCGGGAAATGTACCGCTACGGGGTGGAGCATGGCCTACGGAACCGGGCTGATTTCCATCACCGGATAGAGCAGTACCGGCTGAACCTCCTTCGGGTACTCCTGGACGACAAGTCGCTTTTCAATGAGACCTATCGTTCCGTGCGCCAGTCTGTTCCAAAACCTTGGAAGGAGTGTTTCCGTCTGGACGGGATGCGCTTGAACAAGCAGGTCCGGGACTTCCATCTGGCTTTGCCCGTCAAGGCCGGGGCTGCCTGGATGCGGGGCTGGTTCAAGGCAGAAGCGCTGCTGAAGGGCTTATGATCGTCTTTTACCTCGTCATCGCCCTTCTTTGCCTGTGGGGTTTCGGATTCCGGCGGAAAACCGATGGGGACTATCTATCCCGTCAGCAGGGGGACAGCGTCAAGGGAATCTTCATCCTGATGGTCTTCCTCTTCCATGCGAATGCCTATGTCCAGGAGGCCGGATATGCCTATGCCCACTGGACCGATGCGGTTTTCCTGGACCTCTGTGCCAAATTCGGTCAGCTGATCGTGGTGATGTTCCTTTTCTTTTCCGGTTACGGCGTGATGGCGTCCATCCGGAACAAAGGAGCGGCTTACGTGCAGGCGATGCCCCGGCACCGGATCCTGACGGTGCTGGTGAACTTCGATGTGGCGGTTGTTGTCTTTGCGGTCCTGCAACTTCTTCTGGGACGGGTATTTCCCGTCAACCGGTACCTGCTGTCGCTCGTGGGCTGGGAACAGATCGGGAACAGCAACTGGTATATCTTTGTCATCCTGGTCTGCTATGCGGTTACCTGGCTGTCGGCACTGATTTGTAGGGGCGGGTACAAGATGTTGATAATCAGCGTTTTACTCCTCTCTGCTTTCTATGTTGTCCTGGTGCATTGCAAGGAACCATACTGGTATAATACGATGGTGGCCTATCCGTTGGGCATGGCCGCCGGGCTCTGGAAGGACCGGCTTGACAAGCTGCAGAAGACCCCTTTCTACTGGGTGGCCTTGGCGTCGGGCATCCTGTGTCTCGCCCTTACGTATATCCATCATGAGGATCCCGTGGGCCTGGTCCATTCTTTCCGCAGCGTAGTCTTTGCGGTCGTGATGGTCCTTCTCCTGATGAAAGTGAAGGTGGGGAACCCGGTCCTGGACTGGGCGGGGAAAAACCTGTTCCTCCTTTACATCTTCCATCGCCTCCCGATGATCCTGCTGTCGCACTTCGATCCCTGGGGGATCACGGCCGGCCATCCGGCGCTGTTTGTACTCCTATCCTTTGCCCTGACGCTCCTCATCGTGCCGATTGTACGCAGAATCCAAGTCCGATTGTAGTTTTTTGCGTATCTTTGTAAACTATGGCATCGCCGTCAAACATATCGGAAAACAGCCGGAGAATCGCCAGGAATACCGCATTCCTTTACATCCGGATGCTCATCCTGCTGTTCGTGGGGCTGTACACCTCGCGGGTGGTGCTGAATGCACTGGGGCAGGACGATTACGGTGTCTACGGGGCCGTAGGCGGAGTCGTCTCTCTCTTCCTGGTGGTCACAGGGGCCGTTTCCGGGGCGATCAGCCGGTTCCTCGCCTTTGAACTGGGTAAGGAAAAGAGCAGGATGCGGGAGGTCTTCTCCACGACGGTGTCCATCCAGCTGGCCCTGTCGGTCGTGGTTTTCCTGTTGGCGGAAGTCGTCGGCCTGTGGCTGCTCCATACGCAGATGGACATTCCGGAAGGCCGCATGCAGGCGGCACAGTGGGTCCTCCACTGTTCCATTCTCCTGTTCGTGGTGAATATGCTCAGCGTACCTTACAATGCCGCCATCATCGCCCACGAAAAGATGGATGCCTTCGCCTATATCAGCATCGGAGAGGCGTTGCTGGCACTGGGGGCCGCCCTTGCCACGCGCTATACCCGGCACGATAAGCTGATCGTGTATGCGGTACTGATGCTGACGGTGGCCGTCATCGTCCG
Source organism: Bacteroidales bacterium (assembly GCA_017395045.1). Classification (GTDB taxonomy): domain Bacteria; phylum Bacteroidota; class Bacteroidia; order Bacteroidales; family UBA932; genus Cryptobacteroides. Next base: position 15,680 of record JAFPWG010000007.1, read on the forward strand.
AGCCGTCTATAACCTGTATGCGCACAGGCACTTCCCGGAATGCCGTTTCCGCCTGAAAAGCATTGACCGTACCGTCATCCGGGAAATCGGTTCCTTCACGGGATGGACCTTCATCGGCAGCGTGGCCTCGGTGCTGAATGCACACGGTATCAACCTCCTGATGAACATCTTCTTCGGCGTCCGGGTGAATGCCGCCCGGGACGTCACCACGAAACTGGAAAGCAACGTTTCCCGCTTCATCAACAACATCACGACGGCCATCAATCCGCAAATCAACAAGTCCTATGCAGCCGGAAGGCTGGATTACATGCACCAGCTTGTCTGCAAGGCGTCCAAATACTCCTATTTCCTGTATTTCTTCTTTGCACTGCCCCTCATCCTGGAGGCTCCGGCACTGCTGAAACTGTGGCTGAACATCGTCCCGGACCATTCGGTGGCATTCGTGCGGATCGCCCTCCTGACTACCCTGTTCACGGCGCTGGGAACGCCTTTCGTAAACGCCATTTTCGCGACTGGTAACGTGAAGCGCTACGAGATTATCGCTTCGGTCACCAATGTCCTGGCCTTTCCGCTGTCGTACTTGGCCTTCAAGCTGGGGATGTCCCCGGAATGGGCATACTGGCTGGTGGGCGCCGTGTCCCTGGGACTCCTCGTCGAAAGGATCGTGATGGCGTGCCGGCAGACGGGCATGCGTCCGGGCATGGTCTGGAAGGATGTCCTGCTTCCTTCCCTGGTCGTTACCCTGACGGCGGCTATCATACCGATGGCGCTGTTCCTGCTGCAGCCACCATCCGTCGCACGCATGCTGGAGGTGGTTTTCTCCGGCTTCCTCTGTACCGCGGTCTGTTCCTTCTTCTTCGGGGCGACGGCAGGGGAGCGGGACGTGCTTGTTTCTAAAATTAAGAGCCTGATATGAAAGCTTTGATCCTGAATTCCGGCCTGGGTCGCCGGATGGGCGTATTGACCTGCGAGCAGCCGAAGTGCCTCACCGAAGTCGCACCGGGAGAGACCATCCTGAGCCGTCAGCTCCTGATGCTCGCCGATGCCGGCATCCGCGAGGTCGTGATCACGACAGGCTACCGTGCTACGGACCTGGAGGAGTATTGCCGTTTCCTGGACCTTCCCCTGCAGGTCCATTTCGTCCATAATCCCGATTATGAGAGTACCAACTATATCTGGAGCATCTGCCTGGCCAGGGACATCCTGGCCGATGACGACGTCGTCCTGATGCACGGAGACCTGGTGTTTGAGGCCGATGTCCTGGATGCCGTGCTGGCAAGCGGGGATACCTGCATGGCCGTGAGCAGCACCCTTCCGCTCCCGCAGAAAGACTTCAAGGCCGTGGTCCGGGACGGCCGTATCCAAAGCATCGGCATCCAGTTCTTCGACGATGCCGTGGCCGCCCAGCCCCTGTACCGACTGAACCGGGCGGACTGGAAGGTCTGGCTGGATGAGATCGTCCGCTTCTGCGCCCGGGACGAAAAGCGCTGCTATGCGGAGAATGCATTCAACGCCGTCAGCGACCGCTGCCGGATGGTCCCCCTGGACGTCGCCGACCGGCTCTGCGCGGAAATCGACACGCCCGAAGACCTGGAAACCGTATCGGCGTGGGTCCGGGAACTGGCTTCCAGGAAGGTATATATGTGTTTTTCCACCGATTACCTCCATTCCGGGCATATCGCCATCATCCGGAAGGCCGGACGTCTGGGGCGGCTGACCATCGGCGTCCTCTCTGACGAGGCGGTGGCGAGCTACCGGCGTTTCCCCATGATGCCCTTCCGCGAACGCAAGGAGTTGATGGGGAGCATCAGCGGCGTCGCTGACGTCGTGGAGCAGAAAACGCTCAGTTATGCCGACAACCTCCGTCGGCTCAAGCCGGACATCGTCGTGCATGGCGACGACTGGCGGGACGGATTCCAGAAACCCATCCGCGAAGAGGTGGTCCGCGTGCTTGCCGAATACGGTGGGAAACTGGTAGAGTTCCCCTATTCCCGCGATGCCCGCTATGAGGAGATGGACAAACGCCGCCGCGCGGAACTGTCCATGCCGGACTTCCGCCGGGGGAGGCTCCGTAAACTTCTGGGAATGAAGGGATTGGTAACGGCCATCGAGGCCCATAGCGGCATTACCGGCCTGATTGCGGAGAACACCACGGTCCTGCAGGATGGCAAGACCTTCCAGTTCGACGCCATGTGGCTGTCGAGCCTCTGTGATTCTACGGCCAAGGGAAAGCCGGATACGGAACTGGTGGACATGACCAGCCGTTTCCGGACGGTGGACGACATCATGGAGGTGACCACTAAGCCCATCATCTTTGACGGTGATACTGGCGGACAGGCCGAGCATTTCATCTACACCGTCCGCTCCCTGGAAAGGATGGGCGTTTCCATGGTGATCATCGAAGACAAGACCGGTCACAAGGTGAATTCCCTGTTTGGGACGGAGGTCCCCCAGCAGCAGGAGAGCGTGGAGGCCTTCTGCGCGAAGATCGCGGCCGGAGTGAGGGCCAGGAAGACGTCCGATTTCATGATCTGCGCCCGCATCGAGAGCCTGATTCTCGAGAAAGGCCAGGAAGACGCCCTTTCCCGTGCCCGTGCCTACGTGGCTGCCGGTGCCGATGCCATCATGATCCACTCCCGCAAGAAGGACCCTTCGGAGATATTCGCCTTTGTCCGGGCGTTCCGCCGGGAAGACCCGGCGACACCGCTGGTGGTGGTCCCTACCGCCTTCAGCAGTGTCACGGAAGACGAGTTCAAGGCGATGGGCGTGAATGTCGTCATCTATGCCAACCAGCTTACCCGCAGCGGCTTCCCGGCCATGCAGAACGCTGCCAGAAGCATCCTGGAGCATCACCGGGCGCAGGAGTGTGATTCCCTGTGCCTGCCCATCAAAGAGATTATCAATCTGATACCGGAAGACTGAGATGCTGGATCCCAAGAAGTTTATCGATACACTCCGCGAGCGGGGCGTCGACTTTTTCACCGGCGTGCCGGACAGCTTGCTGAAAGCTTTCTGCGCTTGCGTCGCCACCGGTCCCGACCGGCATGTGACGGCCGCCAATGAAGGAGCGGCGGTCGCCCTGGCGGCCGGCCATTATCTGGCCTCGGGCCGTCCCGGCCTGGTGTATATGCAGAATTCGGGGGAGGGGAACGCCGTGAATCCGCTGGCGTCCCTCACGGATCCGGCTGTTTACGGCATTCCTGTCCTGCTGCTTATTGGCTGGCGCGGACAGCCTGGGGTCCATGATGAGCCTCAGCACGCCAAGCAGGGGAGAATCACACTTTCGCTACTGGAGGTCATGGGTATTCCGTATGCCGTCCTGGCCCAGGACGCCGCTTTGGCTGCCGGACAGATCGACACGGCCTTGGCGTCCATGCGTGAAACCCGGAGTCCCTATGCCCTGGTGGTTGAGAAAGGCACGTTCTCGTCTTTCCCGGGGATGCAGGAGGCGGAGACGGCATGCATGACCCGGGAAGAGGCTATACAGGCTGTCGCCGCTGCCCTGGGGGAGAAGGATGTCATCGTGTCCACTACCGGCATGGCCAGCCGGGAACTGTTTGAATACCGGGAAGGTACGGGACAGGGTCATGCCCGTGACTTCCTCTGTGTCGGTTCCATGGGACATGCCTCGCAGATCGCCTTGGGCATTTCCCTGGAGCAGCCCGGACGGCGCGTCTGGTGCCTGGACGGGGACGGAGCCTGCATCATGCACATGGGCTCCCTGACGACCATCTCCGGGGCAGCCGGCTCCAATTTCGTGCATGTTCTCCTGAATAACCATGCGCACGAATCCGTCGGCGGGCAGCCTACGGCTGCGGACCATGTCGACTTTCCCGCCGTCGCAAGGGCAGTGGGGTATCCGGTCGTGCTTCAGGCGGACAGCCTGGAAACCCTCAGGACAGTTCTGGGAAGCCTTCCTGGGAACGGGCCTGTATTCCTGGAAATAAAGGTGCGGAAGGGGCACCGGGAGGATCTGGGCCGGCCCACCACTACACCCGGACAGAACATGTCGGACTTCATGGATTATCTGAAACGATGAGTGCGCAGCAGGTAATATTGGAAGGCCTGGACGGGCTTTCGGCGGCTTTGCAGGGGCGGAAACGGGTCCTGCTGGTGGCCGATACCTCCTTCCCTTTCCTGTCCGTCAGGGATGATGTACTGGCGGCCGTGCGGCCTGCCGCGGTCTTCAACGACTTCCATTCCAATCCTGTCGATGAGGAAATCCGCTCCGGCCACCGTCTATTCCGCGAAACCGGGTGCGATGCCCTGGTGGCGGTGGGCGGAGGAAGTGCCATGGATGTGGCCAAATGCATCAAGCTTTCCGAGATTGCCCGGGACGGTGCCGCCTGCGGGATACTGCTCATCGCCATTCCCACGACGGCCGGTACCGGTGCCGAATCCACCGGCAATGCCGTGTATTACCTGGATGGAGTGAAACAGACGGTGGCCCACCCCTGCATCCGCCCCGATTATGCCTTTTTGGATCCCTCGGTACTAGAGACCCTCCCGCTCTACCAGAAGAAGTGCACCCTGATGGATGCGCTGTGCCAGGGCATTGAATCATGGTGGTCGGTGGCTGCCACGCCCGAAAGCCGTCTTTATTCGGAAAGGGCGATAAAGGGCATCACGACCCATTGGCGCCGGTATATCTTCGACAATGCCCCGGAAGCGGCCCGGCAGGTGATGTGGGCGGCCAATGACGGCGGACGGGCCATCCACATCGCCCATACCACGGCGGCGCACGCCATGAGCTACAAATTGGCTTCGGTTTTCGGTCTCCCGCATGGGCACGCCGTGGCCGTGTGCCTGCCCGAAATCTGGGAGTATATGCTGCCGCGGGCAGACAAAACCCTGCAGGCGACCTTTGCCGATATCGCCGCGGCCATGGGGGCGTCGGACGTTGCGGAAGCGGTGGCCATGTTCCGAAGCATGATGGCGGATCTGTCGCTGCAGAGCCCGGTTGCAACGGAGAATCGCGGATCCCTCCTGGATACGCTGGCTGCTTCCGTCAATCAGACACGCCTTGCCAACAATCCGGTAACCCTGGATACGGAAGCGTGCAGATTCCTTTACGATAGAATTGTCCGGAAATGAAGGAATTGAAGAAGAAACTCAAGCGCCTGCTGCTTCCTCTCTGGTACCACGGCTTCTGCAAGCCGCGGATTCTCCGGCGCATCCGTCGGCAGGACCGGATAACGGTGGTCTTCTTCACGATGAACGTGGCCATGTGGAAATACGACGGTTTCTTCAAACTGCTTCAGGAGGATCCGCGTTTCCATCCGGTCATCGTCTCTTTCCTGATTCCCACAGACAAGGAGGAATACCGCCGTTACGTGCAGCAGAGCATGCAGGATTTCTTTGAGGCCAAGGGCTATCCCTTTTACGCATCTTATGATTTCGAGACGGGTAAGTATCTGGATATCAAACAGCTGCATCCGGATATCCTCTTCTATGCCCAACCTTACGAGAGTGCTCCGGAACCCTATCGCACCAAGCATTTCCTGAGGACCTGCCTGTTCTCGTACATCCCGTATTGTTATAACATGGAGGATCTTCCGCTGTTCTACAACCAGCCCTTCATGAAACTGGCCTGGCGGATGTTCTTCCCTACGGAGCACCACGCCCGGATGGTGGCGAAGTATTCCCGCCTTGGCGGCCGCCACGTCGTCGTGGCCGGATACCCCATGGCCGACGCCCTCCTTTCCCGGGAGCCTGCGGACGGGAGTGTCTGGAAGGAGAGGGACCCGCTGGTCAAGCGCGTCATCTGGGCTCCCCACCATTCCGTCCTTCCCAAGGATTTCCTGGATTATTCCCGTTTCCTGGAACTGGCCGACACGATGGTGGCGCTTGCGGAGAAGTACCGGGGCAGGGTCCAGTTCGCCTTCAAGCCCCATCCCCGCCTGAAACCCAAGCTGATGCAGCATCCCGACTGGGGCGTCGAGCGGACGGAGGCCTTCTACAGGCTATGGAAGGAAATGCCCAATACGGTGTTCGTGGAAGGGGACTACGTGGACCTGTTCCGCACGTCGGACGCCCTGATTCACGATTGCTCCAGCTTCATGGGCGAATACCTGTTCATGAACAAGCCCGTGGCCTTCCTGGGGAACCGCGGGGCGGTAACCAGGGGGCTTAACGACTTTGCGAAAGCTTGTCTGGAGCAGCATTACCAGTTGGATGCCCGGGAAGACATCGAACGTTTCCTGGAAGAGGTCGTCCTGGGCGGGGACGATCCGATGGAACCCTCCCGCAGGACCTTCCGGGAGACGGTGCTTGCCACCGACGGCCAGAGTGTGGCCCGCCGCATCTATGATGCCTTCCGGGCGGGGATTCAGGGGTGAATTAATGTAATAATGGATAAAACGATGCCGGTTGTCAGTGTAATAGTTCCCAGCTACAACCTCGGGGAGTACCTCCCTGAAACGCTGGACAGTGTCCTCTCCCAGACGTTTGCCGACTGGGAATGCCTGATCGTGGAAAACGGGTCCGCGGACCGTTCTCCCGCCATCGCCGCCGCCTATGCGGCGAAGGATGCGCGTTTCCGCGTTCTGGAGATGCCGGGAAACGTGGGCGTCGCCGCCGCCCGCAACAAAGGGTTGGAGGAGGCGGCCGGAAAGTACATCCTCCTGCTGGATGCCGACGACTTGATCGCGCCGCACTATATGGCCGAGGCCGTCCGGGCGCTGGATGCGGATCCGGCGCTGACGCTGGTTTACGGCCGTGCAGAACGTTTCGGAGCCCAGACCCGGTGGGATCTGCCGCCCTTCTCGATGGATACGATGCTTGCTAGGAACTGCCTGTATATCAGCTGCTTTTTCCGTCGCGAGCAGGCGGCCCGGTTCGACCCGGAGTTCCGGACCGGCTTCGAGGACTGGGACTTCTGGCTGTCTTTGCTGGAAGGAGTGGACTGCCCTAAGGTCCTGCAGCTGCCTTCCCTCTGCTTCCGTTACCGGACCCGCCGCCGTTCCCGGAACTTCGGCGTGACCGACGACGCGGTGAAGGACATCCGGAAACGCCTCTGGGAGAAACATAAGGATTTGTACGGCAGGTATTTCTGCAATCCGCTGGAGACGGTGGAATACCGCCGGATGGAAAGCGCTTTCCGCAAGGCTTCCCGCTGGTCGCTGGCCTGGAAACTGCGTCTTTTGTACAGGAGATTGTTCTCATGAACGGAGTCCTTGTCATCATCGTCACTTTCAACGGCATGAAGTGGCTGGACCGGTGCCTCGGAAGCGTCCGCGCTTCGGAGCTCCCGGCCGATCTCTACGTGTGGGACAATGATTCCACGGATGGCTCGGCAGACTTTGTCCAGGCACGCTTTCCGGAGGCGAAACTGGTCCGGAGCGCTGAAAACCTGGGCTTTGCCGAGGCCAATAACAAAGGCATGCAGTATGCCCTGGACAAAGGCTACGGCTATGTGTACCTCCTGAATCAGGATGCCTGGATCGAACCCTCTACGCTGGGGACGCTCGTCGCCGAATCTGAAGCCCATCCCGAGTTCGCCGTCCTGAGCCCCCTGCAGATGACGGACGGGTTTGAGAAGCTTGACAAGCAGTTCGGGCGCATCATGAAGGAACCTGTGAAGCGCGTGATGGCGGCGCATTGGCTGGTCCCAAGGGCAGCCCTTGAGCGTATAGGGCTGTTTTCCGGTTTGTTCCCGATTTATGGGAATGACGACAACTGGTGCGACCGGGCCCGGTATCACGGTTTCAAGATCGGCATCGTACCTGCGGCGCGGGCGGTACATGATCGGGCTTATCGGGAGGAACCGAAGGAAAAGGTGATTTTCCGGAATTATTACATGGGCTCCCTTGTGCGCCTGTGCGACATCAACCGGCCGCTCTGGGAACGCTTCCTGTTCGTATGCCTGTTTACGGCCGTGAAGTCCGTAAAATACGGAAGCATCCTTCCCTGCAAGCACTTCCGCGCTTTGGTCCGGATGCTTCCCGAAATCCGTCAGGCCCGACAGGCCTTCCGCTAGATGGCTTTCCGGTGTACCCGGATTCCGTAAGCGGCGATGACCGCGAAGCATAGCGTGGGCAGGAGGAACGAAAGGTTCACCGCCGGCATGCCGAAAAGGGTTCCCTTGTCGATGATCAACGCCTGGAGCGGCGGCAGGACCGAGCCGCCCAGGATGGCCATGATCAGCCCCGCCGCCCCGAATTTCGCATCTTCCCCGATCCCTTCCAGGGCGATGCCGTAGATCGTCGGGAACATCAGGGACATGCAGGCGGAAACGGCCACGAGGCAGTACAAGCCGGCGGTTCCGGGCAGGAAAATGACGCCCAGCGTACAGGCGATGCCGGCCAGGGCGAAGGTGTACAGCATCTTCCCGGGCTGAAAGTACTTCATCAGCCAGGTGCAGATGAAGCGGCTGCAGCAGAAGAGGATCATCGCGGCGATGTTATACCGCTGCGAGAGTACTTCGGCATCGATCTCGCTCATCCCCCTTTCCATGAAGATACGGGTTCCATACTGGATGATGAAGGTCCAGCACATGATCTGCACGCCCACATAGAAGAACTGGGCGACGACCCCTTCGCGGTAGCGGGGGATGCCCAGCAGATGGCGGATGGACGCACCGACGCTGCGGGTGTTCTCTTCCTTCACCCGGGGCATCCTGGCTAGCAGGATGATTAGGAAAATGACGAGGATCACCACGCCGATGGCGACGTACGGGCCGATGAGGATGCCCAGGTCGGACTGCTTCATGGCTTCGAACTCCGCTTCGGAAAGGGTTGCCCGGGCTGCGGAATCCATCGGATTCAGCCGGGCCTGGATGAAGTTCATCGCCACGAACATTCCGCAGAGGGAGCCGATGGGATTGAACGACTGGGCGAAGTTGAGCCGGCGGGTGGCCGTGGCCGGGTCGCCCATGGCGAGGATGTAGGGATTGGCGCTGGTCTCCAGGAAACTGAGTCCGCAGGTCAGGATGAAATAGGCGACCAGGAAGGGCCAGTACGACCCCGTGGACCGGGCTCCGATGAACAGGAAGGCACCGGCTGCATACAGTCCCAGACCCATCAGGATGCCGCTTTTGTAGGAGAAGCGGCGGATGAAAAGGGCGGCCGGGAGGGCCATGGCGAAATACCCGCCATAGAAGGCCGCCTGCGTAAGGGCGCCCTGCGCGACGCTCATCCGGAAGATCTTGGAAAAGGCCTTGACCATCGGGTTGGTGATGTCGTTGGCGAAACCCCAGAGCGCGAAGCAGGAAGTGATGAGGATGAAAGGGAGCAGGTAGTTTACGCCTTCGTATTTGAAGATATCCTTATTCTTCATTTCGAGTGGAAGAGGTGAAAAGATTGCGACGGATAAAGGCGAGGGCTTTCCGCTTTTCATCGCGGCTGAAGCCCAGAAGGCCGATGAGGACGGCAGTGACGAGGCCGGTGACCAGGAAGCCGGCGAGATGCTGCCAGGGCCCGGTCAGGGGAATGGTCCTGTAAGCCAGGAGGTAACCCGTCATCAGGAGGGAAATCCCGAGCGGTGCGGCATAGGCACGGCGCAGGAACCCGAGGACGTCGAACCGGAACTGAGCGCGAAGGAGGAAGAACTGGATGACGCGGTTCAGGAAATCGGAAATGACGAAACAGGTCAGGATGGTGTATGCGGGAGCTCCGTTCCTGAACAGGATATAACCGGCGGGAAGACACAGGAGGAACAGGACCGTGATCTCGATCTTGTACCACTTGATGCGTCCCAGCGCATTGATCAGCTGGGCCAGGCCGGCCGATGTCGTGGCGACGGCCGCAATGAGGAGGGTCCAGCGGGCCATGGTGATGGTTTCGGGCGGCATGTTGCTTCCCAGCCACAGTCCCATCAGGAATTCCAGTTCGCTCCAGAGGGGGAAGAACAGCAGGAGGAACAGCAGGAGGCAGATCCGGCACGCCCGGCGGGCCAGCCGCGTGGCCGTCTCCACCCTTCCGGCGCCCACGTTTTGCGTGATTTGCGGGGCCGATGCGGCATCGAAGTTATTGACAAACTGGATGACGTAGTTCTGCAGGGTGAAAGCGTAGAAATAGGCGGCATTGGTCGTGGTTCCGAAAAAGGCGTTGATGAGCATGTTGGAACCCTGGGACCGGGCGATGATGGCGGAGGACGACAGGAGATTGTAGTTGCTGAAAGTGAGGACTTCCCGGTATGCCGATCTCTCGCGTACGAGATTCCACCGGATGATCTCCGGCCATCGCCGCGCACTCATCCAGTGGTAGGCGATAAAGGCGATCCAAGTGCTGGCGCTCATCATGACGGCATAGATCCGGAGTCCGTAGGGATGTCCGCGCAGAAGGAACAGCAGCAGAACCAGCGACAGCTTCAGCAGGGTGTTGACGATGTCGACGATGGCCATCGTCCCGAATTTCTCATGGACCGTGAACAGGCTCTGGAAGGGGGTGTTGGCGATGCCGAGGCAGGCGACGATGGTCGATACCTGGAACACGAACATCGCGTCGGCCTCTTTTCCGGGCGGGACGTTCAGGCCGGTGTGGATATACCAGAGGCCGATGCTTTCCAGCAGCACGAGGATGACGGCCGCTCCGCTGAGGTGGATGACGTGACAGATGTTGAACATCCGGTTGGGGTTGCCGTCGGCCTTGCCCATTTCGATGTTCATGAAGCGGATGGTGGTGATGGAAAGCGCCCCGGTGATGACTCCGACGAGCGCCACCGTGCTGCCTACGGCGCTGTAGATGCCCACGTCCGACGCGCCCAGCGCCTGCAGGACCAGCCGGCTGGTGATCAGTCCCACCAGGATGGTCAGGGCCATGCGGATGTAGATGATGACCGTGTTCTTGGCGATGCGTATGTCGGAGTTCTGTGCCATTACCTGCAATAGGGGACGCCGATGTGGAAGCGTTTGCGGAACTTGAAACGTAAGATGCCCAGGGCGAGGTTGCACTTGGAGATATGCTGGTCCTTCCTGAATGGTTCGGCCATCCGGGCTACCTCAGGACTCTCCCGGGTGTACTGTTCCCAGAACTCATAAAAAGGATAGAGAGGTATGTTCTCTTTCCGGAAAAACTGCTGTACGTGCCAGTAGACCAGCATCCGGTCCCACACTTTCCGGGGTGTGTCGAAGAATTGCTTGCTCAGACTGTCGTCCCGGGAGGTCAGGCAGTACAGGACGGAAGGATCGTATGAAACCTTCCGGGCCTTGTGCCCGGATACGACGGAAAACAGGTAGTCATTCGCACAGACCGTCTCTTCGAAGCGGATCCGTTCGCGCAGGATGAAGTCCCGGCGGATCATTTTTCCCCAGGGCTCCGTGTGCATGTAACGGTTATGGAATTCAATCAGTTCGGGGCGGCCGGCATACCTTTCCAGCAGTTCACTCCGGTATTCAAGCCGATAGGAGGGAAGGAGGGTCTCGGAATCCACGCTCTTGCACCCGAAATAGATGATGTCATCGTCATCTTCACAGTGGCTGTCGAGGAGGGAGAGGAACCCGTCGGCGAACAAGTCGTCGGAATCCAGGAATACCAGCCATTCACCCGTTGCGTGGTCCAGGCCGACATTCCGGGCGTATCCGGCTCCTTTCCCTTCCGGGGTGAATATCACCCGGCAATCGGCCCTCTCCAATCCGGGAAAGGCCTGACTGCCGGTCAGGGAAGGGTCGCTTGCATCATCGACGACGATCACTTCCACGTCTTCCCGCTGCGGAACGGAATCCAGCGCCCGGCGCAGAAGCTCAGGATGGTTGCGGTTGGGGACGATGATGGAATAGCGCTTCATAAAGGCAAAATTATGAAATAAATCCTATCTTTGCAAAGTACCAGAACGTTATCATCGGATTGATCGCAGTCATCGTCATCAATTTCGGATCACCTGACCTGACGGTCCGATTCGTCCGGGAAGAGTGCGCCAAGATCCGGGAGTCCCATCAGGTCGTCGTCGTGGACAATGCATCCACCGGCGTCTCCTACGACGCCCTGCGGCAGGCTCTTCCCGAAGCGGTCGTCTTGCGGTCCCCGGACAATCAGGGTTTTGCGCGTGCCAACAACCAGGGAGCGGAGTATGCGCTCCGGCATTTCCGGCCCTCCCATTTCCTGTTTTCCAATAACGACATCTATTTCCAGGATGCCCATGTGGTCGATTTCCTTCTTGACGTGATGAAAAGCCATCCGGAGGCGGGATTGATCGGACCGCAGGTCGTGGGCACGGACGGGAAAAGGCAGAGCCCCAATCCCCGGAGAACCTTTGCCGACACCTACCTGCTCCCGACGTGGGGAAAATGGTTTTTGAAAAAGGAGACTTTGCGGAAAAGGGTGCAGGCGGATTATCGGCAGAATGCCCAGGAGGGGCCCTGCGGCTGGATCCAGGGTTCCTGTTTCCTGGCCGATGCCGATGTTTTCGAGCGTGTAGGCGGATTCGACCCCGCCACATTCCTTTACGGAGAGGAACTGATCCTGACCGAACGGTTTGCCCGTGCCGGCAAAACGGTTTATTTCTGTCCACGCGTTACCGTCGTTCATGACCAGGGCGCGGTAACCCGGACGCTTTATGGCTCCAATCAGATCCGCAGGATGGAGTTCCAAAGCCTGGCATATTATTACCGGAAATATGCAGGTACTCCTCAATGGCAGGTTTTGCTTGGGAGAATAATCCTGGAATTCAATATCTTACGCGGAAAATAAGGTTAATGCCGGTTCCTTAACCATCCTGTGAGGCATTTGATGGGATGGTAGAGCCGCAGGTGAATCATCAAGAACCAGAATTTCTCTTCCAGCGGGCAGTCGGGAAGGAACAGAACCTTCCTGTCCACTTCCGGGAAAGCCTGTCTCCAGCGTCGATAGTATCCTGGGAGATGGACCAGGGGGCGGATCAGTGTCCTGCTCTTGTACTTGAAGAAGAGGATTTCCGGCTCATCCCCTGAGTATCCGTATCTGTCTTTGAGGATGCCCACCAGGAAACGGGCATTCTTCACCAGGGCTTCCCATCGGGCCGTGAGGGCGTCGTTCCCCTTTTCGTTGGAAATGGAATCATCCCGGAGACAATAGTGATAGAGCGGCTGGCCGATATGCCCGGTCCGCCGGGCCTTCAGGATCAGCTGCGCGGAGATCACCATGTCTTCTCCCATGTCGGCGACAGGCGCCTCGATGCCCTCACACAGGGTCCGGCGGGCCATCTTGCAGAACAGGGCGACCCTTTCCTTTCCCTGAAGCAGGCGGGCCAGGGAAGTGCATGCTCCCGGGACCTGCACTGCCGGAGCACCGTTCCGCTCTTCGGTGAAATCGCAGGTAACGATATCCAGGTCCTCCTCCTTGGCTTTCCAGTACATGAGACGGTAGGCGTCGATGTCAGGATAATCGTCACTGTCGCAATGGATTACATATTCGCCTCGGGCCAAGGACAGCCCTTGCATCCGAACGGCTGCCTGGCCGCTGTTCCGCGGCATGCGGAAAACGGTCGTCCGGTCTTTCCGCCCGGGGAACTCCTCCAGGACCTCGCGCATCACTTCGATGGACCGGTCCGGAGAACAGTCGTCGATGAAGATGAACTCGATATCTTCCAGCGTCTGTCTGAACAGCGCCCGGGCGCATCGGGCCATGTACGGCTCGACCTTGTAAACGGGTATGATGACACTGACGGCTGGCACGGATTCAAAAAAGCACGGTCCTGTTGGGTGCAAAGATAGAAATAATCGCCCGTTTTTTCTATCTTTGTTTCATGCAAGGCAAACTGGTCAGTATCCTCACCCCGATGTACAACACGGAAAAGTATGTACACCGGTTGCTGGATTCTGTCCTGTCCCAGGATTATCCCGCCATCGAAATGATCGTCATCGACGACGGATCGACGGATGGCTCCAGGGAAGTGGTCGAGAGGTACGCCGGTCGTTTTTCCGGGAAGGGTTTTACGCTGAGATACGTGTATCAGCCCAATTCCGGCCAGTCCGTCGCCGTGAGGAACGGGCTTCAACTGGTCACGGGAGAATATCTTGCCTGGCCGGATAGTGACGATTATTACACGACGGGCGATGCCGTCTCCAAGATGGTCAAGGTGCTCGAATCGTCGGACCCGGCCTTCCAGATAGTGCGGACCCAGGTCCGGTATGTCAACGACCCCTCTCTTGAACTGCTGGGGATCAAAGGGACAGACGCCCATGAGGAAGAAGGGGAGTCCTTGTTCGAGGACTGCCTGTTCGACAGCAACGGTTTCTTCTATTGTGCCGGGTCCTACCTGGTCCGGACGGCCGTCCTGAAGGAATTGACCGGTTTCGATATCTATACGGAGAAGAATGCCGGCCAGAACTGGCAGCTCCTACTCCCTGTCCTCTACCGGTACCGGTGCAAGACCATCCTGGAACCCCTGTTCACGGTCGTTGAACGCGCCAGCTCCCATAGCCGGGGACAGTACAGCGGGTATCAGCGGGCCCTGGTCAAGAAAGAGGCCTATTTCGACACGCAGATGGAGACCCTGAAACGGATCCATGGGATCTCGGAGGAATCGCTGTCCCGTTATCAAAGTCAGCTGGAGGAACGCCACAACAGGCATCTGCTTGAGCTCGCCATTGCGTTGAACAACCGCCGTGCCGCCCTGGAAAGACTCCCGTCCTGCAAGTCCGGAATGGGGCGGTCGGAATACCGGGCAAAGCGTTTTTGGCTGCACCTTCCCGGAGGGACCCGCTTTTTGAATGCCTACAAGGACATCCATCACCGCCTGCACCTGTCGAAGGTGTTTCTGAAAGGACTGACAACCAGACAATCATGATCCAGATCCAAGACCGGAAACAATGCTGTGGCTGCTCCGCCTGTGCCGATGCCTGCTCCCGGAAGGCCATCAGGATGGTACCGGACGGGATGGGATTCCCATACCCGGCCGTGGACCGGGATCGATGCGTGGAATGCGGCATCTGCGAAAGCATTTGCGCCTTCCATCCGGTTACGGCTCCTGCCGGCCGGGCGTTTGCCGTACGCTTCCCGGATTATCTTGACCGGAGTCAAAGCGGCGGGCTGGGTTATGCGCTGATGCGGAAGGCCGTCCGGGAAGGCATGGTCGTTTACGGAGCGGCGATGGGGGATGATTTCGTCGTCCGCCATCGCCGGGTCACGACGGAAGGAGGGCTGGAACCCCTGAGACTCAGCAAGTACGTCCAAAGCGACCTGACCGGTATTCCCGGTCAGGTGCTGGAGGATTTGAAGGCCGGGAAGAAGGTCCTTTTCACCGGAACGCCCTGTCAGTGTGCGGGCATCGGAGCCCTTGCTGGCAGTCATAGGGATGCCCTCCTGTTGGTTGACATCACCTGCCACGGCGTCCCGGGACCGTATGTATGGAGGGACTATCTGAAGTATATGGAAAAGCGGGAAGGGGAGCGTCTGACCGGCGCCCTGTTCCGCGATCCGGCACAAGGGTGGCACGGGTCCAGGGAAAAACTCTGTTTCGGCTCCAGGTCCGTCCTGAATGAGGATTACTCCTATCTGTATTTCCGGTGCTTCATGATGCGCCCTTCCTGTCTGGCCTGTCCTTTTGCCAGCCTTTCCCGGCCCTCTGACCTGACGATGGCTGATTGCTGGGGCGTGGAAAAAGCCCTTCCCGGCTTTGCCGACGACAACCGCGGCTGTTCGCTCATGCTGGTGAATACTGATGCGGGAAGCGCGTTCGCGGCCTCTTTTGATGAGAATCCCCGGATCCGGGAAGTGGACATCGACGATGTGCTGCAGCCCAATCTCCAGGCCCCGACAGTGGCCCATAAGTACGCGCCGTTGTTCGAGCGCTCCTATGTCAAGCATGGCTTTGCCTATGTGCTGCGGCATTTCGGAAAGGATTCCTGGAACCACCGCATCGCTTCCTGTATCGTGAAAGTCAAGAAATGGTTATGAGAGTCGGGATCCTTACTTTCCATGCGGCCGACAATTATGGCGCCGTGCTGCAGGCCCGCGCCCTGGTGGAGGTCCTGCGCTCCCTGGGGCACGACGCCCATGTCATCGACTATGCGCCGGCGTTCCTGACCCAGCCCTTCCGGCTTTGGCGGAACGACTGGTGGAAGCATCCCGTGGGCACGGTCAAGAATCTCGCGTCCAGTCTTGCCGTTGCGCGTCGCAGGAAGGGGTTCCAGGCGTTCCGGGAGGGCATGCATCTCACGCCCTATCCTCCGGAGGGCTTCGACGCGGTGGTCTTCGGCAGCGACCAGATCTGGAACAAGGTACTCAACGGGGGAGAACGGCTCTGGTATGCTCAGGATCCCGCTTTTGATCATACCCGAAACATCGCCTATGCGGTGAGCAGCGGTTCGGTTCCCCTTCCGGACGGGATCGATTTCAGCCGTTTCCATCGTCTGAGTGTCCGGGAGCCCCTGCTTCAAGACGAGCTTAGGGGGCGGGGGGTGGAATCGACCCTCGTCCTGGATCCCGTCCTCCTGGCAGGAAGGGAAGTGATGGATTCCCTGGCCTGCCCCTGTCCCGTCAAAGGCAGGTATGTCGTCGCCTACGAAGTGATCGGGAATCCCAAGGTCATGCAGATCGCATCCCGCTTCGGCCTTCCGGTCGTGCGCATCGCCTCCAATCCCCGGTTCAGCGGGCGCAAGAGGTATGTTCCCGGCGAATTCATCTCCCTCATCCGCGGGGCTGAACATGTGGTCGCGTCCTCGTTCCATGCGGTTGCTCTTGCTAAGCTCTATGGCATCGATGCGGTTTTTCCTCCGTCCGGCACACCCAAGGACGACCGGATCCTGAACATCCTCTCCCCGAAAACCGGTCTGGAGACGCTGCGTGCGCAGTCCTTTGAATTCCTGAAGGAGTCCCTTGCGTAAAAGGACGAAAATGCGTATCTTTGTGGGATTAAGATTTATACTGAAAAATGGCATTAGCAGATATATTGAAGAAAGTGTTCGGATCCAAGTCCGACCGTGACATGAAGCAGGTGAAACCGATGCTGGACAAGGTCCTTGCGGCCTATCCCGGCATCGATGCCCTTTCCGATGATGAACTTCGCGCGCATTCCGCCGCCCTTCGCGAAAGGATATTCGCCGTGGAGAAGCCCTTCGAGGACCGTATCGCCGAAATCAAGGAGGAAATGGAAAAGGACATCCCTGTCTCCGAGAAGGAAGCGCTTGCCACGGAATCCGACAAACTCGTCAAGGACGAGGATGACGCCATCGAGAAATGCCTTGACGAGATCCTCCCCGAGGCCTTTGCGATCATGAAGTCCACCGCCCGTCGTTTCGCGCAGAACGAAACCATCGTGGTGAATGCCACCGATTTCGACCGCGACCTGGCGGCGAAGGGCCGCGATTTCGTCCATATCGAAGGCGATAAGGCCGTCTGGCAGAACCACTGGGTGGCCGGCGGCAACGAAATCACCTGGGACATGGTCCATTACGATGTCCAGCTGATCGGCGGTATCGTCCTGAACGGAAGCCTGAAGACGAACAAGGAGCAGCGCGGAAGCATCGCCGAGATGGCGACCGGTGAGGGTAAGACCCTCGTCGCCACGCTCCCCGTGTTCCTGAATGCGCTGGCCGGCAAGGGCGTGCACGTGGTGACCGTGAACGATTACCTGTCCAAGCGTGACTCCGAGTGGATGGGGCCGCTGTATCAGTTCCACGGTCTCAGCGTGGACTGTATCGACAAGCACCAGCCCAACTCCGACGAGCGCAAGCGCGCCTACAACTGCGACATCACCTTCGGTACGAACAACGAGTTCGGCTTCGACTACCTGCGTGACAACATGGCCATGCGGATGACGGACCTCGTGCAGCGGAAACACCACTACGCCATCGTGGACGAGGTGGACTCCGTGCTCATCGACGATGCCCGTACCCCGCTCATCATCTCCGGTCCGATGGCCAAGGCGGCCGACGACGAGCAGTTCATGGAGTACCGTCCGTATGTGGAGAACCTGTATAACAAGCAGCGCACCCTGGTGAACCAGACCCTGAACGATGCCAAGAAGGCCATCGCGGCGGGGGATGAGGCCGAGGGCGGAAAGCTCCTCCTGCGTTGCCACAAGGGCCTCCCGAAGTACCAGCCGCTCATCAAGTTCCTCTCCGAGCAGGGCATGAAGCAGCTCCTGCAGAAGGCGGAGAGCTTCTATATGCAGGACAACGAGCGTGAGATGCCGCAGGTGACCGACGAACTCTATTTCGTCATCACCGAGATCCAGAACAGCGTGGACATGACCGACAAGGGCCACGAAGTCCTTGCGAACGCCGTCTCCGACCCGAACTTCTTCGTGCTTCCGGACATGGGCTCCGCTATCGCCGAGATCCAGAACGACACCACGCTCTCCGCAGTCGAGAAGGCCGAGAAGAAAGATGCCCTGATGGAGGACTTCTCCCTCAAGAGCGAGCGCGTCCATACGGTCATCCAACTCCTCAAGGCCTATGCCATGTTCCAGAAGGACGTGGACTACGTCATCGTGGACAACAAGGTGAAGATCGTCGATGAGTCCACGGGCCGTATCATGGAGGGACGCCGCTGGAGCGACGGTCTCCACCAGGCCGTGGAAGCGAAGGAGAACGTGAAGGTGGAAGCCGCCACGCAGACCTTCGCCACCATCACCCTGCAGAACTACTTCCGCATGTATCATAAGCTCGCCGGCATGACCGGTACGGCCGAAACCGAGGCGGGCGAATTCTGGAGCATCTACAAGCTGGACGTCGTGTCCATCCCGACCAACCGGCCGGTCATCCGCGACGACCAGGACGATATCATCTACAAGACCCGCAAGGGCAAGTTCAACGCGGTCATCGACCGGGTGGTCGAACTCACGAACGCCGGGCGTCCGGTGCTGGTGGGTACCACCGACGTGGAGACTTCTGAGCTCCTTGCGAAGATGATGCGCCTGCGGGGTCTGCGCCCGAATGTGCTGAATGCCAAGGAACATGCCCGTGAGGCCGAAATCGTGGCCCAGGCCGGCCAGAGCGGCAAGGTGACCATCGCCACGAACATGGCTGGCCGTGGTACCGATATCAAGCTCTCTCCGGAGGTGAAGGCCGCCGGCGGTCTCGCCATCATCGGCACCACCCGTCACGACAGCCGCCGGGTGGACCGCCAGCTGCGCGGCCGCGCCGGCCGTCAGGGCGACCCGGGTTCCTCCACCTTCTATATCTCCCTGGAAGACGACCTGATGCGTAAGTTCGGTTCCGAACGTATCGCCGGCGTCGTGGACAAGTTGGGTATGGCCGACGACGAAGCCCTCGTCTCCGGCATGCTTTCCAAGTCCATCGAGACAGCCCAGAAACGTGTGGAAGAGAACCACTTCGGCTACCGCAAGCGCACGCTCGAGTATGACGACGTGATGAACTATCAGCGCGAGGCCATCTACGCCCGCCGCCGCAACGCCCTCTCCGGCGAACGCATCGAGATCGACGTCCAGAACATGATGTCCGATACGGCCAACATCATCACCGAGCGGGCCGAGGGAATGGACTATGCCTCCTTCGAGGAGTATGTGATCGCTACGCTTTCCATCGACCTGGGCTTTGATTCTGAGTTCTATGAGCACGCGAAGCCCAAGGAGATCGCCGACCGTCTTTGCGCCCATATGCAGGAGGTTTATGACCGTCGTATGGACGCGATGGTGGATAAGGTGAATCCCATCATCAAGCAGGTGTTCGAGAAACAGGGGTCGATGTATGAGAACATCGCCATCCCGGTTTCCGACGGCAAGCGGATGCTGAACCTCTCCGTGAACCTGAAGAAGGCCTACGAGACGGAGAGCCGTGAGGTGGCGAAGGCTTTGAGCCGCAGCATTATCCTGTACGAGATCGACGAATACTGGAAGCAGCACCTGCGCGACATGGACGACCTGCGCCAGAGCGTCCAGAATGCCGCCTATGAGCAGAAGGATCCGCTGGTGGTATACAAACTGGAGAGCTACAACCTCTTCTCCCAGATGCTGGAAGAGTTGAATGAGGCCGTGCTCACTTTCCTCCTGCGCGCTTTCATCCCGCTGCGTGACGCGAACGAGGCCAGGGCTCCCCGCCAGGCTGCCCCGCAGCCCCGCCGCGACCTGCAGCAGCTGCGCACCAACGATCCTTCCCAGCTCTCCACCAACGGCGAGCAGAAGTCCCGGATGCCTGTCCACGTGGACAAGAAGGTGGGACGGAACGACCCTTGTCCCTGCGGCTCCGGCCTCAAGTACAAGAACTGCCACGGCAAGGGCCTGGTCTAGACAACAACAATAACAAAATATGGCTAAAACAATGGAACCTGTCAATGTGAACGAAGTGAGCCGGATTTCCGCCGGTACCACTTTCAAGGGAGAAATCACCACTCCTACCGACCTCCGTGTCGACGGCATCTACGAGGGCAAGATCTGCTCCAAGGGCCGCGTCGTCGTGGGGGAGAAGGCCCAGATCAAGGGCGACATCATCTGCCAGAACGTCGACTTCAACGGAACGATGCACGGCAATTTCTATGTCAAGGACACCCTTTCCCTGAAGGGCGGCTGCACCATCGAAGGCGACCTGAACATCAAGCGTCTGCAGGTGGAGCTCGATGCCAAGTTCAACGGCAACTGCCGGATGATCAGCGAGGCTGAATTCGACAAGATCGTGGCCCAGATGACCGGACGTCCCATCCCGGCGGCTCCGGCCCAGCCGGCTCCTGCCCAGCCGCAGAAGTAAGGTGTAAAGCATTGAGGTATAAGTGGTGAAACTAAAAAGTTTTACCACTTAACTTTTTTGTTATGTCAGAAAAGGCAGAAAAATACCGCCTGCTGGAGCGGCAGGTGGCCTCCTTGCTGGAAGGGGAGACGGACGTCATCGCCAAGATGGCGAACGTCGCCGCCGTCCTGCATGAAACCTTCGGTTTCTGGTGGACCGGATTCTACCGGGTGGCCGGGGAAGAACTGATCCTGGGCCCGTTCCAGGGGCCCGTTGCCTGCATGCATATCCCGTTTGGCCGGGGGGTCTGCGGGAGCGCCTGGAAGCAGAACGGAACGATCGTCGTCCCGGACGTCGAATTGTTCCCCGGACACATCGCCTGCAGCAGCGCCTCCCGCAGCGAGATCGTCGTCCCGGTCCACGGTGCGGACGGAGCGGTGACCGCCGTCCTGGATATCGACAGCGACCGGCTCGCCACCTTCGACGAGGAAGACCGGGTGTGGCTGGAGCGGATCGTGACGCTACTGTGATTTGCAAGTTTCGCAAATTCGGCTTATCTTTGCAATCCTTTTCGGGCGATTAGCTCAGTTGGTTCAGAGCACCTGCCTTACAAGCAGGGGGTCGACGGTTCGAATCCGCCATCGCCCACACTCTTTGGGGGTGTTTTGGTTTTGACAGCGTTGCTGTCGGACGGTAAGCACGTCGGGCGTGGGGACCTTGCCCGTTAATCTCAGATCCCGAAAAATCAGTTGCCAACAACAACTATGCACTCGCTGCTTAATTAGCCAAGCTGATTAGCTTAATCCGCGACGCCTAGGCTGCGCCGCCGACGAGTATCCCTCGGAATTTCCGCCCGTTATCTTCCGGCCCAGGGGTATCATTCAGAACGGGACGCTCCGGTGGACGCCTTTAAAACCGGCTAAGACGAAAGGCTAAGGCTGTCTTCGCCCGCCCTCCGGCAGGGACAGTTCGAAAACCAAAGGAAGGATAAGCGTGTAGAAAGCCGCCAGGCGCGGCGTTTGGACAGCGGTTCGAGTCCGCTCACCTCCACAAGAATCCCATTCAGATGATGCTGAGTGGGATTTTTTGTTTTTAGTATCCCAAATCGTATCCCAATATCAACAAGAAAGAGTCAACAATAGTTGTTTGTAAGCATACATGAATACTCCCTCTACTCAAAAGGGCGAATGAAGGATAAGTTCGATATTG
>JAFPWG010000008.1 GCA_017395045.1 Bacteroidales bacterium
CCGGTCGGTCGCCCAGTTCAGGAACCAGCGGAGATAGCCCAACTTCTTCTCGATGGTAGAGTTCTTCAGGCCCACCAGATCCTCCTGATCATAATCATCTCTTTCTCCCTTCTTTTTACGCGGGGTCCGGAGCTTTTTGCTATCGCGCATATATGCGACGAACTCCGTCAGGGTGGCCTCCGTCAGATCGGAGAACTTGATGTTCTTCTTGAAGGTGGTCAGATCGACGCGCATCGCCTCCATCTTCTCGAAGGTGGCTTCCGTCCAAGCGTTCTTCTCACCGCATTCCTTCAGGAACATATCATAGACCTTGAAGAAATCGTGCTCCTTAGGCTTGCGCTCCTTCTTGGGCTCCGGGGCGGGCTTTTGGGGAACGGATCCGTTCAGCCGGTCCTCATACTTCTTCTGAAGCTGAGACGGCGTCGGAATCTGGTCGATAGCCTCGAAAAACTTGAAGGTGGAATCCATCTGGTCCTTGATGTTCCGGAGCTCGTTATTTATGGACAGGGCGGTCTCTCCCTTCGGGCCTTTGTAGCCCGACTTGACCAGCTGGGCTTCATCATCCCAGGCTTTGGCATCGACGAGTTGGCATCCGGTCTTCAGATCCAGACGCTGGCTGTTGAAGGTTACACGGAATCTGATCTGATACCGGTTCTTGTCCTTTCCGTAGGCAAAGAGACGGAAAGCTGCATTGCGCTTGATTTTCATTTTGCGACCCCTCCGCTAATTATAATCGTATCCCAAAAATATCCCAAAAATGCTCGCAGTCGAGCATCGTTGTTTGCAAAGATACGCAATAGAAACCACTCCTGCAAGGGTTTACGAAGGGTGTTGTACTTGGTTTACGATTCTCGTTCTCTCCCGTTATATTTTTATTTGTCCTTTTTGATGTCCCTGATCACCTTATACTGGGATGCCGCAGTAAGAGCCATGGCAGCCAAACCCATCCACCCGGTTAAAGGGTCAAGAGAAGTCTTGGTGGTATAATCATGAATCAGGATAATGCCAAAAGCCACCATCAAAACCAAAGAACACCAGAAAAGGAGTTTGTAAGTTTTCAACTTATCCATGCCAAATCTTGATTTACTGTTCGTTGTTCTTCATCTTGAAGGTAGAATAACCGTAGCCAATCAGGGCAAGGAGATTCAGAATTCCCATAATTCTAATTACAACATCAGGCAAGGGGACAATACTATATGCCTGATTGAGGCCCGAGATAGCTCCAAGAATAATAAATACAACACAAATTACCCTGAATGTTTTGATGCCTTTATTCTTTTCCATGGCAATGATACTCTTGATTTCAGTACCAAAGATACTGATTTTGTTCTAATTAGAACAGAAAAGAGGGAAACAGCCTGGGAGCCATTCCTCTTTTCAGGCCCGTTTCCCCGGCTTCAGGATCATGAAGACGACGGCGGCGACGCAGATGGCGATGCCGACAGCCATCCGGGCCGTCAGGGGCTCGCCGAACAGGAGCGTGCCGATCAGGATGGCCGTGAGCGGTTCAAAGACGCCCAGGACCGCTGTCTTGGTCGGGCCGATATAGCGTGTCGACATGGCCAACGTAAGCATGGAGATCATCGTAGGCACGATCGCCAGGCCGATGAGGTTTCCCCAATCGGCGGCAGTGTCGATGCCTTCAAGCACCGACCCGCCCTGAAAAGCCCGGATGGCGGCGAACAGGACGGTCCCAGTGACCAGCGAATAAAGCGTTAACGTATGCTCCGAGATGTCCCGGATGCGTTTGCTCCGATTCACGATCACCAGATAGAACGAATAGCAAAGCGCCGACCCGGCGGCCAGCAATATGCCCGGAACCCGGATCTGAACCCCGTCTGAGGGGGCGGAAAGCAGGACGATTCCGCCGAAGGTGGCCAGGATCGACAGCCAAGTCTGCCAACTGGGATAGAAGCGGAGGAAAACCATGATCAGGGCCACAAACACCGGATACAGGTAAACCAGGGTCGTCGCCAATCCGGACGGGATATAATTGTATGAGCAGAAGAGCGCAATGCTGCTGCCTGCGAACAGGAGGCCCAGCAGGACGAGCAGGCCGATTCCGCGCCGGCCCGCCCGGAAGGATTCCTTCCTGGCCAGCATCCACAACGCCAGGATGGTGGCCGCCATCCCATAGCGGAAAAAGAGCATGACCATGATGGGCACACCGCTCTCAATCAACGCCTTCCCGAAAAGCGGATTGGCCCCGTATGACGCTCCGGCCAAGATGCCCGCGACATAACCAATCAAGCGCCTTTTCTGGACATGAATGTTCGTTTTCATAGTTTCTGTCAGATTCGGGGTGCAAAGATACTCACAATCTTACACTCCACAAAACAAGAAAAGAGGCCTTTCGGTCTCTCTATCTTGATATAATTCTCCACCTAGTCTATCTACTTGCTGAATGGAAATTCCGAAGGAAAGTGACCCCCTTCTTCTCTTACGAACGTGACCCCCTCAGTCTATCCCTGATAGAAGTTGACTCTGGTTTTTTTACAAAAATAACGAATCTGTCTCGTCCTGGCAATGCCGGCTATTTATGAAAGAGGACTATTCGAAAAGCCTATGAGATCATCGTTGGAGCCACATCTTCCTCCTTCTCACTCCACCAAAATATTATTATCTTTGCCTTTGATAATAAACCACCCCCAATGTCTAAAATCTATTTGGCAAGCAGCTGGAGGAATCCCTATCAACCGCTGGTCCTCAAGGCCTTGCGCGAGGCCGGGCATGAGGTCTATGACTTCCGCAATCCTCCCCACGGAGGAGGCGGATTCAAATGGAACAATGTGGACCCCGACTGGGAGAGTTGGAGCAATGAGAAGTACATCGACTCGTTGACCCATCCTGTCGCGGAATTCGGCTTCAGGAACGACATGGACGCCATGCGCTGGGCCGACGTCTGCGTTCTCCTCCTTCCCTGTGGGAAATCCGCCCATTCCGAGGCAGGATGGATGCAGGGAGCGGGCAAGCCGACTTATGTATTGCTCACCGACAAACAGGAACCCGAGCTGATGTATAAGCTCTTCTCGGGCGTTTTTTCTCGCCTGGAAGATCTCCTTTCCGCCTTAAAGAATGGGCGCTAGGCTCCCGTGACCGGGCTTGACGGCGCCTCGGGACAACTATTCCGCCTTCTTCCCACTGAATGTCGTCAGCAACCCGTTGGTCAAGGAGTGGCAAGTCAACACCTTGTCTGTCAATTCATCTACAATCCGGGTCGTCTTTTCCTTCTTCACCCAACTCTCAAAAACAAGGGTGCTTTTCGCTTTGTCATAGACATAGGTGAAGTACCAATCGTCCGGATCCTGGAGTTCCGTAGAGGTCTCAAAACTGAGAATCTTCCCCTCGCCGTGTTCCTCGAACTTATAATATCGAATAGGGTGTTCCACCGTAATCTCCGAACTTCCGGTCGTGTCGATCGTTTTAGACGAAATCTCCCAAACCCCGATCAGCAAATCCTGTGGATCCTTTTGACAGGAGAGAAGGGAAACACAAAGAAGCAAGGATATCAATATGCCGAATCTTTTCATGATCAATGTCTGTCCAAGTATGGTTTCTGCACCTAAAATTACACCCATTTTCCCGATTATCAAAAAAAGACTATCTTCGCAAAGACAACCCGACATACGACATTCCCATGAAAAGACACCTTTTAATCCTCGCAGGCCTGATGGCCATTGTCTCCTGCAAAGGCCTTTCGGAAGTCCCCTTCACAAAGCTCGACCACTATTTCTTCAAGTCTGGGCAAGACATCCCCGCCAATCCCAAGATTGACACGGAAGAAGAGTTCACCACCCTCTTCGGCTTTGCAAGCGTCATGGGAGAAAGCGGGCAACCTACGCCTGTCGATTGGGCCAGGGAATACGTCATCGCGGTCGTGAATCCTGTTACGGACCAGGCAACCGAGCTCACCCCCGTCTCCCTGTCCCCGAAAGACGGCGAGCTGGTCTTTACCTACAATGAAGCCGTCGGGGAGAAACAGTCCTGGACCATGCAGCCCGTCCTCCTTGTCAAAGTGGACCGGATAGATGAATACGAAACCGTCCGGCTGGTCAAGCGCGTCGCACATTGATGTTCCTGTCTCTGTCAGGCCTGCCTCCGGTCGTTTTGTAAATTGCTTATAATTAAGTGGTTACACATCGGGGCGTGCCAGACCTATATTTTTAATTTGAGGCCCGACACGCCTTCTTTCGTAACCTGTTGATATTCAGCGTGTTCGGAACGGCTCCGTGCCAGGCCTAAACAGAATGGATATGAAACGTACGCTCCTCACGCTCGCCCTGTGCCTCGTGGCCTTTGCCCTGACGGCCGGGGAATATACGGTCCGGGGGCCGGAAGGCGGCTTGTCTTTCAAGGTCGCCCTTCCCGACGGGTTCGACCCCGAGGCCGACCGGTGCCCGATGGTGATCCTGATGCACGGCATCTTCTCCAGCAAGGATTTCAATCCGATGCCCTCGCTGGCGAAAGGCCTTGCCCGGGCCGGCATCGCCTCCATCCGCTTCGACTTCGACGGGCACGGGAAAAGCGATGGCCGGATGCAGGACATGACCATCGAGAAGGAAATCGCCGACGCCATGGCCATCCTGGAGTATGTCCACGGGCTGCCCTACGTCTCTGAAATCGGCTTCCTGGGCCATTCCCAGGGGGGTGTCGTGGCATCTATGACCGCCGGGCGCATGTCCCTGCAAGGGAAGGACGCCCCGAAGGGCATGGTCCTCATCGCCCCCGGCGCCGTGATCAAGGAGGCCTGTCAGGGCGGCAAGTTTTTCAACGCCCGATTCGACCCCAAGGACCCGCCGGAGTACATCCGTTGCTGGGGCGTCAAGAAACTGGGACGCGAATACCTCCTGAGCACCCAGGAGCTGGACATCTTCGGTACTGCCGCCGCATACGATGGCAAAGTGCTGCTCCTTCACGGAACCCGCGACGGCATCGTCCCCCTCTGGTGCAGTGAGCGCTACAAGGAAACCTACGGCGACCGTTCCGACCTTATCCTGGTCGACGGGGAAAACCACATGATCACCCGCCGGCGGAGCGAGGTCGTCCAACGGACCGTCGCCTTCTTCAAGGTCGTCTTCCAGTAAAACAAAAGGGGCAGGAACCGAACAGTTCCCGCCCCTTCTGGCGTCAGGCCGGCGTGGCGATTACCACTCGTAGCCGGCGAACTCGATGTCCTTGGCGGCGCGGTCGAGGAGGCTCTGGACCTTGATGGCGTTGAGGTTCTCCTTGACACCGGCGGCGTCACCCGTGCGGGCGGCGATGATGGCCTTCAGATACTTCACCTTGGGATCGTTGCAGTGCACGGCGTTGGCAGCCTTGCCCAGCTGGTTGGTGAGGATGTAGGCCAGGACGGTGTTGTGGCAGCAGCCATCCACGTCGGCGAGGGTCTCGGCGGCGTGCTCGTACTGTCCGGTCAGGATCTCCACGATGCCCAGGTTCTTCTTCGCGTCGGCATTGCCGGCATTGCGGAAGTAGTTCGCGGCGGTGGCGTAGTCGTTGTTGCGGAGGGCGACGACACCCTTGGCATTCAGCACGTCGGGATCGGCGGAGTTCAGCTTCGCGAGGGCTTCTTCGGCCTTGGAGACCTTGTTCTCGTTCAGGTACAGGGCGGCGAGGTTGTACTGGGCGCGGTCGCTGCCGTACTTCTTGACGGCCCTCTTGTAGATGTCTTCCTTCTGGTCGTTGTCCTTCACGAGGGTGGCGGTGCGGAGGAGGGCTTCCTCATCCAGGACGTCGGCATTGTCCTCGAGGAGCTTCAGGAGCTCGTCGGAGGTGTAGTTCTGGTATTCGACGTTGGCGATGAGGCGGGCGCGGCGGAGTTCCGGGAGGACCTCACCCTTGAGGGCGGTGAACACCTGGGACATGTTGCGGATCTCGCTCTCGCGGACGGCCGGGTCGCTGTACATGGACAGGACGCGGAGGATCAGCTCCTTGTCCTCGATGTCGGACTCCTTCACGAGCTTCTGGAAGCCTTCCCAGTCTTCGCCGAGGCTCTGGATGGCCGGGCTCTCGATGTCGATCTTCTTGGTCAGTTCCTTCCAGGCCTTGTTGGCGGAGGTGGAACGCTTGTCGGCGAGTTCGTTGTTCTTGCCTTCAGGGCCTTCCGGGGATGCATAGGCGAGGATCTCGGTGCCGGTGATGCGGGTGCGCTCGTCGGCGTTGATCTTGTCGATGGCGGAGAGGAAGTCCTTGACGGACTTGCCCTTGAGCTCGGAGTTACGGACATCGGCGCTGTTCACGAGGTACTTGATCTGGCCTTCGGTGGAACCGGGGATGACATCCTGGTAGGCGTCCTTCTTGAAGGAGACGTTGCCGGAGCGCTTGACCAGCATGTAGGTGGTGTTGGTGCCGTCGGCGACCTTCTTCACGGGGAGGGCGACCTCACGGGTACCCTTGTAGGCGAGGCCGCGCAGCTCCAGGCGGGCGAACTCCATGCCGTCGACAAAGTCGAAGTGGACACGCTCGCTCACGGTCTGTCCCTTGGAGGAGACGGCCTTGTAGTTGTCCTTGACCTTCTCGCCCTGGTAGGTGAAGGGCTTCATCTGGGCCTCACCGCCATCGTACACGAGGACGGGAGTGACTTCGAGGTAGGCCTTCGGGTTGAAGTAGCCTTCCGGATAGGTGACGGAGACGACGGCGTCGATGGATCCGTTCACGGCTTCGAGGACGCCGGGCTCGCAGGTGACCTTCACGTTCTCGGCCATCTTGGCCATCTTCTCGATGGAGGCGCAGGAAACGGCTGCGGCGAGGATCGCGGCAGCGGAAAGGAGTTTGAAAGTGTTCTTCATCATATCGATAATAGTTGTATATATGTCTGCCATTTCGCAAATATAGCATTTTTTTAGTAATTTTGCAGTGCTATGGATATACAGGCCCTGAAAAACAAATACGACATCGTCGGCAACGATCCGGCCCTCACGCAGGCGCTGGAAACGGCGGTGAAGTTTGCGCCGACCGACCTCAGCGTCGTGATCCTCGGCGAAAGCGGCGTGGGCAAGGAAAACTTCGCCCGGATCATCCATCAGTACTCCAACCGCCGGAACGGAAGTTTCTTCGTGGTAAACTGCGGCGCCCTCGCCAAGGAGCTCGTGAATTCCGAGCTCTTCGGCCACGTGAAAGGCTCCTTTACCGGATCCACGGAAACCCGTAAGGGCTACTTCGAGGACGCCAACGGCGGCACCCTGTTCCTGGACGAGATCGCGGAACTCCCGCTGGAGTCGCAGGCCCTGCTGCTCCGCGTGCTCCAGTCCGGCGAGTACCGCAAGGTGGGCTCCAACAAGATCGAGCATACGGACGTGCGCATCGTCGCGGCCACGAACGTGGACCTGTACGAGGCCGTCCGCCGCGGCAAGTTCCGCGAAGACCTCTATTTCCGCCTGAGCGCCGCGCAGATCCGTATCCCGGCCCTGCGTGACCGGAAAGACGACATCTACCTGCTGTTCCGCAAGTTCACTTCCGATTTCTCGGAGACGAGCGGGATGTGCAAGATCTCCCTCCGCCCGGATGCCATCCGCCTGCTGTCGTCCTACCGCTGGCCGGGCAACGTCCGCCAGCTGATGGGCTTCACCCAGGCCCTGACGGCGCAGGTGTCCCGCAAGGTCACCCCTTCGGTCCAGCGCATCGAGCTGTCCGCCGCGGAACTGGCCCCGTTCATGCCCATGGAGGAGGGCGAGCCCATCCCGGTGGTGGTGGGCGGCGCCGGGCCGACGACCCAGGGGAGCGGCCTGAACGTGGACTTGCAGCCCATCGTGAAGGCGATTTTCGACCTGAACCAGCGCATCGACGACCTGGAGGCCGTGGTGAACCGCCGCCAGCTGCCGCCGCCCCCGCCCTCGCGCGAGGAGGAGGCCGAATGGCAGGGGGAATTCACGGCGCCCATCGGCCGGAACGTGAATATGGATGCCGACGAACAGCCCCAGGCAGAGGACGCCGGCCTGTCCTGGAAGCACACGCAGGACGACCTGATCCGCAAGGCCCTGGAAAAGCACGCCGGCAACCGCAAGCTGGCGGCCGAGGAGCTCGGGATGTCCGAACGCACCCTGTACCGCAAGCTGCCTGCAGAATACCGTAAAAAGAAATGAAGAAGTTCCTGATAATCATCGCCCTGGCCCTGTCCGTCGCCGCGTGTGGGATTTATTCCTTCACGGGGACGAACATCCAGCCCGACGTGAAGACGATCACGATCCCGTACGTGGAATACAAGGCCATCCGGGTGAATCCGTCCCTGTCCAACGACATGACGGAGGCCCTCCAGGACAAGTTCCGCAAGCTCACCTCCCTGGAGCAGGTGGACGAGGACGGCGACCTGGAGCTGGTGTGCGAGATCACCGGCTACGACGTGTCGGCCACGGCCGTCACCGCGAACGAGGTCGCCGCGCAGAACCGCCTGACCGTCACGGTGAAGATCGAGTTCACGAGCCGGAAGTATCCCGAGGACGACGTGAGCAAGTCCTTCTCGGCCTACGAAGACTACGATTCCAACAATTCCCTCGACGCCGTGGAGGCCGCCCTCTGCGAAACCATCATCGACAAGCTGGTCGAGGACATCTTCAACGCAACCGTCGCGCAATGGTAAACGGAGGCTATATCGACCTGGGGACCCTGACGATGGACGAGCTCGTGGGGGTGGTGCACCTGTATCCCTGGTTTGCATCGGCCCGGAAGGAACTGTGTTCCAGGATGTCCCGGATGGGCGGGGAGGCGGCCTGGGGCACGGACCAGTATGCCGGCGAGGCCTTGTACATCGCCGACCGCCGGAAGGTGGCGGACCTGCTCCGGGCGGGCCGCCGTGCCGAAGGGACCGAGCAGGACGTGAAGGAAATCCTCCGGTCCTACATCGCCCCGGAACCGGTATCGGCCCCGGCGGGCGAGGAGACGGAGCGTCCGGTGCACGTCGTGGGCGGGGACTATTTCTCCCAGGCGCAGTACAACGACGTCCGCCGCAGCGGCGACAACATCTTTACCCGTTTCGCCGTGAAGGTGAAGTCCGACGGAGGGAAGGACGACCGCACGGGCAGCGACATCGCCGACCGGTTCGCCACGGAAACCCTGGCGCAAATCTTTGCGGAACAGGGTTGTACCGATGAGGCGCGGCGCATTTATTCCCGCCTGATTTTGGAAAATCCGGAAAAAAGTGCTTACTTTGCAGCCCTTATCGACAAATTGGATTAAAAGATAATAGATATGAACGTCGCATTCACCATCCTGGTCGTCCTGATTGTCCTCGCGGCCATCCTTCTGATCGTGGTCGTCCTCCTGCAGAATGGCAAGGACGGCGGTCTCGCCACCAACTTCACCTCCGCCAACCAGGCGCTGGGCGTCCGTCAGACCGCCACCATCCTCGAGAAGGCCACCTGGTACCTGATCGGTTTCATCCTCGTGCTTGCCATCGCCAGCACGCTGGTGATCAGCCACGGCTCCATGGCTGGCTCCCGCGACAGCGTGAGCTCCGAGATCCTGGACGAGGCCGCCCCGGCCGCCGAGACCCCGGCTTTCCCGGTGGAGATCCCCCAGTCCGATCCGACCCAGGAGTAATTCCGCGCACTGACAAATTGTCAGTAACCCGGTAAAGGAATAGAGTTTGACGATAGCCGTTTGTCCGCAAGGGCAGACGGCTGTCGCTGCATATCCCCGCGGACGAAAAGGAGATAATGACTATGGCAAATAACAACGAAAACTCTTTCCTGCAGCGTTTTGCTGTGAACTTGAACGAGCGCGCCGCCGCCGGCAAGCTGGATCCGGTCATCGGCCGGGACGACGAAATCCGGCGGGTGCTCCAGATCCTGTCGCGGCGTACGAAGAACAACCCGATCCTGGTGGGCGAGCCGGGCGTGGGCAAGACGGCGATTTCGGAAGGGATCGCCCAGAACATCGTGTCCGGCCGCGTGCCGGAGAACCTGAAGTCCAAGCAGGTGTATTCCCTGGACATGGGCGCCCTCATTGCGGGTGCGAAATATCAGGGTGAGTTCGAGGAGCGGCTGAAGGGCGTGGTCAAGGAGGTGGTGGATTCCGCCGGCGAGATCATCCTGTTCATCGACGAGATCCATACCCTCGTGGGCGCCGGACGGTCTTCCGGCGCGATGGACGCATCCAACATCCTGAAGCCGGCGCTGGCGCGGGGCGAGCTGCGCACCATCGGCTCCACTACGCTGGACGAGTACCAGAAGTATTTCGAGACGGACAAGGCCTTGGAGCGCCGGTTCCAGATGGTGATGGTGGACGAGCCTTCGCCCGCGGAATCCATCGCGATCCTGCGCGGCCTGAAGGAGCGGTACGAGAACCATCACAAGGTCCGCATCGAAGACGATGCCCTGATCGCGGCCGTGAACCTGTCGCACCGGTACATCACGTCCCGGTTCCTGCCGGACAAGGCCATCGACCTGGTCGATGAGGCCGCGTCCAAGCTGCGGCTGGAGATGAACTCCGTGCCGGAGCCCATCGACGACCTGAACAGCGCTATCCGCCAGAAGGAGATCGAGAAGGAGGCCATCAAGCGCGAGGGCGTGTCCCTGAAGATGGAAAAGCTGGATGCCGAGCTGGCCGAACTGAACGCGAAGCGTGACGAGCTGATGAAGCGCTGGAACGAGGAGAAGGATATCCTCGCCGGCCTGCAGACGGCCCGTCAGCAGATGGAGGACTACAAGATCCAGGCAGCTTCGGCCGAGCGCGCGGGCGATTATGGCCGCGTCGCGGAACTCCGCTACGGCAAGATGGTCGCGACGCAGAAGACCATCGACGAGCTCACGGAGAAGGCCGAGGCTATCAAGGAACCCATTGTCACCGAGGCGGTTACCCCGGAAGACATCGCGGAGGTCGTAGCCAAGTGGACGGGCATTCCCGTCAAGCGGATGCTGGAGAGCGAGAAGGAGAAACTGCTCCGGATGGAGGCCGAGCTGCACAAGCGGGTCGTGGGCCAGGACCGGGCCATCCAGGCCGTGTCCGACGCCGTCCGCCGCAACCGGGCGGGCCTGTCCAACGAGAAGCGCCCCATCGGCTCGTTCCTGTTCATGGGTACGACCGGCGTGGGCAAGACCGAACTGGCGAAGGCCCTTGCGGAGTTCCTGTTCAACGACGAGAACATGATCACCCGGATCGACATGTCTGAGTACCAGGAGCGGCATACCGTGTCGCGGCTGGTGGGCGCTCCTCCGGGATATGTGGGTTATGACGAGGGCGGCCAGCTGACCGAGGCCGTGCGCCGGAAACCGTATTCCGTGGTCCTGCTGGACGAGATTGAGAAAGCCCATCCGGATGTGTTCAACGTGCTCCTGCAGGTGCTGGACGACGGCCGGCTCACCGACAACAAGGGCCGCACCGTGGACTTCAAGAACACCATCCTGATTATGACCTCCAACGCCGGCTCGGACATCATCCAGAGCTATATGGAGCGTCTGCCGGAGGTGGACGGGGTGAATGTGCAGGCCATCGCCGAGCGGCGTTCCCTGCTGGACGAATGCTCCGGCCGCGTGCTGGACATCCTCAAGCAGACGGTCCGTCCGGAGTTCCTGAACCGGATCGACGAGATCATCATGTTCGACCCGCTGTCCAAGGCCGACATCCGCGATATCCTGCACATCCAGATGGACGACCTGCGCCACAAACTGTCGGAGAACGGGATTACCATCGCGTTCACGCCGGCCTTCGAGGACTACATGGTGGAGCACGGCTACGACCCGTCTTATGGTGCGCGGCCGATCAAGCGGCTGATGCAGCGTGAACTGGTGAACCTCCTGGCAAAGTCCATCCTGGACGGTACCGTCCATCGGGACAGCGCTATCCAAGTGGACTCTGCCGGCGGGCAGATCCTTCTGCGGAATTAGCAGTAGAGACCTCCGTTCACGGCGATTACCTGGCCCGTGACGTAGGAGGAGAGCTCCGAAGCGAGATAAAGGGCGGTATTGGCGATTTCATCGACAGTGCCGCCTCTTTTCATGGGAATGACCTTGATGTATTCCTCGCGGACGGCCTCGGGAAGGGCGTTCGTCATCTCGGAGACGATGAAGCCCGGGGCGATGGCGTTGGCCCGGATGCCGCGGGAACCCATTTCCTTGGCGACGGATTTGGCCATGGCGATGAGGCCGGCCTTGGAGGAGGCGTAGTTCACCTGGCCGGGATTGCCCATCTGGCCCGCGATGGAGGCCATGTTGATGATGGATCCGCTGCGCTGCTTGGCCATGCCCGGAATCACCGCGTGGATGAAGTTGAAGGCCGATTTCAGGTTTACGTTGATGACCGCGTCCCACTGGTCTTCGGTCATCCGCATCACGAGGCCGTCCTTGGTGATGCCGGCGTTGTTCACGAGGATGTCGATGCGGCCGAAGTCCTTGAGGATCTCATCGACCACGGTGTGGGTCTCTTCGAAATTGGCCGCGTTGGAAGCATAGCCCTTGACCTTATGGCCGAAAGCGGCGATTTCGGAGATGGTCTCCTGGGCCGCTTCGTTGATGACGAGGTCGGTGAAGGCAACGTCCGCGCCTTCCGATGCGAATTTCAGTGCGATGGCCTTGCCGATGCCTCTTGCGGCGCCGGTCACGAGGGCCACCTTTCCGTCTAACATACCCATAGTTCAGCGTTTTAGTAAATCGGTCTGCAAAGATAGCAATTTTTTCCCGGACGAATAGTACTGCAGGGTGATTGACACACGGGCATAAATCCGTATCTTTGCAAAACTTTTGATTCAGCAAGATAAACGAATATGTCCAGTCACATCAAAGACATCGACCTGTGGGAGAGCGGAGCGCTGAAGATCCGCTGGGTCCGCGACCATATGCCCCTGCTTGCGGGGATAGAGAAAGATTTCATGGAGACCAAGCCGTTTGCCGGCTTGAAGGTCGCCCTGAGCGTGCACATGGAGGCGAAGACGGCGCGGCTGTGCCTTTGCCTTGCCGCCGGCGGAGCCGAGATGTACGCCACCGGCTGCAACCCGCTCAGCACGCAGGATGACGTGGCCGCCGCGCTGGTACACGAAGGATTGAACGTGTTCGCCATCCACGGGGCGACCATGGAGGAGTACGAGGCGGACCTGCGCCGCGTGCTGGAGGTGGGCCCGAACATCATCATCGATGATGGCGGCGACCTCGTGACGCTGATGCACAAGGAGTTCCGCCACCTGCTGCCGAATGTGATCGGCGGGTGCGAAGAGACGACGACCGGCATCCTGCGCCTCAAGGCGATGGACCGCGCCGGCACCCTGTGCTTCCCGATGATGCTCGTGAACGATGCCGACTGCAAGCACCTGTTCGACAACCGCTACGGCACCGGCCAGAGCGTGTGGAACGGCATCAACCGGACGACGAACCTGATCGTCGCCGGAAAGGATGTCGTGGTCGCGGGCTATGGCCTGTGCGGCAAGGGCATCGCGATGCGGGCCAAGGGCCTCGGCGCCCGGGTCATCGTCACGGAAGTGGATCCGGTCAAGGCACTTGAAGCCGTGATGGACGGGTTCCGGGTGATGCCCATGCTGGAAGCCGCCCCCCTCGGTGACCTCTTCGTGACCGCGACGGGCTGCAAGGATGTCATCACCGCCCGGGAGTTCGCCCGGATGAAAGACGGAGCCGTGTGCTGCAACGCCGGCCACTTTGACGTGGAGGTGGATGTCGCCTGGCTGCGGGCGAACGCCGTTTTGCGGCGGGAAGCCCGCCAGAACATCGAGGCGTTCACCCTGGAGAACGGCCGCACCGTGTACGTGCTCGGCGAAGGTCGGCTGGTGAACCTCGCCGCAGGCGACGGCCATCCGGCCGAGATCATGGACATGTCCTTCGCCATCCAGGCGCTCAGCGCCCGTTATTTGGTGGAGCACTTTGCCGACCTTACGAAACGGTTGAACAACGTTCCGGCGGAGATCGACCGCGAGGTCGCGTGCCGGAAACTGGCCGCGGAGGGCGTCGGGATCGACACCCTTACCCCTGAACAGTATCTGTACATCTACGGAGAGTAAACCATGGCACTGATTCCGATTTACTGGTGGAACAAGGAAGTCCACAACTTCAGGATATCCCAGGACAAGTTTTCCAAGCAGCCGTGGGCCAACGGCGTCGTCCTCCTCGCCTGCGTGCTGGTGGCGATGCTGCTGGCGAACCTGCCGTTCACGAAACAGGTCTATCACGACGTGCTGGAGACGCAGCTCTCGATGAATATCAAGAGTCCCGACGGGCTCATCGACTGGATGTTCCCGCGGGGGATGACCGTGGAGAAGTTCATCAACGATATCCTCATGGTGATCTTCTTCTTCACCGTGGGCCTGGAGATCAAACGGGAGGTGGTGTGCGGCGAGCTGTCGTCCTTCAAGAAAGCCATCCTGCCCGTCATCGCGGCCTTCGGCGGCGTGGTGGTTCCGGCGTTGATCTATACGCTCGTGAACCATGGAACCCTGGCGGGAAGCGGCTGGGGCATCCCCACGGCCACCGACATCGCCTTTGCGGTGGGAATCCTGTCCATCCTGGGCGACAAGGTTCCCGTGTCCCTGAAGGTGTTCCTGACGGCCCTCGCCATCGCCGACGACCTTATCGCCATCCTGGTCGTGGCCTTGTTCTACGGGGGACATGTCGACGGCGTTCTGCTGCTGATTGCGTTGGCGGTCATCGCCTTCGTATTCCTGATGAAGAAGCTGGGCGAGAAGCGCATCGCTTTCTATGCGGTTCCGGCCATCGTCGTGTGGTTCCTGTTCTACTACAGCGGCATCCACGCCACGATGTCCGGCGTGGTGATCGCCATGCTCATCCCGATGGACGCGCGCTACAACAAGGCCAAGTTCCACCGCCGCAGCCGCATCCTGTACACCGGACTGGTCGATTCCGAAGCGGTTTCCACGGGAGAGTCGTTCCCCAACGGCCCGCAACGCTATTACCTGCGCCGGTTGGCCGGTCTGACCAAGAGGTCCATCCCGCCGTCCTACCGGCTTGAACACATCCTGAACCCCTGGGTGAATTTCTTCATCATGCCCGTCTTCGCCCTGGCGAATGCCGGCGTGGAAATCACGGACCTGTCGTTTTTCAACGTGTTCCATTTCGACGCGGCGCTCGGCGGCGTTGGGATGGGCATCTTCCTGGGCCTGCTGCTGGGCAAGCCTGTCGGTATTACCCTCGCCTCCTGGATCGCCATCAAATGCAAGGTGGGAGAGATGCCCGCCAAAGGCACCTGGCCCATGCTTTTCGCCGTCGCCTGCCTGGGCGGCATCGGCTTCACGATGTCCATCTTCGTGGACACCCTGAGTTTCGCCGGGCCCGACATTCCGGCCGAGGTGACCGCGCACCTGCGCGACGCCGGCAAGATCGCCGTCCTGATGGGTTCCCTCTGCGCCGGCGTGCTCGGTTCGCTTCTGATCACCCTGGTGCACAAGGCGCAGCGGAAAAAGTAAGAATCATTTATTTACCCCCTGAAACAACACAAGTTATCAACAGCTTGTGTTGTTTTTCTTTTCCGTCCGCTATCTTTAGGGTCCCCACCCACCCGGGGCCTTGGACGATGAACCGCTATCTTGAATTTCTCCGTGCCGTCGGCGACGTTTTCTTCCCGCGCGAGTGTCTCGTGTGCGGCCGGCGGCTCGGACTGCGCGAGCGGCACCTGTGCCTCGCCTGCGCCGCCGACGTGCCGTTCACGTTCCACTGGCTCCAGACGCACAATCCGCTGGCGGACCGGTTCAACGAGGTGCTGGAGCACCATCGGGGCACCGAGCCGATGGACTACGCCTATGCGTCGGCCCTGTTCCTTTACAAAGGCGGCTACAGGTCCATCCCCAAGGCGCTCAAGTACCACGGCGACCTGGCGGCGGGCCGCTTCTTCGGCGCCCTCCTGGGCCGCCGCCTCGCCGCCGCCCCGCATTTCGCCGACGTGGACCTCATCATCCCGGTCCCGCTTCACTGGACCCGCCGCCGCTCCCGCGGCTACAACCAGGCGGAGGTCCTTGCCCGCGCCGTCGCCGCTGCCTTCCGCGAGGTCTCCCGTGATTCTCCGGCCGTCATGCCCGGGAAGCTTCCCGTCTGCCGGACGGACCTGCTGGTCCGCGCCCGCCGCACCCGCACGCAAACCCGCCTCTCCGTGGAGGCGAAGGCACGTAACGTCGCCTCCGCCTTCCGGGTGCCGGTGCACCGTTCCGGCTTCGCTTGGACTACCCCCGCCCAGGCGCTCGCCCGCGCCCGTCATATCCTCCTGGTTGACGACACGTTCACGACCGGCGCCACCCTGTACGCTTGCTACGCCGCCCTGCGTCCCTACACCTCGGCCCGCATCTCCGTCGCCACCCTCGCCGCCGTCGAAGGCACCCCCTCCTCCGGTCCATGAAGCCTTGCCCAACCCCTCCAGCACCCGCTGCGCGACAAAAACATATGAAAACGTCGCCTCGGCCGTGCTGCAGCACGTACGGGGAGACAAAACCCCTCAAATACGTCCCCTCAGCCGTGCTGAAGTAGTAGAACCATACACAGGAAACGAAAATGGATCAAAGACAAAAGCAAAGAGCCGAGTACAAAACGTGGGGAAAGGCGTATTATCATCTTTGTACGGATGGGAAAACAAGTACGCTCTGTCATGACGAAGGGGAGTATGTGTATCTGGTAAACACGATATCTCTGATCGATCTGCTATTCCCGATAAAAGTCCATGCCTATGAGGTGATGCGAAGCCATGTTCACTTGCTTCTTTCCGGGCGAGGCGAAGATTGCGTGGCCGTTTTCGATTATTTGAAAAAGCGGGTGAACACACGCTTGCGGGAAGATGACCATCAGACACTTCCCCCAGGCTATGGTTTTAAACTCATCCCGGTGAAGGATGAAG
The DNA here is from genome assembly GCA_017395045.1 of Bacteroidales bacterium. Taxonomy (GTDB): domain Bacteria; phylum Bacteroidota; class Bacteroidia; order Bacteroidales; family UBA932; genus Cryptobacteroides. The sequence goes on from JAFPWG010000008.1 coordinate 16,771, forward strand.
AGCAGATGAGGAACAACTTCGTTTACATTGCCCGGAACGCCTCGCAAGTCCTGGGTATCCGTCCGGGGTGTTATATTTTCGGATCGGCATTCTCATTTTATTCCGGAGTTACGCGCCTTGCCGGCTCCATCCGGGCTGGGGACTGCCCGGTCCGGGAATTGAGCCGCATGTTCCGGACGCATACGCCAATTCCTCCCGACCGCCGGATCCATCCCGGCTTAAAGATGGCGCTGCCACAGGGATTCGTTGACATGAGTGTGCTGTACAAGGTGTTCCCAACGGCGAAAGAGTATGAGATCCGGTTGGTGAAAGACTATGAAGCCTATGTCGAGGTCGCCGGTCAGTTGGGTGAAGAAGTCGTTTTCTCTTTGGAGGAGGCCCGGGATATTGTCGATATGGAATTGGTGAAGTCGGGACGCAGTTTGTCTGACCTGTCCCGCGAGGACCGTTGCCAACTGGCCGTTCAATTGGCCAAACGGTTCCGGCTGAGTGCGCTGACTCTTTCCCAAGTCTTGTTCATTCCGGTCCGGATCGTCACCCAAGTGCTTCGGTCAAAACAAAGATGAAGCATCCATCCGGAGAAATGGTTATCTTTGTATAAACAAACAGTTCCAAGATGAAGAAGCAGAACACACCTGGCGGCGGACGGACGATCCGGGAGGAGATGATGTCCGGGCGCCTGTATGATGCGACCGACGGCTCCCTGCTGGGAGAACTGTACTGGGCGCAGGAGATGTGCCAGGACTACAACGCCTTGCGGATTACGGATTTCGAAGGCAGGAGGGCGCTTCTGGGCAAACTGCTTGGAAAAGCCGGGAAGAACCTGATAATCATTCCGCCCTTCTTCTGCGACTACGGTTCCAACATCGAGTTGGGGGACGACGTTTTCATCAATGCCTACTGTGTGATCCTGGACGAGGCGAAGGTCACGTTCGGGAACCACGTCTTCGTGGCGCCGCAATGCGGATTCTACACGGCCGGGCATCCGCTGGACAAGGAGTTGCGCCGGAAGAAGCTGGAGTATTCCCTTCCTATCACGGTCGGGGACGACGTGTGGATCGGGGGGATGGTCGCGGTGATGCCCGGCGTAACCATCGGCTCGGGCAGCGTCATCGGCGGCGGGTCCGTCGTCGTAAACGATATCCCGGAGGGCGTCCTTGCCGCGGGGAACCCCTGCCGGGTCATCCGGAAGATTACGCCCGAAGACAGGGACCGCTACAGAAGATAGGCCGATGCGGTTTGCAACCCGGTTGCACGCGGGACGACGTACCTTTGCATCAGGAAAACAAGATACGTCATGATACACGAAGACCATCACCACCATCACGAAGAGCACGAGTGCCACTGCCACGAGCATGGGCACGAACACGAGCACGCACACGAACATCACCACCACGAAGAGGGTGAGGCGAAGGAGAGCATCATCAAGATTGCCCTGGCGACGGTACTGCTCGTGGCGGCTGTCATCATCGAGAAGAGAACCGATTGGCCTACATGGGCTTACCTCCTCCTGTACCTCATTCCTTACTTGATCGTGGGCTGGGAGACCCTGAAGGAAGCGGGCGAGGCCCTGCTGCACGGCGAGGCGCTGGACGAGAACTTCCTGATGAGCGTGGCGACGCTCGGAGCCCTGGGCATCGGTTTCATGCCCGGCGCGGAGACGCAGTTCCCGGAAGCGGTGTTCGTGATGCTGTTCTTCCAGGTGGGTGAACTATTCGAGGGCATCGCCGAGGGGCGGAGCCGCAAGTCGATCGCCCATCTGATGGACATCCGCCCGGACACGGCCCACGTGGAGCGCAACGGCGTCCTGGAGACAGTCGCGCCAGAGGCGGTGCGCCTGGGGGAAACCATCCTTGTCCGCCCGGGCGAGAAAGTGCCGATGGACGGAGTCGTCCTGGAGGGCGATTCCTCCCTGGACACGGTCGCCCTCACGGGCGAGAGCGTGCCGCGGAGCGTCCACGCGGGCGACGGCATCCTTTCCGGCTGCGTGAACCTGAGCGGCGTGCTCAAGGTCCGGACGACCAAGGCGTTCGGCGAGTCCACCGCGGCGAAGATCCTGGACCTCGTGGAGAACGCCGCGGAGCACAAGTCCAGGAGCGAGAGCTTCATCACCCGGTTCGCAAAGATTTATACGCCCATCGTGGTGGGCCTGGCCGTGCTTCTGGCGATTGTCCCTTCACTCGTCACGGGCGAATGGGCCACGTGGATCTACCGGGCCTTGATGTTCCTGGTGGTGTCCTGCCCCTGCGCGCTCGTCATCTCCGTGCCCCTCACGTTTTTCGGGGGTATCGGCGGCGCGTCCCGGAAGGGCATCCTGGTAAAGGGATCCAACTTCCTGGACACGCTCAGCCGCGTGAAAACGGTAGTATTCGACAAGACCGGAACCTTGACAGAAGGTGTTTTCGAAGTTACGGCCGTGCATCCTGAACTGATTGACGAAGAAGAACTTCTGCACCTGGCGGCCCATGTGGAGCGACACTCCACGCACCCCATCGCCGCAGCCCTGAGGAATGCCTACCCCAACGAGCAGGACGACTGCTCCGTCACCGACATCCGCGAGACGGCCGGCCACGGTGTCATCGCGACCGTCAACGGTCGCCGCATCGCCGTAGGCAATGAAAAACTGATGTCTGCGGAAGGCGCCGCCTCACATCCCTGCGAACGCCAGGGCACGATCGTCCACGTTGCCATCGACGGCACTTACGCCGGACACATCGTCATCTCCGACCGGGTGAAGGCCGATGCGGCCGAAGCCGTCGGCGCGTTGCACGGGGCCGGTGTCCGGAACACCGTGATGCTCACGGGCGACCAGCCGGAGATCGCCGCGGCCGTCGCCGCCTCCGTGGGCGTGGACGCCTTCCACGCCGGCCTCCTGCCGGCCGACAAGGTCGCCCGCGTGGAGGCCCTGCTTTCCGACGGCACCCTCGCCTTCGTGGGCGACGGCATCAACGACGCGCCGGTCCTTGCCCGCGCGGACCTGGGGATCGCGATGGGCGCCCTCGGCTCCGACGCGGCCATCGAGGCTGCCGACGTCGTCCTGATGGACGACAAGCCGTCGAAGGTCGCTGAGGCCGTGCGCATCGCCCGTCGTACCCTTGCCATCGCCCGCGAAAACATGATTTTCGCCATCGGCGTGAAGGTCCTCGTGCTCATCCTCGCGGCCTTCGGCCTGGCCACTCTGTGGATGGCTGTCTTCGCCGACGTGGGCGTCACCGTCCTCGCCGTCCTGAACGCAATGCGCGCCCTGCGGGTGTAACCCGGGGCGCCTTTGCTTTTCTCAGGGGAATTGGCTAACTTGCAGGCCACAAATCGAGGATTGTCATGAAGAAGCAAGCCGTGTGGTGCATCCCCTGCATCTTTTTCGTCGTCGCCTGTGTCCTGAACCTCATCGGATGCGTTCAGGGATCGGCCTTGGCCGATACCGTGAAACCCGCTTTGCTGCCGCTTCTGTGCGCAACTTCGCTTGCGTACCTGCTGGGCCGCGACATCGTGGATTTCAGACCCGTGGGCCTGCTGGCGGCAGCCCAGCTTCTTGGGTGCACGGGCGACGTGCTGCTCATCCCGGAAGGGTTTGCGTTCTTCGCGAGCGGCATCGCCGCCTTCCTCATCGGCCATCTCTTTTATATGGCCCTCTTCGGCGGCTTGTCGTGGAAAGGCCTGACCCTCTGGCAGTGGCTGGTTTCGCTGGTCGTGATGGCGGCCGTGGTGCTGGGCCTGGTGAAGGCCATCGGCGTCCAAGGCGAGTTGTTCTGGCCCATGCTCATCTACGGCTTTTTCCTGATGCTGCTTATTTTCAGCACCCTCGCAGGCGTGTTGAGGATGCCCCGCGGAAACCGCCGTACCTGGTGGATCCTGCTCCTGGGCGCCCTGCTTTTCACCTTCTCCGACTCCTGCATCGCGATGGGTACTTTCGGGGTGATGACCTTCCCCCTGCGTCACTTCGTGGTCATGATCACCTACCTGGCCGCACAGTCGCTCCTGGCGGTCGGGGGTGTCCGGCTGATCCTGGGAAGATAGCTACTCCTTGTTCTTCGTGTCGATGCAGATCGTCACGGGGCCGTCATTCAACAGGGTGACCTGCATGTCGGCGCCGAAGGTGCCGGTGGGAACCGGCTTGCCCAGGGCGGTCTCCAAGGCGGCGCAGAAACGCTCGTACAGGGGGATAGCCGTTTCGGGCCGGGCGGCCCGGATGTAGGCCGGACGGTTGCCCTTCCTGGTCGATGCCATCAGCGTAAACTGGCTGACGACCAGTACGTCACCGTCGACATCCCGCACGCTCAGGTTCATCACGCCCTCCGCGTCGTCGAAAACCCGGAGGGCGGTGATTTTCTTCACGAGCCAGTCGATGTCCTCGCCGCCGTCTTCCTCACAGATGCCTACAAGCACGAGAAGACCGCTCCCGATCGAGGCGGTGACTACACCGGAGATGGATACGGAAGCATTCCGTACCCGTTGGATGACGACTCTCATTCCGTGGAGGTTACAGTTCCCTGACGATTTCTTCGAGCGGCTTGCGCTGCTCGTGAAGCTCCGTAGGCTTGCCCTCGCCTGCGGCCGGATGGCCGATGGCCAGGAGGCCGTAGATCCCGTGCTCTCGCATTTCCGGGAAGGCTTCGCGGATCTTGCGGGGGTCGAAATCCCAGATCCACATGTTCGCCAGTCCCACGTCTGTGGCCGTGAGCATCAGGTGCGTAAGGACGATGGCGGCGTCGGTCTTAGCTGCGTTGATCCCGTCGCTCTCGCGGGTCCAGGCTTCCTCGTTCCGGCAACCGACGATGAGGACGACCGGTGCGCCGTAGCAGGGATGGACTTCGCGGAGTTTGGCGAGGGCTTCCTCGCTCTTGACCACCCAGATGCGGGTAGGCTGAAGGTTCTTGGCCGACGGGGCCAGGCGTCCGGCTTCCAGGATCATCTCCAGTTTGGAGGCGGAGACGGGATAGTGGTTGAACGCGTGGCAGGAATACCGGCTCTCCAGGATGTGCATGAAGGCATCGGAGCCGTATTTCTTCCTCTTGATCTGCTCTTCCACGTCGGCGAAGGCGGCGCGGTGGTGGATCTTGGAGATATCGCCCAGGCGGCTTAAGAACTTTCCTTTCATATCGGTCACATTTTACGCTTGGACGGCAAGATACTAAAAATAATCCGGAAAATTTATAACTTTGCCGAAAACAGATAACAAGATGGCCGGAAAATTAAAAGCCGTATGGCGGTTTTACCGGGAGGGCTTCAGGAACCAGACGTGGGGGCGTCCGCTCATCTGGCTTGTAGTCCTCAAGTTTTTCATCTTGTTCGCGATCCTCAGGGTCTTCTTTTTCCGCCCGGCGATGTCCGGGATGACGGAAGGGGAGAAGATCGAGACGGTGAGCGATCGTCTGACCCGCAACCACGATACGACTAAAACGAATAACCTATTATAACACTATGGAAGTGATAACCTGGTCACGCCTCCAGTTTGCGATGACCGCTGCGTATCACTGGCTCTTCGTCCCGCTCACACTGGGCCTGGCGCTGGTGATGGCCATCATGGAGACGCTCTATGTCGTCAAGAAAGACGATTCCTGGAAAAAGACCGCCCAGTTCTGGATGAAGGTATTCGCCATCAACTTCGCCGTGGGCATCGCCACCGGCATCATCCTGGAATTTGAGTTCGGCACCAACTGGAGCAATTATTCGTGGTTCGTCGGCGACATGTTCGGCGCACCCCTCGCCATCGAAGGCATCCTCGCCTTCTTCATGGAGGCGACCTTCTTCGCCGTGATGTTCTTCGGCTGGGAGAAGGTGTCCAAGCGCTTCCACCTGGCCTCGACCTGGCTCACCGGCATCGGCGCCGCCATCTCCGCTTACTGGATCCTGGTGGCCAACGGCTGGATGCAGAACCCCGTGGGCACGACCTTCAACCCCGACACCGTCCGAAGCGAGATGGCGTCGGCCCAGGCTTTCTGGGAGGTGGTCACCAACCCCGTCGCCGTGTCCAAGTTCTTCCACAGCGTCACCAGCGGCTGGGTCGTGGGCGGGGTCTTCGTCGCCGGCGTAAGCTCCTGGTACCTGCTGAAGGGCCGTGAGACGGTGTTTGCGAAGAAGAGCCTGCTCATCGGAGGCCTGGTGGGCATCATCGGTTCCTTTGCCGTGATGCTTTCCGGAGATTCCTCCGGCGTCCATGCGGCCGAGTTCCAGCCCATGAAACTGGCCGCGGCCGAAGGCCTGCGGGACGGCGGCCGCCGGGCGGCCTTCACCATCGTCCCGGGCGTCAGGATTCCCGGAATGCTCTCCATTCTCGCCACCCACAGCCTGGACGGCTACGTTCCCGGCATCAACGATATCCTGAACGGCTACACCGACAATGACGGCAACGAGATTCCGTCGGTCGCCGAGAAGATGGAACGCGGCCGGATGGCGCTGGACGCCCTCGCCGCCTACCGGGAGAACCGGGAGACGGATCCGGAAGCGGCGGCCGCCGCCCGGGCGATCCTGGACGAGAACGTCCAGTATATGGGCTACGGCCATCTCGAGAAGCCGGAGGACGTGATTCCTCCCGTTGGGATCGTGTTCTGGTCGTTCCGCCTGATGATCGGCATCGGAATGCTCCTGCTGCTGGTGCTTCTGCTGACCGTCTGGTTCACCTGGAAGGAGAAGCTGAAAGGGAAGAAATGGCTCCTGTGGACGATGCTTTGCTGCATCCCGCTGGCCTACCTGTGCGGCCAGTTCGGCTGGATCGTGGCCGAGGTGGGCCGTCAGCCGTGGACCATCCAGGGCCTCCTGCCCGTGAACGTCGCCATCTCCAGCCTCAGCGCCGCGGCGGTGAAGACGACCTTCTTCATCTTCCTGGGCGTGTTCGCCCTGTTCCTCATCATTGAAATCCGGATCATGCTCGGCGCCATCCGGAAGGGACCGCAAATATCGGAGGACTGAGCCATGACGTACGAAATCCTGCAAAACTATTGGTGGTGCCTGGTGTCCCTGCTGGGCGGCCTGCTCGTGGCCCTGATGTTCGTCCAGGGCGCCAACCTGCACCTTGGGAACAAGAAACTGGACAACGTCCAGAAACGGATGGTCCTGAACGCCACCGGGCGCAAATGGGAGTTGACCTTTACGACCCTGGTAACCTTCGGCGGTGCGTTCTTCGCCTCTTTCCCGCTGTTCTACAGCACCAGTTTCGGCGGAGCCTACTGGGTATGGATGATCCTGCTCGTCACCTTTGTCTTCCAGGCGGTATCCTATGAATTCCAGCACAAGAAGGGGAACCTGCTGGGCGTGAAGGGCTTCCGCATCGCCTTGATGGTCAATGGTTTCCTGGCTCCGTTCCTGGTGGGGACGGCCGTGGGCACCTTCTTCACCGGTTCCGATTTCACCGTGGACAAGGCGGCGATCGCCGACCCGTCTTCCCCGGTCATCAGCACATGGGGCAGCGGCTGGCACGGACTCGAGGCCCTTGCCCAGCCCCATGCGGTGCTCCTGGGCCTGTGCCTTGTGGGCCTGACCACCCTCCTGGGTGCCCTTTACGTGCTTCAGTACGTGGAGAACGGCGGCGTCCGGAAGCGGATGCACGAGACCATCCACCGGTTCTCCATCCCCTTCGTGATCCTGTTCGTGGCGTGGCTCGCCATGCTGGTCCTGAGGAACGGCTATGCCGTGGATCCGGACGGAACGGTGACCGTCCAGCAATACAAGTACCTGGACAACCTCCTGCAGATGCCGGGCGTCCTGGCGATGCTCGTCGTGGGCGTCGGCCTCATCATCTGGGGTCTGGCCCAAGGGGCGCAGATCGAGTCCCACCGGGGCTTCTGGCCGGCTGCCGGCGGAACCGTGCTTGTGGTGATGGCGGTGTTCTTTCTCGCCGGATTAAACAATACGGCCTACTATCCGTCGAACACGGACCTGCAGAGTTCCCTGACCATCCGCAACAGTTCATCCAGCTATTTCACGCTCACTGTGATGTCCTGGGTGTCGCTCCTGATTCCCTTCGTGGTGGCCTATATCGCATACGCCTGGCGTGCGATGGACCGCAAGAAAATCACCCTCGACGAAATCGAGGGACCGGGGAACAAGTATTGATCCTATAGACTGAATTTCAGGGCCACGGGCTCGTCGGCAAGGCCTTTCGGCAGTTTCACCGTCACCTTGCCGTCGCGGACCGTGGCCTTGACGCGCTTTCCGTTGTTCAGGACGGTGACCCGGCCTTTCGGCAGGTTGCCGGTCCAGGTGAGTTCTGCGGGAAGACGCTCTCCGTCCGGGAGGGCGTAGACGGCGTACATCGTCTGGCCGTCCTTGGAGATGTCGAACCACAGGCTGCCGTCGTGGTAATTCTCCGTCGTGCGGGTGTTGTAAATGGCTTCGCCGCAGCGGCGGAGCCAGGCGCCGATCTCCCGCAGGATGACGACGGCTTTTTCCTCGATGACACCGTCCGGCGTAGGCCCCACCCCGAGTGCCAGGCAGCCGCCCTTGGCGGTGATCTCGGCGAGGGTGCCGATGATCCTGCGGGCGCTCTTGTAATGCGGGTCAGGGGTCCATCCCCAGTCGTTCCCGAGGGTCATGCAGGATTCCCAGGGGTGGTCCAGTTGGGTCTTCGGGACGGACTGTTCCGGTGTCTGGTAGTTCTCGTTCGGCCCCTGGATGGTCCGGTCCACGCAGATGAGCCCCGGGCTCACGCGGCGGGCTTCCGGCAGGATCTCGTTCAGGCCCACTTCATCGCCGGTGATCCAGCCGCCGTCCAGCCAGAGGATGTCCAGCCGCCCATACCGGCCGCCGGTGATCTCGCGAAGCTGGTTCTTCGTGAATGCCACGTATTTTTCCCACCAGTCGGGATGCATCTCGCGCTTGTAGTTGGGCATCCGGTTCGGCGTGGCGTAATAGGGGTTCCAGAATCCGTCGCAGTGCCAGTCGGGCTTGGAGAAATAGGCGCCGATCAGGAAGCCCTTCGGGCGGAAGGCGTCGAAGACGTATTTGGCGATGTCCTTTTTCGGGTTCGACGCGAACGGCCCGGCTTTTGCCACGGAGAAGTCCGTGAACTCGGAATCGAACATGCAGAATCCGTCATGGTGCTTGGTCGTGAATATCATGTACTTCATGCCGGCGTCCTCGAAGACGTCGGCCCACTGCTGCGGGTTGAATCCCACCGGATTGAACACCTTGGACAGGCCCCAGTACCACTGTTTGTAGCCTTCGTAGGTGGTCCCTTCCGGCCGGACGATCCAGTCCTCGTTGCACAGGTTCCAGGACTCTACGATGCCGGGCACGCTGTACAGTCCCCAGTGCATCAGGACGCCGAATTTGAGATCCTGCCACGCGTCCAGCTTTTCGAGGACCTGCGGGTCCGTGGGCCATACATAACCGTCGGAGCGTTCATGGACGGCACTGTTCTGGGCGAAGGAGGAAAGGGCGGCGGCAAGGGCCGCGACGGACAGGAGAAAGCGTTTCATATCAGGTCGTTTGGACAAATATCGTGATTTTTTTCTATCTTTAACCGCTCTAACAGTGAATGTAATGAAAAGATTGATACTGACCTTTGCCACCTTGCTGGCGGGCGTCCTGGCCTTCGCGCAGAGTCTCGAAGGGACCTGGACGGGGAAAGAGAACCTGGAAGACAACTCCGACGGGGCTGACGTTTCTGCGACGGCCACCGTATCCTATACCATCAAGGGAGAGTCTTATTCGACGAAGATGCTGGTCGTCATGGACATGTCGGCCGAAGCGGAAGGCGGGGAGGTGACGATGAAGATCACCATCACGGGATCGAATGCCGGAACCTGGGCCCGCCAGGGCAACATCCTCACCTTCACTCCGGACAAGAGGTCGAAGCCGAAGATCGACGTGAAGGTGGAAGGCATCCCTTCCGTCCTTGCATCGATGCTGATCGCCCCGGCCAAGCGGGAACTTTCCAAAGGCCTTAAGGAGACGGAACGGTACAAGATCATCTCCCTCACCGACAAGGAGTTGGTTCTGGAGGATATTCTGACTGAGAAGGAGATCAAGGCCGGAGAGAAAGCTGACCGGATCACGTTCCTGAAGAAATAGTGGCTTCCCGCAGCATCAGATACCATCTCCTGGCCCTGGCGGTCGTCGCCGTATGGGGCGTCACGTTCGTGAGTACGAAGGTGCTTATCGGTGCAGGGATGCATCCGGTGGCCATTTTCTTCGTCCGTTTCCTGATGGCATATGCGGGAATCTGGTTCTATATCTGGCTGTCGCACGGGAGTTCCAAGCTCTGGTATGGCTGGAAGGAAGAATTGGTGTTCCTGCTGTTAGGCGTTTCCGGAGGATCGTTCTATTTCCTTACGGAGAACATGGCGCTCGCCTATACACAGGCGAGCAACGTGGCGTTCCTGGTCTGTTCGGCACCGCTGTTCACGGCCATATTCACTTTGATTTACAGGCGTTTCGGGAAGGGACGGTTTGCCGACGGCCTGGAGAATATCCAGTTGGGATGGGCGCTTGTGGGGGGAACCCTGCTCGCCCTTTCCGGAATGGCGCTGGTCGTGTTCGACGGGGCGCAGCTGCATTTATCGGCCCAGGGAGACCTGCTCGCCATCGGGGCCGCCTTGTGCTGGGCGGTGTACAGCCTGTTCATGGGGCAGATGACGCGGGAATACGGGACGGTAACGGCGACCAGGAAGGTGTTCTTCTACGGACTTTTGACCATCCTTCCCTTCCTGGGAGGCTATGGCGATTCCCTGTCTCCGGCCATCCTGGGCCGGCCTGTCGTATGGGGGAACCTGCTGTTCCTGGGCCTGATGGCGTCGTTGGTCTGTTTCATTGCCTGGAACCTTGTGATGGACAAGCTGGGAAACGTCACGTCCACCAACTACGTCTACCTGAACCCGGTTTTCACACTCATCACCGCGACGATCCTTCTGGGCGAGCGCCTCACGGTCCCGGCCGCCATCGGATGCGCCGCCATCCTTGCAGGCGTCGTCTGGGCGGGAACGGCTCACGATTCCGGCAAAGTCCGGTAAAAGGTAAGGCCGTCGCCCTGGTGCTGCGACGGCCTTTTTTGTTTCAATTGCTTGCCGAAAGATACTCTTTCAGCGCCTCTACATAGCCCCGGAAGGCCTCCAGGCCGGCCGGGGTGATCTTGCAGGCGGTGCGGGGCATCTTCCCCTTGAAGCCTTTCTCCACCGTTATGTAACCGGCGGCGGCGAGTTTGTCGATCTGCACGCTGAGGTTTCCGGAAGTCGCGCCTGTCTGTTTCTTGAGGTAGGTGAAGTCGGCCTCGTCCACTCCTGCCAGAATGGACATGACGGCCAGTCTGAGCTCCGAATGAAGGAGCGGGTCTAACTTGGGAAACATGGGTTACTTGTTCTGAAGCTTCATGATGCAGCCGGTGACGAGCAGGAGGACACCGCCCAGCGTGAAGATGAGCAGCTGCGCCTCGCTCTTGACCAGCATGGCGACGATGGCTCCGCAGACGCCCAGGAGGAAGCCGCAGATGATGATGGGCCAGTTCTTCAGCAGGACGCCGGACATGCATTCGGCCAGGCCCATGATGATGACGATGATCAGCGACACGTTCATGGGAACCAGGCAGATGGCGATGGCGCTGAGCGTGATGGCGAACGTGCCGAAGACGCGCCACACGCCGCTGAGCATCTTGCTCACTTCGTTCTGGGGAACATCGACGTCGTATTTGCCCATCAGCGCCGCGGCAGGGTAGCCGATGACCGGCATGGCGAACCACAGGAAGTTCCATTGCGGCATTCCGGTAAAATGCCACAGCAGGTAGATGACAAGAGAGGTGACGGTGAGCAGCGCACCCCAAAGCATGAAGTATTTTGCGCTGTTTCGGAGGATGCCTTTCCGGCTCTTGTTAAAGGTTTCGGTGATGACCTGAAGGCTTTGCTGGGCGGTCATTTCGTTGTTTTGTTCCATTGTATCAATCATTTAAATGGTTTATGAGGTGCAGCGCGGCTGCGCAGTCCGCCTGAATCTCGGTGCAAATATAAACAAGTTTACATTATAAACCAAATTTAAATGAAGTTTTTTTCATAGACCGCCGGTAGCGGTCAGATCCTCGGTTTCTGGATGACCCGGATGATGAGGGAGATGAAATAGACGATGAGGCCGTAGAAGGTGGGAATCAGGGTCACTTTCAGGCCGCCGCACATGACGGCAGGACTGATGTCGCCGAAAAGATGGAGGACGTCCAGCACCTGGAGAATGCCCAACAGCGTTCCGAAAACGGCGAAGACCAGGGCGGCGATGCCGATTTCTTTCACCCAGCGGGGTGCTTTCCATGCGGCGATGAACAGAGCGATGAGTAGCAGCGAGATGCCGATCATCCAGACCAGTCCGCCTTCCACGAAGAGTTGAGGAAGCGTCACGCTGGCCCGTTCGATGGTTACCGGTTGGGAGACTCCCAGGGAGTCCACGACATAATAGGTTTCTTCTTTGATCATGGCGTTTGTGTTTTTTGTTCGAAGCAAAGGTACGACGGAATCGGCCTTGTCTCCAAAGTTGAAACCCATTCCCGGTCTGTCAAAACCCACCGCGGTGCGTTCCGGTTTGTATCCGCACGGGATTTTATCTATTTTTGCGTTGGAATGAGAGCTCTCGGAAGGATCGCATACTGGCTGGCAGCCCTTGCCCTGTTGACCGCCATCCTCTTCAGCCTGGACTATACGTTGGCCCAGGCCGTCCTGATCAGCCTGATCTTCTGCCCCTGCGCCCTGGCGCTGGAGTACCTGATGCCCAAAGCCCGGAAGCCGATGGACAAAGTCTACCTGTCGCTGGCGGTTCTGGTCGCCGTGATCGTCCTGATCCTGTTCCTTCATTATTCTATATGGTCCAGGATCAACCAGTTCGGGTACCAGTCCGAAAAGCAAGTCGCTCCCATGCTCATCAACCCGGCTTTTCTGGGACTCATCCTCACGGCCCTTTCCATCGGCGACTTCTTCTGGGCCAAATGGCTGGGCCGGCGTTTCAAGGCGGAGGACCGCACCGTCACCTTCTTCTCCGAACGGAAAAGCGTGACGCTTAAGCTCTCCGACATCGCCTACGTGGAATCCAACGACACCGAAGTCCGTGTCGTGACGGCCTCCGGCGAATCCTATCGCAACAAGACCGGCATTTCCCAATGGGAGAACCTCCTGTCTGACGGCTTCCTCCGCATCCACCGCTCCTATCTGGTCAATACCGCCCTCTCCACTCCCGGCCCGCAGGATACCGTTCTCGTCGGCGGCAAGGAACTCCCTGTCTCCAGGAAGTACAAAGACAGCGTAAAGGCGGAACTGGCATCCCGGTGATGCCTGTCGGCAATTGCTCCGGGAACGTTGTCGTTTTCGGTGGAAATATCCTATATTTGTAGGAAACAGTCATGCCCATGAACCAGCTCCATCTCAAGCAGGAGGCCGTCCGGTGTCTGCTTTGCGAAAATGCCCCTTGTACCGCCGCCAGCAGCCAGGGGGACCCTGCCCGGGCCGTCCGGGCCGTCCGATTTGACAACGTAGCCCTGGGTGCCCGCCTGTTCGCGGCTTGCAGCGAACAGGACCTGGAGGCCGCCGAGAAGGCCTGCATCCACTACGACAGGCCTGTCCGCCTGCGGGAAATCGCCAAATCCTTGCCCGAACCCGTTCCTGCGGAAGGGCGCCCTTCGTTGGAAATCGATTTCTGCGGCCTGCACTGCGAGAATCCCTTCTTCCTGGCCTCTTCCGCCGTCTGCACGAACTATGAGATGGTGTCCGCGGCCCTGGAAGCGGGCTGGGCAGGCGTGTTCTACAAGACCATCTGCCTGCAGGAAATCCAGGAGGTCTCTCCCCGTTTCGACGCCGTGAAACGGGCCGACAGCAGTTTTGCCGGTTTCCGCAACATGGAGCAGCTGTCGGAGAATCCGGTGGAGATGGACTTCGACATCCTCCGTCGGCTCAAGCAGAACTATCCCTCCAAGATCATCGTCGCTTCCATCATGGGGCAGACGGAGGAGCAGTGGATCGAACTGGCCAGGATGGCCGAGGATGCCGGGGTCGACGCCGTGGAACTGAACTTCTCCTGCCCGCAGATGCGTCTTGCCGGGATGGGCAGCGACGTGGGCCAGAACCCCGAACTCGTTACCTTTTACACGGCTTATGTCAAGCAGGCCGTCCGGATTCCCGTCATCCCCAAGATGACGCCGAATGTCGCCTCGATGACGCAGTTCGCCCTGGCCGCCCATTTCGCCGGGGCCGACGGCATCTCCGCCATCAACACCGTCAAGTCCGTGACGATGGGGGCCGACGTGAACGGCCGGCGGATCGTTTCCGGTTACTCCGGTTCGGCGGTCAAGCCCATCGCCCTCCGTTTCATCCTGGAGATGGCAAGCAATCCCGTCATGCCGAACCTCCAGCTATCGGGCATCGGCGGCATCACCACCTGGCGGGATGCGCTGGACTTCATCCAGCTGGGCTGCCAGAACGTCCAGGTGTGCACGGCTGTCATGCAGTACGGTTACCGGATTATCGACGACCTCATCGACGGGATGCAGAACTACATGGCCTCCCGGGGCGTTTCCTGCGTGAAAGACCTGGTGGGTGAGGAACTTCCGCTCTTCGTCCGCACTGCGGACCTGGACCGCACGACGGTCGTTTATCCGGTCATCGACCGGAACGCCTGCATCGGCTGCGGCCGCTGCTACATCTCCTGCCGGGACGGCGGGCACCAGGCCATCACCTTCGGCGAGGACCGCCGGCCACGCATCGTGGGTAGCAAGTGCGTCGGCTGCCACCTGTGCTACCTCATCTGTCCCACCGACGCCATCGGTCTCTCCAAACGGGTGCCCAAGCGGAAATGATCCCAGTTACTGCCCGACTTTCCCGGAACCGGCACGCGTGGATTTGTAAATGATTGATTGATAGTCAATTGTGTTTTTAATGGTGTCAGGCCTCTTCTTCAAGGTTCAGGCTTGCCACCACCGTTTTTGTAGAATATTGATTATCAATTAGTTCTATATGAGTTGGTGTCAGGCCTCCGGAGGGAGGCCCAGGGGCGCCAAAGCCCCCTCTCCGAGGAAGGGGGATTTAGGGATGGGGTAACGTGGAGGCGCCCGAGGGCGCGAGAACACAGGTACAACGGTATAAACGGAAAATCGCCAGCAACTTGCAGACCTTGCTACAAAGTGCTGACGATTTTCGTTCTCGTGCCCAAAGCCGGGCTCGAACCGGCACGTCTTTAAGGGACACTGGATTTTGAGTCCAGCGCGTCTACCAATTCCGCCATTCGGGCAAGGGACGTTTCCGGAAGGAGACGGACTGCAAATTTACCGCAATTTCGGAGAATTGCAAAATATTTCCCGTATCTTTGCATCCTATGCAGAAAGAGATCGTCATCAGCATCGACGGGAAGGCGGCCGGCCGGGTGGCTGGCGGAAGCCGTATCGCCGGGATTGCACCGTTGCTTGCGGGAGAGGAGGAGGTGTTCGTCGTCTATGATGCGAACGCGGACTGGGTGGCGGCGGAGGTGATCGCCGCCGTGCCGGGAGTGCGGGGCAGCATCGCCCTGGAAGCCTCGGAAGCGGGGAAGTCGATGGAAACGGTGCTGCTGATCACCCGTTCGCTGCTGGAAGCCGGGGCGTCCCGGAAGGCGCTGGTGCTCGCCATCGGCGGAGGAATCACCACCGACCTGGCGGGATTTGCGGCGTCCATCTACAAGCGCGGTGTCCGGTATGCGAACCTGCCGACGACCCTTCTCGCCCAGGTCGACGCCGCCGTCGGCGGCAAGACAGGCGTGAATCTAGACGATTACAAGAATATGCTGGGCGTCATTGTCCAGCCGGTGTTCACCTTCATCTGCGCCGAGGTCCTGCGGACCCTCCCGCGTCGGGACTTCCTGTCCGGGGCGGCGGAGATGCTGAAGACCTTCCTCATTGAGAATCAGGACGATCACTATGACCGGGCGGTCCGCTGGCTCACTGCGGGCGGCTCCGACGCGGAGCGGCAGGAACTCGTTTTCGCCGCCGCCGGCGTGAAGGCCGGGATCGTCTCGCGCGACCCGTTCGAGGCCGGCGAGCGCCGGAAGCTGAACCTGGGTCATACGTTTGCGCACGCCATCGAGCACGAGGCGCGGCAGCGCGGGGACGACATCACCCACGGCGAGGCCGTGGCGATGGGCATGGTCCTCGCGGCCCGGCTCGGCGACGCCCTGGGCGTGTCCGCCGGCCTGGAGGCCCGCCTGACGGCGGACTTCGCCGCCGTCGGCCTGCCCGTCGCGTCGCCGTATCTCCTGGAGACCCTCGCCGAGGCGATGGACAAGGACAAGAAGGCCGAAGGCGGTCTTGTCCACTTCGTCCTCGCCGAGCGCATCGGCTCGGTCGTCCTCCGCGACCTTCCCGTCGCCGAAGCCATTAACCTGTTGACCCGATGATCTGTACATCCATACAAGGCAAGACGCTGGAGGAAATCCTCGCGATCCTGGACAGCGGCGAAGTGGAGATGGCCGAAATCCGGCTGGACCGCTGCGAATTGGACGAGGAGGAGATCGAGACGCTGTTCTCCGGCTCCGACGTGCCGCTCATTGCGACCTGCCGGATCGCCGAAGCCGCCCTCCGCGTGCAGGGGGAGGAAAACCTCCTGGCCGACGCCGGCAAAGTCCTTTCGGAAGACGGACTCTACCTCTCCGAACCGCGCCGGAGCCGCAATGCTGCGGAGGAATTTGCTGAGAATCAGCTCTTGAAAGCCATCGAGGCCGGTGCGAAATATGTGGACCTGGAAATGGAGGCCCCGCCGATGACGGGCCGCAAGATCCGCCAGGCCTGCCAGCAGTACGGGACAATGCTCATCCGCTCGTTCCACGATTTCGAGGGCACCCCGCCCGAGGCGACGTTGCTGTCCCTGCTGGAAAAAGGCCGCCGCTTCGGTGGTGACGTGGTCAAGATCGTGACCACGGCGGGCTCCGATGCCGATGCCGAAACCGTGCTGTCGCTCTACCGCGAGGCGGAGCCGGGCACGCTCGTGGCCTTCTGCATGGGCTCCGCAGGACGCGCATCGCGTCTGGAGGCCCTCCGCCACGGCGCCCCCTTCACATACGCCTGCCTCTCGCCCGAAGAAGCTACGGCCCCCGGCCAGTGGACCGCCGCCGAAATGCGTGACGCCGTCTATGGCGGATTCCGCTTCATCGGCTCGAAGGATCTCTCGATGCCGGCGTCGAAAAGCTTCGCGCAGCGGGCGATCGTGGCCGCCGCGCTGGCCAGCGGCACGTCCCACCTCTCCGGCTATTCGCCCTGCGGGGACAACGAATCGGCCCTCGCGGCGGCCAGGCGGCTGGGCGCCCGCGTGAAGGCGGACGGCTCCAATTTGGAGATCACGGGCATTGGTGCTTTTGAGAAGTGCCTGTCCATCAATGAGATAAGCACCGGAGAATCCGGCTTCCTCACGCGGATGCTCATCCCCGTGCTGTCGGTCGTCGCCGACGGTCCGGTGCGCGTGACGGGTGAGAAGACGCTGCTCAAGCGTCCCCTCGCCGCGGCGCATGACATCATGGCTTCGTTCGGCGTTCGGCTGGTGCCGGAAGGCATCGACCCGGCGCGCAAGAACGACTGCTACATCCCCCTGACCGTGAAGGGTCCGCTGGTGCCCGGCCGGGCCGACGTGTCCGGCAAGGGCGGCTCGCAGCTCATCTCCGGCCTGCTGGCGGCCCTGCCGCTGGCCGGGAGCCGGTCCACGGTGTATGTCCACGACCCCCGCAGCATCCCCTATCTGTTCATTACCGTGGACGTGCTCCGCAAGTTCGGCATCGAGATCGGCTCGGAGATGGAAGGGAACGAGGATTTCCTGCAGACGCAGGACTGGACCTTGTGCACGGGCGTGACGTTCAAGATGCGCGGACACCAGCACTACCACGCGGCGGATTTCCGCATCGAAGGCGACTGGTCCAGCGCGGCGAACTTCCTCGTCGCGGGCGCCATCTTCGGTGAAGTGGAGGTGGAAGGGCTTGATACCCAGTCCCTTCAGGCCGATATCTCCATCATGGACATCCTGATGGACGCCGGGGCGGGCATGTCCCAGCTGGAAGGCGGGACGCCCACGACCGGTCCGCTCCACGTGGCCAGGGCTCCGCTGAACGCCTTCGAAACCGACCTGAACAACTGCCCCGACCTCTTCCCGATCGTGGCCGTTCTCGCCGCTTTCTGCCCGGGCGTCAGCCGCATCCGCGGCGTGGAGCGTCTCGCGCACAAGGAGACGGACCGTGCCGCCGCCATCGTGGAGATGCTCACGAAGATGGGAGTTCCCGTCCAGGTCGATGAAGACGAAATGACCGTCGAAGGTATGGGCCTCCCGCAGCGGATCCTGACCGGAAACCTGCTGAAAGGCGGAAAATTCACTTCCCACGCCGACCATCGCATGGTGATGGCCCTCAAAGTCGCATCCCTGGGCTGCGACGCCCCCGTGGAGATCGACGACACCGCCTGCGTCGCGAAGTCCTTCCCGGGCTTTAATGGTTTATTCGACAGACTATGAACACTTTTGGAACCATATTCAGAGTAGGCATCTTCGGCGAATCGCACGGAGAGGAGATTGGCGTCGTCGTGGACGGCGTCGCGCCCGGACTGGAACTGGGCGAGCAGGATTTCCTGGCCGACATCGCCCGCCGCAGGAGCGGGGCGAAAGGTACGACCCCGCGCATCGAAGCCGATGAGCCGCACATCCTGAGCGGCGTTTATGAAGGTCACACGACCGGTGCTCCGCTCACCATTGTATTCCGCAATACGAACACCCGCAGCAACGATTATGAAGGCTTGCAGGACGTTCCGCGTCCGGGTCATGCCGATTATACCGCCAACCTCAAGTACGGCGGGTTCCAGGATCCGCGCGGCGGCGGCCACTTCTCCGGCCGCCTGACGCTTCCCGTCGTCGCGGCGGGCGTCATCGCGAAAAGACTCCTCTCGGCTACCGTGGCCGGCGCCACGCGTGGCCAGGTGCAGTTCCGCTGCGACGCCGCCCTTACCGAAATCGGTGGAATCACGGATGCAGCGCAGTGGGATGCCGTTTTGGAGCAGGCCCGCCAGGAAGGCGATTCCCTCGGCGGAGTCGTCGAATGCGTCGTGAGCGGAATTCCCGCCGGACTGGGCGAACCCTTCTGGGACAGTGTGGAGTCGAAGCTTTCGCACGCCATCTTCGCCATTCCCGGCGTCCGCGGCGTGGAATTCGGCGACGGCTTTGCCGCCGCCCGGATGAAAGGTTCCGAGCACAACGATGTGTACGCCCCGTTCGGCGCCAGCAACTGCGGGAGCCAGCAGCACGAGTGCTGCCACGGCGGCGAGGGCCACGAGTGTCACGGCGAAGGCCATGACCACGAAGGCGGCTGCTGCCATGACGGCGAAGGCCACGAAGGCGGTCACTGCCACGGTGAAGGTCATCACGAGGGTGGCTGCTTCCATCGCCGCAGGGGCCTGGTCACCCCTGCCACGAATCACGCCGGCGGCGTGAACGGCGGCATCACCAACGGTAACCCGCTGGTGTTCCGCGTGGCTTTCAAACCCACTTCCAGTATCGCCAAAGCCCAGGAAACCTATGATTTCGCCAAGGGAGAAATGACCACCCTGCAGGTTCCGGGCCGTCACGACACCTGTTTCGCCCTCCGCACGCCCGTCATCGTGGAGGCCATGGCTGCCATCGTCCTGGCGGACCTTCTCGGTCAATCCTAGACACGTATGGACCAGGACAAGCAGATCATACAGGAATTCACTGCCGGGGAGTACAAGGAAGGCTTCGTGACGGATGTGGAGCAGGAGTTCGTGCCCAAGGGTCTGAACGAAGACATCATCCGTACGATTTCCCGCCTGAAGGAGGAGCCGGACTGGCTGCTGGAATTCCGCCTGGACGCGTTCCGGAAATGGCAGAAGATGGAAATGCCCCGCTGGGCCCACCTGGACCTCCCCGAAATCGACTTCCAGGACATCATCTATTACGCCGCCCCCAAGAAGGACAAGGACCGCCCGAAGGAGATCGATCCGAAACTGGCCGAAACCTTCGAGAAACTGGGCATCCCCCTGAAGGAGCGCGACGTGCTCGCCGGGGTCGTGGCCGTGGATGCCGTATTCGACTCTGTTTCAGTTACAACCACCTTCCGGAAAACGCTGGCGGAGAAAGGCATTATCTTCTGCTCGTTCTCCGAGGCAGTGAAGGAGCATCCGGACCTGGTGCGGAAATATCTCGCCACCGTGGTCCCTTCCGGCGACAATTATTTCGCCGCCCTGAACAGCGCCGTGTTCTCCGACGGCTCTTTCTGCTACATCCCCAAGGGGGTGCGCTGCCCGATGGACCTCAGCAGTTACTTCCGGATCAACGCCCGCGGTACCGGCCAGTTCGAGCGCACGCTCATCGTGGCCGACGAGGGGTCTTACGTAAGTTATATGGAAGGCTGTACCGCGCCCATGCGCGATGAGCAGCAGCTCCACGCCGCCGTGGTGGAAATCATCGTGGAGAAGGATGCCGACGTCAAATACTCCACCGTCCAGAACTGGTATCCCGGCGACGCCGACGGCAAGGGCGGCATCCTGAACCTTGTCACCAAGCGCGGCATCTGCAAGGGCGACGGGGCGCACCTGAGCTGGACCCAGGTGGAAACGGGTTCCGCCATTACCTGGAAGTACCCGTCGACCATCCTGAAGGGGGACAATTCGGCCTCCGAGTTCTATTCCGTGGCGGTCACGAACAACTACCAGCAGGCCGATACGGGCACGAAGATGGTCCACATCGGCCGGAACACCAAGAGCCGCATCGTCTCGAAGGGCATTTCCGCCGGCCGCAGCCAGAACAGCTACCGCGGCCTGGTGCGGATGAACGCCGGGGCGAAGAACGCCCGCAACTATTCGCAGTGCGACAGCCTCCTGATCGGTTCCAAATGCGGGGCCCACACCTTCCCGGTCATCCGCTCGGACAACCCGACGGCCGTCGTGGAGCATGAGGCTACGACCTCGAAGATCAGCGAGGACCAGCTGTTCTACTGCAACCAGCGCGGCATCGGCCCCGAAGAGGCCGTGGGCCTGATCGTCAACGGGTATGCCCGGGAGGTCCTCTCCCGCCTCCCGATGGAGTTCGCGGTGGAGGCGCAGAAACTGCTGCAAGTATCACTTGAAGGATCGGTAGGATGATGGAATGGACTGATATCGTTTTATTTACGCTCGGCGGAAAGCCGGTGCTGCTGCTGGATCTCATCAGCTCGCTGCTGGGACTTGCGACCGTATTTCTCGCCGGCCGGAACTCGAAGTACAACTTCTGGGTGGGGTACCTTTATACGGCGGCCCTGTTTTTCCTGTTCTGGTCGCGGAACCTGTACGCGAACCTGCTGCTCCAGCCCATCTCCCTGGCCATCAACGTATTCGGCCATTGGCGCTGGACGCATCCGAAGGAGGATGAACGTTCGTCGGAGGATGCGAACAAGTTGAAGGTCAGCATGCTTTCCTGGCCGCAGCGGGGATTCACCGTCGCGGCGATCCTGGTCGTCGCCCTGGCCTGGGGCTGGGTGATGAAGTCGCTCTTCCCCTCCAATCCGGCGCCCTACCTGGACTGCTGCGTGACGGTCCTGATCCTCACGGCGCAGCTGCTGTCGGCCATGAAGAAATGGGACTGCTGGATGGCCTGGCTCATCGTGAACGTGACCCAGATCATCCTGCATGTCAGCGTGGGCAACGTGTTCATGCCCATCGTGTGCGGCCTGTACCTGGTGAACGGTCTCTGGTCGCTGTATTCCTGGATGAAACTGTACAAGAAAAATGGATAAGTTACTTGAAATAAAGAACCTGCACGCCCGGATCGGCGACAAGGAGATCCTGAAGGGGATCGACCTGACCCTGAACAGGGGCGAGATCCACGCTGTCATGGGACCGAACGGGGCGGGCAAATCGACTTTGAACGCGGTGCTTACCGGCCGGCCGGACTATGAGGTCACGGAAGGAAGCATCCTGTATGACGGGAAGGACTTGCTGGCGCTGTCACCCGAAGAGCGCAGCTGGGCGGGCATTTTCCTGAGCTTCCAGTATCCGGTGGAGATTCCGGGCGTGACCATCACCGCCTTCATGAAGGCTGCGGTGCAGGCGCGCCGGAAAGCGCAGGGCCTGCCCGAAATGAAGACCACCGAATTCCTGAAACTCCTGAAGGAGAAGATGGCCTTCGTCCAGATGAAACCCGAATTCGCCAAGCGCGAGGTCAACGTGGGTTTCTCCGGCGGCGAGAAGAAGCGCAACGAGATCTTCCAGATGGCCATGCTGGACCCGACGCTGTCCATCCTGGACGAGACGGATTCCGGCCTGGACGTGGACGCGCTCAAGATCGTCGCGGACGGGGTCAATGCGCTCCGCTCCCCGGAGAAATCGGCCATCATCATCACGCATTACCAGAAGCTTCTCGAATATGTGCAGCCCGACGTGGTGCACGTGCTCAAGGAGGGTCGCATCGTCCGAACGGGCGGGCGCGAGCTCATCGACGCCATCGAGAAGAAAGGATTTGACCAGTTCTAGGGATGGGATACGGCAATTACAGGGATCCGATGAAGGCCCGGCCGGCACAGTACGTGGTCGGGGCCGGCGAGAAGCTGGAACTGTCCTTCGTCGTGCTGCCCGGCGAGTCGCGGGACATCGAGGTGTCCATCGACCTGGTGGGTGAAGGGGCGGAGGTCACGCTCAAGGGCCTGTACCTGTGCGGCGGCGACGAGCGGGTGAACTTCCGCATCCTGATGCATCACCGGGCACCGGGCTGCGTCTCGCACCAGCTGTTCAACGGCATCGCGAGCGGTTCGTCCAAGGTGACTTTCGAGGGCCGCATCGTCGTGGCGCCGGATGCCCAGAAGACCGAGGCCTACCAGGAGAACCACAACATCGTCCTGTCCGACGACGCGCACGTGGAAGCTACGCCCCAGCTGGAGATCTATGCCGACGACGTCAAGTGCTCCCATGGAGCCACTGTCGGCCGCCTGGACGAGGAGGCTCAGTTCTACATGCGTTCCCGAGGCATACCCGAGCAGGAAGCGCGCGTCCTGCAGATGCTGTCCTTCCTGTCTTCCGTGACTCCGGAAGGGCGGGAGAAGGAGATTGAGGGCGCCGTCCGCGCCTTGTAAGTCCCAAATAATTCCTATCTTTGCGACATGCGCTCAAAGGCTAGTGTCTTACTCTCCTTTGCGGTTGTCGCCCTGATGGCGGCCGCCTGCGTCCGGCATGACCAGCTGGACCATTCCACCCGCCGGCTGCTGAACGAGCTGGACGGCTACGTAGCAGCCCGGGAGGTGTACGTGGCCCGCAAGCTGGACCAGATGGAAGCCCTCCACAAGCTGTGCCGTACCACGGAAGACCCGGAACGCCGTTTCGACCTGGAGATGACGATGGCCGGCGAATACTTCGCCTTCAGTTTTGATTCCACGCAGGCCTGCCTGAAGCGCTGCCAGGAACTGGCCCTGGCTTTGAAGGACCGGGAGCGCCACGACCTCGCCACCATCCAGTTGGGCCACCTGTATGCCAAGGCCGGCAGTTACATGGAGGCCAACAGCATCCTGTATGGGCAGATTGACACGGCCGCCTTGTCGGAAGATCTTCTGAATGAATATCTTTACTACCTTTACGACTTCAGCAGGGACCTGGCTGGGAATTCCGGCATGGTGGAGCGGTTGTCCATCCCGCCGGCCGTCTCTTTCCGGAACCGTCTTCTGGCCCGGCTTCCCAAGGACAGTGAAAAATGGCGCACCCTTCGTCGGGATGAATTGTATGATGAAGGGCGGCTGGCATCGGCCGACAGCCTTGCGCGCATCCTGCTCGCCGGCACCAGTCCGGAGGAGCATGATTACGCCATCTATGCCTTCCATCTCTCCGACATCGCGGAGCGGGACGGCCGCCCGGCTGACCGGATCGCCTGGCTCGTCCGTTCGGCGGAGTGCGACCTGATCAATGCCGTCCGGGACTACGCATCCCTGACGATGGTGGCCCAGAACATCGTTTCCCAGGATGTGGACCGGTCGTTCCGTTACCTCCGGATCGCCCAGGAGGACGCCCTGGCCTATAATGCGAAACTGCGTCCGTGGCAGATTTCCCGCTTCCTGATGGAAGTGGAGGACGCCTATACCGCCCGGCAGGCACGGGCCCGCACCCTTTCCAGGATTTCCGCGATCCTGCTTGCCATCCTGGTTGCGGCCCTTTCCATCATCACCTGGTTCCTGGTTTCCAAGTCCCGGAAACTCTCCAGGGTGCGGGAACAGCTGGAGAGCAGCAATGCCAAGCTGGCCCGCGCCAACGAGGAACTCAACGGGCTGAACAAGCAGATTTCCAAGGCCGACAAGATGAAGGAGGGCTATATCATCGATTTCCTGCAGGGCCTTTCGGAACAGGTCGCCGTACAACGGTCGGAGGATAACCGTTTCCGAAACCTGCTGAAGCAGGGCAAGTCGGACCAGCTGTTCAAGGAGCTGGCCATCTCCGAACGGTCGGAGCGGACGCGGGAGGAGTTCTATCGCAAGTTCGACGAGACTTTCCTGGGCCTGTACCCCGATTTCGTGGAACAGTTCAACGGCCTTCTCCAGGAGGGAGCTCGCATCAATCCGCCGAAGGACAGGCTCACGACGGAGCTACGGATTTTCGCCCTGATCCGCCTCGGTGTGGACGATTCCAAGAAGATCGCGGCCATGCTGGACTACTCCGTGAGCACCATCTATAACTATAAGGTTGCCGTGAAGAATGCGGCCCTCGGAGACCGCGACAAGTTCGAAGAGCAGGTGAAAATGATTGGAAAGTAGCGGGTTCCGGTCTATTATTCCACTACTTTTTTTGCCTATTAAAATCTTTTAATAAGCTATTATTCAATAAGATAGCTACTACTTTGCGATACTTTTATTTCCTTATACGCGCGGTGTATGTTCATCGCGCGTAATTTTGCACTTGACCAAGTGTCGGAACACAACTCATTTAACAATAACCAACGCACAACCAAACCAAACGCGTATGAAAAGATTTGCTACTCTAATCCTTGCATTGGGATTGAGCCTGGCTGCATTCGCGCAGAACGTTACCGTCAAGGGTATCGTCCTGGACAATGCGCGCCAGCCGATTATCGGCGCTTTTGTCGTTGAGCAGGGAACCAGCAACGGTACCATGACCGGCCTGGACGGAGACTTCACGCTCCGCGCGGCTGAGGGCGCCGTCCTGGAAATCTCCTGTATCGGCTATGTGACCCAGACCGTTACGGCCGTTCCGGACCGCACCCTGGAAATCATCCTCCCCGAGGATGCCGAGATGCTGGAGGAAACCGTCGTCATCGGTTATGGCGTCCAGAAATAATCCGTGGTGACGGCCGCCATCTCGTCGGTTACTTCCGATGACCTGAAGGTCCAGTCCCAGAACCGTCTGGACAACATGCTCCAGGGCATGACCTCCGGTGTCCAGGTCACCCAGCATTCCGGTGCCCCGGGCGCCAGCTCCACGGTGATCGTCCGTGGTGTCGGCTCCATCAACCATGCGACTCCGCTGTATATCGTGGACGGCATGCCGGCCGGCAGCATCGACTACATCAACCCGAACGACATCGAGCGCATCGACGTGCTCAAGGATGCCGCCTCCGCCGCCGTTTACGGCGCCCGTGCGGCCGACGGCGTGGTCCTGGTGACCACCAAGTCCGGTTCTGAAGGAAAGACCGTCGTGGATTACAACTTCTCCTACGGTTTCCAGAACCCCTGGCGCAAGCCCGCCGTGCTCAATGCTACGGAATATGCCATCATGATGAACGAGGGCATGCTCAACGCCGGCAACGCTCCCATCTATGACGATCCCTATTCCCTCGGAAAGGGAACCGACTGGGTGGACGCCGTTTTCGACAAGAACGCCCCCATCGTCAAGCACGACGTCAACGTTTCCGGTGGAAACAGCCGTGTAAACTACAGCGTTTCGGGTGGCTATCTCACCACGAAGGGTACGATCGGCGGACGGTTCGACCAGTCCTACTATGACAGGATGACGATGCGCGAGAATATCGGCATCACCCTGTTTGACGAGACGGCTTCCCGCAGCTGGCTGAACAAGATGACCATCGGAAACCAGGTTTCCTTCGCGCACATCAAGTCGGCCGGCATCTCGGCCAACTCCGAATACGGTTCCCCGCTGGGCTCCGCCCTGGGCATGTCCCCGCTGGATCCCATCTATGCCGATGCCGCCGAAGAGGCCCGCTACCAGTCCCTCTATCCGGCCGGTTATCCTTATATTATCCGTAACAGCGAGGGCGTTGCATACTTCATCGCCGACGGCGGTACCTACAACGAGCAGGCCAACCCGATCGCCATGCTGGACCGTCCGCACGGCTACAGCAGCACCGACAAGATCGTGGGCAGCCTGAACGCCGAGCTCCAGCTGCTCAACGGCCTGAAGCTCCGCAGCGCCGTCACCATGGACCTTTCTTATGTTTACGGTCACAGCTATACCAAGCAGTATTTTCTGACCTCCAAGAGCTACAGCCTGGATTCGGTCACTGAAACCAAGGTGTATGACAAGACCGGGAAAGAATCCACCGTCGAGAAGATCAACTACGGTTCCTCCGCTTCCCAGAGCATGAACCGCTACTACAGCTATCAGGTGGAAAACACCCTGACGTATGACAAGGTGTTCGGCAAGCACACGCTGAACGCGGTGCTGGGCCAGTCGGCCTACATGTCTAATTCTTCCTATCTGGGCGCTTCCTCCATGGGCCTGCAGTATCCGGATGACCCCTGGAAGATCAGCGTGGACAATACCCTCGGCCAGCAGAAGGACGGCGACCGCAACGGTTGGGGCCGCTGGAACTCCATCCCTTACAGCATCCTCTCCTACTTCGGCCGCGTTTCCTATAACTATGACGAGCGCTTCCTCGCTCAGGCGACGATCCGCCGGGATGCTTCCTCGCACTTCGGTCCCAACAACAAGTGGGGTACCTTCCCGTCCGCATCCCTCGGATGGAACCTCAAGAATGAGGAGTTCCTGAAATACAATACCGTCATCTCCATGGCCAAGCTCCGCGCTTCCTGGGGTATCAACGGTAAGGACAACCTGAGCGACTTCCTGTATGCCGTGTACGCGCAGTCCGGCAACAACTATGTCTTCGGTTCCGGCGCCAACGCTACCGAGAGCATCAAGATCGGTGTGAAGGCTTCCGGTCTGGCGAACCCGAACGCCAAGTGGGAGCAGTCCATCCAGACTGACTTCGGTGTGGATTTGGGCCTCTGGGGCAATAAGTTCACCGCCACCGTCGACTACTATATCAAGGACGCCTCCGGCATGCTGATGGAAATGCAGGTGCCTACCTATGCGGGCGACTCCGCGCCGACCGGCAACGTGGGTACGATGCGCAACTACGGTGTCGAGTTCGACCTCGGCTGGCGCAGTGCCATCGGCGATTTCAACTACGGCATCAAGGCTAACGCCTCCTACAACCGCAACAAGCTCACCAGACTGGCCGACGACGCTTCCTACATCATTACCTCCAGCCACAAGATCGGTTCCCTCACCCGTGGCGAAGTGGGTGAAGTGTTCCCTTACTTCTGGGGCTGGAAGACCGACGGCGTGTTCCAGAACTGGGATGAGATCAACGCTTATGTGAACGAAGAAGGCAATCTGATCCAGCCCAACGCCCAGCCCGGCGACTTCCGCTGGGTGGATGTCAACCCCGACGGCGTCATCAACGACGACGACCGGACCAAGATCGGCAAGGGTATTCCTGACTGGACCTTCGGCCTCACGCTCACCATGGATTGGAAGGGCTTCGACTTCAGCATGCTCCTCCAGGGCCAGTATGGCGTCCAGGCGCTCAACGTCACCCGCCGTACCGACCTGTATTACATCAACCTTCCGAAGACCATCCTCAACCGCTGGACCGGCGAAGGTTCCACCAACAAGTATCCCCGTTTCGCCTTTGATTCGGCCAACGAGAATTACCGCGTCTCCGACTACTGGATGGAGGACGCCTCGTTCCTGCGCGCCCGCAACATCCAGCTGGGCTACACCCTGCCTGCCAACCTCACCCGGAAGGCCTTCATCTCCCGCATGAGGGTGTTCGGACAGGTCGAAAACGCCTTTACGCTCACCAAGTACTCCGGTTGCGATCCGGAAGTTTCCAGCGGATTCCGGGAAGTGGGCGTGGACCGCGGTGTCTATCCCCAGAACCGGACCGTCACCTTCGGTGTGAACGTGACCTTCGGCGGCGGCCATCGCAGCGCCATTACTCCTACCCCTGTTGACCAGTACGTTCCCGCCCAGGTCGTCGAAAGGGTTGTCGAAAAGATTATCGAGAAACCCGTGGAAGTGGTGAAGGAAGTGGTCAAGGAGGTCGTCAAGGAAGTCCCTGCGAGCACGCTCGACGGCGCTTACAACGACGACATCTACTTCCTGATCGGCAAGGCCGAAATCCGTCCTGACGAGGCCTTCAAGCTGGGCCGCATCGCCCAGATCATGGCCGAGAATCCGGATGCCACGATCACGATCACCGGTCACGCCGATTCCGGCACCGGTACCGCCGAGATCAACAAGGAACTGTCCGCGCAGCGCGCCGCCACCGTGGCGGAGATGCTCAGGAAGGCCGGCATTGCCGCCAACCGCATTTCCTTCTCTTCCACCGGCACCGATGCGGATCCTTCCGCTACTCCTGAAAGCAACCGTGTTGCCATCTGCATCGTCAAATAATCGAAGAACGAACGAGATATGAAAAAGATAGTTTTTGCACTCAGTGCCCTTGCCGTCCTGCTGACTGCCTGCTCCAAGGATTTCATCAATCCCCGGCACAACAGTTCAGAACCGCTTGACGAGTACTTCAATACACCGGAGCGTCTGTTCCAGTGCCTGGTGGCTGCCTACGACCCGCTGGAGTGGTACGACTATGCCTTCGGCCAGTACGACAACCTCCACCTCATCTTCGACGTGATGGGTGACGACGTGTATGCCGGCGGCTCCAACGAGGGCGATCAGCCCATCATCGTGAAGACGCACTACTACACGGCGACTTCCACCGACCTGCCCAACCAGATGTGGACCGTCAACTATTCCGGCATCAACCGCGCCGCGACCCTCATCAAGTATGTGGAGGGAGCCGAGGGCGTGGACGAGACCACCAAGAAACTCTATGTGGCTGAAGCCAAGGTCCTCATGGCCTACTACTACAACATGCTCTGGAAGCTCTGGGGCAACGTCCCTTACTGGGAGGAACTCCTGGAGTCCCCGTACATCGCCCCGCAGCTGGGCCACGACGAGGTCTATGCCAACTTCATCAAGCTCCTCGAGGATGCGATCGCCATGAACGTCCTTCCGATGAAGGCGAGCGTCGGCGACGAAGGCCGCGTGACCAAGGCCATGGCCTACATGCTGTACACCGAGGCCGTCCTGTACCAGAACGACCAGTCCCGCTACCAGACCGCCCTGAACTACATGAAGGAGATCATCTCCAGCGGCCAGTATTCCCTCGTTGCCGACTTCGCCGGCATCTGGGAAGAGAGCGGCGAATGGGGTCCCGAGTCCATCTGGGAGATCAACTACATCTCCGAAGGCGGTATCCGTGACTGGGACAACTCCATCGCTACCGGCGGACAGGTGAACTCCATCCTCACCGGTATCCCCGCCCCGAAGAACGTGCCCGACTATCATGAGGGCTGGGGCTTCGGCACCATCGCCAAGAGCGCATATGACATGTACGACGACGACGACATCCGCAAGGACGGCGGCATCCTGAACTTCGCGAAATACGCGGAGGAGCACCCCGGTGCGGAATACACCCCGCGCTGGCAGGATACCGGCTTCTGGAACCGCAAATACATCGCCCGCGAAGGCGGCAACCACGGTTACAAGGCTTCCGACAACGTGAACTACTGCAACAACGAACGCATCTACCGCTACGCCGAGACCCTCCTGAACGCCGCCGAGCTTTCCGTCCTTCTGGGACAGGATGGCAGCAGCTACCTCAAGCAGGTCCGCGACCGCGCCCACTGCCACGATACCGGCACCACCCGCGAAGACATCATCCAGGAACGCCACAAGGAGTTCGTGGGCGAAGGAAAGCGCTATTGGGACCTGGTCCGTTCCGGTCTGGCTTCTTCCGTCCTCAAGGCTTCCAACCACGAGTGGCGCCAGAACGACTGGACCGAGAACAAGAAGTACTGGCCCATCCCCCAGGGCGAGATCGACAAGGATCCGAGTATCCAGCAGAACAATTACAACAATTAATCCCGGGCAATCATGAAAACAATCTGGCAATATATCGCTATCGCTGCGCTGGCTGTTTCCGCTGCCGCCTGTACTCCTGAGTATCCGGTTCCCAACCAGGCAGGCCTCCCGCAGGCTTCCGACCTGGACGTGACCATCACGGTGGACCAGACCACCAACTACGTCACCTTCTTGATGAACAACAAGGGAGTGGTTCCCGTGTGGATTTTCGGCGACCAGAAGATCGACGGAAAGGCCGGCAAGAAGTACTCCTATACCGACAACAACGTCTCCCTCCGCTTCCGTGACGCGGGTGAATACACCGTGGAAGTGAAGGCCTACAACGCCAACGGCATTTCCCAGGGTTCCCTGGTGAAGACCTTCACCCTGGACAACACCTACCGCGATCCGTTCGATCCGGCTCCTTATGTCAAGGCCATCTCCAACGGCGCTTCCCAGACCTGGATCTGGAACAGCGCCGAGGCCGGGCACATCTCCTGCGGCCCTGTCGGGGACCCGAAGGGTTGGTGGCAGGTCGAGCCCAACGGCAAGAAGGACTTCCTGTATGACGACCTGATGACCTTCGACTCCGAAGGTAACTACACCTACAATCCGGTCGACGGCCAGGCCTATGCCAAGAAGGACGCCGAGTATCCTGCGGGACACGCGATCCTGGACGACGACTACCTCTTCCCGGCCGAGAAGAAGACCTCGAAGTTCACCTTCGAGAACAACTGGAACGACGCCGGCATCGAGGAGATCTTCCTCGTGCTGGAACCGGGCAGCATCCTCTCTTATGTCGTGCACAAGTCCCTCGTGGACGAGCCGCGCTACCAGATCCTGGAGACCAAGACCAGCGCCATGAAGAAGAAGCTTCAGTTCATGGCGACCGCTTCGACCCCGACCAATAAGGACGGTATCTCTTTCTATTACGAGTTCGTTCCCGAAGGTTCCATCGCAGGTGCCGACGACCCGCTCTTCGGCAAGGAGAGCAAGGCCTGGATCCTGGACAATGAGACCAAGGGTTACATGGGTTGCGGCGGCAGCATCGGCAATCCGCTCGAGTGGTGGAACGCCAACCCGCACGAGAAGGATGACTATGGCGTGAAGGACGATGTCCTGACCTTCTTCAAGGACGGCAAGTACGTGTTCGATCCGGGTGCCGACGGCATGGTCTACTGCAACTGGGAGTCCGACTATCACCACGAGCTGTGGGATGGCGGCCAGAACAGCGACTACGACGCCCCCGCCGAGGTCCAGACCTCGACCTACACCCTGGGTTCCGACGCCGATGGCGACTACATCGAACTTCCGGCCGGCATCTTCTTCAGCTATGTGGCCAACAAGGCTGTCCTGAGCGAACCCACCCGCCTGTACATCACCGAACTGACGGAGGCGAAGATGGTGCTCGTGGCCAAGTTCAACGGCATCTGCTGGCAGTTCATCTTCAAGCCCCGTGACGGCGTGCCCGCCCAGGAGGATCCGCTGTTCGGCATCACCAGCAAGACGTGGGTCTATGACAACGACGCCCAGGGTTATCTGGGCTGCGGCGGCAGCATCGGCAATCCGACCGAGTGGTGGAACGGCGCTCCGCACGACAAGGACGCTTACGGCGTGAAGGATGACGAACTTACGTTCTTTGCCGATGGCAAATACACCTTCAATCCCGGTGAAGACGGCATGGTTTACTGCAACTGGGAGTCCAACTATCACCACGAGCTGTGGGATGGTGTCCAGAACAGCGACTATGACGCTCCCGCCGATCCGCAGGAGGCGACTTATACGCTGGACAGCGACGACGACGGCGACTACATCGAACTCCCGGCCGGCATCTTCTTCGGCTATGTGCCGAACAAGGCCGTCCTGGATACGCCCACGAAGCTGTATATCAAGGAGAACACCAAGGACAGGCTGGTCCTGGTGGCCAAGTTCGACGGCATCTGCTGGCAGATGATCTTCCGTCCCAAGGAAGGCCAGGGCGGTGGCGGCGAACCCGCCTCGCTGGAGGAAGCCCTTGTCGGCTCCTGGACCTGGGATGCGGACCAGAACGGCCACTTCGGCTGCGGCCCTGATCTGGGCAATCCCCTGGGGTGGTGGAGTGGCGAGGCCCATTGCAAGGACAACGCCCACATGTACGACGACGTCATCACCTTCACGGCCGACGGCAAGTACACCCTGGACCCGGTGGACGGTTTCTCCTACATGAACAAGGATGTGACTTTCCTGAACGACCGCAAGGGCGATTCTCCCTATGGTGACGATTTCCTCTTCACGAACGAGAAGACGACCTGGAGTTTCACCCTCGACGAAGAGAATGACCTCGACGTGATCAAGCTCGCCGACGGCGGTCTCTTTACCTACATCCCCAACAACGCCTTTGAGGATGAGCCCTGGCTCTATGTCAAGTCCTGTTCGGCGGACCAGCTTGTTCTCATGACCTACACGGCGACCGGGAACAACGGTGGCTCCATCGCCTGGCAGTACATTCTCAAGCGCGTCAAGTAATGCATCTGCGGCTAGAAATCAAAGGGTTGCTGCTGCTTTGTGCGGCAACCCTTTTCAACTTTTCCTGCGGATGCGGGACGGAGCCGGTTCCTTCGCCCTCGGACGCTACGCTGACGGTCAGTCCCTCCAGCGTGGATGCCGATTATGAGGCACAGACGGTGATCCTGACCGTTACCGCCACCGGGGACTGGGGTGTATCGGCCGCTGACAAGGACTGGTGCACCGTGACCCCTTCGGGCGGAATCAAGGGCACGTCGGAAGTCAAGGTCGCCCTCGCGACCAACCGGACCGGGAAGGAGCGCGCGAACACCATCCTGTTCCGCTACGGGTCCAAGACGCTGGAAGTACCTGTGAAACAGGGTTTCAGCGAGGAAGACCTGCCGCCGGATCCGGGTGAGATCGTGGTCCCCGAGGGCTATTCGCTGAACTGGCACGAGGAGTTCGAGGATGACGGCGTTCCCTCGCTCGACGACTGGTGGTATGAGACCGGCGGCGGTGGCTGGGGAAACAACGAAGACCAGGTCTATGTGGCCGGTTCCCAGAATGGCGAGAAACTGGCCTTCATCTCCGACGGCTCCCTGAAGATCCAGGCGAAGAAGATCGGCGGCACCGTCTATTCCATCCGGATGAACACCAAGCGTTCCTGGACCTACGGCTGGTTCGAAGCGCGCCTCAAGGTGTCCGATGTCCCGGGCAGCTGGCCCGCATTCTGGATGATGCCGCAGAACTTCAAGACCTGGCCCGGAGACGGCGAGATCGACATCATGGAATATGCCATCTCCACCCAGGGGAAGAACAAGTCGTCCTCCAGCATCCACTGCAACGCCTACAACTGGCCGAACGGGACGCAGAAAACGCACGTCCAGCCGGTCTCCAATGCGGCGTCCGAGTTCCATGTGTACGCACTCGAATGGACGTCGTCCGAGATGAAGTTTTACATCGACGGGAAACAGCACCTGGTCTTCCGGAACGAAGGGAAGGGGTACAACTCCTGGCCTTTCGACGCCCCCTTCTACCTCAAGTTCAACATGGCCTGGGGCGGAAACATGGGCGGCACGACCAGCGAAGCGATGCTTCCCGCCACCTACGAAATCGATTACGTCCGCGTATTCACCAAGAAATAGGAAATGAAACAGATCCGTACCCTTTGCCTGGCGGCCGGCCTCCTGCTGGCGGTATCCTGCCGGGGACCGAAGACCGACAGCACCATCGGAGCCTCCTCCGATACGGAACGCCGCGTGGAGAGCCTGCTCTCCCGGATGACCCTGGCCGAGAAGATCGGCCAGATGAACCAGGTGTCCGCCGGCGGTGACGTGTCCAACTATGCCGACGCGCTGCGCAAAGGGCAGATCGGCTCCATCCTGAACGAGGTGGATCCGGCGAAAATCAACGAGTACCAGCGCATCTGCCTGGAAGAGTCACGGCTGGGCATCCCCCTGCTGGTGGCCCGGGACGTGATCCACGGTTTCCATACCGTTTTCCCGATCCCGCTGGGCCTCGCGGCCACCTTCGATCCCGACCTTGTCGAGGAGGGAGCGCGGACCGCCGCCCTGGAAGCGACGGCGCAGGGCGTCCGCTGGACGTTCTCGCCGATGCTGGACATCGCCCGTGACCCGCGCTGGGGCCGCATCGCCGAAGGCAGTGGAGAGGATACATACCTGGACGCCCGGATGGCCGAAGCCATGGTGTACGGCTATCAGGGCCGGCAGGCGGATTCCACGTCCATGGCGGCCTGCATCAAGCATTTCGTCGGTTACGGCGCCGCGGAAGGCGGCCGTGACTACAACAGCACCTTCCTGACCGAGCGGCAGCTCCGGAACGTGTATCTGCCTCCGTTCGAGGCTGCCGTGAAGGCCGGGGCCCTGACGCTGATGACTTCCTTCAACGACAACGACGGCGTGCCGTCCACCGGCAACACCTTCGTGGTGAAGGACGTCCTCCGCGGGGAATGGGGTTTCGACGGCCTGGTGGTCACTGACTGGAATTCGATGGGAGAGATGATCGCGCACGGGTTCGGCACGGACCGCAAGGACGTGGCCCGGAAGGCCCTGGAGGCGGGCGTGGACATGGACATGATGACCTATGGTTTCCTGTCGCACCTGGAGGAGTTGGTCAAGACCGGCGCCGTGAAGGAATCGGCCATCGACGATGCCGTCCGGAACATCCTGCGGGTAAAGGTCCTGCTGGGACTCTTCGAGCATCCGTACGTGGATGTGGAGAAGGGGGTCGCGGTGCAGTATGCGCCGGAGCACCTGGCCGCCGCGCAGCGGTCTGCCGAGGAGTCCGTCATCCTGCTCAAGAACGACGGCGTACTGCCCCTGAAGGCCGCTACCGTCCGCTCGATCCTGGTGACCGGTCCCATGGCCGACGCTCCGCACGACCAGCTGGGTACCTGGGCCTTCGACGGTGACAAGGGCCACACGGTCACGCCCCTGAAGGCGCTTCGGGAGCGCTTCCCGGGCAAGGTAACCTTTGTTCCCGGCCTGCGCTACAGCCGCGAGAAGCGGAATGCCTTTCAGGATGTGGTCGCCGCCGCCCGCCGCGCTGACGTGGTGCTGGTGTTCCTGGGCGAGGAGGCCATCCTTTCCGGAGAGGCACATTCACTGGCCGATCTGAACCTGAAAGGCTCGCAGAGCGAACTGCTCGCAGCCCTGAAGGCCACCGGGAAGCCGGTCGTAGCCACGGTGATGGCCGGACGGCCGCTGACCGTCGAACGTGACCTCCCGAACTGCAATGCCCTGCTTTATGCCTTCCATCCCGGAACGATGGGCGGCCCGGCGCTGGCAAACCTCCTTTTCGGCGACGTGAATCCTTCCGGAAAGACGCCCGTCACCTTCCTGCGCACGGTGGGCCAGGCTCCGCTTTATTACAGCCATAACATGACCGGACGCCCCTATAACGGGGAAACCCTCATCGACGACATCGGGATGGAAGCCGGCCAGACCTCGCTGGGCAATACGTCCTACTATCTGGACTATGGCGCCTATCCGCTGTTCCCGTTTGGCTATGGCCTGAGTTACACGCAGTTCGCCTATTCCGGCATCGTCCTGGACAAGGCCGTTTACGGAAAGGACGACGAGATCAAGGTCTCGTTGACCCTCTCCAATACCGGTAACTGCGACGGTACGGAAGTGGTGCAGGTGTATGTCCGCGACCTGGTGGGTTCGGTCACCCGCCCGGTGAAGGAACTGAAGTCCTTCGAGCGGGTGTCCCTGAAAGCCGGCGAAAGCCGGGACCTGGAGATCCGGATTCCGGTGTCCGAACTAGCCTTCTACGGCCTGGACGGCGTGAAGAAAGTGGAGCCCGGTGATTTCCAGCTCTGGGTGGCCGGCGACAGTGCTTCCGGCGATCCGGTTCCTTTTACGGTTCAATAAAACAGACCAATCCGATGAAGATGTTTCCGCTGATCCTTACCGCAGCCTTGCTGCTGGGTTGCAACCAGAAGCCGGAGGAGAATCCGGAGCCTCCGGTGCCGTCCGACGGTCCCGTCGCCGCCGTATATACCACTTCTGTGGCCGGGAAACGCTTCGAGGAGAGCACGGTTTTCCTCGGAAAGCCGGAAGACGTGCATTTCTACAAGGTAGAGCGCAGCGGCGAGACGTTCCAGTCGGTGGACGGGTTCGGCCTGGCCATCACTCAGGCCAGTTGCTACAACCTGCTGCTGATGCCCGCCGAAGACCGTATCGCCTTCCTGACGGAACTGTTCAGCCGAGAGAAGGGCATGGGGTCGTCCCTGATCCGCGTGTGCATAGGCGGTTCCGATTTCTCCCTGGACGAATTCACCTGGTGCGACGAGCCCGGGATGGAGAACTTCGCCGTCCATCCCCTGGACGAGGAGTGGCTGTTTCCGGTCCTGGACGAGATCTTCCGGATCAATCCGGACGTCAAGATCATCGGCTCGCCCTGGAGCTGTCCCAGATGGATGAAGATCTCCGAGAGCGGGGGATTCTATGACGCCTGGAAGGGCGGTTGCCTGAGCCCGGCGCATTATCAGGATTATGCCGACTATTTCGTGCGCTGGATCCGCGAGATGGAAAGTCGCGGGTATCCCATTTACGCCGTCACCCTGCAGAACGAGCCGTTGAACCCGGGAAACTCCATGTCGCTGTACATGTCCTGGGAAGACCAGCGGGATTTCATCAAGCAGGCGGTGGGCCCGGCCTTCCGCGCGGCGGGAATCCATACGAAGATCCTGCTCTTCGACCACAATTACGATTACGACGACATCTCTTCGCAGCGGGATTATCCGCTGCACATCCTGGAGGATGCCGAGGCCGCTCAGTACGTGGCAGGCAGCGCCTGGCATAACTACGGCGGCCATGTCTCCACGCTGGACAAAGTCCACAGCGCTTTTCCCGACAAGGACATCTATTTCACGGAAGCCTCCATCGGCACGTGGAACTATTCCTTCGACGGCTGCCTGATCAACGACTTCCGGGATATCTTCCTGGGGACGCTGGGCCGTTACGGAAAGGGGGTCACCCTTTGGAACCTGATGCTGGACGACCAGCGGAAACCTTACCGCCCCGGCGGGTGCTCCACCTGCTTCGGCGCTGTGACCCTGTCCACGTCCGACCACAAGTCCATCATCCGTAACAGCCACTATTACAATGTGGCACACTGCTCCAAGGTGCTGCAGCCGGGCGCTGTCCGGCTGGGAACCAAGGGTTATGAGACCGCAGGCCTTACCTACCAGTGGTATCGGAATCCGGACGGTTCCCAGGCGCTGCTTCTCCTGAACGAGGGTTCCTCCGACACGATGGTGAACTTCGTCTCGGACAAGTATTCGCTCGCTTGTAGGGTACCCGCCAAGGCCATCCAGTCTATCCGCTGGAAAGAATAGGATACGGCATGCGCTCCAGGTTTTCGATGGCATTGACGCTTGTGGCTGCCCTTTTTGTGGCTGCCGCTTGCCATAGGGATGAGCCCGAACCGCAGAAAACGCCCCGGCTCGTCTCCGTCGCCGTGTCTGAAACCGCCCTTGAACTGATGGCGAAAGGAAGCGCAGAACTCCATTTCCGGGTCGCGGAGGCGGACTATGCTTTCAACTATACCGTGGATTCTCCGGAATGCCGGGTCCGGCTATCGGGAAAGGACGGGAAGGTTCCGTCGGAATTCCGGATTTCCCGGATCGTACCCGGGGCGGAAAAGGGATCGTACACGGCTACGCTGACGGATCTGGGCCTGAGTGAGGATTACACGCGGGAAGTGCGGCTGATGATCGCGGACGGCCCCGATTCCTTCATCCCTTCCGGTTTCTTTACGGTCCGGAGCGAGGGGGCCGGATACGGCATCCTCGTGAAGACCGGCCTTCCGACCGTATATGTCGATACGCAGAACGGCCAGGCAATCAACTCCAAGACCACCTACGTGCCGGCTACGCTCCGGATTAAGGGTGAAGGCGGATTTGAAGGTTTGGGGGACGTGGCGTGCGAGATCCGCGGACGCGGGAATACGACCTGGTATTGGCCCAAGAAGCCGTATCTGCTCAAACTGGAGGAGAAACAGCCCGTTTTCGGGATGTACAGGCACAAGCGCTGGATCCTGCTGGCGAACTTCATGGACCGGACGCTGATGCGGAACCTGGTGTCCATGAAGGTGTCGTCCCTGACTTCCCTGGCCTGGACGCCGGGCTGCGTGCCCGTGGAACTGGTCCTGAACGGGGTGCACAAGGGCTCATATCTGCTGATCGAGCAGGTGCGGGTGGACAACCACCGGGTGGACGTCACCGAGATGAAGCCGACTGACAACGACGGGAACAACGTCACGGGCGGGTACCTGCTGGAGCTGGACTTCCACTTTGACAATGAGGTGCAGTGGATCGACCCGCACGGCGAGAACGGCCAGATGGCGAACCGGAAAGGCATCCCCTTCGGCGTCAAGTATCCCGACCC
This sequence comes from Bacteroidales bacterium, assembly GCA_017395045.1. Taxonomy (GTDB): domain Bacteria; phylum Bacteroidota; class Bacteroidia; order Bacteroidales; family UBA932; genus Cryptobacteroides. The sequence goes on from JAFPWG010000008.1 coordinate 55,258, forward strand.
CGACGACCTTACTTCCCAGCAGCAGGCCTACATCAAGAAATATGTCTACGACACGGCAGAGGCGCTGTATGGCGAGAACTTCCGGGATCCGGAGAAAGGCTATGCCGCCTGGCTGGACGTGGATTCGTTCGTCGATTACTGGATCGTGTTTGAGGTGATGGGAAACCACGAACTGGGCAATCCGGGCAGCGTGTTCATGCACAAGGACCGGGGCGGGAAACTCGTCGCCGGCCCCTGCTGGGACTTCGACTGGGGGGTCCTTTCCTATAATACCTCACCCCATGCCAAAACGGGCCTGGTCAACGGCAGGGCCATCTGGTATGCGCGGCTTTTCCAGGACCCCGCTTTCAAGGCCAAGGTGAAGGCGCGCTTCCAGGAACTGCTGCCGGAGCTGCAGAAGATTCCGGCCTATATGGACGAGTGTGAGAAACTGCTGACGGAGTCCGCCCGGCTGAATTTCCTGATGTGGAACCCGGCCGACGACGCCTCCCAGAACGGCGGCTGGATCATCAACGGTGACGAGAACATGACTTTCCACAACGCCGTGGCCCGTCTCAGGAACAATTACAACGAGCGGCTGGAAGTCATTTCCAGGAACCTTTAGTCTTCCCAGGATAAAGTCCTGCTTCCGTCGGGATTCACCGTGATATGGACCCTGAGGGTCTCTTCGGGGAGAAGGTCCTCGATGTTCTCCGGCCATTCCATCAGGCACAGGCAGCCGCTGTCCAGATAGTCGTACAGGCCGATGTCGTAGGCCTCCTCGAGCCGTTCGATCCGGTAGAAATCAAAGTGATACATGGGCTCGCCCGAGCCGGTGCGGTATTCGTTGACA
>JAFPWG010000009.1 GCA_017395045.1 Bacteroidales bacterium
GGTCCAGAATGGGCTCAGTTGTTCCTGTGGAATCGCTGACCACTGCAACAGGCTGCACCGGCTGCTGGATGATCTGGATGCCATTGTCAGGAGTTGAAGGCTGGCGAAGGAACAGGATGGCGGCCAGTCCGGCGGCAACGGCAGGCACAAGCGCCCACGCCAGCGGGAACCGCTTCGGGGCGGGAGCAGGGGCGGCGCCATTCCTCATAGTGTGGAATTCGGCAAAGACACTTTCAGGGAGAGCCTCGTCGAACTCTTCCATCTTGTCTTTGACTATGTCTTCCCACTTTCTCATTGGTCTTGTTCCTTCAAATAGCGTTTAATCTTATCTTTCAGTTGTTTCCTTGCTTTCGCGAGGATGCTTGTGGAGCCCGTCTCGGTGATTCCCAGCATCTTGGCAATCTCCTGATGTGAGTAGCCGTCTATGCAGTACATATTGAAAACGGCCCTTCTCATATCTGTCAGCTCTGCTATCCATTCCCGCAGTTTCTCCTTCGGTATCGCCTCCATCTCATCCTCGGTGGGCTCCGGAATGTTGTCCCTCGCCCAATAGTCCAGAGGAACGGTACGCCAACGCTGTTTCCTGATCTGGTCGATGGCCTTGTTGATGGCAATCCTGCTTATCCATCCATACAGTGAGCCCTTTCCAGTAAACTTGTATGTATCAATCCTGTCGAGCGCCTGGTTAAGCGTTTCAAGCATAAGGTCCTTTGCTTCTTCCTCATCTCCCAAGTATCGCCTGCAGAGTGCATTCACCCTTACTGCATATCTTCTATACAGTTCATCCTCCGCCTTTCTGTCTCTCTGCGAGCAGTACCTGGCCAGCGACTGCTCGTCCAGTTCTTTATACACTCACGTCTTTGTCTGAACTAACAAAGTTACACAGTTTTACGTAAAAGGCATTTCCACTCATTCCAGGAGCGAGATTCTGGATAGTTCGTATGTGGCAGCAACGCTGTCGCAATTAAGTGCCTGCAAGGTCATTTTATCGCCGGTGATGGTTCCTGAGTATTCCAGCAGAGACTGGTGGCCGGATGTGCGATACAGGGCAAAACTATCTTTCCCGGACCACCGCGCCTCAAACTTCCTGCAATTTGTGCCAATCATCCCGGAGATGCCCGTATAGATGGTGCACTCAATGCCGTTATTCAGGAATTGCAGCATAATAACCCCGGTATGGTCCTCCATCTCTCCGGTGGTCCCGTTCTGCGTTTTGATGGGGTATTCGCCCGTCCAGGCATAGTCTGAATAGGAATCTGTTTCTACTTTTGTGCATGCGGCAAATGCCAAGCACAGGAAACCCAATGCCGCAAATACAACTCTGTTGATTGCCTTCATATCCATCACTTTTCTTTTTCTGCCATATAAACGTACCTTTTTCCGGAATGCGTCACTTCGGGCTCTCAAGAAAGAAGAATATTTCTGTTCCATTCCACTTCGTCTATGTGCCTGCGATTTCGGAGTAAACTATTTGTCGAGAAAAAGCACTATGTTTGAACAATGATCATTCAAACAAATAGCGGACATAGCGAAGTCGCCTAACAAACTATCATTTTAGAACGCTAGAAAACGAAGTTTGTTTGTCCAAATAAGTCTACTTTTTATTTAATACATTGATAATCAATATAGAATAACATCTTTAACGAGGAAGAGTATTAAACCGATTATCGACTGATAATCAATTGATTAAACGCAAAAATGGTACAACTTTGGTTGTGCCATTGTTTGTTTTTAGGATATTAAAGTGGTACATAGTTGATCTGGAGTTAGACCAAAGTTAGTACCGCTGGTACTCCTGCAAGGTGTAGGAGGAAGAGTGGAAAAACCCATCGAAAGTGGTCCCCTCTTTCCGCAAATAGCTGCCCTTGTTAACCTTTCCTTTGGAATATCCGGTTATTGACCGCTAAAGATCTGGTTCATATGCTTGACGAGGCTCTTCCCGGGGTCGCGTGAATCCCCGGTGAGCTCCCAGAACATGAAGCCCTTGAAACCGTTATCCTGGATGTACTGGGCTTTCTGGTCAATGGCGGGGAATCCGTCATACCAGAATTCGACCTTCCCGGTCTCTCCTGTGAGTTCGTTGCTGAACTCAGCGCCGGGGTGGCGTTCAACGATGCTTGCGTAGTTTCCGCCGTACATCCTGGAGATGTCGAGGTCGTGCCAGCCGCGGCCGTAGAACGGCACGCCGAGAACGATCTGATTGGGCCTGGCACCGTGGGCGAGGGCCTTTTCACAACCTTCGACGGCGTAGCTGAACGGAGAGTGGGGACCCGTCACGCCGCTCCAGCCGGTGAGGTCGTAGGCCATGATGGTCATATAGTCCATCGACTCCATGGTGGCCTGGGTGTAGCCGCCCTTGTCCAGCCCGTAGATCGCGACGGCAGAAGAAAGCAGACCCTTTTTGCCGAGAGCCTTGCGGAATCCGACGAAAAGTTTCTCGAGGGCGGGTGAGAGCTGGTCCACATAGTCCTGGGGATAGTTCCAGGCTTCGTAGTCGATGTCGACGCCGGCAAGGCCGAGCTCCTTCACGAGGGCCATCACGTTCTGGATGATGTTTTCGCGGGCAGTGTCATCGAGTATCGCGGCGGCGAAGGCATCCTGTTCTTCCTTCGGGCCGCCGCCACCGAGGGAAACCATCATTTTGACACCATGTTCCTTTGCCTTGGCGGCGACCTGGGGATACGAGCGGCGCACGTCGCCGTCGTTGATGGTGCCGTCGGCATTGATGGTGGCGAAACTCAGGTTGACGTGGGTGATGTCCCACCAGCAGTTGTCCGCATCGGCCCGGGCATTGTAGGAAGGGAAATAGCCGACTATGTAGTAGTCGGGCGTTTTGGCCCCGAAGCCGCATCCGCCAATCAGCGGAAGCACAAAAAGCAGAGTAACAAGCAGTTTCTTCATAAAAAAGGAGTAGATTTGCGTAAAGATACAAATATATTTCTTTCCCCATGGATTTCACGCAAAGAAACAGGACCATCGATGTTTTCCGCTCCTTTACGATGCTGTTGATGATCTTCGTCAACCATTTCTGGAATGCCAGCGGCATTCCCCACTGGATGCAGCATGCAAAGACTACCGAAGACTTTCTCGGGCTTGCGGATTTCGTATTCCCGGCCTTCATTTTTGCCATCGGACTCTCGATTCCCTTTGCCATTGAAAAGCGTTATGCCAAGGGGTACTCCGAGTTGAGTACGCTGACCCACATCCTTGGCCGTTCGTTTGCGCTGATCGTCATGGGCGTGTTTTTCGTCAACACCGAATATGGACTGAGTGACGAAGTCTTCATGAGCCTTCCCGTATTCGAACTCCTGATGTTCACGGCCTTCTTCCTGATATGGAATGCCTACCCGGCCCCCGGGGACGGGAAGAAACGGAAACTGTACACGGGGCTCAAGATACTGGGCTGGGCACTCTTGTTATTCCTGGCCATCATTTACAGGGATCCCAAGGGGAATGTACTCCAGACCCGCTGGTGGGGTATTCTCGGCCTGCTGGGCTGGACCTACCTGACCTGTGCGTTCCTCTATATGTTGTTCAGGAACAAGCTTTCCTGCCACATCATCGCCTTTCTGGTGTTCGTGGCGATTTCAATCGTGTCCAGCCGCACCCGCGGAGGCAGCACCCTGCTTCCCAGGGAGTCTGCAGTCTACGGTCTGCTTCAGGTTCTTACCATTCCTCCCGGCAGCCGCTGCGCGCTGTGCATGGCCGGTATCGTCACCAGTCTTGTCTCGCTCAGGATTGCGGACTGGAAACCGGGCAGGAAGGTGGTCCTGGTGCTCGCCGTCCTCGTGGGGTTGAATGTCGCAGGAATCGTCGCGCATCGTTTCTGGATCCTCTCCAAGAATCTGGAGACTCCGACTACGGTTTTCTTCTGGCTGTCTTCCTTCATCCTCGTTTACTGCCTGTTCCAGTGCCTGGTGTCTGCAGGCAAGGACGGTGTTTTCAAAGTGATTAAAAGTGCCGGTACCGCGACCCTTACCTGCTATATGGTACCGCCCATACTGTATGCCCTGATGGGCCTGCTGGACATACGGTTCAGGCCTGCCGGCATATGGGGAATACTGTATTGCCTGGCCTTCGCTTTCGCCTGCGTGGGCATAACCGCCCTGATGGAAAAAGGGAAGGTCAAACTGAAGATCTGACCCTCCTGGGATGCAGGAGGTCATTGGTTCACCTGCCGGTATTTCAACGGGGTAACCCCATCGTGGACCTGCTTGAAACGCGTACTGAAGTAGCGTGAGGTGGAGTATCCTACCTTTTCGGAGATTTCCAGGATGGGGAGGGAACTGGTGCGGAGCAGTTCTTCGGCCTTGGCCATCCTTCTTTCTTCGACGATTTCGGCGACGCCTTTTCCGTACGCTGCATGGATCTTGTAGTAGAGGGTGGCGCGGCTCATGGCCATGTGCTCTGCGATCTGGGTGACGTTGAGCTGGGGATCTCCCAGATGCTGTTCGATGTACTCGTCGACTTTCCCGGTGAAAACCCTATCTTTTGCAAGGAGTTCCGCCTCCAGGACCTTTAATCTGCGGCGACTGAGCCGGTCCACGCTGAAGACAATGAGGAATAGGCCCAGGAGAATGTAGATCAGGATCATGGGCATTGATGAATACCAGGGATACTTCACCCGTATTGCGGCTACTTGCTGTTCTTCGCTCCACGTACCGTCAGAGCGGAGATAGGATACGTCCAGCCTGTAGTTCCCGGGTTTGAGGGCGGGGAGCGAGATGCTGTCCTCAAAGGTTTCCGTGGTCAGTTCCGAGGTGCCCAGAAGATGATATCGGTACAGGATCCGCTCGAAGGGATCGGCCCCGGCAAGGTTGACGGAGACGGACAGCGAGGAGTAATTGTGAGGCAGGACCAGCTTGCCGGAGGAGACATCCCGGAGTTCCACTTTCTTGTCCCTGTCTTCGCTGAAATAGCAGTCGGCCCCGATTTCGACAAGCCCTGTCGTTCCTCCCAGGTAAATGGTACCGTCCTGGGTGCAGGTACTGGAGAGAATCTCGTTGGCCGGGACTCCCCGGTTCTCACCCGTCATTTCCACGACACCGTTCCTTCGCAGGAAAAGGGTGTTGTCTGCCGCGATCCAGAGGTTGTCCGTTCCGTTGCTCTGCAGACGGCTTACTCGCGAGAAGAGTCCGGAATCGAGTTTAAGGACCGTAGAATTCCGCGGATCATAAGTGAATAATCCATAATTGGTTCCGAACCAGATATGCCCTCCATGGAGAACGGCTGTGTTGATGCTGCCGGTTTCCAGGTCGGGTTCATAGATGCGGGAAACGGTGTGGTCCGACAGGTCCAGCGTAAAAAGGCCTGCGGAGGAGTAGGCATAGAAGGAGCCGTTACCGGTGCCGATGGGAATGAGCTCGGTCGCGAGTCCTTCCGTTTCATCCTGGAATGCGTGGAACCTTCTCGTACGGGGGTTATATTCATAGGGATGCACGGCCAGCAGGAGAAGGTTTCCGTCTTCGAGATTGTGGATGGTAGGGGCGTTGCTGTTGAAACACTCGGCCGCGTTGGTATTCCGGTCGACCAGCGTGAAAGGCCGTCTGGCTCCCGTAACCCTGTCCACCAGGAAAAACCCCCGGTTGTAAGTGGCGATCAGTAGGTCATTATCGTCATAGTCGCCGATGGATGTCACTTTGAGCCCTTCCATCCCGGATGCCAGGGTGATGCCGGAGAGGGGATTGTATCGACAGACGCCGCTGCCGTCCGTCCCCAGGTAAATGTTCCCGTCACTGGATGAGAATACGTCGATGATGACGTTTTCGGCCGATGGATACTTGCTGGTGAGGTCGAAGGATTTGACCGGAGACCATTTGAGACCGATGAGGCCCGAGCGTACGCTCCCGATCCAGACATTTCCCAGGGGATCCTTGTATAATTTGGTGACGGAAAGGGGAATCCGCCCTCCATCATCCTCCGGACTCTTTTCAATGCTTTTCAATTGATAGGTCTCCAGGTCCATGGCCAGGATGCTGGCACCGTCGAACCCCATCCAAAGGTCGTTGTCCATGACGAGCAGTGCCAGCAAGGGGTCATAAGGGAACCCCTTCTCTCCGCTTTTCAGGCTGAAAACAGTTTGGCGGAGCGTAAGGTCGTAAACGATCAGGCCGCCATTGAGCAGAGATAGATAGAGCTTGTCTTCATGAAGGGCGGACGCCATGATCATGCTGCCGTTCAATTCAGGAAGGGGGAGGGTTTCTCCGCCCCATGCCAGCCCTTCTTTCTTGTCAAGTGAGAGCAGTTTCCCTTGATAGAGATACAGCGCCTGATAGTCCATATATATATCAGAATCACTGCTGGACAGGGTCCCGGTTTTACTTGAGTAATGCTTCAAGCCAAAGTGGGCCCCGAACCAGACTCCGTTTTCGTCGTCTACGGCACAAGTGACAGGGTCTTCACTGAGCAGACGGAATATGTCTGAGGACTTGTCATAAAGAAAGAGTCCTTTATCGGTAGAAGTCCATAGGTTTCCCCAGGTATCCAGGTGTACCAGATTGATGTAGTTTCCCTGGATGCGCCCTCTTCCGTCATCCAGATAAGTCTGGATCCTACCGTTCCGGTATTGGTTGAGACCGAATCTCGTTCCAATCCAAAGTCCCCCTTTTCCGTCGTAGGTGACATCCGTTATCGCTGCCAGGGAGAGCTTCTCTTTTAGTCCTATAGTCTTGCAATAATAGCCATCCGCCCATAAACTCCAAAATTGGAGCATTAGTAAAAACAAAATCAGACTCTTCTTCATAGCACATTTGGATTTCCATACAAATTTAGACTTTTTCTGGAAATAATGAGCATATCCGAGAAAAAACAATTCTTCATCTTTGTGATGACCACATAGGGTTCGATTAATACCAATTTTTAGAAATAGCTCTGTATGAGAAAACTGTTATTCTGCCTCTTTGCAGTTCCGGGACTTCTTCTTGCAAGTTCCGTCCATGCATTCTCTGAGCCTCTGGGGGATTCCGGAGAGGTAGCGCAGCAGGCGATTGTCATCACCGGTACGGTGCTGGATGAGTCCGGACAGCCGGTCGTGGGGGCAACCGTCATGGAAAAGGGCACCACGCACGGAGTCGTCACCGATTACTCCGGCGCATTTTCCCTGAATGTGGGGGTGGGTGCTACCATCGTCGTCACGTGCGTCGGTTATCAGGACTACAGCTTTACGGCGTCGTCCAGAGGGCCTTGGAACATCGTCCTTCAGGAGGATCTGCTCCTCATCGAGGAGACCGTCGTGACTGCCTTTGCAACCCAGAAGCGGGTGAACGTCACGGGGGCCATTACCATGGTGACGGGCGACGATGTCATCCAGGCTCCGGTTGCGAACGTATCCTCCGCCCTGGTGGGCATCACGCCCGGCCTGAGCGCCGTCACCGTTTCCGGTGAGCCTGGCCAGGATGCGGCGGATATCGCCATCCGCGGTATCTCGTCCTATTCCGGAAACACGTCCCCGCTGATCGTCATCGACGGTATCGAGCAGCCCACTTCCCAGGCGATGAGCATCCTCAACGGGCTCAATGCCAACGATATCCTGGGAATCAGCGTTCTGAAGGACGCTTCCTCTACTGCGGTTTATGGAATCAGGGCGGCCAACGGCGTGATCATCATTACCACCCGCCGCGGACAGGTTGGTGCTCCGAAGGTGAGTTTCTCCGGAAACTTCGGCCTGACCAACGCCACCAACGTGCAGCGGGGCTTGTCTTCTCACGAGTATGCCCTGTTCCGTAACGAAGCTATCCAGAATGAGGTGGCCGGTTATGGAAGCACGCCGCTCCTGAACTACCTGTTCACGGAGGAGGATCTGTGGAAGTTCCAGAACAACAGGGACTTCACCCCGGCCGAGGTGGCTGCCATGACGGGTCTGACCGAAGCCCAGAAACAGCAGCTGCTTAACAGCGAAGCATTATACTATGGTACATCGGACGCCTACGCGGAATTATATAGCCGGGTAGCCCCGCAGTGGTCTGCGAACGTGAGCGTGTCGGGCGGAGCGGAAAGGGTGAAATACTATGTTTCCCTCAACTACTTCGACCAGCAGTCCATCATGCAGAACGCCAATTATTTCGGGGTTCAGACCGGCTCTAGATACCAGCGTTACAACGTGCGGGCCAACGTGGATGTGGACCTTTTCAAGCATACGACGCTTACGCTCAACACCAGCGGCCAGTTCGGCTCGACAAAGGGTCCCGGAACGGGGTCCCTGTACAGCCGTTACAGCGGAATCATGCAGATCATCTATGAAGGCAACCCCTTCACCAACCGGAGCATGATCCTTGACGACAAGCTGATCGTCAATTTCGACTATCCCCAGAACTCCGTCCAGGACGGCCTCCACAAGCGGACGGACAATGAGATGACCGGCGGCTGGCTGCCGGCCCTCCTGAGCCGCTCGGTGGGCACGACGACCAATACGCGCGTGGATGTATCCTTGAAGCTGCGCCATGACTTATCTTACCTGCTGAAGGGCCTCGACTTGCAGGCGAGCCTCCGCTATCAGGAGAATTACAGCAAGGTGTCCGTCCAGTCTTATGCCATCCCTTCCTACACGGTACGCCGCAATCTGGCAAATCCCAATGAACTGGACTATTTCGGAGGTACCGTGGGAGCGGACGGCTATTCTTCCGGCTCCTGGGGCGGCATGCGCGATTTCTATGCGGATATCGTCCTTAATTATCAGGGCAATTTCGGCAGGCATAACGTCGGCGGCCTTCTTCTGGGCCGGGCTACGAAATACACCATGCCCGGTGACAGTTTCAATACGCCCAGCGGCTTGATCGGAACATCTGCCAGATTCACCTACGATTATGACACCCGCTACATGCTGGAGCTGAACTTCGCATACAACGGGACCGAGAACTTCGCCAAGGGGAACCGCTTCGGTTTCTTCCCGGCTGCTTCTGTGGGTTATGTCCTCACCAACGAGCCGTTCTTCCCGCAGAATGACTTTGTCACTTTCGTGAAGCTGCGTGCCAGTTACGGTCTGGTGGGCAATGACCAGATCGGCGGCAAGCGTTATCTTTACCTTCCCGGTACCTATTCCATCAACATGGGACCCGGGAGCCTGACGAGCACGTCCAGTTCCGGCTCCCTGCAGAGTAATTATTATCAGTTCGGTACATCCACCGGCACGTACAATACAATCTATTACGGATCGGCCGAAGGGGCTCTGGGTAACCCGGATGTCACCTGGGAAAAATCCGAGAAGACCAGCGCCGGCGTGGAATTGAAGTTCTTCAAGGACCGTCTGTACTTCACGGGGGATTATTTCAGCGAGAACCGTCGGGACATACTTACGACCCTGGGCGTTATCCCCGTCACGTTCGGCGTCCCTACCTGGAGTACCGCTGCCGTCAATGTGGGCCGTGTGACCAACCACGGTTATGAGTTGGTGCTGGGATGGAAGGACAAGGCAGGCGCCCTGGGCTATTATGTGGAAGGCAACGTCACTTACGCCAAGAATACCATCGAATACATGGCCGAAGCGCCCAATCCCTATGACTGGATGAACCAGACCTCCCACAGTATCGGCCAGTATTACGGTTATAAGACCGACGGATTCTATGATACGCTGGAAGAGCTGAACAACCGTCCGTACTTCTCCCAGTCCGCCAATGCGGTCACCCTGGGCGATATCAAGTACGTGGACCTCGATGGCGACGGCGTCATCGACAGCAAGGATATGGCCCCTATCGGCTATCCCAACCGTCCTCTGATGAACTTCGGCGGAAAGATTGGTTTCAGCTACAAGGGGTTCGACCTCAAGATGGTCCTTTCCGGTACGGCCATGGGTACTTACTACATCGCCCGTATTACCAGCCCGTTCTTCAAGCGGGCGGGAAATGCCTTCCTGTGGCAGTACGAGGGCCGATGGACCCCCGAAAAGGTGGCTTCCGGCGCCAAGATTACCTATCCGCGTGCCGTGTATGACGCCAGCCAGGACCACTACGACTTCGGTCCCAAGAGCGACCTTTGGGCGCTATCCTCGGACCATCTGCGCATCAAGAACGTAGAATTGGGTTACTCCTTCAACCCTTCTCTCCCGCTGCTGCAGCGGGCCGGCATCTCCGGGCTCAGGGTTTATCTCAACGTCAACAACCTGCTGACTTTCTTCGACCAGATGAGCCGGTATGGAATCGACCCGGAGACCAAGGACAACCTGGGCGGGTCGGAAGGCAACATTTCCTATGTCTTCCCGCTTACGCGGACTACCAATTTCGGCGTGAACGTCAATTTCTAAAAGGATGCGGATATGAAAAAGATTCATCTGATAGCACTTGTATTCGTAGCGGCGCTGGGAGTCAACTCCTGCGACCTCTTCCTTGAGATGCCGGAGGTGACCGGCAGTGTGTACCTGGAGGACGTTTTCTCCACGCGGAAAGATACCGAAGGCCTCCTTTGGAGAGCTTATCACCGGGGACTTCGGGAAGGCCTTCCGGAAGGATGGGCCATCAATCACGGAACACTGGCCTCGCTTTCGGGAGAGATTACGCGCGGTTACAGCTGGCACGCCGGCTATAACCTGGTGGTCAACGGACCTTCCACGGTCCTGGATGCATCCGGGCAGTTCCAGGGTGCTCCCGCCAATTTCAACGAGAACTGGGAGGTCATCCGCAACTGTTGGATCATCATCCAGAACATAGACCTGTGCGAAGAGCTGTCACCCGCGATGAGGGAGTACATGAAGGGAGAGGCATACGGGCTCATTGCCTACCGGTATATGGGCATGTTCCAGCGCTGGGGCGGCGTTCCCATCGTGCGTCAGGCCAACCAGATGTCCGACGACCTGCTTTTCCCGCGTGCCACGGCCCAGGAAACGCTTGATTTTACGTTAGAAATGATCAAGGAGGCCGAAGACCGGCTTCCGGATACCTGGTACGACATCGAGCCGGGTTGCGGGGACAAATGGGAAGGTCGGCTGACAAAGGGTGTGGCGCTGGCCATGCGGGCCAGGGTGCTTACCTTTGCATCCCGTCCTCTCTTCAACTCAGCCAGTTCCTATCCCCAGGAGTTCGGCATTCCCTGTGACAGTGAAACCGAGCAGTTGATCTGGCTGGGCGGTTACAGCGAACAGCGCTACCGGGATGCCATCGACGCCCATCTTGCCCTCATCAATTGGGGCAAGGCCCATGGCAAGCACCTGATCTTCACGGCCGGAGAAGGCAATCGCAACGACTATGAGCAGGCCATCGACGACTATGGCCGCGGCGTTTCCGAACTCAACGGTCCGGAGACCATCCTGGCGTTCAAGATCGAGTCCGACCAGCAGGTGTACAACAATATGACCGAAGGCTATAACTTTTCCGCCTACGTGGATGCCGGCGAGCGCTCGCTCCGCGGTGTCCTGACCAACTTCGTCCGCCTGTATCGCGACAAGGACGGCGGCGAGTTGGACTGGCCCGTGGTCGGTGAGGCTGAGCCCAGGCCGATTTCGGATTTCGCCAATAACATCGACAACATCGAAGCCCGTTTCCGCGTGGATATCTGTGTTCCCGGCAAGTTCGGCCGCTCCAACGACGGGGACGCCCGCTGGAATGAGGGCATCTGGTACATGGGCAGCCTTACCTCCGATGCGAATATCGCGGCTTCCATGTCCCGTGCAACGGAAGGACGCTCCATCGGCGTTCCTACCAAGTTCTATTATAAGGCGGGAGCGCGCCGCTGGCTGGAATTCCCGCTGTTCCGCCTCGCCGAGAACTATCTCCATCTGGCCGAAGCCTACAATGAGATCGGCGAGACGGCCAATGCCCTGCGCTACCTGAACATCATCCGAAACCGAGCGGGACTGCCCTCCGTGAGCGAGACCGACAAGGGCCGGCTGCGCGAATTGATCGTCCGTGAGAAAGCCTTGGAGTTCTTCGAAGAGAATCAGCGATACTATGATGTCAAACACTGGAAGCATCCGGATATCGGCACCAAGATCCTGGGCGGTCCCATGACGGAGATCTCCTTCTATACCACCGATGGTTTGAATACCATGGATGCGCTCATCTCTTATTGGGACGCGTATTCCTACACGGGGTACTGGCATCCCAAGTGGTTCCTGGAGCCTTTCCGCCAGGACGAAGTGAATAAGGGGATCATCGCCCAGAATCCTGGTTATTAAACCTAAATCCATGGAGAAAATGAAAAAGCTTTTATACATTCTGATGGCTGCCGGAATCCTTTCCGCAGCGTCATCCCTCCAGGGGTATTCCCAGGATCTGGCGAATTTCACCGAGTCACTGACCGGTAAGTATCCCGGGCTGGTCGTCCTCACCAATGACGGAACGCCCGGCCACGGAAGTGCCAGGATGATGATCCGGGGAATCGGGTCCTATGCCTCCTCGACGGATTTGAACACGCTCAAGATTTACGTGGACGGGTTTGAGGTGAAGAGCGACTTTATCGACTATATCTCGCCGGAAGAGATCGAATCGGTCTCCATCCTCAAGGATGCGTCCCAGTTGGCCGTTTACGGCATGAACGGGGCCAACGGCGTCATCTTCATCACCACGAAACGCGGTATGGAAAGCGCTCCCGTCATCACCTTCAAGACCAGTGGCGGGGTTCAGCTTCCCATCAATGTGGTTAAGCCGCTGGGATCGCTGGATTATTGCGAGCTCTACAACCAGGCTTGGAGCAACGACCACGGCCGCGAGTGGGATCCCTTCTATGATTTCGAGGTAATCGGTGACCTTAAAAACGGGAACGGCATCGACGTGAACTGGTATGACGAGGTGCTCGGAAAACCCGGAATCTTTGCCGATGCCACCCTGTCCATCCGCGGTGGTTCCCAGCTGGCCAAGTACAACGTGGTCCTGGACTACGCCAACCAGCAGGGTTTCCTGAATGTAAAGAACACGGACCGCACCCATAACGTTTCCTTCGCCAAGTACGGGATCCGGACCAATCTGGACATGAAACTTAACAAGATCCTGACCGTCAGCGTGGACCTGGGCGGCCGCCTGGAAGACAGGACCCGGCCCAATTACAGCGTCTATTCCCTGATGGAGGACGTGATGAGCTATCCTTCCAACGTGTATCCGATCCACGACCCGCTGTCGACGGATCCCATCTCCAACTTCTCCGGAACGGTGACCCATCCCAACAACCCGGTGGCTTCCCTGACCGGCCTGGGTTGGACGACCAGCCGTACCAAGGTGATGCAGGCCAACTTCAAGTTCAGGGAGAACCTGGATTTCCTCCTTCCCGGCCTCTATCTGCAGGAAGGTTTCTCCTTCTATTCCAAGACGGTCGGCAACACGGCGAAGACCAGCACTTACGCCCGCTATAACGGCGGCGTCGCCCAGACTTCCGACGTGTCCACCTACCTTCGTTCCAACGGCTACCGGTCTTCGGGCAAGGAGCGCTGGATGCAGGGGAATGTCATCCTGGGATGGAAGGGCGAAACGGATGCCAGCAAGTTTGGCGCTTCGCTCCAGGCACATATCTCCGATTTCAACGGCAGAGGTTCCGTTTCGTACGACTGGAAGTACCGGTACATCAATTATTCCGGGGAAGCCAACTACGTTTTCGACGATCGGTACGAGGCCGCACTGGGTGTCTCCCTCTTCGGAAGTGACGCCTACGCTCCGGGTCACCGCTACGTATTCTATCCCTCGCTGTCCCTGGGTTGGGTCGTTTCCAACGAATCCTTCCTGAAGGGCAACAATTCCGTTAACTATCTGCGGCTCAGGACATCCGCCGGTTTGTCCGGCTCCACGGAAGCCTACGTCGGAATCAGCGGGTTCGAAACGCAGGGACGTTATCTTTACCAGCAGTACTACACGTGGACCGGAAGTTTCGTCACCGGCTTGGGACCCAGTTTCGGCGGCGGCGTCAGCGGTATCCGTCCCTTGTTCAAGGGGAATGAGGACGTCACGGCCGAACGTAGTCTCAAAGCAAATGCGGGATTCGACGCGAAGCTCTGGAACAAACTGAGCATCACGGCCGATTACTTCGTGGACCTGAGAAGCAACATCCTTACGCTGGACAGGACGCTCATGGACTATGCCGGCCTCCAGACTTATTATTCCAACATCGGACGGATGATCAACCAGGGCGTGGATGCGAATCTGGTGTTCTCCGACCGGAAGGGCAACTTCGGCTATTCCGTTTTCACCAACGTCCTCTATGCGAAGAACAAGATCCTGGAGATGGGGGAAGTGGGCGTCAAGTTCCCTTACAATGCTGCAACCGGTCATCCTTATGGTTCCCGGATGGGGCTCGAGTGCATCGGCTTCTATGAAACCAAGGACTTCGACCTGGACGGAGACCTGAACATGGGCGTTCCCGTCCCGCTGTTCGGCAGCGTCCAGCCCGGTGACCTCAAATACAAGGACCAGGACGGAGACGGTTTCGTCGATGAAACGGATATTGTCTTCGTGGGGAATCCTTCCTATCCTTCCCTCCACCTCAGTTTCGGTGGGGAAGTGGATTACCACGGTTTCGATTTCTCCGTGCTGTTCACGGCATCCCTCGGAGGAACGGTCAACCTGATGGACTACGCCGCCTGGAAACCGTTCATGAACTATAGCACGGCTTTCGAGTGGGCCGGGAATGCGTGGGTCTTCTATCCCGAAGCCAAACTGGATACCCGTGAGACCGCGACTTTCCCGCGCCTGACCGCCCAGCAGAATGACAACAATTACCGCACAAGCTCGTTCTGGGTAAAGAGGAACGATTTCCTGCGCCTCCGGAATGCGGAACTCGGCTACAGTTTCAAGAAGCTCCGCGTGTACCTGTCCGGGCAGAACCTCTTTACGCTCAGCAGCGTCCTCTCCAAGTACAAGATGGATCCGGAGACGGTGAACTACGGTTACCCCGCCGCCATGTCCGTGAATCTGGGTGTTCAAGTCAGTTTCTAACGAGTAGAAGACAGTATCATGAAAAAAATAATCATTCTTTCAGCCCTTGCTCTCAGCGTCTGTGCCTGCTCCAAGTACCTGGACACCAAGATCGACGTATTTGACACCATGGACCGTCTTGAAACGCGGTACAGCACGCTCTCGAGTTTCGCGTACGCCTTCTATACGCCCATGCAGTATGGCTTTGACGTCATAGACGGGAACCTTTTCGCCGCGGCTTCCGACGAGGCCGAGCAGACGGCTCCCACCTCCGACGTTTCCGTGTTTACGCGCGGACTCATTTCGCCCGACCTGAATCCGCTTTCGTATCAGTACAACAACTATTATGAAGGAATCCGGGCCGCACGCTTCTTCTTGGAGTATGCCAAAGACGGCGAGGACTTTCTGGCCCTGAACAGGGATACCAGCACGGTGTACAATCCCGACGGGACCGTTTACAGCACCGATAAGCCCAAGTCCTACCTGCGTGATGTCATCAACCTCAACTGGTTGAGGGCGGAGGCCCGCATCGCCGAGGCGTATTATTACGGAGAACTCATTAAAATGTACGGCGGCGTCCCCATCATCGGGGAGGAGGAAGGTTTTGCCCGGCAAGCCACCTACGATGAGGTGGTGGAGCACATCGTCAACCTGATCGATGAGAATGCCGACAAGGTGAACCTGGATTGGCGCGTCGGCCTTGACGAGACCCCGGCCAACCGGATTGCGGATGTCGCCAACTGGAATTTCCGGAACGACATCGGCCGCTTTGACAAGACTTCCGCCCTGGCCATCAAGGCCCGCGTGCTCCTGTATGCGGCCAGCCCGCGCAACAATCCGGACGGGGATGCATCGAAGTGGGAGCGGGCGGCCCAGGCCGCGAACGACGTCATCCGGACCCGGAAGGCCATTTTCGCCAAAGGCTTCGGTTTCGGTGACGGCGCCCGGTCGTATCCCAGTCCTACCATGCCGGTCAACCGCAAATACGGGGATTATTTCCTGAAGAACAATGCAACCTCCGACGTGGAATCCATCTTCCTGATTCGTCGGGCGGCGGGGAGCGCACCCGAGGTGGCCAATTACCCTGTCGGCACCCGGGGAGGAAACAGTGGAATCTGCCCTACGCAGAATCTGGTGGATGCCTACGAGTACATCGGCCAGCAGACGCTGAATCCTTATCAAAACAGGGATCCCCGCTTTGAGGCCACGATTGTATACAATGGTTGCACCTGGAATGGAAAGGAGATCGACGAATCTCCCGGAGCCGCCTTTGACGGCCGCGTGAACGGTGCTTCCAAGACCGGTTACTATCTGCGCAAGTTCCTGGCACCCAACCTGAACCTGATCGAAGGAGGCAGCACGGACCATGTCTGGCCGCTGTACCGGTATGCTGAAGTACTTCTGAATTATGCCGAGGCCATGAACGAAGCCTACGGCCCCGATGCCGATCCGAAAGGATATGGCATGACGGCCCGTCAGGCGCTCACGGAAGTCCGCAACAGCGCCAGCACGCTGCTCCCTGCCGTTACAGCGACTTCCAAGTCTGATTTCCGTGCGGCCGTCAAGCAGGAAAGACGCGTGGAATTGGCCTTCGAAGACCACCGTTACTGGGACCTCATCCGTTGGCTGGATGCAGAAACGGTCCTGAACCGCTCTATCAAGGGTGTGGTCGTCAGGAGGAACAACCTCGGCGGTTACCAGTACTCCTATAACACTGTGGGGTCTCGTACTTTCTATGAGCGTAATTATTACCTTCCTTTCACCCGCAAGGAGATCGCGAACTCCGGAGGTACCCTTAACCAGAATCCTGAATACAATTAACAGAGCATATGAAAAACATCCATAAGATCTTATTGTTCGTGCTGGTTTCCGCATTCGTGTCATGCCAGCCCAATGATGCCACGAAGGATTACGGTTTTGCCAAGATCTACATCCCGCAGGCTACGGTCACCGGTCTGGATAATTCATATCCCATCCCCTTGGGGCCGTTCTACCAGAACTCGGTCTATACCTGCAAGTATGACAAGGGGAGTGGTAAACTGAGCATCGTCGTGGGGGTGATCCGGTCCGCCTATCTTTCCGAGCAGAAAGCTTTCAGCGTGAGCCTGGGATACAGTCCGTCGGAAACGGACAGAAAGCTGGCGGAATATGCCGACAAGGCAGTTCCCGCAGAAGCCCTCTCCTCCTCGGTCTGTACCATTCCGGGCACGATCCAGGTAGAGGCAGGCAACAATGGAGGCACTTGCTACGTAGATGTGGACATGAAAGCCCTCGCGGCGCAGCGGTCGTCCCTTGTGACTCCCGAAGGCTATAAGCTTCTGGTGATGGGGCTGGAAATCACCAATCCCACCGAGTACGAATTGGCCGACAATAATACGAGCGTCGTCATCGTACTGGACCTCGGCAGCGAGTACTGGGACCAGGTGCCTGCCGACAAGCCGGAAAGCGAAATACGCCAATTATTCCCAACTATCTAATAACCCATTTAATTCCAATTCCTTATGAAAAAGGTTTTCTATTTCCTTGCAGCAGCCGCTGTCCTGACGCTGGCGGCTTGTTCAAAGCCTGACCCCGGGAAGACGCCGGAAGACGACAAGACGCCGGCCGCCGCTCCCACCGCGGACTTCGATTATTCTGTTGACGGCCTGAAGGTGACTTTCACCGACAAGTCCACGAACGCCACGTCCTATAAGTGGGACTTCGGCGATGGTGAGACGGCAAAGACCGCTTCCCCCACCCACGAGTATGCTGCTGCCGGTACGTATACCGTCAAGCTCACCGTGGCCAACGCCGATGCCGTGACTGCCAATAAGGAAGCCTCCATCACGGTGGCGGGCGCAGCCAAGGCTTACTTCTCTTATGAGGCGAAGACGGACCGTGCCGGCAAGTTCGGCCTTACCGTCGATTTCGATGCGACGGCCTCCGAGAACGCCGCATCCATCGCCTGGGACTTCGGTGACGGCACAACCGCTTCTGAATTCAAGGTCTCCCACGTCTATCCCGACTATGGCACCTACACCGTAAAGGCCGAGGTAACCGGCCTTGGCGGTGACAAGAATTCTTTCCAGGCCACCATTGACGTCATTGCCTACAACGAACTCCTCAAGGGCGGTTCCATGGAGGAAGATGATGCCCAGTATTGGACCGTGGTGAGCACAGAAGTCCTGGACGGTTCCTATCTTCCCATGCCCGGCGTCCTGAGCTGGGTGCACACGTTCGGCTTTACCGAAGACGGTCCTTCCGGCGGTGAAGGTGGCTGCCTCCGCCTGTCGTCGGAGAACCAGGACCACGACCAGGCCAACAATGTCTGGGTCTATCAGGCAGTGGATGTCGAGGAAGGCGACTACCTCGAACTCTCGGCCCAGATGAAGTGGAATGAGAGAACCAACGACTCCGGCCTGCTGTGGTTCGGTTTTGTGAATGACCCTGAAGAAATCGGCGGTGATGCCCTGTCAGGCGCATCCGTTGAGATGTACAATTACTGGAATTCCGCCTATGACAATCCCGGATCCGAACCCGTTCCTCCTTTCGACGGCGACTTCGGGGCCAATGATGACTACATTGCAAAGAACGCCGAACTGGGTCTCGGTTACAGCAATGGAGGCGAGCACGTGGCGCACTACTGGGCTCAGAAGACCGGTACCATCTACTTCTACGTTCTTCTCCGTTCCGTTTGGGGAAGCTGCCATGGCCCGGGTAGATACTACTATTTTGACAACCTCAGCGTGAAGGTCGTTCCCGCTCCCGCGAATTAATCCTTTCATTTGTTTTAGGGACAGGGTGGCTGACCCTGCCCTGTCCCTCCCATTAAAACCTGTCATCGATGAATAAACCGATCTTCCTTTCCCTCCTGGCCTTCTGCCTTGGTGCAGCTCTGGTATCGGCGCAGGATACCGACAGCCGCTTCATGCGCGCCTTCACGGAAGAATTCAACGCTTCCAAACCGCAGTACTTCTCCACGAATGGCAATGCCCTCAGATATTTCTGCGGAGTCCCTTCCTTGAGTGAGAACAAAGACGGAGTCATGCTCATGCGCATCCAGCCTTCCGACCCTGCCGGCGCCGGGCGCGGCCCCGAGATCGCCAGTAACAAGAGTACCCACTTCGGCACATACTCCGCCCGCATCCGGGTCCCCGACGTGAAGAAGGTGCAGCCCAACGTGGGAACGGTGGTCGGTTATTTCACCTATCGTTACACCCGTGGATTCGGGCTCAGCGAAATCGATTTCGAATGGCTTATCGCCGACCCTACCCTGATCTATATCGGTACATGGACCAGTGCCCCCGACAACGTGAACAACCTCCAGCGGGTGGGCCGGACCATCAATCTGGCCAAGGGACAGATCCTCTATACCAACTACCGGTCTTACCATGACGGTAACCGGAACCATAATTTCGACAAGGACGACGATGCCGCCCTCAGCCCGAGGTCCATTCCGGCCATCGAGGGGTATGACGCTTCGAAGCAGTTCTATGTCTATGGTTTCGACTGGTATCCCGACCGCCTTACCTGGTGGATAGAGCATCCGGAGACCGGGGAAAAGATCATCCTCTGGGACTATCAGGGCACTACGCCCAACTTCTCCGGCATCCCTCAGCCGCCCACGACGTACCTGCTTAATTTCTGGCACACCAACGACTGGGCCGTAGATACCAATCCCAGGTCGAAGGAGGCTCCCAAGTATCCGTATTTCCTGGAAGTTGACTGGATGAAATACGAGCCGTACGATGAAATCAACATCGAGTGGCGCGAAAAGAATAATTGGTAGGAACGTGAAAAGAAACGTTAGTATACTCCTGTGCGTTTTGACGCTTCTTGCCGCAGGGTCATGCTCCAAGACTCCGGAACCGGCACCCGTGCCTGATGATCAAAAGGAACAGCCGGAACCGACACCCGAGCCGAAACCGGAACCTGATCCGGAACCCGAGCCCAAGGACGTGGTCGTGATGACTTCTTTCACGGAAGATTTCTCTTCCCGTGAATCGGAGTACTTGACTTTTGCCAGACGGACCGACCGGGATGATTTCCGGTATTACAGCGCTTTCCCTTCTCTCAGCGAAAGGGGCGCGACCATCCTGATGCTTCGCCTGGATCCGGCCGATGCGGCCGGTGAGGGAGTGGTCGTAGCGTCCAGGGACTATGTTTACTACGGCAGTGTCAGCGCCCGGATCCGGATTCCGGACATCGTTGCCGTGCAACCGAAGCTGGGCGCATTGGCCGATTTCTCCCTCGTGGACCAGGATTCCGTCTGGGGAACGGACGAATTTACGCTGAGTCTCCGTCTGGCCGACACCGGGAATCTCTATCTGAAGGGCCTGCACCAGGATGCGGGAGCGGACTCCGAGCCCGTTGTCGAGGAATCCGTGGTGACCCCTTCCATCAGTCCTTTCAATGCCTCGTCCCGCTTCTATATATACGGAATGGACTGGGCCCCGGACAAGCTCACCTGGTGGGTGAAAAACTCCGACAAGTCGGAGAAGACCGTCCTGTCCGAACAGACGGTGAATGTCCCCACCCAGCCCCTCCGCCTGCAATTCAGGATGTACCATAGCAAGAACTCTCCGACAAAGGATAATGCCAATACGACGCAGGTGCCGTACTATCCCTTTGAACTGGAGATCGACTGGATCAAATACACGCCCTCCGAACCATGAAACGAACCGCCTTCCTTTTTGCCGGCATCCTGCTTCTGACGGTGTCGGCCCTCCGGTCCCACGCGCAGGATCTTCCCCGATTCCACGGCGCATTTACGGAAAATTTTTCCGGCAAGACATCGGAGTATTTCGACTATAATTACAGACCAGTAGGGGATGATTTCCGCTACTATTCCGGTTTTTCCTCCCTTTCTGAGGAGAATACGGCGATCATGATGTACCGGATCGACCCCAACGACCCTGCCGGGGCCGGACGGGGACCGGAAATCATTTCCAAGGATTACACCTTCTACGGCAGCTATTCCGCCCGCATCAAGGTCCCGAGGGCGCAGGACGTCCAGCCCAACATCGGGGCCGTCGTCGGCTACTTCACCTATAATATCGACCGGGAATTCGGTCAGAGTGAGATAGATATCGAGTGGTTGCTGGCAGATCCCCGCATCATCTATGTGGGTACGTGGACGGGAAAACGGGGTGCGCACAACCGGGTCGGACGGATTATCAACCTGGCGACGGGGGAGATCCTGGAAACCATCTGGCGCAGTGAGGTCCGTCACGAGGACGGATCCGTCACCCGCGTTCCCAACACTGCTTTCAAAGGACGCCAGAACAGGCCTTCCCGGCTGAAGGCGATTCCGGATTATGATGCGTCCGAGAGGTTCTACACCTACGGCTGGGATTGGTATCCTGACCGTCTCGTCTGGTGGATGATCCATCCCGAGACCGGAAAGAAACTGGTCCTGTGGGACTACAAGGGAAAGGTGGTCTTTCCAGACCAGCCCTCGAAAACCGGCGTTCCCTGCCTCAAGAGCAAGTATCGCCTGAATTTCTGGCATACCAACAACTGGCCGGTCGAGACCAACGAGGCCTCGATCGAGAAGCCCCTGTACCCGTATGAACTGGAGATCGACTGGATGTCCTACGAGCCTTTCGACCAGTATAATCCCTATTTGAAACAATAACGGAACCCGGCACATGCGACTCGGCATAGATATCGGAGGGACCACCATCAATCTGGGCCTCGTCGATCATGCGGCAGTAATCCGGAAGGATGTCATCCCCTCTTTCAGGCCCGAGGCCACGAAGGCGGAAACCATCGACTATCTTTCTGAAGCTGTCCGGAAGATGATTGTTCCGGAGGTGACCAGCATCGGGATCGGTGTCCCCACCGTGGTCGACCCGGTGAACGGAATCGCCTACAACGCTGTCAATATCCCGTCCTGGGACGAAGTGCATCTGAAAGACGAGCTGGAAGCCCGTTTCCACATTCCGGTGTTCGTCAATAATGACGCGAACTGCTTCGCGCTCGGGGCATCCGCCCGGATGGACAGGATTTATCCGGTCCTGGTAGGGATTACCCTCGGCACGGGGCTGGGTATGGGGGTGGTGTGCGACGGAAAACTGTTCTGCGGCAGCCGCTGCGGCGTCGGTGAGTTGGGATCGGCCCCTTATGACGGGGCTGATTACGAGGCTTTTTGCTCCAAGCAGTTTTTCACCGCGCGCGGCTTCGATGGAAAGGAGGCGGCCGAGGCGGCCGATGCCGGGAGCCCCGAGGCTGTTGCCGTTGAACAGGAGTTCGGCCGGCATCTCGGACACTTCCTTACACTGATCATGCTCGCTTATGACCCGGACTGCATCGTCCTGGGCGGGGGAGTGGCCCGTTCTTACCGGCATTTCCGGGATGCGATGATGCAGACCCTGAAAAGCAGTTATCCCTATTCTCTCGACAGTCTTCGCATCGAAGTCCTTTCCGACGGGGAGATCCCTGTCCTGGGGGCTTCCCTCTTAAGTTAAGTCCACGATGAAACACCTTTCCCTCTCCTGTATCCTGGCCGTGTGCATCGCCTGTACGTCGGCCCCTTCCCCTTCTACCCTAACGCATTGGAGCATGAAGCAGGAGGGTTCCTCCCGGACGTTCAAGGTCGAAGTGCCGACCACGGTCGCCGGAGCCCTCAATGAGGCCGGTTATTTCGGCGGGAACCTGCTGGAAGGCCTCCGGTACCAGGATGCCGATAAAAGCATCTTTGACACTCCCTGGGTTTTCACCACGCGTTTCGGCGCGGAGAAGGGGAAGCATCATGTCCTCCGTTTCGAGAGCCTGGGGTACAGTGCCGATATCCGGCTGAACGGAACCCTGATCGCCTCGGCCGATACTACCGTTGGCGTGTTCTGTGTGAGGGAGTTCGACATCACCCCCTACGCCAAGAGAAACAATACCCTTCAGGTTCGCGTGCACAAGGCTCCCGAAGGCTCGCTGAACCACGGCTGGGTGGACTGGAATCCTCGTCCCTTGGATGAGACCATGGGCATCCTGGGACCTGTCCGGTTGATTTCCACCCCGGATGTCCAGGTTCAGGATGTCTTCGTGAAACCGGTCCTGGACCCCCAGGACCTCTCTACGGCGTGCCTCGAGGTAGAGGTAACCCTTGTCAATCGTTCAGGGGAACCGGCGGAAGGACTGCTGAAAGGAGAGGCCGAAGGCATCGGCTTTGAAATACCAGTCAGCCTGAAAGGTTCCGAAACCAAGGTAATCCGTCACAGCGAGACGGTGCAGGATCCCCGGATCTGGTGGAGTGCGGAGATGGGTTCTCCGGAACTGTATCACATGACGGTGCGTTTCGGGGATTCCCACAGCAAGACCGTCCGTTTCGGCATCCGCGACATACGGTCCGAACTCACGGCGGAGGGTCACCGGCAGTTCATCCTGAACGGGAAACGGGTGCTGGTCAAAAGCGCCGGCTGGGCCGACGACATTTTCCTCCAGGATACTCCCGAAAGCATTCTTCGCCAGGTTCGGATGGTCAAGGACATGGGACTCAACTGCATCCGTTTCGAGAATATCTGGGGCAAGGACGATACTGTGTACGACCTCTGCGACAGCCTGGGTATCCTTACTTTTGTCGGCTTCAGCTGCCAGTGGGAGTGGGACCACTATTGCGGACTTCCGCAGACGCGCTCCCACGGATGCATTGAAGGTGAGCCTTGGGAGTCGCTGGCACTGAGATACTTCCATGACCAGCTCATCCGCCTTCGCAACCATGCCTCCCTCATCGGCTGGCTTTCCGGCAGCGACCGGGATCCCAATGTGAGACTGGAAACCGCCTATGTCCGGCTGTATGACCAGCTCGAATACCGTCCTTATATCTGCTCGGCCAATGGCGTCACCTCCAAGGTGTCGGGACCTTCCGGGATGAAGATGGCCGGACCGTATGAGTATGTCGGCCCCAACTATTGGTATGAAGATACCCGGGCCGGCGGTGCCTACGGCTTCAATACGGAAACCAATCCCGGCATGAACATTCCCCAGAAAGAGTCGGTACTCCGCCTTCTGGGCGGGGAAGAGGCCTGGCCGATGGGCCCCGCCTGGAACTACCACTGTACGGCTTCCGCGACCAATATGAATACCGTGGATCCGGAGGTCGCCGCAGCGGAAGGGACGTATGGGCCGTTAGAGGGCTTTGGAGATTTCGTAAAGAAGGCACATGCCCTGGATTACGATTCTACGCGTGCGATGTATGAGGCTTTCAGGTGCAATATCGGGAAGGCTACCGGTATCGTGAACTGGATGCTGAACAGTGCGTGGCCATCCCTTTATTGGCAGTTGTACGACTGGTACGGCGTCCCTACGGCCGGCTACTACGGCGTCAAGCATGCTTGCACGCCCGTCCAGCTTGTCTATAATTATGGCAGCGGAGAAATCGTCGCCGTGAACGACGCCGTTCCTGCGGCCGCTTATCGGGCGGAAATATGCTTCTATGGGACGGATTCCAAACTGCTGAAGAACGAAAGCCGGGAATTCGTTTCGGCTCCCCGGGAGCCCGTGAAACTGGGGAAACTGCCCAAGGAAGTCCCGGGTTTCCTGTCCCTGGTCCTCAAGAATCCGGAGGGAGAAGTGGTGGCCCGGAATTTCTACTGCATCCCTTCCCGGAATGCCGTGCACGACTGGGCGCATTCCGACTGGTGGGGAATCCCCATGCTCTCTTATGCCGACCTGTCGTTCGTCTCCGCTTTGCCGAAGGCGGACATCCGGATGACCGTGTCGCCGGTGGAAGGCGGCCTCCAGGTAACGCTGACCAATCCCTCGGAAGTGGTCTCTTACCAGAACATCCTGAAGGCGACCACTGCCGAGGGGGAACTGGTTCCTGGCCCTGTCTGGGAGGACAACTTCATCTCCCTTCTCCCTGGAGAAACCCGTACGGTATTCTGCAAGGCTGAAGGAGTCTCCGTCGCGCTGGATTCCTGGAACTGACCTTCCAGGGCTCTATGGATAAAACGATTTCCCCCAGCGCGACGGCGCCGGGGGAAACTGTTATTCAAACGGATAACGTCCTAGAACAGCACGCCCAGGCCGATGCCGGCCTGTACATATTCACCGCTCTCCAGGATGACGGAAAGGATGAGGTTCTTTTCTCTCAGGACGAAATCGCAGCCGATCAGTTCAACCGGGTTGACGGTACCTTCCCATTTTCCTTTTTCCGTCTTGCCCTCGGTGTGGTAGGACCTGGAGCCGAGCGGGAGATACGTGACTCCCGCGCCGATCTTCGGATTGATGGTGAAGGAAGGGGAGACTTCAAAGCTGTAGCCGAACTGGAGCGGGACGGCCTTCAGTCCGATACCGAAATAGGAAGAATAATACTTGTCGTCCGAATTGGCCTTGTCATTCCCGAGACGGGCGGTCAGGGCGATTTCGGGTGCATAGAAGAAGTTGCTCCTGAAAAGGGGAATGTAGTAACCGAGGGATACATTGACGCCCATTCCATGGTCTCCCCGTTCGGAAGGGAAGAACTGTTCCGGGTCTCCGCCGGATTCGGAACTCTTTCTTGCTGAGAGCGTAGGTGTAAGTAACCTTCCCGATTTCATCTGCGCCCTGGACCTGGAGCAGCTCCGTTTCCATGACGAAAGGCTGGACAAAAACGGTCTGAACCGCATCTGCAGACCGGGCCTACAGGTCTTCCCCGGTTCTGGTGATCTGTGCTTTGGCGCTGATGGAAAACGCCAGGAGCACGCCAAGCAGTAACAATACTTTTTTCATTGGTGTACAGAAATTGGTTTTAGTTTGTTAACACAAAAAAAACGAAAAAGGACGAATGTCCGGTTTTTTTGTATCTTTGTCTTTATGAAAACAAATCTTTGGCTTTCCCTTCTGCTGGCTTCCGTCCTTGCCTGCGCGTGCGGCAAGGATGACACGAGACCGCCCGTCACCCCCACGCCGCCGGACCCTGTCGACCCGGTGGTTCCCGATTCCGGAACCGATGCTAAATGGGGCCTCAAGGACCTGGCACAGGCCTGCGGAATGGTGATCGGCGCCGAATACACATATTCGGAATATACGCAGGACAAGCAGTTGCAGGAAGTTCTCAAGCACGATTTCGATGTCGTGACCTTCGGCAACGAAATGAAGCATGACAACATCGTTTCCGGATCGGGAACGATCAGTTTCTCCCGGCCGGACCAGATGGTGGGCTGGGCGAACGACTGCGGCCTGAAACTTTGCGGGCACACGCTCGGCTGGCATTCCCAGCAGCAGACCGACTACCTTCAGACGCTCATCGACAGGGCAGCGGATGCCGATGCCGCCGCGGCTGCCATCCGCGATGCCCATGCGACCTTCGTGGACAAGATGGTGGAGCATTTCGACGTGTACGCCTGGGATGTGGTGAACGAGGCGTTCGCCGATGACGGAATGGGCAGCTGGCGCAACAGCGGCAACACGGAGGCGAAGTACCACGTCTTCCTCTGGGGCAACTACTTTGAAGGAGGGACCAAGGGATTCGCGGATGCGGCATTCCGCTCCGCCAAGGAAGCGCTGGCACGGTATGGGAAGAAGGCCGACCTCTATATCAATGACTACAACCTGGAGTGGAACCCCGCCAAACTGGAGTCGCTGTGCAAATATGCCGAAGGCAATCCCGATGTGACCGGCGTCGGCTCCCAGATGCACTGCAACACCGACCTGAGCGTGGACGCCATCAGGAATATGCTCATGCGGATGGTGAAAACCGGGAAGAAAGTGCGCATCTCCGAACTGGACGTTCCGCAGGGCTCCATTCCTACGAACAGCCAGGCCGATCTGATCGTGACCATCTTCGACCAGTACCTGAAGATCGTTCCCGAAGCCCAGCGCGGCGGAATTACCTTCTGGGGCGTGAGCGACAAGAACTCCTGGCTCGGCGCCAACAAGGAACCCCTCCTGTTCGATGCCGCCTATCGGCCCAAGGAGTCCTACGACAAGCTCTACGCTTACCTGCTGGACCGCTCGGGCCTGGACAAGGAATAGCGGCCATTTCGACATTATCTTTTCCTCCCTTATCATGAAAGAATTCAACGCAAAGAAAGTGAAGGACCAGGCGGTCCGGTGGATCCGGGACTGGTTCGAAGAGAATGGAAAGGGCTGCAACGCCGTCCTGGGCATTTCGGGCGGCAAGGACAGCAGCGTCGTGGCCGCCCTCTGCGCGGAGGCCCTGGGCAAGGACCATGTCATCGGCGTAACGATGCCGAACGGGGTCCAGCCGGACATCGACGACAGCTACCGGCTGATCAACCATCTGGGCATCCGCCATTGCTGCGTGAACATCGGGGGAGCCTATGAGGCCCTGATGGCGGAGGTGAAGGAACAGTTGGGAACGCTGGACACCGAAGTGTCGTCCCAGACGGTCATCAACATGCCTCCGCGCCTGAGGATGACGGCGGTTTATGCGGTCTCCCAGTCGCTGAACGGCCGCGTGGCGAACACCTGCAACCTCTCCGAGGACTGGGTCGGTTACAGCACCCGCTACGGCGACGCCGCCGGCGACTTCGCTCCGCTGGGCGGGATGACTGTCCAGGAAGTGATTGCCGTGGGCCTGGAACTGGGCTTGCCGCGCGATCTCGTACAAAAGACCCCTTCCGACGGCCTCTGCGGCAAGACCGACGAGGACAACCTGGGTTTTACCTATGCCGTCCTCGACCATTACATCCGGACGGGCGAGTGCGACGACCCGGTCGCAAAGGCCCGGATTGACGATAAGCACGTGAAGAATCTTTTCAAGCTGAAGCCGATTCCCCATTTCGAATATGAGTAGGGAAAGGTGGTGGAATTAAGCTGAAAATTGCTTATATTTACGGCGTTACGTAATTTTTCAAAGCGATGAGACGGTTTGTTTCAGTTCTGGTCGCCCTCCTCTTCTGTGCATTCGCGGGAGCACAGGAGGTGAATGACCGCCCCGATTCCCTCCGGTTGCGGTATGTCGTGTCCGGTACCGTGTTGGACGGGGAGACCGGCCGCAAGCTGGAGTCGGTCCATGTTTCCCTTCCCGACCGTCACTATGCGACCGTCACGAATGCCGACGGTGCCTTCTCCATCAAGTCCGACGCCCCCATCTACGAAGTCGTCTTCTCCTATGTGGGCTACCGGACCCTGCGCCGGAAGGTGGACCGCAGCGTGCTGAACGTCCGCCTGATTCCCGAATCCATCCAGCTGAACGAAGCCTCCATCATCACGGGTAACCCGTATGAGATCGTCCTGTCGGCGATTTCCCAGATTCCGGACAACTATTCCGACCATCCCGAGCTGCTGGAGTGTTTCTACCGGGAAACCCTCCAGAAGCGCAGCCGCTACACCTATATTTCCGAGGCTGTGTCCCGGATTTACAAGACGGGCTACGGCGAGGATGTCTATCGCGACCGGACCGCCCTTGAGAAGAGCCGCGTACTGCTGAGCCAGCGGCGGAGGGATACCCTGAGCGTGAAGGTGCAGGGCGGCCCTACGCAGGCGGTTACCTTCGACGTGGTGAAAAACAGGGAATTCCTCTTCGACCAGGAGGAACTGTCCTGCTATGCTTTCGAGATGGGGATGCCCACCTATATCGGAGACCGCCTCCAGTTCGTAATCCATTTCCACCCCGCCACGGTGAAGGACTGGGCGCTGTACAACGGGACCTTCTACATCGACAGGGAGCGCCTTTCATTCACCCGTATCGAGATGGCCCTGGACGTGTCCGATCCGGGCAAGGCCGCTCGGATGATGGTGGTCCGCAAGCCGCTGACCCTCCGTCTCACGCCCAAGGAGCTGTCCATCGTGATCAGCTACCGGTTTCAGGAGGGCAGGAGCCGGATGGAGTATTTCCGCTCTACAATGCGTTTCAACTGCGACTGGAAGAGACGACTGATCGCGACCAGCTATACGGCCGTGAATGAACTGGTGGTGACGGACCTCCGCGAGCCCGTCGAGCAGATCCCCCGCGCCGAGATGTTCCGTACCATCGACATCCTCAGCGACAAGGCCGCCGAGTTCTCCGATCCGGATTTCTGGAAGGACTATAACATCATTGAACCGACCGAAAGCCTGGAGCATGCCATCGGCCGGCTGCGGAAGCAGCGGTAATTTCGCCCCATATTTCGCGATTTCGTCACTTTTTCGCCCCATTCGCCACTTTTTCTTGCCGCCCTGTCGCCGGGTTTCTACTTTCGTGTCCGGAAACCAATCGCGACAGAGCAATGGCACAGACTCTCCAGATTCCCGCCCGGATGCGGATCGACAATGCGGCGAACATCTATCCCGCTTCCCTCAGCAAGCACTATGCTTCGTTGTACCGGATGAGCGTCACGCTTTCCGAACCCGTGGACCTCGCCTGCCTCCAGCACGCCCTGGAGACGGTGTCCGAACGGATCCCGACCTTCCGCTGCGAGCTGAAGGCCGGTGCGTTCTGGTGGAGCCTGCGCCGGATGGACAAGACGCCCGAGGTGGGACCGTCCACTCCGCTGAGCCGGTTCCATTTCAGCGATAACGGCGGATTCCTGTACCGGGTGAGCACCGACGGTTGCCGCATCGACCTGGACGTATTCCACGCCCTGGCCGACGGAACAGGTTCGGAAACCTTCCTACTCACGTTGACAGGAGAGTACCTCCGCCTGAGATACGGCCTGGAGATTCCCTATTCCGGCCTGGTGCTGGATCCGGCGGAAACACCGGACAACCGGGAAGTGGAGGACAGTTTCAAGACCGTCTTTTCAGGACGGAAGGGCGCCTTGGAGAAAAACGACGTCGCCTATCACGTCAAGGGGAAGCGCCTTCCGGACGCCGGCCTCAGGGATGTCCGCGTGGTCATGCCGCTGGAGCGGCTGAAAACCGTCTGCCGGGACCTCGACTGCACCCTCACCGACCTCCTGACCGGAATGATGCTGAACTCCCTCCAGAAAATCTACCGGGCCGATCCCGACAAGCGCAAGTCCAGCGTCCTGAAGGTGAGCGTTCCCGTGAACCTGCGTCCCCTGTACGGGAGCCGTTCGGTGCGGAATTTCTCGTCCTATGTCAACCTGGGGATGGATATCCGCAGCGGATTCCTCCAGCTGGGAGACATCGTCCGTCTGGTGAAGATGCAGAAACGCACCCTGCTCCGTCCGGAAAACCTGGAACCGAAGATCGCCGCCAACGTCGCCCTGGAGCAAAGCATCGCCGTGCGGTGCCTGCCGCTTTGCGTGAAGAAGCCCATCATCGACTTCATCAACCGCCACCACGGCGACATCTACTGCACCCAGACGCTCTCGAACCTCGGGCAGATCCGCCTGCCGGAGCCGATGCAGCCCTACGTGAAGGCGTACGACTTCGTGCTGGGCCGCCAGCGGGGGAACAGCGGGGCGGTTTCCTGCGCCGGTTACGACGGGAAGCTGTTCATGCACCTGTCCCGGAACATCGCCGGGGACGCTTTCGAAAGCCTCTTCCTGGAGCAGGCGGCCGCGCTGGGAATCCCCACCGAAGTTTCCCATCACGTCCTCGCATAAAAGGGGATTATTTCGTACCTTTGGGGTACGATGAATCCCCGTACCTACCTTGCCATCGACCTGAAGTCGTTCTACGCCTCCGTGGAGTGCGTGGCACGCGGACTGGACGCCCTCACGACCAATCTGGTGGTGGCGGACCCCACGCGTACGGACAAGACCATCTGCCTGGCGGTCACCCCCTCGCTCAAATCCTACGGAATCCCGGGCCGCGCCCGCCTCTTCGAGGTCGTGCGCCGGGTACGGGAAATCAATGCCGAACGCGCCCGGAAGGCCGTCCTGCGGGAGTCTTCTACGGACAATACAGCCATCCTGGCCGATCCCTCGCTCCGGCTGGACTACATCGTGGCACCGCCCAGGATGGCCCATTACATGGAGGTGAGCGCAAAGATTTACGAAATCTACCTGAAATATGTCTCGTCCGAGGACATCCAGGTGTATTCCATCGACGAAGTGTTCATCGATGCGACGGATTATCTGCGGCTATATGGGATTACGGCCCATGAACTGGCGATGCGGATGATCCGGGACGTGCTGAAGGAGACCGGCATCACCGCGACGGCGGGCATCGGCACGAACCTGTACCTCGCAAAAATCGCGATGGACATCGAGGCGAAGCACTCTCCGGCTGACAGGGACGGGGTGCGGATCGCGGAATTGGACGAGATGTCCTATCGGCGGAAGTACTGGTCGCACCGGCCCCTGACCGACTTCTGGCGCGTGGGACGCGGTATCGCGGCGAAACTGGAGACGAACGGGATGTACACGCTCGGGGACGTGGCGCGATGCTCCCTCCAGAATGAGGAAAAGCTGTACAAGCTGTTCGGAGTGAACGCCGAACTGCTCATCGACCACGCCTGGGGCTGGGAGCCCTGCACGATGGCTGCCATCAAGGCATACCGGCCTTCCGCCCACAGCCTTTCCAGCGGCCAGGTGCTGTCCACGCCGTATACCTTTGAAAAGGGGCGGGTCATCGTCCGGGAGATGACGGACCTGCTGGTGCTGGACCTGGTCGGAAAGCGGCTGACGGCCGACCAGATGGTCCTGAGCGTCTCCTACGACAGGAAAAGCCTGGAGACGGTGCAGGACTATGAGGGCCCCGTCGCGGTCGACTATTACGGCCGGAAGGCCCCGAAGCCGGCGCACGGCTCCGTGAACCTGGGCCGGCAGACTTCCTCCACCACCCTCATCGCCGAAGCGGTCATGGACCTGTACGACCGCATCGTGGACCGCCGCCTTCTCATCCGCCGGCTGAACGTGACGGCGAACCACGTGATTCCGGAATCGCAGGTGGAGGGCGTCCAGCTGGACCTTTTCGGGGACTCTGCGAAGGATTCGCCCCGCGAACGGAGCCGGCAGGAGGCCATCCTCGCCATCCGCAGGAAATTCGGGCCGAACGCCATCCTTTCCGGCATCGACTTCGAAGAAGGGGCTACGACGCGGGAAAGGAACAACCAGATAGGAGGACACCGCAAATGACCGACCACCGGTACGACGACATCATCAACCTGCCGCATCCCGACCCGAAGCGGCATCCGCGGATGGCCATGGCCGACCGCGCGGCGCAGTTCGCGCCGTTCGCGGCCCTGACGGGATTTGACCGGATGATCGGAAAGACCGCGGCGAGGGTCAATCAGGAAGATCCTACTCCATGAGTTTCTTGTACTTGAAGCGCTTGGGTTCCACATCACCCAGGCGCATCTTTTTGTTGGCCTCGTATTCGGAATAGTTTCCGTCGAAGAAGACGACCTGGGAGTCACCCTCGAAAGCGAGGATATGGGTCGCGATGCGGTCCAGGAACCAGCGGTCGTGGCTCACGACCACGGCGCAGCCGGCGAATCCGTCCAGACCTTCCTCCAGGGCGCGGATGGTGTTCACGTCCACGTCGTTGGTCGGTTCGTCCAGCAGGAGCACGTTGCCCTCGTCCTTGAGGGTGAGCGCCAGATGCAGACGGTTGCGTTCGCCGCCGGAAAGGATGCCGCAGAGCTTTTCCTGGTCGGCCCCGGAGAAGTTGAAGCGCGAGACCCACGCGCGGGCGTTGATGTCGCGGTTGCCGAGCCGCACCCATTCGGAATTCCCGGCGATGGTCTCGTAGACGGACTTGTCCGGGTCGATGGACTTGTGCTGCTGGTCCACATAGGCGATCTTCACGGTCTCGCCGATCTCGATCGAGCCGGTGTCGGGCTTCTCGATGCCCATAATCAGTCGGAACAGGGTGGTCTTTCCCGCGCCGTTGGGGCCGATGACGCCCACGATGCCGGCCGGCGGGAGTTCGAAGCTCAGGTGCTCGAACAGGACCTTGCCGTCATAGGCCTTGGAGACGTCGTGAAAGGCGATGACCTTGTTGCCCAGATGCGGTCCGTTGGGGATGTAGATTTCGAGGTTCGCCTCCTTCTGCTTTACATCGGCGGAAGCCAGTTTCTCGTAGGCGCCCAGACGGGCTTTCTGCTTGGCCTGGCGGGCCTTCGGCGCCATCCGGACCCACTCCAGTTCGCGTTCCAGCGTTTTCCTGCGCTTGGATTCCTGCTTCTCCTCCATCGCAAGACGCTTTGTCTTCTGGTCCAGCCAGGAGGAGTAGTTTCCCTTCCACGGGATGCCTTCGCCGCGGTCCAGTTCCAGGATCCAGCCGGCTACATTGTCCAGGAAATAACGGTCGTGGGTGACGGCGATGACGGTCCCTTTGTACTGCTGCAGATGAGCCTCCAGCCACTGGATGGATTCGGTGTCCAGGTGGTTCGTAGGCTCGTCCAGGAGCAGCACGTCCGGTTGCTGGAGGAGCAGGCGGCACAGGGCGACACGCCTGCGCTCGCCGCCGGAAAGGTTCTTGATGAGCGCCTCGGAAGGGGGGCACTGGAGGGCGTCCATCGCCCGTTCCAGCTTCGCGTCGATCTCCCAGCCGTCCAGGTGCTCGATCAGTTCGGTGAGTTCGCCCTGCCGTTCGATGAGACGGTTCATCTCGTCGTCGTCCATGGGCTCCATGAACTTCATCGATATGTCATTATACTCGGCAAGGACATCCATTACATCCTGCACGCCTTCCTGGACCACCTCGATGACGGTCTTCTCCGGGTCCATCTCCGGTTCCTGGGCCAGATAGCCCACGGTGTAGCCGGGCGCCCACACGACCTCGCCCTTGTAGGATTTCTCCACGCCGGCGATGATCTTGAGGAGGGTGGATTTACCGGAGCCGTTCAGGCCGATGATACCGATCTTCGCCCCGTAGAAGAAAGAAAGGTAGATGTCCTTGAGGATGACTCTGTTATTGTGCGGCAGGACCTTGCCCACCCCGTTCATCGAGAATATGATCTTTTCGTCGGCCATGGCTTTGTTTTTGCTGGTTAGCGGCAATTGCAAATATAAGGAAAATAATTGATGAAACTGAAAGATTCCCTTCCCTTGAAAATCGCCCTGATCGGCGTCGTGGCCCTGTCGATGCTGGTTCCCCTGGCGATGGTCCAGAGCCAGATCCACGACCGCCAGCGGGCAGCCGATTCCAGCCGTGAAGAGGTGGCGGCCAGTTGGGGACGCGCCCAGACGCTTATCGGTCCCGTCCTGGCGTTCTCCTACGACGTCGAGGCACTGGATAAGGAGCAGAAGAAAGCGACGAGACTGGAGACAGCCACGGTCTATCCCCGTTCCCTGTCCTATGATATCGACCTGCCCACCCAGACGCTGCACCGGTCCATCTACGATATCATGGTTTATGGGTCCGACATCGTAGTCACGGGCGATTTCGTCATCCCCGTCCAGTACGGAGAGAAGGAACTGAAGGAACAGAAGGTTTCGATGGGGCTGAGCGACCTTCGCGGGATCGACGGCGCCGTGGAAATCACCCTCGGGGACCGGTCCTATTCCTTCCATTCCGGATCCGGTGGGAAGGATTTCAGCCGGGCTTCGCTTTCCGAACCCATCGACCTGGACAGGACAGTGATGGATGGGAAGACGGTCCTGCCGTTCCGCCTGAGCTATCACGTCCGCGGTTCATCCTCCCTGATGGTCCGTCCTTACGGCGAGACGACCGAGGTAAGGATGCACTCCAACTGCCCGGATCCCTCCTTTACCGGCGATTTCCTTCCTGCAGAACGGGAAGTGACAGACGATGGCTTCACGGCGCGCTGGTCCGTGTCCGAAATCAACCGCGGCAATCCGGACGACAC
This sequence comes from Bacteroidales bacterium, assembly GCA_017395045.1. GTDB lineage: Bacteria > Bacteroidota > Bacteroidia > Bacteroidales > UBA932 > Cryptobacteroides. The sequence continues at coordinate 34,390 of JAFPWG010000009.1, forward strand.
CTCCTTCGGCGTGAACCTGCTGCAAGGGGTTACGCAGTACCAGAAGACGATGCGGTCGGTCAAATACGGCATCCTGGTAATCCTGCTTGTGTTCATTGCAGGGCTGGCAGTGGAACTGGTGGGAAAGAAGCGGATTGACCTGGTCCAGTATCTGGTAATCGGCCTGTCCCTGGCACTTTTTTATGCGCTGGTGCTTTCTTTCTCTGAATTTATGAACTTCTCTCTGGCCTATGCCCTCGCGGCAGTGATGACCGTGGCGGCGCTTTTCGGCTATTTCCGCGGCATCCTCCGCGACAAGACGGCCTGGCTCCTGACGGCTCTCGTCGCCTTGGCCTATCTGCTCAGTTATGTATTGCTTCAGATGGAGACCTATGCCCTCCTGGCCGGCACACTCCTGCTTTTTGCCCTGCTGGCCGGTATCATGTACCTGACCCGGAACCTGAACGCTACTTCTCTTTAAAGTAAATGACCTGGCCGTCTTTCCACCGGAGGTCCACGGTGGTGCCGCGACGGGTCCGGAGGCCCTTGACGGAACCGGAGGGCCAGGCGGAAGGAAGGGCATGGAGCGGCTTGACGGTACCGTCGGGACCGCTGTACAGGAGCATTTCCATGACACCGGCGCAACCGCCGAAGTTCCCGTCGATCTGGAAGGGGGAGTGGGCGTCGAAGAGGTTCGGGTAGGTGCCGCCGCCCCGGCGGGCATCTTCGCCCCGGTAGCGGTCCGGGCTCACATAACGGAGGAGCCGGCGGTACATCTTGTAGGCGCTTTCCCCGTCACCCAGACGGGCATACAGGTTGATGCGCCAGCCGCAGCTCCAGCCGGTAGTCTCGAAGCCTTTGATTTCCAAAGTTTTCAGTGCTGCAACAGCATAGGGCCCCGTCGTTATCTGGTGGCCCGGGTATGCACCGATCAGGTGCGACTGGTGACGGTGGCGGGGCTCCCAGTCCTGCCAGTCGTAGTACCATTCCTGCAGGTTGCCGGCGGCACCGATCCGGTAAGGGTGAAGACGGGCAAGCACGTCCGAAGCCTCTGCGATGAAGTCTTCATCTACCGCCAGTTCCCGGGCTGCCGCAACGGCATCCGTGAGGCACTCGCGGACGATGGCGAGATCCGCCGTGGCACCATACAGGGTGGCGCCCGCAAAGCCGTCCGGCGTAATGTAGATGTTTTCGGGGGAGGTGCCGGGTGAGGTGATCAGTTCGCCGTCTTTCTCTATGAGCCAGTCCATGCAGAATTCGGCGGCCCCCTTCAGGACCGGATAGTCTTCCCCGAGGGCGGTCCGGTCGCGGGAATAGAGGAAGTGTTCCCACAGATGGGTGGACAGCCAGGCGCCGCCCATCGTCCAGTTCGCCCAGGAGGGGTCTCCGGTTCCCAGGCCCACGGGCGTGGCCATGGCCCAGATATCGGAGTTGTGTCCCGCGTTCCAGCCGCGGCTGGTTCCGTACAGGCGCCGGGAGACAGGCTCGCCGATCCTGCTCAGGTTATGGATGAAGGAACGGAGGACATTGTGCATTTCCGGAAGTCCGGCGGCCTCCGCGGGCCAGTAATTCTCCTCCAGGTTGATGTTGATGGTGTAGTTGCAGCTCCACGGCGGGTCCATGCTCTCGCTCCAGAGACCCTGCAGGTTGGCGGGAACGCCTTCCGTCCGGGAAGAGGAGATCAGGAGATATCTACCGTATTGATAGTAAAGTGCTTCCAGTTCCGGGTTCGCTTCGCCGAAGTCCGTGTAGCGTTTCAGCTGGACGTCGGTGGGAAGGACGCGGACGGAGTCCGGCGTCGCGCCCAGGTCGATGGAAACGCGGTCGAAGAGTTCCCGGTAGTCGGCTTCGTGGCGGGACAGGAGGCGGCTGTATCCGGCGGAACGGGCGGCTTTGAGGTTTGCGTCGGCAAGTTCGCGGAAAGGCTTGCCTTCCTTCACGGGATCCTTGTCGAAACCGTTGAAACTCGTAGCGTTGACTACGTACAGCGTAGCTTCCCGGATGCCGTTCAGCAGGAGGGCATCCTCCGCTGCGGAAACGCTTCCGCCGTTTGCATCGACGGCCAGACGCGTACGGAAATGGATGCCTCGCTCCGGATCGTACAGGTATCGTTCCGGACTCACTTCCGTGTGGGAATAATAGCCGGGATAGGTGTGCCAGGCGGCATATCCGTCCACGGTCATCCCTTCGTCCGAGGCCTTCGACTCATGCGGAAGGGGAGTGTCCAGCGAAATCCGGGCGTTCACGGGCGATTCCGAGACGATATGGATGACGATCACCGAGTCCGGGGCCGAGGCGAAAACCTCACTCCGGAACAGGGCTCCGTCCCTCAGATACGAAGCCGTGGCCACGGCGCGAGAGAGGTCGAGCGTGCGCGAATAGCCCGTCACGGCGCAGGAGTCATAGTCGATCCGGAGTGTCCCCAGCGGCATGTAGCTTTCACTGAAATGCCCCTGCAGGCCCCTCTGGAGCTGTTCTGCGGCGGCATAGTCCTCCTTGTCCAGGGCTTCGCGGACAGCCTTCAGGGCAGTCGCTCCGTCACCGCCCAGGCCCAGTTTGGCGATGTCGGGATGATCCGTTCCCTGGTCGGGCTCTCCGGTCCACAGAGTGATGTCGTTGAGGGAAAGGTGCTCATGGACCGGGTCGCCGTACACCATGGCGCCCAACCGGCCGTTTCCTACGGGCAGGGCCTCCTCGAAATAGGTCGCCGGCCGGTCATAATGCAGGACCAGGTCACTTTGCGGCACCGAACAGGAAGCCAGGAGGAGCAGCGGAAGGAGAATGCGTTTCATATCCGAAAGATAGGAATTTTTCTGCTATCCCACGTACTCCGACGGCGGGACGCCGAACTGCTTCTTGAAGGAGGTGGAGAAGTGCGACAAGGTATTGAAACCGGTCATATAGGCGATTTCGGACATGTTGTATTTCCCTTCCTTCAGGAGGTCGGCCGCTCGGTTCAGTTTATACCGCTTGAAGAAGACGCTGGGATTCTCGCCGGTAAGTCCCTTGACCTTGTAGTAGAACTTCGTACGGGAGATCTTCATGAGTTCCGTGATGCGGGTGATGTCCAGGTCCACATTGGCCAGTTCCTTCTCCATCAGCTCGTAGAGTTCCTTCATGAAGGCGGCGTCGCGCGGTGAGAGGGCCTCAGGGGCAATCTCTTCCGTGGTCGTAACCGAACCCAGCTGGCGGTGCAGCTTCTCCCGGTTCTCCAGGAGGGATTTCACGAGAGCCAGCAGGTAGGCAGGCTGGAAGGGCTTGGTGACGTATGCGTCAGCCCCTTCCCGCAGGCCCTGGACCTGGTTTTCCACGGCCACCTTGGCCGTGACGAGCACCACGGGGATGTGGCTCAGCTGCAGGTCGGCCTTGATGGCCTTGCAGAGCTCATAGCCGCTCATGCCGGGCATGACGACGTCGGAGATGACCAGGTCGGGTATTTCGTCCTCCATGCCTTTCAGGGCGGAGGTGGCGTCGAAATACACGGACACGTTGTAGTACGGGTTCAGGAGCATCTTCACGTAGTTGGCCACGTCGATGTCGTCGTCCACGACGGCGACCCGCTTGCGGGAATCATCGTCCAGGGGGGTCTCGGAGGGCATTTCCACGGCTGACGGGGCGGGGATGTCATAGACGGGCTGGATTTCGCTCCGCTCATCCTCGGTATAGGACGATGCGCTCACGGGGAGAAGGAGGCTGAATACGGCGCCGCCTTCCGGGCGGTTCGCCGCCTTGATATAACCGTGATGCAGGCCGGCCAGTACACGGGCGTAGAACAGGCCGATGCCGGATCCATGCGTATCACCCTGGTTATCAGCCTGGTAGAACCGCTCGAAAATTTTCTCCAGCTCTCCTTCCGGGATACCCCGTCCCGTGTCGGATACCGTGATCTGCGCATACTGGTTGTCCCTGTCGGCCTCTGTCAACGGGAACGAGGTGCCGGCCTCTTCCCGGGGCACTACGTCGAAGGCAAGCGTCACCCGTCCGCCGGAGGGAGTGAATTTCATCGCATTGGACAGGAGGTTCATCACGATTTTCTGCACCTTGTCCACATCGGCCCACATCGTGAAGGAGTCTTCCAGACCGAAGGTGGCGAGTTCGATGCCCTTGGATCCGGCATTGAACCGGAACAGATCGGCGATTCCTTTCAAAGGTGCGACGATGTCGCCTTTCGCGACTTTCAGCTGCAGTTTCTTGTTGCCGATGCGGTTGAAATCCAGGAGCTGGTTCACCAGCGAGAGCATCCAGGTGGCACTCCGCTGGATGACACCGACCAGCTGGCGGTCCTGCCCCTTGATGCCGTCGGAGGCGGAGAGCTGGGATACCGGTCCGGCAATCATCGTGAGCGGGGTCCGGAACTCGTGGGCTACGTTGGCGAAATAGTTCATCTGGATCTTGTTCAGCCGCTGTTCCTGTTCCTTTTCCTGCTCCGCCCGTTCCCGCTCGCGGCGCACCTCCCGGATATGCCTTGCGGCCTCTTTCCGGACGCGGCGGATGTGGCGGTAGAAAGTCCACAGGACGCCCAGCATAAACAGACCCGCGAGGCTGAACAGCAGGATGGCCCACCAACTCTGGTACCAGGGAGGAAGCACCTTGACATTCAAGGCCTTCTCCGTTTCCACGATGCTTTGGTTATTGTTCGTGATGCGTACCCGGAACCGGTATTTTCCGGCGGGGACATTGGAATAGTAGGCTTCGTGGTTGTTGCGGGCGTCGACCCAGTCCCGGTCGAAACCTTCCATCATGTAATAATAGTGCGTGCGCTCGTGTTCGCTGTAATCCAGGGCGGCGAAGGAGATGCTGAAGGCATTCTGGTCATCCCGGATGGTGATGTCCGGTTCCAGGCTCAGGTCCTTGTCGATGGGACTGTTCTCTCCGGGTACGACCAGGCGGTTGTGGACACTGAGGTTTTCAAAGACGAGCGGGACCTGCCGTTTCTGGGGGACGTCCAGCGGGTTGAACCAGGTGAGGCCGTGCGTTCCGCCGAAAACCAGCGTTCCATCCGGAAGGACGCAGGAGGCGCGGTGGGAGAACTGGTTCCCGCCGATGCCGTCCGCTTCGTAATAATTGACGAACCGGTTCACGGTACGGTCGTATTTCCCGAGTCCGTTCATCGTTGATACCCAGATATTTCCCTGGCGATCTTCCTCGATGGAGGAGATGTCCATGCAGGGAACGCCGTCCACGGGAGCGGTCGCATCGTCCTTCCTGCTGTGCCGTAGCAGGCCGTTGGCGGTGGTCCCTACCCACAGGTCGCCGGCGCTGTCTTTCAGCAGGGCGGTGGAGGTCAGTACGGAACGACGTATGCAGACAGCCCGTTCCTTGTCGGGAAGGTTCAGGGTTTCCACCTCGTCCGTATTGGTATCTATCCTTTGGAGCGGCATCTCGGAGACCGCGGCGATGAGATATCCGTGATCCGAAATGCACAGGTCCCGGACATAGGTCGTCTGGAGCTGCTCCGTCAGGGGTACGTACTTCTTGGACCGGTCGGACTTGTCGTAGCACAGCAGCGTGGACACGGTGCCGCCGATCCAGATCCGTCCCCGTCCGTCCTCCATGATGGAAAAGGGATTGAAGATACCGGCGGTGTCCAGTACCTTGAAGCTCCTGCCGTCGTATCGGGTGCGGTATACGATGTATTTGTTCATGAAAAGCAGCCACAGCTCTCCGTCGGAGTCGCAGAACACCCTGGAGCAGCGGTTGTATCCTACGTTGATGTCCGGCATAAGGCTCGAGACATCCACGGAAAGGAGTTCCTTCCGGTCCAGGTCATAAACCCAAAGACCATCCCGCAAGGTGGTGATCCACAGTCGGTTCTGCTTGTCCAGGCACAGGGATGTCACCGTCTTCCGGGCAAAGGCGGAGGTGAGGAACTTGTTGCTGTTGAACTGGTCTTTGTAGTGGTAGGAGACCGAGTAACCCTGGTCGGTCGTCCCCACCCACAGGTTCTGGCGGCTGTCCAGGAACAGGGTGCGGATCTCCGAATCGGGGATGTTGAAGGGGAATCCGGCATCGTTCTGGTGCAGGACCTTCCCCGACGACCGGTTGTAGCAAAACATTCCCTTGCCGATCACATTCAGGAGGATGCTCTGCGCATCGACCGGGTAGAGGATGTCGATATCCCCGTTCATCAACCGGGACTCTTTCCGGATGGCGTCGGGAAGTTCCTTCCAGCTCCGGGTACGGCTGTCGAAAATGCTGAGCCGGCCCATGCCGGACATCCAGTACTCACCGTTTCCGGCGTTGATGATATGGTAAACGACATGGGGTGTCGGATAGGAGGAGACCAGGGAGAAGTCGTCGGTGCTGTAGCAGTTGAGGGCCATGCCTCCGTCCGAGACGATCCACAGCAGGTTGCCGTCCAGCACGGAATAGGGGAAACTGAACGCATTGAAGTCCCGGATAACGGGACGGAAATGCCCTTCGGTCTCATCATACAGGAAGAGGGAAGAGGAATTGCTCATCAGGAGCTTTCCATCCATCGTCTCCCAGAACCGGTTGGCGTTCCGCCCGTCGCCCAGGACGGGAACGCGGCGGAAACCGCCCTGATCCGTACGGAAGGCGATGCCGTCCGACGTTCCGGCCCAAAGCCTGCCTTCATTGGTGCGGAACACGACGTTGACCTGGTTGCCGGGAAGGCCCAGCGTGTCATCGGAGCAGAAATATTGATGGTATTCGTGGACGCTGTATTTGTCCAGCCCCCGGGCCGTGGCTATCCAGATATGGCCGTCGGCGTCTTCGGCGAAGGAATTCACCTGCTGGTTGGACAGCCGGTCGGAAACGACAATGCCGCTTTCCGAGGGGAAAGGCAGGGGCGCTTCCCGGTGACCGCATGCCGAAAGGAACATGACGAGGCCAAGGAGGGTCGGTGCAATTTTCATGGCAAGTTTGGCGTTAGTGGCGATAAAGATAATGATTTTTGAACAAATACGCATAAAAATGAACATGCCCCATCCCGGGCGGTACAACCGAGAAAGAAATTGAAAAGACGGGAAAAGGAATCCCCTGGAAAAACAGGATATTTGTATTGGTAAAACCGGACGCATATGACACTGAAACCTTCCTATGCCCTTTTCGGCGCTTTGTTCCTCCTTTCTGCCTGCGGTCAGCCCGCCCGGCAGCGCAGCGAATGCCTCGGAAGCCTGGTGACTTCCTCCAAGGCGACGACAGTCCAGACGGAGTCGGGCCCCGTGGCCGGCTACATTGACGACGGAGTGTATATCTACAAAGGGATCCCCTATGCCCGGGCGGAGCGTTTCCAGCCGGCCGTCGATCCGGAACCCTGGAAGGAGGTACGTCCCAGCCGCGCGTATGGGCCCACGGCTCCCGCTCCTGCCCGTTCCGGCTGGTGGTCCGACGACCAGGCGTTCACGATGCATTGGGACGACGGCTTCCATGATGAGGATTGTCTACGTGTAAATATATGGACATCAGGCATTTCTGATGGCGGTAAACGGCCTGTTATGGTTTGGCTGCACGGGGGCGGTTTCCGGGAGGGCTCCGGGCAGGAGCTCATTTGCTATGACGGTACGAATCTCGCCCGGGACCATGGTGTGGTGGTCGTTTCCCTGAATCACCGGCTCAACGTCCTCGGTTTCCTGGACCTGAGCGCCTATGGGGCCAAATACGCCCACAGCGGCAATCTGGGGATGATGGACATCGTCAAGGCCCTGGAATGGGTCCGGAGCAACATTGCCGGTTTCGGCGGCGATCCTTTCAACGTGACCATCTTCGGACAGAGCGGCGGTGGCGGAAAGGTGTCTGCCTTGATGGCGATGCCTTCCGCAAAGGGCCTTTTCTCCAAAGCCATCGTAGAGAGCGGCTCCATTACAAATCTCCTGGATCCCAAATATTCCCGCCGCGTTGGTGCGGCTACCGTCGCGAACCTGGGCCTGAATCCTTCCCGGGTCGAAGAGATCAACGACGTCCCGTACGACCGCCTGCTTGCGGCCTATGATGCGGCGCTGAAGACCGTATGTGAGGAGGCGAGGCAGGACGGTGTCTTCCCGTCCAATTTCCTGGACGCCATCCTTTTCGGGCAGGTTCCGGTCGTGGACGGGGAGATCATTCCCGCCCAGCCTTCATCGCCGGAGGCACTGGCCCTGTCCAAGGATGTCCCGGTCATCATCGGCACGGTCTATCATGAATTCACCCGCGACCAGGAGGATCCGATTTTCAAGCCGCTCGCCCTTCAGCAGGCTGCCGACCGCGTCGCGGCGGGCTGTGCACCGGTCTATTTCTACCAGTTCACCTGGGAGTCCCCGGTTTTGGACGGAGCCCTGGGCAGCACCCATTGCATCGAGATTCCCTTCGTTTTCGACAATGTCCTCCTGCACCGCACCTTCACGGGCGGGGGAGAGGATGCCGTCGAGCTGGGACATCGCATGAGCCGGGCCTGGACGAGCTTTGCAAAGACCGGCGTTCCTTCCTTTGCAGGGGTGCCGGCCTGGGAACCTTATCCCAGGACCCTGGACATCAATATCGATTCCAAACTGAGGTGATGCCGGACATTGGAAAACGATTGATTATTCGTATATTTGTTTAATTAAACCATTGGTATGAAAAGATTTATCTCCATTGCAGCGAGCTTGCTCATCGGCCTTTCCGCCTTTGCGCAGCAGGCCCTTTTCGGAGGCCCCCAGGTGGAGTCTCCCGTGATCAATGCCGACGGCACCGTCACCTTCCGCTACCAGGCTCCCAAGGCCGTGAAGGTAGAGGTTACCGGCGATTTCCTGCCCACCGAAAAGGTGGAGGTCGAGTTCAACGGCCAGAAAATGACCTATGACACTCCCGGCGTGGGCGTGCTGAAGGAGGGAAAGAACGGCGTATGGGAGTACACCACTCCCTTCAAGGTGGCCCCGGAGCTGTACAACTATACTTTCCGCGTGGACGGGAACACGGTCATCGACCCGAACAACATGTGGGTGAACCGGGATGTGGCTTCCCTCACGAGTGTCCTGCTCGTTCCCGAGGCCGGCGCCCGCTCCGACCTGTATGCCATCCATGACGTCCCGCACGGCTCCGTGACCAAGGTATGGTATCCGTCCGCCACTGCGGGCTTCGACCGCCGCCTGACCGTCTATACCCCTGCCGGCTACGAGACCTCCAAGGCGAAGTATCCCGTCCTGTATGTCCTCCACGGCATCGGCGGTGACGAGGATGCATGGGTGACCCAGGGCCGCGCGACGCAGATCCTCGACAACCTCATCGCCCGCGGCGAGGCCAAGCCGATGATCGTGGTCTTCACCAATGGCAACATCTCCCAGGAGGCCGCTCCACTGGAGAACTCCACCGGCTACACCCGTCCGACGATGTCCCTCCCGCAGACGATGGAAGGCACTTTCGAGACCGCATTCCCGGAGATTGTCAAGTTCATCGACAGTCGCTACCGGACCATTGCGAAGAAGCAGGGGCGCGCCATCTGCGGTCTCTCCATGGGTGGGTTCCATACCCTGTACATCACGCTGAACAATCCGGACATGTTCAATTATTCCGGCATGTTCTCCGCCGCCATCGGCACCGGCTCCGAGGAAAAGGCTGCGCACAAGGAGATCTATGAGAACGTCGACGGAAAGCTCGCGACCTACTTTGCCAAGAAGCCCGCGCTCCTGTGGATCGGCATCGGCCGTACCGACTTCCTCATCCAGTCGAACAACGATTTCCGGGCGAAACTCGATGCGGCCGGCTACCCGTACCGGTACATGGAAACCGACGGCGGCCATATCTGGCGCAACTGGAGGATCTACCTCTCCGAGTTCGTTCCGCTGATCTTCAAATAGGAAATAACCACTGATATCATATGAAAAAAGTCATTCTGCTGTTTGTCCCGATCCTTCTGGTTGCCGGCTGCTCTACGTCCCGCACTCCGCAGGACCAGCTCACCGTCAACGACAAGAAGATCGACCAGGTCATCGCCCAGATGACCCTGGAGGAGAAAGTGGAGATGCTCCACTCGAAGACCAACATGTCATCCGCCGGCGTCGAGCGCCTGGGCATCGCCGACATGCATTATGCCGACGGCCCCTTCGGCATCCGCGAAGAAGGCGTTCCGAACGGCTTCCAGTCCGCCGGGTGGACCCTGGATTCCGCCACTTATTTCCCGACCGGATCGGCCCTCGCGGCCACCTGGTCCAAAGAAATGGCCTACCTGTACGGCACCGGCATGGGCAAGGAAGCCCGCCTGCGCGGCAAGGATGTAATCCTGGGCCCGGCCGTGAACATCCAGCGCCTGCCTGTGGGCGGCCGCACCTATGAGTACCTGAGCGAGGATCCCATCCTTTCCGCCGCCCTGGCCCTGGAATACACCGTGGGCTGCCAGGATGAAGGTACCGCCGTGTGCATCAAGCACTTCGCCGTGAACAACCAGGAGACCAACCGCGGCAGCGTGGACGCCCAACTTGACGAGCGCACCCTCCGCGAGATCTACCTCAAGCCCTTTGAGCGCGCCATCGTCGAAGGCGGCGCGATGAGCGTGATGCCGGCCTATAACAAGGTGAACGGCGATTACTGCTCCGAGAATGAGCACCTGCTGAACGAGATCCTCCGCGGCGAGTGGGGCTTCAAGGGCTTCACCGTGTCCGACTGGGGCGGCACGCACAGCACGATGGGCGCCATGCTCCACGGCCTGAACGTCCAGATGACTGGCTCGAACTATCTGGGTCAGCCGGTCATCGACTCCATCGCCACCGGCGCCCTTACCGAAGCCCTGGTCAACGAGAAGGTCAAGCAGATCCTCCGCGTCCGCTACGCCATCGAGGCTGTTCCCGAGGACGTTGCCAATACCGTGATGACTTCCCAGCCCGAGAGCCAGGAGATTGCCAGGAAGGTGGCCGAAAAGTCCATCGTCCTTCTCAAGAACGAAGGGGTGCTCCCGATCGCCAAGGAGGTGAAGAAGATCGCCGTCATCGGCCAGAACGCCGTCCTGAAGACCCAGAGCGGCGGTATGGGCGCTGGTGTGAAGGCCCTTTACGAGGTCACTCCGCTGGAGGGCATCCGCAAGCGTGCCGGTGCCGATGTGGAGGTGGTCTATGCCCCTGGTTACAAGAACTTTCCGGGCCGCCGCTGGGGACCTGCCCCGGCCGAGCCGAACCCGCTGGAGGCCGCCGCCATCGACGAGCCGGCCGATCCTGCCCTCTGCGCCGAGGCTGTCGCCCTCGCCAAGGACGCCGACCTGGTGATCTTCTTCGGCGGTACCAACAAGAGCATCGAGACCGAAGGTTCCGACCGTCAGAACATCGACCTGCCGGCCGGCCAGAACGAAGTCGTCGCCGCCCTTTATGAGGCCAATCCGAATCTCGTGACCGTCCTCATCTCCGGAGGTCCCACTGACCTGCGCCAGCTGGAGCCCGTCTCCCCGGCCATCGTCCAGGGCTGGTGGAACGGCACCGAAGGCGGCACCGCCCTCGCCGAGGTCCTCTTCGGCGACATCGCCCCGTCCGGCAAGCTCCCGTTCACTTTCCCGATGAAACTCGAGGATTCCCCGGCCTATGCCCTGGGCAACTTCCCGGATCCGAACGCCGGAGGCGACCTGTTCAGCCTGATGTATCGTCCGGACGTCCTGAAAATGTCCCGCGAAGAGCGTCAGAAACTCATCGATTCCCTGCCGAAACCGGTTTCCAAGTACACGGAAGGCTCCCTCGTGGGCTACCGCTGGTTCGACACGAAGAACGTAAAACCGATGTACGCTTTCGGCCACGGACTCTCCTATGTCGATTTCGAGTACGGCGCCGTGAAGGCCTCCGCCAAAAAGGATGTGGTCAAGGTTTCCTTCACGCTTACCAACAAGGGTGGCATGACGGCCGACGAGGTCGTCCAGCTGTACGTTGCCCGTCCGGAGGCCACCGTCGAGTGGCCTGCGAAGGAGCTCAAGGCTTTCGACCGCGTGACCCTCGCCGCCGGCGAGACCAAGACCGTTGCGCTTGAGATTCCGGTCAAGGACCTCCGTTACTGGAATGTGGAAAAGAATGCCTGGGACTTGGAGCACGGCAAGCTCGTCCTCCTCGTGGGCGCCGCCTCCGACGACATCCGCCAGCAGGCAGAAGTAACCATCTGATATGCGTAAGTATTTGATCCTGGGGGCCGCCCTGCTTATGGCAGCGTGTGCCCCCAGGCCTTCCGCCCAAGTGGAGAAGGTCGTTCTGTATACGGCCATAGGGGACTATGGCAGGTTGGTGGAGGCCATCGAGATCACGGTGTCCGACCCCGGCAGCCTGAAGGGGCTCAAAGCCTCGGATTTCGACCTCGTGAACAACGTCCCGGACGCTTATCTGGATGCCGTTACCAACGGGGCGCCGGCCGATTACAAGGATGATGAAATCGTCCTGACCCAGAAAGGGAACATCCTCCGGATTGACGCGAGGCCGTTCAACAAGGCGGGCAGGATGGATGATTTCGTCCGGCGGACGCCCTGGGAACTGCACTGTAAAGTGGACACCGCCCTCAACGTCACCCTGGCAAAAGCAACGGAAGAGCACGTCGCCGTCCTGGACGAGTGTTTTGCGGGTTCCTTCTCTTTCGGCGGTCTCACGCGGGAGTATATGCTGCATCTGCCGAAAGACGCCTCCGGCAAGGTCATTCCGAACGCCCCCCTGCTCGTTTGGCAGATTGGTGGCGGCGAGTATGACAAGGACCTGATAACGGCTGCCACCGCGAACCGCTGTCTCGTCTCCCTGCCCACGGAGGGCGTTCCCTGCGCTACGCTGGTGTTTGCCATCGCCAACCCGAACTACTCCTACAGCGCTTCGCTGGATCCGGAGAAGATTGAACTCATCGACCGGAACAATGCCCTCCAGATGGCTTTTATCGATAAGTTGATCGCCGACGGGATGGTCGACGGAAACCGGCTCTTCTGCGCCGGAGCCTCCAGCGGCGGCGGTTGCACGATGCGCTTCATGATGCAGTTCGCGGACCGTTTCAAGGCGGCCATCCCCTGCTGTGCCATGGATCCCATCGTTCCCATCCACCAGGTGGAGGAGAAGTATCCCGGCCAGTTCGCCGACGATGTTGAGAAAGTTTGGCAGGGCAAATGCGTCTATAAGTGGAACGGCAAGGATATGGTCCTTTCCCCGATGGACACCGACGCTTTCGTGAAGCTTCCGATGTTTTTCGTCCACGCCGAAACCGACCGCACCTGCAAGGTCGCCAGCACCTATGCCTATGCCGAAGCCCGCAAGCGCCTCGGCGCTACGGATGACAAGATGCTGATTTACAGCGACAAGGACCTTGTCCGCTGGGGCGTCGCCCCGATGTTGGCCCACTTCTCCTGGGTCCCCCTCCTGGACGACTACTCGGAGGGTAGTCCGATGGACTGGCTGGTGAAGCAGCTCTGACACCGTCGAATGGAATTGGCTGTAAGCCAATGCTTTATGGAAAATACCCCAGGCCAAACGGCCCGGGGTATTTCTTTTAAGTCCCTGAGAGTCAGGGCATTCGATTCGACGGTCTACTTGAACAGCAGCTGGGCGAAGGTGTTCAGGTACAGGCGCCAGTTCTTCCAGACATGGGCGTCTTCGCTCACGTAGAGGGTGTGCGGCATTCCCAGGTCGGACAGGTGCTTGTCCAGCACGAGGGAGCCTTGGTAGGCCATGTTGTCCTCCTTGCCCACGCCAATCCAGTAGAGCTTGTAACCGGCTTTCTTGATGCCCTGCAGGTCAGCGTCCAGATGGTCGCTTTCCCGGATGCCGCAGCTCAGGGGGCAGATGTAGTCGAACACGCCCGGATACAGGATGGTTGCGGAGGTAGTGTGGCCGCCGCCCATGGACAGGCCGGCGATGGCCCGGCCGGAGGCCTTGGCGATGGTCCGGTACTCCTTGTCTATGAACGGGACGATCTCCTTCACGAGGCTGTTCACATAGGCATTCTGCCATTTCGGATCCTGGCGGTCCATGGGAACGGTGCTGAGACCCAGGGTGTTGGCGGCCTGCTGGTTGGGGTTGCCATTCGGCATCACCACGATCATCGGCTTCGCCAGTCCCTTTTCGATGAGATTGTCCAGGATCTGGGCGGCCCGGCCCATGGAAGTCCAGGCTTCCTCGTCACCGCCACCGCCGTGAAGGAGGTACAGGACGGGATATTTGGCCTTCGGGTTTTTCTCGTAGCCGTACGGGGTGTACACCGTCATGCGGCGGGAAATGCCCAGCGAGGGGCTGTCGTACCAGCGATAGGTCACCGAACCGTGATTCTTTGCTTCATAGTAGTTCTCGGAGCGCTCGCCGGGGATGAAGAGCATGTTCAGGTAGCGGGTACCGTCGCGCTGGACCTTGTCGTTCAGCGGGTCGTTGACGGAGACGCCGTCCACGATGAAGTTGTAGGTATAGATCTCCGGCTCCGGAGCGTCGATGGTGACTTCCCAGACACCGCCTTCGCCCTTGGCCAAGTCGATGGTGCCGGTCCAGGGATTCTCCATCCAGTTCCCGGAGAGCTGGACGCGGGTCGCATAGTTTGCATTCAGGCGGAAGGTGACCTTGCCGTCCTTCACCTCGGGAGAGACGATACGGGGTCCGCGGCCTCCGAAAGCGAAATTCGTGAGCTCCTGGCCGGAGAGGCTCGTCACCGTGAGGAGAGCGGCGGCGAAAAGGGTAAGTATTCGTTTCATAAAGTGTTCTGTTTAAAGTAGTTACAGTTTGATGCTCTTTTTCAGGCGGATGTCCTCGGAGGAGGCGCCGACCAGGATTCTGGTCCGGCCCTTCTTGAAGTCGAAGGCATGCTTCTCACTGTTCCAGAGCTTCAGGTCGTCGGCCGGGACCACAATCTGCACGGGCACGGTTTCGCCTGCCTTCACAGCCACGCGCTCGAAGCCCCGGAGGCGCTTGGACGCATCGTCGTTCTTGAATTTTGCGTACAGCTGGACCACTTCCTCGCCGTCCCGGGAACCGGTATTCTTGAGGTCGAAGGAGACGACGTAGTTCTCGCCGTCCTTCTTAACCTTCAGGTGCGAATACTTGAAGGTGGTGTAGCTGAGGCCGAAGCCGAACGGGAAGATGGGTTTTGCCTTGGCATACATGTAGGTGCGTCCGTTGCGGATATCGTAGTCCAGCATGTTCGGAAGGTCCAGGATGTCCTTCACCCAGGTCTGGGTGAGACGTCCGGCGGGGTTGTAGTCGCCGAAGAGGACATCGGCCAGGGCGTTGCCGAGCTCCTGGCTGCACTGGGTCATATGGACGATGGCGGGGACGTTCTCCGCCGTCCAGTTGATGGCGAACGGGAAGCTGGAAATGAGCGTGACCACGGTATTGTGGTTCGCCTGCCAAACGACTTTGATCAGGTCTTCGGTCTCCAGCTGGAGGCTGCGGCGGTCCAGGGCCTCGCGGCCGTCACCGGCCACGGTGCCGTATGCCCACGGGGACTGAACGGACTGACGGTCCCAGTCCGGGCTCGTCGCGGGATGGTTGCCCACGCACACGATGCACACGTCGGCCCATTTTGCGAGTTCCTGCGCGGAACCGTCGGAATCCCAGCGCTGGAAACGTACTTCCGTCTGCGTGCTGTCCACGGCGGCCTTGATGCCCTCGAGCGGGCTCACGCGGTAGGAGGGGAGGGCACCGTACCAGTCCTTGAGGACCTGCTCGGCACGGTTGCCGAACACGGCAATCTTCTTGACCTTGGACTTGTCAAGCGGCAGCAGTTTTCCTTCGTTCTTGAGAAGGACGATGGACTTCTGCGTGACCAGGCGGGCCTTGTCCTTGAATTCCTGGCGCTCCCAGGGAATATCTTCCTCAGAGCCGAATTCCTGGGCGTCATACGGGCATTCCGCGTCCATCAGACCCAGTTTGAGCATGGTGCGGAGGTTGGATTTCGTGCGGGCGTCGATAAGTTCGTCGGACAGGAAACCGCCGTCGTAGGCGGCTTTCACCTGCTCGAACCGGGAGTCGATGAAACGGGTCAGGCCGGCCTCCAGGGCCATCTGGATTGCTTCGTTGACATCCTTCGCGTAGTGGTGCATCTGCGGCAGGTACATGAACATCAGGGCACCGGCATCGTCCACGATGGTACCGTTCATGTTCCACTCCTTGAACAGGATCTCATCGATGAACGGGGCCGCGATGCAGGGTACTCCGTTGTAGGCGTTGTAGGCCGTCATCAGGGATTTCGCCCCGGCCCTGGCACCTTTCCAGAAACCGTAGGAATAGTAGTCACGGAAAAGTTCCTCGTCAAAGCGGGAATCCGTCTTGTACCGGTTGTCCTCATTGCTGTTCGCCAGGAAGTGCTTCATCAGGGCAGCGCCCCGCCAGTAGGTGGGATCGTCGCCCTGGATCCCCTTCACCTCGGCGGCGACCATCTCGCCCACGAGATAGGGATCCTCGCCGAAACACTCCTCGGTGCGGCCCCAGCGGGGATCACGCCCGAGGTCGGCGTTCGGGGCCCAAAGGATCAGGCATTTCCAGGGATTGTCCTTGGAATAGAAACGAGCCTCGTAGGACATCACGTCGCCTACGATATGGGCCATTTCGCGGTCCCAGGTTTCTCCGACACCGTATGCCTGCGGGAATGCGGTACTGTTGCGGTACTTCGGCGTGGGGCGGCCGGGCCAGTTCCCGAACTGACCGGCATTCCCCAGATTCGGAAGTTCGGCGTCACCGCCGCGGACGATGCCGTGGATGGCCTCGGTAGAACCGGGGCCGGCGATTCCGAGGCGCGGGACGCCCTGGCCCACGATCGTCATGATTTTCTCATCGACGGTCATCAGGGACACGGCATTGTCCAGCCGCTCCTCCTCGGACAGCTTGGTGTCCTGGAAGGGATAATCCTGGGCGCGAAGCATTGCGCTCCCTGCCATCAGAAGGCAAAGGAAGAAGGGAATGATTCGTTTCATAAAGGAATGATCCATTGTTATTTACAAATATACATATACTTCTTCGAATTGAAAAGGGGCCGGTCGTCAACCGGCCGGCCCCGAATCGTTTTGCTCAGATCCTTACGAGGTTACTCGCTCCACTTGTATTCTTCGATCGTGGAGAAGTCTGCGGAGACTTTGTAGATCGGGGAGAAGTTGTAGGCCTGCTGGGTGTTGTAGCCGTTTCCGCTGGCCATGGCGGCGATGCGGAAGTAGCGGTCCTGCTTGTACTTGAACAGGTCGGCATTCTTGGGATCGTTCCCATTGATTTCAAGGGTGACCTCTTCGCCGGGCTGGCAAGCCGGGAATACCATATCGCCCCAGGAGAAACCATCCTTCTTGGCGCCTGCATCGTCGGCGGAAACCATGTTGAATACGGTCGCACCCACGAACAGCTGGACATTGCCGCAAAGCTTCAGGTTCAGGATGGCATTGGCCTTGCTGGGATCGCCCAACTCCACTTTGAAGGTGGCTTTGACCTTGTTATTGGCTGCGTCATAGGAAATCTTGGGATCCACGATGCGGCAGAAAGGCAGGGTCTTGAGGTCCTGGTTGTTGTTCTCACCTTCCTTCAGGGTAAGGACCTGGTCGTTCTCGTAGCAAGGCAGCTCCTTGAAGAAGACCTTGTAGTCACCCGCAAAGATGAGGTCGTTGCGATAGCGGCCGTCGAAGCGGATGAACCAGCGCTGGTCCTCGTACACTTCTTTGCCTTCCTTGTCTTTCCACCCCAGTTCGTTCACGACAAGGGATCCTTTGGAAATGGTAATCGTAGGGAATGTCCAGGTCGCCCAGTCCACATTGGCCCAGTCGATCTCCTGGGAGAAAGCGGCCTCCACGCCGATGAGCTCACCGGTCTCGGCATCCACCAGTTTCCCGGACACCTTTGCATTGGGGCCGTCATAATTGTCCAGTTTGAACATGCTGCAGGAAGCGGCGACTGCTACGGACAGGACGACGGCGATTATATTGAAAAACTTTTTCATCTTGGTCATTATTTGTTGTTAGGCTCAATCTTGTTTTCCACATAGTGAGGAATCTGGGCGTAGTAATCCTCAGGACTGAAGGAGAGGATACCGCTGTAGCCCCATGCACTCGTGGCCGTCATCGGAAGGGCCCTGAGGAAGATCCACTGTGCCTTAGCACCGGAGAGGTCCACCATCGGGATCAGGGTGAGTTTCTTGCCCAGCGTGCCTTCTTCCGGGTTGGAGACCTTGGTGGGGTTGTAGAAGCCACGACGACGGTAAAGGACGTTGCTCCACTTGTTCTCGAAGGCGAATTCCACCTTCCACTCATGCAGGATGTTCTCGAGGGTCAGTTCCACGTCATCCTTGAAACCGGCGCGGTGGCGGATGTCGTTGAGGCATTTCTTTGCCTGGGCCTTATCGCCCTGGCCGCTTTCGCAGACGGCTTCGGCGTAGGTGAGGAGGACCTCGGCGTAACGGATGTCGTAGTACGGGGACTGGACATACTGGTTGGCTGAGTTCTGGTCCAGGAACTTACGCGGCGAGAAGCAGTAGGAGTTGCGGTTGTTGGAGTTCTTGTCGGTGAGCAGCCCCATGAAAGCGGAGTTGTTGATACCGGCACCGCCATAAGGATAGTAGGTGACATCGTTCTTCTCGACGCCGATGTTTCCGCTTCCCGAAGCGTCGGAGTTGGGATACACGGACACGGAACCGTCGGGCTTGACCATGCCGCCTTCCATGTACACGGTAATGCCGCGGAAGGTGCAGCCAGGATACATCACCCAGGCCTGGAAACGCGCATCCTTCAGGAGGAAGGGCTCCTGAACGGAGTTGTAATGCACGTAGTCAGAGACCTTGTCTGCCGTAAACTGGGTCTGGGGATCGGTCAGATAATCGTCCTCGTCCCCACTATGCAGGGTCGCGATCTTGCCGCTCTTGCGGTTACGGGTATTCTCATCGTCATAATAGTCATACTCGTCGGCCAGGTTCAGCGTAGCAGCGTAGTTGGCGGCACCGGTTCCGGTGTAACCCACGGCGAACTGGTTGGGGACCCACTTGTCGGTACCGTTGGTGGTCTCGGAGTCTCCGGTCTTGTAGGAACGGCCGAAGATACCTTCGGAGAACTGATAGGACTGGAACAGGTCGTTCAGGTTGCCGATGGCGGCGTTGATATCGTTCGGGATGCCTCCGTACAGGGAATAGACACCGGACTTGATGACCGCATCCGCAGCGTCGATCGCCTGCTTGTAGTATCCGTCGGCATAGGAAGCCTCCATGTAGGTGAGTTTCTTCTGCACGGCCTCATAGCTGGAGCTGATGGGAACGCGGTTCCAGTATTTGCTCTCGGAGGCTGCCCACAGGGCGGCACGGGCCTTCATGGCATATGCCGTATATTTGTTGGCGCGCAGGCTCTTGTCTCCCTGGGATTCAGGAAGGAGCTTGATGGCCTCGTCGAACTGACCCAGGACCCAGTCCCAAGAATCCTTCTCGGTCTTGCGGGGGTAGTACAGTCCCTGGTTGTCACCACCGGGCGTGTATTCGTCGTCCAGGGCTTTATCGACGATGGGAATGCCACCGTGGGTACGGACATTGGCGAAATAGTAGCAGGCGCGGAGGAAGAAGGCTTCACCCATGTAGGCGTTCTTCTTGTCTTCATCGATGGCACCGGATTTCTCGGCGGATTCGACCACTTCCATGAATTTGTGGACGGCACGGATGGTCTTGTAGTCCCAGAAACCGGGAGTCGTATTCTTGTAATCCGGGACGTCGCGGGCGGCGTTTCCGAACATCTGGTATTTGTCGTTGTCGGACATGCTCATGCCGGGAAGGTTGGAATACAGGTTGGCCAGCAGGGCGAGCATGCCGTTTTCGGAGGACTGCAAGTCTTCGGCGGCCACCTTGCTCAGGTCGCCTTCCATGTCATCGAAGAACTTGTCACAGGAAGCAAGTCCGAAGCAGACACCGGCAATCAGGATATAGTTAAATATCTTTTTCATGGTCACGCAGGATTAGAAATTAAGGTTAAAGCCGAAGCTGTAGGTCTTGTTGATCTGGAATTCACCACCGGCGCGTCCGGAATCGTTGGATTCAGGATCCACATATTTCAGGAGCGGGTTGCAGATGGTCAGGAGGTTGCCGCCGTTGAAGAAGATGCGGGCGCTCTTGACACCCACCTTCCGGAGGAAGTTCGGGCTCACGCGATAACCCAGTTCGATGGTCTTCAGACGGAGATAGGTGGCGTTCACGTAGTTGTACGGCTGGTTGTTGCCATAGGACGGGCTGTTGTAGGAACCCACCTGGGCGACGCGTACGAGGGCCGGCCAGTAACCGGAAACCCACTGGGTCTGGGGATCCCAAGGATCGTCACCATAGTTCGCGACGTGATAGGCATCGGTATAGTGGGACGGCAGGTAGTTGAGCTTGCCGAAACCGGCGTAGGCGCTGAGGCCGTAGCCCTTGTACTTCATGGTGGCACCGTTGAAGAGGAGGGCGAAGTCGAAGTTCTTGTAGGAACCGCTGAAGTTCAGGCCGAACTGGAGCGGCGGGTTGCCGGAACCCCAGGTGTAGAACACGTCTTCACCGTCGATGTATCCGTTGCCGTTGCGGTCCACGAGCTCATACTGGCCCACGATGAGACCGCGGTTGCCTTCTTTGGAGCCGTCGGTCGTGTAGAGGACTTCGCTGGCGTTGGCCGCATCCACGGAGGTGAAGCGGTTGCCGGTCCACTGGTAGGTGCTGCCACCCATATAGCCGTTCCAGCGGTTCAGGGTGCTGTTCTTCCAGTAATCCATGGAGGACTTGTATACTCTCGTGTTCTCGCTCTCGATATAAGTGGGACGGTAGCGGGAGAAGGTAGCGGTAGCCTGAACGCGATAGGAGAAGTTCCCGATGCTGTTGCGGTGGTACAGGGAGAGTTCCATACCCACGTTCTCGCTGCGGTTCAGGTTCTCGGACGGGAGGTCGACGGCATAGAAGTCGGGAATGGAAGCGTCACGGACTGCGGCCGTTCCGAGCATCTGACGCTTGAACCAGTCGAAGGTACCGCCGAACTTGCCCTGCCACAGCTCCCAGTCCACGCCGAAGTCCATCATGCGGACCTTGGCCCAGGTGAGAATGGTGTTGGCGACCTGGCTGTTGGCATAGCCGGTGGTGGTGCCGCCGTCGGAGAATACCCAGGAGCCGCTGGCGGTGTAGCCGTTGATGTAC
>JAFPWG010000010.1 GCA_017395045.1 Bacteroidales bacterium
ATTCTGGCTGATCTCCCAACTTCATGATGGTACCTTTCCCGTAATCCTTCTCGATCTTGTCGATCGTCGCCTGCAATGCCTTCAGTTTGGCGGCATTGACTTCCGCACCGGTCTTTTCTTCTACTGCTTTAGCCATAATGTGTTTTGTTTTTTGTTTCCCGGATTCAGTCACCGGTTGGTACAAAGTTAGGAAATAAAATGTTATTTTTGCAAAGATTATGGAAAAGCTCCTCGGGAATAATCCCACCCAGCTCAGGGACATCGCCGTCGCGGCGGGACTGCCGGGATTCACGGGCATGCAAATCGCCCAGTGGATCTACGGAAAGCGTGTCCGGACCCTTTCGGAAATGACCAACCTGTCCAAGGCGGGACGCGAAAAACTGGCGGAAACCTGCGAGGTGGGCATCGCCGAACCCATCGGCCGGGCGGAGTCTTCCGACGGTACCCGGAAATACCTGTTCCCGGTGAACGGAGACCCGGACAACGCCGTGGAAGCCGTGATGATTCCGGACGGGGACCGCAAGACCCTGTGCGTCTCCTCCCAGGCCGGCTGCAAGATGGGCTGCAAGTTCTGCATGACCGGCCGGCAGGGTTTCCACGGGAACCTTTCCGCGGCCGACATCCTTTCCCAGTTCTTCGGGATCGACGAGGCGGAGGAACTGTCCAATGCCGTTTTCATGGGCATGGGCGAACCGCTGGACAACTGGGAGGAGGTGAAGCGCGTCATCGAGGTGCTCACCGCCCCCTGGGGGCTCGGCTGGAGTCCCAAGCGCATCACCCTTTCCACCATCGGCGTCCTTCCGAACCTGAAACGCTATCTGGACGAGAGCCGGTGTCACCTGGCCGTGAGTCTCCACGACCCGTTCCCCGCAGAACGCCTCGCCCTGATGCCGGCTGAAAAGGCGTTCCCGATCGAGGAAGTGGTGGCGCTCATCAGGCAATACGACTTTTCCGGGCAGCGCCGGGTGAGCTTCGAATACACGATGTTCGCCGGCCACAACGATACGCCGCGCCACGCGGACGCCCTCCTCCGGCTCCTGCACGGCCTGGAGTGCCGCGTGAACCTGATCCGCTTCCACCGGATTCCGGATTTCCCGTATGGCACCTCTTCCCAGGCAGCGATGGAGGCTTTCCGCGACCGGTTGTCCCGGGGCGGGATTACCGCCACCATCCGGGCCTCCCGGGGCGAGGACATCCTGGCAGCCTGCGGCCTGCTGGCCGGTCAGCACAATCACGCGGAATGAGAAGGCTCCTCTTCATACTGGCTCTGCTGGTTCCGGTGCTCCTGCCGGCACAGGATCGCTCTTCCGCCACCTTCGGACTGGACCCGTCCGACGCGGCGGCGGTCCGGGACATCCGTGCCCGGATGGAGAGGATCCGCAAGGAGCGGCCGACGGTCGCGCTGGTCCTCAGCGGCGGCGGCGCCAAGGGAGCCGCCACCGTGGGTGCGCTCCAGTTCCTGGAACAGTACAAGTTCCCGGTGGACATGGTGGTCGGCACCAGCATCGGAGGCCTGATCGGCGGCGTGTATGCGATGGGCTACTCGCCGGAGTTCCTGGACTCGCTGATGCGCAACCTGGACTGGGACCGCACGATGAGCGACAACATCGACTGGCGCTACATTCCTTATTCGAAACGGAAATACCGCGAAAAGTTCGCCCTTTCCTTCCCGTTCTATTACAGTGTCAAGGATTTCCGCAACCAGATGGCCGACGACGTCCGCTACGTGGGCACCGGAGACGGCCACCTGCACCTGTCGGCGGACAACGGCGATGCGGACGGCATGGTCCGCCGCAGCCTGATGAGCAGCCTGCCGTCGGGCTTCATCTTCGGCCAGAACGTGGAATACCTGATTTCCAGCCTCACGGCCGGCTATGCCGATTCCACCGACTTCTTCCGCCTTCCGGTGCCGTTCGCCTGCGTCTCCACGGACATCGTTTCCGGACAGGCGAAGGTGTGGCACAGCGGCAGCATGAATACCGCGCTCCGGTCCACGATGTCCATCCCGGGCCTGTTCGCTCCGGTGCGGACGAAGGGGATGGTGCTGGTGGACGGTGGCATGCGGAACAATTTCCCCGTGGACATCGCCCGGGACATGGGGGCCGACATCGTCATCGGGATAGACCTGTCCGACGCGAAGTCAGACTATACCGAAATCCATAACATCGCCGATATCCTCTGGCGCGGCATCGACATGTTCGCGCAGGATTCCTTCACACGGAACGTCCAGAGCGTGGACGTCCGCATCAAGCCCAACCTGGAAGGATACGGGATGATGAGTTTCGAAGAAGAAGCGGTGGACACGATGCTGCTGCGCGGATACCGGGCGGCCGCCGAGAAAGCCGGCGAACTCGCGGCTGTCCGGCGATGGATCGGAAGGGATACCCTGAAGTTTGCCGGTCCGCCCGCCGTGGACCTGGGCCGGACATCCGTGCTCATCGATACCGTGGAGGTGACGGGCGTCTCCGGAAAGGAAGCTGTCTATATCCGGACGAAACTGAAGATCCATGCCGGCGACCGGGTTTCCCGGAAGGAGATCGAAGATGCGGTGAATACCATCTTCGGCAAGGGCGCCTATGAGTTCGTCAACTATGAAATGCTCGGGAAGGAGGAGCCTTTCCACCTGAGAATCAATTGCAAGCGCGGCCCCAAGCACCTTCTGGGCGTGGGCTTCCGGATGGATACGGAAGAAATCGTGTCGCTCCTCCTGAACGTGGGCCTGAACACGACTGCAATGCGGGGCTCCTCGCTGGATATGACGGCGAAGATCGGCGCAAATCCGTATCTGGACCTGCATTACGCTTACGAAACGCCCCGCCTGCCTACGGTAAACCTTCGGGCCGACCTGCACTGGACCGACCGCAACAACTTCCTCGTGGGCGAGAACCGTTTCAATATCTCCTATCTGTCCTCCACGCAGGAACTGTTCCTCTCCAACTTGGAATGGTCCATGTTCGACGTGCAGGGAGGCATCCGGAACACGTACTACGACATGCGTCGCCTGCTGGGCAGCGACGTGATCGGCGACTATGACCGCAGCATGCGGGAAATGGACTATCCCGGCTTCTTCGTGGACGGGACCGCCTATACGCTGAACAACGGGTATTTTCCGCGGGAAGGATTCTCCGCCCATCTGCGTTACGACCTGGTTTCCCGTGTCTATGACGGTCCGGACTATCCCGGTTTCTTCGGCATCGTGACGGCCTCCGGCCTGATGCCGGTCCCTCTCGGACGCCGCTTCACCCTGATCCCGCAGGGAAGCCTCCGGTTCGTTTTCGGTGACGATATCCCGATCCCTTTCGCCAACGTGCTCGGCGGCGAACTGGCCGGCCGGTACGTGGACCATCAGCTTCCGTTCATCGGCCTGGGCAACGCCGTGTTCCGCCGCAACAACCTGGTGGTCGCCCGTGCCGACCTCCGCTTCGAACTGGCGCACAACCACTACCTGACGGCGATGGCGAACTTCTCGCGCGACTTCTACAGTTTCAATCAGTTCGAGACGGGTGAAAACCTGTGGGGTTTCGGCCTCGGCTATGCCTACGACACCATCGTGGGACCGTTGAAGGCAGATTTTTTCTGGTCCACGTTCACCCGGAAAGTGGGCCTGTACCTTTCTCTCGGCTTCGATTTCTAGGATGGAAAAGAAGGTTCTCGAACGGCTTCAGCGCCAGTGCGCCCGGATGGAATACTGCGCATCCGATATCCGCCGGAAGGCACTGAAGGCGCTGGACGGGGATGCGGAGGCGGCGGAACGGATCACGGCCGCCCTCGTGGCGGACCGCTTCGTGGACGACCGCCGCTATGCCGCGGCCTTCGCCCGGGAGAAGTCCTCGCTTCAAGGCTGGGGCCCCGTCAAAATACGCTTCCAGCTGCGTGGAAAGGGGATTTCGGAGGAAATTATCGCCGATGCCCTGCAGGAAATCGATCCTGAAAAAGCAGCTTCGAAACTGGACAAGCTGGCGGCCGACAAGTACCGTCTCCTGAAAGATGACCCGCAGTGCCGCCTGAAACTGCTCAAGGCGCTGCTTTCCCGCGGTTACGGGTATGATGAGGCGGAAGCCGCCGCCCGCCGCGCCATGCAATCCTGACAGACTCCTTTATGAAACGTTTCCTCCTGACACTCGCGGTCCTTCCGGCGGTATTGCCCGTCTTGGCCGCCCAGGGTTTCGACTCTGATTTCGAGAATGCCACGCTCCGCCTGGATTATGTCTTCTGCGGCGACGGAAGCCACCAGGCCATCTATTTCCAGCGCGCCGGCCGGACTTCGGAATGGGCCGGACGGCGCAACAACTTGTCGGAGCCGCTGCTGGAGGGCAACGGCACGATCCGGGTGCTGGATCCGGAAACGGGGGAGTGCCTGTATGCGAATTCCTTCTCGACCCTGTTCCAGGAGTGGCAGGTGACGGAGGCGGCCCTGCACGTGCAGAAGGCCTTTGAGAACTGCTTCCAGGTCCCTTTCCCCAAGCGTCCCGTTGACGTGGAAGTGTTTCTGATGGACACGCACCGGAAAGTGACTTCCCGGGTGAAACACAGGATCGACCCGGCGGACATCCTTATCCGGACGGTTCAGGACAACGGTCTCTCCTCCACTGTGGTCTGGCAAGGTGGCTCCCTGGCGGAAACCATTGACATCGTGGTGGTTTCGGATGGATATGACACCTCGGAGAAGGCGAAGTTCTACAAGGACGCCGCCCGTGTCGCGAAGGCCCTCTTCCGCCATGAACCCTTCGCCTCCAACCAGGGCCGGTTCTCCATCCGGGCCGTTTTCGCCCCGTCCCGGGATTCAGGTACGAGCGTCCCCCGGCTGGGGGACTGGAAAGACACGGCGGCTGAGACCCATTTCGATACGTTCTATACTGAACGGTACCTGACTACCTCATCGATGCAGAAGGTTTACGACCTCATTGGTACGGTTCCGTTCGAACACGTCGTCGTGCTTGTGAATACGCCCATCTACGGGGGAGGCGGCATCTACAATTCCGTGACGGTGATGCCCAGCGACAATCCTACTTTCAACGCCGTGATGGTTCACGAATTCGGTCATGCATTCGGGGGACTTGCCGACGAGTATGCCTACGGTGACCAGGTGGATACGATGTATCCCGCCGACACCGAACCGTGGGAACCGAACGTTACCACGCTCCACGACTTCGCATCCAAGTGGGAGGACCTGCTTCCGGATGGGACTCCGATACCGACGGAACCGGACGCCCTGGATAGGCAGGACGTCCGGCGGATCTGGCACACGTTCTCGCAGGAGCAGAAGGACTTGCTGAACTTGAAGGTGGGCGTGTATGAAGGTGCGGGCTATCAGCTGAAAGGCGTCTATCGCCCGGTGCAGGAATGCCGGATGCGCATCAATGAGTGCGAGGAATTTTGCCCCGTCTGCAGCCGTGCCATCGTGCGGATGATTGATTACTGCACCAGGTAATCACTGGTTGCAAACCTCCCAGAGGAGTTTCCGGGCAAGGGCAGGTTCGTTCGTCGTAATCTGGTCCAGGCCCAGGTCACGCATCTTCTCGATGTCCTCTTTCCCGTTCACGGTCCAGGCGTTGACGCTCATGCCCAGGTCGTGCGCTTCCTTCACCCACTCGGGGTGCGCGTAGAAGACGGGATACTCATAGTCGATGCCGTTGATGCCTTCCGCATGCAGGACGGCCGGGGCGATGTCGCCCTCCAGGTACTGGTTGGTGAATCCCGGGGCAAGTTTCGCGATCTTCCGGCAGATGTGGTGGCTGAAGGAGATGAAGGCGATTCGTTCGGGGTCGTACAGCCTGTGGGACTTCAGCGCGGCCAGGCACTTGTCCACGAGGATGTCTTCGCGCTCCTCGGAATAATGTGGCTTGAGTTCGATGACGAGGACGCAGTCCCTGTTCTTGCCTGCCTGGGTAAGGTACTCGTCCAGCGTGGAGACGGGTTCACCGTTCACCAGCGTCTGGGCGCGCACGTCTTCCGAATTGCTCTTCTGGATGTCAAGACCGCCGATGGCCCCGTCATGGTTCACGACGACGACGCCGTCGGCCGTCAGGTGCACGTCGCATTCACTGCCCCAGCAGCCGAAGTCCTGGGCTTTCTTGAGCGAGGCGATGGAGTTCTGGGCATTGCCGTTCCAATAGCCGCGGTGGGCGACGATCCGGGTGTGGGGAACGCGGTTAGCGCAGTAGGCTTTCACGTCTTCCCAGCGGTAATACGGGCCGGAGACGGGTTTCAGGGCCGGAATGGCCGTTTCACGTTCGTTCATGAGGAATTTGACCAGGATTTCGTGGTATTTGGTAAAGCGGTAGAAAACAATCTGCAGGTTGGTGGCGAAGGGGCAGTACCAGGAGGGGAGCCAGTTCGCGGCCGCTTCGTCCACGGAGAGTTTCTCGCTCACGCCTTCGAGGCCGAAGTAGCACATCAGGCCCAGGGCCGGCCAGTCGTGGCCGAACGTGAGATCGGCGGCCCGCTGGACCTTTCCGGAAATGACATCGTCCGCCTGGCGGATGAGCACGTCGGCAAGGGGCTTGTTGAGCGGGAGCCGGAGTTCTCCGTTGAGTTCGGAGTTGCATTGGTTCAGGTAGGCCGACAGGAAGTTGTCCTCATGGAACTTCACCACGTTTTCGAAGGGAAGGTAGCGGAACATGTCGCCTTCGATGTCGAACGCCTCGCCTACCTTGGCGGTGGCGTACATCGCATACTGGAAGGCGGACGGGTTGGGGATGAACTGTTTCGCAGCCTCCGGGTCCGTGAACAGGGTCTTCATGAAAGTGTCGGTATCCAGCGAGGCCATCATCTGTTGCCGGCGGGGGGCGAGAGCTGCGCTCGTACGGCGCTCGATGGTCCTGTTCGCACCCGTGGCGATGTATTCCGTGAACTTCTCGCCGGTGTCCAGGTCGATGTCGAGGTCGGGCTGCAGCGACTGGAGACGGGCGGTGAATCCGTTCATCGATACGATGCAGCGCGGGACAGTGCTGGAGACGGCGCGGACGCGCTTGCTGCCCCTCTTGAAGACGGCCGGAAAGCGGTGATACATCCGCTCCGCGAGGGCTGCGTGCTCGCGGACGCCGCGGGGCGTCAGGCGACCGTCCATCCCGTTGTACAGTTCGTAGATGACGCTTGCTTCGCGAAGCAGCGACTCGCCTTCGGAAGTCAGGAGATTCTTCTCCTTCGCCCGGGACAGGACGTCCCGGACCGTCGCATACTGGCCGCCACCCCAGTCGGAGCGGGAACCGTGGCGTCCGTAGTGGCTGATATAGAAAGGCTTATAACCTGCGGGCGCCGGTGTGTCGTGGGTTGGCAAGAACTCATAGGAATGCGTGTTGAACGCGGCCCGGGCGGGATTCTCGCGGAGGAACTGCACGACCGGCGTATCCGGCTGGGCAGCGACCGAGAGCGATAGGAAGGCCAGCGAGGCCAGGAGAAAAAGTCTTTTCATCGTGACGTTGTTTGCATCAAAATTAGGAAGAATCCATCGCCATTGCAAAGTTTTTCGTAAATTTGTAGAAATCATCTTAAGGAATCTACATCATGGTAAAAGTTGACGTTAAAGGTTGCAACGGCTTCGTGGACGGGGCCAAGTATCAGGAGTATGTGGGCAAGGCCCTGAAGGCTTTCGACGTGCTGGTCGCGGGAAACGGCGCCGGGAATGATTTCCTGGGCTGGAAGCATCTGCCTTCCGAAACCCCGGAGTGCCTCATCACGGACTGCGAGGCGGTGCGCGACGCCTGGAAGGCGAAGGGCGTGGACCTGGTGGTCGCCATCGGCATCGGCGGCAGCTATCTGGGTGCCAAGTGTGCCATTGAGGCACTGAGCCACAACTTCTCGAAGCAGCTCTCCAGGAAGCCCGTCGCCGAGGTGGTCTTCGCCGGCAACAACCTGTCCGAGGAATACCTTGCCGAACTCATGGACCTGTGCGCGGAGCGGAACGTCGCCTGCATCGTGATTTCCAAGTCGGGCACCACCACCGAACCGGCCGTCGCCTTCCGTATCGTCAAGCAGTATCTGGAAGACACTTACGGCAAGAAGGAAGCGGCCGAGCGCATCGTCGCCATCACCGACGAGCACAAGGGTGCGCTCAAGACGCTCTCCACCCAGGAGGGATACAAGACCTTCATCGTCCCGGACAACGTGGGCGGCCGTTTCTCCGTCCTTACCCCGGTGGGCATCCTGCCCATCGTCGTGGCCGGCTTTGACATCCGCGCCATCCTCGCCGGTGCCCTGGAGGCTGAAAAGGTCCTTGCCGTGAAGTCGGAGGAGAATCCTGCCATCGTCTATGCCGCGATGCGCAATCTCCTGTATAAGGAGTATGGCAAGAAGGTGGAGATCATGGTCAACTACAATCCCAAGTTCACCTACCTCGCCGAATGGTGGAAGCAGCTCTATGGCGAGTCGGAGGGCAAGGACGGCCTGGGCATCTTCCCCGCTTCCGTGAACAACACGGCCGACCTCCATTCCATGGGCCAGTTCATCCAGGAAGGCGACCGTGTGATGTTCGAGACCGTGGTCCACGTGGAGAAGGCCACCCGCAAGGTCGTCATCGGCTCCGATCCCCAGAACCTGGACCAGCTGAACTTCCTCGCCGGCAAGAGCGTCGAGCACTGCAACCATATGGCCGAACTGGGCACCGTTCTCGCCCATCAGGACGGCGGAGTGCCCCAGCTGCAGGTCGCGGTGGAGAAGGTCGATGCCTTCAACCTCGGCTCCCTGTTCTATTTCTTCGAGTTCGCGTGCGGCGTGAGCGCCTATACCCTGGGCGTGAACCCGTTCAACCAGCCCGGCGTGGAGGCTTACAAGAAGAACATGTTCGCCCTGCTCGAAAAGCCTGGTTACGAGGAGGCTACGAAGGCCATCAAGGCCCGCCTGTAGTTTTTTCGGATTCACATACCCTGGCGGCTCCTCATATGAAGCCTTTCATCGTTTTGTCGGCCCTGTGTATGGCCGCGATATCCTGCGCCCAAGCCGTTCCCGAGACCACCGGTTTCATCGGCAATCCTTACATGCCCCTCTGGGAGCACGTCCCCGACGGGGAACCGCGCGTTTTCGAAGATCCCGACCAGCCCGGAAAGTACCGCGTGTACGTGACGGGTTCGCATGACACCCGCTTCGACAGCTATTGCGGCCAGGACGACCGCCAGTGGTCGGCGCCGGTGGAGGACCTGAGTGCCTGGCGGGATGAAGGCCCGGTGTTCACTTATTGCGAGAACGGGTACTGGAGCACGATTTACGCGCCGGACCTGGTCGAAGTGAACCGCCGGGACGACGGTACGCGCAAGTATTACCTGTATCCGCATGCTTTGATGCATACGCCGATGGTGTGCGTGAGCGACAGGCCGGACGGCCCGTTCACGGTACTGAACGTAAAGGACGGCCAGCTGGCCCCCGGCAGCATCATGGGCTTTGATCCGGGCGTCCTGGTCGAGCCGGTGGACGATCCGTCCGATCCGGATTACGGGAGGGGATTCCGGGCATTCGGCGCTTGGGGAATCATCCGTTCCTCCGGTACGGAACTGGATCCGGATACGATGTATTCGCCGCGCTACGGCTCGCCGGACTGGCCTTTCCTGGCCCCGTCCCAGACGCTGCTGGATTTCATGGACCCGGCGAAAGGGGAGACGGAGCAGCAGCGTCAGTTCCGCTCCTGGGGAAACGTCCGCGAAGGGGAGTCCATTTCATTCCCGGCCGTCGCGGAAGGCGAATCGCTGGAAGGTTTCAGCTTTTTCGAGGCCTCTTCCTTCCGCAAGGTCGGAAACAAGTACATCTATCTGTACAGCGGTCATTCCGGCCCGGATTACGGCCTTCCGGTGGCCAATGCGACGCTGCGCTACGCCTATTCCGACTCGCCGCGCGGCCCTTGGAAGAGCGGCGGCATCCTGGTGGATGCCCGCGGACCGGTCCTGTCCCGTGACGGCTCCCATCTGGAGACCGGTTTCGACGGGAACAATACACACGGCTCCCTGGCGGAGATCAACGGCCAGTGGTACGTGTTCTACCACCGCGCCCCGCGCGGATTCGGTTTCGCCCGTCAGGCGATGGTGGCCCCCGTGGCCGTCGAGGCCGATGAGAAGCCGGTTTCCGAAGGCGGAGCAGTGCGGATTACCGCTTATGATCCGTACAAGGGTCCTTTCACGGTGAAAGCTGCCGACGGCTGGGAGTACAAGGGAGCCGAAGTCACTTCAGAAGGCTTCTTCATCTACGGCCTGCCACCGTACCGCTACTACTCTGCGGGTTATGCCTGCTATATGTCCCGCCCCTCCACGATGCAGGACAACTGGGACGTGTGGGACAACCGGATGGACATTGCCGGGGTGCAGTCCGGAGACATCCTGGGTTACAAGTATTTCGGTTTTGGCGGCCTGTCTGAGGGTGCCCCCGGTCTTCCGGCCTTCGAGGGCGTCAAAAAGGGCAACCGGACGGTGTTCAATCTCTTCTTGGCCGCCCGCTCGGCGCAGGCCTTCAAGGTGGGCGTCTGGATCGACGGACCCTGGGAAGGCGGCGCCTGGGACGGCACGAAGGTCGGGGAAGTGGAGATTCCCGCCGGCGCTTCCGCCGATGTGACCCGCTATTCGATTCCCGTGGGAGACGCGATAGATGGGCTCACGGGTAAGCACGCTTTGTTCCTCGTGGCCGAGGGACCTTCCGGGGAACCCCTGTGTGACATCATGGGCTTCGGCTTCACCAAGAAGGGGCGGAAGATGGAGTTTCCCGTCCCTCCGGTCGTGAGGATTTCCGTCGGTGGCCAGGCGCTGGAGATGCCTGCGCACCCCGTATGGACAACCGACTTGAACGGTCTGACTGACAATACGTTCTACGAGGTGGCGGTACCGGAAGGCGTTTCCGGGAAGATCGCCGTCAAGGCACCGAAGAGCGTAAAGGTTGCCATCGACCAGGATGCCCGCCTCGTCCGGTGTACTTACCGGGGCAAGACGAAGACTTTCACGTTGAAATAATACGCTTACAGCGCCTGGCCGTTCAGGAAGACCTGGCGGATGAAAGGCGTCTGGTAGGTATAGGGGATCTTTGTAAGGGTCCAGCCGGGATGCGTGAGGATGAAATCCGCACGTTTTCCCGGGGTAATGGATCCGGTGATGTCGCTGATCCCCATCGCATAGGCGCTGTTCAGGGTGACGGCGTTCAGGGCCTGCACCGGAGTGAGCCGCATGCGGATGCAGCCGAGGGCCATCACGAAGCGCATGTCTCCGGAAGGGGACGAGCCGGGATTGTAGTCCGATGCAAGGGCGACGCCGAGACCTGCGCCGATAAACTCTTTCGCACGACCGAACGGGATCCCCAGGAAGAAGGAGGATCCGGGCAGCATCGTGGGCATGGTCGCCGAACCCTGCAGAACCTCGATCTCCGCATCGGTCGTCCTTTCCAGATGGTCCACGGACAGGGCGCCGTGCTTCACGCCTATCTGTACGCCGCCGCTGACGGCGAGCTCGTTGGCGTGGATCTTCGGCTTCAGTCCGCAGGCTGCACCGGCGGTCAGGATCCGGTCCGTATCTTCCACGGTAAAGAACCCCTCGTCACAAAAAACGTCCACGAAATCAGCATATTCCGCGGCTTGGGGCATCATGTCGGCCACGGTCTGCACATACTCTTCGTGCGAATAGCCGCGACCGACGGCGTGGGCTCCCAGGAAGGTGGACTTCACCACGGCGGGAACGCTCTCCCGGATGCTCCGGATCACCCGGAGCATCTTGAGTTCGTCTTCAGGGTTCAGTCCGTAGCCGCTCTTGATCTCGAGGGCGCCGGTACCCTTGGCCATCATCTCCCAAACCCGGTCCATCGCCTGGCGGAAAAGCTCCTCCTCCGAAGTCTCGTGGAGAAGGTCGGAGGAGTTGAGGATGCCGCCGCCACGGGCGGCGATTTCCTCATAGGATAGTCCGTTGATCTTGTCCAGGAACTCCCCGTCACGGCTTCCCGCGTAAACGATGTGCGTATGGCTGTCACAGAAAGTCGGCATTACCATACCACCCTGGGCGTCAATGACTTCCTCTGCTCCCGCAGGCTCCGTTCCCATGGGCCCGAACCCGTTGATCAGGCCGTCCTCGATGGCCAGCCAGGCATCTTTCAGTACGCCCGTCTCCGCCATCTCGGCGCCCTGCTTCCGCAGGACGCCTTCGGGTACGATCCCGACGATTTCGCCGATATTAACAATAAGTTTCATCGTGTAAGATCATTGGAGCGAGCGGGCGGTGATATCCCTGAACCTGTGGCCACCCTCGGCCGCATAAGAGGGAGGGGCCCATCTTTGATGGGAGGGGTCGCGTAGCGACGGTTCAGGGATATTACCACCTGCCTGCATCATTAAAGATACTGCTCCTGACGGATGAACTGGATGGATTTCTCAATCAGGGGATGCATGTAGGTGTCGTTGTCAATGAAGGGAACGACCTTGCGGTAATCGGTGAAGATACGCTCCAGGATAGGGGAGGACTTGGCCGGGCGGCGGAATTCCAGAGCCTGGGCGGCGTTGAAGAGTTCGATGCCCAGGACCGTTTCCACGTTGTCCACGACGCGGACCAGCTTCGTGGCTGAATTGGAACCCATGCTCACGTGGTCCTCCTGTCCCTGGGAGGACGGGATGGAGTCGCAGGAGGCGGGCCAGCAAAGGCCCTTGTTCTGGCTCACGATGGAGGCGGCGGTGTACTGGGGAATCATGAAGCCGCTGTTCAGGCCGGGATTGGCCACCAGGTATTTCGGCAGGCCCCGGAGGCCGTGGATGAGCTGGTAAGTACGTCTTTCAGAGATACTTGCGAGTTCCGACATCGCGATGGCAAGGGCGTCCATCGGGATGGCGATGGGTTCGCCGTGGAAGTTGCCTGCGGAGATGACCATGTCCTCGTCCGGGAAGATGTTCGGATTGTCCGTCGCGGAGTTGATTTCGTTCTCAATCACGGACTTGACGTAGTTGATGTTGTCCTTCACGGCACCGTGGACCTGCGGGATGCAGCGGAAACTGTACGGGTCCTGCACGTGCTCTTTAGGACGGTTGATCAGTTCGCTTCCTTCCAGGGTTTCCATGAAACATTTGCCGGTCTCGATCTGGCCGGTGTGCGGACGGAGCAGGTGCGTCAGCGGAAGGAACGGTTCGATGCGGCCGTCGTAGGCGTCCAGGGACATCGCACCGATGCGGTCGGCCCACTTGGAGAGCCGCATGCTCTTGAGGAGGGACCACACGGCGTGGGCGCTCATGAACTGCGTGCCGTTCAGGAGGGCAAGGCCTTCCTTGGACTGGAGCTGGATGGGCTCCCAACCCTTTTCAGCCCACACTTCGGCCGACGGGCGGACGCGGCCGTGGTACAGTACCTCTCCCAGGCCGATGAGCGGAAGGCTCATGTGGGCGAGGGGAGCGAGATCGCCGGAGGCGCCGAGCGACCCCTGTTGGTATACGACCGGAAGGATGTCCTCGTTGAACATGTCCACCAGCCGCTGGACGGTGATGAGCTGCGTACCGGAATGACCGTAAGAGAGGCTCTGCACCTTGAGGAAAAGCATCAGCTTCACGATTTCGGGGCGAACCTTCTCCCCGGCGCCGCAGGCGTGCGACATCACCAGGTTGTGCTGGAGCTGCGACAGGTCTTCCGTCGGAATGGTCACGTTGTACAGCGAGCCGAAGCCGGTCGTGATGCCATACACCGGACGGCCGATGTCTTCCATCTTGCTGTCCAGATACTTCCGGCATTTGATGATGGCTTCCTTCGCTTCATCCGACAGGACGATCGTGGCGTGGTTGTCGATGATTTCTTTCAGGCACTCGAGGGTCAGGCGCTCCTTGGAGATGGTATGGATCATAGTTCGTTCAGTGTTTTGCAGATCAGGGTTTCGTCGGCGAGGTTCGGAAGGGTCACCTTCAGGCCGGGGGTGCGGGCCATTTCGCGCTCGATGGCGAAGCGGGCACCGTCGTTCCGGGCCCAGGAACGGCGGGCGATGCCGTTGTTCACGTCCCAGAACAGCATCTCGCGGATGTGGCGGGCGCTGTCTTCGGAGCCGTCGATGACCATGCCGAAGCCGCCGTTGATGACTTCGCCCCAGCCTACGCCGCCGCCGTTGTGGATGGATACCCATGTGGCGCCGCGGAAGCCGTCGCCGATGACGTTCTGGACGGCCATGTCGGCCGTAAACTGCGATCCGTCGTAGATGTTGGAAGTCTCACGGAACGGGGAATCCGTGCCGGAAACGTCGTGGTGGTCGCGGCCCAGGACGATGGGCGCGGTGATTTCACCCTTGCGGATGGCCTCGTTGAAGGCGAGGGCGATCTTCGTGCGGCCTTCGCAGTCGGCATAGAGGATACGGGCCTGGGAGCCCACCACCAGGTGGTTCCGGCCGGCTTCCTCGATCCAGTGGATGTTGTCGCGCATCTGCCCGGCGATCTCCTCGGGGGCGGTGGCGGCGATCTCGCCGAGGACCTTCACCGCGAGGGCGTCGGATTTGGCCAGGTCCTCGGGCTTCTCGCTCATGCATACCCAGCGGAACGGACCGAACCCGTAGTCGAAATAGAGCGGGCCCATGATGTCCTGTACATAGGAAGGATAGCGGAAGGAACCGTCGGCCTTGAGGACGTCGGCCCCGGCCCGGGAGCTTTCCAGCAGGAAGGCATTGCCGTAGTCGAAGAAATACATTCCCTTGTCGGAGAGGCGGTTGACGGCGGCGACATGACGCCGGAGCGAGGCTTTCACGGCCTCCTTGAAGCGCTCCGGTTCCTCCGCCATCATCTTCTTGGATTCCTCGAGGCTGTAGCCGACCGGATAGTAGCCGCCCGCCCACGGGTTGTGGAGGGAGGTCTGGTCGGAACCGAGGTCCACGTGGACGCCCTCGTCGGCAAGCCGCTCCCAAAGGTCCACGATATTGCCCACGTATGCGAGGGAGACGACTTCCTTCGCCGCGACGGCCTTGCGGATGCGCGGGATGAGTTCGTCCAGGTTGTCGTGGAGTTCGTCCACCCAGCCCTGTTCGTAGCGCTTCTCCGCGGCCTTCGGGTTGATTTCGGCGGTGACGCTCACTATGCCGGCGATGTTGCCCGCCTTCGGCTGGGCGCCGGACATGCCGCCGAGACCGGCGGTCACGAACAGCAGACCGCCCCGGTCGTCGCCGTTCAGGCCCTTGGCCTTGAGCTGCTTCCGCGCGGCGTTCATCACCGTGATGGTGGTGCCGTGGACGATGCCCTGCGGGCCGATATACATATAGGACCCGGCCGTCATCTGGCCGTACTGGCTCACGCCCAGGGCGTTGAACTTCTCCCAATGGTCCGGTTTGGAATAGTTGGGGATGACCATGCCGTTGGTGACGATCACCCGCGGCGCATCCTTGTGGGACGGGAACAGTCCCAGGGGATGTCCGGAGTACATCACCAGCGTCTGCTCGTCCGTCATCGTGGCGAGGTACTGCATCACGAGACGGTACTGGGCCCAGTTCTGGAAAATGGCGCCGTTGCCGCCGTAGATGATGAGTTCGTGGGGATGCTGGGCCACGCGCGGGTCCAGGTTGTTCTGGATCATCGCCATGATGGCCGCCGCCTGCCTGCTTTTGGCGGGATACTCGTCGATGGGCCGGGCATACAGCTCATAAGACGGACGGAACCGGTACATATAGATGCGTCCGTATCGCTGCAGTTCTTCGGCGAACTCCTTCGCCAATACAGCGTGATATTTGACCGGGAAGTACCGCAATGCGTTCTTCAGTGCAAGGACCTTTTCCTCGGGCGTGAGGATGTCCTTCCGTTTGGGCGCATGGTTGATTTCCGGGTCATAGGCTTTCGCCTCCGGCAGCTCCGCAGGAATGCCGGCGAGGATCTCTTCTTGGAACTTATTCATAGTGTCAGGCTTCAATATGCTGGTTTACGGCCGCAAGGACTTCGTCCTGGAGGGCGAGGGCCTCGGAGATGATTTCGCCGGCCCGCCTGAGGAGCGGTTCGGCAGGGGCTTTGTCCGTGAGGCCGGCGGCGTTGATGCGCACGTTCAGGGCGGCGCCGCGGATGCCGGCGACGGCGGCGAGGGCGGCGACACCTGCGTCGGAAGCCGACGCCGGGTTGCCCTTCTGCGCCATCTCGAGCGCCAGCGGAAGGGCTTTCAGGGCCGCTTCCATCGTCCGGAGCGGGACGGAGGCGGCGTAGAGGGTGGCTTCTTCCAGGGCGGCTGCCCGGGCGGCCTTCTCTTCGGCCGTTCCCTTGGGCATCGAGAATACGTCCATGATGCGGTTGAAGGCGGCCGTATCCTCATCGACCAGGGCGAGGAGCTCGTCCATCAGGGTCTGGCCTTTTTCGGCGACGTCGGAGAACTCCTTCCAGCGGTCGTCCCAGCCGCGCTTGTGGGCGGAGAGGTTCGCGACCATCGTGGCGAGGGCGGCGCCGAGCGCGCCCATGCAGGCGGAGATGGAGCCGCCGCCGGGGGCTGCGGATTCGGAGGCGGTCTCGGCCGCAAAACCCTTGACGGTCATCCGTACAAGGCGCTCTTTTTCAGCGAGTTCCGCTTCGTCTTCCATCAGGTATTCAATGACTTTCTCCCTCGGGTTGAAGGGTTTCAGGTCGTCCAGTGACATGGACTTGACGGCAATCTTGATGATTTCCTCCTCAGAGATGCCCATCGACCGCTGCTGCTTCTCCAGGTAGAACTTGCCGGCGTCGATGAGCACCCGCTTGGGTACGAGGCCGACGATTTCCACGCCCGTGACCTTGAGTCCGCGGGCGGCCGCGGCGCGGCACACTTCCTCGTAGGCGACGTGGAGCGGAACCGCGTCGATGTCGGTGATGTTCATGGACACCTGGGCGATGCCGTATTCGTCAATATACCAGCCGATGGCCTTGCAGCCCTTCAGGGTGCCGGGAATCCAGAGCTGGTTTCCGTCCGCGTCCTTCAGCAGCTTGCCGGTGAGGGATCCGCCTTCGCGGGCCTTGCGGCCCTTTTCGCGCACGTCGAAGGCGACGGCCATCGCCCGGCGGGTGGAGGTCGTATTCAGATTATAGTTGACTGCGATGAGGAAGTTGCGGGCTCCCACGTTGGTGGCGCCGGCCTTGGCGGCCACTTCGTCCCACTCCCCGCCGAAGTCCGGCTTCCGGGCAGGATCCGCCATCTTCTCGGGCAGGGCTTCGTATTCGCCCGCCCGGCACACGGCCAGGTTCCGCCGCTCCGGCGTGAAGGCGGCCGCCTCATAGCAGTAGCAGGGGATGCCGAGTTCCCTGTACAGACGTTCCGCCAGCGTCCGGGCCAGGCCGGCGCACTCTTCCAGGGTGATGCCGGAGACGGGAATGAGCGGAAGGACGTCGGTCGCGCCGCTGCGCGGATGGGCGCCGTGATGCTGGCGCATGTCAATCAGTTCCTGTGCCTTGGCGGCTCCCTTGAAAGCCGCGGCCAGCACGGGACCCGGTTCGCCTACGAAGGTGACGACCGTCCGGTTCGTCGCCTCGCCGGGGTCCACGTCCAGTACCTTTACGCCTTCGACCGAGGAAATGGCCGCTACGATCTGGTCGATGACCGCACGGTCGCGTCCTTCGCTGAAGTTGGGGACGCATTCGATGATTCTTCTCATAGAGTGGTTATCAGTTTTATCTCCAAAGATAGCGAATTGTTTCCAATTTGAAAGCGGAATCGGTTATTTTCGTTTAAAATACTTACCGATTACCGGGATTTCCGCCAGCGGCAGGTCTTTCTTGACGATGTAGGCGCAGAATACGAGGACAAGGAGGGTATTCACCAGGATGGCGGGCCAGAAGCTCAGATACTTGTTGGAGAAAGTGATGCCGACGAAGAGAACGGCAGCCAGAAGGGTGTACAGGCCGATTTCCTTCATCGGGTAGTTGATGGGATAGTATTTCCGCTCCATCAGATAGGACAGGACCATCGAGATGCCATATCCGGCGAAGCCGCCCCAGGCACAGGCGATATAGCCGTACTTCGGGACCAGCAGGACGTTGATGGCGACGAGGACGGCGCAGCCGATGCCGGCGAAGATGGCCCCCCAATAGGTCTTGTCCGTGAGTTTGTACCAGAAGGACAGGTTGAAATAGACCCCCATCATCAGTTCGGCCGCCATCACGATGGGGACGATCCGCGCATCCCAGTAGTCGCTATGGATGAAGTGGCGCAGGATATTGATGTAACCCATTACGCACAGGTAGGCAAGCAGGGTGAAGATGATATAATACTTCATGCCCTTGGCATAGGTCTCCTTGCTGTCCTTTTCCCGGGAACTGCCGAACACGAACGGCTCGTAGGCATAGCGGAAGGCCTGCGTGATGAGCGCCATGATCATGGCGATCTTCACCACGGCCCCGTAGATGCCCAGCTGGACATTGGCGTCCGGTCCGGGATAAACCTTCGGGAAAAGGATCTTGTCGGCCGTCTGGTTCAATACGCCCGCCACGCTCAGGATCAGGATGGGCCAGCTGTAGGAGAGCATCCGCTTGCACAGATTCTTGTCGAAGCCATAGCCGATGCCGCGGAGTTCCTTCCCAAAGAAGAAGGTGACAAGTGACGTGCAGAACAGATTGATATAGAACACATAGCCGACGCCCACCCCAGGGTTGTAAAACTTTCCCCAGAGGTCGGGATTCTTGCCGTACAGCCAAGGCAGCAGGACAAAGAAGATGAGTGTCAGTCCGATGTTCAGCCCGATGAACAGGAGTTTGAGCGCGGCGAACTTGAGGGGACGCTTCGAGTAACGCAGATAGGAGAAAAGGACGGCCTGGAAGGCGTCCAGGGCGACCACGATGGCCATGGTCCAGATATAGGACGGATACTCCGGGTATCCCATGGCTGAGGAAATGGGGCCGATGAAGCCGATGACCAGCGCCACGAACAGAAGGGAAGTGGTGCCGACCATCCGCAGAACCGTCGAGAAGACCAGCTTCGGATCCTCGTCCTCCTTGTTGGCGAACCGGAAGAAAGTTGTCTCCATACCGTAGGTCAGGATGGCAAAGAAAAGGCCCGTGTAGGCGTACAGGTTCGTGATGACACCGTAGCCGCCGCTGGCCACGGCAATCTTGTATGTATAGATAGGAACGAGCAGGTAGTTCAGGAACCGCCCGATGATGCTGCTGAGTCCGTAGATGGCCGTATCCTTGGCCAGGGTTTTCATGTCTGCCATAACAGGTACAAAAATACGCAGATTCCTGCAATTATCAAACCGTGCAAAAACCTCCGGAAAAAATGTTATATTTGTAGGAAATACATTTTGAACATGCGGAAACTTCTCACCCTCTGTACCCTGTTTACGGCCGCGCTGGCCGCCGCCCAGCCTTACAAGGACCGCTCCCTCCCTCCCGAGGAACGTGCGAAAGATCTTGTTTCCCGCCTGACCCTGGAGGAGAAGGCGTCCCTGTCCATGTATACGTCCGCTCCGGTGGAGGCCCTGGGCGTCAAGGCGTACAACTGGTGGAACGAGGCCTTGCACGGGGTGGCCCGGAACGGGTCGGCCACCGTGTTCCCGCAGCCCATAGGCATGGCGGCATCCTTCGATGAACCGCTTCTGTACGAGGTGTTTACGGCTGTCAGTGACGAGGCGCGCGTGAAACATCGCCTGGCGAAGGAGGCCGGCCATGTGGGCCAATACCAGGGCTTGACGTTCTGGACCCCGAACATCAACATCTTCCGCGATCCGCGCTGGGGACGCGGGATGGAAACCTATGGTGAGGACCCCTACCTGACCGGACAGTTGGGAATGGCGGTGGTCCGCGGTCTCCAGGGCCCGTCCGACTCCCCGGTCCTGAAGGCCCATGCCTGCGCGAAGCACTATGCCGTCCATTCCGGACCGGAGTGGAACCGGCACAGCTATGACGCGGATGTGTCCGAACGGGACCTCCGGGAGACATATCTTCCGGCCTTCAAGGACCTTGTGACCAAGGCCGATGTGCAGGAGGTGATGACGGCCTACAACCGCTTCCGCGGCGTTCCCTGCGGGGCCAGCGACTATCTGATCGATACGGTCCTCCGCGGCGAGTGGGGCTATGACGGACTGATTACGTCCGACTGCTGGGCTGTCGAGGACTTCTATGTCGAGGGCCGTCACGGGTATTCTCCGGACGTGGCTTCGGCAGCTGCGGCGGCCGTCCGCGCCGGCGTGGATACGGAGTGCGGCAACGCTTACCGGTATATCCCGGAGGCCGTGGAACGCGGCCTGCTGGACGAAAAGGACCTGGACCGGAACCTGGTCCGTCTTTTCACCGCCCGCTTCCGCCTGGGCGAAATGGACGACGTCTCCCTGTGGGACGACCTTCCTGAATCCATCCTGGAAGGTCCGGAGCACCGGGCGCTTTCGCGCAAGATGGCGCAGGAGACGATGGTCCTGCTGCAGAACCGGGATGGTCTCCTCCCGCTGGCTCCCGGCATGCGCGTCGCGCTCGTGGGCCCGAACGGCGACGATGCGGAAATGCAGTGGGGCAATTACAACCCCGTCCCTAAGGAAACCGTCACGCTGTACGATGCCCTGAAGGAACGGATCCCCGGCCTCAAGTATGTCCGCGGCTGCGGCATCGTCGGCGCCGAATATGCTCCTAAACCCAATCCCGATGATCCGCTGTCCCAGGCCCTCGGCAAGAGCCGGGAGGAACTGGAGGCTATCGCACAGCAGTATGCGATCGGCGTACAGGACATCCTGAACTATGTCCGCAGGCAGGAACGGATGCGGGCGAGCTTCCTTCCCGAACTGGATGTACAGTCGGTTTTAAAGGAGTTGGAAGATGTGGACGTCGTGATCTTTGCGGGAGGCATCTCCCCGCGTTTCGAAGGCGAGGAAATGCCTGTGGAACTGCCCGGTTTCAAGGGCGGTGACCGCACCGACATCCAGTTGCCCCAAGTGCAGCGAGACCTGTTGAAAGCCCTGCACGGTGCCGGAAAGAAAGTGGTGCTGGTGAATTTTTCCGGCTCCGCCGTCGGCCTGGTCCCCGAGACGGAATCCTGCGACGCCATCCTCCAGGCCTGGTATCCCGGCCAGGAAGGCGGTTTGGCGGTCGTGGACGTCCTCTTCGGAGACGTGGCTCCCTCCGGCAGGCTCCCCGTCACTTTCTATCGCGACGTGGAGCAGCTTCCCGACTTCGAGGACTACGACATGAAGGGACACACCTATCGGTACATGTCGGAGAAACCGCTCTATCCGTTCGGTTATGGCCTCTCTTATACGAAGTTCCGCTACAAGAGGGCGAAAGTGAGGAACAATTCCCTGATCATTCCGGTGAAGAATACGGGCAAACGGGACGCGACCGAGGTGGTTCAGGTGTACGTACGCCGCAAGGGCGACCCCTCCGGCCCCTCCAAGACGCTCCGCGCCTTCCGCCGCGTAACGATTCCGGCCGGAAAGACCGTCAAGGTATGCATCCCGTTGGAGGACGAGACCTTCCTTTGGTGGAGCGAGGAGAAGCAGGACATGGTCCCGCTTCCGGGTAAATATGAATTGCTGTATGGCGGCAGCTCTGATTCAGTGAGAAAGGTCCGCTACAGGTTTTCTAACAAATAAACGATTGAGAAAGATTATCCTTGTTACTGGCGCCAGCAGCGGAATCGGTTTCGATGCGGCGCAGACACTGGCCCGGCAGGGGCACCGCGTGTACGCGGCGGCCCGGCGGGTGGAGCGGATGGAACCCTTGAAGGCCGACGGCATCGTCCCTGTCCGGATGGACGTTACGGACGAGGCGTCCTTGCAGGAAGGCGTCCGGACCGTCCTGGAAGCGGAGGGCCGGATCGACGTCCTCGTGAACAATGCCGGCTACGGCTATTTCGGGGCCATTGAGAACGTCTCCCTGAACGAAGCCCGGAGACAATTGGAGGTCAATGTGTTCGGCCTTGCCCGCCTGTGCCAGCTGGTGCTTCCTGCCATGCGGAAGCAGGGGAGCGGCCGTATCGTGAACATTTCGTCCGTCGCCGGAAAGGCGGTCCTGTATTTCGGTGGCTGGTATCATGTGTCCAAGTATTCCGTGGAGGCCCTGAGCGATGCGCTCCGGATGGAGGTGAAACCCTTCGGCATCGACGTATCCCTGATTGAACCGGGCGGCATCAAGACCGACTGGGGGATCATCGCGGCCGACCATCTGGCGGATTCATCCAAGGGAACCCCTTATGAGAAGGAGGGGTTGCGCGAGTCGGAGACCATACGCAAGGCCTATTCGATCCGCTTGCTTTCCAAACCTGCCGTGGTGACCCGGGCGATTTCCCGGGCCGTGAACAGCCGGCGGCCGCGCACCCGTTACCGTATCGGTTTCGGGGCCGGTGCGCTCGTCTTTTTCCATTCCCTCCTGCCCGACCGCTGGTGGGACGCCCTGATGCGCCAGGGCGGCAAGATCAGATTTTAAAAACATCGACAGATATGAGAAGAACGTTACTGGCGGGACTCGGTGTCCTGCTGTTGGTCCAAGGGTGCCAGTCCGGTTACTCGGTAAAAGGGAACCAGGTGGTCATCCCGGTGGAAGGCGAAGCCGCACAGGTCCGTCTCCAAGTGATGGGGGAAAAGATCGTCCGCGTAAGTGCCACGCCGGACAGGAAATTCCATGACCGGAAGAGCCTGGTGGTGCTTCCTTCCGGGGAGCAGACTCCGTTCCAGGTTACAAAGGAAGACGGTCTTG
The DNA here is from genome assembly GCA_017395045.1 of Bacteroidales bacterium. Lineage (GTDB taxonomy): Bacteria > Bacteroidota > Bacteroidia > Bacteroidales > UBA932 > Cryptobacteroides. Next base: position 22,526 of record JAFPWG010000010.1, read on the forward strand.
TGAAGGTGTCCACATCGGCCCTGACGGCCATCGTGGAACAGGCTACCGGCAAGATGTGCTTCCTGGATTCCGATGGCAGGATGCTTCTGGCTTCCGGCGAAGGCGGAAGGATGTCTTTCACGCCCATCGAGGTGGAGGGGAAGAAGGCCTATTCCACCCGGGTCGTTTTCGATTCGCCCGACGACGAGGCTTTCTACGGCCTGGGTCAGCAGCAGACGGGCGAATTCGACCACAAGGGACTCAATGAGGAACTGTATCAGTACAATACGAAGATCAGCATCCCGTTCATCGTGTCGTCCAAGGGCTACGGCCTCCTGTTCGACGCCTATTCCCTGAGCCGCTGGGGAAATCCCAATCCTTACCAGCACCTCGGGGACGTTTTCAAACTCTATGACAAAGACGGTCGGGAAGGCGCCCTTACGGGAACCTATGTCACGATGGGTCAGACCTTCGTCCAGAGGGAGGAAACACTTGACTATGAGAATGAAAGGCTGATTGCCGACCTGCCGAAGCTCCCGCTCGCGGGTGCAGTCGTAACCTATGAGGGTGAAATCGAGGCCCCGGAGGAAGGGGACTATTATTTCACCCAGTATTATGCCGGTTTCCAGGGTACGGAAATCGGTGGTCAGGAAGTGATGTCCCGCCGCTGGCGTCCGGCCTGGAACCCCAACAGCTTCCGCTATAAGGTCCATTTCGATGCGGGCGAACGGAAGCCCGTGAAGGTGGTCTGGGAGCCGGACGGGGGCGTATCCTACTTCAGCCTGAAGGTGGAAGTTCCCCAGAGTGCGGAGGAACAGTCCCGCCTGAGCTTCTGGTCCGAATTCGAGCCGCAGGTGGACTTCTATTTCATGGCCGGCGCCGATTATGACGAGGTCATCAGTGGTTACCGCACCCTTACCGGCAAGGCGTCCCTGTACCCGAAGTGGTCCTTCGGCTTCTGGCAGAGCCGGGAGCGTTACAGCACGCAGGACGAACTGGTCGGAACCCTCGGGGAAATGCGTCGCCGGGGCATCCCCGTGGACAACATCGTCCAGGACTGGCATTACTGGAAAGAGGACCAGTGGGGAAGCCACGAGTTCGATGCCGAGCGCTATCCCGACCCGGAGAAGATGCTGGACGACGTGCACGCGATGCACGGCCGTTTCATGATCAGCGTATGGCCCAAGTTCTACACGAACACGGACCATTACAAGGAACTGAAGGATGCGGGCTTTGCTTACACCCACGCCGAGGATACGGGCCTGGTGGACTGGCTGAACCATCCCCAGTCGTTCTATGACGCCTATGCCGAAGGAGGCCGCAAGATGTTCTGGCGCCAGATGGACGAGAGCCTGTACAGCCGCTATGGAAAGGAGATCGACGCCTGGTGGATGGACGCCTCGGAGCCGAACCTCCGCGACTGTCTCCCGATGGATTACCTCAAATGGCTCCTCACGCCGACGGCCCTCGGTCCTTCCACCGAGTATCTGAACGCTTACTCCCTCGTGAATGCCGATGCCATCTACACCGGCCAGCGCGAGGTCAATCCCGATACCCGCGTGTTCCTCCTCACCCGGAACGGTTTTGCCGGCCTGCAGCGCTATTCCACGGCCTCTTGGAGTGGCGACATCGGCACATCGTGGTACGACATGCGGATGCAGATGGCCGCCGGCCTGAACTATTCGATGGCTGGTCTGCCCATGTGGGGCATGGACATCGGCGGATTCTCGGTGATGTCCAAGTTCTACGATCCGGCCAATTCGGACGAATGGAAGGAACTCCAGACCCGCTGGCACCAGTTCGGCACCTTCGTGCCCCTGTTCCGTACCCACGGGCAGTGGCCCCAGCGCGAGCTTTGGAACATCGCCCCGGAGGGCTCTGAAACCTATGAATCCATCCTGTGGTACATGCGCCTGCGCTATCGTCTGATGCCTTACATCTATTCGCTGGCCGGCGCCATCCATTTCGACGACTATACCCTGATGCGCGGCCTTCCGATGGATTTCCCGGACGATCCGGCGGTCCGCGACCTGTCCGACCAGTGGCTCTTCGGCCCGTCCCTGATGCCGTGCCCGGTGTACGAGTACAAGGCCCGCAGCCGCAAGGTCTATTTCCCGGCGGGGGGCTGGTATGACTTCTATTCCGGCCGCTACGTCGAAGGTTCCCGCACGATGACGGTTTCCGCTCCGTACGAGCGTATGCCGCTCTACGTACGCGCCGGTTCCATCATCCCCTTCGGCCCCGACATGCAGTGGTCCGACGAAAAGCCCGCCGACAACATCCGCCTGTACGTCTATGCGGGCCGCGACGCCGACTTCACCCTCTACGAGGACGATGGCGTGACTTACGGTTATGAAAAAGGTTCGTTTGCCAAGATTCCGGTGCATTGGGACGATGCTTCCCGCACCCTTACCATCGGCGCGCGTGAGGGTTCCTTCCCGGGAATGCTTGATTCCCGTATCTTTACGGTCGTTATCGTGGATCCGACCCACCCGCACGCATATGACCCCGATGCGAAGGGCACCGAGGTCAGTTACGATGGTTCGGAAGTGAACCTGACGCTGTAAGGATTACTTGTAAATATCCTTCTCCTTCAGATAGACGATGGTCCCGTAGCGGGCGAGTTCGTCCATCGGGAGCGTCTTTTTGTCACCCACGATGATCCTGTGGACGGGCGCCTTGCGGACGACGGACTCATAATACTCCTTCAGGCTGCCGGCCGTTACGGACGGAAGGTTCTCCAGGATGGCGCGTTTAGGGTCGTCCTGATACCCGGATTGCTCATATCCGTGGATGGCGCTGCCTACGGAGCGGAAGGACGGATACCCGTTGTTGGCCCTGGCGACGATGGATCGGGCCGATGCGTCCAGCCGCGTTTCTTTCAGCGGCATCTCCCGCAGGAGTGAATCCACCAGTTGGAGGGCGGACATGGCCTTGTCGGCCTGGGTGCCCAGGGTCGTGTAGAAGATGGCGGTGTCGTCATTGAGTACGGGCGGAGGTACGCTGATGGTGCCGGAGGCGCTGTATGCCATGGACCGGAATTCCCGGACCTCCTGGAACATCAGTGAGAACATCCCGCCGCCGACATAGGAGCCCAGCATCTCGAGATTGGCCCTTTCACGGCCGTCCGAGGGCTTGTCAAATGCCTGGTAGGTCATGATCTGCGTCTGGCGTGAGCCCGGAAGGTCGTAGAAGAAGACCGTGGGCGTTTCATAGCGCTGGAACGGGACATACCGATGCTGTGCCTTCCGCGTTTTGCTGTCCAGGTCCAGGTGCTTCCGGAGCAGGCCGGCAACCTGTCCGGCAGGCAGGGAGCCGCTGTAGAAAATGCTGCACTCCGTGTTCATCAGGGTCTTGAATGCTTCCTGGAGTCCCTTTTCGCCCACGGCATTCAGTTCCTTGGACGTCATTCCGACAAGCCTGGGCGCCTGGTCACCGTAGATAACGCGCTGCATCGTGGCCTGCATGATGTTGGAGGTCCCTCCGCTCAGGAAGGTCTTCTTTTCCAGGTCGATCCCGGTCTTGAGTTCCTTGAAGCTGTCCTTGTCGCCCTTCAGGTGGTCGGTGATGTGACGGAGCAGGCGGAGCGAGGGTTCCAGGTTGCCGTCGAAACCGTTGATGCTGAGGGAGAATTCGTGGCTGTCGCTTCCGGCGGAGAAACTGGTTCCCAGTTCCTGCCAGGCCTTGGCGAGCTGCTGGATGGACAGGGAGTCCGTACCGACGGTGTTGACATAACCGGCCACGTGCGGGATCTTCGGATCCTCCCGTGAACCTTCGTCTACCTGGAGACTGAGGCTGAACAGGTCATTGACCGGATTGGCCTTGTAGTACAGGGTGACATGACCGGTCAGGGGAATCCGGGTGACGTCGTCCGCAAAGTCCAGCAGGCGCGGCGGAATGTCGGCCGCGGGCACCTGCTTCAGGGCTTTGGCGTAGGCCGATTCCTCGCCGGCGTGTTTGGGTACCACCGGGGCGAAGCCGGGTTTGGCGACCTTGTCCTTGGGGTAGGTGCCCTTCACTTTTTCAAAGCGGATGTAATTGTCATTGAAGTATTTGTTGGCGACCCGGATGATGTCATCCCGGGTGAGGACGCGGATGGACTCCACGCTTTTCAGATAGTCTTCCCAGCTGCGGTCCTGGGCCATGACGGACACCATCTGGTCGCCGCGGCCGGAGATCGTTTCGATGCTGGCAAGGGCGTCGCGGGCCGCTTCCAGTTTGAGCGCCTCCACGGTGGCGTCTGAGAACTCGCCCCGCTTGACCTTCTCGATCTGCTCGCGGCAGATTTTCTCGGCCTTGGGCAGGGACCCGAAGGGCAGGGAAGGGATGACGGCGTAGCCGACGATGCCCAGTTCATTGAAGATGGGCACGCGCATGGCGCCGGACATCAGCACCTTGTGATTGGTGGTCAGCGAATCCAGCAGGCCGGAGCCGAAACTGTTCGTCAGGACCGCCGTGGCGAGGTTCAGGGCGGGCGTATCGGCATCCCGGTCGGTCGGGCCGTTGAAGGCGAAGACTGAAATCTTGATCAGGGGAATGTCGGCCTTGATCTTGACCGTACGCTGACCGGAGTAATCCGGAGTGGGGATCACGGCCTTGGCGGGTTTCTCGCCCCGGGGAAGGCGGCCGAAGGTGCGCTCCAGCAGCGGCAGGGCCTCTTCGGCATCGAAGTCGCCGGTGAGGATGAGGCCCATGTTGCTGCCCACGTAATACTTCTTGAAGAAGGCCATCATCTCACCCAGGCGGGGATTCTTGAGATTTTCCGTACTGCCGATGATCGGGTAGGAGTAGGGATTCTCCTCTCCGAACTGCCTGAACATTTCGAAAAGCGGGGCCTGCATCGTATTGTCGGCGCTCCGGTTCTTCTCCTCGTAGACGGTCTCCAACTCGCCCTGGAACAGGCGGAAGACCGGATGCAGGAGGCGGTGGCTGTTGAGTTCGGCCCACTGGGCGAGGTACTGCGGGGAGAAGGTATTGTAATAGCACGTATAGTCGTAGGAAGTGGAGGCGTTGAGCCCGGTTCCGCCAAAAGCGGCCGTCAGGAGGTCGAACTCGTTCGGGATGGCGTAGTCGGCGGCCTTGATACTCAGCCGGTTGATTTCCTTCTGGAGGGCGGCGCGCTCGGCCGGACCGGCGGTTTCCGCCAGGAGGTCATAGCAGACGGCGATGGAATCCAGCCACACCTTCTCTGCCGCATAGTCCACGGTTCCCAGTTCCTCGGTTCCCTTGAACAGGAGGTGCTCCAGATAGTGGGCGAGACCGGTATCGGGGCAGTCCTTGGCCCCGGCTTTCACCACGACGGAGCCTTTGACGATGGGCTGGCCGTGGTCTTCATTGAGCCAGACCTCCATCCCGTTGGAGAGGATGGCCTGCTTCACTTCGGAAGGATTCTGCGCACTCAGCGCGATGTTCAGCAGTCCGAGGACTGCCGACAAGACAATGCTTTTATTCATGATATTCAGTTATTTGCAGAGCATGATGTCCAGGATCATCCGGTCGGTGGCCTGCATGCCCACGGAGCCGATTGATCCCAGGTTCCGGACGGTCTTTTCGATATCGTCCTCGATGATGCCGTCCGTGGAAGGGATGCAGGTGCCCCGCAGGGCGAGGACGGCGGACTGGATGGCGCTGGATACGCCGGAGGCGACCTTCATCGCGCAGCCGACCTTGGCCCCGTCGCATACCATGCCGGTGATGTTGCCGATCATGTTCTTGATGGCGGCGCACACCTGTTCATAGGTGCCGCCCTGCAGATAGACGATGCCGCAGGCGGATCCGGTGGAGGCTACTACGCAGCCGCAGAGGGCCGACAGTTTCCCGAGGAATCCCTTGATGTGGATGGCTACGAGGTTCGACAGGATGAGCGCCCTGGCGAGGGGCTCGTCGCCGATGCCGTATTTCAGTGCATACGCGATGATGGGCATCGACACGGTGATGCCCTGGTTGCCGCTGCCGCTGTTGCTCATCGCGGGCAGCGTGCAGCCGGCCATGCGGGCGTCGGAAGCCGCGGCCGTCATTCCCATGGCGTAGCTCATGAGGTCGTCGCCGAAAACTTCCAGCTGGTTTTCGCGGATGGCCTTTCCCACGCGGAGACCGTAGTCTCCTTCCAGGCCTTCGCGGGCGAGGGCGAGGTTCAGCGTGCGGTCTTCCAGGATGAACGCGATGTCTTCAAAGTCGGCCGCAGAGGCAAAGTCATAGATCTCCCGGACGCTCAGTTTATAGTCCAGCGTGGTTCGGTCCTTTGCGGCGGCGCCGGATTCGGAAGTCATCAGGATCCGGTCGGCGAAGCTGGTTTCCACGATCTTGTCATGATCGTCTTCGATGACGGCGTATGCGTGGGGATGGACCTCTGCCGACGCCTGGAGACCTTCGCCGAGGGAGACGGTCGCCTTTACGTACAGCAGGTGGTCCGTGTCGGCGACGGAGATGGTGACACGCTTCGTGGCGACCAGTTCCTTGGCCCGGGCCACGGCGCTTTCCGACACTCCGTGCAGGACTTCCAGGCCCAGGGCGGGGTCGCCGCAGACGGCGCCGAGGGCCGCGGCGATGGGAAGGCCCACCATGCCGGTACCCGGGATACCCACGCCCATCCCGTTCTTGAGGATGTTGCCGCTGACGGCGACGGCGATGCGGAAATCGGCCGTCTGCCGCCACAGGAGGCAGTCCCCGCAGCGGGAACAGTTCTCGGAGATGATGTCTACGGCTTTCGCGACGGCGAGGGCCACGGCGATGGGTTCGGTACATCCCAGGGCAGGCTTCACTTCCTTGCGGATGAGTTCGATGATTTCGGCTTGGCGTCTGGTCATGTCGGTACGGAATGGTTGCAGGTACAAATGTAACCCTTTTCGAAGCAAAATACAAGATTGGATACCGAAGGGGTTGCGAAAACCGCGGAAATGAATATCTTTGCATAATGCAACCACGATTCAGCATGAAAAGAGTCCTTGTCGTCCTAGCGACCATCCTTCTTACCCTCCCTGCCTGGGCCGGCCCGGCCCGCAGGGACACGCTCCGGATTCTCGCGATCGGCAACAGCTTCTCCCAGGATGCCATCGAGCAGAACCTTTGGGAGCTGTTCCAGCAGGAAGGGAAGGTGGTTGTCATCGGCAACCTCTATATCGGCGGCTGCACCCTCCAGCGGCACTTTTTCAATGCCAGGAACGATACGCCCGACTACATGTACCGGAAGGTCGTGGACGGCATCAGGACCGAATACCCGCATTTTACTTTGGAAAAAGGCCTTGCCGACGAGCCTTGGGATGTGGTGAGCCTCCAGCAGGCAAGCGGAGTGTCGGGCATGTTCGAAACCTTCCAGCCTTACCTCCTGGAACTCGTCAGGTTTGTGAAGGCGCGTACGCGGGACGATGTCCGGCTGGTGTGGCACCAGACCTGGGCCTATTCGGCAGACGCACCCCATCCCGAATTCCCGAACTACGGCCGGGACCAGCAGCGGATGTACAAGGCCATCCTCGCCGCCGGAAAGCGTGCGATGCGGGAAAGCCGCATCCGGACGGTCGTTCCGTCGGGAACCGCCATCCAGAACGCCCGGGGAACCTTCCTGGGCGACAGGATGAACCGCGACGGCTACCATCTGGAACTCACTTACGGGCGCTTTACGGCCGCCTGTACCTGGTATGAGGCGCTTACCGGCCGGGACGTGCGGCAGAACGCCTGGCATCCCGCATCCATTACGTCCGAAACGGCCGCCGCCTGCCGCGCCGCGGCGCACGCGGCCTGCCGGAAACCTTATGGAGTCACTAACAACATTGGAAGATAACATGATCAGAACTGCATTGAAAGCGGCATCCGTTTCCGTGGCGGCCCTCGTCCTCGGATGCTGCGGCAACCCCAAAGTCACCCCCGCCATCGCCCCGGACAAGGACGTGGAGGCAAAGGTCGAGAGCGTTCTCAAGGGCATGACCCTGGAGGAGAAGGCCGGACAGATGGTCCAGCTCTCCATCATGGTCCTCGAGAACCAGACGCGGGACGACGTGGACCCGGCGAAGATGGACGTCATTTTCGGAAAGTACAAGGTGGGCTCCATCCTGAACGTGATGCAGGACCGCGCTTTCCCGCGTGAAAAGACGGCGGATTACCTGACCAAGATCCAGGAGAGTTCGATGAAGAACATCGGCATCCCCTGCATCTACGGACTGGACATGATCCACGGCGCCAGCTACCTGACGGACGGAACGCTGTTCCCGCAGGAGATCAATCTGGCCGCCACCTTCAACCGCGACTATGCGAAGGCGATGGGCGAGGCGATGGCCTACGAGACCCGCGCCGCGCAGTGCCCGTGGGTGTTCTCTCCGGTGATGGACCTGGGCCGTGACCCGCGTTGGCCGCGCCAGTGGGAGAGCTTCGGCGAAGACCCGTACCTGCAGGCCGAGATGGCCCGGATCGAGACCGTGGCCATCCAGGGCGGGGATCCCAACCATATCGACCTGGAGCATGCGGCCGTGAGCATCAAGCATTTCATGGGGTATGGCGTACCGCTCTCCGGCAAGGACCGCACCCCGGCCTATATCGCCGAGAACGACCTGCGCGAGAAGTTCTTCCGCCCGTTCAAGGAGTGCTTCCAGGCCGGCGCCCTCACGGCGATGGTCAATTCCGCTTCCATCAACGGCGTCCCGACGCATGCGAACGCCATCCTTCTCTCCGGTTGGGTGAAGGAGCAGCTGGGTTGGGACGGCATGTTCGTGACCGACTGGGCCGATATCGACAACCTCTTCAACCGCGACCACGTAGCCGCGGACAAGCGGGAAGCGGTGGCCCTGGGCATCAACGCGGGTATCGACATGATCATGGACCCGTATGATCCCGAGTGCTGCAACGTCATCGTGGACCTGGTGAAGTCCGGCGACATCCCGATGTCCCGTATCGACGACGCCGTCCGCCGTATCCTGCGCCTGAAGGTCCGCCTGGGCCTGTTCGACAACCCGACCTGGGACCGCGAGTATCCCGAGTTCGCCTCGGAGAAATTCGCCAAGGCTTCCTATGACGCCGCCGTGGAGTCCGAGGTCCTGCTCAAGAACGAAGGCATCCTTCCGCTCAAGGGAACGGAACGCATCCTCGTGACCGGCCCGAACGCCAACAGCCTCCGTACCCTGAACGGCGGCTGGTCCTATACCTGGCAGGGGAATGCCGATGCGTTCGTCCCGCAGTTCAATACCATTCTGGAGGCCCTGCAGAACCGATTCCCCGGAAAGGTGACCTGGGTGCCGGCCATCGTTTACAACGAGGGTTACGGCGCCTGGGAAGACGAGACCGTCGCCAGCATCCAGCAGGCCGTGAACGTCGCCCGCCAGTCGGACGTCGTGATCTGCTGCGTGGGAGAGAATTCGTACTGCGAGACCCCGGGCAACATGAACGACCTGAACCTGTCGCAGAACCAGAAGGATCTCGTGAAGGCGGTCGCCGCCACCGGGAAGCCGGTCATCCTCGTGCTGAACGAGGGCCGTCCCCGCATCATCGGCGATATCGAGCCGCTGGCGAAGGCCGTCGTGGACGTGATGCTTCCGTCCAACTATGGCGGCGACGCCCTGGCCGCCCTCCTCTCCGGCGACGAGAATTTCTCCGGCAAACTCCCGTTCACCTATCCCAAGCACATCAACGCCCTTCATACCTACGATTACAAGGTCTCCGAGCACCGCGAGATGATGGACGGCTCGTACAACTACGAGGCCGTGATGGATGTCCAGTGGCCGTTCGGTTTCGGACTTGGCTACACGACTTTCGCATACGGCGACTTCGTGCTGGAGAGCCCGGCCGATTTCAAGGCCGGCGACGTCCTGAAAGTCTCGGTCAAGGTCACCAATACCGGCGACCGCGCCGGCAAGGAAGCCGTCCTGCTGTACAGCTCAGACCTCGTCGCCTCCCTGATTCCGGACGTCAAGCGTCTCCGCGGCTTCGAGAAGGTGGCCCTGGAGCCGGGGGAGAGCAAGACCGTGACCTTCGAGATTCCGGCCCATGAACTGGCCTTCGTGGGCGCCGACGGCAAGTGGCGCCTGGAGAAGGGCGAGTTCCGCCTTTCCTGCGGCGGCCTGGGCGTGATGGCCAACTGCACTGAAACCAAAGTTTGGGAAACACCTAACATCTGATATGAAGACCCTAGAAGAACTCAAGTCCATTACCGGACAGTTTGCCATCCAGGGCAACATCCTGGAGATCAAGCCGCTTGGCAACGGCCTCATCAACGACACCCTCCTGGTCAAGACCGACGGACCGGACAATTACGTGCTCCAGCGCGTGAACAACGCCATCTTCCAGGACGTAGAACTCCTGCAGCATAACATCGACTGCGCGACGGCCCATATCCGCCGGAAACTCGCCGGAGACCCGGACATCGACCGGAAGGTCCTGACCTTCATCCCCTGCAAGGCGACGGGAAAGACCTACTGGACCGACGGGGAAACCTTCTGGCGCGTGTCGGTGTTCATCAAGGACGCCTTTACGTACGAGACGGTGAATCCGGAGTATTCCTACTATGCCGGCAAGGCCTTCGGCCAGTTCGAGGCCATGCTCTCCGACATTCCGGACACCCTGGGCGAGACCATTCCCGATTTCCACAACATGGAACTCCGTGCCCGCCAGCTGAAGGAGGCTGTGGCGGCCGACAAGGCCGGCCGCATGGCCGAGCCCGAGGTGCAGGCCATCCTGGCCGACCTGAAACCTTTCGAGGAGGAAATGTGCAAGGCCGAGCGCCTGTATCGGGAGGGCGTCCTTCCCAAGCGCATCTGCCACTGCGACACGAAGGTGAACAACATGATGTTCGACAAGGATGGAAACATCCTCTGCGTCATCGACCTGGATACGCTCATGCCGTCCTTCGTCTTCTCCGATTTCGGCGACTTCCTGCGCACCGCCGCGAACACCGTGGCCGAGGATGACCCCGCCGTGGAGAAGGTCGATTTCCGGATGGACATCTTCGAGGCCTTCGCCAAGGGTTATGTGGAGTCCGCCAAGGTGTTCCTGACCCCGATCGAGAAGGAAAACCTGCCGTACGCCGCCTGCCTGTTCCCTTATATGCAGGCCGTCCGCTTCTTTGCCGACTACATCAACGGAGATGTCTACTACAAGATCAAGTATCCGGAGCATAACCTCGTCCGTACCCGCAACCAGGTGGCCCTCTTCCACGCCGCCTATGCGAAGGTGCCGCAGATGAAGGCGTTCATCGACAGCCTGTAATGAACACCCACGTCGTCATCATGGCCGGAGGCATCGGCAGTCGCCTCTGGCCGCTCAGCACGCCCGAAACGCCCAAGCAGTTCATCGACATCCTCGGGGTGGGACAGTCGCTGCTCCAGCTGACGGTGGAGCGTTTCCTGCCCGTCTGCCCGCCGGACCGGTTCTGGGTCGTCACTTCCGAAAAGTATGTCGACATCGTCCGGCAGCAGCTTCCCGCGGTGCCCGACGACCAGATCCTGGCCGAGCCGGAAGCCCGCAATACAGCGCCCTGTATCGCTTATGCTTCCTGGAAGATTTCCCGGAAAGACCCGGATGCGAATATCGTCGTCACCCCGGCGGATGCGCTGGTGCTGAAGACTTTCGCGTTCACGGAGACCATCCGGAAGGCACTCACGTTCACCGAGGTGTACGGCGGGATTGTCACCGTGGGCATCGCTCCCACGCGACCGGAGACCGGCTACGGCTACATCCATGCCGCCGAGGCGGTCCAGGGACGGGTCGTAAAGGTGTCCGAATTCTGGGAGAAACCCGACCTTGCCACCGCGGAGGCCTATCTGGCCGACGGACACTATTTCTGGAATGCCGGTATTTTCGTGTGGAAGGTATCGACCATCGTCGAGGAACTCCGCGCCCACGCCCCGCAGATCGCCGGGGTAATGGACCGGCTTGCCCCGTCCTTCTTCACGGAAGGGGAGGCGGCCGCCTTGAAGGAACTTTTCCCGACCTGCGAAAAGGTGTCCATCGACTATGCCGTCATGGAGAAGTCCGGCAGCATCCACGTGATTGCGGCGGACCTGGGCTGGAGCGACCTGGGCAGCTGGGGATCCATCAAGACGCACGTCCAGCCGGACGCGGACGGAAACGCCGTCATCGGCGGCGACGTGCGCCTGTTCGGCTGCAAGGATTGCTTCGTGCACACGGCAGGGGAAAAGACCGTCGTCGTGGAAGGTCTTGACGGTTATATCGTTGCGGAATCTGCCGGCCGCCTGCTGGTTTGCCGGTTGTCGGAAGAGCAGCGGATCAAAGAGTTTTCTTCTGAAAAAAATTGAGAAATCGCTTGCGGATTCAAAAAAAGTAACTACCTTTGCAATCCCGTTACGGAAAAAGCCAAAACGAGGAACGGAAGACTCGTTAGCTCAGTTGGTAGAGCACAACACTTTTAATGTTGGGGTCTCGGGTTCGAGCCCCGAACGGGTCACCAAGGAAGCGGGTCTTCCACAAAAAGTTACCAGCACTCTTAGCTCAGCTGGTAGAGCAGCTGACTCTTAATCAGCGGGTCTAGGGTTCGAGTCCCTAAGAGTGCACTTGAAAAAAGGTCTTGATACTCAATTGCTTATGAGTTCAAGACCTTTTCTTTGTTATTCGAACCTTTTTTGGGGGGCTTTTGGACATTTATTAGAAAATAAACATAAATTTGCAATATAAATACACAAATGGTGTTATAAACATATCTTTCATTTGTGAATCTATGAAAAATAATTGAGGTTATGTTTTTATCTAAGAGAGACATTCCCAATTTGGGTCGTAACCTATTTACCATCTTAATTATTTTGTTTTCATTAGGTTGCGAATGAACTATGCCGGAATCTCAAGTAAAAGAAAATGAATCTTTTATTCAGACAAAAAGTGGGATTAATGGGACAGAAAGAGTCGATTATGGGCAATATCCTACGACTTTTTTGAATCTCCCTTACATTATTCTGGAGAATGGGATTAAGGTTAATGTTTGTGACGATTCCTTATATGTCTTTGACGGTGACATCTTGCTGAGTGAACGAGATTTAGAGGTGTTGTCAAAGTTAGATACTACCGAGATTCAATTATCCCGATCGGCTTCAATTATTACATCATCCTCATCAACATATCGTTGGCCAATGGGATTGTCCCATATTATATGACGATAAGTATGCCACCGGCATATCGCTCAACTGCAGCTCAGGCGATGAGTACAATCAGCGCTCATTCAGGAGTTACTTTTGTAAATGCCTGGAATTATAGCGATTACGACGATTATATTGCTTTTCAGTACTCATCTTCTGGAAACAACTCCTACGTTGGTCGCCAAGGTGGAGGACAACCGATAAATATTCATAACAACCACAAAGGCATTATCATCCACGAAATCATGCATGCGTTAGGTTTCTTTCACGAACATTCAAGGGCAAACCGGGATTCATATATCTCGATTAACTGGTCTAACATACGTCCTGAGAACGAGTACAGTTTTTATCAATATACTTCTGGGGTTGATCTGGGGGGATTTGATTTCGAATCCATTATGTTGTATTCATCTTACATCTATGATCCCACATTTGTTTATGATACATCTATTCCCGTAATGCGAAAACTTGATAATACCACTTTTACAGGACAACGGGACTCTTTGTCTACGGGTGATATCAACGGCTTGGTGAGTATTTATGGAATGCCGTAACCAAAGTACTATTTGAATCAATTTAGTTTTTTTTCATTATCATTTAATGTTTATGATTATGACAGGAGTTAATGACAGGCTATTCCAGATTGTTCTGGTCCTGGTATGCTTCATTTTTGTTTTGTCTTGTGATAATAAGAATAATCAATCAGAAGATGTCACAGAAAAGAGCAAAGTTTTCTTATATGAAGGCTCCGGCGAGAGTGGATTCCAAATGTTAATATCACTTTATCCTAATAACACCGCTAAAGTCTTGTCTGGATGCCCGCGGTATGATAGCGATTCACAACTGATTGATGGAACCGCAGATGTTGAGAATCTGACTTGGTCGAAAACTGTGGACGGATTCATTCTGAAAGATGCCGCTGCCAGTTGCTTATACACGGCTGTTGTCAGGAAAGGAGAGAATTTGGAAGAAGAGTCAGGAATGCCTTACGGCGTTACCATCAGTTGGTCCCATTCAGCAGGCGTTTGCTGGGAAACCTATGCCGAAGAAAAAGGATGGAAGAGGGAGGTGAACCTAAACTTGTGGATCAATCTTTGGGGAGATGACCTCTAAATCGGATATCGGCAAACCGTTTATTCCCTGAGAGTGTACTTGAAAAAAGATCGAAGAAATTCGGTCTTTTTTTCTTTTTTATGCTATATTTGCCTTTCGGAAACACACAAAACACTAATACCATAAACATTATGAATCTCAGCGACATCATCCTCCAGCAGGTGACCAAGAACGTGTCTGGCAGCAACCTCCAGATCCCGTCCAATGTCCAGAATCAGGTCCTGGGCGGCCTTTCCGAATCCATTCTCGGCTCCCTGACCAAGACGGCGGCCGCTCCCGGCGGTATCGACCTGATCAAGAACCTCCTGACCGGCAAGGCCGATGCGGCTTCCAGCCCGGTGACTGCACTGGCCGGCAACCTGTTCAAGAACAACATCCTGTCCAAACTGAACCTCGGCAGCGTGCTCAGCGGCGGCCTCCTCGCCCTCATCCCGAAGATCTTCGGCGGCCTGAAGGGTATCATCAAGGACAAGGACGGTGACGGCGATGTGGACCTGAACGACGTCCTCCTGACCCTGAAGGGCGGCTCCGGCAGCATCCTCGGCAGTGTCCTCGGCGGCGCGCTCGGCGGTGGCACCACCCAGAAGGCCAATACCGGCGGCAGCGTGCTCGGCAACATCGCCGGCAGCGTTCTCGGCGGCATCTTCGGCAAGAAGAAATAAGCCGTGGAAACCAGTTTTAAAAGGACGGCCTTCGGGACCGTCCTTTTCTTTCTTCTGCTGTCTGCCGGTCTATCCCTGCAGGCCCAGGTCTTCACTGACGCCTCCTTTTTCCCCGTGTACGGAAAGGCGTCCGAGGCGACGAAAACCCCGTACCAGCGGCTCCCAGCCGCCCTTGAGGGCGTTTCCCGTGACCCCGTCTGGTCCCTCGGCACCCAAAGTGCCGGACTGTACATCCGGTTCCGGTCCAATTCCACGGCCATCCATGCGCGGTGGACATCCACCTATGGGAGTTGGCTTACCAACATGTGCCCGATCGGCGTGAGGGGCCTGGACCTCTATATCCTCGTGGACGGCCAATGGCGGCCGGCGGGCGTTGGGAGGCCTTCCCAGGAAAAGACGTCCAGGGACTGCCTGGTGAAAAACATGACGCCGGAGTTCCGGGAGTACATGCTGTATCTTTCGCTCTACGATGGAATCGATTCCCTCGAGATCGGGGTCGATGAAGGGGCTGTCCTGGAAGTGGCTCAGGCGGATACGCCCCGTCGGGAGCGCCCGGTGGTGATGTATGGCACCAGCATCCTGCAGGGGTGCAGCGCGAGCCGGCCGGGCATGGCCCATACGAACATCATCTCCCGCGCCCTGGACCGCGAGGTCATCAACCTGGGCTTCAGCGGGAACGCCCTCCTGGACCTGGAAATCGCCCGTCTGATGGCCTCTGTGCCCGATCCGGCGGTGTTCGTGCTGGATTATGCCCCCAATGCCTATGCTCCCATGATCCGGGAGCACGGCGAGGAGTTCTTCCGCATCCTCCGCGATGCGCATCCGGATGTCCCCGTCATCTTCATCGAGGACGTCATCTTCCCGCATACGCTGTTTGACAGCGCCATCCGGAAGGAAGTGGAAGATAAGAATTTCGAGCAGAGGGCCCTGTTCGAACGCTTGAAGAAGCAAGGGGAGAAAGGCATCTATTTCATCCCTGCCGCGAAGATGACCGGGCCGGACGGAGAATCCACCGCCGACACGATCCACCTGACGGACCTGGGCATGCAGCGGTATGCGGACCTGGTCCTGCCCGTAATCCGGAAAGCGCTGCGCAAAGCGCGCAAATAATTGCTATCTTTGCAGCGAGAATGCCGATCCACAGCGACAAGGTATGGGACCCGCTCCGGAAAAAGAGCGTGACGCTGACCCCCGAAGAGGAGGTCCGCCAGTGGTTCATATCCGTCCTTCACGAAGGGATGAAGGTGCCCGAGCACATGATGATGAGCGAGGTGGCCTTCCGGTGGAACGGCCTGGACTACCGGGCCGACATCCTTGTCTATGACCGGCAGGCCCGTCCGCTGATGGTCGTGGAATGCAAGCGGCCGGAGGTGGAACTCACCCAGGAGGTGGTGGACCAGGCGCTGCGGTACAACAACGCGCTGGACGTCCGCTACATCGTGGTTACCAACGGGCCGAAGACGTTCATGTTCGAACGGGGAGCCGACGGCTTTGCGTTCATGGAGAAAGCCCCGCTTTGGGAGGATATGCTATGCCGACGATAACCGAGGGATACCTGGATGCACCGGTTTTCAAACTGGTGTCGGACGTGGCGGCCGAATTGGGCGTACGCGCCTTTGTCATAGGTGGTTATGTCCGGGATTGTTTCCTGGGACGACCCAATACGGACATCGACATCGTGGTGGAGGGGAGCGGCATCGCCCTGGCCGAAGCCGTTGCCGAAAAAGTCCATACGAACGTCAGCGTGTTCAAGAACTTCGGCACCGCGATGCTGCATTACAAGGGTATCGAAGTGGAGTTCGTGGGTGCGCGGAAGGAATCCTACAACCGTGACTCCCGGAAACCCATCGTGGAGGACGGTACGCTCGAAGAGGACCAACTGCGGCGTGACTTTACCATCAATGCGATGGCATTCAGCCTGTGCAAGGAGGACTTCGGCGCCCTGGTGGACCCGTTCGGCGGCATCCGGGACCTTGCGGCAGGCATCATCCGCACGCCGCTCCAGCCCGAGCAGACCTACAGCGACGACCCGCTCCGCATGCTCCGCGCCATCCGTTTCGCCGCGCAGCTCTCTACGCCGGACCAGGCCTTCGTCATCGTCCCGGAATCGCTGGCGGCGATGCGGGCGATGAAGGACCGCCTGAAGATCCTCTCTTCCGAGCGGATCGTGGAAGAGGTGAACAAGATGCTCCTTACCCGCAAACCGTCCATGGCTTTCCGTCTGATGGACGAAACGGGACTGCTGGAGCAGTTCCTCCCGCAGCTGATTCAGTTGAAAGGAGTGGAAACGGTTGAGGGTAAAGGACATAAGGAAAATTTCTCCCATACGCTGGAGGTGCTGGACCACGTGGCGGAAAGCGACGGGAACCAGAACCTCTGGCTGCGCTGGGCGGCTCTCCTGCACGATATCGGCAAGCCTGCCACGAAGCGGTACGTCCCCGGTCAGGGATGGACCTTCCACGGGCACGAGGTCGTGGGCGAACGGATGGTTCCGAAGATCTTCCGCGACCTGAACATGCCGCAGAACGAGAAGATGAAGTACGTGCAGAAGCTCGTGGGCCTGCATCTCCGTCCCATCGCCCTGGTGGACGAGGAGGTGACGGATTCCGCCGTGCGGCGGCTCCTGTTCGACGCCGGCGACGACATCGACGACCTGATGCTCCTGTGCCATGCCGACATCACGTCCAAGAACCCGGCGAAGGTCGCCCGCCTGCACCGCAACTTCGAACTCGTCAAACGCAAGCTGGTGGAGGTGGAGGAAAAGGACGCCATCCGCAACTGGAAGAATCCCATTACGGGGGACTATGTGATGGAGGTCTTCGGCATCGGCCCGTGCAACCTGATCGGCCAGATCAAGGAAACGGTGAAGAATGCCATCCTGGACGGCCTCATTCCCAATACCTTCGAGGCTGCAGACGGCCTGATGCGTGAAAAGGCTGCGGAACTGGGGCTTACTCCGGTAAAATGATCCCCTCGTCATGATTGACGCCTACCTCGCATACATCCGGGACATCCGGCGGTATTCTCCGCGGACGCAGGACATCTACCGGGATGTCCTGGAGGATTATGCCCGGTTCTGCGAAGGGAAGGTGGTGGAGTCGATGGTCCCGTCCCTGCTGCGGCGGTACGAGGCGGACTGCATGGGCCGGGGGATGAAACCGCGGACGGTGCATCAGCATATGTCGGTACTGAGCGGATTCTGCCGCTTCCTGATGCAGAAAGGGGTGCTGGATGCCAATCCGGCCCGGAACGTGAAACGGCCCAAGATGGAGAAACGCCTGCCGGAGTTCTATCCGGAAAAGTCGATGGAGGCGTACTTCTCCGCCACCGACCACTGGGCCGGAGAGGATGAACTGGCGATTCTCCAGAGCTATGGCCCTTCCCCGGATAGCGAAGCGGCGGTGGATCTTTACCGGAACCGGCTGCGGCGGCTCATCATCAGCCTGCTCTTCGGGACGGGAATCCGGCGGGCGGAACTCATCGGGCTGAAAGTGAATTCTTTCGACCCGGCCCGCCAGGTGCTCCGTGTGCTGGGGAAAGGGGACAAAATGAGAGAAATTCCCCTCGTCCCTTCGCTTTGTCACGAAATTTGCTTATATTTGAAAGCAGTTGAGTCGATGAGAGGCAGCCTGCCGCCTGCGGACGGACCGCTCCTCGTGACGGAAAAAGGCCGGTCCCTGTACCCCGTATATGTGGACCGGACGGTGAAGGAGGAACTCGACGGGTACGGCATCACCGGGAGGAAATCCCCCCATGTGCTCAGGCATTCGGTTGCAACGGCCCTCCTGGACGACGGCGCCGACCTGAACTCCATCAAGGAGATGCTCGGACACGCGTCCCTCGCCGCCACGCAGGTGTACACGCACAACTCCGTCGACCGGCTGAAAAAAGTGTATAACAACGCCCATCCCAGGGCAAAAAACGGAGGCTCAAATGATTAATGTGAAGTCCCTGAAGTTCAATGCAGACCAGAAGCTGCTGGACTATGTAGAGAAGAAAGTCGGAAAGCTCGAGAAGTTCTTCGACAACCTCGGCGACATCGATGTCACCCTGTCTCTGCTCCCGGATCCCGACAACAAGAATGTCCGGCTCCAGACCCGTTTCCCCGGTGAAGACCTCGTTATCGAGCGCAATGCCAAGACCTTTGAGGAAGCCGTCACCGAGGCGGCCGATGCGATGAAGGAGAGAATCGTACGCGCCAAGGAAAAGAGATTTGACAAATAATCGTTGAATTCCTAGCTGGCGGCCTTTCAGGGCCGCCTTTTTTTCGTATCTTTTCGATTCCTGCCAAGAAAGAAGATGGATGGCAGGGAATAAGATGTAGATCAATTTCTTACAGCGCTTCGTTCCGTTTGTCTCCAAAATGACGGGACAAAAACGGGACAAGAATCAGATTTATCAAATCAAAGAGCCGTCTGTCCGGATGCCCCGCTCAGATTACGTCTGCATCCTTCAATCACAAAGATAACAATTAGTTCCGTCTTAAGCAAGAGGGTCGGTAAGATTCCTCCCTTCCCCGGTTCTGACGCCTTCCGTCCCGCTGGGTCAGAGTACCATGAAAACACCCGAGATCGGGTACTCTGATACCCTCGCCGAAAAAAGTTGAAATTTTTTTTTGATGGCACTTTCTTCTCCGACGTTGCCATCTTTCCTGTCGTGCATTGTACAAGACGGTGCCTTCCATTTTGCCGCCTGTTTTGCCGCATTAGTTATGCCGGGACTGTACAACCGGCGTCTCCGTCACGTCCTCAATCTCACTTGACTATCCGTTTCGACAGGTGCACCGGATGCCATGTTTCCGGGGCATCCTTTGTACATCCGATTTGCCGTACGGGTCCAGTCGGATTTGCCATGCCGACTCCGTGAAAGTGTCGGCAAAAGTTGTCTTTGTGTCGCACCTAACACGCTGTGCACCAACATTATACGCTTGTTTATTTAGAGATTTATTCCATATCTTTGCAACGCAAATGAGACACGAAAACTCTAAAATACAGCGAATATGTCAGAAGTAAACGAAACCAAGAAAAACCAGGCCGTCCATGAGGGCGACCGCAAGTTCACGGACCTTCAGTCGAGGGTCCAGACCCTGGAGAACCTCTGCTACTCCGCGAAGGAGGTTCTGAATCTTGAGGAAGCCGCCTGTTTCCTGGGCATCGCCAAGAGCACGCTCTACAAGATGACCCACGAGAACCGGATTCCATTCTACAAGCCTGCGGGCAAGTTGATCTATTTCGAGAAGAGCGTCCTGCTGGACTGGATCCGCAGCAACCGCGTCATGTCCGAGGCGGAGATACAGGAAGCGGCCCGGAAGAAACTCATTGAACTCAATTCACAAACAAGCCGATGATGGAACAGACGATTTCCTACAGCCTCATCCTGACCAAGGACCAGGCTGACTATCTCTCCGCGAGCAAGCAAGGGATCAACCGTATGCAGGCCCTGGTGTCCCTGATCAATCTCACCCGAACCGCCGAAGGGACGTACGAGAAGAAAGGTTTCACTACCACCGTCCATGTCGGCCAGTTCGTCGCCTCCGAGGTGGAACTTTCCCACCTGTGGAAGTGCGACCGGAAGACGGTTTCCAGAGTACTAGACCAGATGAACCAGGTGGGACTTGTCTCAACCGTCCAGAACAACCGGACGAGCATCCATACCCTGCTCTGCGTTGCGAGCTGGTATATCGACGGCCGGTCCGTCAGGAACGGTTTCTACAAGAGACTGTCTGACCGGAGTGTCGGGAATTTGAACGAAGGGAAAGGAAGGATGGGCTGAGGGCGTGCTCCAGGCCTTCCATATCGTCCCTGATAGGATCAAACCACGTCTGCACATGAAACGACGAAACCAAGAAATCGCATTCCTCACAACTCCGGCAGTAGTGTCCAACAATGGCCTCTTGCCTGCTCCCTGGCTCGCACCGTTTTCCCTCCTTTTCAACAACCTTTTTTGCCGGATCTGGCTTGCCGACGGATGGCACATTGGTATGTCGCGTAAAGGGACATGCATATTGAGTTACCAGTTTCCCTTTTTTGATGGCAGAAAAGGGCAAGCCCTAAAGAACGGGGTGTTGGATTGTGCCGGATTTGAGCCGCCCCGGGAAACCGCCTCATCGGCCCGGCAAAACCTCCGTATTAACCGGCACTCTGCCAACATCAGCTTGCTGGATTCGTGGCAAATCTCCACCATGCTTATACATAGGTGGGTATTGAGTTACCCCGACGCCTTCGGTGTCGGCAAAACCCGGGCAAGCCCGGTGGACAAGAGAACCACGGGAATGCCAAGCAGGCGATCCGCCGCAGGTTGGGATTCTGAATGGGAAAGCACGGAGGAAATCTTCGGTTCAACAGTTGACCTCTGGACGGCATTTGTTTCCGAGAAAAACATTAACTTTGTTCATCTGCAGCTATTCGCGAAATGCAAGACAGTATTCACAGAAATGGTTGCCCTATGGACAAGATAGAACCCAAATACATCCAGGCCGTCGAACTAATCAAGAAGGCCATCCTCCAGAGCCAGTACAAAGCCATCCGGCTTGCCAATCAGGAGCAACTCAAGTTGTACTTCGGCATTGGCCGGTACATTTCCGAGAACTCCAGAAATGGTTTCTGGGGCACGGGAGCGCTGGAAATCATTAGCGCCCAACTCAAAAACGACCTCCCGGGTTTGATGGGTTTCGGAGTGAGCAGTTTGAAAAATATGCGCATCTTTTACGAAGCCTGGGCAACGCTTGAAGAGAAATCGCCAACTGCGATTGGCGATTTACAACTTCTGGAAAATGAGCCGATTACAATTCGCCAACCGCAATTGTCGAATTTGGATGGCTTCCCGATGCAAGAGTTCTTTGCAGTGCCGTTTACGCACCACATCCGGATATCTTTGGATGAAAGGTTGGGCCGAGCACAACGGCGGCAACATTACCATCAATATCACGGAATGGATTGATGAGCAAATGCGGGAACTTCCGGCCATCAGTGAAAGGATATCCATCGGCAAAACGCTTCCGCACTTGAAGGACTGCTGGTTCTATTGCAAGGGCACGCAGAAACGGATGCGGGATTTAGCCCGCGACCCCATGGGAAACGGCTCCGTCATCCGCATTACACCGGACTGCGCCCACTATGAGATTGTAGCAGACGCCCCCGTCGCCCCGACATCGGAACTACCTTCCCACCTGGCCGTGCATGACTATCTTTTGGCGAAGAACTCGCCCTATCGGGCATCCCTCCATACTCATCCTATCGAACTAGTAGCGCTGACCCATAGCAAGAAATAGATGGAAAAGGACGCAGCAACGCATATGCTCTGGTCCATGATTCCGGAGACCAAAGCCTTCTGCCCCAGAGGACTGGGGATGGTTCCATATATGCTTCCGTCCAGCGTGGAACTGGCCGATGCTACGATAAGTGCTATAGAAGATGACTATGACGTTGTGATGTGGGAAAAGCACGGTGTGTTTGCTGTTGATACGGATATCATGAGCGCTTTTGACCAAGTGGATGTCTTGAACAAAGCAGCGCTGATTTACATCTCAGCCCGCAATATGGGTTTTGAACCGGACGGAATGACTGATTCCCAAATGAAAGAGCTTACTGATGTTTTTAACCTGCCAAAATGAACAAAACGGCGAGTGAATAGGACAAAAAGTCGCGTCATTCAAAATAGATAGGATTATTTTTGTGCCGTAAACTGAAACAAAAGACACAATGAAAAGAACACTGATCGTCGCAGTCCTCATTCTTGGCTGCTGCGCCTGCTCGCAAAAATTCTGGGACAACTTGCAGACCGTATCGGAAGGATATCAGAAAAAGTACGAGTATCAAGGTGTTTTGGAAAAGAAATACGCGATGAACGGCAAGTATCAAGTGGAAGAGTATTCCCTTGAGGACAGCGACGAAAAGATAAAAAGCCATGATGTCTACTATCCGTCTGAATTGAAAACGTCTTCCCGCAAGTGGCCGCTTGTCGTAATCGCCAACGGAACCGGCACCCCTGCCAGGAAGTATAAGGCCATATTCCGTCATCTGGCTTCCTGGGGGTTCATCGTCGTGGGAAACCAGGAGGAATGGGCCTGGGAAGGGAAGTCGTCCAGTAAATCCCAGGAAGTAGTACTTGGTGAGAACAATAACCCTCAAAGCCCTCTTTATCATAAAGTGGATGCGGAGCTTATCGGTCTCGCCGGGCATTCTCAAGGCGGCATGGCGGTTTATACGGCCGCTTCCCGCTTCGAGAACAGCAGGCGCTACAAGGCGCTCTGCACACAAAGCGGGACCGCTGTCATGCTTGCAGACAGTCTTGGTTGGGGATTTCTGAAAGACGTAAAAGCCCCCATGCTGATGATGGGCGGTACCGGGGCCTTCGATGCCAACGGACTTTGCAAATTGGACGATATGGTCAAGACATACGATGCCATCGGCTCCACACAAAAAGTAATGGGGCGGATCAAAAAGACCGACCATGGTGATATGCTCTCACGCAGCGACGCCTATATGACCGCCTGGATGCTCTACTGGCTGTGCGATGACAAGGAGGCTGGGAAATGCTTCACCGGCTCCAATTCCGAAATAGTCACCAATACGGGATGGCAAGACGTCAGAAAAGAGGGACTGTGAATTCCATGAGGGGACTGCTGGTCTTTTTGCTTGTCTTCCTTCCGGTGCTCTCCTTTGCCCAGCGGTCGGCAGATCCCGTGCGTGAAAACTTGTTTCCGGGATTTGGCGTTGGTTCCCTGCATCAAGGCGACACCCTCGGCGCCAGGAAGTTCAAGACGGCAGACATCGTGGGGGTATCCCTTATCGGAGTCGGCACCCTTGGCATTGCTGCAACCGCCATCGAGAGAGACCTGCTCTGGGCAATGGTCGGCGAGACCACCAAGGCCGATTATTACATCTGCGGCGGAATCGCCGTGGCGGGGATTGCAACGCTGGTGACTTCCCGCATCCTGGCCGTGAAGAAGGCTAAGAATTATGACGTGACGCCGGTCGCTTACTCTCAGGGCAGCGGAGGGTTGTCCCTTAAAATCAATTTCTGATGAAACGCCTGCTTCTGCTCATACTTGCTGCCGCTTCGCTTATGACTGGCTGCGTCGCCTTCCTGGAATCCCAGGAAAAGTTGAAGGAAACGCAGTCGCTGATTAACGTGGATTTCAAGGGAACCGTCCAAAGGGACATCGCGTATGCCGACGGGCTCACTTTCGATTTGTATCTGCCCGTGGATTGCGGCAAACCGGCCGCAAATACGCTTTTCTTCTTCATCCACGGCGGAGGCTGGACCAGCGGTTCAAAGGCCGACGGAGAGGCTTGGAGCCGGTTTTTTGCGGCAAGCGGTTATACGGCAGCGACGCTGGATTATTCCCTGCAGACCGGCAAAGCGACGCCTTCCATCGACCAAATGATTGATGAGATTCACCAGTGCATCCGGAAGGTCATCGCGGTCTCTGCCGAAAACGGCGTTTCTCTTACTCAGATGGTGGTGAACGGCTATTCTGCCGGAGCCTGCCTTGCGCTGCTGTACAGCTACCGGGAAGAGCCAGAACTTCCGGTTCGTTTTGTCATCACGGAGTCGGCCCCGGTGAGTTTCGACCCTTCCACATGGGAGGAAGGCGTACACTGGTACGTGAACTTCACCACAGGTGTGGACGGCTCCGACAAGGGCGCTGCAGCCTGGCTCTCCAAGATGTCCGGCCAGGATGTGACGCCCAGGATGATTGCCGACGGAAGCGCCAGGCCAGTATGGGAAAAGATTTCTCCCGTTGACCAACTGAAGGCCGGTGCTCCGCCCACGCTGCTGGGCTACGGCCTTACGGACGGGGTGGTTCCCAGGGGGCATAAAGATTTAATAATGAGTAAACTGAAAGAAACAGGGACGCATTATGATTACGTCCCCTTCCCTAATTCCGGCCATGCATTGGCCTATGATATCGATTGTCAGAAAGCGTTCCTGGACTTAGTCGCTCTCTACCGCAATCTTTTCCTATAACGGCATATACTTGTCCAGATACTCCTCCACGGCTTCCATCCATTGTCTTTGGATGGCGCTGTCGTTCTGCAGTCCATGGCCGGAGTGAGGCATTTCAAAGTATTTGAAATCCACGCCGTTAGCCTCTAAAGCCGATTTCAGGCGAAGGGATGCCGGAAAGGCCTGTACCCGGTCATGCGTGCCATATGCAACCACGGTCGGCGGAGCATCCGGCGTAATCCATTCCATGGCCGAGATGGGTTTCATTGTTTCCAAATAAGAACCGTCCTTGATACTGTCGACAGAGAGCATTTCTCCGCGCATAGCGCTGAAAATGCCCACGGCGGCGAGATAACTCTCTTCGCTCTCGCCCGTCATCCCATAGCAGCCCCAGTCCTCTTTGTAAAAGCAGGACGGACCCACGGCGCCGAAAGTAAACACTACGGGGACAGGAGCTTCTTTGGCATCGCGATAGGCGTAAATCATGGCCAGGGCATGCCCCGCAGATCCGCCGGCAATGGTCATCTTGTCGATGGGGTAACCCGCCGCCTCGGCCGCCTTGATTACTTCCGGGATAGCCGCCTTGATTTCGTTGGACTGGGAATAGACGCTTGCACCGTTGGATGCTCCGTTCAGCTCCTTTGCCAGGGTGTAATTGATTCCGGCGGCCACGTAGCCCTTCTTGCAGAGCCAGGCAAGCATCTTTACATCGCCACTTTTATCGCCGGTAGTGAAGCCGCCGGCATGCAGGTAAACAGCCAGTCCATATGCGGGTCTGGAGTTGTCCTTCGGCAAGTATAGATCGAACTTCTGCTCATCGCCTTCTCCATAGGGGAGGTCCGTCTTCAGCGTGCCGATCTCATCGCTCCATTCTACGGCGTAATCCTTCGCCCAGGACGGCTGGATGGCGAATTTGGAAACGATGCCCACTACAAAAGCGGCGAGAAACACAAGGATTCCAAGCCATACGGGAATGATTCTCTGCCTTTTACTCATAGTATATTCCCTCCGAATAAAGTTCCGCCCAGAAGGGCATTCATAACGGCCCTTACCGCGAGCCGCCCAAGCACGAATGCAACGACGACAATCATTGAAATGACAAGAGCCCGTTTCGTTTTAAGTTTCATACCTTTCTTGTTATAATGCTATTCTCTGATCCTGATACGCAGAATTCCTTAAAAGCTCCGGGGATTCTCCCATGAACGCCATAGCCGCGACTTCGTCTCCCTGAAGCTGCCACCGGAACCACGCCATCACATAACCTCCGGCATATGACATCATCATGCCGTGGTCCATTCCAGTGCGACGGGCCATTACCTTCGGCGAGGAAATCTTGTCATACTGTTTCACAAGTTCTTCCAATGGAATTACAGTCTCTGTTTCGAACTCGCCTTCCGTGCCGCAGAGAATCATGATGGGGCACTCGACCAGCGAGGAATCGTAGGTGTAATCCGTGACCAGGGAGGTCATATACTCGCTCACCGGAGAAAGTGGTGCGGCGGCCTTGATCATCTTACCCTCTTCGTATTTGGTGAGCACATTGAATACGCCGGCTCCACCTTGAGAGAAACCCGTAAGGCCGATATTCTCCGTGTCAATCCTGTTATAGAATACGCTGCCGGAATCCCGGTTCATGTCCAGCATGTTGTTCAGCACCTTGACGGTGGTCTTTCCGGTCCCCGTCCCTTTGTCCTGTGTTCCCACCACAATGAATCCCCAGGAGGCATACATCCGGAACACCGGCTCGTATTTGGTGACCTTGCCGCCGGTTCCGTTCATGACCAGAATCATAGGATACTTTTTGCCGGAAGTCTCCATCTCTTCCGGATAAAAGACAGACACTTTGCTGATGGGCTTCTCTTCTTTGAAGGTGCATCTCTTGACTTTCAAGTCTCCTCCAAGAAGATACTTGGATTCCAGGTCTCCGCCGGTTTCAATCTTCTGGTTGTACCCTTCTTTGACATCCTTTTTGATGGAGTCCTGGTACACATACACAACCCCAAGAAGGGCGGCCAATACGAATGGCGTGGCAACAATACCAAGTACAACTTTTTTCCAAGTTTTCATGCTTATATCCTTTCTTTGATTTCTTTCCACGTTTCAGACAGAGACGCATCATTGAATGAAGCGACCATCTCGTCGATTTCTTTTACTGAATGATTCCCGGCATATCTGCCCAGTTCTTCCACCACCTCGTCCTGATAGACCTTCAGCGATCCATAAGCAGCATCGTCTATACCCTCGTGGGCAGGGAGTTGGACGCTGCGGCCAGCATAACGCTCAAGAAGAAGGCGCACCTTTCCAGGGCGAAGCAGTTCCGTCGAAGCCAGTGAACGCGTGACCATATCCTTCAGATACGGAATCATATCCACCGTCCCCTGAGGATTGCCGTTGTTGTGGCTGCTGTAACTTTCGACGGGGCCGTCGTCCGACACGTTGATATTGAAAGGTCTAGCGGCATCGTATGATACCAGGGTTGTTTCTCCCACAGGAACGGGTTTGAAACTCTCGACGCGGGTAAGCGAAGGATCCAGGAGCTCATCCAGTGCCTTCCCCAGGGTGCCGGGGTTGGAAGCATCCAGCCGGGTGGAGAATTTCTTTGGCATACTGTCGCTATTTTTCTCGTAAGTATACTTCCGGGTAGTCTGGTCGATGGGGACCAGGAGGTCTGACGTGCAGTGATAGATGATGAACGGATTGGAATAACAGTCGGTAAGGCCGATGGGAGAAAGGGCCGCCCAACGAGCGTAGTCTTCCTTGTCCGGGAAGTTGTCCTGGATGGGTTTGAAAGATCCGGAAACCAATCCCGCAAAAGGAAGGGGAATTTCCATTATGGCTTCCATCAAAGCCTGCATCTTCTCCTCGTCGGTTCCTTTCGTCAGTTTTCCGGCGTGTTTCAGCATAACCTTCATAATAGAGCCTCCGTTCACTTTATCGGCTGCGTTAAAGTGCTGATAAAAATTGAAATACACATTCTCGATAGGGGCGTTGGCCACGCTGGCACAGATACCCATCTGCAGGCCGGCGAGCATCATGGACATATAGCCGCCGGCGCTGCCACCAACCATCAGGATACGCAGCGGGTCAAAATCCGGAGTGTGGCGGACGGTGTACAGGGCAGCGTTGTTGAACACCAGATCGTCATCGGTAAGCTGGCCGTTGTAGGCGTTGTCAAAGTCCGTGGGAGAAACCACCGCCCATCCTTCGGCAAGATATTGGCGGAGTTCCAGGGCGTCGTCCTTCATCTCGTAGTGGGGAATGTATACAACAGGCATGGGCTTTTTAGCCTTCTGCGGGATAAACATATGCACCGGACGCACGGACACCGTGTCGCCTTTGGTGATGAAGGGGATTTCTACGCGTCGCTGCTCAATGTCCACCAGCGGAGGAAGGGAGTCGGTGAGCTGGGCCTGCATCGCCAGGAGTTTGGCCATATCGGCGCCTTTTTGCGCATTGGCGTTCTGGGCATTCGAGCCGCCGCCACAAGCGGATAGCAGTGTGGAGACAAGGGCGAGACTGAGAAGGATTCGTTTCATGGTTTTTGTTTTTCTTTTGCAAAGATGGGGATTATTTCCCGCGTGTGCGATTCAATCTGTCCATTTTCTTCGCCGATTCATCCAAAACGCCGGTTTGGACGAATTGAATACATAATTGTACGACGCGGGGAGTGCATACGCGTGAAGGCAAGTATCTTTGCCACAGAAAACGATAGCCAATGAAAACAAGACTTGCCATATTTGCTTTTCTGATGCTTGCCGCCTGTACACCCAAGGAGGATTATGCGGCCGGATGGAACTTCTGGTCCGATGCCGCACCGACTCCCGTGACGGTTACTCTCCCCCACGACGCCATGCAGACGGAGATTCGCCGTGCCGATGCGCCAAGCGGCTTTGGCAGTGCCTATTTCGAGACCGGTGTCTATCACTACGAAAAGCATTTGCAGGTACCTGCGGCCTGGTTGGACAAGCATGTTGTCCTTCACTTTGGCGGTGTATACCGCAATACTACGGTTTCCGTGAACGGGGTTGAGGCCGGGAAGCATGCATATGGCTTCACGCCCTTCGACGTATGCCTGGACGGACTGCTTGTCAGGGGAGATAATGTCATCCGGGTGAATGTGGACAATTCCGAGGCCCCGAACATCCGCTGGTACAGCGGAGCCGGAATCTATCGGCCCGTCCATCTGACTGTGCAGGATAAGATTCATATTAAGGATGTCAGGATTGAGACGCTGTCTGTTGTTCCTGCAAGAATCTCGGTGAAAACAGCCCACAACGGTGAAACTGTCCGCGTCAGCATCTATGATGGGGAACGCTTGATCACCAAGGCCGAAGGTGGCAATGTGGAGATGGATATTCCGGATGCCATGCTTTGGAGCGCCGGGCATCCACACCTCTATACTGCAAAAGTGGAACTCCTGAGTGGAGGGAAAGTAAAAGACACGGCCCGGCAGGAATTCGGTATCCGAACCCTTGAATGGGACCGTGAAGGCTTCCGCGTTAACGGAGAAAACGTGCTTCTGGCAGGATGCGGACTGCATCACGACAACGGTATCCTGGGTGCGGCAGAATATGAGGATGCCGCTTTCAGACGCATCTCAAAACTGAAAGAAATGGGCTTCAACGCCATCCGCTCGGCCCATAATCCTCTCTCTGAGGAGATGCTCCGTGCCTGTGACCGGCTGGGAATGTATGTAATGGATGAACTGTACGACGGCTGGTTCGCCAGTAAAATGAAATATGATTACCACTTGGATTTCCCCAATCATTATCAGGAAGACCTGGAGGCGATGGTCCGAAAAGACTGGAACCATCCGTCCGTTATCATGTATTCCATCGGCAATGAACTCACAGAGCCGGCCCTTCCTGGAGGAATGCAGGTTGCCTCTCAGATGATTGACAGAATACACGAATTGGACAGTACAAGGCCCGTCACCTGCGGTATCAACCTCAGCATCCTGTCCGATGCCTACCGCAACCAGGATAAGCCGGAGCAATCGGCCGCCACCATGGACCGTCTTATCCAAATGCTGATGCGGCCGATGGATCCCGGTGTTTCCAGCTTGGATTTCAACGAGGCCAATGCCCAGAACAATGCCTCCGGGAACGAGGCGCTTAAGAGCGCCGAGGTGGATGGCTTCGTGAGTCCCTTCCTGGATATGCTGGACATTGCGGGGTATAACTACGGAGAACCCCGCTACGCACTGGACAAGGAAATGCATCCGGACCGTTTGATAGTGGGAAGCGAAACCATGATTACCAACTTGCATCGCAACTGGAACCTGGAAAAAAGCCTCCCGAACGTAATCGGCGACTTCTGCTGGACCGGCTGGGACTACATCGGCGAAACCGGCGCCGGCGCCTGGCGCTATGGCGTATCGTCCCGTTTTGCTCAGCCTTACCCATGGCTTCTGGGGAACTTCGGCGCCTTTGACATCCTTGGCAATCCCGAAGGGGAGGCCTTCCTGGCCAAAACCGTTTTCTCGGATGAGCCGATGGAACCTTATATATGCGTCCGTCCGGTGCGGGAGGATGTTCCTTTCCGTTCTTCCTGGCGACTCACCAATTCCATCCCCAGCTGGAGCTGGAAGGGCTGCGAAGGCATCAAAGCGACGGTGGAAGTCATCACCAATGCACCAAAGGCGGAGCTATTTGTCAATGGCCGTTCTTTAGGTGTAAAGGAGAGCGAAGGCAATATGGCTATTTTTGAACTGTCGTACGAGCCCGGCACGCTGGAAGCGTATGCTATATATGATGATGACGAACGCACCTATGCGCGCATGGAATCGGCCCGCGGCGCCTTGCAATTGAAACTGCAAACCGAAAAACAGCAGTATATTCCAGGCGAACTCATTTATGTGAATGTCGATATTGTTGGAGAGAACGGAGTAACGGAATCCATGGCCGATGAGGTGCTTACCTGCACGGTGGAAGGCGGTGAACTCCTAGGCTTTGGAAGCGCCTGTCCCACACCGGACGGCTACTATTTCCGAGATGGCCGCTATCCCAGCCATTACGGGAAAGCGCAGGCCATCATAAGGGGCACCCAACAAGGAGTCATTAAAGTGATAATAAATGGAGAAATGCTTGATAGTAAAACAATTAAGATATTAATATGAAAAACGTACTTGTAGCTCTTGCGGCCCTCGCCGCTTGCACTGTGGCATTTGCCCAGCCCCGCCTTAGGGAAGACAACATTGACGAAATCCTGAAAGCCCTCACCGTAGAGGAAAAGGTGCAGCTTCTGGTGGGCGGCGCCCAGCCCATCATGATTGGCGGTATCCCTACCGGCGTCGCCGCCGAAGTTCCCGGTGCTGCCGGAAATACCCGCCCGGTGGAGCGGCTGGGCATTCCCGGAACCGTCCTTGCCGACGGCCCTGCAGGCGTGCGCATCAGCCCAACCCGAGACGGAGACAGCAAGACCTATTATGCGACGGCCTTCCCCGTGGGAACCCTTCTGGCCAGCTCCTGGGATACGGATCTTGTGAAAGATGTGACTTCAGCTATGGGCAACGAGGTGTTGGAGTATGGGGTTGATGTCCTTCTTGCTCCTGGCATGAACATTCATAGAAACCCGCTTTGCGGCCGGAACTTCGAATATTTTTCGGAGGATCCGCTGCTTTCCGGAAAGATGGGCGCCGCCTACATCAATGGCATCCAAAGCCAGGGAGTTGGCGTGTCCATGAAGCATTATGCCGGGAACAATCAGGAAACCAACCGCAATGAGAATGATGCTCGCGTGAGCCAGAGAGCACTTCGTGAAATCTACCTCAAGAACTATGAGATTGCCGTAAAGGAGGCGCATCCTTGGACGGTAATGAGTTCCTACAACAAGGTGAACGGCACCTACAGCCAACAGAGTTACGATCTTCTTACCACCATCCTCCGCGAAGAATGGGGATTTGATGGCATTGTAATGACGGACTGGGGGAACAAAGACAATACCGTAGCGGCCGTCAAGGCTGGCAACGACCTGATGGAAGGAGGCAGCCCGGAGGAGATAGACAAGATTATGACCGGGGTAAAAGATGGCCGGATCAGCCAGGAAGAGCTCGACCGCAATGTGCGCCGTGTGCTGGAATACATTGTTAGGACACCCCGATTCAAAGGATACAAGTTCTCAAACAGCCCTGACCTCAAGGCCCACGCAGAAGTTGCCCGCAGGGCTGCCGCCGAATCCATTGTCCTGCTCCGCAACGAGGGCCACACCCTTCCGCTCAAGGGGAATGAGAAAATCGCCCTTTACGGCGTTTCTTCCGTCGATTTCGTGGCCGGCGGTACCGGCAGCGGCTCGGTGAACAAGGCTTATGTTGTTGAGATGCCCCAGGCGCTGGAAGAAGCCGGTTTTACGCTGGAGGAGAATCTGAAGAACTTCTATGCCCTGCATCGTGACTATGAGCGGGCAAAGGGGAAACTGTCCTCCACCGGCAATTCCCTCATGGACCTTCTTCTTGCCTTTTTCGGAGGCAGCAAACTCCCTGAGACGGCACTTCCTGAAGGCACTTTCGGCGGCAACGCCAAGAATACCGATGCGGCCATCGTTGTCCTTGGACGCAATGCCGGCGAAGGCTTTGACCGCAAGTTGAAGGATGATTTCAAGCTTACGGCGGTGGAGATGGAACTCCTGCAGAACGTGAGCACCGCCTTCCACCAGGAAGGGAAGAAAGTGATTGTGGTCCTGAACATCGGCGGTGTCATTGAGACGGCATCCTGGAAGGATATGGCCGATGCTATCGTCCTCCCCTGGAGCCCCGGACAGGAAGGCGCAAGAGCCGTTGCCGATGTGCTCACCGGTAAAGTGAATCCTTCCGGCAAACTGCCGATGACCTTCCCGCTGGACTACTTCGACGTTCCGTCGGCCCGCAATTTCCCCTATGATTATGACGACTCGAAGAAGAATGACGATTCTGCAAACGCACTGGCAGCCCTTTTCGGTGGAACAGAGAAGGCGAAGAGAAATGTGGACTTCACGGAATACGAAGAGGATATCTGGGTGGGCTACCGCCACTACGACACCAAGGGAATTGAGGTCTCCTATCCATTCGGCTTTGGCCTCAGCTATACCACTTTTGTCTATTCCAAACCCGTAGTGAAAGCCGTGAAAGACGGATTTACGGCCAGCATCACCGTCACCAACACCGGCTCCATGGCAGGTAAAGAAGCCGTACAGCTCTATGTTTCCGCACCTGCCGGCTCCCTGGACAAGCCCGCCCGTGAACTCAAGGCTTTTGCCAAAACAAAGGAACTGAAGCCCGGGGAGAGCCAGACGCTGACCATGACCATGTCGGCCTATGATTTGGCATCCTTCAATGAAGCCTTGAGCCAGTGGGAGACCGCGGCAGGCAGTTACAAGGTCCTATTCGGCGCTTCCGTGGAGGATATCCGCTGCACGGCTTCCTACAAGCAGGCTAAGGCCCTGTCCTGGAGCGTTAACAATGTCCTTGCACCTCAAAAGTAATTGAGTATGAAAAAAGAAACAAAAAAACGGCTCATAACGATAGCCATACTGATTGTCGCCGGAGCCCTTGTAGGGTTCGTCGTGCAAGCATCGGTAATTAATCTCATTGTAGGAGGCAAGTGGTTCTAGGGTATGAAAAAGACACTTTGGGTACTGCTCTATATAGCAGTGTTTATAGGATCGGCCGTCCTCTTCGGGCCGATGATTTACAAAGCCAGGGGTGCTGATGAAAGTTCCCGTGTCAAATGGAATGATTCCGTCGGGACCATCATGACAGATTTCTCCTACGGTGAGAAGCCGGGCAATAAGTTTGACTTGTACCTTCCTGCTGACAAGTCCCGGAGCCATTACGGCCTTGTGGGTTATTTCCATGGCGGAGGTTTTCACGGAGGAGACAAAGAAGGCGATGCCGGGATTCTCAAATGGCTCGCATCCAGAGGCTATGTGGGAGCAGGCATCAATTACACCCTGAACGTGGACGGAAACCCATCCACGAGTATCCTCAATATGACGCTGGAGATAAAGGAAGGGATGAATGCTGCCGTGGAAAAGGCCGAAGAGCTGGGTTATCATATTGATAAAGTGGCAACGGGCGGCGGCTCTGCCGGTTCCACCCTTTCTATGGTTTATGCTTTCCGTGATGCACCTGATGCGCCTGTTCCCGTTGCATTTACCTTCCAGGCGGCGGGTCCCACGCTCACCGACCCTCGGGAATTCGGCCAGTGTAAGGGTTTTGAGACACAGGAAGATAGGAGATCGGCCCTCAAGTTTTTCAATGTTTTCCTGGGACTGGACGTCAAGGAAGAAGACTTGGATTCCGGCGAGTGGATGGAGAAAATCAAACCAGTATCTCCTGCCTTGCAGATAAATGAGAACACGGTACCCATTCTTTTCTCCCACGGCTGCGACGATCATATCGTCATCTATAAGCAGGCCGAGCACCTTCTGGAAGCACTGGATAAACATCAAGTTCCCTATACTTTTATCCAGTTTGACCGCAGCGGTCACAATATGGGCTGGCAGCCCAAAAAACAGCAGGAGTTCTTCGACTCCCTGAAGGTTTATCTTAACCGGTATATGCCCTTATGAAGAGATTATTGATATCCTCAATTCTTATGGCGACAGTCCTGTCACTGTCAGCCCAACCTGTTCTGCGTCCGGATAGCATCGATGAAGTCCTCAAGGCGATGACTCTGGAGGAGAAAGTACAGCTGCTTGTCGGCGGCGCCGTGAAAACCTACAAGGACGGTGTGCCCACGGGGACATCGGCCAGCGTTCCGGGTGCAGCTGGCTGTACCAAGCCGATTGAAAGGCTGGGCATTCCGGCGGTTATTCTTTCAGACGGTCCTGCAGGGGTTCATATCGACGCCACCCGCGAAGGAACGGACAAGACTTTCTACGCCACGGGATTCCCGGTGGGAACGCTCCTCGCGAGTTCCTGGGACACGGATCTGGTACGTGAGGCGACTGCAGCGATAGGCAGGGAGGCTCGGGAATACGGCATCGACGTAATGCTTTCTCCGGGAATGAACATTCACCGCAACCCTCTCTGCGGCAGGAACTTCGAGTATTTCTCCGAGGATCCCGTATTGTCCGGTAAAATGGGAGCGGCATACGTGAAAGGCCTTCAGGATGAGAATGTTGGCACTTCCGTGAAGCATTTTGCAGCCAACAATCAGGAATCGAACCGATTCCAAGGCGAATCCCGCGTGAGCCAGCGTGCCCTGAGGGAGATATACCTGAGGAACTTTGAGATAACTGTCAAGGAAGCACAGCCTTGGACGGTGATGGCTTCCTATAACCGCCTCAACGGTCCTTACACGCAGCAGAACTATGAGCTCCTGACCACCGTTCTCCGCGACGAGTGGGGCTTCAAGGGGCTAGTGATGACCGACTGGGGGATGAAGGACGGTACCGTGGAAGCCGTGAAGGCAGGGACAGACCTGATGGAGCCGGGTGAAGAGGAAGAGATGAACCGAATCCTCGCTGCCGTAAAGGATGGCCGCATTTCCATGGAAGAAATAGACCGCAATGCCCGTCGCGTTCTGGAACTTGTGGTGAAAACCAACACCTTCCATGGATACAAGTATTCCGACAATCCGGACCTCAAAGCCAACGCAGCAATTGCCCGCCGGGTGGCCGGTGAGTCCATCGTGATGCTTAGGAACGAACAGGCCCTGCCGCTTGCCGAAGGTACAAAAGTAGCCCTGTTCGGCATGTCTTCCGTGGATTTCGTGGCTGGCGGAACCGGTTCCGGCAATGTGAACAAAGCATATGTGGTGCCGATGGACCAGGCGCTGGAAGAGGACGGTTTCCTTGTAGATGAAGATCTGAAAAACTACTATAACGAGTATAAACAGCACCAGGAAGCCACCTGGGCGCTGGCTTTTGCCGGAAATCCTATGGGACTGGCTGTTCTGCGCTTCAAGGGCAGCAAGATTCCGGAGCCCGTTCTTCCCGAAACCTGTTTCCCCGCCAAGGCAAAGTCCAATGATGTGGCTGTGGTGGTCATCGGCCGAAATGCCGGTGAAGTGCTGGACCGTACGCTCGCGGACGACTTTGAGCTGACGGAGACTGAACGCAAATTGCTCCGCAGCGTAGCCGATGCCTTCCATGCGGAAGGAAAGAAGGTCGTGGTTGTTCTCAACGTTGGAGGGGTCATTGAAACCGCTTCGTGGAAGAGTTATGCCGATGCCATTGTCCTTCCCTGGAGCCCCGGTCAGGAAGGATCCCGCGCCGTTGCCGATATACTCTGCGGTAAAATCAACCCGTCCGGCAAGCTGCCGATGAGCTTCCCGGTGAGCTATTTCGATGTGCCCTCCGCTCTAAGTTTCCCTTACGAGTACAATAAGGACGGCAAGCTTGGGGTGATGGAAATCCTGAACGGAGTGCAGTCCGATGAAAAGAACGTGGGCTGGACCTCGTACGATGAAGGCATCTATGTGGGCTATCGGCACTATACGACCATAGGCAAAGAAGTTTCCTTCCCCTTCGGCTTCGGCCTCAGCTATACCACCTTTGCTTACTCCAAGCCTGTTGTCAAGGCCGGAAAGGATGGTTTCACTGCCAGCATTATGGTGACCAATACCGGCTCCGTAGCCGGAAAAGAAGCCGTACAGCTTTACGTCTCTGCTCCTGCGGGAGGAATGGACAAACCCGTCCGTGAGCTCAAGGCCTTTGCCAAGACGAGAGAACTCCTGCCCGGCGAAAGCCAGACGCTCTCTTTCAGCGTCTCCGCCTACGACCTGGCCTCCTTCAACGAAGCCCAAAGCCGCTGGGAAACCGCGGCCGGAAGCTATCAGATTCTGTTCGGTGCTTCCGTAGAAGACATCCGCTGCACGGCAAAATACAAACAGGCCAAGGCACTGTCTTGGGCAGTAAACAATGTGTTGAAATTGCAGTAATCCCAAAAGATGAACAAGATAATCTGCCTATTGCTTGGAATCCTGCTTCCGCTGAGCGCCAATGCCCAGTGGAGAGACCTTTTGGACAAGGACCTCTCGCAGTGGAGGATCTACCAGAGCTATACTTTTGACGATGCCGCCAAGGCGGCGCGTGAAAAGGCTGAGGCCGAAGGACATCCGGTGCAGCAGATTGGCTACGATGTGAACGAGGGCAATGCCTTTACCGTGGAAATGGACGGCGAAAATCCCATCCTCCATATCGACGGCCCAATATACGGCTGTATCATCACCAGGGAAGAATTCGGGAACTACCACCTCAAACTGAAAGTCAAATTCGGTGAGAAAAAGTATGAGCCGCGCATTGACAACGCCCGGAATACCGGGCTTCTTTACCACTCCACGGGCGAATGCGGCTTCGATACCTTCCATACCTGGGCATCAAGTCATGAATATGAAATTCTGGAAGGAGGCACGGACGAAGGGAGCTACGGAGACTATTTCAGTGTCCCCGACACCTATATGGACATCCGTTCCGACGTAGTGAAGCGTCAGGGCCTATTTTCCCTGAAGAAGTACAATCCGGAGGGAGTGCTGAACCGGGTCGGGCCCCTCACCACTTACAATCTTTGCAGCGCCGTCGGGGACAATTACGGCTCCCCTCACGGGCAGTGGACTCAGCTGGAACTCATCTGTTTTGAAGACAAAGCCATCCATATTGTAAACGGCCACGTGAAAATGGTTCTTCAGAACTCCACCCGTCGGCTTAACCGGATGGTGGACATTCCGCTGACCAAGGGCAAGCTTCAGCTCCAGAGCGAGGCGGCTGAAGTGTATTACAAAGATGTGATGATTCGCCCCATAGACGCCATTCCGGCAGAATATGCCCACTATTTCGAGCCGAAGGCTAGAATCGGTCTCCAGCTATATTCGGTGCGGGACCTTCTCGGGGACTATACCGAAAAAGGTGACCCCGCCATCCTCAAGGCCATTGCCGATATGGGCTATGACTTTGTGGAGCCCTATGGTTTCTGGAGTGATAAGGTCATGGGACAGACTCCGGAGAAATTCAAGGCCGATCTGGAGGCCGCGGGGCTCGGCTGCCCCAGCCTTCAGTGCGCAATTGTGATGCTCCCGGACGAAATCAAGGCCCGCGATATGGCCCCGGCACTTGAGCGCTGGGACAAGGCCATACCTGTCCTTAAAAGCATCGGCGTTAAGAAAGTGGTTCTGGCCGGCCTGCTGGAACCAACCAACCTGGAAGAGCTACAGCTTGCCTGCGACTATATGAATGCCGCCGGAGAAAAATGCCGCGAAGCGGGCCTAGCCCTCGGCTACCACAACCACGACACGGAATTCAAGGAAGTGGAAGGACAAGTCATCTATGACTATTATCTCCAGCACACACTCTCCGAAATCGTTTTCTTCCAGATGGATACCTGGTGGGCCGTCTATGCCCACAAGAGCCCGGTGGATTACTTCCGCCGCTTCCCTGGCCGCTTCCGTTCCCTTCACTTGAAAGATAAGGCTGCCGTTGGAGAAAGCGGCATCATGGCCTTTGAAACCATTCTCCGGGAGATGCCTGAGGGTGGAGTCGAAGACCTCGTTGTCGAAAACGAGTGGTATGACACCAATCCGCTGGACGTTGCCGTCCGCAGCCTTAACAACCTTAAGCGAATAATCATTAACTAAAACACAAATATGAAAAAAACACTGATATTTTTGGCTCTTGCAGCAACTTGTCTGGCGGCTCAAGCGCAGAACCTCGGCCAGTTCGAATGGAAACTTGTTCCGCCGGCAGAGGCAGGAATGACACAGGCCGATCTGGATGCGCTTCGCGCCAATGTCCAAAGCCAGATTGACGCCCACACCATTGCGGGCGCTGTCACAGCCATCGTCAAGGACGGCAATCTCGTCTGGTACGAGGCGCAGGGAGAAAGCGACCCCACGACCGGAAAGATAATGGAGAAAGACGCCATTTTCACTTTGATGTCTTCTTCAAAAATCATGGCTGGTATTGCTGCGCTGCAACTTGTGGAGCAAGGGAAAATGGGTCTGGAAGACCCTGTGAGCAAATACATTCCCGAGCTGGCCGACATGAAGGTATATGTCAAGGAGGGCGAGATTATTCCCGCCGATAAGCCGATCACCGTCAAGCATCTGCTCACCCATACGGCCGGCCTGATGACGGCAACGAATCTTGGCTTTCTCCGCAACCAGATCCCTTCTGAGGAAGGCGATCGGCTCCAAGATGCCGTTCCCCGTTTTGCACAGGCTACCCTGGATTTCCAGCCCGGTACCCAGTGGAGCTATTCGCCGCTTCACGGGATTGACGTAGCGGCAAGAATTATCGAAATCGTTTCAGGAGAGCCCTATCAGCAGTATGTCCAAAAGCATATTTTTGAGCCTCTCGGCATGACGGAAACCTGGTTTACGGTTCCTGAAAGTGAGCGGGAGAGAGTGGTTCCTCTTGTCAAGTATGAGAATGGTAATTGGGTCAAACAGCCAAAAATGTTCGGTGATTACGGAGAAGCGCAGACAAGCTATTTCAGTGCTTCCGGCGGTCTTCTTTCCACGGCGAAGGATTATACGCTCCTGGAGGTTGCCCTCTTGAACGGCGGATTTCTCAATGGGAAGCGCATCCTCTCGGAAGAGAGCGTCAAGTTGATGGGCTCCAACCTGGTGGGAGACCTTTACGCCAAGTTCATGCCTGTCATTACCGATGGATATGGCTTCGGTATCACTGTCCGTGTTGCGGAAGACGAATCTAAGTGCCACGGCGTAGGAAAGGGCGCCTTCAACTGGAATGGAGCATACGGAACGGACTCCTGGGCCGATCCGGCAAACGGAATCGCCGCCGCCTATTTCATAGCCCATTCCGACGGCCCGCGTGAACCGGTCAACGATTTTCAGGAAACTTTGTATGAATCTATGGTTCAGCAGGCTTCAGGCATCCCTTCCGATGTCCGCATGACCACCTTGGAATTCAAGGAAAACAGCAATGGGGAAAAGTTGCAGATGGATTATTTCCGTGCTGCTGGCGACACCCAGAAGCGCCCCACCATCATCTTTTCTTTTGGTGGCGGCTGGGCCGGTGGCGACAGGCTTATCTACCGTGAAGTGGCACCCCGATATGTCCGTCACGGCATCAATGTGGCCGCAATCGACTATACACTCACCCTGAAGGGACAGAAGAACCTTCCGGACTCCACCCTCTTTGGCCCGCAGTACTCTAACGCCATTATGACTTCGGTTGCAGATCTCTACGATGCTACGCGCTATCTGCTGGACCACCAGGATGAACTGGGAGTCCGGGAGGATAAAATCATCCTGCAGGGCGGCAGTGCCGGTGCTACCAATTCTGTTATGGCAGAGTATTGGCTCTGTAACGAAGCATCCCTTGCGACAGCGCGCTTGCCGAAGGGATTCAACTATGCAGGCGTAATTCCCGCGGCCGGATCCGTGTGGAAAACCGGCCTGGAAGACCCCGAGTGGAAGAGTATGCCCTGCCCGCATATGTTCATGCACGGCACGGCTGACTGGGTGGTTCCGTTCTGGGATACACCAATCCCGGCGAGCGACTTCAAGGCCTTCAGCCCCAAAACAGTGGCTGAACTCCTTCGCAAACGTGGCGCATGCGTTGAGACTTTCTTTGTAGAAGAAGCCGACCATATGATGGCCGCCGCCCCCATTTTCGATTTCCCTTATGGAGGCTATACAGTGGACCAGACCGAGCATATGCTGGACTTCATCGACCGCGTGGTGCTTAAAGGAGAAAAAGTGCAGATAGACTATTATGAGAAAGACTACGATACGCCCCGCAACTTCATGGTTGTGCTGGGAATGCTCGCCGCGCAGGAGAATACTCCGGATTTGAACAATCTGAATAACGAAGATCTGCAGGAGGGGCAGCATATGGCCGAGCCAGCGC
This sequence comes from Bacteroidales bacterium, assembly GCA_017395045.1. Lineage (GTDB taxonomy): Bacteria > Bacteroidota > Bacteroidia > Bacteroidales > UBA932 > Cryptobacteroides. The sequence continues at coordinate 63,087 of JAFPWG010000010.1, forward strand.
GCAAATCTCAAGCATATACTCTTCCTCAAGTGGGTACGGGCGCTATTGTAACAAAGGTTGTCAAAGGCTATACCATCAGCCGCGATTCTTCCTTCCAAGGGTCCCAGGCGGTTTATATTCACAATGGCGCGAAGGAACCTTTCCTGGACGAACTGGTGAAAAAGGGTTACATTACCGTGCTGGTAAATACTTCTGCTTCTGGACTTAAGGCAGTCGCTACCTATATGGCAAAGAATGCGGCCAAGTGGAATGCCGATGCTTCCCGCATTGCGGTCGGCGGCAAGCAGGCCCTTGCAGCTGCCGCAGGAGCCAAGAACATTGCCGGTGTCATTTCATCGGCGGAGCCTCTGAAGAATCTCTCCAAAGTAACGGTTCCGGTGCTTTATTATGCCGAAAGTGGGGCCGACCTGTCGGCCTGGGACAAGCGGGAAGAAAACCAGCAGGTCTTCATAGTTTACTCGGCAAAAGACGCCACACCTGCATCCGCAGAAGCTTCCCGTATCCGCGAAGCTTTCCTGGACCGGTGCGTCCGCAATGGTGAAGTCTTTGCCGTGAGAATCGACGAAAGATAATCGCAATGAAAAAAACATTATTATTCGTAGCCCTAGCCTTGTTTTCGCTATGCTCCTGTTCCCGGTCGAAGCTGATAGTTCCTGTGGAAGGCGGACGGATTCAAGGCGCAACGGAAGCGGAAGGCGTTGCGGTATTCAAGGGAATCCCTTACGCTGCACCTCCAGTCGGAGAACTTCGTTGGCAGGATCCTCAGCCGGTCATTCCTTGGGAAGGGGTAAGAAAGGCCGACAGTTTCGGCCCTATCGCCATGCAAAAGTCGCCGGATTCTTCTAGTATGTACTACAAGGAGTTCTATTCGACAGGTCTTCCCGAGATGAGTGAGGACTGCCTGTATTTGAATGTCTGGGCGCCGGAAGGCAGTGTGGGCGACACCAGGGCCAAACTGCCCGTTGCCATGTGGATTCATGGAGGAGCCTTCTCCGGGGGCTATGGACACGAAATCACGATGGATGGTACCGAGTGGGCACGGCGCGGAGTCATCCTTGTCACCATCAATTATCGCTTGGGGATTCTGGGGTTCCTTGCCCATCCGGAGTTGTCCAAGGAGCAGGGAGGGCTTTCCGGAAACTACGGTCTGAAGGACCAGATTGCCGCGCTGAAATGGATTCATGAAAACATCGAAGGTTTTGGCGGAGACCCGGACAATATCACCGTGATGGGGCAAAGTGCCGGCGGTATGAGCGTACGCTGCCTGGCCGTATGTCCGGAATCCAAACCCCTGATGGCCAAGGCCATCATACAGAGTGCCGGTGGCCTTTTACCAAAGAAACCGCTGCCCAAGTCTTGGATGGCCGATAAGTACGGCAAGATTCTGATGGATGGAGCAGGGTATACTTCGCTCCAAGAGATGCGCGTGGCCGGCTATGAGGAAATCTTTGAGAGGGTATCTCCCCACCTGTCAAGCGTGGTGGCAAGTATTATGACGGAGGGAGCAGACATTATGGACGCCATGATTTTGTGGCCCAAGGTCGACGGAAAGACTCTTTCAGAAGACTTTGACAGTGCTGTTTATGATGACAGCGTGGCCGATATCCCTTATATGATTGGCTCGGTAACGGACGATGGTGAAGTGCTTGGTGGCGCGGGAATTCCCAGATTCTGTGTCGAACGTAGCGCAAGAAGCAGCAAAGGCTCCTATGCCTACTATTTTTCCCGGGAACTGCCCGGAGATGAATCCGGTGCTTTCCACTCCTCCGAACTCTGGTATATGTTCGGCACACTGGACCGCTCCTGGCGGCCTTTTACGGAAGCCGACCATGCCCTAAGCGAAAAGATGCTGGATGCCTGGACAAGTTTCTGCAAAACAGGAACGCCTGGCTGGGCCCCGTGCACGGAAGATAACCCTTACATAGAAACGCTGGATACTAATTGACCTTCTCCAGATACTCCGACGGGGTCATCCCGAACTGGGCCTTGAAATTGCGGCCGAAGACGGAAGGGGTGCTGAAGCCGGTCATATCAGCTACCTCGGAAACAAGATAATTTCCACTATCCAGTAATTCCTTGGCTCTGTTGAGCTTATAGGTTTTGAAGAAGGCGTTGGGGCTGCCGCCCGTCAGCGCCTTCACTTTATAATAGAACTTGCTGCGGGAGACAAAAAGATTGTCGGCAAACTGGTCTACGTTGATATCGTCGTTGGACAGTTCCGCTTCCATCAGTTCGTAAAACTCTTTCATGAAGGCGGCATCCTGCGGATTCAGGGCGGGTGCCTCTTCTTCCACCTCTTCAATGGTTGTCGCCTTTCCGAAGATACGGTGCAATCTTTCCCGGTTCTTTAACTGACTGTCGATAAGGGCCGTCAGATACTCCGGATCGAAAGGCTTGGTCACATAGGCGTCGGCCCCTTGCTGGAGACCCTCTACCTGCTGCGCCACCGTTGTTTTTGCCGTAACCAGAATCAAAGGGATATGGCAAAGGGAGGAATCCTCCTTGATGGTTTTGCACAGCTGATATCCGTCCATTCCGGGCATGGCAACGTCACTGACAATGAGATCCGGCATTTCGGAACGCACCATCTCCAATGCAGCCGTGGCGCTCAAGGCCGATTTGACATTGTACAAAGGCGAGAGCAACATCTTCAGGTAATTCACGATGCCGGGATCGTCATCCACCACGAATACAGTCTTGTCGTGCTCCTGGGCCTCTTCAATGGGCTTATCCGTCTCGGAAAGGGCAAATATGGGAAGTATCTGCTGCTGCATCTCTGCTTTTTCCGCCACCTCGTAAACGTCTTCGGCAGGAAGTGTAAGCGTAAATACCAGCCCATCACTCTCCAGATTGCGGCAGGTAAGATCGCCATGGTGAAGACCGGCCAGGCGCTTGGCGAAATACAAGCCGATCCCCGTTCCATAGTTGTGATGGTTCTCCACCTGATAGTAGCGTTCGAAAATACGCTGGAGAGACTCTTCGGGAATCTTTGGACCGTCATCGGCCACGGTGACCAGCATCTTCTTTTCTCCCGGAGCACCAAGCACATCGAAGCCGATATTCACGTGGCCGCCGGCGGGTGTGTACTTCATGGCATTGGACAGGAGATTGGAGATGATCTTGTCCAGTTTGTCGGCATCGACGGGACAATGGAATTCGCCTTCCAGGCCGGTGGAATTCAGATGGATTCCCTTCTCCTGCATATTGAAGACAAAGGCTCCGATGGTCTGTTTCAGAAGGCCGATGACATCCTGCTCCGACACCTGCAACTTGAGGGCATCCTGCTCCAGTTTGCCAAAGTCCATGAGCTGGTTTACCAGACGCATCATCCGGGCCACGTTCCATTTTACGGTAGAGAACATCTGGGGCGTGGCCGTGCCTTTTTCCATCTGGACCACAGGACCGGAGATGAGGGTAAGCGGGGTGCGGAACTCGTGTGAAATGTTGTTGAAGAAGCTCATGTTCACTTCGTTGAGCTTTTTCTCCTGTTCTTTTTCCAACTGGGCACGCTTGGCGGCTTCCCGTTCTTTAATCATCCGTACGCGATAGGCGTAGAAAGAGTACAGCAAGGAAAGGAACGCTAATGCATACAGCATCCAGGCCCACCAGGAATTCCAGGGAGCGGGAGAGACGTGTATGGGAAGACTCGCGTATGAAAAATCGTCACCTTGGACCGTAGGAACAGTACGCACTTCCAGAGTATAATGACCGGGCTTCAGATTGGAGAAAGATACTTCGCTTCGTGTCCCGTTATCCACCCATTCCTTTTGGAATCCAGACAGGCGGTATTGGTAATTTGATACCGGTTTACCGCCAAAATCCATGGCCGTGTAGGAGATGGTTATATAATCATCCCTCCAATCCAGATTGATCCCCGTATCATATGGAAGGACTTTGTCCATGTATTTTCCGGGGGCAACCATTTGTCCGTCAACCAGCAAATCTTCGAATACCAGGCGTGAAACGCCAAATTCATTTCTGCTTTCCGGGTTGAAGGCGGTAATGCCGTGTACGCCACCAAACACCAGGGTGCCATCGGAGAGGCGGGCTTTGGCCTGGGTATTGAACTCTCTTCCACCAATGCCGTCGGCCATACCAAAACCGTGAATGATACCATTGTTCTTGTTCCACCGGTTCAGTCCATCCAGCGTAGATGCCCAGATGTTGCCTTCTCCGTCAGTCGCTACAGCAACGACCTCCTGGCAGGAAAGCCCGGGCATTCTGCTACAGAGCTCCGTTGCCGGGTCATATCTGTAAAGGCCATCATGACGCGTCCCTATCCAAAGCTTTCCGCTTAAGTCCTCGGCAAAGTCCATCACTACGTCTGCGGGAGCGGACTGTTCCCAAAGCGGGATGGTCAGCAGTTCTTGGGACTGGGGATCATATAGGACTGGATTCCGGAAAGCAAGCCCCAAAGCCAGGCGACCGTCCCTAAGCGGAAGGACAGAGGAGATGAAGCTCAGTTCCGGTAAAGTTTGCAGTTGGAAGGGGAGGAACGCACTTGCTCCTTTTTCCAGTTTATACAGATAATTAGTATTGCTTGAGCATAACCAGATATTACCGTGACTATCTTCTGCCATTCCATTCAGCTGGTGCGCGATTTCCGGGTACTTGCGTTGGACGGAAAGCTGCGTCCCATTACGGGAGAGCTGATATAGCATCTCATTCTGGATGAGCCAGATTCTGCCTTCGCTGTCCACCAGAAGTCTGGCACTCAGCGCATCCCGGGTGCTCCGCCCAGGAATGCCAAGGGATTCTAGCTCCAGATGAATTCCGCTGTCCGGGTTACTCAGGTAGAACCTTCCGGAAGAGCTCACGCTCCAAAGGTTTCCTTCTGCATCGGATGACAGTGAAACGATGGATTCTCCTTCCAATTGGCGGGACAACCGCCATTTGGCGCTGAAGGGATTGTTTCCGGATCTTTGGATGTCCAGCACGCCCTTATCCCGGGTACCTGCCCATAAACCGTAACGGCTGTCGCGGAAGGTGCAGGTTATTTCAGATGCGGGAACATTCAGGAATGCGGCAGGATTGGGCTCATGAATCAGGGTGAGCTTTCCGTTTTCCCCGCCATAAAGGAATAATCCCTTGTCGGTGAAAAACAACGGTGCAAGATCCTGTATCTCATAGATAAGCAGGACATGTGCATCTTTGAAGGCGGGATGGACCACAATGGGATCGGGCAGCCGGACAAACTGATTGCTTCCGGTGTCAAAATATTTGAGTCCTTGCGGTGATACGAGTGCCAGGATGCCGTCGTGCAGCCGCTGGGAATAAGTGTAATTATCCCCGGTAGTAACGTCCTGCATCAGTTCCAAGGTTTTGCCGTTATAATGGCGAAGGTGCCCGTTGGATACGCTCCAGAATTTGCCGTCCGGCTCAGGGTGGCAGGTATTTACAAAGGCCCGTGCCGGATCGAAATGCTCAATAACGGTTTTGGCAGAGCCGGTGGAGGAATCATATCGGCAGAGCTGCTCTATCATATTGAAGAGGATTTCGCCCTCGGCATTTTCCCAGATTTGAGCGGTCACCCGGATTCCGGACTCCAGCGGAACACGGATAAAGGCGTCCGTCTCAGGACTGTAGAAACAGGGACCGGATTCCGTTCCCACCCAAAGCCTTCCGGAAGAATCCTTGAACAGGGAAGAAATAACGTTGGAAGGGAGGCTCAACGAATCGGCTTCATCGCGGAAATACTGATGATACTGCCTGGAGTCGTAGCGGTTGAGGCCACGCTCCGTGCCCACCCAGATGAATCCCAGTTCGTCCTCTGCAATGGCGGTTACGTGTTGGTTGGATAGTTGGTCCGACACAATGACCTTGCTCAGGATGACATCCGGCTTACCCATGCAGGAAACAGCCATCAGACAAACGGATATTATGATACTGAAACGCGTTCGCATATACGTGGTTTGGCTCGTAAAGTTAACCATTTCCAGCGATTTGAACAAAATGGAGAGAGAATGGAACGGATTGACTAGTCGCCCGTGCGCGTTAATAATACCTTTGCCAGTGACAGAAACGCGAAACTGATAACATCAAAGATATGAATTTCAAATCCATTATTTCTTTCCTGGCCGGAGCTCTGCTAGCACAGGGACTTGCATCGGCCCAAATGGATCCGGACGCCTTTAAGGTGCCTGAACTGTCTGGAACACCCGAAGTCGGACAGTGGTACACCGTTACTCCTCCCAACGCTACGGCCGCTGCCGGCGGCCAGGCGACAGGGCTAATCCGTAAAGGCACGGAAAACAAAGTCTTCATCCAGTTTTATGGAGGTGGAGTGAGCGTGAATGAGTACACGGCTGCCCGCGGAAATCTGGTGGATAAGGAGCACGGATTCTACTCCGACACGCTGGATACGAAAACCGCCGGATTGGTGCAGGTGCTTGCGGGGATAACCTTCGGCGCCCCCGTCGAGGAGAATCCGTTTAAGGACTGGACTTACATCGTCATTCCCTACGCCACCGGTGACTTCCATGCCGGAAGCGGCGATTTCCCTTATACCGGACTTGACGGCAAGAAACACATGCTGCATCACAGGGGCTATACCAACTGGAACGAAATTCTTCAGATGGTAATGCCGTACCTGGGTACGCCTGACGCGCTTGTGGTCACCGGTTTCAGCGCCGGAGGTTTTGCCACGGCCCTCAATTCCGATGCGGTCATCGACTATTTCCCGAAAACCCGGAACGTAACCTGCTTTGTTGATGCCGCCCAATTATCTTATAAGGATTGGAAGAATGTTGCAAAGAATGTTTGGAAAGCACCCAAACGTATCTGGAAGAATCAGGGAAAGACGGATGACATCGTGCTGGATGCCCTTACGGCGCTGCACAAGAAGCGTCCCACGGTGAAGATTCTCTTCGGCTGTTCCGTACGCGACTATGCCCTTTCCAATTACCAGCGCTATCTGGATACCGGCGACAACACTACAACTACGGCCGATGACGGCGACGTGTTCCAGAAGAACCTGAAGCAATTCTGCTCCGGTTTCCAAAAGAACATCCCGGAGGGGGGGCTCTTCATCTGGGACGGCGTTCCCGCTGCCGGCCAGGCTGCAACGCTCACGCATCACTGCATCGAGCTCTCCGGCAACTTCTTTACCGACATGCGAGGCCACGGCAGCTTCGCCAAATGGCTTGGAGAAGCTGTTGACGGAATAATCAACACCTATGGACTGGAACTTCTGGACAATGACTACCGCAGCAATCCCGAGCGCGAAAAGATCCGCCTCTATGAAGGCGCCGCTCCCGGCACCGAGTCCTGGACCCATGAGGAGCAGGCTTTCGGCGAGGGCGACGACCGTACTTATATCAATGTAACCACTCCGGAACTGGAAGTTTTCGTTCCGGAGAATGCCAATGGATCGGCGATGATCGTGTGCCCCGGCGGCGGTTTCTATATGCTCTCTTATGCCAATGAGGGGACAAAGGTGGCACAGCGCCTGAATGAGCAGGGCATTACCGCCTTCGTTCTCAAATATCGTCTGAATCCCTTCTTCAAAGAAGACGGCAGCAAGTATGAGAATGCGGTGGAGATGATGATAGAATACTTCACTCGCTTCCTTTTCCCGGAAAGGGATAAGCTGGCAGGGGAGCAGGGCGTAGCCCCCGAGGATGCCGAAGTGGCTGCACCTATCGACAATGCCAACAATATCAACACCCAGTGGGCTTATGCAGATGCCGACAGAGCCATGGCCATCGTCCGCGCTGGTTCCGCCAAGTGGGGAATTGACCCCGATAAGATTGGCATCATGGGCTTTTCGGCCGGTTCCATGACGGCCATGAACCAGGCTCTGCACCACAGCGAGGCCACCAAACCGAATTTCGTCGGTGCCATTTATACGGGCGTGGCCGAAGGTTTTGAAGTACCCGCCGATGCGGCACCGCTCTTTATGTGCTCTCCGGTGAACGATATTTTCCAGCCGCAGGAGACTTTCCGCGTACTCCAGGCGTGGCGTGCAGCCAAAGTGCCGGTGGAACTCCACTACTATTCTAAGTGCGGACACGGTTACGGCGCAACCATCCAGAATGCTAGTTGCGATCTCTGGTTCGACCAGCTGTTCGCATTCATGAAAGACGTAGAATTCATCAAATAATAATCAATGTTTATGTCCAAAAAACTGTTCTCCTTTTTCCTTGCAGGGATGTTGGCCACGGCCACCCTTTTTGCACAGGAAAAGATTACCGTATCCGGTGTTGTGACGGATGCGGAAACCGGCGAGCCCCTCATCGCAGTGGGTATCGTCCAGCAAGGAACCTCCAATGGCGTTATCTCCGCCATGGACGGTGACTACATCATCCAAGTCCCCAAAGGTTCCGTACTGGAGTTTTCCAGCATCGGTTACAAGACTGTGGAAGTAATCGTAGACCGCGACAGGATTGATGTGGCCCTTCCTGTGGACCAGGATGTCCTTGACGAAGTAGTGGTTGTAGGTTATGGTGTGCAGAAGAAGAGTTCCCTTACGGGCGCTGTTTCATCCGTAAAGAGTGAAGACCTTCAGGCCCGCAGCGTCACCAACGTAAACCAGGCCCTGGGTGGCAAGACCGCCGGCGTGCAGAGTTATGCCAGCAGCGCGGCTCCGGGTTCCAAGCCCTCCATGCAGGTACGCGGTATCGGCTCCAACGGTTCCAGCGCCCCACTCTATGTCATTGATGGCCGTGTCGCTTCCGATGCTGGCTTCCTGAATCCGTCCGACATCGAGAGCATCGAGGTGCTTAAGGACGGCGCCTCAGCCGCCATATACGGCGCCGCGGCCGGCAACGGTGTCATCCTCATCACCACCAAGAAGGGCCAGGGCGACGGTAAGGTCTCCTTCGAAGCCCAGATTGCTTCCCAGCGGGTTCGCAAGCCTCACCTGATGAATGCCGAGCAATGGGCCGATTACTGGATTGCCGCAGGAAATATTACCAAGGATGTGCTCTATTCCGAATGGGACGGTGTAACAAACACCGATTGGTTTGACATTGCTATGGAACCGTCTCTCCTCCAGAAGTACAGCGTGAACTTCCAGTACGGAAATGACCGCAGCAATCTGTACATTTCCCTTTCCTATATGAATAATGACGGCATTGTAAAAGGCCAGAGCGATGTTCACAAGTCCTACTCCGGCGTCATCAACGCCAGCGCCAAGATCAAGCCCTGGCTGGAGGTGGGTACCAACAACGTGATTGAATTCAACCAGTTCAAGAGCGGAGATACGTTCATGAGCGCCATGTGCAACCTTCCTATCTTGAAGCCTTATTTCAGCTATGACGAGCTGCCCTACGAAGCGAAGCAATTTGCCGACCTCGGCTGGATTGCAGGGGATGAGAACGGGTATTATTCTTTCTCCCGGTATATCGGACAACAGCACGACCATCCGCTCCTTGGCCTATACAAATCCATCAACGACAGTCGCAGTCTCTCCATTGCGGGAACTTCGTTCATCAACCTGAATCCCTGGCCTTGGCTCACCTTTACTTCCCGTCTGAGTTATGCCTTCAGTGCCAGCGAGAGTTACAACGCTTCCCATGCGCCTGTGACGTGGAGCAATATGGGCCGTATTTTGAGTGTTGGCGCATCTTCCGGCAATTCCGTTTACTGGCAGTGGGAAAACTTCGCCACAGCGATGAAGGCGTTTGGCAATCATACTCTCACCGCCATGTTGGGACAATCCTACAGTGATCTTCGCGCAAATGTGCTGACGGCGAACGAACAGGGTGACCTGACCGATATGGGTTTCCCCTTTGATGACGAAAAATTCCTGTATTTTGCCTATGCGAACCCCAATGTAACCAAGACAATCGGTGGCGCTGAACCTTCCTATACACGGAAAATCGCATACTTCGGCCGTCTGAGCTATGATTACAAAGGCAAGTACCTTCTGCAAGCTTCCCTACGCGCCGATGCCGCCGACCTTTCCATCCTTCCGCTGAACAAGCGTTGGGGCTTCTTCCCGGCCGCTTCGGCCGGTTGGGTGGTTTCCAAAGAGCCCTTCATGGATTGGAGCAAGGGCTGGCTGAATCAGTTTAAACTCCGCGCCAGCTGGGGACGGAACGGTAACCTGGCATCATTAGGAGGATTCCGTTACAGCCGCACCATCAATAAATACGGTAATTATCCTTTTGCAACGGACTACACATACCAAACAGCTTATGCTCCTACTGTAACCGGCAACGAAAACCTGCAATGGGAAACTTCCGAGCAGCTTGACCTGGGCGCCGATTTCGCGTTCTTTGGAAATCGCCTCACCCTTGGTGCAGACTGGTATCTCAAGACCACCCGAGACCTCATCGTAGAGGA
>JAFPWG010000011.1 GCA_017395045.1 Bacteroidales bacterium
GTGGTCAACGTGGCCGATAGTACCGATGTTGACATGCGGTTTGGTTCTCTGGAATGTTTCTTTTGCCATAGTTTTATTATTGTTTAAACAATTGTAATTTCTTAGCACCAAAAAAGAGCCGGTGATGGGAATTGAACTCATGACCTCATCCTTACCAAGGATGCGCTCTACCCCTGAGCTACACCGGCTTAAGTATGTCTGTCGAGCGGAAAACGAGGTTCGAACTCGCGACCCTCAGCTTGGAAGGCTGATGCTCTACCAACTGAGCTACTTCCGCTTGTCGTTGTGGGAGGTGGTGGACTCGAACCACCGAACCCTGAGGGAGCGGATTTACAGTCCGCCGCAATTGCCACTATGCGAACCTCCCAACAGTTAAATTTCCTTTCGAGCCGATAGAGGGATTCGAACCCACGACCCCGAGATTACAAATCACGTGCTCTGGCCAACTGAGCTATATCGGCGAGCTCAACTGAATCCTTCATCGCTGAAAGGGACTGCAAAGGTAGAAAGTTTTTCTGAATCTGCAAAACTTTTTACGTTATTTTCTTCCGAAAATGCAAATTTCCTGCAGGACGATGCCGGGGTCCAGAAAATACACCCTGACCTCGTGGGTTCCGCGTCCGAGGCCGGAAGGAGGAACCTTTTTATTTATCGAAGGTTCAAATTCAAGGTGGAAGGGGCGAGCCCGGTGCCGGAAACGGTCAGGGAGGCCGCCCCGGGGGCACCTGTGCTTTGCAGAAGCACCTGCGCCAGGCCGTTGAAGGTCTTTACGCGGAAAATGCGGGCGTCCGGACCCTCCGGCCGTTCCTTTTCCTGCCACGCCGGGTCGCCGTTCCCGACGCCGAGGATATGGGCGGGGCCGTCCACTTCCAGGGTGACCCACTCGCTGGCGTCCGGGACGAAACGGCCCTTGCGGTCTTTCAGGGAGACGGTGACGACGGCGAGGTCGCGGCCGTCGGCCTGGAGGACGGTACGGTCGGCTTCCAGCGCGACGGCGGAGGCCTTTTCCGTCGTTTCCACGGTTTCGACCAGGACCTTCCGGCCCTTCCGGTAACCCGTCGCGACCACTTTGCCGGGCCGATAAACAGCGTCCCAGCATAGATATCCGTCGCGTTCCATCTTCTTGCGGCCGAGACGCTTCCCGTTCACGGCAAGTTCCACCTCGTCGCAATTGCCGTATACCCAGACGCTGATCCTCTCTCCTTCGTGCCCCTGCAGGTTCCAATGCGGGAAAACGTGCAGGACCGGCTCGTCGGTCCACCAGGCCTTCAGGTAGAAAGCCTCGTCCTTCGGGAAGCCGCAATAGTCCAGGATGCCGAATTCGGAGCCCGTGGCCGGGAAGGCCAGCGGACTGGGTTCGCCCCGGTAGTCGAAACCGGTCCACCAGAACAGACCGCCCAGCCAGGGACGCTCCTGGTAGTACTTCCACCCCCGGCCGATCACGTTGTACGTGCTGTCGCGGGTATCGTCCCGACGGTTGAGGGAGGCCATCCGGCCGTTCTTCACGTCATCGAAATAAACGCCCCGGGTCCCGCAGCCGGTCGTCTCCTCGGTTCCGACAGCCCTCCTTTCAGGGTACTGCACCCGAAGGTCGTCGATCCTGTGCTGGTGGAGATAGTTGTAGCCGGCCACGTCGGCCGTAATGAGGATATGCGGACCGGAGCTGGACGCGACGGACATCAGGCGCGTGGGGTCCAGCCGGTGGCAGTATTCCCGCATGGATTCCGTAATCTTGGTGCCCTTGTCCTTCCATTCGGTCCCCCACTCCTCGTTGCCGATGCTCCAGAGGATGACGGAAGGATGGTTCCGGTCCCGCTCGATCATCCGCCTGAGGAGACGGATGTGTTCGTCGTTCACGCCGGTCAGGCGGTTTTCTTCCAGGACGAGGACGCCCAGGCTGTCGCAGGCGTCCAGCATCTCGGGCGTCGCCGGGTTGTGGCTTGTGCGGACGGCATTAACCCCGATCTTCTTCAGTTCCTTCAGGCGGTACACTTGCAGGGCGTCGGGGATAGCCGAACCCACTCCGGCGTGGTCCTGATGCAGGTTCACGCCCTTCAGTTCCACCCGTTCGCCGTTCAGCAGGAAGCCCCGGTCCGCATCGAAGGCTATGCTTCGGATGCCGAAAGGGGTTTCATAGGTATCGAAGGTCTCCCCTTCCGACAAGACCTCGGTCCGGAGGGTATAGAGATAGGGATCGTCGAGCGTCCAAAGGCGGGGAGAACCCAGATGGACGGAGACCGAGGACGGGGAATCGTCCTTGGCGGGAACCGTCCGGGGCCCGGCAGAAACGGCGGCAACCAACCTTCCATCCGCATCCAGGATCGAATGCCTGAGGGTATAGGCCGACTCCGCGGCGGAACTGTTGCGGACGACGGTCTCCAAGGTGATATCGGCCTCGGAGAGGTCCTGAGACAGGTCGGAGTGGACGAAGGTCCCGAAAGGAGCGACGTGCACCGGGGCGGTCTTTTCCAGCCAGACGTGCCGATAGATGCCGGCGCCCTCGTAGAACCAGCCTTCCTCCAGGGAAGCGTCCACCCGCACGCAGACGAGGTTCTCCCCGCCGTAGTCCAGGTATTCGGAGATGTCATAGACCTGGGTGGCATAGCCGCTGGGTTCCTTGCCCAGCCAGAAGCCGTTTACCCAGATGTCGGCATTGCGGAAGATCCCGTCGAACCGGAGGGTGAAGTGCTTTCCTTCGTCCCCGGCGGGCACGGTGAAGGTCTTCCGGTACCAGCCCACGCTGGTTTCGGGATACTTGAAGCCGACGGTCTTGTACCCATGGCTATGGCTGGCCTCCCGCGCGAAAGGGAGATCGACCACCCAGTCGTGCGGGAGCGTCACGGACTTCCACCCGGCGGGCCACTTGGACTTGTCGAACCGGGGGCTGTACGGGCCTTCATTGTGGATGGAGGCCGCCTTGGTCAGGTAGTTGAAATATTCGGTCCCGCAGCCGAAATCCAGGGCCGGGGAAGAAGCGTTGCCGAAGGCGAACTCCCAGCCGCCGTCGAAACGGATGCGCTCCCGCGCAGGAACCAGCAGCGGAAGCAGGAAAAGGATCAGGATGAGGATTCTTTTCATAAGCGTAAGCTACTGCCGCATTACGTCCCGCAGAAGCTCGTAGATACTGTCGGTATCCAGGCAGCATTCCGCCCGCTGGGCGGCCTGGGTGTCCTGGGGAATGAAGCGGTCAGGAATGCCCAGCCCCTTGATGATGGGGGCCCCGGAGCGGCCGGCAAAGTATTCGCTGACAGCGCTGAAAAGACCGCCTTTCAACGCGCCGTCCTCAAGGGTGATGATGAGCCGGCAGCGGGAAACCTCCTCCAGGATGGCCGCGTCAAGCGGCTTGAGGAAACGCATGTCGTACACCGACGGCGCCACCCAGTAGTCGGCCTTGTGCCGGAGGGCGGCCTCCAGGGCACGGTTCGCCGACGGGCCGAGGGCAAGGATCGCCACCTCCTTCCCGTCCAGGAGCTTTTCTCCGCGGCCGATCTCCAGACGGCGGTACGGAGCGGACTTCCAGTCCACACCCTCCCCGCAGCCGCGCGGATAACGGATGATATAAGGGCCTCCTTGCAGGAACAGTCCCGTATACATCATATCCTTGAGTTCAAGCTCGTTACGTGGGGCCGCAATCATCGCGTTCGGAATGCTCCGGTAAGCCGCGAGGTCGAAGCAGCCGTGGTGCGTGGCCCCGTCCTCCCCGACCAGGCCGGCCCGGTCGAAGCACAGGATGACCGGCAGGTTCTGGAGCGCCACGTCGTGGATGATCTGGTCGTAGGCGCGCTGGGAGAAAGAGGAGTAAATGTTGCAGAATGGCTTCATTCCGCCGGCGGCGAGGCCCGCCGCAAAGGTCACGGCGTGTTCCTCCTCGATGCCCACGTCGAAGAAACGGTCGGGGAAGGCCGTCTCCATGAACTGCATCCCGCAGCCCGTCGCCATCGCGGGCGTGATGCCCACGACTTTCGGATCCTGGCGGGCGAGGTCTGTGAGGACCTGTCCGAAGACGTCCTGGTAGCGGTCGGCCGGATAAGCCGATTTCACGCGGTGGCCGGTGGCCGGATCGAAACGGCCGGGCGCATGCCAGGTCGTAGGATCGGCCTCGGCCGGGCCGTAGCCCTTGCCTTTCTTCGTGATGACGTGCAGGATCCGCGGGCCCTTCAGGTCCCGGAGACGCCGGAGGGTTTCGCACACCTGCTCGATGTCGTTTCCGTCGACGGGGCCGAAATAGCGGAAGCCCAGCGACTCGAACACGGCGCCGCCGGAGCCGCGCACGAGGTTGGATTTCGTGTCCGTGACGCGCTTCTGTACCCAGTCGCGGACCTTTCCCTCCCCCAGGCGGTTCCAGATCTGTCCCTTCACCTTATTATATGTGTGGGAGGTGGTTAGCCGGAGCAGGTAGTCGTGCAGGCCGCCGGTGGCCTGGTCGATGGACATGTTGTTGTCGTTCAGGATCACCAGAAGGTCGGCCTTGGACGAGCCGGCGTTGTTCAGGCCTTCCCAGGCCAGGCCGCCGGTGAGGGCGCCGTCGCCCACGAGGGCGACCGCACGCTCCTTCGTCCCTTTCAGTCGCGCCGCCTCGGCGAAGCCCAGCGCAGCGGAAATGGAGGTGGAGGAGTGCCCGGCGCCAAAGGCATCGTAGGGGCTCTCCGCCCGCTGGGGGAAGCCGCTGATGCCGTCCCTCGTCCGGTTCTTCCGGAATGCGTCCCGGCGGCCGGTCAGGATCTTGTGGGCATAGGCCTGATGGCCTACGTCAAACACGATCTTGTCCCGGGGGGTATCGAAAACGGCATGGAGGCCCACGATGAGCTCCACGGCGCCGAGGCTCGAGCCCAGGTGCCCCGGATTCTTCGCACAGCACTCCACCATATAGCGGCGGACTTCCGCGCAGAGCTCACGCAGCTGCTCCGTATTGAAGTTCCGGATGTCCTCCGGGCTGTTTACCTTTTCCAGTAGCATTTCCAGTATCGTTTAATCTTACCGGCTGGGCGCGTCCAGGCGCAGTTCCGGATGCTTCCGGGAATTCCGTGCAAACAGGATGGCGGCGAGGAGCGCGGCGACGCAGAGGCCCGTGAACATCAGTTCCACGGTGACCGGAGTGCCGCTTTCGCTTCCCAGGATGCCGCCTGCGAGGCGCTTGAAAACCAGCAGGCCCAGGTTCTGGACCCAGTAGATGAGCGCGAAGGTCGTGCCCAGGATCTTGTCCGGGACGATCTTCGGGACACTGGGCCACAGGGCGGCCGGGACCAGGGAATAACCGAAGCCCAGCATCGCCATGGCCAGATAGCCCCAGAACGGCACGCCCGATGGAGCGAAGGCCAGCAGCAGGTGCGCGGCGAGGGCCAGGATGGACCCGAAGATCATCCAGCGCGTGCCCTTGCCCACCTTGTCCACCATCAGACCGAACAGCGGCGCGAAGATGACGGTGGAGAACGGAAGCATGGACACCATCCAGCCGGCGGCCTGGGCGGGAATGTCGAAACGGGGAATCAGGATGGCGCCCGCGAATTTCTTGAAGGCGATGATGCTGCTGTAGAACAGCACGCACAGCAGGCCCAGCAGCCAGAAGTTCTTGTTGCCCAGCACCTTGAACGCATCCGCAAAACGGAAGTCGTCGGACTTGTTGGCCGTTCCTCCCAATTTCGGGAAGCGCTTCGCATCCAAGGCCACGAACACCGCCCAGAGGATGAGTCCCACCGCCATGAGCCCCATGCCCAGGAGGGCGGGACGGGCGGTTTCGGCGAGGGAATACACATGGTCCGCCTGCTGGACGACCAGCTTCGGGGAGACGACCAGGGCGAAGGCGGTGCCCAGACGGGCGATCGCCAGGTGCAGGCCCATGGCGAGGGCCATGCCCCCGTCCTTGAACCAGCGGCCGATGGAGCGGTTCACCACCGTCCCTGCCATTTCACTGCCGAGGCCGAACACCATGCAGCCCGCATAGGCGAGCGTCGCGGAGCTCTTCTGCCCGGACAGGATGGCCCAGGTCACGAGCCCGGCGCCGGCGACCATCATGCCCACGTACAGCGTACCGGCCACCCGGACGCCCCACTTGTCCAGCAGGATGCCGAAGAGGGCCAGGCCGCCGAAGATGCACAGGACGCTGTATCCGCTGGTGTATTTCCCGTAGTCGTTCTCGTCCCAGCCGAGTTGCGTCAGCCCGGAATCCTGGAACAGGTACGAGATGCTGGAGAACATGTCGTCGAAGTAGTACGATGCGAACATCGGTACCACCAGACACAGGAGGGCGATCCAGCAAGCCCCCCTGGAAAGGGATCTGCGGGCGGAAGCTGTCATCAGTGCTCCAGGTTACCCTCGGCGATTTCCTCCGCAGGCGCCTGGATATTGGGTTCCTCGAGGCCGAGGTGCTTCTTCTTGTCCACGACCTTCAGGTACAGGCCGATGAGCATGGCTGCCACGCCCAGGCAGGCGAGCATCACCAGGGCCCACGTGTAGTTGAGCTGGTCCGGGGGCGTACCGGGAGCGTTGGTCTTCGTGAGGACGTTGCCGATCAGGATCGGGAAGAGCCAGAGGCCGATGTTCTGGATCCAGAAGATGAGGGCGTAGGCGCTGCCGATGACCTTGGAGTCCACGAGCTTCGGGACGGACGGCCACAGGGCGGCGGGCACCAGGGAGAAACTGGCTCCCAGGACGAGGATAGTGACATAGGCCACGACGGTTCCGCCGACGGCGCTGCCCTTGAACAGCGGAAGGATGAACGCGAAGGTCAGGTGGCAGATCACCAGCAGGATGGAGCCGATGAGCAGCATCGAGGCCGCCTTGCCCTTATGGTCGACATAGCTGCCGAGGATCGGGGTGATTGCGACGGCGAGCAGCGGGAACACTGCGAAGATGGTCTCGGCGGTGCCGCGCTTGAAGCCCATGAAGCAATAGACGACGAGCGCCACGACGGCGACGGCCATGAGGCCGTACTTGAGGAACTTGTTCTCCTTGATGAAGTTGCTGGCGAACGAGCAGCCCGCCACCACGAGCATAATCACGTACTGCACGATGGTGACCGCCTCGCCGGCCCAGAAGGAGCCGGCCGCAGGCTCGGTGAGCGTCAGGTTGCACTGGAGCATGTTCACGGCATACTTCTGGAACGGGAAGATCGCCGAGTAATAGAGCACGCACAGCAGGGCAACCAGCCAGAAACCGAGGCTCGCGAGGATGGTGCCGATATCCTTGACCTTGAACGGGTCGTCCTTTTCCTCGGCTTCGCCGGTCTGGCTGTCGAGCTTGCGGTCCATGAAGAAATAGGTGATGAACATGATCAGGCCGATGCACAGGAGCACCACGCCGAAGGCCACGGAACGGCTCACGTCGATGCTGCCGCCGAACTTGGCGAAATACGGCGAGAAGATCATGCAGGTGGCTACGCCAAGGCGCGCCAGGGCCATTTCGGAGCCCATGGCGAGGGCCGTCTCCCGGCCCTTGAACCACTTGACGATACCGCGGCTCACCGTGATGCCCGCCATCTCACAGCCGCAGCCGAAGATCATGAATCCGATGGCCGCCACCTTGGCGGATGCGGGCATGTTCTGGTAGAAGGGCAGGACGTCGTCGATGAATCCCACGCCGGTATGCCAGTTCAGGTTGTTGGTGAACCAGGTCTCCAGGCCGGTTCCGATGAATGCATCGCTGACGGCGTACCACTTGATGAGGCCGCCGATGAACATCACCGCACCGGAAAGCACGGCCGTGAACCGGACCCCCATCTTGTCCAGGATGATTCCCGCGAAGATGAGGAAGAACACGAATACGTTGAGGAACACCTCAGACCCCTGCATCGTTCCGAAAGCCTTGGAATCCCACCCGCGGGTGGACTCCATCAGGTCCTTGATCGGGGACAGGATGTCCATGAAAATGTACGCACAGAACATCGCCAGCGCGAGCAGCAGGAGTGCTGTCCAACGCATCGCTGCCGAATCACGCAGCGTCTTCTTTACAGTATCTGCCATTATCGATAAGGTTTAGATTTTCAAATGTAGCAATTATTTTACGATTAACGTCACAGAACGTCCTTCAGATAGGGGCCGGTGACGGAGGCGGGATCGGCGGCGAGGCGCTCGGGAGTGCCTTCGGCCACGATCCGGCCGCCGCGGCGACCGCCTTCCGGGCCCATGTCGATGAGCCAGTCCACGCTCTTGAGGACGTCCAGGTTGTGTTCGATGATGATGACGGTATTGCCGGCTTCCACGAGACGGTCCAGCACGCCCAGAAGCACCTGGATGTCCTCGAAGTGGAGGCCCGTCGTGGGCTCGTCCAGGATATACAGGGTGCGGCCCGTGGAAGGACGGGACAGCTCCGCGGCCAGCTTCATCCGCTGGGATTCACCGCCGGACAGGGTCACGGCCGACTGGCCCAGATGCACGTAGCCCAGGCCCACATCCACCATCGCCTTCAGTTTCGCGGCGATCTTCGGGACGGGCTTGAAGAACTCGTAGGCCTCGGCGATGGGCATTTCCAGCACGTCGTTGATGTTCTTTCCCTTGTAGCGTACCGCCAGGGTATCCTCCTTGTAGCGGCGTCCGCGGCACTGGTCGCAGGGCACGTGGACCGACGGGAGGAAGTTCATTTCGATGACCTTGATGCCGGCGCCCTTGCATTCCTCGCAGCGGCCCCCGGGCACGTTGAACGAGAACCGGCCGGCCTTGAAGCCGCGCACCTTGGCATCCCGCGTTTCCTCGAACAGGAGCCGGATATCGTTGAACACGCCGGTGAAAGTCGCCGGATTCGACCGCGGCGTGCGGCCGATGGGCGACTGGTCTATCTCGATCAGCTTGTCGATATGTTCGATTCCCTCGATCCGTCCGTAAGGGAGGGGCTTCTCCTTGGAACGGTAGAACTTCTGCTTGAGGATGGGCATCAGCGTTTCGTTCACGAGGGAGGACTTGCCGCTGCCGGACAGGCCCGCCACGCCGATGAAACAGCCCAGCGGGAAGGACACGTCCACCTGCTTGAGGTTGTTGCCCGAGGCGCCGTACAGCGTGAGGCGTTCGCCGTTCCCCCGGCGGCGGTGCGCCGGTACCGGGATGGTGCGTTTCCCCTGCAGGTAATCCAGCGTCACGGAAGGGCCCACGACCGCGTGCGAGGCGGTATCCGGGTCCATCGGCTCGCCCCTCAGAAGCGTCCCCAGCGGTGCGCTCAGGCAGATCTTTCCGCCCTGCTCCCCCGCCCCGGGGCCCACGTCCACGAGCCAGTCGGCGCTGAACATCGTTTCCGCATCGTGCTCCACCACCATCACGGAATTGCCCTCGTCGCGGAGGGCCTTCAGGGATGCGATGAGCTTGCGGTTGTCTTTCTGGTGCAGGCCGATGGACGGCTCGTCCAGGATGTAGAGCACGTTCACGAGCTTGGAGCCGATCTGCGTGGCCAGGCGGATGCGCTGGCTCTCGCCACCCGACAGCGAAGCAGTCGCGCGGTCCAGCGAGAGGTAGTCCAGGCCCACGTCCAGCATGAACTGCACCCTTTCACGGAGTTCCTTCAGGATGTCACGGGAAACGTTCTGTTCCCGCTGGTTGAAGCCTTCCGGGATGACGTCCAGCCACCGGCGCAGCTCGGAAATCTCCATGGCGGCCACGTCAGCGATGGTTTTCCCGTCGATCCGGAAGCACAGGGCCTCCTTGCTCAGGCGCGTTCCCCGGCAGTCGGGGCACACGACCGTGTCCTCGATATGGTCGGTCACGCCCGGCCAGGACTCCATCTCGGACAGGCCGCCGTCACCTACGCGGAACAGTTCGTCGGAACCGTACACCAGCAGCGTCACCGCCTCGTCGGGCAGGGTGCCGATGGGCTCGTACAGGCTGAACCCGTATTTCCGGGCGATGGAGCGGACGATGTCGAACTTCCGGCTTTCGCGGATCTTCCCCAAGGGAACGATGGCTCCGTCGGCGATGGACTTCGTCCGGTCCGGGACGATGGTGTCCACATTCACGTCAATGATGGTTCCCAGGCCCTTGCAGTGGGGGCAGTACCCCTGCGGCGAATTGAAAGAGAAGGTATGCGGCTGCGGCTCCTGGAGGGACGTTCCCGTCTCGGGATCCACCAGATGCTTGGAGAAGTGCCGGAGCGCGCCGGTTTCCAGGTCCATCACCGCAACGGACCCCTTGCCCACGTTCAGGGCGTGGCCCACGGAGTCGCGGACCCGCTTGTCGTCGCCCTGCCCGGGCTTCAGGCGGTCCACCACCAGTTCGATGAAATGCGGCTTGTAGCGGTCCAGGGCCTCGATTCCCTGCAGTTCGAGAATCTCCCCGTCGATGCGCACCTGCGTATATCCCCGCTTGCGGAGCTGGTCGAACAGCTCCCGGTAATGGCCCTTCCGGCCCCGCACCAGCGGAGCGAGCAGATAGCACTTCCGGTCGCGGTACGAGGTCATGATCAGGTCCACGATCTGGGCATCCGTATAGCGCACCATCTCGCGGCCGGACTCGGGCGAGATGGCCCGGGAACCCTTCGCATACAGCAGACGCAGGAAGTCATAGATTTCGGTGATGGTGCCCACCGTGGACCGCGGATTGCTGCCCGTGGTCTTCTGCTCGATGGCGATGATCGGGCTCAGGCCCGTAATCTCCTCCACTTCAGGCTTCTCCAGGATGCCCATGAAGTGTTTCGCATAGGTGGACAGCGTGTCCATATAGCGCCGCTGGCCCTCCGCATAGACCGTGTCGAACGCCAGCGACGACTTGCCGCTGCCGCTCAGGCCGGTCACGACGACGAATTCTCCCCGCGGGATGTCAACATCGACATCCTGCAGGTTGTTCGCCTTCGCTCCGCGTACCTGTATGTACTCCTTCTTGTCCATGGGAGTACAAAGGTACGAAAAAAATCACAGTGTTTGCCCGCCGATGAACTCGCGCAGGATGGAAGTGGGCGGTATGGCGGCGATTTCGTCCGGCTGGAGGGCCACGATGTAGTCCAGGAACTTCAGCAGGCGGATGGCGTCGGTATAGGCCGGCGACGACGGATGGATGCGCCGCAGAAGCGGCTCCGCATAATATTTCAGCAGCGGAAGCTCGTACATGAGGGCGGAGTTGAACTGCGCATCGGCATTCTCTTGGAACGGGAAGATGTACTTGTTCTCGCCCCGGCGGACCGAAGGCCAGCGGAGGATGGTCGCCTCGGGGCTGGTGCCGCGGTAGCGGTAGTCCCGGACCATCCGGCGCAGGAGCCGGTTGTCGGTGGTGGAGATGTTGTTGTTCTCGTCCACGTTCAGGGAGGTCAGGGCCGATGCATACAGGCGGAAGATGCGGCTCTGGTCCACGGACGGGACCATCGCCGGATCCAGCGCGTGGATGCCTTCCATGATCAGGATGTTGTTCTCGTCCAATTCCATGTAGTTGCCCTCGAAGAAGGGCATCCCCCGCTTGAAGTCGTAGCGCGGAATTTCCACCCGCCCGCCCGCAAGGAGCGTATTGAGGTGGTTCCCAAGCAGTTCCAGATCCATCGCCTCCAGCGCCTCGAAATCCAGCTCACCGTCCTCGTCCAGCGGAGTCCGTTCGCGGGCGACGAAATAATTGTCCAGTTCGATGACCTTGGGCAGCATGCCCAGGACGCGGAGCTGCTGGGCCAGGCGTAGCGAGGACGAAGTCTTGCCGCTGGAGGACGGTCCCGCGATGAAGACGATCTTCACGCGGTCGCGCTGGGCGTAGATCTGGTCCGCCACGCGGGCGTAATCCCGTTCCTGCCGCGCCTCGCACAGGTTGATGAGCTTGACGGCCTTCCCCTCCAGCAGTTTCTGGTTCAGCGTGCCGATACCGCCGATGCCGGTGGTGTGGCACCAGGCCGAATACTCCTTGAAAGCCGCAGACAGCTTGCCCTGCGGCCGCCGGGGCGTCACCTTGGAGGAATCGCTGTTGGAAGGCGGCTGGAGGCAGAACCCCTTGTGGAAGGGCATCAGTCCGAACACCTGGAGATAACCCGTCGAAGGGACCAGCGGCCCGTGGAAGGAGTCCACCTGTCCGTCCAGGTAATAGACCCGGCAGAAGTAACGGCCCAGCGACCGGCGGAGTTCCGCCTTGTAGCGCTGCCCCTGGGCTTCGAAGAGCGCTTCGGCCCGCTCGGAAGGAATCTTCTCGGTCGTGAACGGAAGGTCCGCATCCACCATTTCCCGCATCCGGGCGCGGAGGCGCTCCAGGCCCTCGGCATCCGGCCTGAACGCCGGACCGCCGGACCTGCCCTCCCGCAGTTCGCAGTACAGGCCGCTGGGCAGGGAATGGTCGATTACCAGCACCTTGCCCGGGTAGATATCGCGGACGGCATGCTGCAGCAGGAAGCACAGCGAACGGATATACGTACGTCTCCCGTCCGGATGGTTATAGCCGATGAAGGTCACCTCATGGGGGAAGAACACGTTGAAACTGAGTTCTTTCAGCTTATGGTCCACCAGGGCGGCCAGCACAGGATACCGTTTTCCCGTCTTCGGGTCCACCGCCTCGGTGCAGATGCGCCGGGACAGCTCCAGGAGCGTGGAGCCCTTCTCTGCGGCGTGGCGGCCGTTGTCGTTCGTGCAAAGGATCTCTATCATAGCGAGCGGAGTGAAATGGCGAAACCGCCGGAGCGGGCCATCCGGAGCGGGAGGACCGTCCCGGAAGTGACCGTCTGCCGGGTGATGGTGTAGGCCTGCGGGTTCGTTTCGAAATCGGCATCGGGGGCGTCGGCATAGACGACGGCCTCATAGGAGACGCCGGAAGGCAGGAAACCGAACTTGACAGACACCTCTCGGGCGTTTTCGTCGGTGACGCCGCCCACGTACCAGACGTCATGTTCGCGGCCGTCGGGATGGACGAACTCCCACACGCTGGAATGCCCGGAAAGCCGGCCGGAATCCAGGGTGGACATCCTCGGATGGCGGGCCGTCACGATGTATGCGCCCGGTTCGGCTTCCAGATAGACGGACTTGTCCCAATCGACCGCCACGTCCCTGATGAACTGGAAAGCGTCCATGAAGCGGGCGTAGTTCTCCGGCAGGTCGGCGGCCATCTGGAGCGGCGAATAGAAGGTCACGTACAGGCCCAGCTGGTTGCACAGGGTGTGGCGCATCTTCCCGGTCTGGCCGGGCGCGGTGACGGACATGTCGGTTTCGAAGATGCCCGGGGTGTAGTCCATCGGGCCGCCCTGCAGGCGGGTGAACGGCAGCACCGTCGTGTGGCCGGGATCGATGCCGGCGCGGTACTCGTTGCCCATCGCCGCCTCGTTGCCGATGAGGTTCGGCCAGGTACGGCACAGGCCGGTGGGGCGCACCGCCTCGTGGGCATTGACCATGATGTGATGCTTCGCGGCCTCGCGGATCGCGTACAGGTAGTGGTTGATGAGCGGCTGGCTGTAATGGTGCTCGCCGTACGGGATGATGTTGCCCACGTATCCGCTCTTTACGGCATCGTAGCCATACTGGTTCATCAGCTGGTACGCCTCCTCCATATGACGTTCGTAATTAACGGTGGATGAAGAGGTTTCGTGGTGCATCACCAAGCGGATGCCCTGACTGTGGGCATAGTCGTTCAGGGCCGGAAGGTCGAAGTCGGGATACGGGGTGACGAAGTCGAAAACCGCGTCCTTCTGATGGCCGAACCAGTCTTCCCAGCCTTCGTTCCATCCTTCGATCAGGAGGGCGTCGAAGCCGTTCTCCGCGGCAAAGTCGATATACTTGCGTACATTCTCATTGTTCGCACCGTGCCGGCCGTGCGGCTTGGAAGCAGCGTAATCCGTCACGCCCAACTGCACCGAAGGGTAGTCGTATGTATAGGACCACTCGCTCTTGCCGGTAATCATCTCCCACCACACGCCCATGTACTTCACGGGATGGATCCAGGACACATCCTCCAGGGCGCAGGGTTCGTTGAGATTGAGGATCAGGCGGGAGGCGAGGACGTCCGTGGCCTTTTCACACACCATCACGATGCGCCAGGGGCTCTTGCAGGGCGCCTGGAGGCGGCCCTTCACCCCTTCCGCATCGGGCGTGAGCCAGGTCCGGAACACGAATGCCTTGTCGTCCAGCAGGAGGTTCGTCGTGGGATAGTCCACCACTTCCGCCTCGTGGATATTGACATACAGGCCTTCCGCGGTCTTCATCTGCAGGGCGGTCTGGACGCCGGTGGACGAGAATCCTTCCGCCGACGCATTGCCCAACCGCATGGATTCGTTCCGGGACCGGATCCCGGACAGCCTGGACTCCGTGTAGTTGTACTCCTGCGTATCGTAGTCTCCCGGGATCCACCAGGCGGTATGGTCGCCCGTCATCGCAAATTCGGTCAGTTCCTCCTCCACTTTGAAGTAGGTCAATGCGTTCTCCTGCGGGAACTCGTACCGGAAGCCCAGGCCGTCGTCATAAAGGCGGAACCGCACCTGCATCACGGCGCCCTTCCCGGACGCATTGCCCAGGTCGCCGGTATAGTCCGGATCCGTCACGGCCACGCCCTCCCGGGCTGCCCGGACGACCCCGGTCCCCTGCTCCAGGGTAACCAACAGCTCGTTATAGTGGTTGCGGATGGAGGCTTCCTCGCCCCAGACCGGTTCCCAGGTCTCGTCGAAGGAGTCGAACGCGGTACCCTTGAGGGTGAACCCGCCGTCCAGGCTCTCCCGGTCCAGGAGCGCATAGCCCAGACGGGACGGCAGGACGACCGCTTTCCCTGCAAAATCCAGCGAATACTCGGGCACACCGTCCACGACGGCGAACTTCAGTTCCATCTTCCCGTCCGGGCTGCGGAGAGCCACGGCGTCGGCCGGCATCTTCGGAGCCTTGGGCCCGCAGGCAACGAGCAAAGCCAAGGCACCTGCCCAAAAGAGAATCCTCAATCTACTCATAATCAGTAATTTATCGTTTAAACTCCACGATCAGGGCGGAGCGGGGCTCCACGACCAGGCCATCCGAGAGGGTCACCTGCTCGCCGGAAATGACGTCGCGGCCGTTCACCGGTCCCGATACGAATTCGTCGTAGTGGGACCAGTCGAGGGCGCGGTCTTCGTCGGTATTGTTGATATATACGAACACGGCGTCCGTGTCGTCATAGCGGAAATAGGCGTAGGTATTGTCCGTATAGTTCACGGCGTCCACGTTCTTCCGGGAGAGGAAGTGAAGCGTCCTGCCATGGTGGATGACCGGGGCGGCGCGCCGCCAGGTGAACAGGGCGCGGGCATAGTCGTGCAGGCCGGCGGCCGACGTGTAGTCGGCTTCCGGCGTGCGTCCGGCCGCGGCCCGTCCGTCCTCGGAGAACAGGTCCACCGCATCACCTTCCCAGCCGCCCGGGAAGTCGATGCGCTTGGAACCGTCATGGTTGAAGCCGGGCCGTTCGCAGAACATCATCTCATCGCCGTAGTACAGCTGCGGAATGCCGCGGAGCGTCGCCAGCAGGGCCAGCGCCAGCTTCATCCGGGAAGGATCGTGCCGGAGCACGTCTCCCGTACGGGCGTGGTCGTGGTTCGCGAAGAAGATCATCAGGTTCGAAAGGTCCTTGTACGCGAAATCCTGCGCCAGCACGCTGTACACCCGCGTCATTCCCTCGTCCCACCAGACCTGGTCCTCGCACAGGGCCGACAGGATGGCCCGCTGGAGCGGGAAGTCCATGATGCAGGGCAGGTTGCTGTCGAAACCGTTCGGATTGGGATTCCCGGCCTGCCAGTAGGCCAGCTGCGGGATGTTCATGTCCCAGCACTCGCCTACGATGTTCATGCCCGGATACTCCCGGCGGACCGCCTTGCACCACTCGGCCATCGGCTCGGGTTCATTGTAAGGGTAGGTGTCCACGCGGAGGCCGTCCAGGCCGGCATACTCAATCCACCACACCGCCCACTGCTGGAAGTAACGCAGCACGTAGGGATTGTCCAGGTTCATGTCCGGCATGGACGGGACGAACCAGCCGCTCTGCTGCCGCTCGCGGTCCTTGACGGAAGCGTGCGGATCCATGTACACGGAGAACAGGGCGTTCATCTGCATGTACGGCTTGGTCACGTGGTACCAGTCCGCAAAGGGAGGATTGTCCATCCACCAGTGGGCCGTCCCGCAGTGGTTGGTGACGATGTCCATGATGACCTTGAGGCCTTTCCCGTGGGCCTCGTCCACCATTTTCCGGTACAGGGCGTTGTCGCCGAAGCGCGGGTCGATGTGATAGTAGTCGCCGCAGGCATAGCCGTGATAGGACTCCCGGGGCTGGTTGTCCAGCAGCAGCGGGGTGCTCCAGAGGGCCGTCGCGCCCAGGTCGGCGACATAGTCCAGATGGTCGATGATGCCCTGGATGTCCCCGCCGTGCCGGGCTACCGGATCGTCGCGGTCCACCCGGTCAGGCGTCACCGGAACCACCCAGGGGACGGCGGAACCGTCGTCATAGATCCCGCCCGGCCAGGCCTCGTCATTCCCGGGGCCGGACGAGGCGAACCGGTCGGGCATGATCAGGTAGATCATGTCGGCCGGCGTGAAACTCTTCCTGTCAGCGCTTCCCTTCTCCCGCTCCCGGATCAGGTACGGATACTTGACCTCGTTCGTACCGTCGCTTACCACCAGATAGTATTCTCCGGGTTTCGCATTTGCGTCGATTTCCACGTCCACGAACAGGTAATCCGGGTTTTCCGCCTTATGCAGGTTGCGCACGGACACGCCCTTCCCGCCTTCCATGCGGATTTCCTTCGTTCCGATACCTTCTCCCTGCACCATCAGCTGCAGCGGGGTTTTCATCCCCGTCCACCAGCTCAGCGGCTCCACGCGGGTCACTTCCGCCCGCGTCGCATCGGGAACCGTTTCCGGATCGAATGCCGCCTGGCATCCGGCCAGGCCGGCCGCAACGGCCGTCGCCATCATCACTCTCCTTATCATTCGTGTCGGTTATTTCGTCAAGACGATGTACTGTCCCGGAGCAAGGGTGACGGCAAAGGTGCCCTTGGCGATCTTTTCGCCGGAGAACCAGTCGGTAAAGCCGCGGCCGACCGGAATGGCGACCTCGACCGGTTCGGAACCGAAGTTCAGGAACGGGACCCCGGCCGTGGAGCCGGTGGGACGGTTGTCATTGCCTTCCTTCGCTTCTTCCGCCACGGGCTCCTGCTCCGGCGCAACGCCGAAGTTGGCGATCACGATGACCTCGTTGCCCTTCACCTTGCGGCTGTAGGCGATGACCCCGTCAGGAACGTCGAAATACTGGATGGGACCGCCCTTTTCGCCGGCGGCGAGGGCGGGATTGCGATGCTTGAGGTCCACGAGTTTCTTCCAGAAGGTCGTGAACTCATTGGCGCTCCAGTCCGTAATCGGGTCTTTCTCAAAGAATTCCAGCCGGCGGTTCAGGCCGACTTCCTGGCCGGTGTAGATGAGCGGCTGGCTGCCCGGGAGGGTGAAGCACAGGACGGCGCAGGCATTCGCCGCAGCGCCCTCGCGCTCGAACTCGGTACCGGACCAGGAGTTCTCGTCGTGGTTGGACGTGAAGGTCAGGCGGTAGGCCTCCTTCGGGAAGCGGGCGGCGTCGCGGGCAATGTAGTCCTTCAGATCGGCGACGGTCTTGCGTCCCTGTGCGAGGCCGTTCAGCAGATGATGCAGCTCCCAGGCGTAGTTCGCATCGAACGTCTCCGCCGGATCGGCGAGGTTGTCGCGCTCGGCCTCGGCGAGCAAGTAGATGTCGGGATAGTCGGCGTTCATCTTGGGCAGGATGCCCTTCCAGAATTCGGACGGGACCTCGCCGGCGGCATCGCAACGGAAGCCGTCCACGCCCTTCTCCAGCCAGAAGCGCATCGCATCGTCCTGGGCATGCCAAACGTCCTGGTTCTCATAGTTCAGGCTGCGGGTGTCGGTCCAGTCATACTCCCAGATGGCGTTGCCCAGGGAGTCGCGCTCATAGAACGCATCGGGCTTTTCGGTCATCCACACGTTGTCCGGGGCGGTCTGGTTGGCCACCCAGTCCAGGATGACCTTGAAGCCCTGTTCATGGGCGGCGGCGAGGAGATGTTCGAAATCCTCCATCGTCCCGAACTCGGGATTCACTTTCTTGTAGTCGGAAATGGCATAGTAGGAGCCCAGGGTGCCTTTCCGGCCTTCCGTACCGATCTCATACATCGGCATCAGCCAGAGGATGTCCACCCCGAGGTCCTTCAGGCGGGGCAGCTGCGCTTCCACGCCGGCGAAGGTCCCCTCCGGGGAGAACTGGCGGATGTTCACTTCGTACATTACGGAATCATAGGTCCACTCCGGGTGGGCGGACGGGGTCTGCCGGCAGGCGGCTACGGCCGCCAGGGCGCCAAGGACGATCAGAAACTTTTTCATACGGTTATGTCGTTTTTCGTGTTATCAATCGAGTAAATATACACATTTTACGGGAGTTCCGGTACGGAACCCCCGTTTTTTCCGACGAATACCCCGATTTAGGGGGACGGGCCGTCAGCGGAGCGAGGCCTTCGCGCCCTCCAGGGCGGCGATGACCCGGTCACACCAGGCATCGAACGCCGGGTCCGGAACCTGCAGTCCGGGATGGGCCAGGATGCAGGAGACGGTCCGGCGGATGCCCTGCTCGAAGCGGACCGTGGCCTGGAAGCCGGGTACCGCCTGCTTGAGCTTGCCGTTGTCGAACAGGACCGTATTGGCCTTGTCACCGATGAGTCCGCCGCGGAAGTCGTAGGGGCCGGCCGCATCCAGGAATTCCGACGAAACATGGTACGCCTTCAGTTCCACCCCAAGGGCGTCGGCGACAGCCTGGTAGATCTGGTTCCAGGTGAGCGTCTCGTCGGAGGTGATGTGGAAAGCGTTCCCGAGGGCGTGGGGATTGCCCATCAGGCCGATGAATCCCTTCGCGAAATCCGTATTGTGCGTGAGCGTCCATTGGGACGTTCCGTCGCCGTGGATGAGCACGGGTTTTCCCTCCAGCATCCGTTTCAGGACCTGCCAGGAGCCTTTGTCGCCATGGACTCCGACGGGGACGCTCCAATCGCCATAGGTATGCGAAGGGCGGACGATGGTCACCGGAAAACCCTCCGTCCGGTACTTCTCCATCAGGAACTCCTCGCAGGCGATCTTGTTCCGGGAATACTCCCAGTACGGGTTCGCGAGCGGGGTACCCTCGGTGATGAACGGACTCACCGGCGGCTTCTGGTAGGCCGATGCGCTGCTGATATACATGTACTGCTGCGTGCAGCCTTTGAAAAGGCGCCAGTCGCGTTCCACATGGGACGGGACAAAGCCGATGAAATCGCACACGCAGTCCCACCGCCTCCCCGCGAGGAGACGGGCGACGGCCGCTTCATCGTTGATGTCGGCCTTCAGTACGTGCACGTTGCCGGGGACTTCGTCGTTCCGGTTCCCCCGGTTCAGGAGCGTGAGATCCCACTCCCCTTCCGCGGCCAGTTGCGCGGTGATGGCGGTACTGATCGTTCCGGTCCCGCCGATGAACAAAGCTTTCCGTTTCATTTCCAGTCGATTCCGTCCATGGGATAGCGGACGCCCCATTGCTTTCTCAGGCCGTCCATCAGTTCCATGATGTACAAGGTTTCCTTCCAAGGCATCTGCGGAGGTTCCAGGAGCCCTGCCGCCATGGCGTCCCGGCAGGCGACGAACTGGTACTCATAACCCGTAATCTGCTGCGGAACAGCTATTTCCTCCACAAAAACGCGGTCCGGCCCGTTGACCGTGATGCGTTGCGGATTGTTGACGTTGTCTATAACCAGGTTCCCCTCCGTTCCGGCGATCACGCCGGTGTTGTCGCCCACGCAGGCGGCCGAGGACTGGACGTTGGCAAGGATGCCGTCAGCCAGCACGAGGGAGATTGCGTTGGACAGGTCCATCCCCGTATCCGTCTTCACGCACTGCGAGTTCATGGACACGATCGGAGCGTCGCAGAACATCCGCACGAAATTGAGGCAGTACACGCCGAGGTCCAGCAGCGAGCCGCCGCACAGGTCCGGCCGCATGATCCTTTCCTTGTTGCCCATGCTGTACCCGAGGGTGGCCGTGA
The DNA here is from genome assembly GCA_017395045.1 of Bacteroidales bacterium. Lineage (GTDB taxonomy): Bacteria > Bacteroidota > Bacteroidia > Bacteroidales > UBA932 > Cryptobacteroides. Next base: position 19,914 of record JAFPWG010000011.1, read on the forward strand.
TAAGCCTGGGAGTACCGATGCACCCTTCCCTGATGAGGTCCCTCACTATGGACACGGCAGGCTGGTAGCGGGTCCAGATGGCCTCGGCCAGGAATACTTTCTTGTGGCGGGCCAGATCGACAATCACCTCAGCCTGTGTCTTGTTGGCCATGAAAGCCTTCTCCACGAGACAGGGTTTTCCCTTCTCCAGGGCCTCCTTCGTGACATCGAAATGATGCGAATGCGGCGTCGCCACATAGATGAGGTCCACCTCCGGGTCGTCAATCACTTCCGAGTACGACCCGTAGGCGCGCGCGATGCCCCACTGGGCGGCAAAACCCTGCGCCTTCTCCAGCGACCGGGACCCGATCGCATACGGACGGAACCCGTCGAGCCCGTTGAGCGTGATGGCCGCCTTCTCGGCGATCCATCCGGCCCCGACGATTCCGACTTTGAAATCCGGCTTGTCCATATTACCGTTTCCTATTCTTTTCCAACCACCGGTTCACCAACGTCATCAAGACACCGAACAAGATGCCCGACACCAAGTAATAAATCCAGGTGAAACCGAAATAAAAAATCCAGTTCCCCACCATCTGGAACACCGTGAACACCACCGCATGCACCAGCGCCGTAATGATAAATTCCTTACTCATAGCTGTCCTGACCCTTATGGGCCATTCTCTACAAATATAAGAATTTCAATGAGTTTTGCAAAATGAAGAGCCCCCCTCTCTCCCCAGCACGGCCGGGAACACGTTTTGCCGCGTCTTTGCTCCCTCTGCCGTGCTATCGGGTGCCCATGTGCCGCTCGAGGAGCCTGCCGTCGCGGAGAAGGTCGAAGCAGTCGGTGCCGTCGGGGAGCGTGACGCGGTGGAAGCGCAGCGAGGGGTCGCGGCGGACGGCCCGCTTGACGGCGGCGAGAGCCTTTTCGCCGTCGGGGTAGCGGAAAATGAGCGGCCCGGTGTCCGCGGAAGGGGACGGGGCATCCGCAGGGGCTTCGGGCGTGGATTTCCGCTCGTAGGCGAGGAGACGGGCGTCTTCGGATTGGGCGCGGGCGGCATCGTACTGCCGGTCCCATTCACGATAGTATTCCATTTTCGGGTCTTCGAAGAGGGACATCTGTTCCACGGTTTCGCGGGTGAGCCGGGAGACGCCGAGGCCCACCTGCCGGAGAGGCGTCACGCCGTCCCAGACCTCGGCGAGCATCCGCCGGGCCTCGTTCAGGATGACGGCGGTGATGTCCGTGGGCTGTCCCGTCTGGCACTGTTTCTGGGCGACGGAGAAGTCCTTGTACTTGATGAACATGGACACGGTCGAGGCGCGGAATCCGTGACGGCGGATGCGGTGCGCGACGATGCAGGCCACGTTGAAGAGGGCCCGGTCGATGTCCTTCGGATCCGACAGGTCCTTCGGGAAGGTCCGTTCCGCACTGTAGCTCTTGGCTTCCTGGACCTCCGTCTCCACTGGGGAATCGTCCCGGCCGTTCGCGTTCTCATGCAGTTGCATGGCAAACTTCTGCCCGACGATGCGCGTGAGCCGGCCGATGCCGAGGCATGCCAGGTCACCGATCGTATGGATGCCGTAGGCGATGAGCCGCTCTTCGGTCCTCTTCCCGACCCAGAGGAGGTCCCGTACGCCCAGCGGCCACATCTTTTCGCGGATTTCGCTCTCCCAGAGGGTATGGACCTTGTCCGGTTTCTCGAAATCCGAGGCCATTTTCGCGAGGAGCTTGTTCGGACCCACGCCGACATTGACCGTAAACCCCAGGCGGGATTTGATCTCGTCCTTGAGGCGGGTGGCGATCTCCACCGGATCCCGTTTCCCGCACCGGAGGCTCATGTCGATGAAACATTCGTCGATGGAAAACTGCTGAAGGACCGGGGAATAACTCCGACAGATGGAGATGAATGCCTCCGAGCACCGCTTGTACCACTCCCAGTCACCCCGCACGATCACGAGGTCCGGACACGCCCGGAGTGCCATCGACACCGGCGTCGCCACCTTGATGCCCCGCTTTTTCGCCGGAATGGACGCCGCCGTGACAATGCTCCGGCGGTCGTTCGGATCCCCCGAGACGACCGCGGGGACCAACCGCAGGTCCTGCTTCCCTTCCTGCACGAACTTCACCGCCGTCCAGGACAGGAAAGCGGAGTTCACGTCAATGTGGAATATGACCCGGGCAGTCAAAGCAGCTTCTTCAGTCGGGGTGATGTGACTCGAACACACGACCCTCTGGTCCCAAACCAGATGCGCTAGCCAACTGCGCCACACCCCGAAAGTGCAGTCACAAAGGTACGCGAAAAATCGGGAACCGTCAAAAATAAATCAAATTGTATCAAATACAATATATAAATCAATTGATTATCAGCTAATTAAAAATATTGATAATTATTTTTTACGCAGAGTTATTGTAAAAAAGAAATGTATTTCATATTTTTGTGGAAACGAAACGCACCATGGACAATTCGCTTGCCAAGATTCATCTTTCGGTCGACTGCACCGTCCTTGGTTTCAACGGAAACCGCCTGGAGGTCCTCCTGATCCGCCGTACCGGCGAAGAAGGTGGAAAAGAGTTCCACGACATGAAGCTGCCCGGCAGCCTGATCCTCGACCAGGAGGAACTGGACGATGCCGCGCGACGCGTGCTCACCGAACTGACCGGTTTGAAAAACATCCCCCTGCAACAATTCCGCGCCTTCGGCTCGATGAGCCGCACCAAGGACCCGAAGGACGTCCATTGGCTCGAGCGCGCGCAGCAGGCGCACGTCACGCGGATCGTTACGGTCGCATACGTAGCCCTCGTGAAAATCGGCAGGACCATCACGCGGGACCTGGAAGGCTCCGAGGCCCTTTGGGTGCCCGTGGACGCCCTTCCGCAGCTCGCCTTCGACCATAACGAAATCATCGCGGCAGCCCTGGACCATCTCCGGAACGGAGCCGTGACCGACCCCTCCGTCCTGTACGCCCTCCTTCCCCGGAAATTCACCGTCACCCAGCTCCGCACCCTGTACGAAGTGGTCTTCGGCGTCAAGCTGGACGCCGCCAACTTCTACAAGAAGATGACGCAGATGCCCTATGTCGTGGCCCTGGAAGAGCGTGAAAAGGGTGTGGCACACCGTGCCGCCCGCTACTTCCGCTTCGACAAGAACGCATATAACAAAACACGCTTATAATGTATCTCCTCGGTTACGACGTCGGTAGTTCTTCCGTCAAGGCCAGCCTCGTGAATGTCGAGACCGGCAAATGCGTCGCAACGGCCTTCTATCCCAAGACCGAAGCGCCCATCATCTCCAAGCAGCCCGGATTTGCCGAACAGGACCCCTCCATGTGGTGGGGGAACCTCAAGCTCGCGACCGCCGATATCCTGGAGCAGGTCCGTGGAAAGGCGACCCTCCAGAGCAAGGCCTTCACTCCCGCCGACATCAAGGCCATCGGCATCTCCTACCAGATGCACGGACTGGTATGCGTGGACAAGGACCATAACTTCCTGCGTCCGTCCATCATCTGGTGCGACTCCCGGGCCGTTCCCTACGGCAACAAGGCCTTCGAGACCCTGGGCGGAGACTGGTGCCTGGAGCACCTGCTGAACAATCCCGGCAACTTCACGGCCGCCAAACTGGCCTGGGTCAAGGAGAATGAACCCGAGCTGTATGAGCGCATCTGGAAGATCATGCTCCCGGGCGACTGGATTGCAATGAAACTCACCGGCACCGCCTGCACCACGGTGAGCGGCCTGTCCGAAGGCATCTTCTGGGATTTCCGGGAGAACAAGCCGTCGGACCGCCTGCTCGGTCATTTCGGCTTCGAGCCGTCCGTGCTGCCGCCGGTGAAACCCACCTTCGGCACGCAGGGCCTGCTCTCCGCCGAAGCGGCCGCCGACCTGGGTCTCGCCCCCGGCACCCCGGTCACCTACCGCGCCGGCGACCAGCCCAACAACGCCCTGTCCCTCAACGTGTTCAACCCTGGTGAGATCGCCTCCACCGCCGGTACCTCCGGCGTCGTATACGGCGTGAACGGCACGGTCAACTACGACCCGCAGAGCCGCGTGAACACCTTCGCCCACGTGAACCACGCGGCGGACCAGACCCGCCTGGGCGTGCTCCTGTGCATCAACGGCACCGGCATCCTGAATTCCTGGATCCGCCGGAACATCGCCCCGGAAGGCATCTCCTACACCGACATGAACAACCTGGCTTCCAACGTCCCCATCGGTTCGGACGGCGTGTCCATCCTCCCCTTCGGCAACGGTGCCGAGCGCATGCTGGGCAACAAGGATACCGGCTGCAGCATCCACGGGGTCAATTTCAACCGCCACGGCAAGGCCCACCTCATGCGCGCGGCGCAGGAAGGCATCGTCTTCTCCTTCCAGTACGGCATCGAAATCATGGAGGAGATGGGTATCCCGGTGAAGATGATCCACGCCGGCAAGGCCAACATGTTCCTCTCCCCCATCTTCCGGAACACCCTCGCAGGCGTATCCGGGGCCGTCATCGAGCTCTATGACACCGACGGTTCCGTGGGAGCCGCCAAGGGCGCGGGCATCGGCGCGGGCATCTACCGCGACAACAACGAGGCCTTCGCCACCCTGGAGAAACTCGCCGTCATCACCCCTTCGCACGAAGACGAGTACAAGGAAGCCTACGAAAATTGGAAATCGAATCTATAATCATAAAAAACACAAGACAACATGGCAAAAGAGTATTTCCCGACAATCGGAAAGATTCCCTTCGAGGGTGCTGAGAGCAAGAATCCCCTTGCCTTCCATTATTATGACGCGGACCGCGTGGTCATGGGCAAGCCCATGAAGGACTGGTTCAAGTTCGCGATGGCCTGGTGGCACACCCTGGGCCAGGCGTCCGGCGACCCGTTCGGCGGCCAGACCCGCTCCTACGAATGGGACAAGGGTGAATGCCCCTACTGCCGCGCCAAGGCCAAGGCCGACGCCGGTTTCGAGATCATGCAGAAACTGGGGATCGGATACTACTGCTTCCACGATATCGACCTGGTGGAGGACACCGAGGACATCGCCGAGTATGAAGCCCGCATGAAGGACATCACGGACTACCTGGTGGAGAAACAGAAAGAGACCGGCATCAAGAACCTGTGGGGCACGGCCAACGTGTTCGGCAACAAGCGCTACATGAACGGCGCCGCCACCAATCCGCAGTTCGACGTGGTCGCCCGCGCCGCCCTCCAGATCAAGAACGCCATCGACGCCACCATCAAGCTGGGCGGCACCGGTTATGTGTTCTGGGGAGGCCGTGAGGGTTACTACACCCTGCTGAACACCCAGATGCAGCGCGAGAAGGACCACCTCGCCGCGATGCTCAAGGCCGCCCGCGACTATGCCCGCGCCAACGGCTTCAAGGGCACCTTCCTCATCGAGCCGAAGCCGATGGAGCCTACCAAGCACCAGTATGACGTGGACACCGAGACCGTGATCGGCTTCCTCCGTGCCAACGGACTGGACAAGGACTTCAAGGTGAACATCGAAGTGAACCACGCCACCCTCGCCGGCCATACCTTCGAGCACGAGCTCACCGTGGCCGTGGACAACGGCTTCCTGGGATCCATCGACGCCAACCGCGGCGACGCCCAGAACGGCTGGGACACCGACCAGTTCCCCGTGGATCCGTACGAGCTTACCCAGGCGATGATCCAGATCATCCGCAACGGCGGCTTCAAGGACGGCGGCACCAACTTCGACGCCAAGCTCCGCCGCTCCTCCACCGACCCGGAGGACATCTTCATCGCCCACATCAGCGCGATGGACGCCATGGCCCACGCCCTGCTGAACGCCGCCGCCGTCCTGGAGGAGAGCCCGCTCTGCGAGATGGTCGCCAAGCGTTACGCTTCCTTCGACAGCGGTCTCGGCAAGAAGTTCGAAGAAGGCAAGGCCACCCTCGAAGAGCTCTACGACTACGCCAAGAAGAACGGCGAACCCGTCGTGGCTTCCGGCAAGCAGGAGCTCTATGAGACCCTCCTGAACCTCTACGCCAAATAATCATGGCCAGTTACAGACAAACAGGTAGCTCCGGCTACCTGTTTTCGATTGTCCTCGTAGCTGTCATCGGCGGTCTGCTGTTCGGGTACGACACCGCCGTCATTTCCGGTGCGGAGAAGGGTCTGCAGGCGTTCTTCCAGAGCGCCGGCGACTTCACCTACACCGACGGATGGCACGGGTTCACGACCTCCAGCGCCCTCATCGGCTGCATCATCGGCGCCTTCCTGTCGGGCTTCCTGGCGTCCCGCCTGGGCCGCAAGAAGTCCCTCTTCTGCGCCGGCATCCTGTTCTTCCTGAGCGCCCTGGGATCCTATTATCCGGAGTTCGCGTTCTTCCAGAAGGGCGTTGCCACGAAAAGCCTCCTGGTCGCGTTCAACCTGTATCGCGTGCTCGGCGGCATCGGCGTTGGCCTCGCATCGGCCCTGTGCCCGATGTACATCGCCGAGGTGGCCCCGGCCAACAAGCGCGGGACCCTCGTGTCCTGGAACCAGTTCGCCATCATTTTCGGCCAGCTGGTGGTGTATTTCGTAAACTTCCTGATCATCCGCTCGCACGCGAACGATCCGGCGGTGGTGGAATGGACCAATGCCGTGGGCTGGAGGGTGATGTTCGTATCCGAATGCGTGCCGGCCGGCCTGTTCACCCTGCTGATCCTCCTCGTCCCGGAAACCCCGCGTTTCCTCGCCCTCAACGGCCAGGACGACAAGGCCCTCACCGTCCTTTCCAACATCAACGGAGAAGCCAAGGCCCGCGAAATCCTCGCCGAAATCAAGGCCACGGCGGTGGAGAAGACCGAAAAGCTGTTCGCCTACGGTTTCATGGTCATCTTCATCGGATGCATGCTCAGCGTGTTCCAGCAGGCCATCGGCATCAATGCGGTGCTCTACTTCGCTCCGCGCATCTTCGAATCGATGGGGGTGAGCAACAACATGCTGTTCACGGTGATCATGGGCGTGATCAACATCTCGTTCACCCTGGTCGCGGTGTTCACGGTGGAAAAGCTCGGCCGCAAGCCGCTCCTCATCACCGGTTCCCTGGGCATGGCCGTGGGCGCCCTGGGCGTGGCCCTGTCCAACGTCATGACCCTGCCCGCATGGATCGCCCCCCTCTCCATCATGATCTACAGCGCCTGCTTCATGTTCAGCTGGGGCCCGATCTGCTGGGTATATATCTCCGAACTCTTCCCGAACACCATCCGCTCCCAGGCCACGGCCATCGCAGTGGCGTTCCAGTGGATCTTCAACTTCATCGTCTCCTCCACCTTCGTGCCCATGTACAACATGAAGCTGGGAACGATGGGTGACAGCTTCGGTCATTTCTTCGCCTATGCCCTGTACGGCCTCGTGTGCATCATCGCCGCCCTCTTCGTGTGGCGCCTGGTTCCGGAGACCAAGGGCAAGACGCTGGAAGACATGACCACCCTGTGGCGCGAAAGAATGAAAAAATAACTATATTTGTAACAACAAAACACTGACCCTACTATGGAAGAAGAGAAAAAGAACCCCATGGACCTCAACGGTGACGGCAAGGTCACCCTGGGTGAAAAGGTCCAGTACTATGCCGGCAAGGCCGGCGAAAAGGTGGAAGAAGGCGTAAAGAAGGTGTACGAAGGCGTCAAGGAAGACGCCAAGGACGCCCTCGAGGACGCCAAGGTGTTCGCCGGCAAGGCCAAGGAGAAAGCCGGCGAAGTCGCCGACAAGGCCAAAGCCAAGGCCAAGGACCTCTATGCCGAAGCGAAGGAAGACCTCGCCGAGGCCAAGGACAAGGCCAAGGCCAAGATCGACGAACTCAAGGAAAAGAAGGCCTGACCTTCTTCCCCACAAACGGCAAAGGCCGGCTCTGTGCGAGCCGGCCTTTATTCGTCAATGGCGGTACTGCCTACTGCTCCCGGATGATATCCATGCCCAGGCGGATCGCCTCCTCATTCATGGGGATGAGGTGGTGATGGCGCTCGGGAAGGGTCTTGCGAAGAGCCTTGAGTACGCTTTCGATGGACACGATCGGATGGACCTTCAGCAGGCCGCCGAGGACGATCATGTTGAAGACCTTGATCATGTTCATTTCAGCCGCCTTGTCCATCGCGTCGATCCGGTAGACGTGGATGTCCTTGCGGGTCGGGGGGACGTTGATGCCGTAACCGTCGTAGATGAGGGTGCCGCCGGGTTTCACCTTGGGCTCGAACTTCTCGAGGGAAGGCTGGTTCAGGACGATGGCGGTATCATAGGAGCTGAGGATCGGGGAGGAGACCGGTTCGTCGCTCACGATGACGGTCACGTTGGCCGTACCGCCGCGCTGCTCCGGTCCGTAGGCCGGCATCCAGGTCACTTCCTTGTCTTCCATCAGGCCGGAATAGGCGAGGATCTTGCCCATCGAGAGGACGCCCTGCCCTCCGAATCCGGAAATGATAATCTCGTGTGTCATAATTCCTTCCTCCATTATTTACCGTTGTCCTTCAGGTCGCCGAGCGGGTAGTACGGGACCATGTTCTCTTCCATCCACTGGTTCGCCTTCGCGGGGGTCATGCGCCAGTTGGTGTTGCAGGTGGAGACGATCTCCACCAGGTTGGAGCCCTTTCCCTGCATCGAATATTCGAACGCCTTGCGGATGGCGCGCTTCGCCTTCAGGATGGCGGCGACGCTCTGGACGCTCTGGCGGGTGACATAGCAGGTGCCTTCGAGGCCGGCGGCGATATCGGCCATCTTCAGCGGGTAGCCGTGGAGCTTCGGATCGCGGCCGTAGGGGCAGGTCACCGTCTTCATGCCCAGGAGGGTGGTCGGGGCCATCTGGCCGCCGGTCATTCCGTAGATGGCGTTGTTGATGAAGATGATGGTGATGTTCTCGCCGCGGTTCAGGGCATGGATGGTCTCGGCGGTGCCGATGCACGCGAGGTCGCCGTCGCCCTGGTAGGTGAACACCAGGCGGTCGGGCCACAGGCGCTTGACGGCCGAGGCGAGTGCCGGGGCGCGGCCGTGGGCGGCTTCCTGCCAGTCCACGTCGATGTATTTGTAGGCGAACACCGCGCATCCCACGGGCGAGATGGCGATGGTCTTGTCCTGCATCCCCATTTCGGCGATGACTTCGGACACCAGCTTATGCACGACGCCGTGGCTGCAGCCCGGGCAGTAATGCATGGGCACGTCGTTCAGCAGTTCCGGCTTCTTGTATACCAGGTTCCCGGTCTGGATGATTTCTTCTCTTGTCATAAGGCGTATCCGGTTAAAGGGTCATTTTCTTCAGTTGCTCCACCACTTCCTCCGGCTCGGGGATAATGCCGCCCAGGCGGCCGTACCACTGCACCGGAACCTTGCACTCCACGGCGAGGCGGATGTCCTCCACCATCTGGCCGGCGTTGATCTCCAGGGAGAGGATACCCTTGACCTTCTTTCCGAGTTCGGCGATGCGCCTGGTCGGGAAGGGCCACAGGGTGATCGGACGCAGGAGGCCCACCTTCATCCCCTGTTCACGGGCGATGGCGATCACCTTCTTGGCGATGCGGGCCGCGGACCCGAAGGCGACGATGAGGTACTCGGCGTCGTCCGTCATGTATTCTTCGAAGCGGACTTCCTTCTCCTCGATCTCGCGGTACTTGGCCTGGATGCGGAGGTTGATGATTTCCATTTCCTCGGAACGGAGTTCCAGGGAGGTGATGATGTTGGGTTTGCGCATGCCGATGCGGCCGGTCGTGGCCCAAGGACATTCCTTCGCGATCTCCTCCTCGGTGCGGCGCGGCTTGAACGGAGGAAGGACCACCTTCTCCATCATCTGGCCGATGGCGCCGTCGGAGAGGATCATCGCCGGGTTGCGGTAGCGGAACGCCAGCTCGAAGGCGAGGTCCACGAAGTCCGCCATCTCCTGCACCGAAGCCGGGGCGAGGGTGATGAGGCGGTAGTCACCGTGGCCGCCGCCCTTAACGGTCTGGAAGTAGTCCGCCTGGCTGGGCTGGATCGTGCCCAGGCCGGGGCCGCCGCGGGAAACGTTCACGATGAGGGCGGGAAGTTCCGCGCCCGCCATATAGGAGATGCCCTCCTGCATCAGGCTGATGCCCGGGCTGGAGGAAGAGGTCATCACGCGCTTGCCGGAGGCGGCGCCGCCGTAGACCATGTTGATGGACGCGACTTCGCTTTCGGCCTGGAGGACCACCATGCCGGTGGTTTCCCAGGGCTTCTCGGCGGCGAGGGTTTCCAGCACCTCGGACTGCGGGGTGATCGGGTAACCGAAGTATCCGTCGCAGCCGCAGCGGATCGCGGCGTGGGCAATGGCCTCATTGCCTTTCATCAAGGTGATTTCTTTCTCTGCCATGGGTTATTCCTCCTTCTTGCGGTAAACGGTGATACATCCGTCCGGACACACGATGCCGCACGAGGCGCAGCCCGTGCACGTGTCTTCCAGGACGGTCTCGGCATAGTTGTACCCCTTCTGGTTCACGTTCTTGGTGGTCAGGGCAAGGACGTGAAGGGGGCAGGCGACCACGCAAAGGCCGCAGCCCTTGCATCGTTCGACGTCGACAATCGTCGCTCCTTTCATTTTGGCCATATAGAGACAGGTTATTGGTTATACATATCCTTGTTGTAGAAGTCCAGGATCTCGTTGGCAATGTCCAGGGCCTGCTTTGCGGGACTTCCGGGGTTCAGGGCGACGGCTTCGAGGTAACAGTTCATCGCCATCTGCCAGTTCCCCTTCTTCCGCCAGGCGTTGCCCAGGAGGTACCAAAGCGCGTCGTCCATGGTGCCGCCCTCCGTGCGGTGGGAATCCACCAGCGCGATGGCCTCGTCGGCCTTGTGGGCGTCCAGGAGCGCCTTGACCCTGTCCTTCATCACTTGGGATCGTTCACGAACATGCACCAGCCGTAGGTATCGTCGGACAGGCCCTTCTGGATGCCGACGATGCGGTTGTACAGCTTTTCGCTGATAGGACCGCACACTTCCGGATAGCGGTATTCACGGGTGATGGTGCCGCTTTCCAGCGTCACCTTGTCGTCGATGCGGCAGATCGGGGTGATGACCACCGCGGTACCGCAGGAGTTCACCTCCTCGAAGGTCTCGAGCTCGTCGATGAAGATCGTGCGGCGCTCCACCTTGAGGCCCATCTCCTCCGCCACCTTGCGCAGGGACTTGTTGGTGATGGACGGGAGCACGCTGGGCGAGTTCGGGGTGACATAGCAGCCGTGCTTGATGCCGAAGAAATTGGAGGAGCCGAACTCCTCGATATGGGTGTGGGTGGCGCTGTCCAGGAACAGGAGCTCGCGGTAGCCCATCCGGTGCGCCAGGTTGTAGGCGTGCAGGGACTGTGCGTAGTTGGCGCCCAGCTTGTAGCCGCCGGAACCGTAGGTGGCGGCGCGGTCGTAGTTGCGGGACAGGACCGCCGTGCCCGGAACCAGGCTCTTCGCACCGGAATAAGTGCCCACGCCGGAGGCCATCACCACGAACATCACATCCTTGGAGGAATGGATGCCCAGCTGCGGGTTGATGCCGATGAGGACGGGGCGCAGGTACAGCGAGGCACCGCTCTCATAGGGCGGGATGTAGTCCCAGTTCGCCTGGACGCACATCACGCACATGTCGATGAACATCTCCAGGTTGGGGGACGGCATGTCCAGGTAGGCGGCGCTGCTCTGCATGCGCTTGGCGTTCTCGTCCGGACGGAAGAGACGTACCCGGCCGTCCACGCCCCGGTAGGCCTTGAGGCCCTCGAAGCAGGAAGGAGCGTAGTGGAATACGCCCGCGAAGCAGTGCAGCGTGAGGTTGAAGTCATTGGTGGCCACGGGAGCGCTCCAGCGGCCGTCGATGCACTTGGCATAGACGATGGAGTCCGTGGGGTAGAAGTTGAATGATCGCTTGGAGTAATCGATTTCTGCCATAGTTATCAGTTTTAGTCTTCAATGAGATGGTCTTTGTTGTAGGTGTGGATCTTCGTTTCGCCGGCGAGGATGATGTAGCCGTTCTCCGCGAGGGACTCGAGTTCGTTCTCGCCCGGGTACACGTGCACGGGGGCGACCCAGTCCACCTTCTTCGCGATAGCGTCGGTGATGTCCTTGCTGTAGGCGACGCCGCCGGTGAGGATGATGGCATCCACCTTGCCGTCCACGACCGCCGCCTGGGCGACGATGTACTTGGCGATGTTCAGCACGAAGGCCTTCATGAACACCACGTACTCGGGAATCCCCTCCTTCGCCTTCTGGACGACGACGCGCATGTCATTCGTGCCGAAATAGGCGACGGCACCGCCCTGGCCGATGAGCTTGCGCTTGATTTCCTGCTTGGTGTACTGCCCGCTGAAACACATGTCGATGAGCGGATACGGCGGGCAGCAGCCTGCGCGCTCCGGCGTGATGGGGCCGTCGCCGCCCAGGCCATGGGAGGTGTCGATGACCCGCCCCCCGCGGTGGAGGGAGATGGTCACGCCGCCGCCCATGTGGCAGATGACCGCCGTCGTGTCCTCGGCCTTGCGGCCGGAGTCGCGGAGGAAACGGCGCATGATGGCGCGGGTGTTCAGGGCGTGGAAAAGAGTGCGGCGCGGAAACTCGGGGATACCGCCCACGTGGCACTCGGGAAGCATCTCGTCGGCCATCGGCGGGTCCGCCACATAGGCGACGCACTTGCCAAAGCGGGGCTTGATCCCCTCCTTCTCCCGCAGGGTGTTGATCTCGCCGGCGATGTTGTCGCCGATCAGGGCGCTCAGGTTGCAGGCATGGTTGCCTTCCCGGCTCCCGGACAGGACCTCGCGCATGTCCGCGTTCACATTGTATACGCCCGTGATGCAGGGTGTGAACAGGCCACCACGGCACATGACGATATCGATGTCTTCCAGGCGGATGCCTCTTCCCCGCAGCGCATCCAGGATGGCGGCCGTGCGCATCCCGTCCTGATCCATGACGTCGGCGAACTTGGAGAGCGCCTCGACCGAGTGCTCCAGTTTCTCCTCCAACAGGATCTCACCGTCGCAGTAATACGCGAACTTGGTCGTGATTGACCCGGTATTGACGACCAGGATATTGCCCTTGGGTGCCTTTCCGTTGATGTTTCCAATCTTACTCATAATCAGTTCTTCATAATCGATTACAAGAAAGGGAAAAATCTTCGGAAAAACAAGGTTTTTAGGAGATAATTGTTATTAAAAAGTTTAAAATACTTATAAAAAAATTGAAATAACGCGGTTCCTGTTACAATTTTGTAAGGAGTGAAGGGTCAGAGGTCGACGGGCGGATACAGGGCGTCCCACCGGGAAGGGTCGTCCTGCAGATACTTCGCGAACCAGGCGAAGATAGTATCCTGCCACCGATGGCGCTTGGCATAGTCCAGGATATGGTGGTCCTGGTCCCTGACGGCCACGAAGGCCGTCTCGCGCCCCAGCAGTTTCAGGGCCGTGAACATCTGGATGCTCTCGCCCACGGGAACGTTCGTGTCGGCCATCCCGTGCAGGAAGAGGATGGGGGTATGGACCTTGTCGGCATTGAACAGGGGACTCTGGCGGATGATCATCTCCTGCGCGTTCCAGGGGTAATTGTTCGCCGTGGACACTTCGCAGTAGGAATAACCCCAGTACCCTTCGCCCCAGTAGCTGGTGATGTCGGAGATGCCGGCATGGCTGATGGCAGCGGCGAAAAGGTCCGTCTTCGTCACGAGGTACTGCGACATGAATCCTCCGAAAGACGCGCCGATGCAGCCGATCCTGTCCTTGTCCACGAAGGGATGCGCGGCGCAGAACTTCTCCACGCCCTCGATGATGTCCTCTGCGCCCCCCTCGCCCCAGGTGTTCACGTGCCGGGCGGCGAATTCCTGACCGAAGCCGGTCGCACCGGAAGGCTGGACGACATACACGACATAGCCCTGGGCGGCATACAGGTGGTGCGGATAGCGGCTTTCGAAATTACGTCCGGTCGGGGAGCATCCGCCGTAATAATTGACGATCATGGGGTATTTCTTCGAAGAGTCGAAATGCGGCGGAAGGTAATAGCGTCCATAGATGGTTTCCCCGCGGCTATGGGTATAGTTCCAGTCATGGACCTCGCCCAGGACGATCCCTTCCAAGAGCTTTGCGGAGCTGTCCTCGAGCAGGGTATTCCGCTCCTTTTTCACATCCAGCAGCCAGGCGCGCATCGAGTTCGAGACACCCTCGCCCACATAGGCCACCCGGCCGGAGGCGACGTCGAATCCGGTAACCATCTCCTCTTTCACCGGAAGCCGGCCGACCTTTCCATTCTTGGGATTCAACGAGAAAAGCGCCTGATAATCACGGTCTTCCGCCATGAAGTATACCTGCCCGTCATCCTGGGACCAGACGAATTCGTGCACCGACTGGGGGATGCGGTCGGTCAGCGGCGTAACCTTCCCTGTGGCGATATCCAGACGGTAGAGCACCTGGAAGATCATGCTGGAAGTCTGCCCGGGCCTGATATGTTCGCCCACGCGGTCGAACGCTTCCGGAGAAGCCCGGACGAGAAGCTGTTTCCCGTCGGGAGAGAAGCACATCGTTTCCAGGAAGGGAGCGTCGCGGAGGAGGGTGTCGGCCTTCAACGTGACCGGATCCATCACGATGACGTCCTCGACGGTGGTGGGACGCTTCTCCAGGCGGGAGCGGGGGCTCGCGATGAGCAGTTTCCTCCCGTCGGCGGAAATGTCTTCCAGATAGCTGGAATAGCGGCCTTTCGCCAGCACGAGCGTGTCACCTGTCGCGAGGTCCCACTTCACCAGATAAGTGCGGTCACGCCAGCCGGGCTGCCGGTCGTCGGGCTCCAGGATGCGGAACACGCCGGGGTCCTCTTTCGGGCCTGCCTTCGTGCGGGAGAGGATCAGGTAATCCTCTGTAGGCGCCATCGTGACCCGGCTGCGTTTCGGCAGGTTCCGGGCCAGGACCGTGGTCCCGCCGGTGACCGGGTCGATGCGCACGAGCGAATCGCCCCTGTGCAGGAGGAGGGCCTCCGTCACGGGCATCCATTCCACGCGGACGGAGTCGAACCGGGCCAGGGAATCCAGTCCGGGCAGCCTTTTCAGCAGCGTATGGCGGAGGGTCTTGGGACCGTCCGTGACCGTAAAGTGTTCCAGCACATAGTTTCCGCCATGGGAAAGATTAACGCCGGAAACACGTTCTCCATTCAGGAAATCATCCAGGGTGACAGTCCGTTGCGCCCGGGCCTGCGTACTCGCGAGCAGCGCCGCGGCAAGGAGTACAGGAAAGAAAAATCTACGCATGACAAATCCTTATATGTCCAAAAATAGGCATTTTTACGTATCTTCGCAATATGGCTCTGGTATTTGACATCAAACGATACGCCATCCACGACGGACCCGGCATCCGCACCACCCTTTTCCTGAAAGGATGTCCCCTCCGCTGCGTATGGTGCCACAATCCGGAAAGCTGGTCTCCGAACCGGCAAAGACTCTACAAACAAGCCAAATGCATCGGCTGTTCCTCCTGCGTGAAGGCCTGCCCGGAAGGGGCCCTGGAACTGACGCCGGACGGCATCAAACCCACCGGGAACCCCTGCATCGTCTGCGGCAGCTGCGCCGAGGCCTGTCCCGCCCTCGCGATGGAGATCTGCGGCCGGGAATGGCCCCTGGAGGAGCTGATGGCTGAAATGGAAAAAGAGCGCGGTGTCATGACCGACAGCGGCGGAGGCGTCACCCTGAGCGGCGGTGAACCGCTGCTTCACCCGTCCTACACGCTGGAACTGCTGGAAGAACTGGGCCGGCGGGGTTTTCACCGGGCCGTGGACACGACCCTTTTCGCCGCACCGGATACAGTCCGCGCCGTCGCTTCCGCCTGCGACCTGTTCCTGGTGGACCTGAAAGTGATGGATTCCGATACGCACCGGCGCTATACCGGCGTCCCCAACGAGCCTATCCTGGACAACCTCCGACTCATCGCCTCCCTTGGGAAGCCCTACTGGATCCGCATCCCGCTCATTTCCGAGGTCAATGCCTCCGAGGCGAACATCGCCGCCACCGCCGGTTTCCTGTCCTCCCTGGACCGTCTGCCCGACGAAGTGGACCTCCTCCCCTACCACGACATCGGCAAGGGCAAGCACGAGCGCCTGGGAACCGTGTATAATCCAGCGGCTTTCCCTCTCTCCGCCCCTTCGAAAGAAGTTCAGGCCCGCTGCACCGCACAACTGGAAGCAGCAGGCCTGACGGTCAAGGTCGGAGGATGATTCCCTACAGGTCGTCGTTCTCCGTCCGGGCGATGATCTCGTTCTGGAGCTGCGCCGTCATGTCGTTGAAATAGTCGGAGTAGCCGGCGACGCGGACCAGGAGGTCGCGGAAGTCGTCCGGATTCTTCTGCGCCTCGCAGAGGGTTTCCGTGTCCACGATGTTGAACTGGATGTGGTGCCCGCCCAGCTTGAAGTATTCGCGGATGAGCTTGCCGAGTTTCATCACCTCCGCATCGGTCTTCAGCAGGGCCGGAATGAAGCGGACGTTCAGCAGGGTGCCGCCGCTCTTGGTCTGGTCCAGCTTGCCCAGGGAACGGACCACGCAGGTAGGGCCCTTCGTGTCGGAGCCATGGGCCGGGGAGGTTCCGTCGGAGATCGCGAAATGCGCGAAGCGGCCGTTCACGGAGGCGCCGCACACCTGGCCGAAATAGTTGTGGCAGGTGGTGGACAGCATGTTCAGCTGGGTCTTGCCGCCCCGGGTGTTGGGCCGCCCTTCGATCGCCTTCACCAGGTCGTCATACACGCGCACCGCGATGTCGTCGGCATACTTGTCGTCATTGCCGAAGAACGGGGTGTGGTTGCGGATGTACAGACGCATGGGCTCGGCGCCTTTCCAGTCGTCTGCAACGGCCTTAAGCATCTGGTCCATCGTGTATTTGCCCGTTTCGAACACGTGTTTCTTCAGGGTGGTGAAACAGTCCGTGATGGTACCCAGACCGGTACACTGGATGTAGGTGGTGTTGTACCTTGCACCTCCGCTGTAGTAGTCCTTGCCCTTGTCGATGCAATCCTCGATATACAGGCTCAGGAAGGTTGCGGGGGCGTACAGGGAGAACATCCGCTCGATGTAATTATTCACACTGAGTTTCAGGTTCACGAAATACACCATCTGCCTGTGCCAGGCGTCGTACAGTTCCTCGAACGTCTTGAAACCGCGCGGATTGCCGGTCTCCAGGCCGATCTTCTTGCCGGTCTCCGGATCCACACCGTTGTTCAGGGTGATTTCCAGGATCTTCGGGGTGTTCAGGTAGCCTGTCAGCAGATAGGCTTCCTTGCCGAAAGCACCCACCTCGATACAGCCGGAACAGCCGCCTTCGCGGGCGTCCTCGAGGCTTTTGCCCTGGCGTACCAACTCCTTGACGTAGGTGTCCGGATTGAACACCGAAGGGTAGCCGTGGCCCAGGCGGATGACCTTGATGCCTGCGGCAAGGAACTCGTCGGGGGTGTTCTCCGCGATATGGATGCTCAGGCCCGGCTGCAGCTCGTGCAGTTCCTCCTGGATCTCCAGGATCATGTAGGAGAGGTCGTTCACGCCGCTGTTGCCGTACCGGTCGATACCGCCGATATTGATGTTCGTAAAGTCGTTGTACGTACCGGACTCCCGGGCAGTGATGCCCACCTTGGGCGGCGCAGGCTGGTTGTTGAACTTGATCCAAAGGCAGCAGAGCAGTTCCTTCGCCTTGTCATAGGTAAGGGTACCGTCCTCCAGGCCCTTCCTGTAGAAGGGATAGAGGTGCTGGTCGATGTGGCCGGGGTTCATGGAATCCCAGCCGTTCAGTTCGGTCACCGTGCCCAGATGGACGAACCAGTACATCTGGATGGCTTCCCAGAGGTCGCGGGGGGCATGGGCCGGAACCCAGTGGCACACGGAGGCGATCTTCTCCAGCTCCGCCTTGCGGACCGGATCGGCGCACTTCGCGGCCATTTCCTCCGCCAGGGCGGCATGGCGCTCAGCCAGCAGGATGGCGGCGTCGCAGGAGATGGCCATCGCCTCGAGCTCCTGCTGCTTGTCCGTGGCTTCGGGATCGTTGATGTAATCCAGGGCCGCGATATTCTTCCCGATCCGGGCCTTCATGTCCAGGAGTCCCTCACGATACATCCGGCCGTCCATCGCCGTGTGGCCGGCGGCGCGCTGCTCCATGAACTCGGTGAAAACACCGGCGTGGTAGGCCTCCTCCCACTCCTTGGAGACGTGGTTGAAGATCCGCTCCCGCTGCGTCTTGCCCTTCCAGTAAGGAATCACTTCCCGCTCATACGTGTCGATGTCTTCCTGGCTGATATGGTAAGTCTGCAGTTCGCGGGTATCCAGCACATGGAGGTCCTCCACGCTGTGACAGGTGAGTTCCGGAAACGTCGGAACCGCCTTCGGTTTGGGGCCGCGCTCGCCCACGATCAGTTCGTCCGGACCGATGTACAGCGTTTTCTTCGCGCAGATCTCGTAGAAGATTTTCGCGCGCAGCACGGCGATCGGGTATTTGCCGTAGTTCTCCTTGTAGAACGCGGTCTCGATGAGGGCACGTTCGATGGTAAGGGTAGCCGGCGTTTCCACGCTCTCCCGGCGGAGACGCTTGATCCTCGGATTCATTCCCCCGTCATTCTCAGGGTGCTTGATGGTGAATGCCATTGAATTATGCTTGTTTTGCAGCGTAGACTTCCTCCAGGGTCATGGGCTTTTTCAGGGAGCCCAGGACGCGGCAGCCGTCTTCGGTGATCAGGTAGTCCAGTTCGTTGCGGAGACCGCCGAAATCCTTCCAGGCCTCGAACCGGTCGTAGTTGATGAATTCCTTGAAACGGCCTTCGGCCTTCCAGTAGTCGATGAGCTCGGGCATGAAATAGATGCCGGGCTCCACGGTGAACACGAAACCGGGTTCCAACGGACGAGCCAGGCGCAGCGACTTGAATCCGAACTGCTTGCTCTTGACCATTCCGTCGGCATAACCGACGAACTGCTCGCCCAGGTTCTCCATGTCGTGCACGTCCAGGCCCATCATGTGGCCCGTCCCGCAAGGGAACACGAGCGCATAGGCGCCGCTCTCCGCGATGTCGCGGGGATTGCCCCTCATCAGGCCCAGGTCCACCATGCCTTCGGCAATCGCCTCGGCGGCGGCCAGATGCGCATTCCGGTACGGATTGCCGGGACGGAGCTGGTCTACGGCCGCATAGAAGCTGCGCAGGCACATATTGTATATGAGCTCCTGCCTTTCGGTGAAGCGTTCGCCGACCGGCATCGAGGAAGACAGGTCGCCCGCATAATGCAGCGGATTCTCGGCGCCGGCGTCCAGCAGGAACATGTCACCCTCCCGAAGCATATGCACGAAACCGTGGTTGTGAAGGACCTGCCCGTGCGTAGTGGCGATGGTCGGGAAAGCCAGGCTGCAACCCGGCCGGCAGGTGGCCTCCTGCAGCACGGCAGCGGCGATTTCGGCCTCGTGCACGCCCGGGCGGGCCATCCGGTACGCGATGAGATGCATCCGGGTGGAGATGTCCACCGCCTCTTCGATGGCGGCGACTTCCTCCGGGGTCTTGTGGTTCCGCATGTTGACGACGGCCCTGACGAAGGCCTCATCGGCGCGCTGCTCCCTGGGAGCGAAGCCCAGCAACTGCTGCAGCCAGACTTCATGGTCGCCCCGGTACGGCGGAAGGAAACGGACCTTGCGACCGGCCAGTTTCCCCTTCAGGGCCGACAGCGGAAGCGTCTTCCCCACCCCCACCAGGGCCGCATTGTCCTCAAGGGTAGGCATCGTGCCGGTCCAGACGATATCGTCGATGGTCAGTTCGTCGCCGAAAATGATTTCTTCGTCATGGTCGATGTCGATGACGGCGGCGAGACCGGCCTGGTCCAGGCCGAAGAAATACAGGAAGGTGCTGTCCTGGCGGAACGGGTACTCGTTGTCATGATAATTCATGCCGACGAGCTGGTTTCCCAGGAACAGAAGGACACCGTCGCCCACCTCTTTCCTGAGGCGGGCGCGGCGGTTGACGTAAGTTTCTTTGCTGAACATACTAATGCGTACGGCTGTTCTCTTTGGTACACTCGTTCACGAACTTGTGTCTGGAAATCTGCTGGTCCGTGGCGGGGAAGTATTCCGCAAGAAGCTCGTACAGACCCGGGTCGCGTTCCTTCAGTTCGTCTCGGGTGTTCACGTAATTGTGCTTGCCGTCGGGATGGTCCATCTCCGCGTTCACGTTGAACCAGTCCTGGACGCCTTCGGCGAAATACTCGGCGATGTCCGTCAGGCGGTAGGTGTTCCACCAGAGATCCTTCTCCTTGGCGTTCCGGAGCAGGGCTTCAAGCCTTTCATTGATGTCCGGATCCACCTGCACGATGCCCACGAGGTGGATCGAATGGGCGAATTCGTGGATGAGGATGTCTTCTGCGTGGTACTTGTCGATCTGGTAGCCCAGCACGTTCTCTTCCGCGCAGGAAGTGAGCGGGAACTCGAGGTCACCGCCCAGGCCGCGGGCCCGGAGGTCCCAGTTCAGGGTGGTGTCGTTCACGAGGTACCTGTGCTCCGGGACATCCGTCGTACCTTCGTACCGGCCCATCATCGTCACGCGCGTGCCCGCTTTGCGCAGGGCGTCCATCACCTCGTCCGACAGCATGGAGGTCATCGCCCACAACGTATTGTGGCCGGCGACCAGCGCGCTGTCGGGGCAGCGCCAGGACGAGCACAGCGGGATGCCGTTCACATCGACATATTTCTTGTACCAGGGATCCAGATGCAGGGAATCCGGCGGGGTCGTGATCACGCACTCCGGGATGCCCAGGGCCTCCACGAAGTCCACCTCCGCCTGCTTCGGTGCCGTCCTTCCGCAGGAAAAGACGAGCAGCCCGATACACAGGACCGATATTACGGATACTTTCATCTCTATACAATATTTTTTTGAGGACGGTTCCTTTCCGGCTCCTGTCGCTTCGCGACCCTATACAGGTAAATGTCGCCGGAAAGGATAGCGTCCTCAAACTACTACTTCATGTAGGTGTAGCGGTAGTCAGTCGGGGAAACGAGGGTTTCCTTGATGACTCTGGGGATGATCCAGCGGATGAGGTTGAACTCCCCGCCGGCCTTGTCGTTGGTACCCGAAGCGCGGGCGCCGCCGAACGGCTGGTTGCCCACAACGGCTCCGGTAGGTTTGTCGTTGATGTAGAAGTTGCCGGCCGCATAGCGGAGGGCGTCGGTGATCTTCTCCACGGCCAGGCGGTCGCGTCCGAACACGGCACCGGTCAGGCCATACGGGGAGGTGGTGTCGCAGAGCTTCACGGCCTCGTCGACCTTGTCGTCATCGTACGGGAATACGGTGAGGACCGGGCCGAAAATCTCCTCTTCCATGGACTTGAAGTGCGGATCGGTGGTCTCGATGACGGTGGGCTGCACGAAGTAGCCGACGCTCTTGTCGCGGCCGCCGCCCATCACGACCTTCGCGTCGGGAGACTGCTCGGCGTAGGTGATGTAGCTGTCGATATTGTTCCAGGAGGCCTCGTCGATGACCGCGTTGATGAAGTTCGTGTGGTCGCGGACGTCGCCCATCTTCACTTCGGAGGCGTACTGTTTCATGATGCCCAGGACCTCCGGCCACAGGCTCTTCGGGATGTACATGCGGGAGGCAGCGGAACACTTCTGGCCCTGGAACTCATAGGCGCCGCAGAAAGCGGCGGTGGCGACGGCCTTCGGATCGGCGCTCGGGTGAACGAAGATGAAGTCCTTGCCGCCGGTCTCGCCCACGAGACGGGGATAGCTCACGTACTTCCCGAGGTTCTCACCCGCCTGGCGCCAGAGGCTGTTGAAAGTGCCGGTGGAGCCGGTGAAATGGATGCCGGAGAACCACTTGGAAGAGGTCGCGACCTTGCCGATGAGGGCGCCGCTGCCCGGGAGGAAGTTGATGACGCCGTCCGGAAGGCCCGCTTCCTTGTACAGCTGCATCAGGTAGTAGTTCGAGAGGGTGGCGGTGGTGGACGGCTTCCAGAGGGCGACGTTGCCCATCAGGACCGGAGTCATGCACAGGTTGGAGGCGATGGAGGTGAAGTTGAACGGGGTCACCGCCAGGATGAAGCCTTCCAACGGACGGTATTCGGTGTGGTTGATGTTCATGTAGCCGTCCTTCGGCTGCATGCCGTAGATCTTCGCCGCATAGTGCACGTTGTAGCGGAAGAAGTCGATGGTTTCGCAGGCGGAGTCGATTTCGGCCTGGTAGATGTTCTTGGACTGGCCCAGCATGCACGCAGCGTTCATGATGGGACGGTATTTCGTGGCCAGGAGTTCCGCCATTTTCAGGACGATGGCGGCACGGGTGGTCCAGGGGGTCTCTGACCAGACCTTATGGGCCTTCATCGCGGCCTCGACGGCCATTTCCACTTCCTTCTCGCCCACCTTGTGGAAGGTGGCCAGCACGTGCTTGTGGTCGTGCGGGCATACCACCTTGCCGGTGTTGCCGGTACGGATCTCCTTGCCGCCGATGATGATCGGGATGTCCAGGACGGTATTCCACTGGCGTTCGAGTTCGGCGTCGAGGGCGATTCGCTCCGGGGAGCCTTCAAGATAAGCTTTCACCGGCTCGTTGGCCGGAACGGGGAAGTTGAGGATTGCGTTGTTCATGATTATTAGGATTTTCGTGTTTTGCGGTTACAAATGTAAACAATTCCGGCCAAATAAGAAATGATTCATCGGCAGTTTCGGTAGAAGAATTCAAAGACGCGACGGGTGATCCACTCGGCGCCGAGATTGTGGGAGTAGCCGGGGATGTACAGTTGCTCGAAGTCTTTCCCGTTCCTGATGAGTTCGGACACCACCTGCAGGGTGGAAGCCGGGTCCACATTGTCGTCGACTTCACCGTTGACCAAGAGGAGCTTCCCTTCCAGCCGCCAGGCGTTGTCCACGTTGGAACTCTCACTGTACCAAGGGCCTACGGGATAACCCATCCACTGTTCGTTCCACCAGATCTTGTCCATCCGGTTGTCGTGGCAGCCACACAGGGCGACGCCCACCTTGTAGAACTCAGGGTGAAACAGCAGGGCCGCCATCGCATTCTGGCCGCCCGCAGAGTAGCCGTAGATGCCCACCTTGGAAAGGTCCATGTACTTGTATTCCTTCGCCGCAGCCTGCATCCAGAGGATGCGGTCCGGGAAACCGGCGTCCTTGAGGTTGCGCCAGGCCACGTCCTGGAAGGACTTGGACCGGTTGTCCGTCCCCATGCCGTCGATCGTCACCACGATGAACCCCAGTTCCAGGAGGCGGGAGAACCGCATCGATCCGATGAAGTCCTTCGTCACGTGCGAATCGTGCGGTCCGGCGTAGATGTACTCGATTACCGGATACTTCTTCTTCGGATTGAACTTGAACGGGCGGTAAATGGTACCCCAGATGTCGGTGACCCCGTCGCGGCCCTTGGCGGAAAAGACCTCCGGCATCGTATAGCCCTGCTTCAGGGCCTTGGAGATGTCCTGCTTCTGGATGGGCAGAAGGACGCGCCCGTCGGCCGTGGAACGGAGTACCGAGGTCGAAGGAAGGTCGGGCCGGGAATAATTGTCCACGAAGGCGGTGAACCGGCGGTTGAAGGTCACCACGTGGTTCGCGTTCTCCGGGGTGAGGTCCGTCACTTCGCCGGTCGCGATGTCGATCTTGACGACGTGTTTGTTGTACGGGTCCTCCCCTTCCCCGGCGTGGAGACCGTTGGCGTTCGCCAGGATGAAACCGCCCTCCTCGTCCACGTGGTGGATTTCGCGGACGTTCCACGGCCCGCGGGTAATCTGGCGCAGCTGAAGTGTCCTGGTATCAATGACATACAGATGCCTCCAGTCGTCCCTTTCGGAAATCCAGAGGATGTGCTTCCCGTCCTTGAACAGGTAGCGCCACAGGTCATAGTAGTAGATGAACGTATCGGATTCCTCCTTCGCCAGTGTGCGGACATTGCCGGTAACGGCGTCCACGGCGGCAAGTTCATAAACCTGATGCCCGCGCTGGTTGTACTCGTAGGTGAAAAACTCCGAATCCGGCGACCAGGGGCCCAGGGTCAGGAAATACTGGTCCCGCGGGATGGTCCGGTCCAGCGCTATGGCCTTCCGGGCTTCCACGTCGAACAGGGCCGGGGTGCACTGCGGCAGCCGATCGCCGGGCTTGGCATAATCCAGCCAGCGGTAGCGGGGCTGCACCTGGTCTGCGGGGCGGGACTCGCGGAGGAGGATCTGGCGCTCCTTGAGCACCTCCTTCTTCAGGGCCGCGAGTTTCTTGCCGTCCGGCGACCATTCGATTTCCGAATAGGCTTCGGCGTCGGTTCCGTCAAAGCTCAACTGGGAGGGATCGCTCCCGTCGGCCTTGGAAACCCATACGTTGTTGTCCCGGACGAAAGCGATCAGCGTACTGTCCGGAGAAAACCGCTTCACATCGCGCCGGAAAGCGAACTGGCTTTCGTCGGAGGGATCGTAATAGTCCCGGCGGGGCCGCTTCAGGGCTTCCTTGAATTCGTCTTCGGAAATGGCGGATTTCTCCGTTCCGGACACCTTGTACCAGACCTTGCCGGAAGGTTCGTCCGTTTCGAAGACGAACGTGTCTTCCCCCGTCCACACGGGACGGATGGCACCGCCATACATGTCTGCGCCTGTCTTGGCCGCGAACTCGGTGCCGGCCCAAGCCTTGTCAAAATCCTGGGCTTCGGCGGAAAGGCCGGCCAGGAGGGCCGCCACGGCGGCCAGAAACAGATTCTTCATCCCTCAATCGTCATTTGCTGAGCCTTACCATCAGGATGCCATGCGCGGGGATGACCGCCTGCAGACGGTCCTTCGTCGAGCCGATGTCCTTGTGCTGCCAGAGGTCGCGGACCTTGTAGTCCCATTTGCGAAGGTTCACCTCCTGGGCGAAATACATGGTCTGGTCCCGCCAGTTGTAATCCAGGTTCCAGGGCGTTTCGCCCCGGTTCATGAAGCAGACGGCGATTTCCCCGCCGGCGAGGGGCTTCGCCCAGATTTCCTTGTCGCCCATGTCCAGGAAGCGGATGCCCTGCCTGCCGAGGGGGTCCTGATTCACGGCGATGACTTCCTTGTTCGTGAGGATCTGACGTGTCTTGAAGTCCATCTCGCGGAGGTCGTTGCCGCTCATCAGCGGGGCGGCCAGCATGCACCACATTGAAAAATGCGTCACATTCTCGTCCCAGGTGAGTTCGCCGTTCCCCACTTCCAGCATCTCGGCGTCGTTCCAGTGGCCGGGACCGGCGTAAGGATACAGGTCGGCATCCGCGTCGATGCACTGGAGGACACCCACGCCGCCCCAGTCGAACACGCCGTCATAGACGGCCCGGATGTCCGGAGTGACTCGCCACAGATGGCCGATGCCTTCACCCCACTCCCAGGGCTTGTTCTCGCCCCATTCGCAGATGGAGAGCAGGATGGGGCGGCCGCTGGCCTTGATGGCCTCGGCCATCGTCTGGTAGGCGGCCCGTGCATTCTGCCCGTCATTGGCACACCAGTCGTATTTCAGGAAGTCCACACCCCACTTCGCGTACTGCAAGGCGTCCTGGAACTGGTGTCCCTTGCTTCCGGGACGGCCCTGGCAGGTATACGAACCGGCGCAGGAATAGACGCCGAACTTCAGGCCCAGGTCGTGGATATAATCCGCAAGGGCCTTCATGCCGGAAGGGAAACGTTCCGGATCCGGGACGATGTTGCCGTCGGCATCGCGTTCCACCTGCCAGCAGTCGTCGATGACGATGTACTCATAGCCGGCGTCGGCCATCCCGGATGCGGCCATCGCATCCGCCATTTCCTTGATGAGTTTCTCGCTGACGTTGCAGCCGAACTTGTTCCAGCTGTTCCAGCCCATCGGCGGGGTCGCCGCCAGGCTGCGGTACAGCGAATCGGAAAGGGGCACGGGTTTTTCCTGGGCCGGCAGGGAAATCCCTGCAAAAAGGAGGATTGCACTCAGGGAGACGGTAAGCAATCGGTTCATAGGGCCGTATTTCAAAAGGATGGTTACAAAGTCTTCAGGGCCTCTTCCAGGCGGACGCGGGCGCGGTCGATGAAATCCTTCGTGCCGGATCCGTCATTGACATACTGGATCACCATGTCGGCGAAGTCGATGGCCTCGCGGAGTTCCGTACTCTTGTTCGGAATCTCCTTCGTTTCCACCACCAGGCGCAGCAGGGCATCCAGGTCCTCCGGCTCGGCCAGGTTGCCGGGACGCATCGTGTTGATGGCGGCGTTCAGGGCCGACGTCGCCTTGGTGACGGCCTCCTGCTTCAGGGAGCGCGGCTTCGCGGCGAACACGGTTTCGGCGGCCGCAAGCTGCTCCAGCATCCGCGCATAGCCGTTCGGCGCCCAGGGCGCGAAGGCGGGGACCTTGGTTTCCAAGGCATTCCAGGCCTCCTGCGCAGCCACGCGGGAACGGGCGATCCGGATGGCCTGGTCCAGGTAGGTCTTGTCCACGCCCCGGGTTCTCTTCGCTTTCCGGCCCTCGGTCAGGACATTCAGACGCAGGTAATGCGTACTGTGGTCCGTCAGGTAATAATCAGGATAGAAAGTCTTGTCGCCCAGGGTGAGGGTATAAACGTTTCCGTTGGTACCGGCGTCTGCGGTATGGCCTTTCAGGACGATATCGGAAAGGTCGGGCGTCAGCTCGAACTCCGCCTGCTCCCAGACGGTGATGTCGGGCGTGGCCATCACCAGCGGTCCGTACATCAGCGTTCCTTCCCACATCGGAGCGAACGGGGTGCGGGCCTCATTGACGCCCGTGGCGGCCAGGTCCATCTTGTCCGGGCCGAAGTTCAGATGCTTGCCGAAAGGCATCGTCACCACCACGCGGTCACCGGCCTTCCACTCGCGCTCCGGGATCTCCACGTAGGACGAGGGCTGACAGGAGGCAGTCACCTCCTTTCCGTTCAGTTTCACGCCGAAACCCTCCGTGGCCCAGTACGGGACGCGGAGTTTCATCGCAAACCGACCGCCCTTGTCCACCGTGATGACGGACTGTTCGGCAGGCCAGGCGCATTCCTGACGAAACTCCACTCCCCTGGCCTCCCAACGGGCGGTCGTGGGCAGGTACAAGGCCACCCAGACCGTGTTGTCAGACACAAAATAGGCCGCTTCCTGGTATTTGACGTGGTTCTCGGAACCCGTGCCGCCGCAACAAGTGGACTGCGGCGTCTCGCTGCCGAACGGTTTCGCGGCGTTCATCCCCACGGCATACTGGTAGCACACGCCGTATTCGGTCGGATGGACCGACCCGACGATCTGGTTGTACAGGACCCGTTCATAATAATCCATGTAGCGGGCGTCGTCCGGATCGAATCCGTTCAGGTCCCGGGTAAGCTTCGCCAGGTTGTAGGCGCAGCAGGTCTCGTTGATGTCCGGGTTCGGGAAGATGTCCCGGTTCCGGTCGGACATCACGCTGGTGTTCAGGCTCATCATCTGGGAATAGGGCTGGCGGAACATCTCTCCGTTGCCCACGCCGCCCGTCGCATAGGCGTAGCGGCCCTGGACCATCTCCCAGAAGTTTCTGGCAATGTGGTAGTAATAGGGATTCCCTCCCTCCCGGTACACGTTCAGCGCGCCCACGATCATGGGGATGTGCTGGTTCGCATGACGGGTGCGGATATCGTCTATGTTCTTCGACAGCGGGTCGTAGAAAGCGGGTGAATCGAAACACAGCGCCGCTTCCAGCAGGCGGGCCTTCTCCGTGGGATCGGCCGTCAGGGCGGACAGGCGCGACAGGGATTCCTGCATGCCTCCCACCTCGCCGGCGATGTACATGTTCCACATTTCATAGCGGTTGCCGGGCCGGGCCTGGCGCTCCGCCTTGTCCCCGTCCCGCTTCACGTAGGTGCGGTAGTGCAGGCGGTTCCACACCCAGAGGCCCATGTCCTTGGCGATGAGGAGCGCCTTGGCGGCCAGGGCTTCGTCGTCCACGTTCAGCGCGATGTCGATGAGGCCCGCCAGCTGCTTGTGGATGGAATAATAGGGAGCCCACACGCCGATCTGGTTATTGTAGGGAGAATATTTTTCGATGAGGACGGGATGCTGGGCTGGAATCGCATTGATGTAGCCGTAACCGTAAGACCGGCAATCCTTCTTGTAGCGGTCGAAAGCCTCCCACGTCCCTTCCAGGGCAGGCATTTCCTCTTCCGGGACCAGGTCGCGGGCCTCCCGGTAGCGGCCCAGTTCATCGTCCCAAACGAACGTAAGTTCCTGGCAGGCACGGAGTTCATCCACCATCCGGCGGATCCGCGCCTTGAGTTCCGCCTTCACGGCGGGGTCGTCCGTGCCGGCATAGGCAAAGGCCAGAGCCGACATGTAATGGCCCGAACCGTGCCCCTTGAGCTTGGTGGTCGGGGAATCCCAGCCGTCGGACTCGGTATAACCCTCCGTGCTCAGGCCATAAGTGTCACGATAGTTGTACAGTTGCTGCGTGATATCCAGCGACAGGAGGTTCCGGACATCCAGGTCCCGGTTGGAGGTGAGGCGGTTGTCTCCGATGAGGCGGACGCTTCCCAGCGGAAGGGGCGCCGCCACCGGTGCGGAAGCCGGTACGCTCCCCGATCCGGGAACCACCTTCACCTTCGCGTCCAGCGGATAGCCGTTGTCCGTGGTATTGTCTCCGATGACATACCCCCGGACGACATATTCCGATCCGACCGGGAGGGAGGCCTCCTCCTCTTCGGTTTCCCGAAGGGAATTGGTCCACTTGACCTGTCTCCACCCGCCGGTATTGTCGGCATAGGTAACCCATACCAGATAAGGGAGTTGCGGGGCGGTACCCTCCGGCGCCTCGACCATGACGGAAGCCGTTTCGCGGATGGTCCGCGGGGCTTTCCTGCGGGAACGGGCGGGAAGAGGCGCTGCTGCGAGCACCAGTGCCAGGGTCAGAAAGAGAAGGTGAGAACGTTTCATCTTTCAGGTTTGTTTGGTGGTTATCAGCGGACTGGATAGTTTCGGATGACCCGGTCCAGGTAGTTAAATCGGTTCGTAAGCCAGGTGTGCAGCTTACGGTATTCTTCGGCGTGGCGGTAATTGGTTATCCCCCACCGGTCCATATCCTCCTGCGCCGTCCGGCCGATCAGGGCTTCCGTCTCCTCCAGGCAGGCAAGCAGTCCGGAAAGGAGCCGTTCATGGTTGTCGGACCATTCCTTCTGCAGCAGTTTTACGAACTCGGGGATGCCGAACAGGTAGCAGAAGAAGTCGGAAGGCGTGCTGCCGTAGGCTCCGGTATGGTAATAGGGGTCGGTTCCGAAAATCAGGGTCCTGTAGCTCTCGAAGAAGGTATGGCCCCTCCCGTGGTAGTCGTACATGTCGCCCCAGTTGTAATTGAAGCCGCCGTCGCAGTCCCACAGCGGGCCCATCACCCACAGGGAATCGTCGTCGTGCCGGTGGATGAATCCGCTGCGCATGCTGGGGTAATTGTCCATCTCCACGTTGGAAATGATCTCCTGGATGAGGATGTAGCGTGCCATCGATTCCACGTCCAGTTCCCGCTTCACAGCCGCCCAGTCCTCACTCTCGATGGCCCGCTCCAGGAAGGCGAATTCATCCTTGACGCGGTTCCGGACCGTCTTGTCGGCGTCTTCCGGATACTTCACCGCGGCCGCCATGTCAAACACCTCGGACCAGAAATTGTTCGTAGCCCGGGGTTCGTCATCCGGCCCGTCGTTGATGTCCAGGGCCAGGAGGATCCCCTCTTTCGGATCCAGCCGGACCCGGTGCCCGCCCTCTTCCACCTGCTCCGTGACCATATACAGGCCCAGGTCCTCCCCGTTCAGGGTGACGGTGGCATAGCGGACGTGATTGGCATAGGGAAGGCCCAGCTCCTTCGCGAGATAAAACCCGACGAGGTTCATCATGTGGGTGACGTCCCGGTAATCGGCCAGCAGGACCCAGTCCTTGTTCGGGGCCATTCCGAGGAACGACGCGGAAGCGTCCAGCTTGATCCGGTAGGGTTTCTTGGGATACCAGTTCCAGGTAGAGTTGCCCCGGCCGCGGATCCTTCCCCGCGCCTCCAGGGCATACTCCTCCGACCCCGACACCTTCACGGTGCAGGGACGGTACTTGGCGGGATCCTTGGAATCCACCGCTGCACCTTCGTCCGTCGTGATGTCGATGCGGGCGATGACGTCCGCGGTGAAACTCACCTCACCGGAGAAAGGCTTCCCTTCCTTCTCGTCGATGACGTCCTTCCCGCAGGAAAGGACTCCGAAAAGGAACAGGACAGATATGATCTTCCGGAGACTCATTTCCGATGGAATCTGTACACGGCGAAGGTCCGGCCTCCCAGCCGCCCGCTGAAGGCGATGCGGCCGCCGTCGAGGTTGCGGACCCCCAGGAGCCATTCATTGGCCGGGTCGGCCACCGGCGTGAGATCCAGCGTTTCCGTGACGGGGACGATCCGGGAAGGTTCGTCCAGGGTATTCTCGTCCACGGGATTGTCGCTGTGGAGGGTGGTCCTTTCGGCCGCGGTCAGGCCACCGGGCAGTTCGAAGGTGACGACCTGCGAATACGCGCCCAGGTTGGCGATCTTGATGATCAGGTCGCCCGTGGCGTCGTCCACGGCGCAGGTGGCGTTCAAGTCTCCGGCATTCACGACCGGTTTCCCGCCCATGGTCAGGGGAAGCACCCGGCTGCCTTTGTTGGCGGAATAAAGCTGCTGGACGTAGTAGCTGCAGGAGCGCATGACACGCAGGTTATCGAACCAGATGAGGTCCGGACGCCACTGCCAGCCTTCCACGTGGGCGAAAGTAGGGGCGTAGCTGGACATGTAGACGACATCCGCATTGCGCTCCAGACCGGTCATGAAGGAAGCCTCCAGGAGGGCGGCATTGAAGTGGTTGAGCTTCCTGCCGTCGGAGCCGTGGCAGGCGTATTCGCCCGCAAAGACCTTGGGGCCGGTGCGGGGATAGCGGTCATAGCGGTCCGCATTCCGTTCGAAAAAGCGCTCGTTACTGTAATAATGCTCGTCCACGAGGTCCACGTCCAGGCGGCGCATTTCAGCCCAGAGGTCGTCGAACCATTCCCCGCCGAGGTAAGGTCCCGAAGTACCCACGATCCGGATTTCAGGGTATTTCGCGCGGACAGCCCGCAGGAAGGGTTCGAAACGCTCCTTGAACCGTTCGCCCCACTGCTCGTTGCCGATGCCCAGGTACTTGAGGTTGAAGGGTTCCGGGTGGCCCATCTGCGCACGGACTTTTCCCCATTTGCTCCTGACGGGGCCGTTGGCGAACTCGATGAGGTCCAGGGCGTCCTGGATATAGGTGCCCAGTTCGTCCAGCGGGCAGTCGGGATCCGTCGCCGGATCGTTCTCGAACTGGCAGGCCATGCCGCAGCTGATGATGGGGACCGGCTCGGCGCCGATCTCCTCCGCCAGGCGGAAATACTCATAGAATCCCAGGCCGCCGCTCTGGTAATAGTCCGGGAACATCCGACCGAACTGGTCGTAGGTCCACCGGTTGACGTTGATGGGACGGTTCTCCACCGGGCCCACGGTATTCTTCCACTGGTAGCGGTTCTCCAGGGTCGTTCCTTCCACGATGCATCCGCCCGGGAAGCGCAGGATGCCGGGGTGCAGGTCCGCCAGGGCCTGCGCCAAGTCCTTCCGGAGACCGTTATCGTCCCCGTTGAAGGTATCCGCCGGAAACAGGGAAACATGCTCGACATCCACTGCGGCATCGTGGTTTTCATCCCACAGGAGCAGCCGGAAGGCCCCTTTCGCTACGGTGCGGGGGGCCGTGAGCATGACCTCGTACTTCGTCCATTTGGATGAAGTCACGGTGATTTCCTCCAAGGCGAGGTTCTGGTCATCCGCCAGGGTGGAAGGCTCGCAAAGGACGGCCAGGAGGCCCGTGGATTTGGGTTTTCCGGCCGTACGGGCCCAGAAGGTGAGCCGGTACTGCTTCCCCTCTTCCAGGCCGATGCCGAACCAGCCGCCGTTCTCCAGGCCGCACTGCGCAACCGGATGTCCGGGATACCTCAGCCGGACAAAATGGGGATTCCGGTCGAAGGGACCGCCCTGGTCCAGGACCTCCACCTTGCCGAAGGTCTTCCAGCCCTGGAGCGGGTTGTCATACTCGAAGGAGCGGTTGCAGATTTTCTCCGCATACAGGCCGCCATCCGCCGCGAAGTTGATATCCTCCAGGAAGATGCCGTACATCGTCGGCTGGACGGGGATTCCAGCCGCAGTATCATCTACGACCATATAAGTCCCCCGCGGCTGGGCCGACAGGGCCGCCGCGGAGAGAAACAGGGCGAGAAAAGCAACAGCCTTTTTCATTTGACCTCCCACTCGAAGATTCCGGCGGAAAGCTCCGCAGGCAGGTCGATCTCGATTTTCACGGCCGACGTAATCACCGGCTCGAACTGCACCTCGCAGGCGCGGTCCTTGTCGACCGGATAGCCGGACGGATTCTGCACCTTCGCCCAGTTGCCGGCGGCATCCTTGTAGTACATGCGCCAGGCCGCCGGAAGGTCGCAGCCGCCCCAGGGCTGGTCTTCAAACCACCATACGGAACTGCGTGACACCTTTGCGGGTGCGGCGAATTCATAGACGATCCACTCGGTTCCGCCCTGCTTGGGCCACCAGTGGTAATACGGAGCGGAACGGTCGCCGCCATGCTGGGGAACCAGCTGGTCGTTCACGGAGGTGAGAGCCCGGGTGGGCGTGGAAGCGCTTACCTTGCTCTGGGAAGCGAGAGTGGCGGGCTTGGAGGGAAGCGTGTAACGCAGGTCCTGCGGCAGCCATACGGCCATCTCGCCGCTGCCCCGATGGCACCAGGCATAGTACGGGATGAGCGTCAGTTCCACGTCCCGTGTGGCCAGGCGGCCGTCCTTGCCGAAAGAGAGCGTCTGCGCCCGCGTCGCGATCTTGTCGATGCCGTACAGGTCATTCGTATGCCGGACGGCGAACTGCGGATCCTGGTTCATCAGGACGCTCCGCACGGAAAAGCCCGCGTTGTCAGGCCATTCGGCGCAGTACACCACGGGACCCTTCTCCACGGCGATGCGGCCTTCGTCGGCCTTCACGCGGCTGTCGGCCTTCACCACACGGGGCTCCATGTCGAAATGGATGGTTACCTTGTCGCCCTGCTTCCACCTGCGGTTAATGGTAAAATAGCCTTTCTCCAGGGCGCTTTCCACGACGGTTCCGTTCACTTTCACGGTATAGCCGAGACGTTTGCCGTCCACATAGGAGTACAGGCTGGAGGGAACTGCCTCGCCGCGGACCCAGCCGGGAATGCGGACCTTGAGGGCCATCTCCTTCCTGAGGGCGGTTTTGTCCACGGTGATCTCCACGTCGCCCTTCCAGGGATAGTCCGTCTTCTGGCTCAGGGTGATCTCCCTTCCGAGCACCTTCTGCGTGAGCGTGTTGGGCATGAACAAGTTCACGTACAGGGCATCGTCCTTTGCGGCATACACGTAACCTGGGACGGACGGAATGAACCGGCAGATGTTGGAAGGGCAGCAGGCGCAGCCGAACCAGGCCTGGCGCTGATGCTGACCGATGGACTCCAGCGGGTTGGGATAGAAGAACCCGTTCCCCTCCAGGGACACGCCGCTGATCAGGCCGTTGTACAAAGTCCGCTCCAGCACGTCATAGTATTTGGAATCACCGTGCAGGAGGAACATCCGGTAGTTCACGTAAACGTTGCCGATGGCGGCGCAAGTCTCGCAGTAGGCGCTCATGTTCGGGAGCTGGTAGTTGTCCCCGAAGGCCTCGCCGTTGTTCGTGGCGCCGATACCGCCGGTGATATACAGTTTCTTGGAGACGATGTTCTCCCAGATACGGTCGATGGCGTCGATGTAACCCTGGTCGCCGGTAAGGGCGGCCACATCGGCCATGCCGGCGTACATATAGGCGGCGCGGACCGCGTGGCCCACCGCCTCGTCCTGCTCCAGGACCGGCACGTGCGACTGGTTGTACGGATCGTTATGGCCCGTCTTTCCACGCTCGTCCAGGAAGAACTTGGCCTCGTCCAGGTATTTTTTCTCGCCGGTGGCGAGATAGAGTTTCGCCAGGGCCATCTCGGCGATCTGGTGTCCGGGGACCACCCGGGCCTGGCCGGAGCCGGAGCCCACTTCGCGGACCACGCAGTCCGCATAACGGATGGCGATGTCCAGGAAATTCCTCTTGCCGGTGGCCTGCCAGTGGGCGATGGCGCCCTCCACCATATGGCCCAGGTTGTACAACTCGTGGCTCAGGTCCTCGTCCTTCACCCAGCGGCGGTCCCCCGCCCACTCGTGCGGATGCTCGGGATTCATCGTCCGGGCCGTGTACAGGTAGCCGTCCGGCTCCTGCGCCGCGGCGACGATCACGAGGACGCTGTCGATATAGGCTTCCAGTTTCTTGTCGGGATAGGTCTGGAGCACATAGGAGGCGCCTTCGATGGTCTTGTACACGTCGGTGTCGTCGAAGGAATAACCCTTCACCTCATAACCCAGGTTCACGGGGGAATGCATCTGCCGCTCCGCCTTCACGAAATTCTCATAGCGGCCCTCGCTCTCGCACTTGGAGAATGCCAGGGGGATGGTGACCTCGCGGGAAGCCTTCAGGCGCTGCCCCCAGAACGAATCGGGAGCGACTTTCACGCTGGTAAAAGGCACGGGATCGATGGGATACCCGCCGGAGGCAGGGGTGGAAGCGGGCTGAGCCGACACCGTCGCGGCGACGAGGACGCCGGCAAGGGCAAGGGAAAACTTATCAGTCATAGTGGTACATATACGGTCTTCACAAATGTATTGGTTTCCCCGCGCCCGTGCTGACAAGGAAATCCATTATTCTTGTAAAATCGTCCAAGAATAACTCTGGGCAATCTGGATTTTTCGACTATCTTTGCAGAACCATGAAGAAAGCGCTTGTTTTCCTGTCCCTGCTCCTCGCCGCAACGGCCCACGCCGCTTCCGGCGGGTACGCATTCCGCCAGTATTCATCCCGCGAGGGGCTGGCCTCCAATTCGGTCCGCGCCATCATCCAGGACCATATGGGGCTGGTCTGGATCGGGTCTTCCGGCGGACTGGACAGCTTCGACGGGCGCGATATCATCCATCATCCTTTCCCGCATGGGGAAATCGCCTCGGTCAAGTGCCTGCTGGAAGATGCGGCCCATACGCTCTGGATCGGAACGGACAACACCGTTTACCGGTATTCCGGGAATCAGATCAGCCAGATACCCGGCATCCGGGAGGCGGACATCACCGGAATGGCCGAAGGGGAAGACGGGACCCTGTGGGTAACCACCTGGGGCAAAGGGGTTTTCCGCATCCGTGACGGCGTCCCGGAAGGGCTGCTGGACGGGCATATGCTGGAGGACGTCCTGGTCGCCGCAGACGGAAGGATCTGGGTGGCGGACTCTTCTGAAGAACCCGGACTGCTCGTGTATAATGCCGCGACAGGCACGTTCGTCTCTCCGGGTCTTTCCTTTGAAGAATGCACGCCTACGCGTATATGCGCAATAGAACAGGATGGGAACGGAGACCTCTGGCTGGGCACCTGGAACCTGGGACTCTACCGGATGGATGCCGGCACCCGGACCGTCCGGCCCGCGGCTGCGCCCGAGGCCGGATTCAACCACATCCACTCCCTCACGCACGACGGGACCTGGAAATTCCTCGTGGGATCCGACGACGGGCTCCTCGAGTTGAATTTCCTGACCGGAGAGCGGACGCTCTACCGGAATGACCGCAAGGACCGGACCTCCCTTTCCGACAAATTCGTTTACCCCGTGATGCGGGACCGCGAAGGCGGCCTGTGGATCGGAACCTATTATGGTGGAGTGAATTACGCCTCCCCGGACGCGGGGCGTTTCCTGTTCCGCTCCCTGTCCGACCTGGTGGGCGCGGATGAAGACTATATCGTCAGCTGCCTGTGTGAAGACCCGGACGGCACCCTTTGGTTCGGTTCCGACAACGGAGGCCTTTTCCATTACGACCCGGTCCGGAACACCGCCGGCCGATGGCCGGCCGCGCCCGGATGGAGCCGCCGGCTGGCCTCCCTCAACGTCCACGCCCTGCTGCGGTGGGAGGATGACCTCTGGATCGGGACCTACTCGGAGAACCTGATCCGCATCAACCTCCGCACAGGCAGGATCCGGGAATACGGTCCCTCCGACGGGCTGAACGCCTCCAGCGTCTACGCCCTGCAGCCGGGAGCGGACGGCACCCTCTGGGCGGGCACCAGTACCGGAATCTGCCGCTTCGACGCCGACGCCGACCGGTTCATCCCGGAACGAACGGCCGATTGGGTGATGGGCATCCTGGCCGGGGCCGACGGGACCCTGTGGTTCACGACGGTCCGGAACGGCGTCCTCTGCCGCGCCGCAGACGGGTCCTGGCGGTCCTTTACCGTGGACGACGGCCTCCTTTCAAACTATGTCAACTGTCTCGATTCCGCCCCGGATGGCATCTATGTCGGAACGCAGAATGGCCTGTCCCTCCTCCAGGAAGACGGTGCGACGACCCTGCTGCCGGATGAAAACATCCAGAAAATCGTTTTCGACGGGAAGCAGCTGTGGATATCGACGGTTTCCGGCCTTCTCCGCTATTCACCCGAAAACGGCCGTCACGAGCCGTTCGGCGAAAGCGAAGGACTCCAGACCAGCCTGTTCTCCCAGAACGCCGGCCTGCTTGCACGGGACGGAAGCGTCTACCTGGGAGCGGCCGACGGCTTCATCTCGTTCTTTCCCGGTGCCATCAAGACCAACACCCTGCCGCCACCGGTCATTTTCACCCGGTTCCAGGCTTCCGGACCCGGCATCTCGGAAAACGTCTTCCAGTCCCAGGGTTTCAACCGCATCGTCCTCCCCTGGCGGATGCGGGATCTCCGCATCTCCTTCGCCGCCCTCAGCTACAGCGCCCCCGAAAAGGTCCAATATGCCTACCGCCTGGAAGGTCTGAGTCCGGACTGGAAAGAATTGGGGAACCAGAACTATCTGTCTCTGAACCAGTTACAACCAGGCCACTATCATCTCCAGGTCATCGCCTGGAATGCCGGCGGAACCTGGGACCAGGAAGGAGCCTCCCTGTCCTTCATCGTCCGCCCGCACCCGCTCGTTTCCAACATCGCCATCACGCTGTACGTCCTGTTCACCGCCGCCCTCTTCTACCTGCTTGGCCGGTGGTACCTGCGGCGCACGGCCCGCAAATCGGAACTTCAATTCGCCCGGAAGCTGGACGAGGCCCTTTCCCTGGCCAAGGAAGAGGAAAGAGACGACCGTTACCAGCTCATTACCGCCCTTTCCGACCAGCTGGAAGCGCCCCTGGCCGGCATCGAAACGCAGCTGGACCGGCTGAACAACCGACCCCAGGCCCTGGCCGAAGCCAAAGGGGAAATCAACCTGATTGAAAAGAACCACCGGATGCTCAAAGGGGTCGCCGCCTCCTTGCAGCAGCTTCGCGGAAACCTTTCTCCCCGGCACGGTGAATCCCGGCACGAGCCCACCCGGGAGGAGGACTTCCTCACCCGGCTGGACCGTCTCATCAACGACAACATCTCGAACCCCGACCTGTCCGTTCCCTTCCTGGCCAAGGAACTGGCCATCTCCCGCTCCGGACTGTTCGCGAAAGTCAAGGAACTTACGGGCGAAACGCCCAACAGCCTCATCAACCAGGCCCGGCTGAACGCCGCCGCGAAACTCCTGTCCGAAGGAAAACACACCGTGGGGGAGATCTGCTACATGACCGGTTTCTCCTCCCCCAGTTATTTCTCGAAAAGCTTCGTCAGCCAATTCGGTTTTACCCCTCACGAATGGATGCAGATGCATCGGGGTTAGTTTTTGGACGTTATCGAAAGAATCTTGGACTATTCTGTCTATTCCCAAAGGATAGGCCGTTTAATTTTGTATGTCGACCCAAAGCGACCTGAACTGACACAACAACCATAACACAAACCTACATTAACCTTATGTCCATTTCCCAATTCTTTTCGAAGGCCAGGGCAGCATCCGCACTCCTCGCAGGAGCCCTGCTGCTTTCCGCCTCCGCCTTTGCACAAGGCCTCGCGGACCGTTACCGGAACGGTCCGCGAGGCCTCCGGCGAGCCGGTCATCGGCGCCGGCGTCCTGGTCGCAGGAACGCCCTCCGGAGCCGTCACCGACATCGATGGCCAGTACCGGATCACCGGTGTCAAACCCGACGCCGTCATCACGGTGACCGCCATCGGCTTCAAGACCATCGAGGAGCCTGTCCGCGGCCGCAACCGGATCGACTTCACCCTGGAAGGAGACTTCCTGGCCCTGGACGATGCAGTCGTCATCGGCTACGGCACCCAGCGCAAGGGTGACATCACCTCCGCCGTCGCTTCGGTCAAGAGCGAGGAATTCCTCGCCGGTAACATCGGCGACGCCGCCCAGCTCATCAAGGGCAAGGTGGCCGGTCTGAACGTCACCAAGGGCAACGGTGACCCGAACTCCTCCTCCACCATCATGCTCCGCGGCGTCACCTCCCTGATGGGCGGCTACACCCCGCTCATCCTGGTGGACGGCATCGAGGGCTCCCTGGAAACCGTCGCTCCGGAATCCATCGAGGAGATCTCCGTGCTGAAGGACGCTTCCGCGGCCGCCATCTACGGTACGCGCGGCGCAGCCGGCGTCATCCTCATCACCACCAAGAACGGAAAGGTGGGCGAGCACTTCGACATTTCCTACAAC
The DNA here is from genome assembly GCA_017395045.1 of Bacteroidales bacterium. GTDB lineage: Bacteria > Bacteroidota > Bacteroidia > Bacteroidales > UBA932 > Cryptobacteroides. The sequence continues at coordinate 58,433 of JAFPWG010000011.1, forward strand.
GGCTACGCCTCCATGTCCAACTTCGCCAAGCGCGTGGACTTCATGGATGCCGACTTCATGCACATGCTGGAGTCCCTGGGCACCAACAAGAAAGGCGTTTCCTACCTTTCCAAGTACTCCCCGTTCGCCGACCTGGGCTACACCACCGACTGGCTGGACGAAGTCTCCCGCTGGGGATTCACCCACAACCATAACATCGCCCTGGAAGGCGGCTCCAAGCACATGGCCTATTCCGCCAACGTCACCTACCGGGACAACCAGGGTGTGATCATCGGATCCTACACCAAGGACCTGCGTGCCCAGATGGACCTCACGCAGTATCTCTTCGACGACATCCTGAAGGTGAACTTCAACATGCTCAAGACGCTCTCCCAGAGCGACAACCAGGACAGCTGGACCATGTACCACCAGGCTGTGATCCGCAACCCTACTGCCCCGATCTACGTGAACGGCGACCCGAACGAGGACTATTATGAGCAGACGGCTCCGCTGTACTACTACAACCCGGTTCCTTATAATAAGGAGCACATCGGCGACTACCGCATCGAGAGCACCCGCCTCACGGCCAACATCACCCTCGAGCCCGTCCGGGGCTGGAAGACGAACCTGCAGCTCTCCACCCGCCGCAACAACTCCGTGAACGAATACTACGACACCGCGAAGATCCAGGGCAACCGCTGGCGCGACATCAACGGCAGCGCCGGCAAGAGCCAGGGCGACTTCACGGAGAACCTTCTGGAACTCACTTCCCAGTATGACCTTCAGGCTGGCCGGCACCACGCCACCATCATGGGCGGCTATAGCTGGATGAAGGACTCCAGCGACGGATTCGGCGCCTCCAACTCCGAGTTCCCGACCGACGCCTACCTGTACAACAAACTGGAAGCGGGCCGTCTCGCCGAACTCATCGAAACCGGCGAAGGGGAGAACAAGACCACCACGCTCAAGACCTACGGCGGCGTCTCCTCCTGGAAGAACGAGTCCCTGCTGATCGGCTTCTTCGGCCGTTTCACCTATAACTATGACAACCGGTTCAACCTCCTGGCCACCCTCCGTTACGAAGGATCCTCCAAGTTCGGCGCCGGCCACAAGTGGGGTCTGTTCCCGGCCGTTTCCGCCGGTTGGACCATCTCCAACGAAGACTGGCTCAAGGATGCCGGCTGGATCGAAAACCTCAAGCTCCGCGCCGGTTACGGTAAGACGGGCGTCATCCCCGGCAGCTCCTACATGTCCCTGCTGCTGTACGACTATGACACCCAATACGGCAACTACATCACGCCGGACGGCGTCTGGCGTCCTTCCCTCACCCCGACGCAGAACGCCAACCCCGACCTCAAGTGGGAAAACACCCAGGAGGTCAACGTCGGTCTGGACTTCGGATTCTTCCACGGCCGCCTGTTCGGCTCCCTGGACGGATACTATAAGCTCACCACGGACCTCCTCTGGGACTACAGCGTCCCGGTCCCCCCGAACCTGTACGGCAGCACCACCGCCAACGTCGGTTCCATGAGCAACTACGGTGTCGAGCTCATGCTCGGCGGCATTCCCGTCCGGACGCGCAACTTCGAGTGGAGCACCACCCTCACGGCCGCCCACAACAAGAACAAGCTCGTCTCCCTGTCCAACGAACTCTATGAGACCGAGGACTACATCGACGGTGCCTGGACCGAAGAGCCTACCTCCATGTGCGTCCAGCGTACCTATATCGGCGGTTCCCTCGGCGACTTCTACATGCTGAAGTCCACCGGCCTCGGTACCGCGCGTTCCAACAAGGGTCTGTGGATGATCGAGAACCCCGCCACCGGCGAATCCGACATGTTCGTGGACGGCATGCGCAGCTACGATTCCAGCTACCGTCAGTACCTGGGATCCGGCCTCCCGAAGGTCACCCTGGGCTGGACCAACAACTTCCGCCTGTTCAACTTCGACCTGGTCCTGGCCTTCTCCAGCCAGCTCGGACACAAGATCTTCAACTGCCAGCGGATGTTCTACGAGAACCTGAACATCGGCCTCAACCGCTACAAGAGCGCGGTGCTGCCCGTTTACGGCGGAGTCCTCTCCCCTTCCCAGCAGCCGGTTGCCGTGAGCTACTATCTGGAGAACGGCGACTACCTGAAACTGGATAACCTCAACCTCGGTTACACTTTCAACACCTCGAAGGCCAAGTACCTCGAAAAGGCCCGTATCTACTTCTCCGGCGAGAACGTGTTCACTCTGACTGCCTACAAGGGCATCGACCCGGAAATGTCCACCAGCGACCGCTTCGGCTTCGGCGTGGACTACCGCAACAAGTACCCGACCATCCGTACCTGGACCATCGGCGTGAACATCACCTTCGGCGGTGGGAAATCGAAGGAAAGGACCGTCTCGGAAGTGATCCCCGCCTTCGTCGACCGTAGACCGGCCGAACCCGATCCGCAGGCGCTCGAAAGGGCCCGGAAGGAAGGTGAGCGGATCGCCGCTGAAAAGTTCGCCGCCGAGAAAGCCGCCATCGAGAAGGCTGCCGCCGAGAAACTCGCAGCCCAGAAGGCCGCTTGCGACGAGGCCCTGAGCAAGGCCGCCCAAAAGAACGTCTCCAGCGCCAAAGGCCTGCAGATGAACCACGTCGACACGTTCTTCCTGCTGAATTCTTCGGTCATCTCCTCCGAGGAAGCCGCCAAGTTGAACGAGTATGCCGAGTGGCTGAAAGAGCATCCGGCCCTCAAGGTCCTGGTGACCGGTTATGCCGACCGCAACACCGGCACCCACGAACAGAACGAAGAGCTCTCCATGGCCCGTGCCAAGGCGGTCCGGGATTACCTGGTCAAGCAGGGCGTGGAGGTTTCCCGCATCTACATGGAGGCCAAGGGCGATTCCGTCCAGCCGTTCGCCGAGGCGGAAATGAACCGCGTCGCCATCAGCACACTTAAATAATACAGGAGGATTCCATCATGAAAAACATAACCAGACTTTTTGCTGCCGTCGCGCTTGGTTCCGCGCTCGTTTTCGGAAACACCGCCTGCACCAACCTTGACGAACATATCTACTCCTCCCTGTCGCCGGACAACCTGTCCGGAACCGATGACGAGGTCCAGGATATGCTGGGCAACCTCTATGTCCAGCTCCGTTTCATGTACTGGTCCTGGGAAGGCTACTTCGACATCAACGAAGAGAGTTCCGACCTGATCATGACCCCGTACCGCACCTATGGCGGCTGGGGCGCCCAGTACATCAACCTGCACCAGAACAATCCGTACGCCGGTATCCCGCACCTCTGGCAGGAATGGGACTACTGCTACAACGGCATCATGAAGGCCAACCAGCTCCTGGAAACCCCTTCCATCATGGAGAACAAGGAAGCCTTCGCGGAGGTCCGCGCCATCCGCGCCCTCTACTATTTCGTACTCTTCGACCTGTGGCGCAACATCCCGCTTGAGACAGGTTACGAGGCCACCCTGGAACCCGGCTACCTGCCCGAGCAGAGCGCTCCGGAACATGTGTGGGATTTCCTGGCCAAGGAAGTGGAAGAGTGCATCCCCGATATGCCCACCACCAAGCTCTACGGCCGGATGAACAAGTATGCCGCCTGCATGCTGGCCGCCAAGGTGTTCCTGAACCACGACGCCTGGCTCCGCGGTTTCGAGAAGGATGCCGCCACCAACCTCGTGATGAGCGAGCACGCCCGGAACAACCGCAACTGGGACAGCGAGTTCTTCGTGACCAATGCGCAGAACGGCAACAAGTGGTACAAGAAGGCCTACGAGTATGCCAAGATCGTCGTCGACGAAGGCGGCTACACCCTCGCCGAGAACTACCTGGACAACAGCAAGTGCAACCTGAACACCGCCCAGGAGGTCATCTTCGTCCTCCCGCTGGATGGTGCGAAAGCCAGCCACAACTATCTGGTGAACAAGTGCTTCGTGGGCCGTGGCGGCGCCGCCTTCGGCTACAGCGGAACCCCGTGGAACGGCTCCTGCGCCGTGCCTCAGTTCATCCACAGCTATGATCCGGACGACTCCCGTCTCACCGACACCTGGGCCATCGGCCAGCAATACTACTTCAGCGACGGTTTCCCGATCTACGAGGCCGAGCAGAAACGGTCCGACGACGGCCCCGACATGCTCACCGACGCCATGATCGCCGCCGAGCCCAAGCACAAGGAGCACAGCCACGCCGCCGGCAATTATCCGCTGGTGTACACCGTGGAAGTCCACTCCATCAACAACCCCGGAGCCTTTGACTTCGAGGGCGCCCGCTTCAAGAAGCAGGAGATCGTGCCCGGCAACCGCGGCACCTACGGCGACGACGTGTGCTTCTACCGCCTGTCCGACGCCTACTTCATCATGGCCGAGACCGTGCTCCGCGCCGGTGGCATCGACGGCAAGACCGATGCCGACGCCGCCGCCTGGGTCACCATGGTCCGCCAGCGCGCCTTCAAAAGCAATCCCGCCAAGGCTACCCGTACTGCCGCCCAGCTCCGCGGCGACAGCGTGTACGACTACGGCGTGCGCGAGTGCTCCACCGCCAACTCCGCGAATCCGTATGCCGACTTCCAGTTCGACGCTTCCGGCAATCCGCTCCCGTCTTCCTTCACGGACTATTCCAAGGACAACACCGCCACCATCGAACTCGGCGGTCTCCTGGACGACCTCGCCTGGGAGTTCGTGGGCGAGCATCACCGCCGTCAGGACCTGATCCGCTTCATGCTGTCCGACGGCCGCAACGTCTACAACGGAAAGACCTGGTTCTGCCGCAAGAACAAGATGGCCGTGGGCGACTGGCACAACAACGTGTTCCCCATCTACACGGAATTCGTCCAGTCCAACGTCAAGCTCGTCCAGAACTACGGCTTCTCCGACAACACGGACGAGGAGAACCCTTCCGGAGATTAACTGATAACCAACCAACAACACAAAAACCAATACGATGAAAAGAATCTTTTGGCTGCTTGCAGCCGCCGCGGTCGCCATCACGGCCTGCAACAAACCCCAGTACATCATCCCGATCGACGATGATGATGATCCTGAGAATCCCGTCGACCCGATCGACCAAGGATATAAGGAGAAGACCTTCGTGGTGAACATCACCCTCAAGGACGGTGTCAACAATACCTATGACGGCACCGTGGGCACGATGCCCGGCAACGAGATCCTGGACTTCTTCGACATGACCGCCGAAGAGTTCTACAAAGGAATGGGCACCTGCACCACCGGCTCCATGGAATCCCAGCAGTCCGACAACACGGTCCTGTTCGGCATGGCGATCAAGAACAGCACCGACGACCTCAAGTGGGTACCTTCCACCTCCAACAATTTCGGTCACTGGATCGGAAAAGACGGTGAACTGGTCACCTGGGGCGACGACGCCTACTTCTTCACCGAAAGCCTTTGCGAATGGGGCCTGGACGCTCCCGACGCCGAAACGCTCGAAGACATGTGGAAATTCACGGTGGGCTGCTTCCCCGGACGCACCTCCGCCGGCCAGACCTACAAGGCCACGGAAGTGTTCTTCGTCACCGATGAAGACGACGTGGAACTGTATGCCTTCGTCCAGTGGAACGTGACCATCGAGGCCGCCGAAGAAGTGAATCTCAACGTGGCAGGTACGCAGGAGATCACCTTCGACTCCCCGTTCTATAGCGACTATACGCACACTCCGCTGGTGCCTGAAATCGACCAGGCCGCGCTGGAGAGCGCCATCGGCGTCTCCCTTGCCGATGCTGCAATGTATGGCGTGAATGCCGACGGCAGTTTCAGCCTCGCCCCCGGCAAGAACTTCTGGTTCAGCATCGCCGGCGATATCATCGGCTGGCAGAGCGCTGCCGGAGAGAACGGTATCTGCATCAACGATGACGCCGGCACCAACGACTGGGCCTGGTGCATGTATCCGTATGAAGGCCTGGGCGGCCAGTCGCTCAAGGGCGCCATCGCCTTCGTCAACCCGGCCACCCTCAACGCCTATGTGGTGAAGGTCACGGTCAACGTGGAAGGCATCGACTACCTCGCCATCGACGTGCTCGTGTCCTACGAGGACGGTGCAAGCACCTATACGCTCAATGAGAACAACCTCGCCGCCCTGGCTGCGGCGCTGGGCGTGGAGAGCGTGACTGCCGAGGAGATCGGCACCACCTATCCGCTCAAGGGCATCAACGCCGACGGCAGCGTGTATGACGGCGGCTTCACCGCCAACAACGGCTACTGGTACACCCTGGAAGGCAATGTCACCAACTGGGCCGGTGTCGAGGCCGCCGGTTATGTGGGCGCCTTCATCGAATACCGCGGCGACTACAACTTCGGTTGCGGCCTGTGGGAAGAGAGCGGTGTGCAGTCGACGGTCAAGTTCGGCATCGGAGACGCTGTCCTTACCTTCAACCTCACCGTGGACCAGCCCAAGGCCTTTGAGACCACGGAGGTCGGCACGATGAGCAGTGAAGCCACCCAGTCCCTCACGGCGGGATATGGCGGACCGACCCTGGTCCTCGATTACGATGCGGTCTGCAGCATGCTCGAACTCAACGACGAGAATTTCGCCGCGAACTTCAGGATCACCGCCACGGACGGAACCGTTGAATATACCGGCGAAGCGCCGGGCGGATACTGGTTCAACGCCGAGAACGCCATCTGCGGCTGGGGCGATGTGAACAGCGCCTATTACATGAACTTCAAGTATGGCGACGCTCTTCCCGAAGGCGCCGAAGGAAAGCTCATTCTCATGCTCGGCGTCCGCAATGACAACAGTACCGACGAAGACGGCAACGTCACGCACGCTTGCCCGGCCCCCGGCACTTACACTGGCGTGGTTCGTCTTGCCAACATCGAGACGCTCAAACACATTACTTACACCCTTACCTTCACGGTAACTGAGTAAGGACCTTATTTCTTTCGCAGGAGCCGGGGACTCGGCTCCCCGGCTCCTGCCTTTATTATCAAAAAGCATGAGAAGATTTCCGTTTATTTCCGTGATGGCCGCCATCGCGGTATTTGCCTGCACGAAACCGGAACCCGTAGTGGTGGATCCGGATCCGAAGCCGCAGGAGGACACCTATGAGGCCACCATCACCTTTGCCTCCGACAATACCGTCACCCTGGGCGCCGAAGAGGGGGCGAAGGGAAACCTCGTCTTCTCCTGCGACCACGGATGGACACTGGAGATCCCGGAGGAGGCGCAGGAGTGGCTTTCCGCAAGCAAAACCTCGGGCAAATCCACCAAGACGACCTCCATCACCTTCACGGCGAAAAAAAATGAAGGCGCACGCAGGTCCGTCACCTGCCGGATCATTTCCGGTGCGACGAAGAAGAAATTCACCGTTGCGCAGAACATGGCGGTGTTCATGCTGAAGGAATCGGACGTTCCGAACATCGACAAGTACTACAAGCCCAGGGAATTCAACTTCGACATGCTCCGATCCGACGTCCAGTGGTCCTGGTGCCGGTCGAAGCAGAGCGAGCATTTCTTCCTGTTCTGGGAGAAAGGCTACGGCGAATACGGACTGTACGGGGCCAAGGCCGGAGCGGAGGACACCTCCCCTAAGACGCTGGATCCGTCCAACGCGATGTACGTGGACATCGACGACCTCCTGGAAAAGGCCGAAGAGTTCTACCGCGTGAACATCGAGCAGCTCAAGTTCGCCGAAACCGGGAAGGGAAAATCCAACCTGGACAAGTACAAGATGCAGATCTACCTCCACCACACGACCGAATGGATGGCCTACGGCGGAGGCTATGACGACGTCATCGGCGGTCTCTGGATCAATCCCGCCACCTGCAAGCCCGTGGGCAGCACCATCGCCCACGAAATCGGCCACAGTTTCCAGTACCAGGTATATGCCGACGCCATCGCGAACGGCGCCCCGCGCGACTATTCCACCGGCTGGCGCTACGAAATCGGCCAGGGCTGCGGATTCTGGGAGCAGTGCGCCCAGTGGCAGTCCTACCAGAGCTATGCCGAACAGGCCTTCACGACGGTGAATTTCAGCGAGTTCGTGAACAATTCCCACCGTCATTTCACCCACGAGCACCAGCGCTACGCCTCCTACTTCCTGATGTGGCACTGGGCTTCCAAGCACGGCGTGGAGGAGATCGGCCGGCTGTGGCGCGAATCCCATCAGCCCGAGGATCCCATTCAGACCTATCAGCGCCTGCACGGCCTCTCGATGGAGGAACTGAACGCCGACCTGTACGACTACGCCGCCCGCTGCGTTACCTGGGATTTCTCCGTGGAAGCGACCAACCTGGACGAGGGCAAGCTGACGGGCGTCACGCAGCCGGTGCGGGAGTTCGGAAAGAACTACATCGGCAAGATCGGCTGGGCCGGAAACCTGGACGAAAAGACCGGTTTCTATACGGTCGATCCCGCCCGCGCCCCCGAAGCGACGGGATTCAACCACATCCGGCTGAACCTGCCCGGCGCCGGTTCCGCGGTTTCCGTCCGCTTCGAAGGCCTTCCGAACGCCCCCGGCTTCAACCAGGTATCCGACGCCTCCATCGCCGGATGGAACGTGGGCTTCGTGTGCCTGATGAAGGACGGTTCCCGCGTCTACTCCCTCTCCACCCGCGTGCGCGATGCGGCGGACATTTCCTGGGAGGTTCCGGAGAACGCCGCCAAGCTCTGGATGGTCGTCGCCGCGACGCCGGAAACCTACCTCCAGCACCTCTGGGACGAGGACAACACGAACGACGAGGTCTGGCCTTTCCGCGTGAAGTTCACGGGCACCGACCTGTTCGGCAACCTGAACTTTGACGGTACCGAAACCCCGCAGAGCATTACCGAGACCATCGACCTGAGCACTTCGGCCGCAGCCGGATACGGCGGCACGTCGCTCGCCCTGGACGATGACGTAATCCTGGACATCGCCCGCGCCTTCGTCCTGCAGCCGAGCGACATCCTGTCCAAACTGACGACGGACATCAACAACGTCCGCACCAGTGCGGTCAAGTTCCTGGCCGTCAAGGCCGACGGCTCCCTGGACGAATCCTACAGGGCCAAGGACGCCGACATCTACTACTCCGCCAACGGATTCGGCTTCTGGTTCGACGCAGACGGCGCCAACAACGGCTGGAGCAGCGGCTATTCCTATCTGGAATTCGATCCCGGTTCCTGGACCTGCCAGTTCGGCGTCCATCCCGACCGGGTGAAGGACGGTTCCCTCAAGCCGGGAGACGTCCTGCACGTCGCCGTAGCCTTCGTCTACGGCAAATACACCGCGACCCTGAAATTCAACATAACCATCACCAAATGATGAAGAAAAACTTCCTGTGGGCGTCCCTGGCCGCCCTGACACTCGCCTTTGCCTGTCAGAAACAGGATCCTGTTCCCCAGCCTCAGCCCGAACCCGAGCCGGAAGTGGACAACTACGAGGCCACGATCACTTTGGTGGAATCGACCGTGACGCTGAGCGCCGACGAAGGTTCCACCGGTAACCTGGTCTTTGCCTGCGACCACCAGTGGACCCTGGAGATCCCGGAGGATGCCGCCGGGTGGCTGTCTTCGGAAAAGATGTCGGGAAAGAGCGGCAAGACCATCCGGGTTCCGCTCGTCGCCAAGGCGAATACAGGCCCCCAGCGCAGCGCCACCTGCCGCATCATATCCGGCAGCAAGAAGAAGAAATTCACCGTGACGCAGGTCGCGGCCGTCCTCACGCTCAAGGTTTCCGAGATCCAGGACCTGGACAAGTACTACAAGCCGCTGGAGTTCGATTTCGACATGCTCCGTTCCGACAGCAAGTGGTCCTGGTGCCGCAGCAAGCAGAGCGAGCACTTCGTAGTGTTCTGGGACAGCAAATACGGGCAATACGGCCTGTACGCCGACCGGATGGGCGAAGACATGACCTGGCCCTCCAACTGCAAGACGGCTTCGATGAAGGTGGACATCGACGACCTCCTGAAAAAGGCCGAGGAGTTCTATGAGCTGAATGTCAATAAGTTGAAGTTCGCCGAAACCGGAAAGGGCCAGTCCGTCCTGGACAAATACAAGATGGAAATCTACCTGATCTGGCAGAGCGAATGGCTGGCCACCGGTTCCGGTTATGACAACACCATCGGCGCCCTGTGGGTGAATCCTTCCACCTGCCAGCCGGTGGGCTCCACCATCGGCCACGAAATCGGCCACTGCTTCCAGTACATGACCTTCTGCGACTATCTCGTGCGCGAAGGCAAGGGCGGCAGTGCGGCTCCCTCCGCCTCCGGCAACCAGGGGCCGGGCTGGCGATACGGTTACGGTGCCAACGGTGAAGGCGGCAACGCCTTCTGGGAGCAATGCGCCCAGTGGCAGTCCTTCCAGATCGAGAAATACCGTCCGGAAGCCTTCACGGGCTGGTACGGAGACTTCCCGCGTTCCATCCACCTGCACGTCCTCCACGAGCGTCCCCGCTATTCCAACTACTTCATCCAGTGGTGGTGGGTCCAGCAGAACGACATCACCTTCATCGGAAAGATGTGGAACGAGGCCCGATATCCGGAGGACCCGGTGGAGACCTACATGCGCCTGATGGGATATGACGTGGCAGCCATGAATGATTCCATGTGGGAATACGCCGCCCGCATGGTCACCTACGATACCGATGAAATCCGTTCCTACGGTAAGAACCATATCGGTGACGTGGCGACCGCAAGCGTTTCCAAGGATGCCGACGGTGCCTGGTATGTAACCTCTACCTGGGCACCCGAGACGACGGGCTCCAACATCGTCCAGATGGATGTCCCCGCCGGAAAGGACGTCACCGTCACGCTGTCCTCCAACCTGGGCCTTGACGGCTGCGTTTCCGGCCCCGTGACCATGGCCGGCTGGCGCTTCGGCTTCGTCTCTTACAACAAGGACGGTTCCCGGACCTACAGTCCTGTCTTCAAAAAGACGGACGAGGCCTGCACCTGGACCGTTCCCGCCAACGCCTCCAAGCTCTGGTTCGTCGTGACCGGCGCCCCCACCAAGTACGAACGCCATCCCTGGGGCTCCGGCGGGACCGACCACAACGACGAAGGAGACTCCAAGGACAACAAATGGCCCTGGAAGGCCCGCTTCGACGGAACCAAACCCTACGGAAAATAATGGTCCCTGCGGCTTACCGGCAGGGACCATCAAATACACACAACAATAAACTATTAATCTTTGTTGCAAAGATAAGTGGTTTCCCGCACCCGGGAAATCACTACTTGTTGGTATTTTTACCCTTGAACGTATATCCGGCCTTCTCCACGGCGGCACGGATATCGGCTTCGGCGGCCGTTCCCTTGACGGTCAGGGTCTTCCGCGGGGCGCTGGCCTTGGCGGATTCAACGCCTTCGACGGATTCCAGGGCGCGGACGACCGCCGCCTCGCAGTGGCTGCAGTGCATGCCTTCGACGGTATAGACGGCCGAATCGGGGTCGGCCTCCTTATGGGTGAATCGGCTGAAGAATTTCATAGACAATGCAAAAACGATAAAGAGGGTTAAGAGAATGGTACAGACGAGTTTGAAAGGGCCGGGGACCGCCGCCTCGGAAGCGCAGCAGGCATCCTGGCCCGCCATGGGAGCGATATTGATTCCGAAGGCGTTGACCAGCAGGCCGAACAGGATGGAAAAGCCCACGATGACCAGCAGGTAGATGACCGTAAAACGGCTTCCCAGCGACTTCCGGACCACAAGGATGGACGCCAGGTTGACGGCCGGTCCGGCCATCAGCATCACCAGGGCAGCGCCCGGGGAAAGCCCTTTCAGGATAAGCGCCGCTGCGACGGGGATGCTGCCGGTGGAGCAGATGTACATGGGGACGGCCACGATGAGGATCACCAGCATCTGCAGCAGCGGATTGGACCCGAAATGCAGGAAGAACTCGTCCGGGACCAGGACCTGGATGAGCGCGGCCACGAGCAGGCCGATCACCAGCCGCAGCCCGATGTTCTGGATCATGTCGAAGTAAGCGTAACGCAGGACGCGCCACACCTTGTTCCCCGTTTCCACACGGCAAGAATCCTCCGTCACCTCACCGGACGCGTCGTCCCGTACGAAACGGTTCACCAGCAGGCCGCCGCATACGCCGGTGACCAGCGCAGCGACCGGCCGGATAATGGCGAAGCCCAGTCCCAGCACGGAAAAAGTGGCCAGGATGGAGTCGATGCCCGTCTGCGGGGTGGCGATCAGGAAGGAAGCCACTGCCCCCTTCGACGCCTTTTCGTTCCGCAGGCCGATGGCCGTAGGAATCACCCCGCAGGAGCAAAGCGGAAGCGGAATGCCCAACAAGGCCGCGTACAGTACGGACAGCCTGTTGTTCCGCGAAAGATATTTGGAATAGAACCTTCCGGGAACGAAAACGTGCAGGATCCCCGCTATCAGAAAACCCAACAGCAGGTACGGGCTCATCTCCCCCGTGACCGCAAGCAACGACCGGAAAAAACCGTTCATTTACAGCAGTTTCAGGATTTCGGCATCGATCTCCTCCGGGGTCACCGTAGGTTCGAACCGGGCCACGACACGGCCTTTCCGGTCGAGCAGGAACTTGGTGAAGTTCCATTTGATGTCCGGGTTGGACGCATAGTCGGGGTCCCGACCGGAGAGCATCTGGTCCATGAACTTGCCCGTATCGCTGTCGCCGAATCCCGCAAAGGGTTTCTGGGCATAGAGCCACTTGAAAACGGGGATGGCGTTCTCGCCGTTGACATCGGCCTTCGCCATCAGCGGGAAGGTGACGCCGAAATTCAGACGGCAGAACTCGGCGATCTCGTCGTCCGTACCGGGCTCCTGATGCCCGAACTGGTCGCACGGGAAGCCGATGATGACGAGGCCCTGGTCCTTGTACTTCTGGTAAAGGGCTTCCAGGCCGTCATACTGCGGGGTGAAACCGCACTTGGAGGCCGTATTCACCATCAGGAGCACATCGCCCTTATACTGGCTGAAACTGATTTCCTGGCCCTGGTTGTCGACGGCCGTGTAACCGTAAACCGTTTCCCCGGGCTTGCATGAGAGGAGACAAAGCGCGGCACCCAGGCCTGCCATGATCCGTAAGAATGTATTGCTCATTTTGTTAATCATTAAAAGGTATTCATACAAAGATACGGTTTTCCCGCGGAAAAACAACGGACCGCTATGGCCGGTACAGGGAGAGGATGACCAATCCCGCACCCAGCAGGACATAGAAAAGGATGGTTACCCCCAGGTAAAAGACTCCCGTTTTGAGGGTGAGTCCCAGGGACTTCCGATTCCCGACCTGAAGCCACTGCCGATAGTCGATGAACAGCAGGATTCCCATGATGAGGAAGTCCAGCTCGGAACTCCGCCCGAAAGTGACGAGCAGCGCCAGGAACATGAAGATACAGAACTGGCACAGGACATAGGCCGATGCCGCCGCTGCCCCGGAAACGCTGACCTTGTATTTCTTCAGGAGGAGGGCCATCGCCAGCCACAGCATCAGGAAATCCCCCAGGAACAGCGGAATGCCCTTACCGCGAAGATCGGCCTCGACCGCGGCCAGCGACTCTTTCCAGGGGGTATCGACCGCCTCCGGATACAGGTCCAGGTGCGTAATGAGGATGGCATTGGACACCGTCCGGAAAAGCCTCGTAAAGAAATGCTCCGCCTTCTCCTTGCCGATCGACCTGTCCCCCAGCTCCAAATCCGACGTTATTTCCACTTGTGCATCCTTCGTCGCTTCCAGCAGCGATTCTCCAAAGGTATTCCGGCTGGCGCCGGGCTGGACGACGGCCGTCAGGAGGGTGAAGACCGAATAGAAGACCAGCAGCGCGGTAAAGGGAGCCAGATACTGCTCGTGCCTTCCGCGGTGGATATAGTCCCTCATCAGATAGCCGGGACGGAGGACAAGGTCGACAATCGTCCGTTTGGCATCCTTGTTCAGGAAGGGGATGATTGCCTCGCGGGTGCCCATATACACGCCCCCGCGCTCTTTCCGGGTCTTTTTCGGCTTCCGCCAGGGAATGTATCCCAATTCGAGATAGATCCGGAACAGACGTCGGCACGCCTCTCGACGCTGGAAAAGTTTCATATCGACCTAGGGTTTTCTGACGCGGTTCGGGATGTTTTCAGGCAGGACGATGGAAAGCTCCATGAAACCGGCATATTCGTCGCCGTCGTACCAGGGAGTCTGGAAGATGAGCTTCTTCAACCCCTCCTTCTCCACGGTATAAATGTTTGTGCGCGGGTTCTTGAGCATGTCGTCCAGCAGGGAACGCGCCGGCTCAGGATGGCAGTCCAGCACGTTCTTGCCGATAATCCCCTCCTGCCCGGGTTTCAGGAAAGTCTTCCTGGACTTTCCGTTCATGTCCAGGATGGTTCCGTCCTTGGCACATACGGTGACGGCGATGTCGGCGCCCTCGAAGTAGTCTCTTTTCATTTTGCTTCGGTTTTACGGGGAATGAAATTCACGAGGCCGACTCCGGTGAAAACCAGCACGGTGGCCAGGATCTTCAACGGAGTAAGCCTGTCCAGCCCCATCGCCAGCGCGATGACCATCGCGATGACGGGTTGGACATAGGTATACATGCACACCACCACCGGCCGGAGCCGCTTCTGACCGATGGGGATGAGGAAATAGGCGATGAAGGTGGCGGCCACGACCACGTAAAGGATCTGCCACATCACGTCCGCCGGCACGGCGGCGAGGTCCGAGGCCTGGAAGGCGCCGAAGGAGAAGGGCAGGGCCATCAGGGACGAGAAGAGAAACATCCACTTCATGAAGGTCACGACCGAATACTTCTGGATGACCGGCTTGAAGATGCCCACGTACGATGCGAAGCACAGCGTGTTGGCAATCATGCCCAGGATTCCCCAGATGGAGGTGGAATCGGCCCCGGAACGGATCGAGACGCAGTTGAAGATCAGGATCAGTACGCCCACGAGGCTCAAGACGATGCCCGCGACGCCGCTCCAGGTAATCCGCTCCCGGATGACGATGGCCGATATGACCAGCGTCATGATGGGGCTCAGGGTGCTCATGATGGACGCGTCGATGGCCGTGGTCTTCGTGATGGCGAACAGGAAGGAAAGCTGCGTCATGAACAGGCCCAGGAACGAGGCGACGACCACTTTCCAGATGTCTTCCCGGGCGATGTGCTCGTGGGGCGCCGTAAACAGCGACCAAAGCCAGAAGAGCGCCGTCGCTCCGAACGACCGCAGGCAGAACAGCGCCATCGGCGTCACGTTTCCATCCAGGGCTATTTCCTTGCAGCTGATTATGTTGAACCCGAAGATCGCGTAGGCAGCGAAGCAGGCGAGATTGCCCACAAGGGTTCCTTTGTTGTCGTTCCTTTCCATTTGCACATCAAAGATACGCGATTCCCGGCAAAAAACAGAAAAAAACCGGAGCAAAAAAAACGCTCCGGTTCTCTTTCAGGCATCGGCCGCTTACTTCGCCGCGGGGGCGGGACGGGCCATGCGCCAGGGGTTGAAGTCGGCCATCAGCTCCAGGGCTGCACGGTCGGGGGCGTTGCGGACCTCGCTCTTCACGTCGAAGACCATGGTCGGGGCATCCTCGGGAGTGTAGGCGGGCCACTCCGGGATTTCCGGGCAGTTGGGATTGCCGGTGCGCATGAAGGCCAGGAGGGCGGCCGACATCTGGTCGGAAACGCCGCGCGGCTCGGCGCCGCCGCCGGTATGGGTGACCATCAGGTCGGTGTTCTTGAACCAGTAGCAGATGTCAGAGCAGTGGAAAGCGCGGATGCGGCCGCCGAACAGCGGCGCGTTGTAGTCGAACCAGGCGAGGTAGACCGGGGCGCCCTGCGCGAATTTGGCGTCGGCCGTGGCCAGGACGTTCCTGCGCTGGGCGACGGTCATGTTCACCAGCTCGATGGGTTTCTTGGCCGGGAAAGCGGCCTGATAGGCCTTGAGGATGTCTTCGGCGTTGGCCTGGCCGAACTGGTCGCGCACGAGGGCGACGGCTCCGTCGAAGTCGAGATTCTCCATCTCCAGGTTCTCCTTGCTCAGGGCGAACTCGGAAGTGGTGGTGCAGAGCATCAGCGGCATGTTCGCGGCCACGTCGTCCTTGAAGAAGCCGTCGGCCGGGAGGACTTCGCCGTCGGCGACCGGGGAGAAGCCGCCCATGCCACCGCCGCCGAGTTCGGCAGCGACCTTGTGGGCCAGGGCATAGTACTCTTCCCAAGGCATCTGCTGAAGCTTCTTCACGTCGCCCTTCACGGTCTTGAGGATGGCCGCGCCGATGGCGGAGGAGGAAGCGGGATCCGTTGCGGACGTAGCGTTTCCGCTCAGTGCAACTCCCTTATGGACAAGGCCTTTCGCAGCAGGAACGGACATCACGTCGCATACCTTCGCACCGCCGCCGGACTGACCCATGATGGTCACGTTGCCGGGATCGCCGCCAAAGTTCGCGATGTTGTCATGGACCCACTGCAGGGAAGCGACGAGGTCCAGGATGCCCACGTTTCCAGAATTCTTGAAGGCCGGGTCGCCGCAGGAGGAAAGGTCGGAGAAACCGAAGGCGTTGAGCCGGTGGTTCACGCTGACGAACACGATGTCCCCCGCGCGGGCGAGGTTCGCGCCGTGGTAGCCGTCCTGCTCGATGCTGTTGCCTGCCGAAAAACCGCCGCCGTGCATCCACACCAGGACCGGACGCTTCTTGCCGTCCGGGGCCGGGGTCCACACGTTCAGGTTCAGGCAGTCCTCGCTCACGTCGTAGTAGTTCCAGTGGTCCGTAAAGGTACTGGAATTGTTCCGCCATCTGTCGTTCATGTTCTGGGGCGCATCGTTGCCATAGAACATCGCAGGCCGGATACCCTCCCAGGATTCGGGCTTCTGCGGAGGCAGGAAACGGTTTTCGCCGCCGGTGGGAGCGCCGTACGGAATGCCGAGATAGGTGTAAACGCCGTCCAGGATGTAACCCTGGACCTTGCCGTACTGGGTCTGGGTGACGGCATAGTCGTCACCGACGAAAAGACGCTGTCCGTCCTGCTGGGCGGACTTGTTACCGCCGCAGCAAGATGCTGCCAGCAGTGCGGGGAGTAGGAATCTGTACAGTTTCATGGAAGGAAAGTGTTGTGTTTGGTGCAAAGATACCCAATAATCAATAGCTTTCCTTATCCTGATGTACAATTGTTTGCAGGATTGTCGGGAGGGGTGGGATTCCGTCGCTGTGCGCTCCGGCATCCCTTCCCCTGCGGGGGGCTAATTCGCGAGCATAGGATGGACGCCATGTGGCTGGAAGCCACAATGTCGTTTGCCACAGAAGGGGTGCGCTCGAGCGAGCTCGGCGCACCCCTTCTGCGACAAACGCCACGGTCTGCGACCGTGGCGTCCATCCTTTTCGTGATTCCGTTGGGATTCGAACCCAAGACCCACAGCTTAGAAGGCTGTTGCTCTATCCAACTGAGCTACCGGACCGAACCAATTCGGAATCAGAGGATTATCCTCGGTTAAACTTGTATATTTTTACGGAGGCTTGCACGTCTTTTGCACGTGCGGGCCTCTTTTCGTGTCAGTTTCCAGCGCAGTGAACGTCCAGAATGCCCTTGCATTTCTCCAGCATGGAAATTAACTCATCGAGGCGAGACCACGGTATTTGCGTGGCTATTCCGGCGGTAGGCGCAATTTCGGACAGCTCTACATAATTTTCAGGATGGCTTCCATAAGCATATTCGCAGACTACCTGCAATTCATCAGTTCGGAAGAAAATCCTTGTCGTTTCATCGTCACCTCTTTTTGGCGGGTTTTCCTTCGCGTAGCGCAATGTCTGGATAAGTGCCCCGAGGTCCTCGTATTGTATGGTCCCGCCGCCGGCGGAGCGCGTCGAGGTGCTGATGAATCTTACAAATCCTGTTTTGGTTCCATCAAGAATATCTGTGTCCTCAATAATTCCAAAGCTGCAAGTAACGCCATCATTCGCCTTGATGTCTCCGCAATCCTGGGTGTGGCGCACGAATTGGGCGCTGGCGGATAAGGAGAGAATCGCCGCGAGAGCGAATAATAATACTTTCTTCATTCTATTTGGAGGTTAATCTGTCAACTATATTCAGGAGTGTCCTGTTCTGGGACAGCAGTTCATCTATCTGGTCCTGCATCCTTTTCACGACATCTGCGCTCTCTTCCTTTGGATGGATTACAGCGCCGTCCCCATTGATGGCAGTTCCGTGGTTGTTTTCAATGACCGTCTGATTCTTGGTTTTTTCAGTTAGCATTTCCCCTTCGCCGGTCAAGAGCCAGGCGATGTTAATTTCAGGATATTGGTTTGCAAATTTGCGAACTATCTGCTCACTCGGTTCCCTTTTCCCCGTCACAATTTGCGAGACATAGCCCTTTGAGAGGCCCAGCTGTGCAGTCAATTCCGCTTGATTGCGCAGATGCCTGCTATCAATCAAGAAATTAACAGCCTCGATAAATCGCTGACTTACATTTACATACATAATTGTAAAAAACTTTCTGCAAACTTTTTCAAAAAAATGTTTGCACGTTTGAAAACTTTTGTTTACTTTTGCAACAGGTTTTGAAACTCGCTTCAAAGATAGTTAAAAACAGCGACAATAAAAAATTAAGAAGATGGCACACAACACCTATTTAGATGCAGTCAAAAGCGATTACAGCAAGATGCTCGAACACCTGCGTATCGCTCACGAAAACAGCAAAGGTTTTCACGCTCTTTCATTCTCTACCCTTCAAGAGGTAAAAGAAGCCTACAACAGCGAAACAGGCAAGAAGATACAGCGCAATGCGTACAAAGTCTTTTGCGCCCTTGAAAAGCTGCAAAAAGAGCTTGAAACGATAGAAGACTAACCCCTAAATAATAAGAAGATGAAAAAGACCGATTTACGCACCATCATGACCCTCGCCTGGCAGTTTGTCAAGCGCAACGGGTTCGCCCTCGCAGAGGCCCTCAAACAAGCCTGGCAGGTCTTCAAGCTCAAAGCGAAGATGTACCGGGGCATCGTCAAGTTCTACTATCAGAAAGTCGATGGCAGCTTGCGCGAAGCCTACGGGACCCTCAACCCCGACCTTATGCCGGTGAAGCCTGACGGCAACGACAGGCGGCTGAAAAACCCCACCGTGCAGGTCTATTTTGACACAGAGGTGCAAGATTTCAGATGCTTCAAACTCGCTAACGTCTTAAACCGATAGCCCCATGAAAAATAGAAATGCAAACCCGGTCGAAAACTTCGACCAGAAATTGAACAAGGGCCTTGCCGGCTTCTGGTTCGTTCTCATGTGCGGCAGTCTGGCCGGCGTAATCATCAAAGGTGCCCACTGGCATCTGTTCACGGCTGCAATATGCTGCATTATGTGGCTCGCAATGCGTTCAGGCAATGATGAGTAAAGAAGCATTTGAAGAGCTCAAGCGCGACTACTTGCGTATGCGCGAAGAAATGCGGGCAAGGTACACCGGCGGCAGCACGCCGCCGATGTACACCCCGGTAAAACCCAATGAAACAGTATCGACCCATGAAACCGTGGCGAAGTAAGAATTTTGGCATCCATCCCCAGGACCCGGCCTTCGACGACGGCTACGACGAAGAAGCCGACTATAACGCCTATCTGGACGCTTGCGAAGAGCGGGCCGAGAGAGAGCGCGAAGAGAGACTTGAAACTGCCTGCGGTTAGTCGCCGCCATCTTCTTCAAAACCCTACCGGGGTCGGTTTTCAGGCAAGTTTGCGGCCCCTTTTTACGAACCTTAAAACGCATCACTATATGAGCAACATTGATTTGAGAACCCCGGCACAGCGGGCGACCGACGAGCGGCAGGACCGCATCTGTGCAGAGTTCCTTGACGCTTACCGGCAGCACCCGGACGTGGCCCCTCACCGGCTCATCGCCACCATCGCCACGTCCAACGGCTTGACCGAGGTGGGCGTGAAGGGCATCCTCATCAAGAGGGGCATCTACAAGACCAACGGGCGCAAGCCCCTCATCATCGTAGGTGGAGGGCAGGCGCTATGATGGTCACTTCCTTGCCCGCAGACTTCGACCTCTGGGGCATCTACCCCGTGACAGAGATTTGCAAGATTCTGGGTATCTGCCGCCAGACCCTCTACAACTATGAGGCGGCGGGCATGTTCACCTTTGACCTTCGCACGGCTGGCAGAAAGCGCCCGCAGCGCGTCCTGGACGGCTTCACCATCCGCGACATCTTCCGCAACGTCAACAATTCTTAAACACTTTTCAATATGGAACAGGAAGTTCAAATCATCAACAGCAGCGAGGCCCTCGAAGCCCTGAACCGGTCCGACATCGACATTCAGGTCCAGACGGCCATGCGCTACCCCAAGCACTCCACGCCCGACCAGATTAACTTTGCGCTCGTCAAGGCCGAGAGCTTCGCCCTCGTCGATTCCGAGACCGCCGAGAGCTGCTTCTATCGCCTGGAGCGCGAAGACAAGAAGACGGGCCAGAAGTCCATCATCGAGGGCCCTTCCATTCGCCTTGCCGAAATCATTGCGAACAGCTGGGGCAACATCAGAATTGCCACCCGCATCGTCGGCAACGACGGCAAGTTCATCACCGCGCAGGGCGCGTGCCACGACCTCGAAAGCAACGTCATCCAGGTGGTGGAAGTCAAGCGCTCCATCTGCACCTCGAAGGGCTTCACCTTCTCGGCTGACATGCAGGTCGTCACCGGCAACGCCGCCGCGTCCATCGCACGCCGCAACGCCATTCTGGCCGTGATTCCGCAGGCCATCTTCAAGAACCTGTACGCGAAAATCAAGACCAAGGCCATCGGCGACGTGCAGAACAACCTCGAAAACCGCCGGGCGAAGATGCTCAAGACCTATGCGCTCGCTGGTGTCAATTCCGAAATGCTCTGCAAGCATCTGGGCGTGCAGGCGGTCGATGACATCACCGCTGAAATGGTCGTGAACCTCGCAAGTCTTTGGAACGCCCTGCGGGACGGCCAGACCACCATCGAAGAGACCTTCAAGAAACCCGCCGCCGAAGCTGCCGCCGCCCAGAAGGTGCGCGAGAAGAATGCAGCGGCCAAGGACCGCATCGCCGCCAGCGCCGCCGGTGCCAGGGCGAAGACTTCCACGGCCCCCGTCCCCGCCGAAGAGGACCTGCCGCCCGCACCGGGCGAAATCGACCCCGAGACCGGCGAAGTTATCCAACAGGGGTAATGGCGCGGCTTGATATCGAAAGGCAGCACCGTCTGGAGCCTGAACGGGTCGCCTACGCGAAAAAGAAGCTCGCCGCCCTGGGCTTTACGGTCACAGAGCACAACGGCAATGAGCTGCGCTTCCAGCACAAGGGCCACGAAGTCAAATTCTACCCTTACAGCGGCTGGGCAACCGGGGCGACCATTCAGGACGGGCGCGGGCTGCGTCACCTGTTAGACCAAATCAATTCCAAATAACCTACAAACAAACAAGAAGATGAGTGTACAAATTATTCGTTACAAGGACCGGGCAGAATGGCTCGAAGGCCGCAAGGGGGGCATAGGCTCTTCCGAAGTCGGCACCATCCTGGGGGCTAACCCCTGGGAAACACCTTACCAACTCTGGAGGCGCAAGAAGGGCATAGACCCGCCCAAGGAAGAGAACTTCTATATGAAGGCCGGGCACTACCTCGAAGATGCCGTGGCGCGTTTCTACGCCGATTCCACGGGCGTTGAAATCATCAAGCGCAGCGCCGAAGACTTCCTTATCGTGAACAGCCTGCGCGAGTACCTGCGTGTGTCGCCTGACCGCACCTTCTGGTTGCCCAACATGACCCGCAACGAGGCCAATAAGGGCATACTGGAATGCAAGACCACCCAGCTGCCCGTCGATGCCGACAGCATACCGCAGCACTGGTACTGCCAGCTCCAGTGGCAGCTTGGAACCGCAGAGAAGGACACCGGGGCGCTCGCCTGGCTCACGCAGGGCCGCGACTTCGGCTTTGTCAACTACGATTTCGATTCCGATTTCTTCAAGTTCATGCTCGAAGAGGTCGATAAGTTCTGGACCGACTACATCATCGGCGACGCTGTGCCTGAAAATATGAGCGTGGAAGACGTGATGATTCGCGCACCCCGCTCCGCAAAGGGCAAGAGCATCGAGGCCACCGAAGAGATTTCTACCGTCGCCGCCCAGCTGGTCGAGGCCAAGGCCGCAGAGAAAGCCGCCAAGGACGCTTCCAGCGAGCTGGCCGACAAGCTGAAGCTCTTCATGGGTGATGCTGAGGTCTTGACCTACAAGGGTCAGACCCTCGCCACGTGGAAGTCCAATAAGGACAAGACTTTCTTCGACCTCGACGGCTTCGCCGCCAAGCACCCGAAGATGGCTGAAGAGTTCACCAAGACCGGCCCCGGCGACCGTCGTTTCCTCCTGAAGAATTAGGCGCTATGTACATGATAAGCAACCGGCACCGCGACGAGCTCATTTCCATGCTCACGGCCTTCTACAGCGAGGGCCGTCCGGCTCACGAAGAGGGCTACAAGCTGCACAACCTGCGCCGCCGCGCCCGGTTACTTGCTAATGCGTTTGAGAAGAAAAAGCCAATGGAAGAAGAGAAGTAGCCATGTCTGTAGGCGGTTGGATAAAGCTCTACCGGAAGTTGCGTAATTGGGAGTGGTACACCGATTCCAGAATGGTGCATCTGCTCGTCCATCTTCTGCTCTCTGCCAATATCGAAGAGCGGAAGTGGAGGGGCATAACCCTGAAACGCGGCCAGCTCGCGACCACCGTGGCAGAGCTCTCGAAAGAGACCAACATTTCCACCAAAATTGTCCGCACGGCTCTTGATAGGTTCGTAGATGGGCAGATAATAGGCAAACAACCGACAAACAAATATACTATTATAACTATTTGTAATTTCGATAGTTACCAGTCCAAGGAAGAGGGCGAAGGGCAAACAAACGGCAATCAAAGGGCAGACAGAGGGCAAACAGATGGCAAACAAAGGGCAAACGCATCTACAGAAGAAGGGGAAGAAGGTATTAAAAGGGAAGAAGGTATTACAACAATAACAACAACTGTTCTTAATAATAATATTCCGCACGCCCCCGCGCACGCACGCGAGAAGGTTGACTTTCTGGCGCTGCCCGAAGAGCAGCAGCAGAGCGAGCGTGCCGCCTTCTTCGCCTCCTTCTACTGGGCGAATATCTGGCGACCGGCCAAAGAGGTTGAGAAGTTCATCAGGAAGAATCAGGGCAAGGGCTGGCGCTCCGGCGACGTGGTTTTCGACACCCCGGCCCAGCGGCTCGCGCTCGCTGGCATGTGGGCACAGGACGACCGCTGCCCCAAGGACCGCGACAAATACATTTCCGTTCTCCGGCAGATTTACGACGGCCTGCTGAAGCTGCGCCCCGACCTCGCCCCGCTCTGCATCGACGACCGCAACGGCATCGAGTTCCTGCAAGGTTCCGACACCGTGGTACTGCACTACCCCAAGGGCCTGGTCGCCTACTTCAAGGAAGATGAAACCGGCGCGGCCATCGTCCGCAACGCCATCAACCCAAACCTGAAGATTGAGTTTTCCGGCAAGATAATGCCCCGCACATCATTCAAATGACACCGCAACAGACAGAACTGCTCCAGGCGCTTGAAGACATCAGGCGAGAGAGGACCGAAAAACGCCGCTTCCCGACGTTCGGCCTGTCCGTCTGGGTAACTCCACGCCTGAAGCCCGAAAACCGCGCCAGACTGCCCGAAACGGCCCGAGAACTGGAAAATCTGGGCCGCATCAGGACCGGCCAGACACTCAACGATATCTACTACGAACTTTTGGAAGAGCCGCAGGCCCCGGCCTCCACCCTCTTCCCTGAACAGGAAACAGATTAAAACACACCGCAACAATGGCAAGCATCAATCAGGTAATGCTTCTCGGAAACGTCGGCAAGGAGCCGACGGTCCGCTACCTCGAAAACAACAGCAAGGTGGCGATGTTCTCCCTCGCCACCACCGAATACTACAAGGATAAGCAGGGCCAGCGTCAGGAAGTGACCGAATGGCACAGCATCGTCGCCTTCGGCACCTTCGCCACCGTCACGGAAAACTACGTCCACAAGGGTACGCAGGTCTGCATCATCGGCAAGCTGCGCACCCGCGAATACGAGCAGAACGGACAGCGGAAATGGACTACCGAGGTCGTGGTCCAGAACCTCCAGCTGTGTGGCTCCAGGCAGGAACTCCAAGCCGCCGGAATGATAAACACCGCCCGCCAGATGAGCGAGCAGCGCCAGCAGTACGGCCAACCTACCGCCGCACCGGCACAGCCGCAGTTCACCCCGCAGAGCGTTTCCCAGATGGCCCAGCAGGCCGCGCCCGCTGGCTTCACCGACCCGCCGACAGATGACCTCCCCTTCTGATATCAACCTTTGTTCAACCCAATAAACCAAACAAGAAATGGAATCTATCAAAATCACCCCCGAGAGCCTGTTTGAGGCTTTCCAGAAAGCGACCGACGGCGAAAAGGCCCGCCTCTGCGAACTCGTCGAGAAGTACAAGACTTGGAACGAGGACGAAATCAGGCAGGGCATTATCGAAGTCCTGAACGGCAGCGAAAATGCCGCCGATATCCCTACCGCCTGGAGAAAGTGGCTCACACTCGCCACCGCCGCCCAGACCGCCCCGGCCGACCTCAAGCCTCGCTACGTCGAAGGAAAGGGCATCTACGTGCCCGTCGTGGGCAAGTACCTCGCCATGCAGGACAGCTTCAACGGTGCGGAAGTGAACTGGGACAATGCCGTCAAAGAGGGCGCACCTTCCCGCGATGAGTGGTATATCATCCTCTTCTTCAAAGATGAAATCAACCGGCTCCTGCGCGAGAACGGCGGCGAAGAGCTCGATAATTGGTACTGGACCTCCACAGAGAACTCCGAGGACCACGCCTGGGTCGTCGTCGCTTCCAATGGCTACGTCGGCAGCTACGTCAAGTACTTCCAGTACTCTGTGCGGGCGTGGGCCGCATCTGAGTAATTTTTGACATATCGCCGGGGTCGTCTCCGACCCCGGCACAACCCACAAGAAGATGAAAACGCTAACAGGCATAAAGGTTTATCAGTGTGAGCACTGCGGAAAGGTATCGCTCAATGCCGGTGCGCTATCCAGGCATGAGCGCGTCTGCCACTCGAACCCTGAAAACAAACCGCAATGCTGGGACTTCTGCGTGAACTATTCCGACACCGGGGAAAAGCAAGAGGTGTGGCTGGACGACTACCGCTCAAGCAAGGTCCCGAAGCGCAAGTGCGAGGCGAGGAAATGCTTGCTATTTACCCCGCTCTGTGCCGAATGGAAGAAAGAGCATTTGCGAAACATCGACGACGAAGACTGGCAGAAGATGCCCTCGATAGTCGAAGGATGCGAGCAGTTCAAGAATCCGGATGCAGACAAGCCTTTCCCTTGGGAAATTTAACACAACCGAAATGAAGAAAAGAGACAAATACATTGAGTTCCTCGAAAACAAGATGGCCATCAGCTCGCAGAGCGGCTTCGAGGTCGCAGACGAAGAGCTGACACCTTCGCTGTTCCCGCACGTGAAGGACACCGTGAAATGGGCCGTTAGGGGGGGGCGACGGGCTATATTCAGTTCCTTCGGAATGCAGAAGACCGTCACCCAGCTGGAGATTCTGCGCATCATCCTTGCCCACGAGGGCGGCTACGGGCTGATTGTCTGCCCCAAGCGCGTGGTGGTCGAGTTCATAGAGCAGTCGAAACGCTGGCTTGATATGGAAGTCCACTACGTCAGGACGATGCAGGAAGTGAAAGCCTGCCCCACGCCTATCATGGTGACAAACTATGAGCGCGTCCGGGACGGGGAGGATGGCGTGCGCATTGACCCGGACTATTTCACTGCCACGTCCCTTGACGAGGCTTCAGTGCTCCGTGGTTATGGCACCAAGACCTTCCAAGAGTTCCTTCCCCTGTTCGCAGGCGTGAAGTACCGCTTTGTCGCCACGGCCACCCCGTCACCGAACCGCCTGAAAGAGCTAATCCACTACAGCGGCTATCTGGGCGTGATGGACACCGGGCAGGCGCTCACCCGCTTCTTCAAGCGCGACAGCACCAAGGCCAACAACCTGACCCTGTACCCCAACAAAGAACAGGAGTTCTGGCTGTGGGTCGCCACGTGGGCGCTCTTCCTCACCAAGCCCTCCGACCTCGGATATCCAGATGACGGCTACCAGCTCCCGGAGCTGCGCGTGCATGAAGAGGTCGTGAGCGTGGACCACCTTTCCGCAGGCGTGGACCAGGACGGCCAGATGAAGATGTTTCGTGATGCCGCCCTGGGCCTCAACGCAGCCGCGAAGGAACGCCGCGATAGTATGCCGGAGAAGATTGCCCGCGTGGTCGAAATCATCAACCGGCCCGAGAACAAAGACGACCATTTCCTCCTTTGGCACGACCTCGAAGATGAGCGCCACGCCCTCTGCAAGGCCATACCCGGCTGCAAGGCCGTCTATGGCTCCCAGGACGAAGACGAAGCCGACCAGATAGTGCTGGACTTCAAGGAAGGACGGCTCAAGTACCTTGCGGCCAAGCCCGAAATGCTGGGCGAGGGCCTGAACTTCCAGTACCACTGCCACAAGGCCATCATGTTCATCGACTACCGCTTCAATGACAAGTTCCAGGCGGTCGCCCGCATCCACCGCTTCATGCAGCAGTACCCCGTGGACCTGTACCTCGTCTATGCCGAGAGCGAGCAGGAAATCTACAAGAGTTTCATGGAGAAGTGGCGGCGGCACAACGAGACCGTGGAGAAGATGGCCGGCATCGTGCGGGAATACGGCCTTTTCGGCCTCGACGTGAAGCAGAAGCTGATGCGCTACATGTTCTCCCAGAGGGAAGAGCAGAAGGGCGAGCTCTACCGGGCCATCAACAATGACAACGTACTGGAGTGCCGGAATATGGAGCCTGATTCGGTGGACCTCATCGTGACCTCGGTTCCGTTTTCCAATCACTACGAGTACACGGCCAGTTACAACGATTTCGGCTTCAACACCGACAACGACGAATTTTTCAAGCAGATGGACTTCCTGACCCCGGAGCTGATGCGCGTGCTGCGCCCGGGCCGGTTGCTCTGCGTTCATGTCAAGGACCGCGTGCTGTTCGGGAACGCCACCGGCGACGGAATGCCGACCATCGACCCCTTCAGCGATATGTGCGTGTTCCACTATATCCGTCACGGCTTCCGCTACATGGGGCGCATCACCGTTGACACCGACGTGGTGAGGGAAAACAACCAGACCTACAGGCTGGGCTATACCGAAATGCGCAAGGACGGCACCAAGATGGGCATCGGCTGTCCTGAATATGTCCTGCTGTTCCGCAAGCTGCCCACGGACACCTCCCGGGCCTACGCCGACGTTCCCGTAACCAAGCGCAAGGAAGACTACAGCCTCGCCCGCTGGCAGATTGACGCGCACGCCGACTGGAAGAGCAGCGGCAACCGGCTTCTGTCCTTCGACGATGTGCGGGGCATGGATATCGACGGCATCCGTCGCATCTTCCGCAAGTTCAGCGCCGAGCACCTGTACAGCTACGAGGACCATGTGGCCTTTGCGGAAGAGCTGGAGGCTTACGGTCGCCTGCCGAAGACGTTCATGGCCGTGGACCCGGCCAGCCATAAGGACTACATCTGGGACGACATTCTGCGCTTCCGCACCCTCAACTCGCGCCAGAGCCAGAAGGCCCTCCAGATGCACGTCTGCCCCCTTCAACTGGACCTCGTGGAGCGGCTGATTGAGCGCTACTCCAACAAGGGCGACCTCGTTTTCGACCCGTTCGGCGGCATCGCCACCGTGCCATACTGCGCCGTCAAGATGGGCCGCAGGGGCCTCTCTACGGAACTGAATCACGACTACTGGAGGGACGGCCTCGAATACCTGCGCGAAGCAGAACAGGCGC
This sequence comes from Bacteroidales bacterium, assembly GCA_017395045.1. Lineage (GTDB taxonomy): Bacteria > Bacteroidota > Bacteroidia > Bacteroidales > UBA932 > Cryptobacteroides. The sequence goes on from JAFPWG010000011.1 coordinate 86,154, forward strand.
AGCTCTCGCCGACCCTGTTCGACCTTCTGGACGATGAGCGCCAGAACCCGCCGGAGGAAGAGCCTATCGAAATCGAGCTGGACCCGGACACCTTGGATATCATCAACAAAACCAAATAGCAATGGAAACCCTAAAAGTACAGACCAGAAAGAACGAGAACATCATCACGACCAATGTTCCTGAACAGATGTTCGGCAAATACCTTGTCGAGAACCTGAAACGCAAGTGGAAAGAGAAGTTCCTTGACAAAGACACCGGCGAGGTCATAGAGGTGGAGCGCACGGAGTTTGTTCTGGAGCGCGGGACCTACCTGCAAGCCGACCAGCTGGCCGTCATTCAGTTCCACATGCAGGCCGGTGACATCGACGGCGAGCTGAAGGTCAGCGACCAGAAGCGGCTCGCGGTCTTCTCGACGGGCTGGGGCCTCGTGCCTTGGTGCGTCACCTGCCGCATCAGCGAGAAGAATCACAACTTTATCCTGCTTGCGAGAAACATCTTCCAGGCGCTCGACATCGTGACCGACTATGTGGAGCTCCACTACGACAAATCCTTCTCCATCACCACCGCCAGAGGCTTCAAGAGCCATATCTTCCTGCAAGACGATACGACCCGCCTACAGGAAGAAGACGGCACCGAGAAGACGGAAGATGAGACCGAAGAGGGCAAGAAAGCCGTGTATGTCTTCTATTCCATCGAGGCGACCGTCAACTTCGGCCAGAAGAGCGAAATCGAGCGCGATTACAAGTTCCTCGTGTACGCGAAGGACGTGGAAGATGCCAAGAGCCGCATCGAGAAATACATTTCCGACACCGTGCTTCGCGGTGAGAAGTACACCGACCTGGGCTATTTCGATAAGCTCATAGCTCTGGAGGAAATCAAGGTCAACATCAAGACCGCCGGGACGGTCAACTGCACGGCCGTCATCTGCCGCGAGTTCTCCATGCAGTACAATCCGAAGGAAGAGAATGAGGACGCGGCCCCGGCTCCGGCCCCAGCTGAGGCATCGCAGGACGGCGGGCTGTTCCCAGAGGAAGAATCACCCCAAAACGAATAATCCTATGGCAAAGAAAAAGAAGCAAATCACCATTGAGCAGGCCGTCAGCGACTGCCGCGCCCTGTTCAATATCCCGGGAAGCGCCCACTCCAAGGAGGAAAAGGGGCATTTCCTGATTGACAAGCGCGAGTTCGAGCGCTTCGAGGTGGTAAACAAGCTCATGGACTATTTCCGCGATAAGGCCATCATCGGCGGCGGCTGTTTCATCGAGCCCATCACCCTGCTCTGGACCGCGTTCACCATCAAACCGCTAAAGTAAGACCGCAATGGAAAACGTGAAATTTGAAGGCTGTAACACCGTATATGGGGCGGACCAGCCGGAATACAAACCCCTTCACGCCCAGAGGACCGGCAACGTGACGATAACCTGCTACCGGCTTTCCTTCAAGGAGCGTGTAAAGCTGCTCTTCACCGGCCTGCTGTGGCTGGGCCAGATGAACTTCGGCCAGCCCTTGCAGCCGCAACTCCCCTCGCTGAACAAAGACGACCTGCTGGACGGGCAAGGAGGAGAGGATGAGTAAGCCGAAAAACCTGTGCCTCTGCTGCCGCTGGTACAACCGTGGGGGGGGGTACTGCTCTAAACCAATCGAATATGGCTATTGCCTGATAACAAGGAGTGTATGAAAAAGCTGCTTTACATAGACCTTTTTTGCGGGGCTGGTGGTACTTCAACCGGCGTAGAATCTGCGACGCTCGACGGCCAGAAATGCGCCCACGTCATCGCCTGCGTGAACCACGACCCGCACGCCATAGCCTCCCATCTTGCGAACCATCCGGAGGCCAAGCACTACACCGAAGATATCCGCACGCTGGACCTGACTACCCTTGTGGAGCACACGGCCAGAAAGAGGGCAGAGAACCCCGGTGCGCTCCTGGTACTTTGGGCCTCGCTGGAATGTACAAATTTCAGCCGGGCAAAAGGTGGCCAGCCCCGGGACGCTGACAGCCGGACCCTCGCCGAGCATCTTTTCCGTTACATTGACGCGCTTAAGCCCGACTATATCCAGATTGAGAACGTCCGCGAGTTTATGATGTGGGGCGACCTCGATGCGAACGGCAAGCCGGTGAGCAAGGATGCCGGGCGGCTGTATCTCCGCTGGGTGCGAAACGTCTGCCAGCGCGGCTACGACTTCCAGCGCCGAATCCTGAATGCCGCCGACTATGGCGCTTACACCTCCCGAGAGCGGTTCTTTGGCATCTTCGCCCGCAAGGGCCTGCCCATCGTATTCCCAGAGCCTACGCACAGCAAGACCGCAGGAAGCGACCTCTTCGGCGGGGTGGATTCATGGAAGCCCGTGCGCGAAGTCCTGGACCTTGACGACTGCGGCAACAGCATCTTCCGCGACAAGCCGCTGTCCGAAAAGACCCTCCAGCGCATTTATGCCGGCCTGGTGAAGTTTGTCGCCGGTGGCAAAGATGCTTTCCTTATCAAGTGGAACTCTATGAGCCGCAAGGGTGTGTACCATGCGCCCAGCATTGATGCGCCCTGCCCGGTGGTCGCCGCCCAGAACCGCCTCGGCCTTGCCAAGGTCAGCTTCCTGTCGAAGCAGTATTCAGGCTCCACCTACGACAAGAATATCACCGTGGACGGCCCTGCCGGAGCCATCACCACACGCGACCATCACGCCTTTATCACCGCCTACTATGGGAACGGACATAATCACTCAATCGAGGCACCAGCCCCAACCGTCACCACGAAGGACCGGCTCGGGTATGTAAATGCACAGTTCCTTGATAAGCAGTACGGGACCGGCACGTCAGCTTCTCTGGACCGGCCGGCCGGAACGGTCACGACCAACCCGAAGCTGAATCTCGTTTCTGCGAAGTTCCTGATGAACCCGCAGTTTGAATCCGCTGGCGCGTCGATTGACAAGCCTTGCTTCACCCTCATCGCCCGCATGGACAAGCGCCCGCCGTACCTGGTCAGTACCACGGACGGGGAGCCTTGCATCGTTATCTATGAGACCGACAGCCCGATGACCGTCAAGATAAAGGAGTTCATGGCCCTGTATGGTATCAGCGACATCTGTATGCGTATGCTCAAAATCCAAGAGCTGAAGCGCATCATGGGCTTCCCGGACACCTACGTTCTGGTGGGCACGCAGACCGAGCAGAAGAAATATATCGGAAACGCCGTTGAGACGCACGTCGCCTGCGCCCTGTGCGCCTCGCTGGCTTATGAAATCAACCGCATAGCTTCGTAATGATGGGTGTATATGTAATGGACCATTGCGCGAACTGCGCGAACGCCTGGAACTGCGACCAGAGTATGAAAGGACGATTCTGCCCGGGATTCATTCAGGACCAGACATTGAGGGCCATCAAATTGAGACCTGCAACACCGGAAGATATTGAGATAAGAAAGAAAATGAGGTTCTCTGCCAGTTTTGCAAAGATGATGAAAAGAATTGACGACGAGCCTAAAGAGGTTAAAAATGTTTTTAGAAATGGATAAAGTCACTTGCATATATCACGGCATAAAAGACGGAAAGATGGACGTGACAATCGGAGGGGTGAGGCAGCTTGTCGAGCTCCCGGAGGCTGTCATCCTCCCTGTGCCACTGGAGTTACAAGTCGCCGATTCTGTCCTGAAAGAGTTCGAGGATAAGATGGTGGAGTTCTACGATGTCAGGCTGAAAATGCACCGTCCTACCACGGAGCAACTGGCCGAACATCTTCACAAGTATTCCAACGAACTGATTGGAATCATTATCAAGGCGAGCACCCAGACAGAGGAATGGAGAAAGCTGCCTGCTGACAAGTCGTTATTTCATAAACCAGAGGAATGAAAGACATCTATTGCGAGCAATGCGGCCTGTATCTGTTCTCTACAGACAAGCCGGACGGCGCGGACGGTGCCGAAGCTGTAAGTAAGGGATATGTCTATAAGATGCCGTTTTTCTTCGGTATCGAGGGCGGTCACTTCTTCTGCTGCAAGGAGCACTGGAACCGCTGGCTGAACGACCATACGACCCCAGAACAGCGCGAGAGAGGCAACAAAGAGGTGGCCGAAATGAAGGAGAAGATGGAAGCCTCGAAGCCGGGACTTCTGGCCGGTCTGCAAAGAATCCAGAATGCGCACAAAGAATTACTTAAAATGGCTGACAAATGAAGAAATCAAAACGGCTTTCTTTCAGGGTAGATGTCGATATCGACTTCCAATTCTGGCACCTCGTGCCGTCTATCAACATCAATCTCCACTCTCACGAGCTGGAGTTTGAATGGCTCTGCCTGGGCATCTACGCCGGGCGGCAATACGAGCCGAAATACCCGCAGGGCCTTATTGATGCGCTGTGTAAAGATGTGAAATACTGCCAAGACCATATCCTCGACAAACAATGATGCGCCTTATTGTTTACATTCTTGTTGGATTCTTGAACGTGTTTTTACACACAGGAAAGAATATCGTGATTATCAAGCACCCGTCCAAGTTGGTCGGTAGCCTGGCAAACTGCATCTGTTACACCTTTTCTGCCGTTGTTATCAAGTTTATAGCCGAATACGACCTTCTTACAGCCCTTTTGGTTCAAGCGGCTACGAATTTCCTTGGATGCTATACGGCCATGTATTTCACTGAAAAATTATTGAAAAAATGAGCAAAGCAATATACAAACCCAAAGGCAAGGCCGGGGAATATGCGGAATGGGCCTGCAATCTCTATGTCGGGTGCAGTAACAACTGCTCCTACTGCTATTGCAAGCGCGGCGTTCTGGGGCACGCGATGGGCGGGCCGGTCGCCACTCTCAAAAAGTGCTTCAAGGACTGGCAGGATGCACTGCGCGTCTTCAAGAAAGAGCTGGATATGAACATACTCGAACTCCAGCGCTCCAGCCTGTTCTTCACCTTCTCCAGTGACCCGATGATAGGCGAGACCGCCGCCCTCCATTGGATGTGCATTATCGAGGCTGTCAAGCATGGTGTGCGGTGCCAGGTACTGACGAAAAACGGCGATTTCCCTATGGACCCGAAGATGGGCGAGCTGTTCAATGAGGTTGGGAGCAAGAAGGCTCTCGATATGGTCGCCTGGGGCTTCACTCTGACGGGGTGCGACGAGCTGGAGCCCGGCGCTTCCCCCACCTCGCGGCGCATCGAGGCGATGGCGCAGCTTCACCGGGCTGGGTTCAGGACCTTCGCCTCGCTGGAGCCTATCGTGGTTCCGGCCAAGACGGCGACCGTCGCGGCAGCTGCGGCAGAGCATTGCGACCTGTTCAAGCTGGGCCTCCAGAGCGGCGTGCCCAAAGACTACTATCAGGAGGAAGATATCTTTGAAATGTGCGAGCGCATCCGTCTTCTGGAGGTTCCGACCTACTACAAGAACAGCCTCACAGACTACCTGCGGCAAGAGCAGCAGCAGCCGATAGATATCTTCAGCATCAGGAGGGAGGAATAATGGGAGTATTGAGAAAGGGGAATTTCGCCTTTACCGAGCAGAGCATCCTTGAGCGCCTGCGGTACGGCTATATGAGCAATCCAACCTACGCGATTGCAAACCTGTTCGTCTTCAGCTGGGAGAGCGACTTCCTGCTGAAGACCAAGGCGGGGTACTGGTATGAGGTTGAGGTGAAGATATCCCGCGCCGACTTCAAGAACGACCGCAGGCACAAGCCCGAGAAATACGATATCCTCGAAGGTCGCAAAGATGGGCTGCGGCCCAACTACTTCTCCTATTGCGTGCCGGCGCACCTGCTGGAGAAGGTGGCCGACCTGATACCGCCCTACGCCGGAATCGCGACCGTGGACGATTGGGGCAACGTCCGGCTGGTGAGAATGCCGCAGGCGCTCCACTCGCGGAAGATGTCGGACGAAGAGCTGAAGCTGCTGGAGAAGTTCTACTACAATTACACCAACCTCCGCTGGCGGCACGACCACTACCAGGACACCATCCAGCAGCTCCGGGGCGAGATTCGCTTCCTTCGGGAAGAGTATAAGGCGGCTACGGGAGGGCCCATCGAGGACGTGCTATGAGCAGGGCTGACTACATCATCGGAATAGACCCCGACACCGCGAAGAGCGGCGTGGCGGTACTGGAGACCCAGACCTTCCATCTGGAGCTGTCATGCCTGACCTTCCCCGAGCTTGTGGACCGGCTCATCTATCTGCGCGACAAATCCCACTTCGAGGGGAAGAGCGTGCAGGCTGTCGTTGAGGCTGGCTGGCAGAACAGCAAGAGCAACTTCCACGGCTACTACGGCCGTCGTGGCGAGAAGATAGCGAAGAACGTAGGAGCCAACCACGAGACCGGCAAGAAGCTCATCGAGCTGTGCGTGCATTGGGGCATCCCCGTCGCCGAAATGGCCCCTCTGCCGCTCAAAATCGGTGGCATGTACATGTGGAGCGGCCCGGATGGCAAGATAACCCACGAGGAGCTGGTGGCCGTCACCGGCCTGAAAAAGTCCCGGAGCAATCAGGAAGAGCGGGACGCGGCCCTGCTGGCGTGGCGGCTGGCGGGCCTCCCTTTGAGAATCAATAAACGCAAAAAGATATGAACGTACTGGATAAATACACAAAGGCCATCGACGGCCTGAAAGAGGCCAACAGGAGCGTGGCCGAGGCTCACCTTCAGTTCAGCGCCGTATTCCGCGCCCGCCTGGAGGACCTGTCGCTCATCGAGAAGATTCACGGCTGGTACATCGAGACCGCCCGGGAACATGCTTTCAGCGGCGACGGGACCACCAATAACAAGCAGTTCGTGTTCCTCATCCTGAACCTCTATTCTCCCGCCTCGCTGGTGGGCGGCGGCATCAACAAGAACCTGCGCCGGGCCATCGCCTCAGCGCTGGGAATCAAGGCCAATACGGCCATCTACAAGATGCGGTCCTGCGCCGTCAACTGGTACGACATCTATCCTAAGTTCCGGGGCGAGTGCAACACGGCCATTTCAGAGGTGGACCGCACGCTGATTGCGAAGGGCCTCCTTTCCTGACCCGGAACCCCTGGGCAGAAGAAAGCCGGGCAGCTGTTGAGGCTGGCCCGGCTTCTCTTGTGTCGTTCGCAGGTTTATTTGCGGTGTACCTCGATAACTCGCCCGAGGTGGTAGGCGATGGTCCAGAACGCAAAGCGCGGCACGCCGTCGCGGTCTTCGCGTATCATGTCAGGGGTGAAGCTGTAGCCGGTGACTTCGACCAGGGCCGTATCTCGCTCTTTGTTGTAGCCGACGGCCAGATACAGATACCTGTACGGGCGCGGCAGGAACGGGAATCCTCCGTTGATGTAGTCATCGACGTAGTAGCGGCGCGTCGGGTCGGTGGCGACAGCTGGGTTCAGCCTGTAGCCGGTGGCCGGGTCCTTGATGAGGTATTTGTTGGCGGTCAAGCCTTCCTTCACCTCGCGGTACTCGGCTTTCTTGGTCCCGGCGATGATGGCATCGAAATAGACCTGCTTGATAGGTAGGTAGAGGGTGTTCTGCTTATTTGGTTTCTCCATCCTCTGCACCTCCTTCTGCGGTCCTGATGCTCACCGGGAAGGTCTGGCCGCAGTGCGGGCAGCGCACCTTGGCCTTGACTTCGCCGTCAGCCAGGATTTCAGATACAGGCACGTCGAGCGCTTCAGCTATGGCCGTCAACTTCGACAGGGTGGGGTTGCCTCTCATAATCTGGGACAGGGACGAAGCCGGTACGCCGATTTTGGCGGCGACCTCTGCCAGCGATAGCCCGCGAGCCTTGCAAATCTGTTTTACTGTGTTTGTAATGTTCATATATCTACACGTTTGCAAATACGCTGCAAAGATATACATTTTATTTTAATCTGCAAATAACAAGGTAAATTTATTTTTATCGAAAAAATTTTGCAGAAAAATTTGCACGTTAATTTATTTTTAACTACATTTGCAAAAAGAAATGAAGATAGAAATAAAGTTGAACCTATAAAATAAGAAGAAGATGAACAACACTGCATTAGTAAACGAGCTCTCTGCTGCCTACGTGAACGAGGTTGCAAAGACTATCAACGCGCAAATGTTCGCAAGCGTTGAAAACAAATTCGTCGTTTGGTCCTGGGGCCTTTCTCGCAGGTTTGCAACGGTCTATAACAATATGCCTGCTTTAGGTCTTCGCGTCTCTGGGCTGCTTCACAAAGGCTATGTTTATATCTGCTATAATGAAGGGCGCGACGTTTACGAGGTCTATTGCACGAACCTGAAAGGTGCTGTCAAAAAGTCTAACAATGAGGTCTATTGCGATAACCTGGGCTTTGTTCTCGATGGCATGATAGAAAGAGACTACGGCATGAGCGACGAAACCTACAAGGGCAAGGCCCTGCGCGACAGCGCCAAAAAGATGGGTATGAAGGTAATCTAAAATATAAGGCCATGTCAAAAACTACTCTCTACCTGATTATGAAAGAATCAAAGCGGCAAATGCAGAAGAGCGGCGACAAAACAACGTCGCTCTACCTGCAAGCCGATTTCAATTATACGTGGGCTGTCTTCGCGCTGAAAGGCAAGGCGCAAGCGCACCGCGATATTTTGCAGGGCAAATTTGACCTGTACAAAGCCGCTTGCCTGAAAGAGGGGCGGCGCGTCGTAAGTCTCAAAAATTTTCAATAATACAGCTATGGCAAACACTATCACCAAAGAAGTAAGAAGCGCCTTTGTGAAGGGCGGCGGGGTCCATAACGCCACGGTCCGCGTGCAAGTGTCGGACGGTATCGGCTACCACATCATCGGCCTGCCTGACAACGTGGTAAAAGAAAGCCTTTTGCGCGTTATCACAGCGCTGCAAAGCATCGGGGCGAGGGTCCCGGGCAAAAAGGTTGTTATAAGCGTCGAGCCGGTCGAAGAGATAAAGGCAAATTTCAGCTGCTTCGATTTGCCTATAGCCGTGGGCATTCTGCTTGCGAGCGGGCAAACGTCTTTCGAGCACGCCGGCGCAATCATTTACGGCGCTGTGGCTATTGATGGCAGCTTGCGGGCCGCTGGCTGCGAGGCTTCGGTAATTGACCGCGCCAGATTTGAAAAGGGGCTGTTTGTCGGCTCTTGCGACGGTTGCCGGGGCGTTTATTCAAACCGCAACCTTATAGGCTTTGAAAGCCTTCGCCACCTTGTCAGCTATGCCGAAACCTGCAACCTCTTACCGCTATGAGACAGACAGCAAACCGCGTGCGCTCTTTCACCATTGAAGGGTATTTCAACGAAGACCAGTGCAAAGCCCTGAAAGCGGCCCTTGAAGGGCGCACATATCACAACTACAAGATTTCGTACTCCCGCTCTGCGTGCAACTGCACGCTGATTGTCGAGACAGACTACCCCCACGGGCGGCTGTCTGATATCAAAAAGAGCTTTTTCTGGCTGGCCCTTTCAGAGCTGGCCGAGCGACCCACGGCCCCGGCCCTGACCCTCGAAGAGGTGCAGCTCGTCTTGCGCACCCTGACCGACGGCGAACCGGCGCAAGGCTTTGAAATCAAACCCCAAGAGAGCAAGGGCGCACCGCTTTTCAGGGCCCGGGCTTTCGTCACCTATGGCGACAACAACAAGCGCCTGAATGAGCTGTATTTCAGGCTCGCGACTTGGCCGGGCAAGAGCGACTATTTCGACGGCTGCACGCGCCTGCGCTTTGGCTGTTCTTCATCTGCACCCCTGTACCATGTAGGCGGGCGGCAATACGTGGACCAACAAAACAACCCTTACACGATATGAAACCCCAAGAAAACGAACCCTGCGCAAACTGCCAACACTGGCACGACGCGACCGGCTGCAAAGAAAACCGCTACCAGAGCGCGGCCCTCGTGATTTTCGGCTACTGCGGTTTTCAGAAACCAAAGACAGAAACAGAAACCCCCGAAACGATATGAAACGAATTGAGAAATACTGCGCCGACGCTCAACAGCTGGCGCAAGTCATCTGCGACCTGTATGCACGCTATTCCCATGTGAACATCTTATCGACCCCGGCGCTCGAAGTCGCCGGGGTTTACGGCTTCGGCGTAAGTGTCGATGATGAAGAGCGGCAGAACGCCATCTACATGGGCGGCTATTGCTACGTGCTGAAAGAGACCGACGACCGCGACCGCTGCGAGGCGTGCGCCCTTCGCTACGTCTGCGGCGGCACGCACAAGCCCTGCGACCTGTTCGAGGCTGGCGCAACGGCCTTTGAAGACAGCGACATGCACACGGTAAACGGCCACTTTGAGAAAGTAAAAACCTACTAACCCCGAAACGATATGAAGACAGACGTACAAGGTTGCAGCACCTGCAAGGCAGGCGGCGAGCAATACGAATGGTTCAGGCTCCGGCTGGGCCGCAAGACGGTCAAGCGCCTGCAATACGACTACAGACACACGGACGGCGAGCTGTTCACCTGCGTAGCTGGGTCCCTCGAAGAGGCACGCGCAAAGCGTGATGCCTGGCTAAATCGGTGAATCGTACCCCGTTATTCACGAAAAAGGCCGCGCCCTGTCCTTCACCGGGGTGCGGCTTCGGTTAAATTTGCCGTACCCTTTGCGGGGTGGAGCAGCGGTAGCTCGTCGGGCCCATATTCCGGAGGTCGCAGGTTCGAGCCCTGCCCCCGCAACTACAAACACCCGTTAAACAAACAAGGAAATGAAAATCTTAACGCTCATCATCAAGCAGAAGTATTTCGACGAGATACTCTCTGGAGACAAGAAGACGGAGACGCGGGAGATTCGCCCGAACACCGCCAGCCGTTATGTCGAATTTTTCAACACCGAGACCGGGGCCGTCTATCCGAAGCCTGACGACGTGCCGCAGGATGCGCCGGTCGATGCCCGCTGCATCCAGTACGATGCCATCCGTTTCTTCGTCGGCTATGCCCCGGACCGCCCCAGCGCCCTCGTGAAGGTGACGGGTGCCGAGTATTTCATCCTCACGGACGACGAGGGGCAGGACATCATCTACACCCACAAGGGAAGGGAATATGTTGCAGCCCAGATTGACTACAGCCTGGGCGACATCATAGAGTCCAATGTTTAACCCCGTAATTCTTTACAGCTATGCCGAGAACTACCTTTTCCACCAGCAACTACCGTGGTGGCCGTCGCGGCCTCTCCGGTGACAACGGCCAGTTCCGCTCGCGGAACCAGGTGTACCGTCAGGTGCGTGCCGGTCTGGGCCTCTCCACTGGTTAGCCATGACTAACAGGGAGCACACCCAAGAAGTGATTGACTGGGTCCGTTCCAAGACGGATTCAGTCATTCTCTTCTACAGCGCGGGCAAGGACGGCATCGCGCTGCTGGACCTCGTGGCCCCCCATTTCCGCCGCGTGGTCTGCGTTTTCATGTACTTCGTCCCCGACATGGAGCACATACAGAAGTACATCGACTATTCGGAGTTGAGATATCCCAACGTGGAGTTCCACCAGGTCCCGCACTGGAGCCTGACCTACGTCCTGAAATCGGGCCTGTACTGCCAGCCGGACCCCGACGTGAAGCTGATGAAGTTCTCCGACGTGGCCGACAACTGCCGCCTGCGGTTCGGCATCGACTGGTGCCTGTACGGGATGAAGCAGAGCGACAACATGACGCGGGGCATCATGCTCAGGGGCAAGGATTACGTGCTGGAGGCGATTCAGCCCAAGACCAAGAACGTCTATCCCCTGTCGAAGTGGGGCAACAACGAGGTACTGGCCTACATCAGGCAGCGCCGCCTCCCCGAGCCGGTCCGCTATTCCGAGCGCCAGAAGTCCCAGGGCCTGACCTTCAGCGAGGACTGCTTCCTGTACCTGAAGAAGCATTGGCCGGGCGACCTGCAAAAGATTCTGGAAGCGTTCCCCCTATCCGAAGTCATCCTCTACCGGGCCGAGCACCGGGGCGACATGTAGAAGTACGATATCTATGCTTCTATAGCCTATTACAGGATATATCTATAGTTATTAAATATACTACAAGCAAGAACATGGCAAAGAAATCGAAACCCGCAGCCGAGAACGGAGGCATCCCCGAATGGCTGCAAAAGATACTGACCGCCTCCGAGACCGTCACCCTGATGCGCTCGCAGATTCACCCGGCGGACTATAACCCCCGCGAGATTGGGGAGAACGAGCGCAACACCCTCAAGAGGGGCCTCAAGTCCTTCGGCCTGCTGGGCGGCATCCTCGTGAACAAACAGACCGGCTACACCATCGTATCGGGCCACCAGAAGGTCAGCCTGTTGGACGAGATGGCCGGTTATCCCGAGCACGACTACGAGCTGAAGGTCGAGCTCATCGACGTGGACCAGAAGACGGAAATCGAAATCAACTTCTTTATGAACAACCCTTCTGCCCAGGGCCGCTGGAACGAGGGTAAGGTGAAGGTCCTGATACCGCAGATTGACCCCAAGCGGGCCGGTTTCAGCAATCTGGACCTTGCCGCGTTCGGAATCAAGATAGAGGTCCCCAAGGCTAACGACATCAAGAAGGCCATAGAAGAGACCCAGAAGCCCGTGGAAGAGCTGAAAGCCGCCCGGAAAGAGGCCGTGAAGCAGGTGAAGCAGCAGGTAGCGGAGAAAGCCGCCGCCAAGGCCGCAGAGGCCGACACGTTCATAACGCTGTCCTTCACCACAGCCAAGGCCAAGGCGGAGTTCTGCGAGCGCTTCGGCTACGCGCCCGATGAGAAGTTCATCAACGGGGACGTGTTCGTGGATAGAATCGAGCTGGTGGACTAACGCGCCCGCGCCCGCACGTATATGCACGCACCCGCGCCCTCGCGCATAAGTATTTATAACACCAGACAGGTGTATGTAAAGGGAATAATACCGGTAGTAATTGAAATAGAATGGAAGTAGAACCCAAGAAGAGAAGGAGGAAAGCATCTGAATCTCCATCATCGTCTGCGTCGGCATCTTCAAAAAAAAAGAAGACCGCCGATGTCGCTGCTTCTGCTCCCACGTCTGTTCCTGAACCTTCTGCCAGTACCACGGCCGCAGTCCCTCAAAAGGCGACGAAGAAAAAAAAGAGCGGGCCGGGTCCAAAGGAGAAATTCGACTACGAGGACCCGGTTTTCTATGAGACCATTCAGGAGCTTGCTTCTGCCGGTTATTCTGATGCTTCTATAGCCTACGGCCTCGCTGATAAATTCGGGAAAAGCCTTACTCCAGAATCATTTAGCCGGTTCAAAAACGAAACAAATGACAATGGAGAGCCCACGCAGCGCAACATTTTAATAAATCAAGCCCTCACACGCGGGCGGTCAGGCATCTTGCAGGCGGCACGTTCCACGTACTACCAGATGGCCCTCGGCCAGCGCAAGACTTCCATCGTCAGGCGCAACGCAGTGCAGAAGCGCTGCCCCTGTTGCTTCGAGAACGACATGACCCCGAAAGAGGATTGCACCCGCTGCGGTGGTACTGGCTGGTACTATCTCACGGACAAGGTGATTACCGAAGAATCCGAAATGGAGATAGCGCCCAACATGCAGGCCCTTGCGACGTTCTTGTACAACAATGACCCCGAATGGCGCGAGAATATCCTGCGCAAGAAGCGTGAAGAGGCCGAGGCCGCAGCTGCCGGTGGCGATAGCTCCGGCCTGCCTACGGCGGTGAATATCCGCATCACCTACAACCAGAAGGAGGACCTGGCTCTTCAGGAGAAGTTCAAGAAACCGAAGGAATAGACGTGAACAACAGGGAGCTGAACATAGATGGGACCCCGATTCTGTCCCGCATAATCTCCGCCGTAGCGATGGGGATTTATCATGTGTTCGTGTTCGAGGGCGGCTCCCGTAGCTCGAAGACCTATTCCATCATCCAGTTTTTCATCCAGTACGCCCTGACGAATCAGGATAAGCCTAACCGCGTCGTCATCGCCCGTAAGCGTGCGACGTGGTTGCAGTCAACCGTCTGGAACGACTTCAAGACCATCCTCATGTCGCTGGGCCTACTCAGGTACTGCCGCATCAACAACACGTTGAAGATTATCCGGCTCGGGACCACGACATTTGAGTTCATCGGCCTTGACGAGGTGCAGAAGCTCCACGGTCTCACCACCGATATCGTCTGGATAAACGAGGCGATGGAGGCGACCAAGGATGACTTCGACCAGCTGGAGCAGCGTACCACCCGCTTCTCCATCCTGGACTACAACCCCAGCGCGGAAGAGCACTGGATTTACGATACCGTCTGCCCGCGTCCTGACTGCTACTTCGACCACAGCACGATGTTGGACAATCCTTTCATCCCGGAAAACAGCCGCCGCAAGATTCTCTCCTACGAGCCGACCGAAGAGAACTACGCCAACGGGACGGTGGATATCCGCAAGTGGAAGATATACGGCCTCGGCCTGCGTGCGACCATCGAGGGCCTTGTGTTCTCGAATTGGGAGATTATCGACAGCATCCCGCCGTGGGTCACGAAGCGCTGGAACTGCCTGGATTTCGGCTTCACCACCGACCCGACAGCCGCCGCCGAAGTGGGATTCTACAAGAATTGCCTCTACATCGACGAGCGCTTTTACCAGACGGATATGCTCACCCGGGACATCATCAAGGCTGGCAAGACCAGGTGCAAGCCGCTGGAGTTCATCTGCGAATCCGCTGACCCCCGCCTCGAAAAGGAGCTCCGGCAGGGTGGGCTCAAGACGCACAAGGTCAAGAAGTATCAGGGCTCCGTGGAGGCCGGCATCGACTTTATGAAGTCCTGCCAGAAGATATACATAACCGCCCAATCCCTGAACGCTATCAAGGAGTTCAAGAATTACACTTACCAGCAGGACGCGGACGGCAAGTGGCTCAACGAGCCGGTGGATGATTATAACCACATCATCGACGGCGTGCGCTACGTCTGCCTTGAGCGCCTGATGGGTAAGCCCAGGACTGCAAAGCGGAAGACCGTGCCGAAGGGCACATTCAGATAGTTCATTCTTAAATACATACAGCCATGACACTTGAAGAAATCCTTGCAGTGGAAGATATCTCGAAGAAGATACAACTGCTCAAAGCCTACCGAAAGACCCCGCTCCCGAAGGTCAAGGAGCTGCGGGATGAGTGGGACCCCGACCAGCACGACGTTATGAACCCGTCCATCCGCAAGAAGCGGAAGGTACTGGTGAAGGAGGCCGAATACGGCGAAGATGACAACATCATCAAGCCCGCCATCTATCAGGAAGAGGACGTGAACCGCGTCGCCCTGCCCATCGAGCAGGAGATTGTGAACATTCACACGGCCTTCACCGTCGGCAAGGACCCGCTGCTCTCCTACAAGTCCAACGGAAAGAAGGAGGATGACCTGTATGCCGTAATCCAGACCATCAACCGTGACAACAAAATCCGCTACCAGAACAAGCGCGTCACCCGTACCTGGTTCTCGGAGCAGGATGTCGTGGAGTATTGGTACGAGAAGACCGACACCGGCTTCTGGGCGAAGGTCGCGGCCAAAATCAAGCAGCTGTTCGGCTCCGTCAAGCCCGCCAACAAGCTGCGCTGCACCATCTGGTCCCCGTTCCGTGGCGACACCCTTTATCCGTTCTTCGATGAGACCGGCGACTATGTAGCCCAGAGCCGCTCCTACACCATCACGGAGCACACCCTGTTCGGCCGTCGCCGCGTCGAGTTTTTCCAGACGGTCACGGCAACTAACGTCTTTGTCTGGAAGAAGGTCAGCGGCGTGTGGTCCCTGGACGAGCGCAAGAGCTTCGAGCATCACTTCCCGAAGCTCCCCTGCATCTACGGCTACCGCGACCGCACCCTGTGCCACAACATCAAGCCCCAGAGGGCCCGTCTGGAGAAGGTGCTGTCCGACTATGCCGACTGCATAGATTACCACTTCTTCCCGTACCTCATCCTGAAGGGCGAGCTGGCCGGTGAAGCTGGCCTCGGCAATCAGGACGAGCGGCGCAGGATGATTAAGATTGAGGAAGAGGGCGATGCGTTCTACCTGACTTGGGACCAGACCCCGGAGGCCATCAAGCTGGAGATAACCACCCTGCTGGAGAACATCTACGGCCTGACCTCTACGCCACGCATCACGTTCGAGAATATGAAGAACCTCGGGCAGGCTGTCTCCGGCGTGGCGTTCAAGTATATGTTCATGCAGATTCTCCTTGCCGTTGACAATCACGCTGAGGTGCTGGGTGAGTTCCTTCAGCGCCGTTACAACTTCCTCGTTGCGGCCATCGGCTCCTTGTGCCCTGGCCTGAAAGAAGCTGCCGACACCATCGACATCACCGTGGAGATTCAGCCCTACAGCATCGACAACCTGAAGGAGAAGCTGGAGATTGCCACCGGCGCGAAGGATGCCAAGTTTATGAGCCGCAAGAGCGGTATCATGTTCCTTGGTATGACGGACCAGGTGGAGGAAGAAATCGCCCAGATTGACGAAGAGGACAAGGAGCAGGCCCAGAAGGATGCCCAGAACGGCCAAGGCGCGGCGAAGACCGGCGAGAAGCCCGCAGCCAGCGCCCCGGCCAAATAGACCCATCCGCCACAAGGCGGGTATTTCATCTTCTTGTTTGTAGTCCCCGAAAGGGGCGGTGGCCGTGCCCTGACAGGTACGGCCACTTGCGTTTTTGAAATTATTTGGTGAACGCACCCGGTGACATTCACGGATGAATCCCCGGAAACGTGGTCTTGCGTGCGCGTCCCGGGTAATTTTGCGACATCGAATTTATAGTAACCAAAAAGCGCTTTTTATGTTCAAACAAATTCTTGCGGCCTTGCAACAGAAATTCCCTGGGGTAGAGGCCAGCTGGCTGGAGCCTATGGCGAGGAAACTCGCAAAGGAGACGACCAAAGCAGAGGACGTTCAGGCGGCAGTCGATGCCGTTACGACCTCACAGGTGATGGAGACCTATTCGGATTTCAGGGTTAATCAGGCTGTCGCCACGGCCTCGACCAAGGCGGTGACTGATTATGAGACCAAGCACAACCTGAAAGACGGAAAGCCGGTCGAAGCAGGGGGCACATCTGGAAACCAAACGCAACCTGCGCAACAGCAGCCCAACAACCAAGAGGAACCCGCGTGGGCAAAGAAGCTCGCCGAGCGCCTGGACGCAATCGAAGAGCGGGAGACCGCAAAGGCGAACGCGGCCAAGCAGCAGGGCTTCGGCTCCACTCTGGTAGCCATCCTCAAGGAAAAAGGGGTCCGCGAATCATTCTACGCGCCCATCATCAACGGGCGTGAGTTCAAGGATGAGGACGAGGTGAAAGCATTTGCCGAAACCGTGGAGCAGTCCTTCAAGGATGACGAGCAGGCTGTGGCTAACGCCAATCATTCCGGTAATCGTCAGCCCGACCAGTCCGGCGCGGGCCAACAGGGCGATGAAGACCCCCTCCTGAAAGCCGCACAGGAGAAAACCGACCAGCTCGCGGCAGAGAAAAACAAAAAATCCTAATTAACCCCAATCAATTATGGCAGCAGGAGTTATTTACGACGACAATGCTTTTGAGGTCGAGAGGGAGCTTTATGCGGTAGATTCCGGCTATCGTTCTCAGGGTGGTTTCAACCTTGACACCGAGGGCCTTCCCGCTGGTGCTCACGTCCCCGTCCTCTGCCCTCTCCTGATTGACTTCGCGAACCGCAAGGCTTACGTGGTCAACAACCTGAAGGTGGTGGAGGCCGCTGCGGCCGCTGCAACGTCCGTCAAAATCCAGAAGGGCAGCTTCGCCAAGGCTGGCAAGTTTGTCCTGCCCAACGGTGTCGTGGTTACGGTGTCCGCCGTCGATAAGTCCGAAGAGGCTTACGACGAGCTGACGGTTTCCGCTCTGTCCGAGGCCATCGCAGCCGGTGCGGTCCTCTCCGAGGCCGAGGCTGTGAAGCTCACCGCGAAGGTGTTTGCCAACGCGGCGGCTGCGGCTACCTCCGTCAAGATTGCGAAGGGCTCCGGCATCACCGGCGCTTGCACGCTCTCCGACGGCACCAACGACATCGCCGTTTCCGCTATCGACACCTCCCGTGCCGATTACGACACCCTGACCGTCACCGCCCTCACCGCCAAGCTCGACGCTGGCGCAGTCATCGAGGAAAAGACGGCCAGCTCCTACAAGGCCGCCCGCGTGGCGACCGCTCTCAACTATGCACGCACCAAGGTGGAGACCGGCGCGACCGTCACCGCCCTCTTCCGTGCTTACGAAATCAAGGAGGCCGAGCTTTACGTCCCTGTGACCGAGGCTGACAAGGCTTCCCTCACGTCCCGTTTCATGTTCGTATAAAAAGGATTACAAGCTATGATTTACACTATTGACAACATTCTTGCGAATCCCGTCTTTATGAACGTGGTCATCAACAGGGCGCTGGTAACTCTCACCGACCAGGACCGCATCGACTGGCCGGATTACCTCGACCCTCTGCCCACCAACCCTGACGGGACGTTCAAGACCTTCTCCGGCAACCAGACCGCCGTCATCATCGGTTCCTTCATCGACAAGAATGCCAACAAGCCCGTCCGCAAGCGTCACGCGATGGCCAAGGGCCAGGGCGAAGTCGGCTCCCTCGGTGAAGCCTACCAGATGGATAACGACCGCCTCGACCGTCTCCAGGAGCTCGTCGAGACCCTGAACCGTCTGGGCCGTCAGGAGGATATGGAGGCTGTCGTCAACTTCCTCGTTGACGATTTCCGCCAGTGCGCCCTCGCGCCCCACAAGCGCATGGACCTGATGCTCAACGACCTCAAGTTCAGCGGCCAGGCTTCTGTCCGCAGCAAGGCCGACGAGAACGGTGTAAAAATCAACACCATCACCCTTCCCTTCAAGACCGGGAAGAACAAGCTCGTCCCCGTCGCCGGCAACAAGAGCACCTTCATTTCCTACCTCATCAATGCCATCCCGACCCTGCGTCTGGCCGGTTGCGATGCGACCATCATGGAAATGAACCGCTTCACCTTCACCAAGTGCATCCTCGGGTGCCAGGAGTTCAAGGATAACTTCCTGACGAAGGTGGCGAACTTCGAGGTGGGCCACAGCATCTCCCTTATTTCCCCGAACATCGTCAACGACGTGTTCGCGTCTCTCCAGATTCCCTACCGCATCAAGCTCAAGGAGGTCTATATCAACATGCAGGACGGCTCGGCCATCAACGCCGTGCCCAACTACAAGATTTCCCTCCTGCCGGGCGAGAAAATCGGCAACCTCCGTCACCACACCCCGTATGAGCTCAAGGACCGTATTCCCGGCAAGGCTTATACCGAGCAGGACTACGGCATGTTCATCGCGACGGAGCGCACCAAGGAAGGGCGTTTCATGGAGTACGGTTGCGACTGGATTGTCGATATCAACCGTTCCAACAGGATGGGTCTCATCGACTGCTCCGCTTTCGAGTAGTAGCTGCGATGACGATATCCGAGTTCATAGTGAAGCAGTTCGAGGACTTCGGCGTGAGGTTGTCGGATGCCACCGTTCTTGACATCGTGCTCAAGAACAAGCTGACCGCCAACGCCGAAGTCACGGCTTCCAACCACAGGGAGGCGAGCATCGCCATGATAAAGTCGGTGCCCAAGCTGCTCATTATGCCGCAGGCCGTCTCCGAGGGCGGCGTTAGCATATCCAAGGCCAGCCGGGAAGCGATTCTCGATTGGTACAGATTACAATGCAAGGAATATGGGATTAAGGATGAGCTGACGAAAAAGCCAAGGGTCACGTTCTTATGATTTACTTCCCGAATGGTTTCATAAAGGTGGTCCAGAAGACCGGCGGCGGCTTCCAGAACGGAAAGCCGGTTGCTGTCACTGAAACCCGTGGCGAGGCAATCCCCTGCCATTATGAGACCGTCCAGAAGGACATAAGGGGCCAGGCTGATGACAGCTACTTCACGAGGGAATCCTATCGGGTCCGAATCGACCTCCAGAGCTTCGATGCCAAGACCATAGAGCTTTTCCGGAAGGACGGAACTTCGTCTGTCGGGACGTTCGAGGTTCAGAGCATCGAGCAGCTGGAGAAGGTCGGGCAGGTTCTGATTAAGGTCTGACACCATGCCAATCCGACGGCTCACACCCCAAAGCAAAGAGACGGCGTTTGTCCGTCAAGGCGTTGAGAGGACCATCGAAAGGCTCGTTGAGGCTCTATCCGAAATCGGCGAGAGCGTCTGCCAGACCGCCAGCCGGAGCCACCGCTACGAGGACCAGACAGGCAACCTTTCCAGTTCCATAGGCTATTGCATTATACGTGATGGCGAAATCGTCCGCGAGGGCGGTTTTACGGTAGTAAAAAGTGGCGCAGAGGGGGCGGCGAAAGGAAGGGAATACCTTCACCAGCTCGCGCCGGAGCACTCAAGGGGCTTGGTACTGCTTGTGGTCGCTGGCATGGAGTATTCGGGATATATCGAGGCGATGGGCCTTGACGTTCTGGATTCCGCAGAAATCAAAGCACGTGAACTGACCCGCCAGCTGCTCTCGTCCCTGGGATATTAGGACAATGGCAACGAAAGGCACACCTGAAATCGAACAGGATATTTACGATGCGCTGGAGACATTCTTCAGCACCAGTATCGGCGGCTCTCTCTACGAAGAGGACTGCCGCCCGCTCGATTCCAAGGCCGAGGATGCCGTGATAATCGTCTCTGCCGCCGGAGCCGAACAGATTCAGGAAGGCAAGGCGAAAATCAACATCTATGTGCCCGATATCGACAACGGCTCCGGCCATCCCGTCCCGAATAAGGACAGGGCGCAGGAGATATCCAAGCTCGAAGATGCCCTCGTCCAGACCCTCAACGATGCTGACACCGGCTACCTCTTCGGAATCGACAAAGCGGCCCAGGTCTTCGTCAATCGCGATAACAAACAGCATTTTGTAAGCATTGGTCTTACCTTTCAACGAATCACTTTCTAAATCCTTTACGCATTATGGCAAGAAAAATAATGGCTTGGAGCAAGTGTAAGGTCGAAATCGGCGTAGCAACCGGGACCTTCTCTATGCCCTCTTCCGCGCTGACTGATGTCGGCGTTATCAAGGACAAGTCTGCCGTTCTGGAGGCTTTGGATGGCGACGAGCTCTCTGCCCGTGGTACTGGCGGCGAGGAAGTCGGCCACGAGGACCTCGAAGGGGGCTTGCAGCTCACCGTCCGCGTCATCGAGCCTGAGAACGAACTGCTGACCGCACTCGGTCTCGGGGAGGTGGCGAACACCACAGACTTCAACGTCAAGACCCACATTCCCTCCGACAACTACGCGGTGAAGGTCACTCCGAAGAACGTCGGCGCTATGGGCATCCAGTGCCCTCTGTCCTCCATCAAGTACAAGCCCGGCTGGAGCGACGCGGACGGCAACTATGCCGACCTCGTTTTCCGCTTCATCAAGATTGACGAATCTTCCAACTGGTACACCCGGTTCAAGAAGCCTGCGCCAGTCTCCAGTGGCGGCGGTAGCGGCACGGGTACCAGCTAATCGCGATGGCCGGAAATCTGAATGCACAGGCCGGGTGTTAGGGCCCGGCCTGTATTGCTAACAAAAGAATCCGAATGAAGAAAAGACTTGAATCATTAGCCGCCGACATCGTTTTCAACAGGCCGGTTGAGCTGGTTGTCAAAGGCCGCACGTTCACCTTCCCGCGTCCGACGATGGCAACCCTCATCGCCGCGTCAGAGGTGATTGCGGAGCTGCCTGCGCGGAAGATGAACACAAAGAAGATGACCACCGAATCTATGGCGATAGCGCCGTACACCAAGCCCGTGGGCAAGGTGGCGGCTATTCTCCTTCTCGGTGTCAGCAACAGCAAATCAACGTTCAAGAAAGCTGCCTGGCGGCGCAAGGTCCGCCGGTATGGCGACGAGCTGATGCGGACCCTCACCCCGGAAGAAATGCAGGACCTTATTTTCAAGGTCCTCGAAGAGGCGAAAGTGGGGCATTTTTTCGGGCTTACCACTTCCCTGCTCGAAGTAAACCTGCTTCGCAGAACGGTAGCGGAGGAAGTGGAAAAATAGACAATGATAGCATCTGGGCGATAATTCTCGGCATGTCGAAGGGCCTTGATATCCCGATTGAAGACGTGCTTTATAAATACAGCTATGCGAGCCTTTGCCTGTTGAGCGCGACGCTCCCAAGCAATGAGCCGATGACAGAAGAGGAAAAGAAGGAAGCGGAATGGGATGACCGTCTCGATGCCAATATACCCGGTAATTTCGATTTGTAAGGAATGGCGAACGAAGGTACATACTATGGCGTAGGTCTGGATATTTCCGGCGTACAGAAAGACGGTCAGGTCGTAATCGAAGAGTTCAACAAGATTGACCGCGCCGCCGCTGCCGCCGGCAAGTCCATAGATTCATCCTCGAAGAAGATGAGCGCCAGCATCACGACGCTGGATGGTGCTTACAAGAGCGCCCGGGATAACTTTGACGGTACGGTGGACGACCTGAAGAAGGGCATCGAGCTGACGAAGCAGTACCTTACCGAGCTGAAGCTCCAGTACCGGGACACGCTCGCCGCCGTGAACAAGACGGGCGACCCCAAGATGGCGGCAGCGCTCCGCCAGATTAAGGCGGAGATTGACCTTGAAGAAGCCGCCTTGCAGGGACTTGAAGACCGTTACAAGTCCATAGCAGGAGAGGCTGCGCCGCGCTTCACCACGCAGGTGCGGCAGCTGGCAAATGAAATGATGGCCCTCCGTGCAGAGGGTCGCCAGAACTCCGAAGAATACCGCGACCTCGAAGAGAAGATGCGCAAGCTCGTTGAGGTACAGCGCCAGTTCAGCATCGAGCGGGCCAATATGACCGCCGGGGCCAGCAACATGTTTAACGGGATGGTTAACGGCGTGCAGGGCCTCATGGGCGCTTATACCGCCGCTTCCGGCGTAGCCGGTGCCTTTACTAAGGACCAGGAGAAGCTGATGGCAATCCAGACCAAGTTGCAATCATCCATGTCTATCCTGATGGGCTTGCAGCAGCTCTCCAACACCTTGAGCTCCACGTCCGCCTTCCGCGTCACGGTCCTCACCAAGGCGACGCAGCTCTGGCACGCCTGGAACCTCCGCACCGCTACCGGCCTTATGACTATGGGCACGTCGGCGCAGTTCGCCCGCGCCGCCACCATCGGCCTGCATTCAGCGCTCCTTCTCCTTGGAGGGGCCGCAGTCATCGCCGCGATAGCCGTCATATCCAAGCTCACCGAGCAGCAGAAGAAAGCCCGGGAAGAGCAGAAGAAATGGCAGGATGAGGTCGGGCAGAACGTCAGTTCGCAGCTGGCCGAGTACCGCCGCCTGCAAGCCGAATGGGAGAAGTGCAACGGCTCCCTGGAGCAGCAGAAGGCCGTCGTAGAGAAGAACCGCGAGGCTTGGGAGAAGCTGGGCTTTGAGGTTAACGACACGACCACCTACGAGAAGGTGGCCGTCGAGAACTCCGAGGCTGTCGTGAACGCCCTCATCGCCCGGGCGAAAGCCGCCGCTTACGCCAGCCTTGCGGAAACCAAATATGCCAAGGCCATACAGCTGCGCCTCGCCGCCGAGAACGTCGGCACGAAGTGGTGGCAGGAGCTTGCAATCGGCCTTGCTGGAAGCGGTGATGAATACGGTAACGGCGGGGTCAGTCAGGAGGTGCAGGATGCCATGCGCTCCGACTTCATCGAGAACAACCGCCAGAAGTTGCTCGCCGAAGCCGCCCAGCTGGAGAAAGAGGCCGATTCCCTCATCCAGAACGGGATTGCGCAGACGGATATCGCAACCACCCTCTTGCAGGGCCTGCCGACCGTCGTCCACAATACGACCGGGGCTACCGCCAGGACTTATGAAGAGGCCCTGGCCGAAATCCTCAAGCAGACCGACAACTTCAAGAAGCAGCTCACCTCCGCGCAGCGCGAGGGAATCCGCGACGCTTTCAGTGCCGAAATGGACGTGGCGAAGAGCTCCGATAACTGGGAAACCTACTACCGCGCCAAGCGCGACCTTGCCAAGTTCAACTACGAACAGGAGAAAGCCGATGCCCTCGCCGCTTATGAGGCCACGGAAAGGGAGGTCGCGGAAAAGCGCCTTGAATGGCAGAAAAAAGGCTGGGACACCTCCGCGCTTGACCAGCAGCTCCAGACTGCCGCCGACCTGTACAACCAAACCGCCCAGAACATCGAGGCTTCCTACGCCGCGTCCCTTTCCGGCATTGAGAGGGAAGAAAAGGAGACCAACGACAGGATAACCGCCGACGAGCAGGCCGCGCTGAGGAAGCGCGAGCAGAACCGCATCGACTTCCTCCGTCAGTATGGTACCTTCGAGCAGAAGCTGGCCGCGACCATCGAAGATTTCGACCGCAAGATTGCGGAAGCCGAGGATGAGTTTGAGAAGAAAACCCTTGGGGCGAAGAAGGCTGATGCCATCATGGAGCTATACCGCCAGTATAGCAACATCTATAAGCTGATTTTCGCCAACGTCAAATCCCTTACTGGCTCCCTTCTGGGCGATGCCATCAAGGCGACGCAGGACCAAATCAACGAGGCCGAGAAGAACAAGGCTTCGACCGAATCCCTTATCAAGCTCTACGAGCGCCTGCACACCCTTCAGAACGAGCAGGCGGACCGCAACCGTGGATGGGGATTTGTCGGCCTTGCTGGCAATATTGCGGCCCTTGATGCCGAGGTGGCGAAGGGTAAGGATGCGGACCTTGAAAAGGTCGCGGTGCTCCAGGACGGTATCGAAAAGTCCTTCAAGGAGATTGGCGCTGCTTTCTCCGAGCTGGGCAAGGAGCTGGAGCAGTTCGACGGCGCTCTGGGTGATATCGGCAAGACCTTCTCCGCAATCGGCGACAATGCCGATACCATCGGCAAGGCGTTCTCTGGCGGCTTCGCAGAAAACACCGCCGGCGCGATATCCACGGCCGTCTCCGGCAGCATCCAACTTCTCGGTATGGTCCTGACCTCCATCGAGAAGAATAAGAAAGCGCAGGAGGAATGGAACCTGACGATTGAGGCGGCGGAGATGAAGTACAAGATGCTTCAGCTGGACGCGCTCGACTACAAGCAGAAGAACATCTTCGGCGTTGAGAATCCCTACAAGCGTGCCATTGACGGGGCCTTGCAGTATGGCTCCGCTATGGAGGCGCTGAATGAGCAGGTCGGCAAGCTCGCGGGCGGTCAGGTGCAGACCGGCACGAAGAAGGTCGTGGACTGGGGCAACGTCGGCAAGGGCGCTGCCATCGGCACAGCGGCTGGCGCTGCCGTGGGCTCCATCATCCCAGGTATAGGCACGGCCATAGGCGCTGCCGTGGGTGCGGCCATCGGCCTGGTGACAGGTGCGATTGCTGGCCTTGCTTCAACGAAGATAGTTCCCGTCTTCGAGAGCCTCTCCCAGCACTACGGCCAGATATTCAACCCCGAGACCTACGAGCTGGACGAGCGCATTCTGGCGGATTATGACAAACTGGACGATGCAACCAAGCAGATTGTCGATAACTGGCAGGATATCGCCGACAAGGCGAAGGAGGCCGAGCAGCAGATGCGCGACAACTTCTCCGACCTGTCCGGCGACCTGGGCGACAAGCTGAAGAGCTCGCTCGTGGCGGCTTTCAAGAACGGAGAGCTTTACGGTGCCATCGACGATTTCCACGGGAAGATGACTTCCACGATTGAGGATATCGTAAGTTCTTTGGTCTTCTCTGCCGTCTTCTCCGACATGTTCACCGACCTGGAGAGCGACTTCATGGCCTCCTTCAAGGGCCCGAACGCGGATAACAATATCGTCGATGACCTGATGCGCTTCTCTGAAGCATACCAGCAGGGCCTCGCCGACTACGACGAACAGATGAAGGCCGCGCAAGCCTACCTCCGCAGTCAGGGTTACGATGTCTGGCAATCGGACCAGCGCACCGCCCAGACGCGCACGGGCATCACCGCCACGCAGGATTCCGTCAATGAGGGCAACGCCCGTCTTACCACCATACAGAGCCATACCTTCGAGCTGAAGGAGGACGTGCGGGAAATCAAGGGCCAGCACGCGGCCGTCGTGCAGAACACCGCCGCCATCCTTGAGCACGTGCAGGGCATTCATTCGGACACCAACGACATGCGCCAGACGCTCTCCGAGGTCAAGACCTTGGCAGGACACATCAAGAGCGGCGTGGGTACAATCATAGACAGCGGAGTGAAGATAAAATGATTACCAAGCTATACATAGACGGGGTTAATATCCTCACAACATACAACGTCACGCTCGCCAAAGATGCGTACAAGACACTGGTGCAGTGGCCCGAAATGAAGGCCGTCGGCGGCAACGACTGGCAGGAAATGAACGGCTATGAGCCGGACCTTTCCAACCCCCTGCTTGAATCCCGGACCGTCACCCTGAAGTTCATCCTGAAGGGGACCATCGCGGATATCGACGGCTTCTATGCCTTTCTGGGCGGCAAGCCGGTGCGCTCCTTCACCTTTCAGGAGATTGGACGCAGCTGCACCCTGCGCCTCGAATCCATGCCGAGCATCCAGTATGCCCGAACCTTCCACATCATGCAGGTGCAGTTCGCCGCCGACAAGCCTCTTGAAGGTTACTCCTATGTCGCGCCGTCCTCCAGTCTGCCCGAGAAGCGCGATTATGTCATTGATGAGGTCCCGCTCTCCGGATACGGAGTGCGCGTCCTGCAAGGCACAATCAGCTCCGTTATCAAGGGCGCGGAAGTCAAGCCGCTGCTTATCCGCAAATCCTCTGTCATCAGCGGGGCGACCTACGACGAAAACCCCCTGCTGAATGATGCTGAAGATACCTTCGACAGCGAGGAATACGAGACCATCGGCGGCTCTGTGGAGGGCGTTTCTGCCAACTGGAAACGCAGCAAAGCCCAGGGAACCGTCACCTATAAGGGCCGCGACATCACCCTCAATTGCCTGATGCGGGGCGCTGCCTCCGGCGTATGGCAGAATTACGATGCGCTCCTGTACAACCTTTCCAAGTCTGTAGTGAGCGCGGACCCGACCCTCGCCGGGGCGCGGTCCATCTTTATCCGGGCACTCGGCAAGACCTTCAAGAGCTTCTACAAGAGCCAGAGGGTCGAAGAGTTCCTTTACCGTGACGGGCGCATCTGGCTCAAGTTCAACTTAACTCTTACGCTGTTCGAGGAGGAAGGCAGCGCCAGTTTTTTTCTCGCAACTGAGGATGGCGGCTTCGTCATCACCGAGGACGGGAAACTGATACCGATTATTCCTGCATTCTAAAATTGAAGTGCTATGGCTATTGATGTTGAGAACGCTGAATTACAACCGATAAGCGGATTGCCCGCCGCAACGACCTTCGAGGGCCTCTATACCATCGCCACGGATGCCAACAACCGCTCCGTGAAGGTCCCGCTGCACGCCATCGTAAGACCTCCCTATATCGGCCAGAACGGCCATTGGTATATCTGGAGCATGAGCGGCAACGCCTACGTGGATTCCGGCGCTGAATCCCGTGGCGCAACCGGCGCGGCGTTCACATATCAGGACTTTACGGAAGAGCAGCTTGCGGCCCTGAAGGGAGCGGATGGCTCCAATGGTATCGGTGTCAGCTCTTCCGTCGTCAGCTACGGCCTGAGCGATGCCCAGGCGACCGCCCCCGCGTCGTGGTCCGAGAATATCCCCACGCTGGAGGCTGGCAAATGGCTCTGGTCCCGCACGGTCATATCCTACACCAACAACACGTCTTCCACCATCTACACCAAGATATACCTTCCGACCGACGGCAAGAGCGCCTATGAGCTGGCCCAGGAGGGAGGATATCAGGGGACGGAAGAGCAGTTTGCCGCGATGCTCGCCAGCCTTGGCTCCGATGAAGTCTGGCTGACGGAAAACGAGTGGGAAGCCCTCACCACCAAGGACCCCAACAAGACGTACAACATCTATGAGGTTGTCAGCCAATGAGGTTCCGTGGTGCAAATAAGGAAATGACGGCCCGCTACAAGGTCCGTCCGAACGGCGAAATCTGGTCCGTTCAGGAGATGTATCGCGGTGCCAGTCTCGTATGGCAGGCGATACGTTCCTGTTTCGGCTCCGGAGCATGGATAGGCGAGCGCCCCTGGCTGGGCGATGACCCTTGGAAAGGAATTTAGAACCCTACTAAATCACAACTATATGGCAAGAACAAGCCCCAACAGCATCACATCAATGTCCCAGAGCTGGAAGAATGACCCGGCCAACAACCTGCCTTTCTCCGGCGACGCGGTAGAGGCGTTCATCAAGGCGACCTTCGGCACCAAGTTCGGATATATCACCATCCCGCAGGCCAAACAGCAGGATGGGTTTTATCATATCTGGTGCTTCGCCACGGAAGCGGATTATGACAGCTACGTCGAGAACCCAACGACCCACGCCAGCAAGCTGCTCCAGGACATCGCCATCCCCATCAGCACGGAACACGGCGTTACCTATTCGGCCCGCCTCGTGTGCTCGGAGACCGTCTCTAACCAGATTGTCTCTGTCGAGAAGCGCCACCTCACCGGCCTGCGTTTCTCTTCCATCCAGAACGACAACGGCACGCTCATCAACGCCGGTATATCCGGCATCCTGACCTTCCAGCGCTCCGTTGACGGCGGCTCCACCTGGGAGACCGTGGGCACGGATTCCATCACGTCCCGCGAGACCAACGACACGGTGTATGATACCTTCGACATCGGAAAGTATTTCTCCAACACCAACCCGCAGCAGATTCGCGTCCGGGCCAGCTTCGCCGTCACCGACGAAGAGGGCAATATCCTTTCCACCGCGACGAGCGCCTGGATTACGTGGAGCAACATCATCTACACGACCCTGACGCTGGAGTTCGCCTACGACTATTCGCAGGCTATTGACGCATCGCAGGTGACGGCCCTGCCGCTCGCCTATATCCTCACCGGCTCCGTCGCCCGCCAGCTGCATGTCAGTATCATCGGCAGCAAGGGAACCTATACGCACGTTTTCAACATTGGCGCAAATGAGTACACCAGCGAGCTTCAGACGTGGAGAGGCCAGGCTGACGATGACAGCAATCTGTACGGCCTCCTTACCAGCGGCGTTAAGACCATCGAAGCGTGGCTTACCTGCTCGGCTGGAGGGTCAGGCGGCACCATCGAGAGCGAGCATGTGGTGAATCAGGTCGTTGTAGATGCTGGGGAGACCATCGACCCGGTTGTTCTTATCGAGGACCTGCGCACCACCGTCCAGAACTACGTCCCTGTCGAGTTCTTCCGTTGGTCCGTATATGCTCCGGGCCACGAGACCGTCTCCGTGCGCTTCAAGCTCACCGACTACAACGGGAATGAGACGTACCTCGATGAAACCATCCTCGCCATCCCGGGCCAGTCCTACATCCAGAACGCAACCGTGGAGATTGAGGACAGCGTGAACGATACCCTATATGCCTACCTGTCAATCATCATCGACGGTGTGCAGAGCGGAAGTCGCACGGCCATCACCGTTGACAACAGCGACAAGTTCGCTCCCACATCTGGGGCCGATTGGGTGATGAACCCCAAGACCCGCAATAACTCCGCAAAGAATGCGGGCGGTACCGACAACGTGGAGACAATCGACGGCGTGACCGCCACCTTCGAGGGCATGTCTTGGCTCACCGACGGCTGGCTGGAGGCAGAGGACGGACAGCGCGTGCTCCGTCTTCTGGCCGGGCAGCGCGTGACGTTCGGGTATGACTGGCTGGATTCGTTCGCCAATAACGCAAACTCCAATGTCACCCTTGAGCTGGACCTGAAGGTGCGCAACATCACCGACGAAGATACTCCCTGCCTGACGGCCCTTGAGACCTTCGCCAGCGCCGCCGGTTATATCGGCCTGAAGATGAAGCCGCTCGTGGGAGCTGTTATGACAGCGACCAAGGTCACGGAGGAATCGCAGGATTTCCGTTGGCAGGAAGATGAGCGCGTCCGCATCGCAATTAACATCGTTTCCCAGCTCCGCGCCGGAGTGGCCGGTGGCAGCGCGATGCCTCTGTGCCGTGTCTTTGTGAACGGGGTTATCAACAGGGAGTTTCAGTTTGAGACCGAATCCGGCCAGTGGTGGCGAAGCGGCAGTAGCATCGTCGTTGGACAGCACGCCGCCGATATCGACATCTACGGCATCCGCGTGTACAAGGGCAACAACGGTGCCCTTACCAGCGCCGATATCCTGAACGACTATGTGGCGACCCTTCCCACGTCGGAAGAAAAGAACACCTTCAGGAATGCCAATGCTATCCTTGGGCCTAACGGCCTTGTGAGTGCCGACCTGTGCAAGCAGAAGGGCGTGAACGTCCTTATCTGGCACGGCATCCAGCCTTACCACGAGCTGACCGCC
The DNA here is from genome assembly GCA_017395045.1 of Bacteroidales bacterium. Lineage (GTDB taxonomy): Bacteria > Bacteroidota > Bacteroidia > Bacteroidales > UBA932 > Cryptobacteroides. Next base: position 116,264 of record JAFPWG010000011.1, read on the forward strand.
AAGCAAAAGGGCTGGTGGGAGGTCCACGTGTACGATGCCAGCGGCCACGAGATACCCGAATACTCCGGGACCATCTGCCAGGAGAGCAAGAGCCTCGAAGCGAAGAGGCAGGGCACGACGGCAAACACCTACTACTACTCCAATATCCAGACGAAGCTCAAGGACGTGACCGATACCATCCTTGTGAAGGTTGAGGATATCCACCCCGATTTTACAGATTGGGAGGAAAGTCAGGAGCACCCGGGCTATGCCGAGGTCGTGGACGGCTGGATTGACGGGAACGGCAAATATCGCGGTGCGCAGTACCAGAGCGCTGCGGGCGTGCCCTACGCTACAAAGCTCGTCGGCAAAATCAACTACGCATCATCCATGCAGTCGCACCTGATGGCCTCCTGCCGCCTGTACAACGACCTCCACAAGGCCATCGTGGGCCTTACGTCGCTCCAGCAACAGAGCGCTGGGGCGAGAGTGGCGAAGTATCAGGAAATGTTTCTGTACTTCACGCAGGCCGACAACGACCCCGCGCCGGTATTCCAAGGCCCTATCACGTGGGGAGCCGGAAAGATGGACGACCCTACCTGGGGCTATAAGAAATCCAGTCATGCGATGTTCTGCATGATTGAGGGGGCTGACAACAACCTTCCCCTGACGGACATGCGCGTCCCGTGGCAGTCCAACCGCATCACCGTTACCGAAGATGACGGTGAGGTGGCAGGATGGGTGTACAACGGTGCGGTGAACCTGAACCTTGACCGCTGCAAGACCGTAACCCGGGATTTTGCCGTGCTCGATGCTAACAACCAGCGCACCACCAAGTCCCTGAAGGGGCCGTCCGTGGATGTCGAGAACAAAATCAAGCAGTTCGTCAACTTCTTCTACCGCCACAATCCCCGTATCAAGGTCTGGGTTGGCCCGTGGTCTGGTACAGGTGGCTTCATGGCTTCGGACCAGCAGGCTTCCGCCCGTGATTGGATGTGGTGGTGCACCGCTGGAGACGATGCTTACAAGCTGCGCCGCTTCGACTACGTGGAGCAGGTCTGGGTTGAGGCAGGATGGGACGAGACTAACGAGGCCGTGGAGGTGCGCAACCTCTCGACGGAGTTCCCTACCGCCGTTTCCGAGAATGCCGGTGAGTGGGAGGACATGAACGCTGCCTTTATCGCGGCCATCGCCGCCCACGCCCGCGCCAACGTCGGCGACATCGTGGTGACGGATTCCCTGAAGTTCCATTACGCATTTGTCCACCAGCTGCTCGCCGGTTCGGATAACTGCTCCAAGAATACCTACTACACCCTTGACCCGGTGACGCTCAAGTGGTTCTTCTCGCAGGACGACATGGACACCATCCTTGCCACCGATAACTCCGGCTTCCAGACGAAGCCCTACTACATCGACCGCCAGAACCCGTGCGCGGAGGGGTCCGACGTGGCCCTGTACGAGGGTGGAGCAAATGCCCTGTTCAACTGCTGCGAGGCTATGTACGAAGGCACCGGCGAAATCCGGGAAATGCTCAAGAGCATCTTCACGGCCATGTCGTCGCTCGTGTCATCCACCGAAAATATCCCTTGGGTTGACAGCGCCGACCGTCCTACGCCTTGGGGCTGCATGTGGAAATACTTCTTCTCAGTCCAGAAGAGAATCCCGGCGGTGGCCTACAACGAGACCGCCCGCATCCGCTACGAGGGACCCGAAAGCATCGGCTTTGTCTCTGACCGTGGCGTGCGCCCTATCTCGCAGTCTATGGGCGACCAGCTCCAGAGCGAACTCCAGTATATGAAGCGCCGTCTGGTGATGCTCGCCAGCTATGCCGAGTGGGGCAACTTCTCCGTGTCCTCTGGCAGCTCCGGCAACATCGGACTGCCTGACGCATCGGCCCTGCTGGGTATCGAGGCGACCACCGACGTGGCTGGTAATGCCGCCGAAATCGTCTTTACCGGCCTCATTCCCCATCAGTACCTGTGGCCCGGTGGACGTGTCGGCCAGACGAACAAGGCCCTGCGTAAGCGTTGCAAGCCGGGCGTGCCGGTGAACTTCGACCTGACCGGAGGAACCGCCGTGCAGGGCGACACCGCCTGCGCCCTGTATGGGACGAACTACTATCGTTCCCTTGGCAACCTCGGCAATATCAGCGTGAAGGACAGCCGCGAATGCCAGATTACGGCCAAGCGCCTGACGAACCTCCTGATATCCCCGACGGACCCGGATAAGCCGAATTTCCGGCCTACGTCGCTGGTCCTGAACGCCCCGCTTCTGGAGACTATCAACCTCAACGGGAGTAACCGTATCGGCGGCACGCTGCGCCTTGTCGAGTGCGTGCGCCTCGCATCAGTCGATTTGCGGGGCTGCTCGTCCATCAATGCCATCGCCCTGCCGGAGAACCGCCTGCTTACGAGCGTGCAGCTTGGGTCTGGCCTGACTGACCTTTCCATCGGAAACCAGCCTTGTCTCAACACGCTCACCCTCGAAGGGGCCACCCTCCTGCAATCCCTCCGCATTGTCGCGCCGGCAGCGAACAATATCAGCTCGCTGGCCATCATTCAGCAGTGCTATGAGGATGACGCGCCGCTGTCCCACGGCATCAGGATTGATAACGTGAACTGGTCCCTGAACGGAGCTGGGCTTGTGACGTGGCTCGCCAACCTGTCCGCCGACCTCCGGGGGCAAATCGACATTGCCGGAAACAACCGCGTGACGTTCACCACGAAGCAGCTGTACCTCGACACGTGGGGGGATATCGACGATTCGCAGAACCCCCTATACATCACATACGTCCCCATCAACCTTGCCAGCGTCAAGATTTACGGGAAGCATTACCTCGATGCCGTCGGCAACTACCAGCTGAATATCATCCCGAACAGCCAGTATGCGAATAACTTCAGCTCTATCGTCTGGTCTATATCCGCCAATGCCTATGCGACCATCAACGCAAGGACCGGCCTTGTGACGGTCCAGAACGTCAGCACGGAGGATATCGGCCCGACGGCCACCGTCACCGTCCAGGCGACCCTCACGAACGGAACCGTCCGCACCGCGACGCTGGAGCTGGCCTTCTATGAGCACATGCCGCAGGTGGGAGACCTCGTATATGCGAACGGGGAAGTCCTCGACTACTACGACGATGCTATGACCCCTGTTTTGCTGGTTACATGGGTGAATCCCAGCGACCGCAGGCACGGTGTCGGCGCGTCGCTTACCGTCCTCGCATCCCATTATTGGGGCCTGTATAACAACGCATCGAGTGGTGTTGCTGGCGTGACGCTGGAGGATTCCGACTACTCCGCCTATAACAACCCGTTCCTGACGAACAAGACGACGCGAGGCGTAAACTACACCACCGATGCGGGATATCTGGACGACGGCCAGCCTGACGGCTTCGCTGTGTTCACCGGCAACGACGTTCTGGCGGAAATCGGCAATACGCAGGTGACACAGGCGCTCTACGAGCAGCATTCGCAGTATTTCGATGACCTCGGGATAGAGGTTGGCGATTCGATACCTTGGGGCCTGATGAACACCATCAAGATTATCCACCACAGGGATATCGTGATGTCCGACAGCGCCGTGGACATGGCCGCGCTGATACCCCAGCGAACCGGCAACTACTCCGAAATGGAGATGCTGCTGGCGAACATGGCTGACGTGGCCGCTGAATCCGGCAACGTGTACCGGCAGTTCTTCTTCCCGGCTGCGAGCCTCTGCCACGCCTACGAGCCTACGGTCAAGGCCGGTGAGGTCCTGGCCGACAAGTTCAAGGCGCATCATTGGTTCCTCCCCGCCGAGGGTGAGCTGGCCCGCTTTGTTTGGCACAACATGAACGGCTCCTTCCAGATGGCTGTCAACGCTGGCATATACACAGTACCGACCGCCTACCACTGGTCCTCCACAGAGTACTCCGAGGGCAACGCCTGGCTCGTCTACGCTTCCGGTGGCAACGTCGGCTACGGCACCAAGGCCAGCCAGAACTCTGTGCGGGCGTGGGCCGCATTCTGATATCTTGGCCGTCGCCCGCGTCGTCTCCGACGCGGGCAGATGTGCGAGAGCAAGAGAAGTTATATGAATAATCCTAAAAACAATTAAAAAGTTTCAAGTGTATGCAACCGGCGCAGGCACCCATTTACAGGAAGACGGAAGAACTGCTCGAACTGACCTTTGAGCTGGTCGAACGTATCCCGAAGTCCCTGCCAAACCGCATTTCTGGCGAGAAGGTTATGGATGCGCTCTACGACGCGCTCGATTTCCTGTATCTCGCACTTAAAAAGGAGCAAAAAGGTGCGCATGAGCTTCAATGTATGGAGGCTTTCGCGCTGAAGATGTCGAAAGTCAAGACCATTTACCGTGTCTTCCTTCGTCGTAAGGTCGTGTCAAAGAAGCAGTACGCCCGCGCCCTGAAGCTCTTCCATGATATCGCCTCGCAGGCGGGATTCATTATGAAGGGTATTCAGTGCGTCAATGCCGCAGAAGGGTCCACTAATGTTCATAATGATTAAGGTTGTTATGATTAGTCTATCCTCATTGATATCAGATGGTCGCACCACTGCGCTGCTCGGGCTCACCCCGGACAACGTAGTTATGTCACGAGTGTGCGAAGCTACCTCCACAGAGAACTCCGAGAACAACGCCTGGAACGTCAACGCTTCCAATGGCAACGTCAACAACAACAACAAGAACAACCAGAACTCTGTGCGGGCGTGGGCCGCATCTGATTATGAGGATGTGGCGGGATGGGTGGATGCCTACCTCGATTGCATACACAAGAAACTTTCCTCTACCCAGTGCGGGGAGTACCGCATCGACTATGAAGAGGACCTGTACAACCTTATCGGGGAGGTCTATTCGCAGACCTACGAGCCGTCCACGAGCACCTGCTTCGTGGTGAAGCGCCCCCGGCTCCGCGAGATATTCGCGGCGGCGTTCCGTGACCGCATCGTCCAGCATTGGATTGCCATACGGATAAACCCGCTTCTGGAGGCGCGTTTCATCGCCCAGGGCAATGTCTCCTACAACTGCCGCAAGGGCTACGGGACCCTGCTGGCCATCGAGACCATGCAGGATAAGATTGCCCGGGTGAGCGCCGACTACAGGCGCATGGCCTACCTTGCGAAGTACGACGTGCAGGCGTTCTTTATGAGCATCGACAAGCGCATCCTCTGGGCAAAGCTGGAGCCTTTCATCCGTGAGAACTACACCGGCGACGATATCGAGACGCTGCTGTACCTGACGCGGATAACGGTCTTCCACTGCCCCCAGAACAACTGCGTCCGCACCGGCGACCTCTCGCTCTGGGAGAAGCTGCCCAAGGGCAAGAGCCTCTTCGATTCGGACCCCAACGTGGGAATGCCGATAGGGAACCTCACCAGCCAGCTGCTCGCCAACTTCTATATGTCTTTCTTCGATGATATGGCGATAGCCTACTTCGCGGAGAGCGGCGGCGAGTATGAGCGGTTCGTCGATGACTTCCCGGCTGCGGACCAGAGCAAGGAGCGCCTGCTGGCGTTCAGGGCCATTGCGCGGGATTTCCTCTGGCGGGAGCTTCGCCTGCGCCTGCACGAAAAGAAGTTTTACATTCAGGAGGCCCGCAAGGGGATGAACTACGTGGGCATGTCCCTGCGGCCCGGGCGCAAGTACATATCGAACACCACACGCGGCCACTACCTTGAGACCCTGCACCGGGCCGAGAAGATTTGCAGGCAGATTGCGGAGAAGGGCATGGACCTGGAGCTGTCCCGCGACCTTGAGCACGCGGTGAACGGCATCAACTCCTATCTGGGGCTGATGAGCCACGCCTACAGCTACAACGTCAGGACGAAACCGCTCGCCTCCCTGCATTACTTCTACCGCTATTGCTCCGTCACCCGGCGGGCGCTGGTGGTCCACGTCAAACCCCAACACAGATACGATAACGTCATTTTCAAACACTACGAATATGAATTGGAATTACGGAGAGCAGCCTGACCCTGTCACCATAGTGACGAAATACGGGCAGAAAATAGCGACGGTGAACGTCCTGATAGCTAAAAACGACACGGATAACGAGGGCGAGTACCGCTGGTTGAGCATCACCCTTCCCCCTGCGGAGTGGAACCGCTCGATTCTGGTGAACGAGATTATCCGGCTCTACTACCCCGCAGACAAGGTGGAGGCCCTGATTAACAACTACCTCGACAACCCCGCCGGAAAGCAGGAGGTCGCCGAGTTCGAGACGTTCCAGGAGTGGCGCAAGTACGCCAAGAGCCTTGCGGATTCTCTTCTGGAGTACGCCCGCACCCATATCGTCAAGCTACAGGAGAGCATCGCCGCCGGTGGCACGCCCGAGGACCTGGAGCCGACCCCGAAGACCGCCCCGGCCATCCACGACGTGATGTCGCAGGTGCGTGAGTTCGTCGGCGAATCTGCCGAGGACCTGCCGGACGAAGAAGCGGCCCAGACACCGGCGCTCTTCCCCGCGTGGGGCAACCTCATCGGCCAGCAGGTCGCCGAGGGCCTTCGCCTCTGGTACGACGGCGACCTGTACAAGGTCCGCCAGCCCCACACCGTGCAGAAGGATTGGACCCCGGACACCGCCGCCAGCCTGTACGTCAAGGTAGCGGCCAGCGCCGAAGAGGGGACCATCGACAACCCTATCCAGTATTCCGTGGGCATGGAGCTGGTGCAGGGCAAATACTACTCTGAAAACGGCGTGACGTACCTCTGCATCCGCGACCTCGCAGCTTCCTACTGGAACCTGTCTTCGCTCGTGGGCAACTACGTCACCGAAGTATAATCCATCAACCTTTTCAAAAACCAACACATTATGAAAGCATTGCTTATTTTCTCCCTCGTGCTGATGGTCGCGTTCGTGGCCCTCTCCTGCATCTACGTCGGCGTTCCCGAGAAGTATTCCGACTGGCTCAAGGGCTGGAAGGAGAAGCTGCCGGGATTCCCGCTGTACCTGAGCGGCATCGTCACCATCATCGCCCTGTTCGCCGCCCTTCCCTCGATTCTCGAAGTGACGAAGGGAAGCCCGTGGCAGTTCCTCGGATTTCTGGCCGGTTTCGTGGTCGTGTTCACACAGCTTTCCAACCGATTTGCAAGCGGCGGATTCTCCAAGGGCGTGTATGTGTTCCTTGACCTCCTTTTCGCGGTACTGGCAATCCTCTGGGTGATTCTCGCCTGCAAGCTGTGGCCGTTCATCCTGGGCTCCATCGTCGTCTTCTACATCGTCGCCGGGGTCACGAAAACCATAAGCCGGAGCTGGCTCTTCTGGCTTGAAATCTCGGCCATAGGAGCCGCCTACGTCGCCATGCTGATTTAATTACCCGTCTAACCGCCCCTCTTGAATGGGCAGGAGGGGCATAATCCTTCTACTACTATGCTTTTTCAGTCGCACCTGTTACCCCATATCTCGCAGAAGCTCCTTGAAGCCCTGCGCTACCCCGCCAGCTGGCTGGCCGGTCTCGGCCTGTTCATCGCGGATGCCGTCTCCGGCGGCGTGTTCATCGTCTATGTCGTCATCATTGCCACAACCATCGACCTGATTTGCGGCATTGCCGTCTCCATCAAGCGGAAGAACTTCGCCAAGAGCGAGCTCGCCCGCCTGACGGTCGAGAAGGTGGTCGTTTATGGAACCGCCCTTCTGGTGCTCCTGTGCATCGACAAGGCGATAGCTGCGGAAACCAGCTGGGAGTTCGCCCTTACCTCCGGCGTTGTGGGGGTCGTCATCGCGTTGACGGAAACGTGGTCGTTCCTCGCTTCGCTGCTCATCCTCTTCCCGACAAACCCCTTCCTGCGAATGTTCCAGAAGGCCCTCATAGGGGAGATTGCGAGCAAGCTCAAGTGCGACGAGGCTGAAGTGGAGAAGATACTGAAGGAATCGGTCCGGCGCAAGAAAGCAAAGAAGCAGCCCAGGGACCCGAAAGGTCAGTTTACACCCAAAAAGAAGTAAGCCATGATAATTTACGACTATCAGGGAACGCCCATCATCCATATCGAAGCGGATGATACTTCGTACCGTTACCGGGAGATAATGGGCGACAGCCGCGTCTATCTGGAGTTCTCGCTCACGCAGCACGTGGAGTTTGGGATAGGCTGCTACGTGGATTTTCAGGGCGAGCGCTACGAGCTGATGTCGAAGCCCGACGTTACCATCCAGCACAACCGCGATTACTTCTACAAGCTGACCTTCGAGGGCCAGCAGTCCAGGTTCACGAAATACGTCGTCCATAATCCCGTGGACGGCCGTCTCGTGTTCCCTATGATGGCGACCCCTGCGGAGCATCTTGCGCTCATCGTCGCCAACCTCACGGAGCGCGAGGGGCAGGTGCAGAACCCGTGGACCGTCGGCACCTGCATCGACGGCCCGCAGAAGGAGATGCAGTACAACCATACCAAGCTCTCCGATGCGCTGACGGCCCTTGCAACCCTCTATGATACGGAGTGGGAGGTCGTGGGCAAGGCCATACACCTGCGCAAGGTCGAATACAACACCGAAGACCCGCTGGCGCTGGGATATGGCCGTAACACCGGCTTCAAGGCTGGCGTGGGCAGCGCCAACTACGGCGAGACCGGCCAGATTCAGCGCCTCTATATCCAAGGCTCCGACCGCAATATCTCGCTGAAGGAGTATGGCAACAGCACCCTGCTGCTTCCCAAGGATTTCCACTTCCAGTTTGACGGCGAGCATTTCCGCTATCTTAACGGGCAGGCGTATGTTCAGGAGGATGGTTTCAATTCGTCCAAGGCCGTCCAGATGAAGACCGATGCCAAGGGCCAGTCCGTCATGCTGGAGGATGCGCCGCCCGCCTGCAACGAGGAATCGCTGGACGTGACGAACGTCTATCCCAAGCGCGTGGGGACGGTGACGGGGGTCCGCTACCTGTACAATCACCAGTACCTCACCTATGCGGAGCTGATGGCCCTTGACGAGCCGCCGACCGGCGATGATTGGCTGAATGTGCAGGTCGATATCATCGACGCGGATATCCCTGCAAGCCTCGACTATGCTGCTTGCCTGCTGGAGAACGGCGACCCGCTGACGGTCATCTTCCAGACGGGTATGCTCGCGGGCAAGGAGTTCGATGCCACCTTCAGGAAAGCGGCCGTCACCCAGGCGAACGCCAACAGCCAGAACGAAGAGCGCCCGGCCAACCGCTTCGAGCTGGTCCGGGCGACCTTCAACGACATCGACATGCCGAACGCCACCTACAGGCCCAATGCGGATTCGGACCCGACCGTGAAGGACACCTACATCGTCGTGAACTGCTACCTTCCTGATTCCTATATCGTGAACATGGCAGATGCGAGCGGAGCGGAGTTCGATGCCCTCCGGCAGGCGGCAAAGTACCTGTTCCAGCATAAGGACGTGCAGGTGACGTTCAAGGGAACGATTGACGACCTCTTCTCGAAGCGCAACTGGCTCAACGTCGGCGGCAAGCTGAAGCTCGGCGGCTCGATATCCTTCCAGAACGACAGCATCCAGCCGGAGCCTCTGGTGACGCGCATCGTGGCGGTCAAGGACTATATCAACGACCCCTATTCCCCGGAAGTCACCCTGAGCAACGAATCGGTGAAGGGCGGGCTGTCTTCGAGGATAGCGCAGGCCGGTGCAGAGACCGCCCGGGTCCTGAACCAGACCTACGCCCTCGAACGCTACGCCCGCCGGTCCTTCCGTGACGCGAAGGAGACGATGGAAATGCTGGAGAAGGCGATGCTGGAGGGGTTCACGGAGCGCATCAGCCCCATAGCCGTGCAGACCATGCAGCTGCTCGTGGGCGACGAAAGCCTCCAGTTCCGTTTCGTCAACGCCAAGACCAACCCGCAGCAGGTCTCGCCGGGGATTGCATTCAACCCCGCGACGAAGATACTGCACTGCAATGCGGCCATCCTCCAGCACATGACGCTGGGGATTGACACCTTGAGCAATTCGCACGCCGATTCCGAATATCTGTTCTGGGATATGGCCGCGTTCGACAGCCCCTATCTCGGCGAGGCCCTTGCATCCAAGCGATACTACCTGTATGCCAAGGTGGACGCGCTGAACAACGGCAGCACCCACAACACGGGCCAGTATATCCTTTCGGAGACGGCCATCGGGATGAACAGCGCCCTGGTCAAGAGCGGCGACACCATCACCGGCGGCTATTACCACCTGCTCGTCGGGATGCTCAACTCGGAACAGGATAACGACCGCTCCTTTGTCACCCTGTTCGGGTTCACGGAGGTTCTGCCCGGGCGCATCACCACCGACAAGATAGTTTCCTCGGATGGTACGACGTTCTGGGACCTGATTCAGAAGGTCGTGCAGCTGGGCGACAAGCTGCGGTACGACCCCGTTAACGGCCTTGTGCTCCGTGGTCCTCTCGTGCAGACTGGGGCCGGTAATCTGACGCTTATCGGCGCGTGGTGCGGGGAGTTCGCTTCTGGCGTGCGGTACTGCATGGGCGATGAGGTCTGGGCCAACGTGAACGGAGTTATCAGCACGTACCGATACGTCAACAGCGTACCTTCAGATGAGGTTGAGGCTCCGGATGGTCCCTATCCTCCCGTCACCAATGCGAACTACTGGCAGTGCATCGCCAAGGGTATCAAGGGCGAGACGGGGCAATCCTCGTTCAAGAGCACGGTTTTCTGCCGCACCAACACCACCCCGAGACCCCCGGCAGCAAATGAGGGCTCCTTCGCCCAGCCCAACCCGCCGACCGGCACATCATGGCAGGTGTACGACGAGCAGGGCAACGATATCTCTGGCGTGTACTGGTCCGACGGAATCCCCGCCGGTAATGAGATACTCTGGGCTACCACCCGCATCTTCTCCAGCGACGGCCTTTCTCCCCAGCAGGCGGCATGGTCCACGCCCCGCCAGATGACCGACACCGACACCTTCGACGTGGAGTTTGCCAAGATGCAGGCCAACGACGCGACCCCGGCCGCGCCCACCACGGCCAACAGGCACGGCGGCTCCGGCTTGCAGGTCTGGTTCGACCCGGTACTGGACAGCAGCGAGGACTTCACGAACATGTACTGGAGGGCCGAACGGGAGTGCATCAACGGCGAATGGGGTAACTGGACCATCGTCCGCATCAAGGGCGAGACGGGAACCGCCGGTGACAACGGAAAGCATACCGCCGTGGTCCACCTGTACAAGCGTGCGGCCTCGGCCCCGTCGATTGACTGGAACAATGACCTGACCTATTCCTTCGAGACCAACGCCCTGACATCGACACCTTCAGGCTGGTCCCAGGCCATACCGGCAGATGACGGGAACCCGCTCTACGTGACGGCGGCGACGGCCTCCAGCAACACCACGACGGATAAGATTGCCTACACCGAATGGGCAACGCCCGTGAAGTTTGTCGAGGATGGTCTGAACACCGCCACCGTCACCCTGTACAAGCGTGCAGCTTCAGCGCCTGCGAAGCCGTCCGGCACGCTGACCTATACCTTCTCTTCCGGCCTGCTCTCCGGATCCAGCGCGAACTTCAACGGCTGGTCCCAACAGATACCCGCCTCCGATGGAAATCCCTGCTACGTCACCCAGGCCACGGCCATTGCGACCACGGCCACCGATGATATCCTTTCCTCGGAATGGTCCGACGTGAAGAAGCTGGTGGAGGACGGCACGAACGGCAAGGGAATCGCCAGCACCCAGGTACGTTACTCCGTCTCTTCGAGCGGGACCACGCCGCCGGTCGGGGAAAACCTCTGGAAGGAATCTCTGGATGAAATCTCTATCGGCCCGGGTTATTTCGTCTGGACGCGGACGATAATCACCTACACCGACAACACCACGACCACGCAATACTCCGTCGCCTATTCGGGGACCAACGGCACAAATGGCACCAACGGAACGAACGGCACGAACGGAACCAATGGTAGTGACGGCTATTCCACCAAGTTCCTTTTCAAGTCGCAGGAGACGCGCCCGGACGTGCCAACCGGGAACAACCCCAGCCCTTCGGGATGGGGTGACGACCCCACGCCTGCACAGGTCGCTGCCACCGTGAGCGGCAAGACCTATTCCGGCAACTGGACCTACCAGAGTAGCGGAACCGTCGGTACTGGCACCAACCAGAAGTCGCTCGCGGGATTCTACAAGGCCGATGCAATCACCCACAGCCAGGCGACCGTCGAGAAGTTCTTCTTCAAGACGGAGCGGGATAACGTCTATGTGAAGATTGACCTCATCGTCGCTTCCGAGGCAAACTATGACTGGCTGTATGTCGGCAAGGTGGACGAGGATATGGCGATTGATGCTGAAGAGGCAGATGTCACCAACTACTCTTCCCGCCATAGCAGCGACACGAACGGCGTGCCCAAGGCCGTGACGGTCGAGCTGAAGGTCAAGCGTGCCGGGGTCCATCGCATCGACTTCGCCTATGTGAAGGACGGCTCCGCTTCCTATGAGGATTGCGCCTGCTTCAAGTTCAATTCGGCCTACTATGAGCAGCGCGTCTGGATGACCTCTTGCAAGGTACTGAACGGCGTTGCGTCCGACTGGACCACGCCCATCTGCATGAACGGCCAGGACGGCCAGAGCGGCAACGACGGCCCGGCCTGCCCCTATCGCGGCGTTTACGACCCCAATGAGACGTATTTCGGGACGGCGGCACGCACGGATATCGTGAGCTACGTGTCAGGCGGCGTGAAGAAATACTACCGCGCAAACCCTTGCGTCGGCGGCTCCTTCCGTGGCATCGTTCCGACGAATGCGGCCTACTGGATGGACTTCGGGGCGCAGTTCTCGAACATCGCCACCGGCTTCCTGTTCGCTGAAGAGGCGGTCATCGAAAATGCGGTTGTCCGCATCCTTCGGACGAGTGACACCGGCGCGAGGATTATCGCCCGGGGTGATTCGCTCACGATGCTGGACGCGAACCTTGCTACAAAGCTCATAATCACCGGCGCGGATTTGTCCGACACCCCGAGCGACGCTACAGCTTCGTTCACCAGTTCCTACGCCCTGCAAACCTCCAAGACGAACAGCCAGGTAAATGCCGGGCTGAACATCAACGGCAGCACCAATATCAAGACCTTCACCGTGGAGGACGACGTGAATACCGTGAAGATTCCGAACATCAGTCTGAACTTCCTGCTGACGCTCGGTGCCAGCAATGCGGGCGCTATGTACTGGAGCGGCCGCGTCTGGCTCGTTGTGGACGGGGATATCGAAGCTGCGGAAGCGGAGACTATCGACATGGAGTTCGACCACGCGAACGGCGGCTATCAGGTGTCTGGCTCCGGCCTGCTGTACGGATATTCGCTCCAGCTCCCGGCTGGCTCTCATACCCTCTCCCTGAAGTGGGAATCCTACGCAAAGGGCTACAACGTCGCCTCTGACAACCAGATTGACTTCTCGATTGAGTACGGTTCCGGGACCATCCAGATAACCTACCCCGCGCAGGTGACGGCCATCGGCGCGAACGGCTTCAGGGCGATGTTCTCCGGCTCCCAGAAAGCGGAGTTTATCAAGACCGGCAACGTGGTGGAGTTCCTGCTTCGCAACGGGAACAATGCCATTCGCCTGCATTCGTCGAACGGTATGCAGTTCTCCTTCAACGGCGGCTCCACCTGGTACACCGCATCGAGGGACAGCAGCGGCTACCTCAAACTGACATAGAACTATGGAAGATTACCGCAGACTATCTACCCGTGAGCTGGAAAAGCTCTTGCAGATGAAGATGGATGAAATCTACATCATCAGGCAGGAGCTCGACCGGCGCAAGAACGGCCCGCCGAGGCGCGAGGGTTCCGAGAACATCGACTTTACCAAATACTTAACAGATTAAGCCATGACACCAAGAGAACAGAAGATTGTCAAATTCTTCAAGAAATGGGAGGGCGGCTACTCCAACCATCCAGCCGACAAGGGAGGTCCCACGATGATGGGCATCACCCTCAAGACCTTTCAATCCTACTACGGCCCCGATAAGACCGCAGCCGACCTCAAGAAGATGACGGAAGACCAGTGGCTCCGCATCTTCAAAAACGGCTACTACAACAAGATGAAGTGCGGCCAGATTGAGGACGATTCCACCGCCCTGCTCTGCTGTGACATGGGCTGGGGGTCCGGCCCGGTCACGGCCATCAAGAAGATACAGGCTTGCCTCGGGTGCCAGGCTGACGGGATTATCGGCCCCAAGACCCTTGCCGCCGTCAACGGGAAGGACCGCAAGGCCATCTTTGAAAAGCTCTGGCAGATGCGCAAGGCGTGGTTTGAGGCCATCGTGAAAGCGAACCCGTCCCAGAAAGTCTTCCTGAAGGGCTGGCTGAACCGGCTGAACGACATCAAAAAAGTGTTCAAATGAGCAAGACCCTGAAAACCATCGGCATCATCCTGTCAATCCTCGCCTTCGCGGCGCTCATCGTCTGGGTTGACAGGAAGTTGCCCGGATGGCCGAAAGAGCAACCGGCCATCGTCCGCGACACCGTTAAGACGGTAGAGTATATCCACGACACAATCAGGCTCGCCGCATCAGAGGCTGTGGGAACGGAACAGGCCACGCTTCCGCTGGTCGCCGTCGTCCCGCAGCCTCCCTCGCCGGTCGATTCTTCCGTGGTCGCGCCTGAACACCCTCCGGCGGCTCCAGATTCGGCCACCGTTGAAATCCCTATCGAGAGGCGCACCTTCGAGGGCGAGAACTACAGGGCCGTCGTGGAGGGCTACAATCCGAAGCTCGTTGACATCTGGATAGCGGCCCCAACCACCACGATAACGGAGGTGCGGACAAAGACAAAGCACTGGAGCGTCACCATCGGCCCGCAGGTGGGGTACGGATTCACCCCGAAGGGCTGGCAACCCTATGCGGGCATCGGCGTGACCTTCGGATATACATTCTGACACAACCGGGCCGGTGCTCCCGTAATTGCATCTTGCCTACTCTAAAGATTTTTTTCATCCAGATAGCTGGCGGCTGCGAAGCTCCCAGCTATCGCTTTTTGGCAAGAATCGCACAGAAAACGGCAATTTTGGCACGCTTTCCGGCAATTTTCGTACACTTTCGCGCAAGAATCGCACGCATCTGGAAATTTTGCGGTTTCAGGAACAATCGCTATATTTGCACAAACAAAACCCGAAAGGGGTACGGGTGCGAGCCGTACCCAGGGCCGTTAAAGAAGCCGCAAAGAGAGCCGTATCGTGAACTCAATGCGTATTCTCCAGACCCTCCAAGTGATTTTTACACACATGGCAGTCGGGTTTTTGCAAGGTTAAAAACTATGGGGCGAACTTTCGTACAGAGGTCTCGCCCCGTAACCTTTTTATTTCAAAGAACTGAACCGCTATACAAATATAAGAATTTATTTATAAATAAACAATTATTCAAAAAGTTTATTTATATCGCTATTCTTGCGGTAATCTTTTCCATACAGGATGAAGTCGATGATGCGCCGGTTAGCCTCGTCCACCTTGGAGCTGTCGAAATCAATGTAGATATCTGTCACCGTCAGGCCGATGCCGTGCCCCAGCGCCTTGCTCACCACCTCCTTGGGAATGTCGATGTACGAGGCAACCGTGGCCCAGGTATGTCGGGCCCAGTTTGAGGACAGCCCCGGAAACTTGCCGTCGTCTTCGGCCTTGCCGTGCTTCCCTACGGTCCTTCCTATGGCCTTCAGCGCGTCGTTGAGGTGGTGGAGGTAGTCTCGATAGTCTTTGTATGTATCGAGCGGATTCAGGAGGTATTTCTTACCCCTGTAGCGGTCTATGATGGCCTGCGCCTCCGGCTCTATCTTGACGGAGAACAGAGTGCCCACCTTAGAGCGCCGGTAGTCCAGGCGACCGTCCCTGATATCGGATTTCTTGAGCTTGAGCATGTCGCCGATATTGATGCCCCGGAGCATGAACATCAGCAGGAACATGTCGCGGTACTGGACTTGGTATGGCTCGCAGGTACGGATGGCGAGGTCGTGCAGCCGGTCCGCCGTCAGGGCCTTCTTCTTTGTCGCTTCCGGTCTCACGGTGAACTTCCTGAACGGGTAGCAGGTGGTGATGCCCGAATCTATCGCATCGTTGAACACGGCCCGGATATTCCGCAGGTGGATGTTGCGGGTATTCTTCGCTTCGGTCTTGGAGAGGTGCTTCTCGAAGTTCTGGAGCCAGTCTCGTGTGATGTCCTCGAAGGTGTACAGGTGCAGCTTCTTGTCGAACGCCTCCATCTTGCGGAGCGTGAACGCATACAGGCCCTTGGTGCCGTCGTTATCCTTCAGCTCCATGAAGCGCTTGAACCGTGCCAGGAAGAGCCGGGCTTCCGCAGCTCGCTTGGCAGCGTCCGGGTCGATGAGCGCCGTCACCTTCTCGCGGAGCTGGGCCGCGTTGAGGCCGGTCAGCTCCTGGGCTTCCATGAGCCGGAGGATGGCCGTCTCCACGTCGAGGCGCTTTTTGTTCAGGATGACGTTTATACGCTTGGCGTTGGTGTTGGTGGCCTTGACCTGCTGGCGGGCCGGGTCCCAATCGTCAGGCAGGACCTTGATTTCTGTGGGGATGAATGATGTTGTTCCCTTGCGCCGGATGGCGACCTTCAGGGGCGCGGGCTTCCCTTTCTGGCAAGCTCTGGTGTCGAGGTAAAATGATACGGCCATATCCTTGGAAAATTGCACCGAAACTTGCACGTCTTTTTGGCCGTAATTGGACAAAAATGGACGAAAATGGACATTATTTCGGTTTTTTTTGAGGATAATGACCTCTGGTTGGAAGTTGGCTGGCCGTCGTAAGATGCTGACGGCCAGCGCTTTCCTTAAATTGGTGGCCCCGGAGGGATTCGAACCCTCGACCCACAGCTTAGAAGGCTGTTGCTCTATCCAGCTGAGCTACGGAACCATCCTTTTCCTTAAGGGACTGCAAAGATATGCAAAAAATCCGAAAAAACTACTGGACGAAGCTAGCGAAGTAACCCGGGAACAGAACGTTGGTGATCAGGTAGCCCACGATGGTGGACACGATCACGCTGATCAGGCCCGGCATCATGAAACTGTGGTTCAGGAGGTATTTGCCGATCACCGTCGTTCCCGAGCGGTCGAAGTTCACCGTAGCGATATCGGACGGGTAGTTCGGGATGAAGAAATAGCCGTAGACACTGGGCAGCACACCCAGAAGCACGGGACCTGCTATGCCCAGCTGGTAGGCCAGCGGGAGGAAGGCGACGACCACGGCGCCCTGCGAGTTGATCAGGACGGACACGAGGAAGAACACGAAGGCGATGGCCCAGGGATAGGCGGTGACGAGACCCGTGAGCATGGCCTTCATTTCGTCCATGTAGTTGCCGAAGTAGGTGTCGGCCATCCAGGCGATACCGTAGATGGCGACCACCGCGACCATGCCGGACTGCCACACGGCGCCGCCCACGGCCTTTTTCGGAGAAGCCTTGCAGAACATGATGTTACAGGCTGCGGCCACCAGCATGATGATCTGGATGCAGATGTTCATCTTCGGGATGGCGATGGCCTCGGCGACGGACCGGCCGTCGGAAAGATGGATCATCTGGCAGAAGGCGAAGCCCACGATCACCAGCAGCGCTCCCAGGAAGATGAACACGGAAGCCTTGGCCTCCTTGGTGATGACCTTGTCCAGGGTGGTGGCGGAGGAACCGTACATGTAGGCGTACTGCTCAGGATCGGCCTTGCGCTTCTGGAACTCGGGATCCACGTCCAGGTCCTTGCCGCGCTTGTAGGAAGCGAGGGCGGCGCACATCAGGCCGATGACGCAGGCCGGGATGGTGACCATCAGGACCTGCGGGATGGAGACCATGTAGCCGTTCGCGTTGGAAATCGTGACGAAGGCCACGACGGCGGCGGCGATGGGAGAGCAGGTGATACCTACCTGCGAAGCCACGGAAGCCACGCCGCAGGGACGCTCGGGCCGGATATTCTTCTTGAGGGCGATGTCGCAGATGATGGGCATGATCGTATAGACCACGTGGCCCGTACCTACGAGGACCGTCAGGAAGAAGGTCACGAGCGGACCCAGGAAGGTGATGTGGTCGGGGTGCTTGCGTAGCATCCTCTCCGCGATCTGGATCATCCAGTCCATACCGCCCGACGCCTGGAGGGTGCCGGCGCAGGTGACGGCCGCGATGATGATGTAGATAACGTCCGTAGGAGGCGTTCCGGGCTTGAGGCCGAAACCGAACACGAGGATGGCCAGGCCGATGCCGGAGATCGCACCGAGAGCGAGGGACCCGTAACGGGAGCCCACGTAGAGCGCTGCCAGAACGATCAGCAACTCGATGATCATGACGAAACTCATAGCTATGTCAGGGTATTAGAAATCATACAGGTTCAGGCCGGTTTCCGGGTCGAAGCGACGGCCCGCCTCGCAGGAGAACCTCTCCACGACGAGTTCGCAGGCACCGTTGATGCGGGCGGTAAGAAGGTGCCCGCCCACGCACGTGTAGTCCCTCCGGCTGCAGGTCAGGTGGAGGTGCAGATAGGGCTTCCCGTCCTTGCGGGAGATGTTTCCGGTGAGGTTCGTAATCTCCATCTGCTCGGAGAAGGTCTTGTCCACATATCCTTTCGTAGCAGGGTCCAGGAAGCGGAAAGTCGCCTCCGAAATGGCGCCGATGCCGTACACCGCCCCGCAGCGGATGTCCAGCTGTTCGCAGAAGGCGGCCAGTGCCGCGGAGATTTCGACATGGTTGTCGAGGCTCAGGACAAACTTGTCCCCGGAAGTCCGGTACTTGTACATGGTTTTTCGTTTCAGTGCCCATAAAGATACGAATTTTTTCCGTTCCGCGGCATTGATTGTGTATATTTGCAGGTGATTATGAAAAAGACGCTGCTCCTTGCGGCCGCCCTGTCCGCGGTCCTGAACCTGTCCGCCCAGTCCATCCGGACCAATTACCGGTCCGAAGGGATTACGCATGTCTCCACCGATTTCGAGACCTGCGGCGACCTCGTCACCCGGGTCGAGAAGGTGGACTTTTCCGACGGCTCCTCCCTGTATCTCCTGTATATCGACCTGTTCCAAAAAACGCCTTTCACCGCCCCCAGGGGCGTGAAAATGACCGCCACCCTTCCCGGTGGGAAGTTCATTCGCGCCGACCAGATCGGCCGGGACTCCGCCACGAAAACCCGGCTGGAGGACGGTTTGTACCTGAACCGGCTGAAGTATGCCCTCGAACCCGCCGACATGGTCTCGATGGCCGGCGGAACCGCCTCCCTGGAACTCGTCACCGGCTGGAATCCCGACGACTTCATCACCGTCAACTATCCCGACGACGCCTTCGGCGCCCTGCTGCGCCGGCACCTCGAGGCCATCGGCAAGGCTGCGGAAACCACCATTGACCTGACTGTGGAACCGGCCGCCTATGCGAACCAGACCGGAAGCATCCTCACCTCCGCCACCCCGCTCGTCGCCCAGGGGGAAGCATTCCCCTATTACGTCGCCCTCAGCCACCTGTATTATAAGAACACGGCCCACGAGGACATCGACCTGGCCTTCCAGATCGGCACCGAAGACTCCTATCCCGTCCATCCCGACGCCAAGGTCACCTTCGTCCTGAAGGACGGTTCCGAACTCACCCTCCCCCAGACGCGCGACGACGTCAATTTCATCTATGTCTTCCCTTCCCTGGAACAGGTCCGTACCCTCGCCTACCAGGGCGTCGCATCCCTCCGCATAGAAACGGAGAAAGGCACCCTCACGGATGCCTTTCCCGACAATGCTTTTTCGGAAGCGGTCAATCAGCAGTATCAGCTGCTGATGTCTCTCTCCGCTCGTTAGAACGCGTACCGCGCAGCCAGCGCGAAACCGTACCAGCTGCTCCCGATCATCCGCGTAGGGATGAGGATGTTCGGACGGAAGTCCAGGGAGATCTGCAGCGGGAACGGGAACGTGTATTCCATGCCCAGCTGCAAGGCGACACCCAGGAACGGTCCGGGTTTCACTTCTCCGTCTTTCGCCACGGCGGATCCGTAACCGGCGGTCAGGCCGGGACCTGCATACAGGGCCCATTCGCCATCCGTCCAGTCCGGCTGCGCAAGGGTGAAGTTGTACAGCGCCGTAGCCTTGAAACCATTGGTGCCGATGACGCCGATTTCGGCTTCGACGAAGTCGTAGTCGTTGTCGAACAACGTGTACCAGTGTTCGTAGCTGATCTCACCGTTCATCGCCAGGCCGAACAGGCCGCCGCGGATACCGATGGCCTTCGGCTGGGCAAAGGCAGCGGCGCTGAGAGCCAGCGCCGCGACCAAAACAATCAGGAGTCTCTTCATCTTAGAAACGATACCTCAGACCCAGGCCGACGCTGTCGTAACCGAAGCCACGGTTGTTCAGGAAGAAGAAAACCGGACGCCAGTCAAGGGAAAGCTGGAGCGGGACGGCGGGGAAATTCCATTCGACGCCGAGCTGCCCGGCAATACCGACGTTCAGGCCGGTACCGCCCTCAGGAAGGTTGTAGAAACCCAGCTGGGCGCCCGGACCGGCGTACAGGTTCACTTCGCCCGTACCGGCGATGATGAAATCGTACAGACCTACGATATCGAAACCGTTCGAGAACCAACCCAGGTCGAACTCGGCGAAGTTGCCGCCGAGGCTGTGCTGATAGGAAAGTTCTCCGCCATAACCGGCACGGATACCGAGGGCCTTGGGCTGTGCGGATGCGACGACGGCAAAGCCGAGGATCGCCACAATCAGGATAAATACCTTCTTCATAATACTAAAATTAAAGGGTTAAAGATAAATCTATTTGACCATGCCGCTGAAGCCCATGAAAGCCAGCGCGAGGATGCCCACGCTCACCAGGGCGATCGGAACGCCCTTGAAAGCCTTGGGGACATCGTTCATCGCCAGATGCTCGCGGATGCCTGCGAAGATGACCATCGCCAGGCCGTAGCCCAGGGAGGTCGCGAAGGCATAGACGAGGGCTTCGCCGAGATTCAGCATGTGGGAAGGAAGGCCGAAGGTGAACTCCTTGGTGACCACGGTGATGGCCACGCCGAGCACGGCGCAGTTCGTGGTGATCAGGGGCAGGAAGATGCCCAGGGCCTGATAGAGGGAAGGACTCACCTTCTTCAGGACGATCTCCACCATCTGCACGAGGGCGGCGATCACCAGGATGAAGGCGATCGTCTGCAGGAACTCGAGCTGGAACGGGACGAGAAGGTACTTGTTGATGAGGTAAGTCACGAGAGTGGCGAGGGTGATCACGAAGCACACCGCCATGGACATGCCCGTGGCCGTGGAAAGCTTGTTGGAGACACCCAGGTACGGGCAGATCCCGAGGAACTGCGCCAGGACGATGTTGTTGACGAAAATCGCCGAAATGATGATCAGAAAGTACTCCATGGCGTCAGTCTTTTTTCAGGAACTTGTTGAACAGGACCATCAGGTAGCCCAGGCAGATGAAGGCGCCCGGAGCCATCACGAAGGCCAGCATGCCGTCGCGGCCGCCGATGAAGTTCCACCCGAAGGCGGAACCGGAGCCCAGGATCTCGCGGACGAGACCCAGGACGGTGAGTGCCAGGGTGAAGCCCAGGCCGACGCCCAGGCCGTCACAGGCGCTCGCGAGGGCGCCGTTCTTGCTGGCGAAAGCTTCCGCGCGGCCCAGGACGATGCAGTTCACCACGATGAGCGGGATGAACAGGCCCAGGGTCTCGTACATCCCCGGGGTGAACGCCTGCATCAGCAGCTGAAGCAGGGTCACGAACGTCGCGATGACGACGATGTACACCGGGATGTGGACCTTGTCGGGCACCACGGGAGCGATCAGGGAAATGACCACGTTTGACAGGACCAGCACGAACAGGGTCGCGAGGCCCATCGACAGGCCGTTCACGGCCGACGTGGTGGTGGCCAGCGTCGGGCACATGCCCAGCAGCAGCACGAAGGTCGGGTTGTTCTTGACCAGACCGTCGGTAATCAGTCTGAAATTCTTACTCATGGACCGGTCCTCCTATGGATTTAACCGCATCGACGGCGTTCTTCACCGCCAGCGCATAGGCGCGGGAGGTGATGGTGGAAGCCGTAATGGCGTCCACGTCACCGCCGTCTTTCTTGACGGTCAGGATCTTCTCTGCGGGGTTGAAGCCTTCCCACTGGGCCATGAACCTGGCGTCGGTGTTGCACTTGGCGCCGAGGCCCGGGGTTTCGGAATGGGAGAGGACGGAAGTGTTGTACACCACACCGTCCGGGGTGACGCCCACCATCAGGGACAGGGGACCGCCGAAGCCGACAACGGTGGACTCGACGGCATAGCCGACGGTTTCGCCGCCCTTGAGGGCCTTGTAGTAGTTATAGGTCTTTCCGTCCACCTCCACCGCTTCCGGAGCGGTTTCGTCGAAGGCGGGAAGCACGGCACCGATCGCCTTGTCCATCTTGGCCTTGGAGGCCGCGTCGATGGGATCCTTCGTGAGGGCGTACGCGCCGCCGAGCACGGCGGAGCACAGCAGGCAGGTGAGGCCGAGGACCATCACCATGTTCTTGAGATTGGATTGTGCGGCCATCTTACTTCCTCCCGAACTTTTTCTGGTGGAACGCCCGGTTGATGAGCGGAACGAACGAATTCATGATCAGGATGGCGAAGGAAACGCCTTCCGGATAGGAACCGAAGTAACGGATCATCATCGTCAGGAAGCCGATGCCCACGCCGAAGATGACGCCGCCCCAGACGCTCATCGGGGAAGTCACATAATCGGTGGCCATGAAGCAGGCGCCCAGGATGAGACCGCCCGTGAGGAGGTTGAACACGGGACCGGTGAAACGGTCGGGGTTCACGCCCCAGAAGATGAGCGCCGTCAGCGCCACGGTGGCGAAGATCGTCAGGGTGATCCACGGCTTGATGACGCGGCGGCAGCACAGGTACACGAAGCCCAGCAGCAGGGCGATGGCGCACACCTCGCCGGCGGAACCGCCGAGGTTCGCGAACAGCATCTGGCCGTAGTCGTAGCCGTGCTGCGCCATGATGTCCTTCACGGACGCGCCGCCCATCAGGCCTTCGTTGATGACGCCCAGCGGGGTGGCCCCGGTGATGGCGTCGGCCCCGAAGAGGCCCTGCGGCATGGACCAGGTGGTCATGTAGGTCGGGAAGGAAACGAGCAGGAACACGCGGCCCACGAGGGCGGGGTTCCAGATGTTCTGTCCCAAGCCGCCGAAGGTCATCTTGGCGACGCCGATGGCGACGACCGCGCCGATGAATACGACCCACCAGGGCGTGGTGTACGGCAGGTTCAGCGCCAGGAGGATGCCCGTCACGACCGCGGAAAGGTCGCAAAGGGTCGAGGGTTTCTTGAGGAGGAAACGGGTGATGGCCCACTCCAGCAGGAGGCAGGAGACCACGCTCACCGCCATCACGAGGATCTCCCTCCATCCGTAGAATACGAAGGAGCAGAGAACCGCGGGCATGAGCGCGATCACGACATCCAGCATCAGGGATCTCGTAGAATCCTTGGAATGGATGTGAGGTGAAGGGGATACGATCATTTTACTCATAATCCATTACTTTTTGGCGGCTTCCGCGGCGGCCTTGGCGGCCGCGGCACGGGCCCGGATGGCACCCAGGGCAAGGCCCTTGCCCGTACGGATGATATCCAGCAGCGGGATGTGGGCGGGACAGGAGAAGAGGCAGCAGCCGCATTCGATGCAGTCCTGGGCGGCGTTGGCTTCCAACGCCTCGACGTCCTGGCTGCGGGATAGTTTCTGCAGCAGGAACGGTTCCAGGCCCATCGGGCAGGCATCCGCGCACTTGCCGCAGCGGATGCACGCGGTCTCGGGGGCGCGGCGGGTCTGCTTTTCCGAGAGGAAGAGCAGGGCGCTCGTACCCTTGACCGTGGAGGCCTCGAGATTCGCGATCGCCTTGCCCATCATGGGGCCGCCGCTGATGGCCTTGGCCGCATCGGCGGGGACGCCGCCGAGGCAGTCGGCGATATAGGTGAACGGAGTGCCCACGCGCACCTGCAGGTTCGCCTGCTTCGGGAAGCACTCGCCCGTCACGGTGATGACGTTGTCCACGAGGGGTTTGTTCTTCTGCACCGCGTCATAGACCGCGAGGGCCGTGCCCACGTTCTGGACGACTGCGCCCACGCTGATGGGCAGGCCGCCGGAGCCAACCTGGCGGTGCATCACCGCGTCGATGAGCTGTTTCTCACTACCCTGCGGGTAGCGCATCTTCAGCTCCATCACATCCACGCATCCGAATCCCAGTTTCGCGATGACTTCGCGGATATGGGCGATCGCCTCGGGCTTGTTCTCCTCGATGGCGATGGTGCAGGGCACGTTCCCCATCACCTGGGACAGGATGGCCGCACCGACGACCACTTGTTCGCCCTTCTCCAGAAGGACACGGAAGTCGGAGGTGAGGTACGGCTCGCATTCGCAGCCGTTGATGATCACCCGCTCGCACTTGGATCCCGGAGGAGGGGAAAGTTTCACGTGCGTGGGGAAGGTCGCGCCGCCGAGACCCACGACGCCGGCCTGACGGACCTTCTCGATGATGGCCTTGTTGTCGGCGGGGATTTCTGTGACGAGGGTGTCGGTCGTATCGATGCCCTCCAGCCACTCGTCGCCTTCCACGGCGATCTCGATATGGGTGACGGGGCGGCCGGCGAGGTCGGCGCGGGGGCCGACGGACTTCACCGTGCCGGACACCGAAGAGTGGATGTAGGCAGACACGAAACCGCCCGGTTCGGCAATCACCTGGCCTACCTTCACCTTGTCGCCCGGAGCGACCACCGGAACGCTGGGCGCACCGATGTGCTGGGCGACGGAAAGATACACGGTCGGAGGAAGCGGCAGGGCTTCGATCCGGCAGTCGCGTGCGATTTTGTTGTCGTGCGGATGGACTCCGCCGATGGCGAATGATCTCTTACTCATGGGCGGCCTCCTTGGCTGCTTCGGCAGCCTTCTTTTTCCTTTCCGCAATCCGGGCTTTGACAGCGTCCTTGTCCAAGGGCTTCGGGAAGTTCACCCCGTGGATGGCGCCTGTCGGGCACACGGCCTCGCATTCGCGGCAAAGCTTGCACTTGGCAGGGTCGATGTACGCGATGTTGCCCTCCATGACGATGGCCTCGTGCGTACAGGTCTTCGCGCAAAGGCCGCAGCCGATGCAGGCGTTCGCACAAGCCCTCTTCGCGACAGGGCCCTTGTCCCTGTTCACACAGGAAACGTATTCGCGCATGCCGCGCGGTCCTTTCGGACGAAGTTCGATGATGCGTTTCGGGCAGGCTTTGGCGCAGGCTCCGCAGGCGGTGCACTTCTCCTCGTCCACGACCGGAAGGCCGGTGGCGGGATCCATGGACAGGGCTCCGAAGGAGCAAGCCGCAACGCAGTCGCCACAGCCCAGGCATCCATAGGAGCAGCCCGTGTCGCCCGAATACAGGGCGGCCTTGACGGCGCACGAGGCGAAACCGTCGTACTCGTTCAGGCGGGGACGGGCCTCACAGGTTCCGTTGCAGCGGACGACGGCCACTTGGGGGGCCTTCGCCTTCACCTCGTAGCCGAGGATGGCCGCAACCTTCGCCATGACGTCGTTGCCGCCGACCGGACAGTAGTTGTCGTCCAGGTTGGGCGCCTTCACCGCAGCCTCGGCGAAAGCCCGGCAGCCGGCAAAGCCGCAACCGCCGCAGTTTGCGCCCGGCATCACTTTCTCGACCTCGTCGATGCGCGGATCTTCCTCCACCCGGAACTTCTTGGCTACCAGGAAGAGGACGAGCGCGAGCAAGACGCCGAGAACGGTGATGATCGCAATGGTCCAGATAATAGTATTGGTCATATATGACAGGTTTGGTCAGTGTTCATTTCTCTTCGACGGCGAACACATACTCGTTCCGGAGCCGGTCACGCAGAAGCCAGATTACAAAAAAGTACACGCCCACGGCCGCAATGCCGGCCAGGCCGGCCCATACTTCCGTGACTCCCGCGGCAATCAGGCCGAGGGCTACGGCAAGAAGGACCAGCAGCGGGAGGAAATAGGCGATCCATACGGCCTTCATGCCCATCGACGCCTTCAGGACCACCTGCACTTCGTCCCCCACCCCGTACTTCGCATACGGGCTGGTCGGGACCTGGATGGCCTTTTCAACGAATTCGGACATTCCGCACACGGAGGCGGCGTGGCACTCGGCGCAGGAGGCGTGCGAGACGATCTCCACCGTCGTCAGCTGCGGGGTTATCGACACCACCCGGCCCGTATGCTTCACCTGTTCTTTCATTTGACTCTCTTCGTGGAGATCAGGGAGGTGAAGTCGTTCGCCAGGTTCTTGTAGGAAGTAAGCCGCCCGTTCATGGCGCCCACCTTGAGCGGGGCCATGAAGGCCACGGGGAGATGGTTCTCATCGTCGGTGAGCCAGATGAAAGCCTGGTCCCCCTCGAAAATGTTTCCGGAGCGGACGCTCATGCCGAACTTGAGGGTGGCGACGGTGCCGATACCCTTGAGGTACTTGTTCTCCTTGCCGCGATAAGTCAAGGCAAGGGTTCCGGCACTCTCGTCAATGGAGAAGGTAACCTTGTATGGCTTCCCCACCTCCACGCGGGACATGTCGATCTTCCGCACGAAATACAGGAGGGTGGTCAGGTCATAGCTGCAGGTTCCGAACGGGAGGTCCTTGATCACCTCGGGGTCTTCGCCGCGCTTGACGTTGGCGTGGATGACGCCGGCCTTCCTGTCGTACACGTACAGGTTCGTGGCGGTATAGCCTCCTTCATAGGTATCCCGGATGAACTTCCGCGGCTCCATCCCCTTGAGGGCGAACCACGATTCGAAACGCTCGCGGATCTTGAAGAACACGTCGAAGAACGGGGCCGTGACGGCGGTCATCTTCGTATGCCACACCCGCTCGCCGTTGAGGTTCTCCTGGTTGACGGACAGGGTTCCCTTGGCTACGTCGGTCTGCACCGCGTGCCAGTTGTAAGAGATGGACATCGTAATGTCCTCTCCTGCCTTGAAGGGTTCGACACCGTCCGTACGGGTGGGAAGGCACTGCGCCGAGGCCGCGAGGCCGGCGGTCAGGAGGAGAATCGGTATGAGAAGTTTCAGTCTCATGGTCAGAAAGCTTGATTCGGGTCGTCGTAAAAATCACTGGCCTGGCTCACGTAAGGACGCTGCGCCTGGATGTCCAGCGACTGGTCTGGTTCCACAAATCGTACCTGACCGGACTTATATTTCATTTCAATGTCACAAACTTCGCCGTTTCTGTGCTTCGCGATCACCAGGATAGCCTTTTCCTTGTCGGCCGGATCGTCGGACAGGCCCACGAATTCCGGACGGTGGATGAAGATGACCATGTCGGCGTCCTGCTCGATGGAGCCGGATTCGCGGAGGTCGCTCAGCTGCGGCTTTCCGGTGCCGCCCGTACGCTGGACCGCGTTGCGGGACAGCTGCGACAGGGCGATGATCGGAATGCCCAGTTCCTTGGCCGTGGCCTTGAGGGTACGGGAGATGGCCGCTACCTCCTGCTCGCGCAGGCCGCGCAGCTCCACCGGTCCCTGCATCAGCTGCAGATAGTCCACGACGATCAGCCGTACTTTCTTCTGCTTCACCAGGCGCTTGGCCTTGGCCCGGAACTCCATGATGGGGATGCCCGGGGTGTCGTCGATGTACAGCGGGGCGCGGGCGAGGCGCTTGAGGGTATATTCCAGCTGCTCCCACTCGAACGGCTCCAGCTTCACGCCACCCCGGATCTTTTCGCCGGGGAGGCCGGACTCGGTGGTGATGAGGCGCTTGCCCAGCTGGTCGGCCGACATTTCCAGGGAGAAGACGGCCACCGGCATGTTGTGGTCCACGGCGGCGTTGCGCGCGACATTCAGGGCGAAGGCCGTCTTACCTACTGACGGACGGGCCGCCAGGATGATGAGGTCGGACTTCTGCCAGCCCTGGGTGACCTTGTCCAGCGAAGGATAGCCGCTGGGGACGCCCGACGGACCGGTGATGCCCTGCAGTTCCTGCAGGTTATCCATCACGCTGTTGATGATGGACCCGATGTCGCGGACGTCGTGCTTGTCGTTGGTCTGGATGGCCTGGAAGATCTTCGTCTGCGCGTCGTCGATGAGGTTGTCCACGATGACGGTCTCGTCGTAGGATTCCTTCAGGATCTCGTACGAGGCGGTGATCAGGTCGCGCTGGATGGTCTTCTGCTTGAGGATCTTCAGGTAGAATTCCATATGGGCCGCCGCGCCGATGTTCTGCGACAGGTTCGCCAGCACCACCGGGCCGCCCACAGCCTCCAGATTCCCCTGGGTGCGGAGCTTCTCGGACACAGAAATCAGGTCGATGGCCACGTGCTCGTTCACGAGGGCGGACATCGCCTCGAAGATCATCCGGTGCTTGGGATCGTAGAAACAGGACGCGGTGAGCTCTTCCATCGACTCGTCAATCGTCGACGGTTCCACCAGCATCGCTCCCAGGACAGCCGCTTCGACATCCAGGGCCTGCGGGGGCTTGTTCCCCATCAGGACCTCCAGATTGACTGCCTGATCCTTCTTCTTGCGGGGATTCTCAGGCATGACGCGGAGGGCTTATTCGAAGTCGGGGTTGATGATGATGCGGCCGCAGTGCTCGCAGATGATGAGCTTGCGGTTGGACGCAACCTCCACCAGGCGCTGCGGGGTGATGGTGTTGAAGCAGCCGCCACAGGCGTTGCCGTTGTACACGGACACCACGGCGAGGTGGTTGTGCACGCTCTCGCGGATGCGCTCGTAGGCGCTCATCGTACGGGCGTCGATCTTCGCGGCGCAGGCCTCGCGGCGCTCCTGCAGGACAGCCTCTTCCTTCGCGGTGGAATCCACGATCACGGCGAGTTCGTCCTTCTTCGCCTTCAGGTCCTCGGTACGGATGGTGATGTGGTCCTTGAGGGCATCCAGTTCGTCCTTCCGGGCGGCGATTTCGTACCGGGTGTCGGTGATGTTCTTCTCGTCGATCTGGCGGAGCAGCTCCTGGTTCTCGATCTCCTTGTTCAGGGAATCGTACTCGCGGCTGTTGGTGATGGTCTCCAGCTGGCGCTGGTACTTCTCCACGGTGCTCTCATGCTCGGCGATGGAAAGCTTCGCATCCGCGATGTTGCGGTTCAGCTGCTCGATGACGGCGGAAAGCTGGGCGGAACGGGCCTTGAGGTCGGCGATCTCGAGTTCGAGCGCCTCCACCTCGGCCGGAAGCTCACCGCGGAGCTGGAAGATCTTGTCCATCTCGGAGTCGGCCTTCTGGAGCTCGAACAGGGTCTTGAGCTTCTCCGCAACGGTCATCTCGGAGTCTGCGAAATTCTTCTGCAGGGAGACGAAGGTTTCGTGCTGGTCGATCGGAGCGTCCACTTTCTTGACGGTTTTCTTGGTTGCCATAATGGTCTTGTATAAATCGATTTATATAGTTCAAACATATCGGACCGGATTGCTCCGTCCGAGGTTGTCGCTGATGCGAACTGCAAAGGTAGGAAATTTTTCGCTGATAACCTTGGATAAGATCCCTACAATCTCCACTTCGCTCTCGAAATGGCCGATATCCATCACCATGAACCCCTCCGGAGTGAAGAAATGATGGTAGGAGATGTCGCCGGAGATGTACAGCTGGGCTCCCGTCGCGCGGGCCGCGTCGATCTCCGACGCTCCGGACCCGCCGCACATCGCCACCTTTTCGATCCGGGCCACCGGACGCGAGCAGCGGAGAGCCTTCAGGCCGAACCGTTCCTTCACGTAGGCGATGGCTTCCTCCCCGGTCATCGGCTGCGGGAGCGTCCCCACGGCGCCCAGGCCGAATCCGCCTTCGTCCTCCATCAGGACGATGTCGCGGAGGCCCAGGCGGCGCGCCATCGCCCCGCTTACGCCGGCGATGACCTTGTCGGCCGTGGTGTGCGCCGCATACACGGCGACACCGCTCCGCACGGCCTTGATGACCGCATCGGACACGGGATCCCCGCCCTGGATGCGCTTGAGGCCGCGGAAGATGAGCGGATGGTGCGTAACGACCATGTCAAAACCCTTTTCCACCGCCTCGTCGATGAGTTCCGGCGTACAGTCGAAACCGACGAGGACCCCGTGGACGTCATCTTCGGGCGAGCCGATGCAAAGGCCGCTGTTGTCCCAGTTCTCCTGGATGGAGAGGGGGGCGAATGCCTCCAGGACGGCCGTGATGTCCCTTACTTTCATAAGGCTTTGCGCACTTCCACGAGCTGCGCCCGGATTTCCTTCAGGGAATTGAGCGCCTTCACCCGCTTCTCCACCGAACGGCGGTCTTCCGAGAGGCGGGCGGCGGCCCCGTCCAGGGTCATCCCCTGCTTTTTCAGGAGGAACTGCACCTGCTGGAGGGTTTCCACGTCTTCCGGATGGAACAGGCGGTTGCCCTTGGCGTTGCGGGCGGGCTTGATGAACTTTTCGAAATAGTTGCTCCAATAGCGGACGGCCGACGTGCTCTCCCCGAGCAGCCCGGCTACTTCGCCCATCGAATATAACAGCTTTGCCATAAGCGGTATCGGATGTAAATCACGCAAATATAACAAAAAAAATCAGTCCATGGACTGCCGCGTGCTCACGGCCATGTACAGCATTTTCGCGTACTCGTCCGGGGTGAGCGAAGCGAACAGGAAGTTCACCGGGTCCAGGACGGTCCCGTTCCGCAGCACCTCGTAATGCAGGTGCGGTGCGAACGTGGTGGACGACACGCCTACGGTGCCGATTTTCTGGCCCACTTTCACGGTCCGGCCCTGGCTCACCGATATGTCGCCCAAGAGGGCGTAGCGGGTCACATAGCCGTTCCGGTGGTCCACCTCAACGACGTTGCCCAGACCCTTGTTGGAGCGGGTGACGCTCCGGACCACGCCGGCGGCGGCGGCGCGGACCACACTCCCCTGCGGGGCCACGAGGTCGATGCCGTCGTGCCGGAGGTCCACCTTGTACAGGGGGTTATGTTTCGTGCCCACGGATGCGCCGGTCTGGGCAGAGGTCATCCCCTCCAGCGGCATGGTGAGCGGAGGGACGCTGTCCTTCCGTGCCGCCATCAGGCGGTAAATCTCGTGGAAACTCTCTTCCACCTTGTCGGCCATCCTCATCAGGCCTTCGCCCTTGGAGGCCGAGTAGGAACGGAAGAAACTCTCTGAGAGCGAATCGCTTACGCTGATAACATCCACTGCGGTAACGGCATCGACCGACGGGGCTTCCGTTTCGAAGATCCGCCTGTACAGGGCATCGTCCTTGACCTCCAGTCCCTCCACGACGTCACTCACCAGGAGCTCCTTTTCGCGCAACTGCGGATAGTACTCCGCATACAGGTCGTTCTCCTGCTTCAGGCGCTTTTCCTCCTCCGTGGAGAAGAACAGCGCCAGCAGGACGTAGAACACGACGGAAATCGTCACCGTCGCCGAGAGGTAACGCAGGATGCCGCCGAGCATCTGCCGGGTCTTGGAGGGTTTCCGCGTCATCTCCCGAAAGGTTTACGGACCATCGCCGCGTAGTCTTCGGGCGAAAGGTCCAGGTCCATGTATGCGGCCGGATTCACGTACTCGCCCCGGTACATCACCTCGTAATGCAGGTGAGGTCCGGTCACGCGGCCCGAACGGCCGCTTGTAGCGATGCAGTCGCCCCGGCGTACCTTCTGGCCAGGGAACACATACATCGCCTCCAAATGGGAATAACGGGACTCGTAGCCGAAGCCGTGGTCGATCTCGATATGGTTTCCGTAGCCGTAGAAATCACTCTCCACCAGGATCACCGTCCCGTCGCCGGTCGCATAGACCGGGTTTCCGGGCGGGCAGGCGAAGTCCATGCCGGTGTGCATCTTGCCCGCCCCCGTGATCGGGTCGGAACGGCCGCCGAACGGACTGGTCATACGGTAGGTGTCGGGATCGGTGTTCATCGGTGGGATCGCCGGAATGTGCGCCGCCTTGTCGCCCGCGGTCTGCGCCAGCGATTCCAGGTCGTCCAGCGACTTGGACTGGACAAAGGCCATCTTCTGCAGGCGGTCCAGCCGCGTCATCGTGCGGCGGAGGAGGTTACTCCTCTCCAGGGTTTCCAACCCGGGATAGCGTTCCACCGGGGGAAGCCCTCCCTCGCGCACGGCAGCGGGAATCCCGTCCACGCCGTACACCGACCGGTAGATCCGGTCGTCACGCACCTCCAGCAGGTCCAGGACCTCTTCATACCGGTCCAGCCGGCCTTCCATCTGTTCCATCCGGGACAGCCAGTCTGCGTTCCAGCGCTTCAGGAGGGCGGTTTTGGGAAGGTCCTGTCCCAGCACGTACACATAAATCCAGAGGTACAGGCAGAAAAGCACGGCGCCAGAAAGCACCACGCCGAGAACCTTCAGGAACCGGTGTTTCTTTTCCTCCCGCAGTTCGACCATCAAGGTCTCGGGATTCAGTATGTACTTCTCGATCTTGGACAAAACCTGCAGTCTCTATCGGGCCAGGATCTTTTTCAAAGACCTTGCCAGCTGGTCCGGGCAGCTGGTGCCCCGTGCCTTGCAGTCGATTCCCTCCAGGCGGTCGATCACGTCCTGGATTTTCATCCCTGCGCAAAGCGAGGCGACGCCCTGGGTATTCCCATGGCAGCCTTTCGTATACCGGACACTGCGGATTACGTCCCCTTCCGTCTCGATGTCGATCTGCTCCGAGCACACGGCGGGACAGGTCCGGAAGGACGTCCTGCGGACAGTCCCTTCGGTGGTATCCTGGATGAGCGTTACGTCAAACATAGTGTAAATATTTAGGCAAAGGTACGGGTTTTTTTCGGAACTGCCCGCCTTATTTCAATCCGGACACCCATCGGACGATCATATCCAGGGCTTCCGGGGAGAAGGTCTCCTCGATGGTCCGGTATTCCGGAACACCCCCGGTCGTACAGTGCTGGAACAGGTGGTTGAGGCCTTCCAGCGCCTCGATCCGGTTCCTGGGATTGGAAGGAAGCCCGTTCCGGAGTGCCTCCAGGTTGCTTTCGTAGTCCACTTGGGTGTCTTTTGTGCCGTTCAAGGCCAGGACGGGACAGGTGATGTCGCCCAGCCGCTGCCGCATGTCCAGCGAGAGCAACTTGCTCATCCAGGGAATCGACATCTGTACCAGACGCTGCTGATATACTTGTTTCAGGTCATCCGGGAGATCCAGCTCGTCGGGGAAAGGCATCCTGCCCCCGTGGACCTTCACGTAAGCCGCCTCGCCGACGGCTTTGCAGAGTGTTTCCACCTGGTCCTCCGGATATCCGGCGTTCCGGATGGCGGTTCTGGTCTGCGCGACATACAGTTCGATGCCGGAGACGGCGACTCCGGCCAGGCTCACGATGAAATCGGCCTGCTTGTCGGCGGCCAGCATGAGGGCGATGAGGCCGCCTTCGCTATGGCCGATGACGCCCACCTTGTCGAACCGCTCCCGGAGCAGCCGGATGCCGGCGAGGGCGTCGTCCTTGAAATCGAGGGTAGTCGCATTGAGCACTTCTCCGGTGGATCCGCCCACGCCTCGGTCGTCGCAGCGCAGCGTGGCGATGCCGGCGCGGCCGAGGGCATCGGCGATCACGGCGAAAGGCTTGTGTTCGAAGATGGTCTCGTCCCGGTCTTCCTGGCCGCTGCCGGTGACCATGATCAGGACAGGCGTCTTGCGCGAGTACCCCTCCGGCAGCACCAGCGTGCCTGCCAGGGTGGCGTCCCCGTTGGAGAAGGAGACCTCTTCCTGCGCATAAGGAAACGGTTCCCTGGGAGTCTGGGGGCGGTTCAACGGTTTCTCCGGGGTCAATGTCAGCGGCGCAGAAAG
Organism: Bacteroidales bacterium; assembly: GCA_017395045.1. Taxonomy (GTDB): domain Bacteria; phylum Bacteroidota; class Bacteroidia; order Bacteroidales; family UBA932; genus Cryptobacteroides. Next base: position 149,879 of record JAFPWG010000011.1, read on the forward strand.
GGTCATCTGCCGGAAGGTGCCCACAATCTGCCTGATCATCCATTGCCCCTCGAAACTGGCTCCCAGCATGGGAATCTTGATGGTAATCCCTCCCATCCCGGTCCTCTCGACCTGGATGGGGATTCCCATGGCTGCCTGGTCCGGAGAGTCCATGCAGGGCTCCTCTCCGTCCAGATGGAACACAATCGTAAGTTTCGTGCCCTGAACGTCCAGCTTTCCCGACCAGGTGCCCGTCTGGGCGGCGGCGTGGAGTGACGCGCAAAGCATCAACACGGCCATCAAGATTCTTTTCCTCATATCGTCAGTGATTATCCTTTTCAAAAATAAGCACTTTCTGAGGTTTTTCCAAATAGCCGGCAGGTCCGGAACGGGTTTATGGCAGCAGGTCGGAGAGGACGGCCTCCAGGTCGGGGTGTCCGTCGCGGAGGAGGATTCTCCCGGTCTCGCAGTCTATCAGGAAGACGGTCGGGATGTATTCGACGCCGTAAGCCTTCGAGGCCTTGCGGTTCCTGCCCGAAACATTGACCCAGGTCATCCCATTCTCGGCGACGAAAGATTTCCACGCCTTGTCCTTGGAATCCAGGGAAACGCTGAATATCTCGAGTCCCTTCGCGTGATACTTCCCGTAAACCTCCTTCAGCATGGGAATGGATGCCACGCAGGGGCCGCACCAGGTGGCCCAGAAATCCAGGAGCACGTAACGGTTGGCAGGATTGCGGACGACAGAACCCAGACTGACCGTCTGTCCGTCCGTATCCGGAAACTCCATGTCTATGTAATACTCAAGGGAAGGAAGGGTGTCCTCCGGGCTTTGTCCGGCTTGTTTCCGGCGTTCCTCCGCTTTCAGGGCACGGGCGCATCTTCTTTTCAATCGGGCGACAAAGGAACGGTGGGACTTGGCCACCTCCGGGGGCAGACGGTCCAGGATCTCAAGCGCCCGTGCGGGGTCCACGATGTTATCTTCCGCATACATCAGGGTCAGGAGGTTCGTCGCTCCGTCACGGGTCACTTCTTCCCAAAGAGCCTCCCTGGCATCTTCGGTCGCGGACATGATTCTCCGATAGGCATCGTTCAGGACCGTTCCCGAAGCGCCCGTGAACATGTCCGTGTCGTCTTCGGCACGGACATCGACGGAAATGGTTCCGGGCTCCAGGATGAAATCCTTCAGTTGGCCGCCGTCGTAGGGATTGGCAATTACGTCCTTGGGGTCCTCGGCATACAGGTAGGCGTGGGTCGGAGTCGAAAAGCGCGGGCGGAACTCGAAGGTTCCGTCCTCAACCGTCGTCGAGGAGATGACCTTGAATTTGTTCCACGCGTCCACCAAGACAAGTGCCGCCCCATCCCGGACACCCTGGACGGTTCCCTGGACGGTGCAGGATTCAGATTTGCAGCCGCCGAGACATGCCGTCAGCACGGCCCATGCAGCGATGAATACGGTTCTTTTCATATGCTGGTTTGTTTAATGACTATTGAAACACCATGTCCCTGGCAAACCGCTGCGCCCGCTGGCTGTGGGCGGCGTTCATCTTGCCGAAGTTCCATTTGACGCCGAAGATGAGGTACCGGCCCATCACCAGGCGGTAGCTGTCTTCCTCGTAGTTGGCGGTGACCGTATGCGTAAGGTTCCGAGTCTGGTTCAGGATGTCGTGGACCTTCACGCTCAGGATAAAGGCGCCGATGCTTTTGTTGATCTCTGCATTCCACTCCCATTCCGGCTGACCATAGCCTTCCGAGTAGCCGTTGAAGAAACTGTAGGTCATGTCCGTGTTGAATTCAAACTCGTGCTTGGTGGTGTAGGAACCCTGGACGCCCAACCGGGTATCCAGCGTATTCAGGTTGATGCCCGGGTCCAGGGAATAGCGGGCGACATGGCCTTCCGTGCTGGCCTGGACTATGAAGGAATAGCGGCCCGGATTGTATCTCAAACTGACATATGCATACGGGTTGATGGTATGGGTCCGGCTCTCCCCGAAACCGCTCTGGCCGCTGTAGAAACGGTTTCCGGAGGCGTCTCCCCAGAAGTCGTCCATGAATGCCGCATAATCGAAGGTGTCCTTGTCCAGTCCGGGGAGAGTACCCCTGGCCTGATAACTGAGGGAAGAGGAGACTGACGCGTAGGAACTCACCGAGAGGAACCAGTTCTTCTTACTGTCGATCGGAGTGGTATAATCCACCATGAACGTTCCGTTCACGGTCGGCTTCTGTGCATTCACGGGGATGGAATACTGGATGCCGTCCGTGTCGAACCAGCGGGCCTGGCTCACCGGCGAAGCATTGATCCTACTGAACAGGAGGACCATCAGGGTGGAGAACTTCTCCGGGTTGCTCCTGGTCCAGTCGACGCTCAGATAGGTCTGTGAATACGGTTTCAGATACATGTTGCCCAGACTCAGCCGGGAGGGATCGGCGATGTTCAGCACGGGCTGCATCCGGGAGGCGGATGGCTGTATCCCATAGCCTGTCACATAAAGGGAGACGTCATCATTCTCCTTGTTGAACTGGAGTCGCAAGGTGGGGGCCACATGCCAGTTCCACTCATCCTCGCCGACCGTGTTCTCCAGGCCGAAACTCTTCGAGAACGTTTCATTGAGAATTCCGTACACGCGCCCGCCGAGGGTAATCCAGTTCCTTTCCCCGAACTTGTACTGGGCCGTCATGTCGTACTGCTGCTCGATATAGTTGTTCCGGCTCAGGGAACTGTAATAGTCGTTGCGGCCGGCCCCGTCAAAAGCATCCCGGACCTTATCGCTGCCCGACCAGTTCAGCCCTCCCATCGCGGAAAGCGTCCATTGATCACCAAGGGGCTCCGTAAACCGAAGGTGGCTGTCAGCGCCGTACGAATGTCCATCCGACAGGTAACTCATCACGCGCGAGTCCGTTCCGGCGCTGGTTTTCAGGTGGTTCGACTCCTCACTGTTCCCCGAACTGACTCCGTAATTCCCGTCCAGGTTGAAGCGCAGGCTACGGCCCTTCTTGCCCCCGATGTCCCGGAAAGAGATGTCGGTTTCCATCCCGGCATCCTTGCTGATGGAGAGGGAATGGGTCGTATTCTCCGAACTGTTCACAAAGGCTCCTTCCCGGGAAGTTTCGGAAGTGCCGTTCAAGGTATTGTCTGTCCTGCCGTATCTGAAAGAAGGACGGACATGGAACCAGACTTTCCCTTCCTCCTTCTTCAGTTCCAGGTTCGCATTCAGGGATCTCGCATACTGTTTCCCGCGGTTCCGGGTGGAAGAAGCCAGGTTGCCGTCGTCCAGGTAGGTGACCCGGTCGGCCTGGTCTCCGGAGTCCGTATCCGTGTCCTTGTAGTTGACGCTCAACGTGGATTCCACGCCCTTGATGCGGGCCGTATTGGCATTGAACCCCAACTGGGCGTAAATGGGAAGACCCTGGGCCAACACGGAGATGATCCCGTCGTCGTCCGTTCCCGCGAACACCATCCCGGAATCGTCGATATTCTGCCCGCTGGCGATCAGGGTCACCTGGTCCTTTTCGGTGTAGGCCGACACCAGCGCATTCCCGCCCCAGAGGAAGCCGCGGTCGTCCCGGAGCGGGTTCTCATCGGCCTTGTCGCCCAAGGTCGTACCACCTTTGACGCCCAAGTTGCCGAACCATCCCTTTTCGTATTCCTTCTTGAGGCCCACGTCCAGTACCCTTTCCTTATCGCCGTCCTGCAGGCCGGATGCACGGGTCTCCTCGCTTTCCCGGTCGATGACGCGGATCTTGTCCACGACGGAGGCGGGCAGGTTGTTGATCGCCGTCGACTGGTCGTCGAAGAAGAAGGTCCGTCCGCCCACGGTGATCTTGTCGATCTCTTTGCCGTTGAACTTGACCTTCCCGTCTTCGGTAATCTCCATGCCCGGCATCCGCAGAAGCAGGTCCTTCAGCATGGCATTGGCCCCGACCCGGAAGGACGAAGCGTTGAATTCCACCGTATCCTTCTTGATAATGATGGGATTGCCCACGTCCGTAATCGTTGCCGCCTGCAGGAACTGCAGGTCTTCCTGCAGCCGGATGGTGCCCATGTCAACGTGGCTGTCCCGGAAATACCGCTCTTTCACAAAAGGCTTGTAGCCCATCATCTCCACATGGAACACATAGCTGCCGAAGGGGACCTCGTCCAGTTTGGCCTCGCCCTTGGCGTCGGAAAGCGTGAAATTGGTGATCGTCGTATCCCTGGACGGAATCACATATACCGAAGCGAACGGGACCGGCTCATTCGTGAGGGAATCCACGATCATGGCCTTGATCTCACCCATCCGCTCCTGAAAGATATTGTCATTGAAGATGAATACCTGCGCCCGGGAGGACAACCCCAGGCACAGCATGAATAATATGCTGGAAAGGACCTTCTTCATACTACAGTACTTAAACCAAGAACAAATATAGCATAAAGCATTGAATAATTACCGCATATTATCCAATCAAAAAAAAGAGACAACCTCTTTCGAAGCTGTCTCTTGTGCGGTAGGTGAGAGTCGGAAAAGTCAAACTAATACAATGATAATCAGTTAATTATAAAATCTATCATTGTTTTAGTGTAAAATAGGGGAAAAACAATTAATTCAATAATCGCCGTCTAAGAATTGGCTAAAACCTTAATAGAGAGACACTTACATATTATTGTCGGCTCATAAAACAGCGCGGATGGTCGGACCTGGAGAAGGACGACAACCAAACATCCACGCCGGTTCATCGCGTCGCTCTCCACTCATGTTGGAATGGGTTGTACGCGCTGGACCTATAAGCCGAGGAGAAGCCGTATTGAAGTCCGCCCCGAGAATGGATTGGGTGGAGCGGCTTCTTTTTTTTCTCCTATTTTACTCTTGGTCTCATCGCCGTATACTGCTCAATCACCTTCCCCTTCCCGATAGATTGCAAACCCTTTCTTCCCGGCCCGTAATGTGATACCGCCGAATCATAACTGCCGTCCCATCGCCGTATATTGCGCCACTACCTTCCCGTCACGATACACAGCAAATCCCCGTCGGCCGCTCTTCAGGGTAAAACCGCCGAAGTAACAACCCGGCTCTCGCCCCGCTTTCTTGGCACGGCGGAGCGCATCTTCCATGTTCGGGCAGTAGTAGGTTGTCATATCGGCGGTGAAGGTAGACCGTCGATGTGCTAAGGTGGGGTACAGATGAGGTGGTTGTTTTGTATTTTCGGTGAAGAATATCTATCTTTACAAATCCAAACCGCATAATTCTATTCGTCTTTATGAATCAGGAAGGATATAAAGAGTATCTTCCACCGGCAACCCGCATTGTGCCGTTGGTTCTTGAAAATGCACTCTGTGGCAGCCCTCTTCCCGGCGGGAACGAGGATATTGGTTATGAAGACTGGGATTAATATGAAATACAATTACTTACTTCTTACACTGGCGACCGTTGCCCTTTTCTCCTGTTCGCGCAATGAGGTCGACCACTCCGAACTTGGAGGCGAAACTATCACTATCCGTGCATATCAGGAAGGCGCTACCGAAACCCGGACCACGTTAATCGACGGCGGCACCCAGGTCTATTGGGAGCCTGCAGATGAAATCAAGGTGTTTTTCCGCGGAACCGGAAGCCGTTTCCTGTCGCAGAACACGGAGAATGCGACGATAACGGATTTCTCCGGTACCCTGAACGTTGTAGTCGGAATCAATGAGGGGGCTTCCGGCAGCAATACGCTGTGGGGTCTGTATCCATATCGAGCCGATGCAACCTCGGACGGCGCATCTGTCACGACCACCCTCCCCGCCGAACAGACGGGCCGTGCCGGGAGTTTCGCCAAAGGGACACACATCACCCTAGCGCAATCCAACAGCTTCGATCTCGCCTTTTACAACGTTACCGGCGGCATCCGCTTCTCCCTTACCCAGGAAGGTGTCAAAGACGTCGTTTTTCAAGGCCAGAACGATGAGAACATAGCTGGCAAGGTGAAGATTGCCTTTGTCGATGGTGTCCCGGCTGTTCAGGAAATCGTCGACGGCCAGAAGAGCATAACTCTCACTGCGCCTAATGGGGGCACTTTTGAGACGGGCAAATGGTACTACATCGTCGTCCTCCCCGGCACCCTCTCCAACGGTTTCAAGATGACCTTCAACACCGAGACCCAGTATGCCACTCTCAAATCCTCTGGCTCCAAGACCATAAAGCGAGGTATCTTCGGTTCGCTGGCCGATGCCGATGAAGATTTAGTTTACAAGGATAAAGAAGGTGGGGAGCCTGTAACCGGGAATATCGTATTCGCGGATCCAGCTGCCAAGTATGCCTGCGTGGCTAAGTTTGATACCGATGGTGATGGTGAGGTGTCTATTGAGGAAGCAGAAGCGGCGACGACGTTTTACGGGCTGTTTACCGACTGGAAGGGTGTTGTAAGTTTCGATGAGATTCGTTACTTTAAGAATGTTCATAGTCTTAATGGTGTCTTCCAAGGTTGTAATAAACTCGTTTCCATTACAGTACCGGAGAATATCAACGACCTTGGATCCGAAGCATTCGATGGTTGTTCCTCGCTTGAGTCCATAGATCTTCCTTCGAGTATTATGGCCATTGGAAGCTACACTTTCCGGGACTGTTCTTCACTGGTTTCGATTGATATTCCTTCGAACGTGACAAAGATTGGCCAATCTGCATTCTCTGGCTGTTCTTCGCTCACCGCCGTCGATCTTCCTTCGGGAGTAACCTCTATTGCTAACATTGCTTTCCAGAACTGCACTTCACTTGTCTCGGTCGATATTCCTTCGAGTGTGGAATCAATCGGAAATCGTGCATTCCAGTATTGTAGATCACTCGGTTCCATTGACCTTCCGTCGCAACTGAAGTCCCTCGATCAGTATGCTTTCTCGGGATGTTCGTCTCTTACGGAGGTTGTAATACCCGAAACTTTGGAATTGATTCCGGCATACTGTTTTGCGAATTGCACTTCGCTGGAATTAGTCTCCATTCCCACTGGAGTTACTTCAATCGGAGATTATGCTTTCTCTGGTGTAAAAATGTGGAAACTTGCGCTTCCTTCCAGCGTCACATCTCTGGGTAATTATTGTTTCTCCGGCATTACCTGCATCATTCTTCCTTCAACTTCGCCTGTGTCTGTCCTGTCCGGGACATTTGCTTCCGTGAAGGGAATCTTTGTTCCGTCGAATTTGATTGACATCTACAGAGCGATGTCCAACTGGGCAAATTTCTCTTCAAATATATATCCGATTAACAATTATAGGGAGAAAGATGAGTTTACGCTTGCCACCAGCGGTCCTGTTGATATGGGTACTTCCGTGAAGTGGGCGGCATACAATATCGGTGCCTCAAAGCCAGGGGAGTATGGAGACTACTTTGCATGGGGAGAGACTCAGAAAAAAACGTATTTCAATTGGAGTAACTACGAGTGGTGTAATGGGGACGAAAAGAAGTTGACAAAGTATTGCCCGGCAGATAAGGCTGATTATTGGGATGGCGAAGGTGAACCCGACGGAAAGTCCATTTTGGACGCGGAAGACGATGTGGCTCGTGCTAATTGGGGAGGTTCCTGGCGCATTCCCACTTCTGAAGAGTGGAGAGAATTAGAGAATCTCTGCCTGTGGGAGTTGACGACGAATGAAGGGATTAAAGGGTGTAACGTTTATGGTATTGGAAGCGGCAAGATAATCTTCCTTCCCGCTGCCGGCGGCTATACCCATGCTGGCCGCTTGAAATTGGGGACGTGTGGTTGTTACTGGACTTCCGCCCTCGGATACGATCCGAGTTACGCAGACTACTGGGGCTTCAGTTCCGACAATTCGACTATTATAAACTCTCGATACTGCGGTTTCTCGGTTCGACCCGTCTACGCTGAATAAGAAGCCGATAATTACGAAAAGAAAAAGAGGCCTTTTTGAGCCTCTTTTTCTCGTATATAGCACTCATCCGACGACTTCATATTCATCGACACTGGGGAGGAGTGCGATCCCGGTTTCTTCCAGGTGAATCTGTCCGGCGGAGTCTATGAAGCGTACGGTGAAGACTTTTCCTTCGAGCCGCTTTGCCTGCCAGTCCATTCCGCCGGCAGTGTCCATCTTTACGACCCTTATTTTAGATCCGCGCTTAATCATACCCGGTCCTCCTTTACGACTTCGAGTTTCCGGGCGACGATTTCGTACTGGACGCGATCGTTGCCGTTGGCGTCGATATACCGGTTGCACTTGAGCCGACCGGTGACGTGGACGATGGCTCCGCGGGTGATGGTGTCGAGATTGCAGATGCCCGGCCCCTCGTAAATTTGGCAGCTGAACCAGGTGGATTCGATGATGTTGGTGCCGTCGTTCCCCTTGTAGGCAAGTTCGGTGACGACGGAGAAGCGGCATAGGCGGGTGGCGGCGACTTTCTGGATAGAGCTGTTGCCGACGATGCCACGAATTTCGATTTTGTTGAGAAATTCCATTTTGTGAGATATTAAAGGTTAAATGCTTTCTTTACCCTCTGCACGGTGCTGGTCGAGACACCGCAGATCTTGGCAGTGTTCCGTACCGATTGACCGCGCTTCAGGCATTTGATGACAGAGGCGTATTCGGTAGCCAATTGGTCGAGGGTCTTGATGCTCCCGTGAGGCCGGCCCATACGCACACCCTTTTCGATTGCAAGCTGCCGTCCCTGGTTGAGGCGGAAGGCAATGTTCTCACGTTCCTTTTCCGCGCAGAAACTGAGGCAGCTGATGTAGATGGCCATGACCCCGTTGACCTTCTCCCCGTCGAAGAGCCGGAGGCCCTCCTTCTGGAAGAACATGTCGATTCTGTTGTCAACGCAGTACTTGACCGTTTCGAGAACCTCCCATATCTGACGGCCAGCACGGGATAGTTCGCTGAAGAGGATAACGCCGATGTGGTTATCCTTTGCATAGGCGAGGCATTCTTGGAGCCCTAATCGCTCGGAATTACGCTTCGCCCCGCTAATGTGTTCCTCAAAGATGCGTTCCACCTGGATGTCACAGGTTTCGGCATACTGGAGGAGTGATTTTACTTGACGCTCCGTGTTCTGACGTTGTTCTTGCGAGCCGGACGACGAGACACGGGCGTAAATGATTGCAGTTGTAGACATAATAATCTTTGATAAAACCCGCCACGCCGAAGTCCCGATATCGTAGCGAGAATAATCGGCGTGACGGGCGGAATACAGTTTTGGCTTAATGGATGACCGTCCACTCACTTTTCACGTATTCCCAGATGAGTTTCGCGGCGGCCTTGATTAGTTGCCAGGTTTCCTTCGGATTCCATGGCTGACAGATGACGGATTCTCTCATATCTTGTCCTCCTCAGGCTGGTCGATGTAGTAGATATTCCGGATTTCCTGAGCGATGGCGGCTATCTCGGAGGGGTCCATCCTGGTACAGTCGGCGAACTCAGCCACGATGTCCTCGTCAGTCGCGTCCGGATAGTAGAGAAGGTAATCCTCAATCCAGTCGTACAGGTCATAGTCGCGCACATGGCCATATCGCCCCCATCCATAGTCGTCCTCCGAAGTGTGAGAGTAGACTTCCGTACAGGTCTCGATGACGTGGGCGATGAATTCGATGCCACGGACTAGGTCGGCCTTGACGGTAACCTCGGTATCATGGTGGTGATTCATATAGCCTATGCTGAGATTGATCGCACTAACGGCGAGGCCGCGCTCCTTGAGACAGAAGACATCTGTGAGAAGGCCGGACGTGGGCTTGTATCCGTAGGCTTCATACCCGGTGGCACGGAGAAACTCGTCCGAGCAGAGGGTGGTCCAGCCGTTGTCCGTAATGATGTCGGTTCCTCCCTTGCGGTCCGGCTCGATCACAAAACGGCAGTCATCGAACCAGGAGAGGTCACATTCGGAAGCGCCCTGTGCCCCGACTTCCTCACGGGTAAAGAGCGCGACCTTCATGACGGGGAATCTTTCGAGCATGAGGATGGCGGCGAAGATACCGTTGCCGTCGTCCATACCGGCGGATTCCTGCCGCCGGTTCTTGAGGCTGAAACCGAAGAGAATCTCGTCAGTCTCGTAGGTGTTGAAGTCCCTGCTACGCGTGTCGCATACCATATCGAGGTGGGCGGCGACACAGGGGTAGGTGTCCGATTGACCGCGGGTGATGAAGAGGTTGCCCGCGGGGTCGGTGAACATGGTGCAGTCGGGGATGTTCTTCCTGACGTAATCCCTGACGACCTTGCGGCGCTTGCCTTCCTTTCCGGAGAGGGAGTGTGCCGCGTAGATTTGCTTGAGTAAAGTAAAGTCCATAATTAGATGTGTTTGATTGTTTGACTTAGTAGGCACGACGGTCGCAGTATTGGCCGGCAACGTAGAACATCCGACCGGCAAGGATTTCACGGATGAGCGTATCGGCGAGGATGTTCTGCTCGACATAGGCGCCAGTGTCTTCCTGCCAGGCGTTGTAGACCCGGATGTCGGTGACGGATTCCACGTAGATTCTATCGTAGTGGGAATAGGTCCAGTTGGTTTCCTTGTAGTTGTTCTCGGCCTGCTCCCGGCAATCTTCACAGCAGAAGTCCATCCGGCAGAGGTCAGAGTGAACGGCATTTCCCTTCAGTTCCCAATGGTGGCAGATGGGACATTCGAAGCACTCATCACGGTGGATATAGGCATCTTCAGAATCAATCCACTCGAATTCCGAAAGGTCATCTTCCGAGCAGGTGTATTCGCGACCCTGGTAGTATACGGTTACGACGTCGCAATAGACATCCTCATCATGCCAGCTGTCATACTCAGTTTCGTCATCGTCATCTTCGGAACCCCAAAGGGAACCGTCGGTCGTGTCCAGGCAGTAGTCGTAGCTCTCGGAGCTGTAATTCCTGGCCACACGCTTGTCCTGTTCATAGTAGATGAACGAGTCCTGGTAGGAGAGCGCATCGTCCCCGTCCAAGTCGCAGTCTATGTAGAAATCCTTGTTGCCGAGAGAATTCCCATCGTTATCTACATAGGCATTGATGGCGTGGCAGTCAACTCCAGGTTTCTTGTACCCGTCGATGAAGCCGCCTTTGATGAGAGCGTCCACCAGGCACCGCTTCAGGATTTCGGAGCCTTCGGTTGAATACTGTCTTTCCGCCAGACGCCAGGTTTTACCCGGTTCATCGGCATCATAGACCTTGTTGAAGATGATGCACCGGGCGACCACCTTGCCGTTGCTGTTTTCCAGGTAGGCGGCAGAGGCATCCACGGCGTCACGGTAGAAGTTTTCCAGACCGCGGTCCATCATGCAGGACCCGGCATATCCGTCAAATTCGGATGAGGTGTAAATCTTCTTGAACTCCTTGTTGACGCGGAGAACGGTATCCTGCGGAAGAAGCCCGCGGGTGAATGTCTCCCAGTCTTGGCAGAATTCCTCGCAGATCCATAGGCGGACGGACTCGGGGAGGGACTGGCCATATTCGGTCTCCAGGATTATCTCATTCAGGAGACGGCCGGCCTTCTTCTTGTAAACCCGACCCTCAAGCTCATGGTTGATATAGCGGATGGCGCGGCAGTCGGAGTCCTCGCAAACGCCTTTCATGAGGTCGGTTTCGTATTTCCGGGAATAGAGCACTTTGTCCATGACCTCGACACGGTAGCAGAGGTCCATGTCGTTCATCCCGGAGAGGGTGAGTTGTTCCCAGACGACCTGCTTGAGCGTGGCCATGTCCGGGATGTTGATGAGTGTGCAGTCCCCGGTGGCTACGGCGTCGCGCAGCAGCTGGGGTTGTTTAATGAAGGCCAGAAGAATCTTGTTACGTCTCGACTTCTGGCCATTGTCGTGACGGGTGATGCCGAACTTTTCCTGAAAGCCGGCATAGTTCTGAAAATCGTAATACAGCATGTTGTATTGGTGTTTTTGGGATTGTCATAAACGAAAAAGGGGGCACCAGATCTAAGTCTGATGCCCCCGTTCTTCACGTGGTATCTTGGCGTTGCGCCACTAGCTGATGAACCAGCTCCAGGTGTCGTCTTCATGGTTGACCGCACGGGCGATACCCTGTGCGACATCGAACGCATTTATGCAGCGTTCCATGGCCACATCGATGTAGTTGTTCCTGTAGTTCGTCATCAGCTGGTAGAACTGCCAAGCTGTGATATCCTGTCCATTTCCGGCGAAGTTCTCGTCGGTGTAGTAATCGCGCACCATCGAGTTGATTTGCGATTCGGGCAGTAGAAACTCTGGCAGACCGAGTTCCCTCTTCATAGCCGCCGGCATCTGGGAAGCCATGCGGGCTCTCCCAAGGAAACGGGCGAAAAGAGGAACGTCTATGGTGGTCTGGCCCAGTCGTTCCATGTCTTCGAGGTGACGCTGATGGTCGTAGCGACTGAAGACCTCCAGGCAATACCGGTAGAGGTCCGTCAGGTTGGTCACCTTGATGGATAAGTTCACGCCGTCCGTCCGGAGTAAAAGGTTCGTGCAAACGGTGTTGACGAAGCCGATTCCGAGGCGGAAGCGTTGTTGTTGCGTTGATAAGCCCAGCAGATTGGTCTCTGCGTAGCTCCGGACCCCCACCACTTGCAGGTTAAGGAGGTTGTCGTTGACTACGCGCTGGATGCTGGGAATCTCGATCATAAACATCATCCGCTGCATATATGAGCTCTCGTCTTCCGGCATCAGGTTTTCTACGAGTTTACCTGTACCGGTCTTCGTTCTTAATTTCATCTCATGTGAGCATCGGATTACGGGCGCCTTGACGGTCTGACCGTGAAAGAAGGTCTGGACCGCCTCAAGCGCGGTGGTAGCAAAGTCTGCATGGCTGATGGTCTCGACGTTGTCCTTCGAGAAGACCGGCGTGCAGTACTTGTCTTGCAGTTCGGGGAGTTCGAGCGGGATGCTGTTCCCCAGGATGAACGGGTTTTGCTGCTCACCCATCTGGACGGTCCCTTCTTGGGATTCGACCATGACGGGGTAGAGCGACCCGTTGAATTGGTTGTTTTCCATTTGTTCTATTCTGTTTCTAATGATTGTTTCTTGATTTTGCGGGACCTACGGCGGAAGATGGTAAGGAGCTTCTTCGCGTTCTTGGCGATGCTCCCCACCATCTCGGCCACGTAGATCACGATGTTGATGAAGTCGTCGACATCCTTCTGGGCCATTCTATTCGGTTGTTACGGGCTCCGGTTCGTCGACGAGGTCGTTGTCGTTGGACATGTTCTTTTTGCGGGCGTCGAGTCTGTCCTTGATCTCCATGCCCAGAGTGATGGCCAAAAGAATGTCGATGGCCACAGTCATAACTTTGATGAATTTCATAATGTGATAGTGTTAAAGTGTAAATAATTGATAATTAAGTGTTTCTATATATAATAAGGGTTTCGGTCAAGTCATAGGGGGTCAAAAAAAAAGACGCTGGGGCCGCCCCTATTCCTTCGGGCAGCATCACTAAACAGCGTCTTGGCATTGGATACGACAGGACTTGGACCGTCGCCAGGGCAATCATGAGTTGCGGCGAGCGGAACCAGTCCACCGGAGACCTTTCCTGATGGTAACGCTCTTCGCGCCCATCGGTCTCACGGTTGTCTATCCAGATATCTAACTTATTGATTTATAACTACTTATAAGAGTTTAAGGGTCTTTGAGACGTCTTGCATTTTGGTGTTTGTTCGAAACAGTATAACTACCTGATAATCAAAACCTTATAATAGGAAGAGACTCTTACCTGGTACCGCTCTGACTTGCTTACCGCCGTTTCTGCGCGGACCCTCCTGGTACCAAACCTCTCCCGTATAGCCCACGTCGTGATGATGATGGGCTTTTTCTTTCGTCCCTGCCGCGCGCTCCGCTGTAATACTACTTTCTGCGTAAACCTTCGGCTGAAACCCTAGAATAATGAGATGAAGACTAAATCTAAATCTGATAGAATATGGAAACAAGTCGAATTAAACATGTCCCAAGCGGCGAAGTATACGAGAACCGCAAGGAGGCCAAAATCAAGATGGGGCACAGCAACTTCAACCGGGCTCTCAAGAACGGTGAGATGCTGTTCCTCAAGACATATCGGCCAACGGATATCATTATTTAACAATTATTTAAATCATTGTGCTGACTATGATGCAAGATTCTACTTTTAGATTCCAGACGAGCATTAGCCTGGAAGGTTATCAAAAGAAGTCCGATGCCACCGCCTGCCTGAGCAAAGCCGGCGCTGACGCAATCGGCATGAACAAGATGGCGTTCTATCCGAGGTCCGTGACTGTGGACGAGTTCCTTCAGTATGCGACGACCGGACACGCCTTCTGCAACATTTTCGCCTTCGATGTCAACCAGAAGTATTGGGTAACGACATCGACCGGCAAGCATTTCCAGTCCTATCCGGTATATCGGAATGGGCCGAACAAGGGCGCGATGAAACTATCCTTCAAGTCGGACCAGTTCTTCTATGGATCACAGGCCGTATACGTTGATGTGGATTATACGCGCTACGCCAATGTCATGGATTACCTGCTCACCCTTACCTATCCGCCCACCTGCGTCTATATGAGCTACTCGGACGGTGCGGATAAGGGAGGCGTGGTTTCGAGGCGGTTCAGGATGGTTTACGTTTTGGACCAGATTTACGGCCGTGACGAGTTTATCCGGATTTCCACGGCGATAACGGACCAGATTGTCATTGATACGGCGGAACCTATGGAAGATGACTGCGGGAAACGGCCGTCCCAGTACATGAACGGCGTCTACGGGAACAACGAGACCTACACGAGCTACTACATCTACACGGCCGCTGATTTCTCGCAGTCCTATGATCCGCCGTCTCCGCCACAATCTCAGGGATACGCCGGTGATGAGGATGCGGTGGTCTTTGACGAGGAATTGCTGAAGGAGATGGGGACGCAGGGTTACGACGTATTCATGCACTTCCATTCCTGGCAGTATCCTTATGTCTACAGAACGGAGCGACCGGGTGAATGGAACGGGACCTACCAGCTTACGGACGAGGGGTACTTGCAACTCTGGTACTATCGGGAAAGGCTGGTGGACGGGCAGAACCGGCGTAGAAAACTGTTCAAGAATGCCTGCCTGCGCCGTCTGATGTATCCGGATATTGACGCCAACACGCTCCTGTTCAATATGTATGTCGATTTCGTTCGCTTCATGGACAACAGCGACCACGTCATCACCTTGGACACCCTGGTAAGAAAGGTGAAAAGGGCGATGGCGATGTCACGAGAACAACTCCTGGCATACTGCGACTGGGAGATTAAGTATTGGAAGGAAAACCGGCCCAAATTCATCGTCATGCCGGGTATGAGGACTGACCGCGGATTCTTGAGCACGATAGCCAAGAGAATCCGCTGGACCGAACTTGACAGGGTTTATGACCGGAGCAAGAGCGCTGCCGAGAATGCCGAGAACCTGGATGTCTCACTGACCACGATCTACCGGTACTGCCACGAGAATTACATTGATACACGTCCGGACGCCCCGTTGACATACCGTGAGCAGCGCGAGATGAAACGGAAAGCGAAGGCAAGTGAAATTGAACTCTTCAAAGAAATCTATGACCGGACCCTATCCCTGAGAAAGAACCGTGTAATACTCGAAGAAGCAGGACTGAAGATGTCGTTAAGCAAGTTGCAGGACTGGGTCGACAAGTACATCGAACCTGCCGCAGAGCCCGTCTTCGCTACCGCCCCGACCGTAAGCAATCCGTCCGTCTTGTATACCGTTCCCAGTGTCGGCGACTGGACATTTTCGCCGTCACCATATGGCATCACGGTTTCAGATTGGGATTTGCCGGAGGCCCGGGAAGAGACCAATAAGTTCCAATGGTTCACTAATGACGATTTCCCTTTCCGAAACTGGCAACCGGATTTCAGTAAGTTTCACCCCGCAGGGGTGGAAGGACGCTCCTCTCTATAGGAGCGTTCTTTTCTTTTCATCTCTTATCAATCATCAAAAAGCATTATGTGTAGTTATTGTATAACTACTACTATTATATCCGTTTGAAAAAAATGCACAAAAATCGTACACTTAATTATTTATGGTAGGTCTTAGGGCCTACCCTTTTTGTAATATATCGATTCGCTCTTCCGATGGCCTTGTTTCCTTAACCTTGGACAGAGGACGTGTATATACTCTTCCGACGTCCAAATAATTAAAAATTTTCAAATTATGATAAGGAACTTAATTAGCGCGCTCTTCGGCCATCGAGATGAGACCGGAGGGCAGCAGGATATCCAGCTTGCTTCACCTGCGGAAAAAGAAGCTGCCCTCCCCGACATCGCCCAACATGCCGACCCCGAAATCCAAATAGTCGCTGGTCGGTACGGAGAGCTGGTTGCCGGAAAGGTGATTGAGACAACCCTGACTGAGCTTCAGGAGATATTGCCACGACCACGTAAACGCGCAGATGCCTACCAGTCCCTGAGCAAGCGATTGGCGGCGATGGGCGTCACGCTGGTCATAAAGCGGGAGGTGCGCCATGGAAAGTAACCTACCACTATGTCTGCCGCAAACGCATGACAGTTACCTCCCCGCAATGCCGCTCCTGAGTGGTGAGATTTACCGCTACACGAATAAAAGCGAGGCGGTACCATCCGAAACCGATTGGTCGTATATTGGAGCGACCGAGAAGCCGAAGGGGCGTGAAGGACAATGGGACAGTCCGTCATCCGATTACGCCGGCCCCAAGATCGCCAATGCTCGGAAAAACATCCCCTTGAAAGAGTGGAAACGCTACTCCTTCCCTGTATTTGACACCGACCCCGAGAGGCTGAAACAACGCCTCAAGGAATACGAGACCTACTATATCGCCTACTTCAATTCCTATGAATGCGGCTATAACGGGAATCGCGGTGGTCGGGGTATCGCCGCATGGGTTTTATTCCGTGTGACCGATACTTCCGGTACTCAAAATACGGTCCGGTCCTATGATGCCGTTTCGAAGCTTAGTGGAGTTCCAATCGGCTCCATCAACTATGTCGCCAAGAAGGATGACCACCTCGCAAAGAACGGCGTCAAGATAGAAAGACTTAACTAAATCGTTAAAGATATGGCATTTAAGCATTACTTTCATTTTTCAATGGGCAAGATTGATTGCTCGTTGCCGGAGGAGGACGTCGTCGCAATGATGCAACTCCTCATCGACCACGCCTATATGGGGAACCGTGTCGCCGTCGTGAAATACTTCAAGGTGCTTGACGACGACAACTGCGAGTTCTCCATTGAAAGGTATCTAACTACAGATTATTGCCTCGCCTGTGGGGAACAGTTCATAGGCGAGCATGACGAGGCCCTCCTTTCCGGGCTGGAGACACCGTACTTCAGTCTCAAGTGGGGGCCGACAGCGAAGATTACCCCGGTTGTCGCGCCGCTGATACCGATGGGAAACGTTTTCTACGCGCCGATATCCTCGTTTACGACCTTCTGGAAGATGATAAACGAGAAGTACGCCGGCGAGAAGATTCAGCGCATCACCATCGACATCACGAACACGGCGCTTACGGTCCGGGTGAAGTATCCGCGCACTGTCACCGGTAACCAGAAGCGTTATGCCGACGATGTTCACGATCTGGAGCTTGAACTTGGACGCCCATTACAGGACTTCAAGGGTGAGACGTTGGAATGGCCGCTTCATGAACTCGGTGAGATATGTGCGAGGAAATATCTGAAGAAAAAGAGTTATCAGGGCTTAATCGGTTACCTGAAGAAGACCTACGACATAGATCTGAACATTAAGGATTACTAGTCGGCGGTCGAGACAAGGCATAGAATTACCTTGTCTCTTTATTTTCCTCGGCCGTCTATGGGGTGTGAAGTGGGGTGTGATGCCGGATAGAGACACATAGCCGACCACATATTTAGAGTATTGATTATCAGCGTGGTGGAGTAATCGTGTTAGGGGTGTGTGGAATAAGACACCCCGTTTACACCCAGGAATCGTGATTGTGTGATTCCCGGGCGAAATGAATTCGGCCTGGTTCTCAGCTTTTAGGCGACAACAATATCGTGGATATACCCCACGAACTTGCCGACCCCCTGCGTCTGGGCGCCAAAGACACCAACCCAGTCGACCTCGCTGAAGGGTTCCACGTTGATGAGGTCCTGTGATGTGATGTCACCGTTCTCGCAGACATAGGAGACGATGGTCGCCAGAAACTCCTCCTGCTCGGCGTTCAGGGATGCGCCGGAAATGAAATCACCGAACCGGAGCATGGCGCGCTTGCGGTCAACGCCGATGAGGGAGCGGATGAAGATGGCGACGTTCGGACCGCATGTCATCCCGGCGGTGAACTTCTCGTAATCCTCCTTGCTGCCTAATTCCGCCCAGAGAATCCTTTCCAGCTCACGGAAGTCGGCAGGGTCCAGTTTCTCCAGATTATAGATCTTCTCCAAAACGGGCAGATTGCGGTTTGCGGCCAGGAAGTCGAGTACTCGCTGCTTATAGGACATCCGGGTCGTGACGCCGGTACTCTCGCCGTCGTAGGTGATAACGTCCTCGATATCCACGATGAACCATTGGCCCTTGTCACCAACGAGGAACTTCATCAGGTCCCGGAGCGAAAGACGGACCTTTTCCAGCCACTCCAGGGACACGTTCTCCCATGCAACCGGTGACAAGACTTCCTTCAAGACCGGAATCTTCGCCTGCACCTGTGGTAACGTCGCCTTCTCCAACAGTTTCTCGGCGACAGTCTGCACCCGCTGGATGCACTTGTCGGCCTTCACCTCGCTGTTCAGGAGGCTCAGCTCGATGGTCAGCGCCAGGACATCGAACTTCTTGGCACTCTCGTCCAGGGTATTCTTGGGAAGGAGCGGGGCGATGTCCGTTTTCAAGGTCAGAACATCCACGTCGGAGATATAGACCCATGCGTCCTCCTCCTTGAAATGACTGACTGAAGCCCATTTTTCACGGACGGAGATATGGCTGTCGGAAAGGGTCATGACCTGTTCGCGCAGTCCCTGCTTCAGCTCGTCGTGCAGTCCTCGGGCATAGTCATCCTCCTGCCACTTCTGATGCTGGAGTTGGAAGGCGATGTCCACACGAAGCCCGAAGAGCCGCTCCGTCAGGGATTGTACGCTCATCGCCTCCTGACCGTTGGGATTCTGCTCGAAATACTCGAAATTCCGGCACCAGTCGAAGATATAGAAACACTCCTTATCCTTTCCGCCGAAGATACCGGGACTCAGTCGGGTGCCACGGCCAATCATCTGCCAGAACTTGATTTTACTCTTGACGACCTTGAAGAAGACCAGGTTCAGAATGTCCGGTACGTCGATGCCCGTATCCAGCATGTCCACACTGACGGCTATCTGCGGCTCCTCATCCCGGATTTCGAACTTGTCGATGAGGTCCTGCGCATAGGTGACGTAGTTGTCGATAAGGACGCAGAACCCCGGCCCATATTCGGGATAGAGTACGCCGAACCGCTGGACGATGAGCTCGGCATGGCGGTGGTTGTAGGCGAAGATGATGGACTTGCCGATACGTTCCCCGCTCTGGACCTTCAAGCCGTTCTCCATCAGGTCCTGCAAGACGGCGTCCACGGTGTCCTCGTTGAAGATATAGCTGAATATCTCGTCTCCTGCGATGTCTCGGTGATAATCCCCGGAGCGCGGGTCCAACGCCTTGCGGGCGGCCTCATACTCCCAGACCATCTCCATCTGCTTCTTCTCCTCCTCGGTCAGGCTGTTGTACTTGATGCCCTCCTTGAGAATCATGCTGCCCCGCTTGAATCCATGATAGTTGACCAGGTATCCGTCAGCCACGGCGTCGTCCAGTTCATAGGCGTAGTTGGGCTCGCCCTGCTCCATCTCGAAGATGTCGTAGGTGCTCCGGTCAACCTCGTCCCGCGGCGTAGCGGTCAGGCCGATGAGCATGGCGTCGAAATAGTGGAAGATGGCTCCGTACTTGCCGAATATGGACCGGTGAGCCTCGTCGATGATGATCAGGTCGAACCGTCCCACGGAGAAAGGCTTGTCCTCCGTGTCGATGTAGTTGATCATCGTCTGGTAGGTACTGAAGACTATCCGGGCTCCCAGGTCCTTGTCTCCACCGTTCTCATTCAGGGCACAGGTCGTGGTATTGGGAAGCAGCTTGACAAAGTTCTTCTTGGCCTGATTCACGAGGCTGGTCCGGTCGGCGAGGAAAAGGACGTTCTTCACCCAGCCGTTCCGCATCAGCACATCCACGAGAGAGATGGACACCCTCGTCTTGCCCGTTCCTGTCGCCATAACCAGGAGGGCCTTGCGATGCTTCTTGTTATAATGCTCGCAGACCGCCTTGATGGCCATCTTCTGGTAGTGGCGGTCGGAGATGCTATCCTTGACGGTGAAGTCGGTGATATCCTTCCGCCCTCGCTGCTGGATAAGACGCTCGAGGTCCTTGGCCGTATGGAAACCAAAGAGCTGCCGGGAAGGATAGCCCAGGCCGTCGATGATCCAGGTCTCGAAGCCGTTGGAGTAATAGATGACCGGGCGGACGCCGTATTGATCCTTCAGGCAATCGGCATAGAGTTCGGCCTGATGCTTTCCCTTGCTGGGAGAAACCGACGTCTTCTTCGCCTCGATAACTGCCAGCGGTCGGCCGTCCCCGCCGAAGAGGACATAATCCGCATAGCCGGTCCCGCTGGAACTCGGCATCCCTTGCAGTTCTATCTCGATGCATGCCCGCAGCGGCTGAACGACACCTTCCTGCTCCATAACCGGCCATCCCGCTTCCCGTAGCATCAGGTCGATATACATCTTCCTGGTTTCAGCCTCGGAAATGTCGGAGGCGATTTCTTCCACCGGCGCTGTTGATGTCACCGCCTCCGCGGCGGCGGCCGTGACAATAGTATCTGTCGGCTTGACTTCCACGCTGGACGGTACTGCGACGGGAACCTGGACCGAGCCGGGGACGAGTGATTTGTCGAAGGGCTTAACCTCATCGACCATTTTAAGCTTCAGAAGAATGGCACCGACGACGTTGTAGATGTTCAGGAGGCAGAAGAAAGCCTCCCGTTTGGTCACGCTACCGGTATGAGCCGCGCTGCTGCCGACTTTCCGGACGTAATGAACGGCCATCATCACCTTCTCGTCATTGATGAACGACCGGAAAGGTTCACCGTCCACCAGTTCGAACAATGACGTGCGGTCCGACACCGGGATATGCTTCATCTCATACAGCGCCCGGGCGATATGCTCCAGCGCCTTTCTCGCATTCATGGCGCTGTAGTCCGGGTCGCTAATCTGATGCTCCTCCGCCGCCGCACAGAATCGGTGCAGCGTGTAGAGGTCCAAATCCCGTATGTAGTCGAAGTTCCGCATGGCTTATCCGAAGTATTTGTCCATCGTGTAGTCGAAGAGCTTCTGGGTTTCGGCGATGGAGGCGTTGATGGATGCTTTCTGGCGTTCGATGGCCTTGACTTTGGTGGCGAAGGATTGTTGGATAGGTAGTGGAGGTAGAACAACGTTGAAACCACCGACCAATCTTAAGTTTAACCCGCCTCTTCCACCGTCACCATTGGAAACACCACGCAATTCACTATACAACATTTTGAGTTGATAGTAGAGGAAATCAGTGTCGACAGTATTGTCGGAAAGAATTGAGCAGATTGACTGGTTTGTGCACAAAGGAATCTCCGCAACGCCAACCGTGCCACGTGTTTTTCCCTGGCCTGCTAGAGCAATAAGAACAGTGTGAGCAGGAATCATCTTCGTGCTGGCATGGTCATAACCGCTTTTCGTGATGCACTTTTCCGTCTTATATATTCTACCTTGTGCAACTTCTCCCGAACTCAGCCATGGAATATCACCATTGTCCCAATACTCGCTATTTGCCGTACTAGGAGTCGCACCTGCAACACAGGAGGCAAAACTATTAATTGAATCTTTCCGCCATCCTTTTTCATTCTCCACCGGGTCGCCAAACATATCGTAGAAGATGGATTGGGCGAGGGTGTCGAGTTCCTTCAGCTGCGCTTTCTGCTTGTCGATGATTCCTTGCAGCAGGTCCAGTTCCGTGACGATTCGCTCCTGCTCGGCAAGAGGAGGAACAGGAACCGGTATTGACATCAGGGAAGACTTAACCAAATGCTTAATTGTTACTCCTTTCCCATATTGCGCATCAAGCGTCCCGTTAGTTTTCAAGAAATGCAAATAATGCAAATAGAAACGAGGCAAATAGGAGTCATTAAAGCGAATGCGGTGAAGTGCATTTTGATAAAGCATTGACTCTGAGCTCGACCAGATAGCTGCTCGTCCGATATCACCGCCCTCACATACAAGTAAATCTCCAGCGGTTACAGAATATCGTTCATCATCGGTATCCTCGAAGCGCGCCTGTTTCACTGTTGAAAGGTCAATGTGATCCCATTGCACATTGATAGAACATAGGTATGGCTTTAACTGACCTGTATCCTTCGATTGGTTCAATGTTTTCCCTAATTCGCTGGAACAGATGTCGCCTAACTTCCGATATGTCCACCCTTTCCTCATCGCCTACAGGTATTTCTCTTCAAACTCAGCCAGACCGGCTGCAATTTCCCTTTGCAGTGTCTGAATTCTGCCCAGCACGACGGCAGGGTCCTCATAATCGACCTTGACCTTCTCGACCTCCTTGTACTTGTTGATGGAAAGGTCGTAGTCGTTGGCGCGGATTTCATCGACGGGGACGAGGAAGCTTTGGTCCTTGCGGGTACGGTTCTCTTCGGCATCCAGGTTCTTCCAACGTTCAATGATGTCGGGGATGTCGTTCTCGGTGACGGGGGCGCGCTTGTCGTCTAGGGAGAAACCATCGGCCTTCATGTCATAGAACCAGACCTTGTCCGTGCCGCCAGCGCCGGTCTTGGTGAACACGAGGATGGCGGTGGAGACTCCGGCGTAGGGCTTGAAGACTCCGGAAGGCATGGAAATGACTGCCTGGAGCCGGTGCTTGTCGATGAGTTCCTTCCGGATGGATTTGTGACCGGTGCTGTTTCCGAAGAGAACGCCGTCCGGAACGATGGAAGCGCAACGGCCGCCAGTCTGGAGCATACGCACGAAGAGGGCCAGGAAGAGGAGTTCCGTCTTCTTGGTCTTGGTGATGGCGAGGAGGGACTTGCTCACAGCCTCGTAGTCCAGGCTCCCCGTGAAGGGCGGATTGGCAAGGCACAGGGTATAGCAGTTCTCGTCGGTATTGTCGGTGGAGAGGCTGTCACGGTAGGCGATATCAGGATTGTCGACCCCGTGTAGCATCAGGTTCATGGCACCAATCCGAAGCATCGTGGCGTCGGTGTCGAAGCCGTGCAGCATGCCGCTCTTGTAATGGTCGGCATTCTCCCTCTTGAGGAGTTCTTTCTTGTAATGGGACTGGATGTACTTGGCACTTTCCACGATGAAGCCTGCGGAGCCCATGGCCGGATCGCAAATGGTATCCTTCAACTGCGGATCCATGAGCTCCACCATCATCCGGATAATGTGACGGGGCGTGCGGAACTGACCGTTGTTGCCTGAAGCCGCCATCTTCCCGAGGACGTACTCATAGACATCGCCCATCGTGTCCCGATTGTTCATGTCCAGGGCGTCGATGCCTTCCACGACCTTGACCAGCGTGCGCGGCGACTGGATGAGGAAGGTAGCATTGGCCATGAACTTGCTGTAGGCCGACTCCTTTCCGCCGCTCAGGTTCTTGATGAAGGCGAACACGTCACGGCTCACGGTCCGGAACATCTGCTCGGCCTCCATGTTCTTGAAGACGCTCCACCGGAGGTCGCTATACGGGACATCGCGGTCGGTGTCAGGGTTATGCCACATGCCCTCCTTGAATGTCGGGTCCTGCACGGTGGCACCGAACACGCTGGCGTTGGCTTCCTTGGTCCGCTGCGCATCGTCGAGCATCTTCATGAAGAACAGATAGGTCATCTGCTCCAGGATGGTAATGGAATTGGTGATGCCTCCCGTCCAGAAGGTGTCCCATATCTGGTCGATACGTGTCTTTATCTCTCCCGTAATCATCGTATGTATCGTGGTTAATCTTTCAAAAATACGGTTTTTTGGCGGAAATGGCAAAACAGAAACGCTACACTATTGGCAGTTTATGGGCAAACCTCCGATACTTGCAAAAGAAAACGCCCTCTCTTCTTCGGTTGAGAGGGCGTCGTTTCGTCATTCGTGTTCGCTGCGAACGCGATGAACGTGCTCGTAGATGGTAACAATAGCCCCAAGAGCACCAATCAATGCTAATAATAACATTTGTCATAGCTGTTTTAATTTTGGCAATTACCGTAGCCTATTCACCTTATTATTCTAAAAGCAGCCAATATCTACGCTATGCACTGCCCGTTTTAATAAATATACAAAAAATCTTTAAAAAGTCAAACTCTTTTACATGGAAATCAGCAAAAAGATTCAGATACGTCCTTTCTTGCGGGTGTATTCTAGTTTTCGTATTTTTGTCAACAAGTAACTAATGAGAACTACACCCGACATGAAGATATTTGAACACAAACACATTAGCTGCTCCCTTCCTTCCGGTCTGGACGGCATGATGAAGGAGGTCGAGAAGTTGGGCAAGCAAGGATGGGAACTGGTATCCGTCTGCCCGACCATGAGCTCACAGTACGGCATGGAGCAACTGACCGCGTTCTTGAAGAGGGAACTATCGTAGCCGTATGGACCTGGACACCTTCATCCTCTTTAACCCCGTCACTGGCAGTCCGCAGGAGATACCCACCGCCGCTGGCAACTACATCGTCGTCTTCCGGGAGGGCCGCGGTTTGCCGGACGTTGGGCTACCCGTGCAGATGGTGAAGTTCAGGGGAATGGACATCCTTTATACGGGTGTCGCCGGTCCATCAAGTGGGCTACGGCGGCGGATCACATGGGCGCACTTCGGAAACAACGCCGGACGCTCCACGCTGCGGCTAAGTCTCGGCGTCCTCTTGGGGTTCACGCCGATACCACGGGATGCCAAGAACCCGGGGAATGGTCACGTCCGGTTCTGCCCCGCCGAAGAAGCCCGCCTTACTGCATGGATGAAAGACAATCTGCTGGTCTATTACTTCCCGAACGAGGGCTACGAAGATATGGAGAACGAACTGATTGTCGCCCTTAACCCGCCGCTCAACCTCTCGAAGAACGCCAATCCCGTCAATAGTGAGATTCGTGCGCTTATCTCCCGGTGGCGGTCTTTCCCTTTTTAGCGATCTTTGCGTAACTCAATTCACCAATATAGAAAATGGCGATAAACATTGCACCGATAGGGGAGGAATTTGAGAGCTTCCTGAACCATTATGCCATCGCTTCCCCCAACCGTCTCACAAATCCCGAATTTATACGGTTTTTTGTTCTCCATAACGAACGGTATTACCCTATTTACGACATTAATTATGAGGTTTTCCCGGATAAAACTGGAATCGAAACCATCTTCGGTAAGATAGTAATTAACAGATATGTATATTGTTTAAATCCGTCTTCAGCGGCTTCTCCATTTACGGGGCTTCAGTTTTTACGAGAAAGGGAGAAAGCGGACCATGTATTCAAGTGGACTTGCTCAGAATTTGATGGTGATTATCATCGCCTCCATTTCGATTTCACTTATGCAGAAAAGGGTGCATTTGTTATAGTCTGGGTGTCGTAATTCTGTGCTACGAGCAGGTGTTTCAACCTGTTTGCACCAAGATCCGGTGTATCCCTATTGGCATTCCTTATAGCCTTCTCCACGCGAATCACTATATTTGCAGCAGAAATACAGCGCTTGCAATGGCGCCCAGGCCCGTCTGCCGGCGGTCGACTCGATAAGGGCCGACCGCTTTTTCATTGGAGAGGACGGAAACAAAGAGGAGCATCTCACGACGGTCCTCCTTGCTTATGAAATTTGAATCAATAGATGTAACAAAGATTTGGAAATGAGCGGATATTTTTAACCCAAGTTTCCAGCCTATCGGTTCGTGGTTCCCGCTGTTCAGTCACTTAGCCTTGCCGGATTTCAGGTCTGTGTACTACAGATTTTGATTTGTTGTATCTGATCTGCGAGATGAAGTGCATGGACAAAGGTACGCACTTCTGAATAAAATATTGTGTACTACAAATCGAGCAACACGGGGCCAAAGGAGATACCACTGTTGATTTTCAGTAGGTTACGAGTCCTGCGGCTCGGGAATACCGCCCGAAAAAATGTCTGGAGTGGAAACTTGGGCTAAGGTCGTAATGGGCGTGGATGCCGGCATCGTTTCAGAGAACATCAACCTATTCTGTGCAGGTACAGGTCTTGTCACCCGTCCCAGGATGTCGATGGATACCCAGGCCATCAAGGAACTGCTTCGTCTGGACGAGACGCAGACCCCGCTGCTGAACAATCCGGTCGGATATGCCAGGTAAAACCCTCGCACACGGTTGGCATATCGGAGTCTTTAGATGGACAGGCTTTCGTAGGCGGTACCGTATTCCTCTGCATATTCACGCTTGTATCTGGAAATGAACTGCTGGTAGCATGTGCGGGCATCGTCCTCGTGCCCCAGGAGTTGGAGCGCCCGGATCTTGACGGCGAGGGCTTCATCGTCCAGGGGGTCTACCAGGAAAAGGATATCGGCACACAGAATGGCATTGTTGTATTCCTTCATGCCCACCCTGCGCTTCATTTCCCTTTGCATGACCGGTTGTACTTGCCTGTCGAAGCTGTCTTTCATGTAATCAAACATCGGATCTGTCTCGCCCAGAAGGAATTTCCCGCGGGAAAGCAGACGGATGAGTGTATCCATGTCGGGTTGTTCGCTCTGCAGTATTTGCTGGAATCTCAGATAATCACAACTGAAAGGTTCCCGGTACTGAAGGATGAAATGACCGTCTTTAAACTCGATCGAGACCCCATCCATCAGGGAAAGCGCCTTCCGGAGTTTATTCATGGTTACGCCCCGAAGGTTTTTGGCATGCATTTCATCCTTGTCCGGCCAGAGCAGCGACCTCAGGTTTTTGGAACTGACCCCGTCTTTCATTCCCAGAAGGATCAGAAGCAGAAGTTGGCGTATTTTTTCCGGAAATTCGGCCGAGATTTCGTTCCCTTCTGCATCATAAGCGGCAAAAACACCGAATAGGGAGAGGGAATTGGCAACAGGTTTCAAAGGCTGAAGCGCAGCGACTGGAATACTGGCTTTGAGCCTCCGGGAATGCCGGTTCTTCCGTTTTATCAGATAGAGCGTCATCCCCACAAGGAGGAGAGCGAATAGAAGCACCGTCCCCTTCCGAATCCGTTCCCGGGTCACTGTGGAGAGGTTCCGTTTCAAGGGGGGGAAAGACAGCGTATAGACCGTTACTCTTGAATCGATGTCATTCGTGGATTCTTCCAAAAGGGCGATGAGTATCTGCAACTGCGTGTCATAGTATAGATTCGCATTGGTAAGAATCCGGTCGGAATTCATGGGAATGGCATCGGCGTACAGGGACATCTGCCCGTCTTGCAGGGAGAACCGGTATAACTGCAGTTCAGTTTCGGTATAGCTCTCCGGATACATGAGCGTATAGAAATACGAGTCCCCGGGGAGGACCATATTCCTTACCGGCACTTTGTTTATCTTCTGTTTGGGAAGTGTCCAGACTTTTTCTGCTTCAAAGGTTTCCGGGTCAATGACAAAGAAATCGTATAGATATTGACGGCCCACGATATGATCTCCGCTTTGATTCCCCATTCCGCCGAACAAGTAAATCTTGTCGTAGACCGAGTCCCATCCTGCCGAAGCGAAGTAGCGGGGCCAAACTTCGTCCCCGGTGAGTTCGGGCGCAGGATGCCAATGCCCGGAATCATCCAGGCAATAAAAACGACCGTTGTAGAGACGGTTGCCGAAACCGCCGTACAGGTAGTGGCGGTGCCTGAGCGTGTCCGAAATGAGATTATGGTGATGGAGTTGGGTCGGGAATTGTCCGGAAGACAAGATGTTCCAAGTGAGGCTGGAATCCAGAAATGCCAGTGTGGGATACTCCAGCGGGACTTCGTCGCCATAATAGGCTTCGTAACAGTAGTATCCGCCGTCCTGCGGAAAACTGGCTCCGAGGAAGGTATGAAGGGGATTCGGGGTCGAAGTCTTTTCGTGGAATTCCATCCCCTTTCCAAGAGGGATCCGATGCAGCGAATCTCGCGAAATCAGGTAGATTTCGTGCCGCGATTCGTCATAGCCACAGGTCAGGAACTGCGCGCTGCTTTGGCTGAAGCGCTTCTTCCATCGGAGCCTGTCACGGTTCAGCCACTCAGGGTTGCTTATTTTTGCCTTGTACCCGGGCAGGGAACTGGATGCCGTATTGCCGGAGTCTTCCTCCAAAGGGAATGCGGCCACTTTCTGGTCCATCTTGACGGACAGGTTACGCATGTCGAAACTCGGTACATCGATCCGGTATTCATTCTTACCCAGGCAAAGAATGCTGTTTACCGTTCCTTGCAAGTCCATGGTACCGCCCACGCCATGCCGACCGATCTGCAAATAAACGCTGTCCTTTTTCGGCATCAAAACGAATCGAACGGGCAGCCATTCGCCTTCAACCACGTCTGATCTGGAGATAGACATGTCGGATACGAAACGATGCCCTTCCCAAATGACCCTGAATTGGTACTCTTCTCCCATGCTGTCCATGAAAAGGCAAATTCCCCCGATATTGTTTTCATCGGGAATGCGTCCTATCCTGAAAATGTATCCATTTTCCCTTTCCCGGGAAAAAGCGATGTCGAAACGAATCACCAATGAGTCGGCAAATGCTTTTCGCAGGGGAATATTCATGCTTGTGCGTTCTTCTATGGGATATTCGGAACCGCGGAAATGGAGTCCCTGCCCGACAGCCGTCCAGCATGAGATGAACGCAAGGATAACAAGAATGGCTTTTATCTTCATGGCGGACAAAGGTATTATTTTTCAATGGTTAACCCAAAATATTTTTTAAATAATGGTTAATTAACCCTATTCTTAACAGTCTCCCGCTTTATTTGCAGTCAACACGAAACGATAACCATGATCCGTCCGGTTTATAGAATAGTCCACCTGCTTGTGTCCGCCGGTTTACTGACGGCTTGCGTTACTTGTACAAAGGAAAACGGAACAGACGAGTTGGTTCCTCCCTCCAAGGCCGATGCTGTCGTGTACACGGATATCCACGATCCTATCGGAGATGAAGGACAGTTTTTCATGCCCGAGGACTCCCGCATTCCCGAGCGTTATTGGGTTTGCGTGGACATATTTGACGGCGGCCTGCCCTACCAGCTGCTTTGCGAATCCGTGTCAGGCCTCGTGAACGGCGCCTTCCAGGAAGGCCGGTCGGATGTGGCGGTCTGGCTGGACGTCAACTCGGATTCCTACAACCGTGCCAGGGCTTTCCTGGGCAGGGAGGTGGGACGCCAGACGGCGTTCGAACTCTGTTTCAACGAATACGGCCCCTTTGACGGAGCCCCGGTCCAGGTGAAAGACCTCTTTTCCGGCGGGTATGTCCTCTGCGACGTGGCCACCAACCCGGAGAGTTCGGTCGTCGCCTCGGTGGCCGCCCACGTGTACCAGGCGGTCATCGTGGATGTCTCCCTGGAGGATCGTTTCATCGAGGCCGGCTACACGATGCGTTACGATGCGCGCAGGAAGACTACCCGTGACGCCTGGGAGGAATTCCGGGATGCGTGCCGGAACGACGCACTGGTCCTCATGCCCGTAAACACGGCGGAACTCCGCAACTTCTCCATCTGCCATCACTTGTTCGTGTTGAATCTATGCCGTGAACGGGACAGCGTGGACGGCGGTATGAACAGCGGGCTGATGGATGAAGTCCTAACCTGGCTCCAGCCCAATTCCCCCGTTCTCGGCTGGGAAGGCGGACCTTTCGGGGAAGACGAATTCGTGGGAAAAATCTCCCGGTACGGGCACATGATGCTGGCCGCCGACTGGAGTTACAACCACTCCCTTACCAGCGCCGGCGCCCGGGAGCGCCAGTCCACAGCCCTCGCCCCGGTCATCCATCCCCGTACCATAGACTATCATCTCAAGAAGAATTTCATTTCCTTCGTCCTCACCGACGGAGATAACTACCAGTGGGTCATGGGAGACGGCTTCGAGAAGGACTTCTATGTCCTTCCCTCCCGCCGTGACGTGCGGATGAGCTATACCCTGGGCGCTCAGGCGCTCGCCGAGCTGTCTCCTGACCGTTACTCCTACCTCGTGAACCTTTGCGGAGACGACAATACCCTGATGGAGACCTTCGGCGGAGGGTATTTCTATGCCGATACCTACGCGCAGAAGACCTCCCGCCGCGCCGCTTCCCTCGCAGTGATTGCCGCTCGGACGGGGGTGCACATGCGCCAGCACCGAATCAAGGTACTGCAGCTCATCGCCTGGCGGGCCTTGAGCCAGGAGGCGATGGAAGCGTACCAGGCCTTCGTGGATGCCAACGACCAGCTGGAAGGGATCGTCGTCATCCAGTATTCCCCCTATACCGGAGGAGACGGGGAGATCCGCTGGTGCACCAATTCCCAGGGCTATGACATCCCGGTCATTACCGCCCGGTATGCCCTGTGGAAAGGACTGCCGACATCCGTCGGGGGCGGCAATCCGAAGGAAGTCTCCGACAAGATGAAAGAGCGTGAGCCTTCCGGAGCGGCATCCTTCTCCCTGTGCAGCGTCCATGCATGGAGCGATTTCGCCGGAAACCGGTCCTCCGATGCGGCCGCTTCCTGCCTGGAGCAGTTGCCGGACCGTTTCCAGGCTGTATCCGCCCAGGAACTGATCTGGCGTGTTCGGATGGCTTACCGCCCGGAACAGACTCGGAAATATCTGTCAACCATTCAATAAAACCAATTATCATTCATCCTAAAACAATGAACAAATCCAAATCTCTTCTCAAGGCTTTTGCCGTTGCAGCCCTCGCCATGGCGGGCGCCGCAATGCTGCCCTCCTGCACCGACAATGAAGAGGCGGTGCAGGAAGACTGGGGGTCGGGAACCATCTCCGGTGTCGTAACCGACACGGGGGGTGACCGGATTGCCGCTGTCTCCGTCACGGTGGAAGGGTCTGACGCGTCAACGACCACATCCTCCGACGGTACGTACTCTTTGGATGTAAAGATTAAGAAAACAGTCGTAGCGAAGTTCACGAAAACAGGCTACGCAACCGTGGCGATGACCGTTCCCGTCGGCCTTTTCACCGGTGGGAAAGTCACGTTGAACCCGGTCCTTGAAGTGTCGGACGCCGTGATTACCGGCCGCGTGCTGGATGCCAGCCACGGCAACGTCCCGTTCGCAGGCGTCACGGCCTCCATCGGCTCCAAGGAGCTGGTTACCGGTGCCGACGGCGTGTTCACCTTCACCGACCTGACCATCCAAGATTATACGCTCACCCTCCGGAAGACCGGTGCGATGACCATCATCCGTCAGATTGGCAAGGATGACTTCGCAAACCACCAGGTGGATCTCGGAGACATCGGCATGGGCGGCAAGGAACTCTTCCGCGGCAAGTCCCTCGACGACATCCAGCAGCAGGCTCCTTTCCTGTTTATGGACGAATACCGCGGTGGCTGGGGCGGCGGCGGCCTGACCGACTGGTCCTGCACCTTCATGTCTGCGCAGTGGAAACAGGAAGGCAACATTGAAAACCAGGGCGAAGGCATGGCTCTCCGGATCCGGAACGATGACGCCGACAAGGAGGACAACCCCGTGGACCAGTTCTTCCAGGACACCTACATCTATGGTATCAAGGACATCACCGATTCCAACAAGTATCTCACCGTGAACGCCCGTACCCATCAGGGTCCCGCGCACTTCGGTGTGGTGGTCGTGGATATGACGTCCGACGATCCCGAAGCCGTCCGTCTCCCGGAGACGGCGCTGAAAGAGTACACCGACGGCTTCTCCAGCGGGGATTACCTGAACTTCCAGTACGACCTCTCCGCCTATGTGGGCAAACGCATCGCCATTGCCATCGGTACCTACCGCTGGGCGACCGGCGACTACTGGGTCCAGGTGCCGCTCAAGCATATCACCTTCGCGCCCGAATATGTAAAGGGTGACGACCACCTGACCGGTACCGAGGTCCCTGCCCTGCCCGGCTGGCATCTTACGCTGGAGCAGCTCGGTTCCATGATGCCCAACCCGAACCGCCATTTCACCGCCTATACGCCCGACGGTGTCCAGGTGTGGGGCCGCGACAACTGGGGCCCGCAGTACAAAGCCTGGATGTATGAGTGCGAGAACCACATCGCTTCCCAGTGGGGCTTCATGTATGTGAACAAGGATACCGAACCGTTCGTGGGCGAAGGCTTCACGATCAAGACCCGCAGCGGTGTGGATCCCGACTATGAGCTGCCGGAGTCCTTCTGGTTCTCGAAGTTCAGCATTTCCGACGCCAACGACCATATCGCTTTCCGCGTGCGCAACTTCTCCTCCACGGATCCGACCGTCTTCCGCGTGACCGCCATTACCTTGGACGGCACCGCCAAGGCCCTTGCCCCGTACGAGAACAATGCCGTGTCCGCGGAAGCCGTTGACAACGGCTGCTGGAAGTTCATCCACGAGGACGGCTCCAAGGGCAGTCCCGACAAGTATGCCACCTTCCGTTATGACCTGAGCGAGTTCTCCGGCAAGGACATCGTCCTGTGCATCGGCGTCCACAAGGGCGAGACTCGCGATGGTGAGCAGAAGCTCGTGATCTACGACGTTACGCTTGACTAATCATTCCTTCCGATGAAAAGAGTCTTTGGATGCTTATTGATTTTGACGGGCCTTGTCGCCTGCGGGGTTCTTCCTTCCTGCAAGAAGGACAACCCCGCGAATGGCGGCGGGGATACCCCCGGAGGGGATAAGCAGGAGGAAGTCGCTACCGCGGCCCGGAACCTCGAGCGTGCCATCACACTCACGGACGCCGCTATGAAGAATTACTTCAACGAGGCGGACGGATTTGCGATGTACCGCTACTACAATCCTTACAACGGGACCCACCAGAATAACGAATACGGCTCGGTCTGGATGTATACCAGCGCCATCGAGGCGGTGAACGCCGTCCTGAAGGGCCTGGATATCGATAAGGCCAAGGGCAACGCCACCCTGTACACCGCTCACCACGACCGGTATGTCCAGTTGCTGAACAAACTGGTGGACCGGCTGGATTATTACAGCGGCACTTTCTCGCTGACTTCCTTCACCCAGACCCGCAACTGGACGGTTTACGGGGTGAACCGGGGAAAATCCAAGGGAGGCGCATCCGTCGGAGGCAGGGAAAATGTCTATGACGATCAGCAGTGGCTCGTCCGCGAACTCATCGAGGCGTACCACCTGACCGGTAAGGCGGAGTATCTCCGGAAGGCGGAATACCTGACGGAGTATGTCCTGGACGGCTGGGACTGCACGGTGAAAAATGGAAAGGAGCGCGGTGGCATCCCCTGGGGGCCCGGCTACTATTCCAAGCATTCCTGCAGCAACGGCCCGATGGTGAGTCCGCTGGTGTGGCTGAGCGAAGCCTACCAGGGAAAGGGCGACCAGGCTACCTGGCGCTACATCGACCTTTCCGACGGTCATACCCGCAAGGCGGAGCAGATGCCCAAGTCCGACTATTATCTGATGTTCGCCCGGAAGGTGTATGCCTTCCAGAAGGACAACCTGATGATGAAGGACGGCTCCCACGTGTATGCCGACAATCTGAACGGTCCCTCCATCGGTGGCGACATCCAGTATGAGACCGTGGACGGCGAGCGGTATCGCCGCCCGGCCGACCTGAACGACTTCAATGGCCCCGCCATCTCCTACAACAGCGGGACGATGCTCTCGGGAGCGGCTGACCTGTACCGGGTGACGGGGGACAATACCTATCTGGAGGACCTTCAGGCACTTGATGTAGACAGCTTCCGCGCTTTCGCCAAGTTGGGCCAGCAGAAAGCCGGCTACTATTCCTATGCTATCGACGGGTTCAACAACTGGTTCAACGGGGTGCTCCTGCGTGGTTACGTGGATGCGTTCCCCTTTGACGGCGCCGCTTCCGCCCCCATCGACTCGTTTCAGAAGAACCTGGACTACGCCTGGGACAATTACCTGAACGAGAACATGCTCCCTCCGAGTCTCCTGGTGGGTTGGAACACCGACCGGAGCCGCAACAACGTGGAAGGGATGTTCGTGTTCGCCTTCGCGGCCGAATATGCCGTGATGTCCCGGTACCTGAACAAGTAAAATTTATACAAACCAATACTAATCTATGCACACTTATCGTAACATGATTTCGCGTATTGCAAAGACCTGCATGACGGGCCTCCTCGCCCTGATGCCGGTCCTTGCCTTCGCCCAGCGGACGATAACGGTGACGGGTACGGTCGTGGACGACTCCGCGGAACCCGTCATCGGCGCCAGCGTCTTGGTTGCCGGGACCACCACCGGCGTTCCGACTGATCTGGACGGGCGTTATTCCATCACCGTTCCGTCCAATGCTTCCTTGGAGTTTTCCTCAGTGGGCCTGACGACTGTCGTGGAGCCCGTCAATGGACGCACTGTCATCAACGTGGTCCTCGCGACCGACAACACCTTCCTTGAGAGTGTCGTCGTGGTGGGCTACGGTACCCAGAAGAAAGGTTCCGTCACCGGCGCTATCGCCGGCATCGGATCCGACGAACTTATCAAAACCAAGTCGGAGAACCCCCAGAACATGCTCACCGGCCGTGTTCCCGGCCTGCGTGTCTGGCAGACCAGCGCCGAGCCGGGCTCCTACTCTTCTAACATCGATATCCGCGGCTACGGCAGCATGCTGGTTGTCATTGACGGTGTCCCCCGTACCATCGAGGACTTCAACCGGTTGAATGCCAACGATATTGAAAATGTTTCCGTGCTGAAGGACGGTGCGGCTGCCATCTACGGTATGCGTGGTGGTAACGGTGTTCTGCTCGTGACCACCAAGAAGGGTGCAGCGGAGACGTCGAAGGTAACCTACAACGGCTCCTTCACCTTCCAGACCCCGTCCGGTCTCCCGGAACTTGCGGATGTGGTGGATGCCATGAAGATTTATAACGAGAAGGCCTATAACAACATCTCGGGCGGCGCCGCCGTATTCTCCGACGAGTTCATCAGCGAGTTCACCAGCGGCACCCGGAAGGCGACCGACTGGAACGACCTCGTCATCCAGCGGGTGGCCCCGCAGACGGCCCACGATGTCTCCGTTTCGGGCGGTACTGAGAAATACCAGTACTATGTCTCCATGGGATACAGCTATCAGGAAGGTTTCTTCAAGAGCGGAGACCTCAACTATGACAAGTACAATGTTCGCGCAAACATCGCCGCCGAGGTGGTGAAGGGCCTAAAGCTCGACGCCAGCGTCGCCGGTGTGGTGGACCAGCAGAACAAGCCGCAGACCGAGTCCGACTGGCTGATCCGCAACTGGTGGCGCCAGGGTTCCGTGTATCCCGCCTATGCCGACCCGGAGGGAACCCTCCTGAGCTATGTGGGCATGGACCTCAACGAGAATACCATCGCCGAAATGACATCCGACATTTCCGGTTACAAGAAGTACAACAAGAAGCAGCTCCAGAGCCAGGCTTCCCTGACCTACGATTTCGGCACCCTGGCCTCTGGCCTGAAGGGACTCTCTGCGAAGGTGTTGTACAGCTATGATGTTCGCTTCGACACCAACACCAACTTCAAGAAGGAGTACAACCTGTACGGGGCCAACGGAGACGGTACCTACAACCGCATCACTTATTCCGAGAGCTCCCCGAGTCAGCTCATCAAGGAGCACGGACAACGCAACCAGCACCTCTGGCAGGCTATCTTGAACTATAACCGTGATTTCGGCAAGCACAACCTGGGCGGACTCATCGGTTGGGAGGCCCAGCGCTTCACCTCAGAAACGACCTCGGCCGGCACCAACCTCCTGTTCAGCACGCCGTACCTGACCTCCAAGTCCGGAGACAAGGAAGCGTACAACATCGGCGGCGGCTATGCCGATGTCGCCCACGAAGCGGTCATCGGTCGTCTGAACTACAATTACGACGAACGGTACCTCCTCGAAGGCCAGTTCCGTTACGACGGTTCTTCCTACTTCGCCCAGGGACACCAGTGGGCCTTCTTCCCGTCGGTGTCCGCCGGTTGGCGTGTCTCTCAGGAGCCCTGGTTCAAGGACAGCGCGGCGCTGAATTTCATCAACCAGTTTAAACTGCGTGCCAGCTACGCTACCATGGGTGACGAGGGCATAGCCACCGGTTACGGCTGGATGACCGGCTATACTTACGAGGGTGGCCAGACTTCCACCAACGGCTGGTACAACGGCCATGTCCCTGGTTACCTCCTCAACGATTCCTTCGTGTACATGGTCTCTCCCCAGCCGCTTCCGAACATAAACTACTCCTGGGGTACCATCCATACTTTCAACGTGGGTGTGGACTTCGAGGCCTGGAACGGCCTGCTGGGTGTTACAGTGGACTACTTCAACCGTCAGCTGACCGGTATCCTTGCCCAGGATTCCAACACACTTCCGACCGTCGTGGGCGCCTCCGCCCCGGTGATGAACCTCGAGTCCAAGCGGAATTTCGGCCTGGAGGTGGAACTCTCCCACCGCAATAAGGTCGGGGAGGTTCGGTACGGTCTCACGGGCATGATGACCATCACCCGCGAGAAGTACGGCACCTCCGTCACCAAGGGCAACTACGGCAGCCAGTATGACCGCTGGCGCAACGACAACCTGAACAACCGATACCAGGGCATCCAGTTCGGCTACGAAGGCGCCGGCCGCTTCAACTCCTGGGAGGACATCTGGGATTATGGCCAGACGGTCTTTACCGAACGGGACGTGCTTCCTGGCGACTACAAGTACCTGGACTGGAACGGGGACGGCGAGATCAACGGCCTGGACGAGCACCCGTATGCCTACGACCAGACCCCTTGGATGAACTACTCCCTGAGTTTCGACATGGAGTGGCGCAACTTTGACTTCAGCATGCTCTTCCAAGGTTCCGCACTGGGGTCGGTGCAGTACACCGAGTCCCTCCGTGCCATCTGGGGCGTCAATGCCGGTGCGGGCGGTGTCCTCACCCAGTATCTGGACCGCTGGCATCCGACTGTCGACGGTTGGACCGACCCGTACGACCAGAGTCTCGCCTGGAGCGGTGGCTACTACGCCCTGACCGGACATTCCCCGAGGGACAACTCCTCCTTCAACCGGATCAGCACCGACTATCTCCGCCTGAAGACCGTCGAACTGGGTTACACCCTTCCGAAGATCAACTCCGCAAGGAACTTCTCCCTCAGGATTTTTGCCAATGCTTACAATCCTCTGACGTTCAGCCACATGAAGTATAGCGATCCGGAGCATCCCTCCAGCAGCTACGACCGTCTGTATCCGCTGAACAAGACCTATACGCTCGGTGTCAACCTTTCCTTCTAATTCATTGAAAGCATTATGAGAAAGTCATTCAAATATATGATTCTGGCTGCGCTCCTTGCAGCCGTGTCCTGCGAGCAGATGAACCTTCCCACCAAGGACAAGGTTTCCGATGACGACATCTTCTCGTCTGCGTCGAGCCTGCAGGTCTATATGGCCAGAATGTACAGCTATCTCCCGATCGAGGATTTCAAGTATCTGGCCGAATGGGGTGTGGAATACAACTCCTGGCTGGGATCCTTCGGCATGGAAGGGACCGGAGAGGCCGTGAACCGTGACTGCTCCAGATCCTTCACCGGGGAGCGGACCACGTTCTGGTCTCCTGCCTTCTCCATAATCCACGATGCGAACCACATCATTGAAACAGCACCCTTGTACGAGGAGGCCCTGGGGGCGGAAGTGACCAACGAAGCCATTGGACAGGGTTATTTCGTGCGTGCCTTCACTTTCTATGCGATGGCCCGCCGGTTCGGAGGCATTCCTCTCGTGACGAAGACCATCGATTACGATCGCGAGAACCCCGAGACGATGGAAGTCCCGCGCGCCAGCGAGGAAGAGACCTGGGACCAGATTGCCCGTGACTTCGACGAGGCGGCGAAACATCTTCCCGTGACGCCCAGCGCCAAGGGGTATGCCAACAAGTATACTGCCCTTGCCGTGAAGGCCGAAGCGATGAACTATGCCGGCTGCGTAGCTAAGTACAACGAGACTGTCCAGGGCCGCCTGAGCGGGACCGGCGAGAAGACCGGCGTCCGTGTCATGGGCTTCGACGCCTCTTCGGCCGCCGCGGCTTCCAAGCGCTATTTCGAGGAGGCTTTCAAGGCCGCGAACGAGGTGATCCAGAGCGGGAAGTACTCCCTGTATCGTGCCAACAAGGACAAATATCAGAACATGGTGGATATGTGGCGGGACGATACGAGTTCCGAGAATATCTGGGTGCGCTACTACTCCTATCCCACGCTTACGCATGGATTGGATTCTTATTCCTCGCCCTGCCTGTGGCACCTCCCGCTTTCCGGCGGCACCAGCCCGACCCTGGACTTCGTGGAACTCTTCGACGGTCTGCCCAGGTATGCCGACGGTACCCTCCGCGTGACTGACGGGAAGGATCACACCGACGGCAATTACATCCTCTACGATTCTCCGTATGACATCTTCGCAAGCGCCGAGCCACGCCTGCGGGCCTACGTTATCCTCCCAATGGACAAGTTCCGCGGCGAAACGATCGAAACCCGCATGGGGATCTACAAAGGCGACGAGACCCGCATCAAGCCGCTGGGCCACTATGCATACGGTGATGCCGGTGTCAAGTATGCCGCCTATGGCAATGACAAGATTAAGTGCGGGACCCGTCGTACCGACAACGAGTTCGACAATGACGCCCAGATGACCCGGAGCGGCAGTTGCGGACCTTTCACCGACGACAACGAAGCCACCACCACCGGTTTCCACCTGCGCAAGTACCTTAATCCTGACATGGGTGCTGACGATATCGGTGAAGGAAAGTCCGACCAGCCCTTCATCCTGATGCGCTATGCCGATGTCCTGCTGGCCGCCGCCGAAGCGGGCGTGGAGCTCGCCCTTGTGGGAGAGACCAGCGTGGACGGTGCGAACGTCCTCTCCGTGGCGACCGAAGCCATCGCCGACATCCGTGACCGTGCCGGTGCCGACCCGCTTGTGGGGTCTCTCTCCGCTTCCGTCGAAAGCCGCAACATCGTGCGTCGCGAGCGCCGCAAGGAGCTCGCCTTCGAGCACAAGTCCAAGTGGGATATCCGCCGCTGGAGGGTCATCGACGAACAGAACCGTGATGGTTTCTGGGGGGAGGTCCGCGACCACAGCACCTTCTCCGACGGAACCCGATTCCACTTCCGCGGCTTGTATCCGTTCTACTCCACCTCTACGGGCAAGTACTTCCTTGATGCACGCTACGAGTGCAACCTGAACAAGAATTATGACTATAACACGGTCGACTACTACTTTGCCATTCCTTCCGACCAGGTGTCCAAGAGCAGCGTCATCGACCAGCAGCCTAACAGATAACCAGATATGAAAAAGATAACAAACCTTCTTCTTGTCGCGGCGGCGGCCGTTTGCGCCGCTTCCTGCTCCCTGTTCGAGCTTGACAACTATGACGCACCTGCCGAGACGCTTTTCGGCAAGGTGACCGACGCTGCCGGCAATCCGGTCCTCACCGACCAGGGTTCCGAAGGCATCCGCGTCCGCCTCACCGAGACTTCCTGGGAAGGTAACGTGACGCCTCTCGATTTCTACTGCCGTCCCGACGGAACCTTCAACAACACGAAAGTGTTCGAAGGCGACTACAACATCCGCATTGACGGACCGTTCATTCCGCTGGTCCGCTCTACGCAGGACGGAATCCTGCTCTCCGACGAGTCCAAGAATGCGCATGTCAAGGGCCAGACCGAAGTGAACTTCATCGTCGAGCCTTTCCTGCATGTGGAACTGGTAGGAATTCCCCAGGCCGCCGGCGGAAAGATTACGGCGAACGTGAAAGTCACCCGCGGCGTGTCCAAGGAGGATTTCCGCTCCAAGGTGGAGCCGATGGGAAACTACTCCGATGATTTCCTGAATGTCACCGACATCCAGCTTTTCGTCAGTTATTCCTCTTCCGTGGGCTATCGTGCGCGGGACGACCGCTGGTCTTCTTCGATCGAATATGCGGGCGCATCCTTCGAGGATCTGCTCGGTACCGAGGTGAGCATCTCTTCCAAGGGGGCCATTCCTTCCGGCCGCAAGGTGTACGTCCGGGCCGCCGCGCGCATCAATTACGCCACGGAGGGGAACCGCCGCTGGAACTATTCCGAGCCTATCGAAGTTTATCTCCCTTAATATAGGTGGTTGGTTAATTGTTAAATTGGGGAGGAGGGAGGATGGAGTTGCCAGATTTCATCCTCCCTTTTTATTATCTTTACAAAATGAACAAGTACACGATTGTATACCTGGCCGGTTTCGTTCTGGCAGTAGCCTGTGCTCCCCGTGGACCCCAGCATCCTGCGGACAAAACTACTTTCCAGACCTCCCGGGCCTGGAGCGAACATATCGACAACCGGGCCGATGCCGTCATGGTATACGGCGTAGGCGGCAATCCCTCTGACCGGAACGGGCGCGGCCTGTCCCTCGAGGACCGGCTCGCTTCCTGGAAGGAAAGGGGGTACACCACTCAGTTCATGACCGGTATCGCCTGGGGGGAATACCAGGACTATTTTACCGGTGAATGGGATGGAAAGTGGCACCTGGACGAAGGACAGGTCCAGATAAGCGGAGACACGATCTGGCACGGCCGGATGGTCCCTTATATCGTCCCCACGGAGAACTATCTCTCCTATTTCAAGGAGAGGCATATCAAGCGGGTCATCGATGCCGGCGTCGATGCCATCTTCCTGGAAGAACCGGAATTCTGGGCGCGCAGCGGTTACAGCGATGCTTTCAAGCGGGAATGGAAAGATTATTACGGTACGGAGTGGCGTCCCCAGGACGAATCTCCGGAAGCGACATACCTGTCATCCAAACTGAAGTATCACCTGTATTACCGGGCGTTGGATGAAGCCTTTACCTTTGCCAAGGACTATGGCCGGAGCCTGGGCCGCGACATCAAGTGCTACGTCCCCACCCACTCGCTGCTGAACTATGCCCAGTGGCAAATTGTTTCGCCCGAGGCCTCCCTGGCTTCGCTGCCCTGCGTGGACGGATATATCGCCCAGGTCTGGACCGGGACCTCCCGCGAGCCGGATTATTACAACGGCGTGTACAAGGAGCGTGTATTCGAGACCGCTTACCTGGAATACGGCTGCATGGCTTCCATGACGGCCCCGACCGGCCGTCGCGTATGGTTCCTCACGGACCCTATCGAGGACTGGCCCCGTGACTGGGCCGACTACAAGCGCAACTACCAGGCCACCTTTACGGCCCAGCTCCTATACCCTCAAATCTCCGACTTTGAGATTATGCCGTGGCCGGAACGGATCTACCGGGGGTTCTATCGCACCAGCGCCGATTCCGAGGAACGCACGCGCATCCCCAAGGACTATTCGTCCATGATGCAGGTGATGATCAACGCCGCCCATGACGTGCCCGTCTCCCAGAGCAAGCTCAGCGGGTCCAAGGGCATCTCCGTTTTGATGGGGAACTCCCTTATGTTCCAGCGTTTCCCGGTCCATGAAGGCTATGACGACCCGCAGCTTTCCAATTTCTACGGGCTAGCCATGCCGCTCCTCAAGCACGGTGTCCCCGTGGAGATATCCCACATCGAGAACCTTTCCTATCCCAAAACCCTGGAAGGCGTGAAGGTGCTCCTGATGACCTATTCCAACATGAAACCCCTCGACCCTGAGGCTCATTCCTATCTGGCCGGCTGGGTGAACAATGGCGGACATCTGATCTATTGCGCCACCGACCAGGATCCTTTCCAGAAGGTGAACGAGTGGTGGAATACCGGAGACAACCACTATGCCGCCCCTTCGGACCATCTCTTCGCCCAGATGGGAATCGAAGCAGGAGCCATGGAGGGAACGTACCGCTATGGCAAGGGCAGCGTCCGCATCCTCCGGCATGATCCCAAAGAATTCGTCCTGAAGGAGAGAGGGGACACCCTGCTGTTGGAAGCCGTTACGGCCGCTTACGGCCCCATCGAGGAGAAGAACCACTTTGTCCTGGACCGCGACGCCTATAAGCTGGTGGCGGTGGTGGACGAAGGGGTGAGCGACGAGCCCTATCGGCTGGACGGATGCTTCATCGACCTGTACGATGCCGATCTTCCCGTTTACACGTCGCTTTCCGTGCGTCCCGGGACCCAGCGCTTCCTCTATGATGTGTCCAAGGCACCCAAGGCGCCGGCCATCCTGGCTGCGGCCAGCCGCGCTTACGATGTCAAGAGGACCGGACATGGTTTCACGTATGTATGCAAGAGTCCGGTGGAGACCGTCAATGTTACGCGCATCCTTTTACCTTCAAAACCGGTGAAAGTGTTGGTGAACGACATTACATCCGATTTCGAATGGGATCCCTCCAGCAAGACCTGCCTCCTTCGTCACGACAACCTCCCCGATGGTGTAACCGTAGAAATCCAATGGTAATGAAACAATTCAGACTGATCCTTATCCTTGCGTTCACCCTGACTGCATGCCAGACGCAGACGGTGCAGCGCAACGCCCTGCGCGCTCCGGCCTATCCGCTTGTATCCATCGACCCGTACACCAGTGCCTGGAGCATGTACGACCACCTGTACGACGGGCCGGTGAAGCATTGGACCGGGGCGGAATTCCCGCTCATCGGTGCCTTGAAGGTGGACGGCGAAGTGTACCGTTTCCTCGGCATGGAGGAAGTGGAGCTGAGTCCGTTGGCCCCTCTGGCGGCGGAAACGCCCTGGCGGGGTGCTTACACCTTCTCCGAGCCCAAGGGCGACTGGTTCGCCGAATCCTACCGGCCGTCCGGCTGGAACGAGGGCCCTGCCGCCTTTGGAACCCCGGGCTACCTGACTTCCCTTACGCCCTGGCAGACTGAAAAGGTATGGGTGCGCCGGGAAGTGGAGGTGTCCGAGGATCTCAGCGGCAAGCGGGTGTATCTCGCCTACAGCAACGATGACGACGCCGTTTTCTACATCAACGGCGTGGAGGTGCTCAATACGGGGCACGAGTGCCATACGAATGCCTTTACTCCTGTTCCCGACGGGGTGCTCCGGGAGGGAAAGAACCTGATTGCCGCCACCTGCACGGACACCGGCGGACTGGCTTATCTGGACATGGGGCTGATGCTTCAGAACGAGCTCCATACGGCCCTTGAGCAGGCCGCGGAGCAGCTCTATGCCGACGTCCAGGCTACCCGGACGCATTATGGCTTCCGCTGCGGCCCCGTGGAGCTGGAACTCAGTTTCACCGCCCCGCTCTTCCTGGACGACCTGGATCTCATCTCCCGCCCGGTGAACTATATCAGCTACAAGGTAGTATCCCGGGATGGCGGGAAGCACGACGTCCAGCTGTACCTGGAAGCCTCCCCCCGCTGGGCGACCGACCAGGCGGGACAGCCTTCCCGCAGCGAAGCCTACACCGACGGGCAGGGCGTCTGGCTGAAGTGCGGCAGCCAGGCACAGCAGGTCCTGGCCAAGCGCGGGGACGATCTCCGGATTGACTGGGGCTACTTCTATCTCCACGCAAAGGACGGTCAGGTGGGAACCGGAACCGGCCTGGCGCTTCGTGAGGCGTTCCTCGGCGGTATCCCCTTCTCCGCCACTTCCGGAGAGAACCTTGCCGGCCGGATGGCCCTCGTGAGAAAGGTGGATGTCGGACAGGAGGATCATGTCCTCATCGGCTACGACGACCTGTATTCCATCCAGTATTTCGGGGAGAACCTCCGGCCCTATTGGAACCGCAGCGGGGACAAGACCATCCAGGACATGTTCGCGGCGGCGGAAGCGGATTATGCGGAACTCCTCCGGCGCTGCGACGACTTCGACCGCCGCCTGATGGCCGACTGCGAAAAAGCCGGCGGCCGGAAATATGCCGAGCTGTGCGCCCTCGCGTACCGCCAGTCCATCCACGCCCACAAGCTGGTGCAGGCCCCGGACGGAGCGATTCTCTGGCTTTCCAAGGAGAACAATTCCAACGGGTCCATCGGCACGGTGGACATCACCTATCCGTCGGCTCCGCTGTTCCTTTACTATAATCCCAAGTTTGCGGAATACTTGATGAACCACATCTACTATTACGCGGAAAGCGGACGCTGGACGAAGCCTTTCCCCGCGCACGATGTGGGCACCTATCCCATGGCCAACGGGCAGACGTACGGCGGCGACATGCCGGTGGAGGAGGGTGGCAACATGATCATTCTCACCGCCGCGGTCTGCAAGTTCGAGGGGAATGCCGACTATGCGGAGAGACATTGGGAAACCCTCACGGTCTGGGCCGATTACCTTCGCCAGTTTGGACTCGATCCGGAAAACCAGCTTTGTACGGATGACTTTGCCGGCCATTTTGCGCATAATACCAACCTTTCCATCAAGGCCATCCTGGGCGTTGCCTCCTATGGATACATGGCCGGGCTGCTGGGCAGGCAGGCCATTGCCGATGAATATACGGCAGCCGCCCGCGAGATGGCCTCCCGATGGGTAGAGATGGCCGACGACGGCGACCACTACCGGCTTACTTTCGACAAGGAAGGAACCTGGAGCCAGAAATACAATCTGGTCTGGGACAAGCTGTTGGGACTGGACATCTTCCCGGACAGTGTCGCTCGGAAGGAGATCGCCTACTATCCGTCCCGCTTCAACGAATACGGGCTTCCACTGGACAACCGGGAGACCTATACCAAGTTGGACTGGATTATGTGGACCGCCACCATGGCTTCCGACAAGGCCACCTTCGAATCCTTCATCGAACCGGTCTGGCGTTTTGAGAATGAAACCATGGACCGTGTTCCCATGTCCGACTGGGTGTTCACCGACAAGCCCAATTACCGGGGATTCAAGGCCCGGAGTGTGGTGGGAGGCTATTTCATCAAACTCTTGGAAACGAAATGAGCAAGCGTACAATAAAGATTTACGGGGTGCTGTTCCTGACTTGGCTGGCAACGGTTTCCGCCGTGGCCAGGCCAGAGCGTCCGGATCCGGTGTCTTATGTCAACACCCTGGTAGGGACAGCCTCCACTTACGAACTCTCCACCGGCAATACCTATCCGGCGGTTGC
The DNA here is from genome assembly GCA_017395045.1 of Bacteroidales bacterium. Classification (GTDB taxonomy): domain Bacteria; phylum Bacteroidota; class Bacteroidia; order Bacteroidales; family UBA932; genus Cryptobacteroides. Next base: position 194,784 of record JAFPWG010000011.1, read on the forward strand.
CGTGCCATGGGGCGCCGATTTCTGGACGCCGCAGACTGGCTCGAACGGAGACGGCTGGACCTACCGTTATGATGCAACGCATATCCGTGGGCTCAAGCAGACACATCAACCCAGCCCCTGGATCAACGACTATGGCGCTTTCTCCCTCATGCCGGTGACAACCGGTCCTGTATATGACCAGGACGCGCGAGCCAGCTGGTTTTCCCACAAGGCAGAAGTTGCAACCCCTTATTACTATAGTGTGTATCTGGCTGACCATGACGTTACGGCGGAACTTACCCCAACGTCCCATGCCGCGGCCTTCCGGCTTACCTATCCCGAAGGGCAGTCCTACCTGGTCGTGGATGCTTTCGAGGGCGGGAAGGTATCCCTGGTTGATGCGTACACGATCAGGGGCTATACCGTCCACAACCACGGCGGAGTAGCCGACGGCTTCCGCAACTGGTTCATTGTCCGTTCCGATACGCCTTTCGAAGCCTGCCCGGCCCGGGAGGATGTGGCTCTTGTCGGCTTCAGGACCGTTCGGGGTCAGCAGGTGAACCTGCAGGTGGCCTCGTCGTTCATTTCGGCGGAGCAGGCCGAACGGAACCTCTTGGAGGTGACAGGAGGCTTCGAGGTCGTGCGGAACGCAGCCCGCGATGAGTGGAATGCCCTGCTGGGCCGAATCGAGGTGACGGACGGGAATCTGGACAACTTGCGCACATTCTACAGCTGCCTGTACCGTTGCCTGCTGTTTCCACGCGACCTGTCCGAAATCAACGAAGCGGGAGAACGCGTGCATTACAGTCCGCATAACGGCCGCATCGAAAAAGGCTATTTCTTCACGGATACCGGCTTCTGGGACACCTTCCGCAGCCTTTTCCCGCTGTTGAACCTGGTGTATCCGGAAACATCGGCCCGGGTGCAGGCAGGACTTGTAAACGATTTCCGGGAGAGCGGTTTTCTGCCGGAATGGGCGTCGCCGGGACACCGGGGGTGCATGGTGGGGAACAACAGTGCCTCCGTGGTCGCCGATGCTTTCCTGAAGGGAATCCCTTGCCAGGATATCGATGAGCTCTGGGAAGCGGTTACCCATGGGGCGCATGCGGTGCATCCGAGGGTTTCCTCTTCCGGTCGTCTGGGCTGGCAATACTACGATTCCCTGGGTTACGTGCCCTGCGATGTAGGGATCAACGAAAGTGCGGCACGCACACTGGAATACGCCTATGACGACTGGTGTATCTGGCAGTTGGGCCAGGCCCTGGGCAAGACGGAGGAGGAACTCGCCCCTTACCGGCATGCTGCGCTGAATTACCGGAATCTGTATGATTCGGAATTCAGGCTCATGAACGGCCGGAAGGCCGACGGCCGTTTCTCCAGGCCCTTCTCTCCCTTGAAATGGGGCGGAGACTTCACGGAAGGGAACTCGTTGCACTACACATGGAGCGTGTTCCACGACGTTGAAGGCCTTATCGGCCTGATGGGCGGGCCGGAAACTTTTGCGGCCCAACTGGATACGGTATTCCAGATGCCGCCCAAATACGATGACAGCTACTATGGCCGTCCGATCCATGAAATCATTGAGATGACGGTGATGGGCATGGGAAACTATGCCCATGGGAACCAACCCATCCAGCACATGCTGTACCTGTACGACTGGTGCTCCCAGCCGTGGAAGACGCAGGCGCGTGTGCGGGAAGTGATGGGGAAATTCTACGGTCCCTGGGCCGACGGCTACTGCGGCGACGAAGATAATGGCCAGACATCGGCCTGGTATGTTTTCTCGGCCCTGGGGTTCTATCCGGTATGCCCGGGCAGCGGAGAATATGCGCTGGGGTCTCCGCTCTTTGAGAAGGCTGTCCTGCACCTCCCCGGAGGCGATGTCCATATTGAAGCGCCCGGAAACGCTGAGGAGAAAGTGTATGTAGAGAAACTCCGCCTCAACGGACGGGTCTGGCAGCACAATTATATCCGGCATGACGACCTCCTCCACGGCGCCAAGCTCCGCTTTACCCTTTCAGACAAGCCGTCCTTCCTCCGCGGGACCCGGCCGGAAGACCGCCCGTATTCCTTAAGCCGATAAAGAAAAATGATGAAAAACAGTTTACTCTGCCTGTCTTTTATAACCGTGGCCATTCTCGCTTCGGCCCAACCTTATCAGGATCGGCGGCCCGCCGCGAAGGACCGGCTATTCACCTCTGAGGCCGTCGAGGCTAGAATCGTGGAGGTAGAAGCCCTTTTGTCGAATGCAAAGCTTCGCTGGATGTTCCGGAACTGTTTCCCCAACACGCTGGATACCACGGTCCATTATAGCGAAGATGAAAACGGTACGCCCCGGACCTTTGTCTATACCGGAGACATCCACGCCATGTGGCTCCGGGATTCCGGAGCCCAGGTCTGGCCTTACCTCTCCCTGATGCGGGACGACCCGGCGCTGAGGAAACTGCTGGAAGGGGTCATCCGCTGCCAGTTCAGTCTTATCAACATCGACCCGTATGCCAACGCTTTCAACGACGGACCGACCGGAGGGGAATGGATGAGCGACCTGACGGACATGAACCCCTATGTTCACGAGCGCAAGTGGGAGATTGATTCCATGTGCTACCCTGTCCGTCTTGCTTATGAGTATTGGAAGATAAGCGGTGATGCGTCCGTTTTCGATGATACCTGGCTGCAGGCGGCCCGGAACATCTATACAACCCTCCGGACGCAGCAGCGAAAGGAGGGGAAGGGGCCCTATCACTTTCAGCGCCGGACTGAACGCCAGTTGGACACCAAGGCCTGCGATGGCTGGGGAAACCCGGTGAGACCCGTCGGACTCATTGCATCGGCCTTCCGTCCATCGGATGATGCCACTACCTTTGAATTTCTGGTTCCATCCAACTTCTTTGCAGTAAGTTCTTTACGAAAAATGGCAGAGATTCTTGAAAGCGTCAACGGCGAGAAGGAGCTAGCCGGGAACTGCCGTTCGCTGGCGACGGAAGTCGAGGCTGCACTAAAAAAATACGCCGTTTATAAACACCCGAAGTATGGAAAGATCTATGCCTTCGAGGTGGACGGTTTCGGGAACCGTTTCTTGATGGATGATGCCAATGTCCCGTCGCTGCTGGCGATGGCCTACCTGGGGGACGTCCCGTCCCGGGACAAGATTTACCGGAACACACGGAAATTTGTCTGGAGCGAGGATAATCCTTTCTTTTTCAAAGGAAAAGCAGGTGAAGGGATTGGGGGACCCCATATCGGCTATGATATGGTCTGGCCCATGAGCATCATGATGAAAGCATTTACCGCGACCGATGATGCCGAGATCAAATGGTGTATCGAGACCTTGTTGGATACAGATGCAGGGACCGGGTTCATCCACGAAAGTTTCCACAAGGATGATGCCTCCCGCTTCACCCGTCCGTGGTTCGCCTGGCAGAATACCCTTTTCGGAGAACTCATCCTGGACCTGATTGACCGAGGAAAATTGGGACTCCTCAACAGTATTGACAACCGGTAATAGGCGGATAGTGTTTGTTTCGCATATGGTTAAATGTTTCTATCTTTGCATAGGAACGGGTATGGAAGCTCTCTCCGCAAAAGACTGTATGCCCATGACACTGAAACGTTTCTTCCTGACCCTGGTCGCGCTCGCCGCGGCCGTGGCCTTCCAGATGGACCAAGAGTACATCGAAGGCGAATTCTGGGCCCCGAACGGGAGGCTATATATCAGATCTCAGTATTTAGGGACCTATGATGATGATTATTATGACACCGTGGACGAAGTCTTTTTGGGAAACATCATGGAATCTGGAAATCTGACTGTAATCACAGATGAGGGGCTTGACTTAGCGGTAATGGTGCCACAAGGAAATGACACCGCCGAGTTACAGCCGATGGGAGTGACTGTTAATACGGCGAGCGGCAGCTATAATACGACGTTCTACTCGATGCAGTATTACATGTGGGACCACAAGAATCAAGGGTACCATCCATACAATGCAAATGCTGGTGGTTTCCAACTCCCATTCACGATGACGCGGCTCCCGGGCACCAGAACCTCTGCTTTAGTCACTGCCCCGGCAATGCGGCAGCGCACAGCAACTAAAGCCTCCGTCCATCACGGTCAGCCCAAAGCCGGAGAAAAAGCCCGAAATAGTATGGCGAGAAAGAAATCCGCGAGAACCCTGTCACCCACCAAGGATTGACGAGGCAACTTGCAGGGATTGAGTAATAGCCCCTCCCTCGTCCATGAGACTCTCTGCCATTGGAATTGATGGCAAGGGTACTAGAGGTCTGCCCACGGTCGTCTCGAAAGGGACGGCCGTTTTTATTGTGCGGCGGAAACAAAGAGGAGCATCTCACGACGGTCCCCTTTGCCTATCTACAGAAGAATTTATAAAAAGCTTTTGCTGATGTACGTACATATCAGCACCGTTAAGGAATTGACCGTTTCCCCTATTCTACGCATCTGGGTGTACGTTTTTTGTGCATTTTTGTCAGACGGATATAATAGTAGTAGTCCCATAGACTACTTACATAATGCTTTTTTGATTCATGGAAAGACCCGCATCCTTTACCAGATGCGTGTCCTTCCTGTACGGCACCAACATAAACCTCTTTGTATTATCACATAGAATCTATATCTTTGACACAGGAAATGAGGCTACTGTGCTTCATCTTAGGGAAAAAACCGGACAACTGCGGCTACTTCAGAAATGGGGTGGCCGCTTTTATTGTTCGACGCTCATCCCGTGTAGTTCTAGAGGGAATAGAAGGTCTTTACGGCGTGATCCAAATCATATTCGCGGAACACATCCTGATACGTAAAGCACTGTTCAACAACCTTAAAGTTATCGGCAAGACCATTCAACCCCTTAGCCAGAGTTCCATAGAGCTGGCAGTAATCCTCAAACTTGCCGTGGTTATTGTCGATTGAGTCCGGGAATGAGTAGAGGATTTCGCCAAGGTAAACATCGTATCCGCTATTCCGGTATTCGTTGGCGACATTCTGCCCCCCAAGGAAATGCGAGACCATCTGTTTGATACCGCCGGCATAGTGGCGAGTACGACCTTTAATGGACGATAAAACGGAATACCCCTCTTCTTCCGCATTATCATCAATCGTTAACCCCATCTGCTTCAGACACCCGCTCTCTGACAACAGCGAGTAGATCTTCTCATAAACCCGCTTGGAAATCTTCGAGTACTTCCCCCAGGTTAAGTATTCCGAAAACTTCGATTCGAGAAACAGCGCGACGGGTTTTTCGGACTCCATATCTTCTCCCAGAAGTACCACGTCAATATTCGAGTTGTGAGTCTGACCGCTCTCGTCTATGCCAACAGGGTTCTTGACCTCAAAACAGGGCGTAGTAAAGGAAACTGTCCGACCATCAACCGTCAGACGCAGAGGTTTAAAGGCGGAAACATCGTAAAAACAGAGAAGGCTGATTAGGGATGATGAATGGAGCGTCCGAATCCGCCGCGCTTCTTGTCCGTCACCCTCTGTCGCTTCTTTGAATTTGAAGGGGAAGGATTTGCGGTTTAAGCCAAATAAGCGTATGAGGTCGGCGGAATCATTTACGTCATCACACTTTATGCTCAAGGATCTATCCGATGGTTCACCTCTCCACGGCGTCGGTATCAGTGTGGCGCTCCGCAGGATATTGTCCACCTCCGGGCGATTGAAGATAGAGTATAGGGGGTTATTCTTGACAGCTTTTTCAATCAGTTGGGCGTTGCTCATATTCATTGTTGGTTAAATGGTTCTATCGTAAAGAGGTTTTCATTCTTCTCGGCCAAATCGCTTCGACCGCCAGCATCGTCCTGGCGACAAAGTGGCCTTTGAGAGCCAGGTCTTTGAAAGGCGTGTCCACTGGGAAGCCTGTCTCCTGGAGCATCAATGCCTGTTCTTGATAGAGCAGGATGCCGTAGGTGTCGCGGAGAATGCGGTCAGCGGCTTCGTTTCCAGCAGAGGGAATCTCGTCTGGATTCAACTTGCGGCGAAGGAATTCCGGGAATAATTGGATTCGGCCTGGCCAGTAGAGGGCATTCAGAAGAACAAGGTCGGACATGGATTCCGGGCCAAAGTCGGTCAGCCATTCCCGCATCTTGTCGGACTCAAACCAGAGGGCGCCATCAGTGGTTCCCCGACCGAAGTGGCGCAGCGTGGCTTCGTCCAGCCGATGCCAGCCATTCTTTATGGTGTCGGGAAAACGGTCCAACTCAGAATACTCCTGTATGATGACTTCAATGGGGCTGTCCATATTGCCTTCAAGGAAGTTAACCCGGAATTGTCCCGGCTCATGCTCGATGATGAGTTCGTCACGATTCTTCAAGACTTGACGGGCCACTTCGGTGCCACCGGTGCCGGTTTCCAGGAAGATTTTGCTACCTAAGTCAAAGGAGCGGATAAAGCGGGAGAAAGGCAAGTCCCATTCTACCGGGTTGACGCGAGTCACGCCGGTCAAATAGAGCAGGAAGGAACTGGTGAGGAAGCCGAATCCGGGGCTGGTGACGATGCCGGCAGAGCGGACTTTTTCCATCACGTCGTTCAACAGCTGGATGCAAGCCCAGCGGTCGGGGTCAGCATCTGCCCAGTCGAGTTCCTCAGTGAGACGTTTCTGGAGGGCTTCTTTGGTGACCGGGGCCATGCAGGTGGCTTTGGTGTTCTCCAGAGCGCGGTTGATTTTTGCAAGGAGTTTTCTATTCATTATCTGTTCGATTACATATTATAATACGAAGTCGCGATTTAAAAAGACGTCGTTTTGAGGCAAAAAAGGCCGATTGTCTCTTAAATAATGAAAGAATGGACGTTATAGCCGCTTATGTTGCGCTTGAAAATTCGCTTGTAATTCTATACATTTGCAAAAACCACATCATATGCCATTGAAGTTCTACCTTGAAAAGCGGCTCAACAAGCACGGAGAAGCCCCCATCCGTGCAGTTTGGTCTTTTAACGGAGACCGCTTTCAGACAACGATAGGGTTCAGTATCCCACCGCAGGCATGGGATGATCAAGCCGCGCGGGTCCTGCCTGTCCCATCCAACCACAAAGGAGAGATGTCGGCATTTATGAACGCCATTATTGAAGCATTGGAAAAAGCGGTGTCCCGAGTCGAGTATTTTTCCCGCCGATATAATGTTCGGCTTAACAAACCGACGGTGAATAAGGTTGTTGCCGATGTGCGTGCTGCCGGTGGTGAATACCCTTCCACCCAGGAAGCTGTTTGGAGGAGGATGGTTAAGGAACGCGGCCGACTTACGGATTGCTACTATGAGCACTACACGGGAGGAAAATATAAAGTAATCGCATATGGTAAGGAGACGGAGACGCTGGTGGACGTTGTAATATACCAGGAGATGTTCGGCGATCATCAAATATGGGTTCGACCAAGATCCATCTTCTTCGGGAAAAAGAAGATGCCGGATGGGACGGTAGTGGATTTATACAGAGAGATTACAAGTCCAGTATAAACAGAGCCTGATGAACGGGTGAACTGCGGCGGAAATGAACGGGCAGAAACTTGGAATGTGCTGATAATGAGTCCAGATGCGGGTAAACGGGAGGGTGAACGGTTTAGGGGGCAGTTTAGGACATAGAACGAAGAAAGCGGGCCGTAGACACCCGCTTTCCATCATAGAATCTATTTGCTTTCACTTCCGCCGGAGCGTCGTTTCAGCCTGTCCTCGTACTTTCGGACCAGCTTCTTGATCCAAGTTCCCGAGCAGCCGTACTTCTCGCCGAGCTTATCCCAACCAACGCCCGCATCGTGTTCCCGCTTCAACCTCGGTGCATCGTCTGGACCAGGTTTCCGCGATGGTGACGACGTTTGCTGTGTGGGCGTCGTGGTTGTGGTCGTTCCCTTTTCCACGACCGCTTCCGCCTGCTGACTCTTTTCGCGCAGATAGTTCTGTTCATCGGCGAATTTGTGAAGATATCTCTCCATCACGTAATCAGCAATGTACTGAACGAGCCCGACAACCTGGTTCCTTGCATCGGGGTTGTCCTTGCCCGGTTCACCAGCGAGCTCATGAAGAACAATGCCACAATGGAATGCTATCGCTGCAATTCTGGCTCGGGCATCCTTTCTTGCGAGGTTGCCGTCGGCCTTGTAGATGGGAACTTGGTCATCGAGCCATTTTTGCAGCGCCTTGTTCACGTAGTCAAGGTCCACGATGGTTTCCGGGCAAGGGACATCATTACCGAGCTCATCCTGGGTATAGACGAGTCTCTTCCGCCAGTCGTCAATCCTATCCCGAATCTGGTCAAGAAGGGCATCCTCGGCAAGCTCGACCGACTGCAACTTGTCATCGCTGTCCGGAATGAGACTGAAGATGTACCTGGAGACCATACCACCCTGCAGATTGCCACGAGTGAAAGCGGCAACAGCGTCAGGCGTACCGGTATAGAAGACGTTCATGAAGACCGGGAACATACCCTTCACGGAATCCTTCGCCTTGTTGTTCTGGTAGACGGGGTCGTTGTCGAAAGCCTTGCAGTAATGCGCCGTGGTCAGGCCGTTCTTCTCCTTCATGGCCATGTTGACGTCCACCAGCTCCGGCTCAAAGTCAAAAATGTGAATCCCGCTGTTGGCCGCAAGGACGTCGAACAGCTTGGACCTGGTAACGGAAACGCCAACGTTCTGGATGATCTTCTTCGTCTTCGGTGCCGCTCCCTTGCTTCCGTTCGTTTCGTAGAGCTTGGCCTGGTCCGATTCGATGACACGCTTGAACAGCCTCTTGAAAATCTGACCGAACTTCGCCTTTCCCTGTCCCCAGTTGCCCTCCACGATCACTAGAAGGTTCGGCGCATGGAGATTCCCGTCGAGATATTTGGCACGAACGCGGGAAAAGGCCAGGGCTCCGAACGCCGAGAGAAGCAAGAACAACATCGGCTCGAAATACCCAAGCGGACAGCACGCCAGGATATAGCCCAAGGGGTCCGGCAGGCAGAGGAGATTCGGCTTGGGATGCTTGGCGCGGAACCGTTCCATCCAGGTCTTCTTCATGGGCGTTTCAGGGTCACCGGGATTCAGCTCCCCGGTTTCCTGCTCCTCCTTCACCTTGTACTCCTTGTCGATGCGCTTCTTTTGCTTATACTCGGCAACGGAGCACTTCATGCCGACGACCTGCTTGACGGTATCCTTGGCCATGTCCCAGAGGCTAGCGATACCCTTCAACTGACGAAAAGCGCTGACCGTGCCGTTCTTGGCGCGCTCGATGATGTCACCCGTGTTACGACCGGCGGCTGATACGGAGAAGGGACCGAGGCCGAGGCTGACGCGTTCCTGATTACGGCGCTCATACCGGGATTGTCTACGTTTCCCGGAACGACGCTGATTGAGAGGTACATCGATGGGGGAGCCGGAGCCCCCCATCGGATTCAGATTCTCAAGGCCATCCTTCAGGCCCTGAGCCAAGTCCAGACCACACTCCCGCGGTCGGACGTAGTTGTTACGATAACTTCTTCTGGCCATTTCTGGGTCGATGGTTACGAGGATGGGTGCGGCGGTACTCTTGGCGCATCTTCCACGAGGCATCTTGGGCCTTGATGACCTTGCGCCAAGCGAGTCCAGCGGCGATAGGACCACCGATGGCCGCACCGAGTTTGAAGATTTCGGCGGAAGCCTCCAGGAAGTCCAGGAAGCTATCCCACCTTGAAGACGAATTATTATTCTCCATCGTTCTTCTGATTTTGTTGGTTAGAATCCTTTTTGCGACGTGCGTAGACGGTCTTGACGGAGATGTCAAGACGAGCGGCGATTTCCTTCGCAGGAACGCCTTCGCTCTCCCACGCACGAATAAGTGCTACTTCCTCGTCGGTGAGCTTGCGCTTGGCTACACCGGCGGGGGCATGATGGTAAACAGGTTCCTCGGCCGTACATCCATCGTTGTCGTGGCCTTTGACATCGACGGGAAGATCGGACGGAGGAAGTAAAGTCGGTTCACCCTCGGGCATAGGACGGCCGCTCCTGCTAGCATTGGAACGTTTGCCGTTGGTGACGATGTAGAAGATACCGGCCGTTGCGAGTCCCAGGATGTACCCGAGGACGCCGGCCTTGGTCGTGGAAATGGACCCGGAGCCACTGGGGGTTCCGAGCGGAGCGCTTGAAGGCGCAGATGATGTACTGGACATATTGGTAAAAATGGTTATGCGGACTTAAGCCAGGCCATGATTTCGTGATGCAGGCTGAACGGCGGGTTGTCGATCACGATGTCACATGCGTCCTTGATGGCGGTACATTCGGCGCTATCGAAGGAGCCGTTGCCGGAGAGCCTCGTGATGGTGACCACCGCGCCGTCATAGTCATACCGCCATGCCCCATCCCCTCGGTCGAAGCAGGTGGCGGTGTAGTGGGCGAGACCGAGTTCATGGAAATGTTCGGTGAAGTACGCGACGAACTGGGACTGCCTGTAGTCTGAGAAGGGGGAGTAGATCCGTTTGCCCCTCAGTTCCCGTCTGTAGTGTGCAACCTCTGCGGCGATGTCGGAAATGTGCGTGTAGAACTCGTCGTCCTTTGCCGTGCGAGCCTTCTTGAGTTTTTCGTTTTTTGCCATAGGCGTAACTTTTTGGATTATAATGCGTGTAAATAGGTTCTTCCCGTTAAGCCTGCCCTGATGCCCAAGAACGTACTCGCCATCGATCACAGTGTGCTCGCCCGTCAGCATCCCCAGCGTCCTATAGCCGGGGAGCGGGTTTTCGAGATACGTGACCGGAACTGCCAAGGGACCCTCGCAGTCGTAGGGGATGTCTTTCACACGGCTGACCTCGATGGCGTCATAGTTGTCGAGCTTGGGATACGCGGTCGGATTCTCGCTGTAGGACTTGACGAGGGTCGCGGTCTTGCGCACCTTCTCGCCGTCACCCTCTAGGTTCGTGAACCAGAGCGAGGCAACCGACTTCTCCGTGCCGTCTGGTCTGGTGAAAGACTTCGGCTTGGTATAGCCGACCCTGACCTCGCCGTCTTTTATCTGGGGGAAGGTGTCCGTTACGTATCCCATTGCGCTCTTCGATCCGAGCAGGAGGTATTTCTTCATATTCGTATCAATTAATTTGCGACCGGCGGAGGTATCACCCTCTTATCACCGGCCAAAGGGTGCTAGTCGCTGTCGTTGCGACACTCATACCTGCGCTTGCGGATGTAGGAAATGAAACCGCAGACTCCGACGCCGATGATGGCACCACCTGCGAGACCGCCGACGAGGGTCTTCCGACACGCAGCAGCAGTACGAATGCCATACTCATAGTAGTTCTGTGCGGCATCCACTAACTCCATGATGGTCTCCACCGACACTCGCGACCATTTCTTTCCTGGCGTGCTGCGGTTTTCATCATCGATTGCATCGCAGAATGCGACTACGGCTGGGGCTGCTGGCCGCTTGACCAGATTGGATGCCCCTGTGTTGTTGGATTGATTGTGTTGTGACATTGGTATTGTTGTTTTAGTGGCCTGGCGGGGCGAGCCCGCCGAGGCCGGTTTGTACTAGTCCTTGCAGTCGCTCTGGCCACCGACGACCTTGGCGATGGACTCCTTCCAGCTGATGAGGGGGTCGTCCTTGTAGCGGTCGTAGATCGCCTTGATGTTCGAGTCGGCGTACCAGACGGTCATCAGCTCGTTGTACTTGGCCTCCGTCTGCGGGTTCCAGTGGCCGTTGTTCTTCATCCGAGCCTTGCCCCGGTTCATCTTGCCGATCCAGATGGAATCGGTGACGAAGGGCCGGAGTTCGGAGATGAGGCTGTCGATGTCGCCTCCCCACCAGGGCTCGACGGAAATGCCGGTCCCATAGCCATGCTCGAAGGCGTATTGGAGACAGGCCTTGCGCTCCTCGTAGGACGGCGCTCCGGGCTCCCAGAACTTGAGGACTTCGTTGTCGGTGCTGCCGATGGTGAGACGGAAGGTGATGCGGTCCTTCTCGGCATCGAAGCGGGTGCAGATGGACGTGACCACTTCCTCATAGGGCTTGAGGACGAGGAGGAGGTCGCTGCCGCTGTCCAGGATCTGCTGGATCTTCTCCTCGCAAGGGTCCAGGAACTCGGGCGAGATGTTGTGGGTGGACGGGAACATGGTCAACTTGCCGCCTTTGGGAACCTTCGCATTGAAGGCTCGCTCGTTCAGAACCTCGGTCTCCCACTGGCCGGGGGCAACCATCTTGAACCGGTTGGCGATATCAGCGGCAAAACACCCAAGGCACCCACAGTTGCAGCCTCGGATGATGTTGATGGTCCGGTCTGCCCACTGATGGGTACCGAAGGCCCTGCTGGCGGCCTCCTTGATCTTCTCCTGGTCACCGCTGGCGACAGCGGCGGTTAGTGCTTCGTCGGCGGCCGTGATGACCTTGCCGACTCTCTTGACGGTCTCCTCCCGGGCGGCGAGCGCTCCGGCGGTCATAGTTTTCTTGTTCATCGTGTCATGATAATAATGGTTGGTTTGGAAGGTTGGGGCGGATGAGACCGCCCCAACCGTGGGAATCCGTCACTTTCTGACGGGGTTTTCATAGCAGTACAGGCAGCCAGACGGGCACGGCTTTGCGGGCCAGCCACCTAGGTCCAGGTCGAAGCAGCAGCCGCAGAGCGGGCGACCGAGTCTCTTTTTCTTCTCATGAACGAGTGAGCGGTGGGTAGGATGCAGCTCTTCCAGGCGGTCAGCGTCGAGGCAGTGACCCATGGGAAGTCCGGGGACCGCACAGGCGGACAGGTTTACGCCGTACTTCGCGGCGACGGCCATCATGCCATCGGCAATCTGTAGACGCTCGGTGTCATCCGGGGCCAACAGCGTGAACCCCTCCTTCCTGAAGCGTGAAGTGACCTTCTTGTGCATGTCGTTCTCGACAAAGGAGGTTGCGAAGTCCTCCACCCCCAGCGCGGCACAGGCGGCCATGATGGGCTCGAAGAGGTCGTAGTTGCTGTGGACATCCCCGGCAGCATCCCTGCAGCGGAGCTGAGGGTCGATCCGGAGCTTAATGCGGCGGACGTCACCGATGAAATCAGCGACAGAAGGGATGGTAGCTACTGTGTCCTTCCAAGCAGGAACACCAGGCTCAATATCGGTACCACCCATGCCGGTGATGGTCAACTGGAGGCAGACTTGGACACCCTGGCACTGGATGTCAACAAGGAATGAGCGCAGGGGCTCGGAGAGAAGTGCGGCTGGAAACTTCGTCCAGATCATGAGAGTGTGAGGGTCCCAGCCGCGTGCGACGGCGGCATGGAAGGCGTCAATCAGCGCCTGAGGGTACCACATGGCCAGGTCTACAATGCGACTGGCGGAGAAAACTACAGGTAACGTTTTCATAATACTGTGATTATAAGGGTGAAACTTAAGCTGCGAGGAGGGTGGCGCAAGATGTGGGACAAGGAGTCGGGGCACCACCGCTGAGGACACGGCTGATAGACCGTGCCCCCAAGCCGGTAGCTTTCGAGATTTGCCAGATGGACATGCCCTTTCCGTGGAGAAGGATGATAGCTGATACCACGACGCGCGGCATCTCCCAGTTTCCGGACTCCTTCCCATCAAGCGGTGAGCGACGACCGTGCTTCTCGGTGGACTTCTCAGTAGACGTCACGGTGGGCTTGACGACGGGCTGGGCTGAATGGTTACAAGCAGCGCGCTCTTCTCGGTGGTCGGACACAGGGACATGCTGGCTGCTGATACGAATACGACGACGACTTCCGCCAGGACGGATCTGGGATAGGTCGATTCTTCCGATGTCGTGAATGGAAGGTGCGTCGGGAGAAGTACCTGCCGGGGTCTGGGGCTCCGGTGTGGTGGGGGTGTCGGTGTCAGCGGCGGTGCTGGTACTCGATGATCTACGGGCGCTGGCCACGAGGGCGACAGCTCCGAAAACGGCTGCGAAGGCAGCGGCAGAAATAATAATTTTATTCATCTTTAATATTTTTAAAAATGTTTATTTTCTCTTCATGTCACGGCTGGGGCGAGTATTCCGGGCTTTGAACTCCAGGATGGCCTTCTTCGGGTACACTACACGATGTGGCCCAATTTTGCGGAACGGGATGACGGCACGGGACCGATAATTCGCCATCGTCCGCTCGGATACCTTTAGAATCTGCATTGCCTCCTCGGTCGTAATCTCGCCATCCTCATCCTCCTCAGCAGGGGCTGCGGATTGCACAAGAGAGACTCGGCTGAGTTCCTCACGAAAAATTCTTCTTATGTCTTCTTCCGTTAATACCGGAATTATCATTATTGTTGTCGGCGAGGGCTATGGTTCTCCCTTCACCGGCAGCAAAAGTCGGCAAAATAAAAGGGGGAAAACGGGGAAGAAGAAAAAAAGAGCTGCTCATTTTCGAGCAACTCTTCAAAGGCTATTCTGGATGACTTGTCGTAGTCGGGAGCGAAACTCCTCTGATCTATGGGATTCCCGTTTTTTGAGAGTAATGGGTGCGCCTGCCAATCCTATGAATTTGTTTTCAACAATTCTTCGGACGTATCTGTTTTCAAGATCAACACCAAGCTCTTCGAATGTGATATAGAGCAAATGCATGTTGGTGCCTGTGGCGGTAGATGTTTCCTTAATCCACTTGATGCTATATCCTGTCGGGATACGCCCCATGTTTATAAAAAGGGCGAGAAATGCGTTGCGTGTTTCGGTATCATTATACAAACAGCCTTCTTTTACTAGAAAATCGTATACGGCAAGAATTGTATTAGGGCCGTATGTAGTAAACAATCTTTCGCCTACGGAGAAATCTTTTTCGAGATGTAAGCCTAGTTTGTTCGCCTTGGGGGCCAAACGGACGAATAAACAGTCAAGATAATTTCTATAGATGGTCATTGTCGGTGAAAACTCGTCCGAGTTTGCCTTCCTTACGAACCGAAGTGCCTGTCCAGAGAACGTTGGCGGGAAGGATTCCAAAAGCTCTTTCGGCATTGAGAAAACGTGCTCCAAATATTTGTTGATTTCTTCCTCACTTATGTCCATAGACAAATTCAGTTTCTCAATGGGGTCGATAAGAAAGTCCGGGTTGTCAACGATCGCTCGCAAACCGGCAAGGGCCGAAGCGAAATTGGTGACAGTGTTCTTCTTTTTTATGCCATCAATTAGCCTCTCTGCAATTGATAGAGGCGGAAGACTCGGAGATAAAGAAATAATAGCACTGTAGAGAGGAATGACGACTTCCTCTTCCAATGAGCTTTTAAGAGACCTGCGATTATTTGATGTTGGGGGCATAATTCTACACGGATTATTAAATGGTTTTTGAACCCTTGCCCGCTTTCTTCCGCCGATACTCCTCCAGCATAGCAGCCAAATCCTCTTCCGGAAGCTCTGCCAGTTGCTTTAAAAGATCTCTCTTGTGCACCATCTCTGGTGCGAGCGGCTTGAAAATCTCCCTAAGCGCATCATCTCGGGCATCGGTACTAAACCTTCCCATGTACCGCTCCGTCGTGCTTATGCTGGAATGTAGAAGTAAGCCCTGGACCAGAGAGTTGTCCGTGTGAACTTCCTTGGCTAAGCGGGCGAATGAATGGCGAGCGATATGAGTGCTGAGGGGCTTCGTCAGGCCGGCCATAGTCCGGATCGTCCGAAGGCCGTTGTT
This sequence comes from Bacteroidales bacterium, assembly GCA_017395045.1. Classification (GTDB taxonomy): domain Bacteria; phylum Bacteroidota; class Bacteroidia; order Bacteroidales; family UBA932; genus Cryptobacteroides. Next base: position 210,304 of record JAFPWG010000011.1, read on the forward strand.
GACCATCGATTCTTTCGAACTGATTGTCTCCTTATATTTGAGTTTGTCCTGACCGTCCATGCTGTCCAGTTCTCTATCGGACATGATTCGCTCCCACTTGTCCTTGTACTTTCCCGTGCGCATATACGGAAAGATGTAGCTGTTTGGGTCGGCATCGTCACGACGGTATAGTTCCAATATTTCGACGGCTAACGGCAGAAGTGGAATATCCTGGATCTTATGATTCTTCTCCATCTGGTAACGGAGTCGACCATCGGTGGTGATATTGCGCCACCGCAGACACAGTAGGTCGCCAATACGGACACCAGCACAATACATGGCAAAAAGGAAAAAGTTGCGGGAGTGCCATTCGCGGCTGCCTTCGGGGAGATCAAGGGCGATAATACGTTGAATCTCCTCAAGGGTCAGTTCTTCACGCTGCGTCTCTTCCTTACGAATCTTGTATGTATTGAATGGGTTATCCTCACGGTGTATTAGTTTCTCGTCCGCCGCCTTATTGAGCAGGGTCCGGAAATAATTGAGAATTTTAGCGATATAATTCTGGTGTAGCCTGGGCGAACCTGGCGTGGATTGGTCGGGTTTGACGTTCTTACCATCAACCTTCACCGAGGACATGTACTGCTTGTTGTCCAGCGTCTTCATAAAAGCCTCAAAGTCGCTGACAAAGGAATAATCAATCTCTTTGAACTTGACGTGATACGGGTCTCGTCGCCGGCTCTCCATATATGCGGAGAACTTCCTACATACCTGATCGTATTTCCGGTAGCTGGAAAGCTTACCTTCATTCTTGAACCTATCCCGATACCGCTCGGCGAACTCTAGGAAAGAATCCGACCGGTCGCCGCCCCGCAGTTCTTCAATGATACGGTCAGGGCTGGACTCTTCCTGCAACCGGCGATGAATCCCTTTTGCTTTTTCCATCAACTGATCCAGGTTGTTTTGCCAGTCATCGCGGTTTGGCTCAGTATACCTGATTTTTTGACGGGATTGATCCCAATCGGATTTGCGGCTTAACGTCACATCGGACTTATAACGCAAGTGACGACCGTCCTCCGTAATTCTGAGGAAGACGGGGTAACCGGTGGATGTCTTGCGCAGTTCGAAATTGAAGGTGATTACCTTCCTTCTTTCGAGGGTCACTTTGCCATCGGAAGTCTGCTCTATCGTTTCAGTGTTATCCATCGCCCGCAAAGATAATGAAAAAACCGGGGGATGAGAACGTTTCTCCGGTGTAAAATGAGTGTAAAATAAGTAAATTTCGTTTCCCTAAAGGGTCATATGAGTGTAAAATACGATGCAATTTGGCGCATCCAATTTCATTCAAGAAAGATGAAAAAACGGCCTTCTACATGCGTCTATGCGTGATTATTGCATGAATCAAAAAGAAAAAGAGACAGCCTTTCGGACTGTCTCTTGTGCGGTAGGTGAGAGTCGAACTCACACACCCCAACGGGCACTACCCCCTCAAAGTAGCGTGTCTACCATTTCACCACTACCGCGGATTGGGACTGCAAAGATACGTCAAAAATCGGAATCTGCAAATTATTTTTCCACTTTCTTATGGTGTACACGATTCCACCGGCCGTAGATCTCGCTCACGTTTCCGGCCGTGATAAAGGCATGGATATCCTGCTTCTTGATGAACTCCATCAGGTTCGCAAACTCGTCCTTCGTGAGGAGGGCCTGGATTTCCTGACCCCTTTCGCCGGAATAGCCGCCCGTGACGTCATACAGGGAACAGCCGCGTTCCAGCGTACCGACGATGTAGTCGCGGATGGCCTCTTCATGGCCCCTGGCGATGATGCACACGCGCTTGCGCCGGTTGATGCTGCTCATGAAGTAATCCAGGAACAGGCCGTTCATCCAGGTGCCGATGAGGCCGATGACCACCATCCGGAACGGGTTGATGGCGAAAGCCGTGCAGCAGATGATGGCGCCCGCGACGGTCACGGACACGCCGATGTCGAAGTGCAGGTACTTGTTCACGATCTTCGCCAGGATGTCCAATCCGCCCGTGGAGGCGTTGATGCTGAACAGGATGGTCTGGCTGATGCTCACGATCAGGACGAAACAGATCAGGTCCAGCAGCGGGTCGCCCATCACGGAATTCTGGCCGGCCTCGATGAGGTTCTCATAGGGGAAGACCTTTTCCCAAAAGTCGATGAGCGGGCCCAGGATCAGGGCGGTGTACACGGTCTTGGCGCCGAATTCCTTCCCGATGAAGATCCATGCCAGTACGAGGAGGATGGCGTTGATGGCCATCACCACCCAGGAGACCTTGACGGGTATGCCAGCCATGCCGAACAGGTTGGAAACGACGATGGAGAGACCGGAGATCGATCCCAGCACAAGTTTGCTCGGGACCATGAAATAATACACGGCGGCCGCGGCGATGGCCATACCCAGGGTCATGATGATGAGTTCCTTCCAGAACTTCCAGGTGCCGAGGTATTTCAGGATGTCTTTCATGGGTTATCAATTACAAAGGTCAAAGTTACGAATAATTTGCTATTTTTGTGAAAACACCGAACCATGAAAACTTACATCGACCAGAACCGGGAACGCTTTTTCGAGGAACTCTTCTCCCTCCTGCGCATTCCCTCCATCAGCGCCAAACCCGAATACAAGCCCGACATGTACCGCTGCGCCCGCCGCCTGACGGAGCTCCTCCTCGCGGCCGGGGCCGACAAGGCAGCCGTGTACGAGACCGCGGGCAACCCGGTCGTCTTCGGGTCCAAGGCCATACCCGGCGCGGAGAAAACGGTCCTGGTGTACGGCCACTACGACGTCCAGCCGCCGGAGCCCCTGGACAAATGGCGCACGGACCCGTTCCAGCCCGTCATCGCGAAGGATCCCGCCACCGGGGAGGATGCCATCTACGCCCGCGGGGCCAACGACGACAAAGGCCAGCTGTTCATGCATCTGAAGGCCTTCGAGTACCTGCTTTCCGCCGGTTTGCTCCGGCATAACGTAAAATTCATCTTCGAGGGCGAAGAGGAAGTGGGCAGCCCCTCCCTCGCCGCCTGGGCCGAGGCGCACAAGGACCTCCTGAAGGCCGATATCATCCTCGTTTCCGACACCACGATGATTTCGGAGAAAGTGCCGTCCATCAACTGCGGCATGCGCGGCCTGGCCTATCTGGAAGTCACCGTTACGGGCCCGAACAAGGACCTTCATTCCGGTCACTACGGCGGAGCGGTGGCCAATCCCATCAACACGCTGTGTGCGATGGTCGCCAGCCTGCACGACGCCGACGGCCGCGTCACCGTGCCCGGCTTCTATGACGACGTCGTGGAGCTTTCTGCCGAAGACCGGGCGATGCTCGCCCGCGCCCCGTTCGACATGGACGAATACAAGGCTTTCCTGGACATCGACGAAGTAAAGGGCGAGAAAGGCTATACGACGCTGGAGCGCGTGGGCATCCGGCCGTGCCTGGACGTCTGCGGCATCTGGGGCGGCTATACCGGCGCCGGCGCCAAGACCGTCCTTCCATCCACCGCCCATGCGAAAATCTCGATGCGGCTGGTCCCGAACCAGACCTCGGAAAAGATCACGGAACTGTTCGAACGGCATTTCCGCGCCATCGCCCCGCCGTATGTGAAGGTCGACGTCAAGCGCTGCGAAGGCGGCAACGGCTTCCTCATCCCCATCACCTCCGAAGGCTACAAGGCAGCCTCCAGGGCGATGGCGGAGGTATATGGCATCGAACCCGTCCCCTCCCGCGGCGGCGGTTCCATCGCCATCCTCGCCGACCTCCAGCACATCCTGGGCATCGACCCGCTGCTGATGGGCTTCGGCCTGGAACGCGACACCATCCACTCCCCGAACGAAAGCTACCTGCTGCGGCAGCTTTTCGCGGGGATGGAATCCATCGCGCTGTTCTATCGGTATTACTAGGCCCTTACTTTTTCAGGCGGACGATTCCCCCTTCCACCGGGGCTCCGTTCAGCTTGAATTCCGTGTGATACGTCTCCGGTCCTTCCTTGCCCCAACGGAAGGTATGGAGGACATGGATAACATCTTCACTGCCGTCAGGCCAGGAGATGAAAAGGTCCGTGTCCCAGTCCTCCACCCCGTCCAGTTCCCCGAAGCGAAGATAAACTTCCTTGGAATCCGAATACCAGGAGGGATAGATATAAAAGCCTTTCAGCTCCGCAAAATACTCTCTGGTCCTGGCAGAGGGCCACAGGAATTCCTCTCCGTTGAAAGTGGCGGAGAAGGATTCGGAAAGCCAGTTCCCGGGAGTGGATGCGTCGAACAGGTTGTTCCCCTGCGCATCGGTAACCACCATGATGACTTCGACCGGACCGATATCCCAAATCATATCTCCCTTGTCCGGGGGAGTCTCAATCGGTTCTGCCGTAATCGGTTCTGCCGTGCAGGAGGTCAGAAGCAACAGAAAAGCCAGGATAAACCAGGCGACACAAGACTTTTTCATCATAATTTTCGATAAAGTACAACCCTGAAATCCAGAAATCACGATTTCTTGCATGTTCAGTCCTCTTTCACCCTCAGATATTTCCATCCGATTACCGGGAGGACGAAGGCGATGAAGCAGGCAACGATCCAGAAGATGGATACGGGACCGAAGTCATAGACGCCGTCGGAAGCGTTCCCTTCGATGAGAAAACCCGAAACGATGGACTGCAGGCCGGCGGCGGCATAACTGGAGATGCCCACGATGCCGAGGGCGGCACCGGTGGCCTTGCGGGGGACGAAGTCCAGCGCCATGAGACCGGCCACCACGCAGAACACCACGCTGAACGCCATACTGAATACCGCGACGAAGGCGATATTGGCCCAGTAGCCGCCACCCCAGAACAGGAAGCCGGCGAGGGCGAATACGGTGAGGATGCCGGAGATCACCACCGGCCGGACCCGGTTCCCCCGGAACACCACGTCGGACAGCCAGCCGGCAAGCACGGTACCGGCCACGCCGAAGGCCTCGGAAATCCCGATGATCTGCGTCGCACTTTCCAGGGAGAAAGCCTTCTGCTTCTGGAGGAAGAGAACGCCCCAGTCGCTGACCGCGTGCTGGGTAATGTAGATAAAGGCGCTGGAAATGGCGATGACCCAGATGCCGGGATGGCGGAACACCCATTTCTGGAGTTCTTTCGTGGGTTTCTTGTCCAGGGTTTTGAGCGGCTCGCCGGCGAGTTCCTGCACCGTTGGAAGTCCCTTGCTTTCAGGCGTGTCGGAGATGAACACCAACGCGATGACCGTGCCGATGACGCCCGCGGCCGCGGCCGCGATGAAACCCCACTGCCAGCCGGCCGCCGCCACGATAAATCCCGTGGCGATCATCGTGAGGGCCTTGCCGAAGGAAGGCGTGGAACTGAAGATGCTGTACATCGTGCCGCGCCGGTTCAGCGGGAACCAGCGGGACAGGCTGATGGTTCCGGGAGGCGCCCCCATCGACTGCATCCAGCCGTTCACGCCCCACAGGAGCGCAAACAGCACCAGCGTCAGGACGGATCCCATCCCCAGCGGGCCGTGCAGCAGGCCCAGGACGCCGAGCAGCAGATTCACGGCCGCGGAGATTCCGAGTCCCCATGCCATGAACCGCCGGATGTTGCAGTAGTCGGCGATGAACCCGTTGGTGAACTTCCCCACCGCATAGATGAAGTAGAACGCCGACCCGATGATGCCCAGCTGTCCGGCCGTAAGCACGCCCCCGTCGATGACGGGCTGCTTCACGACGCCGAGGGTCATCCGGCACACATAATACAGGACATAGGCGCTCGTCACGCCCCAGAACGTACGGCTCCTGAGACGCTTGTATTCGGCATCCACCCGCTCTGCGGGCACCTTCTCCGCGGAAGGCTTGCTGATCCGGAAATAACTGTACAAAGACATCGCTACAAACACTTTTCCACACAGGCGCCGAGGTCGGTGCCGGGCTGGTAATGGACCGCCTGCCAACCGGCCTTGAGGGCCCCTTCGACATTGACCGGGGAATCATCGACAAACAGGATTTCCTCCGTCGGGATTCCGATTTCCGCCGCTGCCGCATCGAAGATTTCCCGGGACGGCTTCATCATCTTCATCCGGCTGGAAACGAACTCCTTCCGGAAGACATGCCGCCAGTCCAGTCCATATTCTTCATAGATGGCATGGCTCCGGGCCATGGATATCTCGTTGTTGTTGGTAAGACAATAGATGGGATACTTCCCGGCAAGGCGTTCCAGGACCTGCACCTTGGCCGGGTCCATCCCCGGCAGGAAAGCCGCCATGCAGCGGTCCACGTCCGCGCCCGTGCAGCCGGGCCGGGATTCCTTCAGGATGGCGGCGCGGAACTCATCGGCCGAAATCAGCCCCGCTTCCATGTCCCCATAGACCCCCTTCTGGTGATAGGGGTCCAGGAGCTCGACAATTCTCTCGAAACCAAGTACTTCCCGGAAAGCCCGGATGCACCGGTCCCGGTCCAGGTCCACCAGGACGCCGCCAAGGTCAAATACGATCGCTCTTACCATAATAGTCATACAAAGATAGGGATTCTTTCCGAATAACCGGGAAAAACACTACCTTTGCGCCACTTTTTCGACCGTATCATGTGGTGGCTCCTCGCCTTTGCTTCCGCCGCCCTGCTGGGCTGCTATGATTCCTCCAAGAAGATTTCCCTGGAGAGGAACGCCGTCATCCCGGTACTCCTGCTGAACACCGCCCTGTCGGCCCTCATCTTCTCCCCCGGCCTCTTCATGACCGGATTCGGCGGCTGGGCCGTGCAGAAATACATCCTGCTGAAGAGCGCCCTCGTGCTGTCCTCCTGGATGGCAGGGTATTACGCGATGAAGCATCTGCCCCTCACGATCGTGGGCCCGGTCAATGCCACCCGCCCGGTACTGGTGCTTCTCGGGGCCATCTTCCTGTTCGGGGAGCGGTTGAACCTGCTGCAGTGGATCGGCGTGGGCCTGGCCGTCATCGCTTATCTCCTGCTGCGGATTTCGGGGAAGAAGGAAGGAATCCGGACGGGCGACAAATGGCTGCTGTGCCTGATCCTCGCCGTCCTGCTCGGCGCCGCCAGCGGCCTGTACGACAAGTACTTGATGTCTCCGGAATACTTAGGGCTGAACAGGATGCAAGTACTGAGCTGGTACACGCTGTACCAGGCCGGAATGATGGCGGTCGTTACTGCCTTCCTGTGGTATCCAATCCGGAAGAAGACCACGCGCTTCCGCTGGCGCTGGTCCATCCCCCTGATCAGCATCTTCCTCTGCGGGGCCGACTACCTGTACATGCAGGCCCTCTCGCATCCCGAAGCCCTCATCGCCGTCGTATCGATGATCCGCCGCGGCAGCGTCCTCGTGAGCTTCGCCATCGGCGCCCTGCTCCTCAAGGAAAAGAACCTCAAGGCCAAGGCTTTGGACCTGTGCCTGCTCCTCCTGAGCATGGTGTTCCTGTATTTCGGCTCTTGCTAGCGGCCTACAGGCTCAGGCTGTGGTCGATGCAGGCGGGATACTCTTCGGGGTAATGGGTGACCATCACGAGGGTCTTGCCGGGAGCGCCGCAGAAACGGTCCAGCAATCCTTTGACATAGTGCCGATGGTCCTCGTCCAGGCCCTGCAGGGGCTCGTCCAGGATATACAGGGGCGGATCCTTGACAAAGGCGCGGGCGACCAGGCACAGGCGCTGCTCCCCGCTGGAGAGCCGGAGGAAAGGCCTGTCGGCCAGATCCCCGATGCGGAACTCCCTCATCCATCCGAGCGCCCCCGCCCGCTGTCCTTCGGTGGGGTGCCGGTATAAACCTTCCGTGTCGAAATAGCCGCTCGTGACGATATCCAGCGCCGGAGCGTCCATCCGGAACGCCCGGTGCAGCTCCGGACTCACATAGCCGATCTGCCGCTTGATGTCCCAGATGCTCTCCCCGCTCCCCCGCGGACGGCCGAAGAGTTCGATGTCGTGGGCATAGGCCTGGGGATTGTCGGCATTGACGAGGCTCAGGAGGGTACTCTTGCCGCTGCCGTTCGCGCCGGTCAGCGCCCAATGCTCCCCTTGCCGTACCGTCCAGTCCAATCCGTCCAGGATCACGCGATTACCGTAACGGATGGTCACTTTCCGCATCCGGATGACCGCCGGCGGAAGGACCGCGTCCAGATACTCGTCCAATGGAATCTTTTCGTCCGCGATGCCGTTCTCCACAGGGATGACGTGCGTGATGAACGGCGGAATCTCCGCCGGCCGGGACAGCACCAGCACCACGGTGGTGGAAGCGGTCAAGGCGGTCAGCAGTTCCGTCAGCAGGTTTCTCGTGCGGGGATCGAGCCCGATATAGGGATTGTCCACGACCAGCACCTTCGGACCGCCCAGAAGGGCTCGCGTAAGCTGGTACTTCCGCAGTTCACCGGAAGACAGGGTGACCAGCGGCTTATCCAGCAACGGTCCCATCGAAAACAGGTCGATGAGTCCGTGCAGATTCCGCTCCGCCGCAACCGGATCCGGACTCTCAGCCGCAGATTCACGCAAAGCCTCCCCCACCGAAGGCGGGTCTCCCTCCAGCGTGAACAGGTTCCAGCGCTGCTGCATGAAGAAATTACGGTCGCCATAACTGCCGTACGAATCGCGGAACGAGATGTATTTCGCGCCGCACCGCCCCGCGAATGCGGCGGCCAGGCGGCTTTTCCCGGAAGCGTTGCCGCCCACCAGGGCGACCTGCTCCCCCGGACGGATATCCAAACAACTTGTCATGCTGCAAGTTACCCATTTCCTGCGAAACGGGCAAATCCCAAAGGGTGATAACACATTTTGAAAAGTGGTAACATTCCCCTATCTTTGCAGAAAAGAAACGACCATGGACACGACCACGACCCGCGTACAAACCGCCTTCCGCCTTCCCCCCGACCTCCTCGCCCGGGTCAAACTATTTGCCAGACGGGAGAATCTATCCGTGAACAGTTATGTGGAACACATACTGGACAAGGCGACGGCTCTTGTTTTCCCTAAACTCCCCAAGGATTTTCAAATCCCGGAAGAACTACTCCAAAGTGCCGGATGCATTCCCGCCCCGTCCGAACAGGAACTGAAAAACGACCCCAGACTTGCACACGCCCTCGGATATGATCAAAGCATTCATTGACACGAACGTCCTGCTGGACCAATTCGTCGAAGACCGGGACCCGAACGGCTATGCCCGAACTATTTTCGCTGCAGTCCGGGCGCACAAGATTGAAGCAGTCATTACCATCCAGAGCATCCTGGATGCCGCTTATGTTGCCATGAATCGCCAGGGCGTCAAATTGAATCAGTTCAAGAACACCCTTCTCGGGATGTTCAATTACATCAACATCAGCCACATAGATTCCTTCGACATCCGCGACGCCCTCTTATCTGAAGAACCCGACATCGAAGACAACGCCCAATATGCGCATGCGGTGTCGGAGGCCTGCGACATCATCCTCACGAATGACCGGAAGTTCATCCAAAGAAAAGCCTCCGGGGACATCCTGATGATGACCCCGGAGGAATTCGTCGGGAAGATGCGGGAATAACCCCTACAGCAGGAATACCACGGAAGAGTTGCCGGAAAGGGTGAGGGTGTCTTGGTCCAGGGTCACGGTACCCAGGATGGCGACCGGCTTGGAAATATCGTCGGATACCGCGACGGACTTCTCGCCGGAAGCCGTATTGTGGATCACGAGCATCTTCTGCGAACCGGCGGTCATGTACCAGGCGGCGATGGAGTTGCCGCCCTTGAGACCGGCATTGGTCATCGTGCCTTCAGCCAGGGCCGGATAGGTGTTGCGCACCCGGGAGAAGGTCTTGTACACGTTCAGGAGCGACTCGGAATTGGCATCCTGGGCCTCCACGGAGATATCGGACTTCAGCATCCCGTTGTCCACCTTGTTGTTCACGCCCTTCTTGGCGCAGTCCTTGCCCGCCTTGTCCCACATCATGGGCGTGCGGACGTACTCGTCGCCATTGTCTTTCTTGCCATAATAGCCCAGCTCCTCACCCTGGTAGATGAATGGCTTTCCGGGCGAAGTAAGCAGCATCGCGGCAGCCTGTTTCTCCTTCACGACATTCTTGCCCAGGGATTCCGCGGCGCGGTTCTGGTCGTGGTTGGTCATGAACAGGGAGGTAATGGCGTCGTCGCGGACGGCGGAATGGTCCCTGACATACCCGCTCACCGAAGAAACGTAATTCGACGCATTCCCGTTGAGCGCCTGGGTCAAGGCGCCGAAATACTCGAACTCGAAACAGGAGGTCAGGCTCTTGTAGTACTGCTTCTCCGTAACGTGACCATCCCATTCTTCGGCCACCATGAAGATGTTGTCGTCGTGGCCTGCAGCCTTGTAAGTGGCGTTGCAATGCTCATACCACTTCTTCAGCAGGGTCTGGTTCGACGAGTGGTTGAAAGAGCCGATGCCGCCGCAGATGTGCTTGACCGCATCCAGGCGGAATCCGTCGACACCCAGGTTGATCCATTTGTCGGCCGAGGCGGCCAGATCCTGGAAGCAGGGGTTGGTTTCGGCTTTCGAGGGATCTCCATAGTTCAGGTCCGGCATCCAGTCACTGAAGCAGCCCATGTAATAGAGGGTTTCCGTGGAAACGTTTGTGAGCTCGATCTTGTAGCGGCCGTTGCCTGTGAAACTGATATCCTTTCCTTCCGCCACCAGGTCGATCGTCGCCCCGTCCGTCAGGGTAGTCGTTCCGGAGGCGCCGAACTTGGAGCCGGCGTCCCAGTTCATGTATTTACGCACCAGCATGCCCCACTTGCCGTTGATGTCCATCACCAGATAGTAGGTTCCGTCTCCCTTGTCCACGAAATTGACAGCCTTGTCCCCCACGTTGTCCTGCCACATATAGAGATTCCAGTTGGAAGTACCGTTGGTCACGGCCTCGGTGGTCTTTTTGATGGTCAGCTTGGGCGAACCGCTGGTTGCCTGTTTCCATTCATCGGACTTGTAGCTCGTTCCTTTCAGCATCGGGAAGGATGAGTAATCCTTCGAAGGATTGGTGCTGAAGAAATAATAGTCCCGGTACGGACTGGAAGGGTCGGCCAGTGCCTGGGTGAACCAGGAATTTCCCTTGCCGGAATGGTTCAGGACATAGTCCATGTAGATCTTGATTCCCCTGGCATGGGCCGCGTCGATCAGGTTCTTGAAGTCCTGCACCGTACCGTACAGCGGATTCACGTCATAATAGTCCGTCACGTCGTAGGCGTGATAGCTGTCGGACGGATGCGCCGGAGACAGCCACAAGGCCGTCGCGCCCAGGCCATCCAGATAGTCCAGCTTGTTCTGGATACCCTTGAAGTCTCCGACTCCGTCGCCGTCGCTGTCGGCGAAGGAGTAGATGAGCAGCTGGTACGTCGTGGAAGAACGCTTAGTGCCGTCGAAGGCGTCGGCGATCGGGGTCAACGTCTTGACGTTCTTTCCCTTCTGGGAGACGGCGACCGTCACGGTATTCGAACCCTTGACCGTGATGGAACCGGAACGGTCCTCTTTCGCATTGGCATCGACCGACACATCCAGCGATGCGTTCCCGGTTCCGGAGGTCTTCGCCAGATGGATCCAGGAATCGGAGGGCGTCGCCGTCCAGTCTCCGGCGGTGGTGACCAAAATGAGTTTATGCCCCTTGTCCTCGGCCTCGAAGGAGACGGATTCGGGACTTACGGAAAGGTCGTTGTTTACGACCGGATCCACCTTGGGATCGCAGGAAAACAACATGCTGAGCGCGGCGAATACCGGCACGAGCAGAAGGACGGCCTGTTTCTTCATGGTACGGACTGTTAATTGGCAGGCCGGGGTCCGGTCAGGGGCCCCGGCCCGAAAAGAATCAGGGACTACTTGACGGTGTAAGTCAATGTCATCAGGTTGGCATCCTTGTTACCCCAACTGGTAATCGAGATGGTCTGGCCTTTCTCGACCGCCGGAAGGTTGGCACGCGGGATCCGGGTTTCGGTTTCAATCAAACCGTTCTCCGACGTATCGTTGTCGAGCGTACCCTTGCAGATGATATTGTCGATCGTGCAACCCTTTCCGCTGCCGGCAGGCGACTCCCAGAAGGCAGGGGCATCGGGAGTACCGCCAAAGAGGTACAGGTACATCCAGGCCTCGAAGTTGCCGTGGGAACCTTCGGCATAGTCTCCGGTTTCGGCGTTATTGTCCAGATCGAAATCATAGTAGTAATACCCCTTGTTCGATCCCCAGAGTTCGTTGCCTCTCTTCTTGTTCCGCATGGAGTAGATGTAGAAGAACTCATCGTCGTTCGTGACTTTCAGCGACTTGTAAACACCGTCGCTGCTTGCGCCTTCGACACCCGCCCAGTCGGACATGTCACCGTCGATGGTGATGCTGGCGGCAGGCTGGCCACCCTTCGGAGTAAGGGTAAGCGTTCCCTTGTTCAGGTCCAGTTTGGCGTCGTATTCGCCGGCATCGGCCACCTTCGCATTGCCCTCGACGGCGGAGAGACGGTTCAGGTCACCACCCATCGAATAGTCCCAGTTGCCGTTGAAGCGGACCTTCAGTTCGGCGTTCGCTTCCAGGGTCACGGTTCCGTTGTAGGTGCAGTCAGCGGCATCGAAACGCAGGACGACATCATCCGACCACTGGTTGAAGGAACCGATGAGGCCCACTTTCTCCACCTTGAGCGCGGTGGCCGTCTTGGAATCCAGGTTCACGGTCCAGAAATAGGTTCCTTCGTCGAGGGTCATGTTGTCGCTGGCCCCCAGGGTGAAGTTAAGCCCGTCAGCCGTGCCGCCGATCCAGGTGCCGTCGTGTCCGAACTTGAACTCTACGGCAGCATCGCCTTGCTTGTACATGGTCAGAGCACCCTTGTACTCCCCGTCGCCCTTGCCCAGAAGCTTGGGAGCCGTATCGAGGTTCCACTCGCTGCCGGAATAAGCGCCCGGGACGCTGATCTCGGTTTTGTAAGCCGGGGCTTCTCCTTCGCCGGTAATGGTACCGGTTCCGGCGTTGAAGTCAAGCGTAGCCACCTGTCCGGCCAGGATGTCCGGAACTCCCTGCAGCTCATCGAGCACGCGCGGGACGAGCTGACCGTCGATAATGTTGAACTCACGGGTCCACCAGGACGTCGTGGCTATGTCGGAGGCGACATACATGCGCAGCTTGCCGGCCTTCGGGGCAGTCACCTTCAGCGTCCGGCCATCGGCCTCGAACAGGGCATTTTCCATGGCCTCGTCCCAGGCGCCGAAGGCATCACCGATGCCATAGACCTTCGCAGGTTCAACGTTCAGGATGCTGTTCTTGAGGTCGACATGCACCAGATAGATACCTTCCTCGGGGACGATGATGTTTCCATCACCGTCATTGGTGAAGCCATGGTTCGTATTCAGCGAACCGAACTGATTGTTATCCCACTCCCTGGCGCCGTTGAGCTTGAATCCGTTCTTGGTGAAGTAACGGATGGTATAGAACTGGCCTTCGGCCGACTTGCCGCCGTCCCAGTCCGGTTTGTTGATCACCGGCCACAGTTCAACGGTTCCTTCGCCCCAGCTCCAATTGCCGAAGTCGGTACCGGTCATGTACAGGTGTTCGGGGAATTCCCTGTACTCCTCGATGAGGATGGTAGGCGCATCGCCGTAAGTGAAGGTGATGTTGTAATTACCTTCGACGCCGATACGGATGTTCTTGCCGCCCGCCGCGAAGGTTTCACCCAGCACCGGCTGGTAGACGCCATAGACGTTGCCTTCCTCGTAGGTGCTCTCGGCATTCTCCTCAGGTCCGCCGTAACTCTTGGCCCAATCGTGGTCGGCGCGGATCTTGAACTCGTCCTTTTCACGGACATAGAGGTTCTTGATGGTCCACACGTCACCGCTCACGTTCGTCAAGTCATAATCCTTTTCCCAGCCGCTGTCCTCCAGCGTACCGATCACGGACCAGGCCTTCGGCTTGGGCTGCGGCGGAGGAACGTCGCCTGAATCCTTGGCGATGGACTTGATCACCTTCGCGGTAGCATTCTCCGGATCCAGGATGAAGTCATATACACCGTCTTCCAGGACAATGATGTTAGCGCCATTCTGAGCCACTTCGAACTCTTCGCCCAGCGTGTAGGTAGTCACACCCTCGGCATAACCGAAGTTCACATCCCAACCGGCGTCCTTGCGGAACTTCCACTCCTCACCGGCGTTCAGCGCAATGGCCTTGCACACGTGGAGGGTACCATTGGTGACCATCTCCACATCGCCGCCCCAGCTGTTGAAGGAGCCGATGACGCTCCAGGGGCTCGTCTCGGTGTATGCGGCATAAGGATCGACGTCGATGACCTTCGTCTTGATGATCTTAGCAGTCGCATTCTCCGGATCCAGGATGAGGTCATAGGCGCCGTCCTCGGCGATTATGATGTTGGCACCGCCCTGGCCCAGGGCGAATTCCTCGTCCAGCGTGTAGGATGTCACACCCTCGGCATAACCGAAGTTTACATCCCAGCCGGCATCCTTGCGGAACTTGAATTCATCGCCCGCAGCAAGCGTGATGTTCTTGCAGACGTGGAGGGTACCATTGGTGACCATCTCCACATCGCCGCCCCAGCTGTTGAAGGAGCCGATGACGCTCCAAGGACTCGTCTCGGTGTAGCCGGCATACGGGTCATCCTGCGGCGCAACGCTCTTGATGATCTTCGCGGTCGCGTTCTCCGGATCCAGGATGAAATCATAGACGCCGGCCTCGGCAATCACGATGTTGGCTCCGCCCTGGCTCAGGTCGAATTCCTCGCCCAGCACATAGGACGAAATCCCTTCGGCATAACCGAAGTTCACATCCCAGCTGGCATCCTTGCGGAACTTGACTTCCGCGTTGGCATCCAGCTGAACGGCCTTGGCCACGTGAAGCGTACCGTTCGTCCACATCTCGTAGTCGCCGCCCCAATCGTTGAAGGAACCGATCAGGCTCCATTCACTCGGCTGCGTGTAGCGGGCATAAGGATCGCCGCTGGGCAGGATGATTTCATAGGCGTCGATGATGATATGGGCGACGGATTCGATATAGGAACCCGGATTCTGGTCATCGGGGGTCTTCAGGTTGGAGGCCCGGATAGCCATCTCAAGGGAATGCGTGCTTCCTTCCTCGCAGCCCAGCTCCTGCAGGGCGCGGGTCAGGTTGGTAGCGGAGACGGACAGGACGCCGTCCTTGTCAGTCGAATTCACCCGCTTGCTGACAGCGTTCCCATCCAGGGAAACGATGGCCAGCATGTGGTTGAGAATCTTGGGGTTGGTATTGAGAACGGCGGGGGTGTATTCGGCCGTAACGGCGCCATCCACCACCTCATACCCGTTCAGCACCGGTGCGGTGCACTGGGAGGGATCGAAGATAGCCCTGTCCTCCTCCTTCATGCAGGAGCCCAGGCCAAGCAACAGCGTGGCTCCTGCCAATACAATGGATATCAGTCTTTTCATATTCAGAAGCATCTGTTAATAACCGGGGTTCTGCCCCAGAAGGCTGTTGGTATTATACTCGGCATCCGGAATCGGGAAGAGTTTCAGGTGGTCCGCTACGGACGTTCCGTTATACTCTTCACCCTTCCAGGTCCACAGGTAGGCATTTCCGGTGTACTTGCCGAAACGGATCAGGTCGCTACGACGGTGACCTTCCCAATACAGTTCCCGGCCGCGCTCATCGAGGAGCTCATCCAGGCTGTAATTGGAAACGTTACCCAGACCGGCGCGGGCGCGGACGGCATTCCAGGCGGCCTTCGCCTCGGATTCCGTCACATTGCCGGCACCCCTGAGCTGGCACTCGGCGAGCATCAGGTATGCGTCGGCGGCACGGAAAAGCGGGAAGTCGGTATCCACGAAGGTCGCACCTTCATAGATATTGCCCGTGCTGGCCATGTTGCTGAACTTGTGGGACGTCCAGGCGGTCTTGAAGGAACCGGGGTCGTCCATCGTTTCGGGATAGTTGTTGGGGCCGCCGTCGAAGATGAAACGGGCATCGTTCGTGCGGTCGAACTTCTGCAGGAAGGTAGGCGTGACGACGACGCCACCCCAGCCTCCGGAATTCATGCCAAGCCGGTTGCCGGTCTCCGCATCGCCTTCCTCGTAGGTGCTGCGGATCAGGAACTGGGTTGCACCCCAGGTCTGCGTTTCACCGGCCTTTGCCTCCACGCCGAAGATTATTTCGTCGGTGCAGCGGTCATTGTCGGCCATGAACAGCTCCTGATAGTTGGAATGCAGGGCGGGATACGCGGCGACGATGGCCTTGCAGGCTTCGGCAGCCTTTTCGTAGTAAGGCTTCGCTTCCGCACCGGAAAGGTTCAGGTACACCGGGGCGTTCAGGTTCAACTTGGCCTTGAGCATCTGGACAAAACCCTTGTCCACACGGCCATATTCCGCTTTGCGGATTTCAGCCAGCTTGTCGGTGCTCAAAAGTTCATCAACCTGCTCCTCCATCCAGTCGATGAGATTCAGATTCGGAGCGGGACCCACGGAACCCACGCTGGTTTCCTCGGTAGCGAAAGGAACGTGCTCATAGCCGAACATGTCCACGATGTGGAGATAGCTCAGCAGGCGCAGGGCCTTGGCTTCGGCAATGTACTGCTGGATCTTGGCGTCATCCTTGAACTGGGAGGCTTCCGCCTGGCGGATGAGCTCGTTGCACATGCTGATCTGATAATAGCCGCGGGAGAACATAGAACGCACGAACACATCGGAACGGGTCCATTTCATATAGTGGAGGAACCGGACTGTCTTGTCGTCCCACACGCAGTGGGCGGCGTCCGTGGTAAGTTCCTGCATATAGAAGAGAGCGCGGATGTACTGGCCGAAACCGTTGTCGATACCATCGATGTCGCCGGAGTTTTCACCGGCAGGTCCGGAGACGGCCAGGCCGATGTAACACTTGGCCAGTACCTGTTCATATTGCTCAACCCCCGTCAGGATATCGGCAGGCAGCACCACGTCATCATCAACAGGCTCGATATTCAGGTCCTGGATGCAGGAGGTGGCGGAAAGAAGGGCAGCGGCGATAACCGCTAAAACGCTTAAATACTTTTTCATGGTCATATCCTCCTGATTTTAGAAGTTGAACTTCACGCCCGCCACATAGTTGCGCGGACGGGGATAGAGGTTGGAGTCGATTCCGTTGAACACTTCCGGATCCACACCCGTGTAGCGGGTGATGGTAAGGACGTTCTGCACGGTGAAGAAGAAGTTCAGGGACGCACTGCGTTCCGCCAGCTTGAAGAGGCTCGGTATCGTGTATCCCAGCGTAACGTTGTCCAGCTTGAGGAAGGACGCATTCTCGATGAAGAAGTCACTAAAATACAGGTTGTCGCTGTTATAGAACGGATCCTGCAGGACACTGGAGATGCGGTTGGCCGTGAAATTGTTGGTCCACAGGTCACCCATATAGCTGAACTGGGACTTGTTGTTGTTGTACACATAGTTGCCCAGATTGGCATGGGCGGATGCGGCCAGCGTCCAGTTCTTCCAGGTGAAATTGGTGTTGAAGCCGAAGGTAAAATCCGGGGCGGGTTTCTTGTAGCAGTACATGTCGTCCTCGTTCACTTTGCCGTTATCGTCACGGTCGACGAACAGGCCGGCGATGGGATGGCCCTGGTTATCGTAAACCTGCTGATATACGTAGAAGGTCTGAACAGGCTCACCCACCATGAAACGCTGGATGGTGTTGCCCACGGCGCCGGAGATGCCGCCCGTAGCGACACCCTTGTACTCTGCAGAGTCGTATGCGGTCAGTTTCGTGACCTTGTTCTTATTGTAGGCCACGTTGAAACCAATCTGCCAGAACAGGTCCTTTTTCTGGAGGGCGATGTAGTTCAGGTCCAGCTCGACACCCTTGTTCACCAGCGTACCGATGTTCGCCACCAGTTCGTTCTTGAGGTTAGCACCGGCAGGAATCGGGGTCTTGTTGAGCAAGTCGGTCGTTTTGCGGTAATACACATCCAGATTCGCGGTGAGGCGGTCGTTCCAGAAGCCCAGGTCCAGACCCGCGTTATAGGTCGTGGTGGTTTCCCATTTCAGGTCTGCGTTATATCCTTGTGGAGCGATGGGGATGATCCTTTGGTTGCCGAAATAGTACATACTGGCATCCTGGCTGAAGACATAGGTGGGCAGGGACGGGTAGTCACTCTCGGTGTTTAGTTCCTGCTGACCGGTCTGGCCCCAGGAGAGACGCAGCTTGGCGGCGGAGATGTTCTCCACGTTCTTGAGGAAGTCCTCATTCTTTGCATTCCAGGCCAAAGCAACGGAAGGGAAGATACCCCACTTGTTGTTCACGAAGCGGGAAGTACCGTCGGCACGGACCGTCGCAGTGAGAAGGTATTTGCCGTCAAAGGAATAATTGGCACGGCCATAGAAGGAGATCAGGCGATACAGGAAATCGTAGTTATCAGCCTCCTCGAACACTTCTTTCTGGTCGGCGGAAGTGGTCTCGTCCCAGCTGTGAACCTTGAATTCCTGCCAGGAATAACCTGCCATGGCGCCGAAGCTGTGCTTGCCCACTTCCTTGTTGTAGTTGGCATAGACTTCCAGGGTCTTGTCGGTACGGTTCTCGTTCCAGGGGTGGTTGGAACCCAGGCCGTAATGGGCCTGGTCGTGATAGGACTGCTCGGTTCCGGCGGCCACGTAGCTCAAACCGTTCGAACTGGAGGTGTCCAGACCCAGGTTGACGTGCAGGTGAAGGTCTTCGAAGCCGTGGACGGCATAGTCGACCTGAGCGTTACCGATGAAGCGGAGGGCGTCATTCTCGTTGGAATACTCGTCCAAGGCCGCCACAGGGTTCATGGTAGACAGCTGGGCGGTGCCGCCCTCGCTGTTCTTGATGGTATAGTAGCCGTTCACGCCGTTGGGGTCATAAATAGGCTGCGTCGGGTTGAACACGGCAGCGGCACCGATGGCGCCCGTATTGGCGTAACGTGTGTGCATGTAAGTTTCCTTGGCGCTCAGATCCAGCTTCAGGTGCTTGTCGAAGAAGGTAGGATTGAGGTTGACGGCCACGTTGGCCCGCTTCATGCCGGAGGTTTTGAGGGTACCCTCCTGAGTAAGGATACCGCCGGACACACGGTAAGGAACGTAAGCTTCCTTGCCGAACTTGATGTTTCCGGTGACACCGACGTTTCCTTCGTAGGTCTTACCCAGCTGGTAGATGGCCCTCTGCCAGTCCGTATTCTCCTTGCCCAGGTTGGCGGTAGCCGCAGCACGGTCCTTCTCGTTGCCCAGGCGGGTGGCGATGTAACCCTTTTCGCCCAGCATCAGGTCGCGGAGTTCGTCGCCGGTGAGCATGGAAAGATAACGGGTGTTCTGGCTCACGGAAGTGGTGAAGTCTGCATTGACATGGGGAAGCGTACCATCCGACCGCTTACCGGTCTTGGTGGTGATGATGATGACGCCGTTGGAAGCACGGGAACCGTAGATGGCGGTTGCAGATGCATCCTTCAGGACGGTGAAGCTGTCGATGTCGTCCGGGTTGATGGAAGCGAGCGGATCAGACATACCGCCCACGCCATGGGTACCCACGGGCAGGCCGTCCACGATGATGAGCGGGTCGTTGCTTGCCGTGAGGGAGGAACCGCCACGGATGCGGATGGTGGAAGCGGAACCAGGGGCGCCGTCTCCAGCCGTCACCACAACACCGCCGGCCTTGCCGGCAAGCAGCTGGGAGGGCGAAGAAGCGATACCTTTGTTCACCTGGTCGGCACGGACGGTGGAGACGGAACCGGTCATGTCCGTCTTCTTCACGGTACCGTAGCCGATAACCACGACTTCGTCCAGGAAGTGGGTATCTTCAGCAAGGGTGATGGTGGCGGGGATAGCCGACGCCGTAAAAGTTTGGGAAGCATAACCAATGCAACTCACCTCGATGATGGCATTGGCACTCGAGACGGTCAGGACATAGTCGCCGTCCAGGCCGGTGGAGGTTCCCACCGTGGTCCCCTGTTCCATGACCGTCGCACCGATCACGGGGCCCTGGGCGTCGACTACGACTCCTTTGATCTGATATCCGCCCTGGGCGAATACAGACGTGCCTGTCAAGCTTGCGAGCAAGACAAACACTGCGGTTAAAATCCTTTTCATTAGAGTGTAGTTAGTAATTGGTATAGTTGTTATTTCGTTTTGACGAGACGTACGCACAAGGCGCCGACGACGAGGTAGATTCCCGCCATCAGCAGCATCGCGGGCTGGCTGTCACCCACCAGGCGCAGCACGAGGCCGCCGGTTGCCGCCGCAACGATCTGCGGCAGGCAGATGGTGCAGTTGAACAGGCCCAGGTAGGAACCCATGTACGGGCTGCCCTCCAGGGCGTTCGTCAGCAGGGTGAACGGCAGGGCGAGCATCGCGGCCCAGGCGAAGCCGATGAGGAAGTAGCTCACGAACAGCGCATACTGGTTGTGGATGAACATCACCGAGGCAAAGCCGACGGCGCCGATGAGGAGGCTCACCACATAGCCGGTCCTGATGCTCTTGAAGCGCGGCAGGACGGTGGCCCACAGGATGGAGCCTACGGCCTGGACGGCGAACAGGACGCCTACCCAGTTGCCAGCGGCCTGGAAGCCCGCCGAGGCGGCGGCGCCTTCCACGGCCATGTCCACGCCCCAGCAGTTCACGGCGATGGCGCCGTTCGTGTAGTTCCACATGTACAGGAACGCGGCCCAGCAGAAGAACTGCACCAGGCCCACGGTCCAGAAAGTGCCCGGAGCCTCCTTCAGGAGCTGCAGCAGGCCCTTGTCGGACTTGCTCTCCTGCTTCTGGAGGTCGATGCCGTGGAATTCGGCATACTCCTTCGGAGGCATTTCCTTCACACGCAGGAAAGTATACAGGACGCACAGGATGAGGATGGCGGCGCCCACGTAGAAGCTATATACGACGCTGTCGGGCACCACGCCTTCCGGAGCCTCGTTCGCAATGCCGATCCAGGTGAAGAAGATCGGGAACAGGTAGCCGAGGAGGGAACCCGCGTTGCACAGGAAACTCTGGATGCTGTAGGCGGTGGTCTTCTGTTTCTCGTTGACCATGTCGCCCACCATCATCTTGAACGGCTGCATGGCCACGTTGATGGAGGTGTCCAGGAAAATCAGCGAGAACAGGCCGAACCACATCGCCATGTTCAGGCCCAGGAAGACCCGGGTGGAGAAATGGAGCGAACCGGCGTTCGGCAGGAAGGCCATCACCAGGACGGCGATGACGGCGCCGACGATCAGGTACGGCTTGCGTCGTCCCATCTTGCACCAGGTACGGTCGGAATACTTGCCGATGAGGGGCTGGACGATCATGCCCATCAGCGGAGGAAGGATCCAGAAAAACGACAGTTGGTGGGGGTCTGCGCCCAGGGTGGCGAAGATGCGGCTGATGTTCGCGCTCTGCAGGGCGTAGGCAATCTGCACGCCCAGAAAGCCGAAACTCAGGTCTACCAGCTGTCGGAATGTCAAATCACGTTGGTTGCTCATGGTTACTAATCTGCGGTCATACGCACCGCAAAAATAGAATCTTTCCCGTGTAATTCCCTACGGGAATAAACCGGGCGCCCGGTTTTCCCGGACGGACGGTGCGATTTCCCGGACGAACGGCGGCCGGATTTGCTTTATCGCTGCATTTTTCGTTATTTTGCGGACGATGAAACGGATCCGGACGGCATATCTCATCCACGGGTTCGCGGTGCTGCATGCCGCGGTCACCCTCGCATGCCTCCTCATCGGCGTGCCGGACTCG
This sequence comes from Bacteroidales bacterium, assembly GCA_017395045.1. Lineage (GTDB taxonomy): Bacteria > Bacteroidota > Bacteroidia > Bacteroidales > UBA932 > Cryptobacteroides. The sequence continues at coordinate 231,923 of JAFPWG010000011.1, forward strand.
CTCATACTCACCCTCCTGACGATGCTCCTCACGGTGCTCATCTGTCTCCGGCGCAACCTGTCGGTGGAATTCACCGCCATCTGCGTCATCCTGGTGAACATCGTGGGCTACGTCATCGGCAGCCTCATCGCACAGGTGTTCAACTTCCCCTCCGAGATGCTCAGCCGATGTCTGGCCACGTTCTTCACGACGGAACTGCTGGGGTGGGCGCTGAACCTTTTCGCGCGCACCTACCGCATCCCGGCGGGACGGCGCGGATCATGGAAGGACAACCTGGGGTGGCTCATCTTCGCCGTCGTGACGGTTTTCGCCCTGCGCCTGGTCATCGAATATGTCATCTTCCGGGAAGGACCGTTCCAGGGCGTTTCCATCCTGGGCGTGTTCCGGTCCCTGATGGGCAATTCCCTGGTCGTACTGGGGATGTTCGCGGGCACGCTGTATTTCATCCGGAAGGGGCACAAGTGGCACTACAGCCTGGACGTCGCCACCATCGGCACCACCCTCTTCATCGGCCTCATGGCCGTTCTGGGCGCCCTCATCCATACCCTCGGACTCCCCTTCCAGTGGAATCCGCCCCTGGACGTCACCGCCTTCGCCCGGAACCTCGTGGTCGCCCTTATTGTAGAAACCGCCGTCTTCGCCCTCATCTATGTCATCGAGTATGCTGTGAAGACGCGCACCGAACTGGTCACCCAGCGGGAACGCCGCCACCAGGCCGAATTCCGCTACATGGCCCTGAAGAACCAGGTCAATCCCCACTTCCTGTTCAACTCCCTCAACATCCTGGATTCCATCATCCAGGAAGAGCCCCGGGAAACGGCCAGCCGCTATGTCCACAAACTGTCCGGCATCTACCGGTACATGCTCCAGCACGACGGCAGCCGGCTGGTACGGCTGAGCGAGGAAGAGACCTTTGTGACCATGTACTACGACCTGCTGAAAGTCCGCTTCCCTGAAGGATTTACGGTAGAAAAGAACATCCGGGAGGAAGACCTGGGCCGGATGATCGTCCCCTGCACGCTGCAGCTCCTGCTGGAGAACGTGACCAAGCACAACGCCATCTCCGCCGACTCTCCCATCCATATCTCCGTCCAGACTGCCGACGGCTTCCTGGAGATGGAGAACAACCGCGTTCCGAAAGCTTCTCCCGCCACTTCCACGGGCCTGGGGCTCAAATATATCAGACAACAGTATCTGGACATTTCCGGACGGGAGATCGAGGTCGACGAGACCGATGAATCCTTCCGGGTCCGCATCCCCTTATTGTAATTTCCATGAACGCCCTCATCGTTGAAGACGAGCCCCGCGCCCAGCGCATCCTCGAAAATATGCTCCGGACCCATTTCCCCGAGGTCACGGTCACCGGCGTCACCGCCTCGGTGAAGGACACCCTCGCCTGGCTGTCCGCCCACAAGGCCGACGTCATCTTCATGGACGTGGAACTGTCCGACGGCAACTGCTTCGACATCTTTGCACAAGGTCCCGTGGACGCGCAGGTCATCATGACCACCGCCTATGACAATTATGCCGTGGACGCCTTCAAGGTGAACTCGGTGGACTATCTGCTGAAACCGGTGGATGTGGACGACCTGAAACGCGCCGTCGAGCGCGTGCGGCAGCGGCTCGATGCCCCTTCCGCCTCCGGAAAAGCCGACGCCGTGGACTTCTCCAAGGTCCTGGAGGCATTCCAGGCCTACCAGGCGGAAGAGTCGGCCATCCCAGCCGCCGCACCGGCCGGTCCGCACCGCGAAAAGTTCCTGATCCGCCTGAACGACCGGATCGTCCCGGTCCACGTGAACGATATCGCGTATTTCTATTCGGAATCGAAGAATTCCTTCATCGTGACCAAGGCCGGCATCAATTACGTGCTGGACGATTCCCTGGACACCATCGAGCAGGGGCTGTCCCCGAAGGCCTTCTTCCGCATCTCGCGCAGCTGCATCGTCGCCGAAAGCGTGATCGACAGCGTCTCCAAGCTCCTGGGCGGCCGGCTCCGCCTTTCCCTCGTCCGCGGCGTCCCGGCCGAAACCGACCTCACCGTGTCCCGCGCCCGGGCCGACGCGTTCCTCACCTGGCTGGAAGGGTAAGCTAAAACAGGTGCGCGCAGAAACCGATGCCTGCGAGGAGGCAGAACAGGAAAGAGGAGATAACGAGCAGGGGCAGCATCGGGTCGAGGGCCCGTCCCGTACGTTTCCATACGCCCCTGAGATGCAGGACGAACAAAGGCAGGGTGAGCACGAAGAGGTAGTGCCACCACGAGAACATCCGTAACTGACAGTAAGCCAGCATCAGCAGCCAGCCCAGTACGATCAGGACGGTCTGGTAGATTTTCGCTTTGCGTTCGCCCAGGCGGATGGCCACCGTGACGCGGTTCACGGCGTCCGTCTCCATGTCGCGGATGTTGTTGACATTCAGCACACCCACAGAGAAACATCCGATGGCTGCACCGGGCAGCAGCAACCGCCAGAAGAGGGTGTGGCAGGCGACGAAATAGCCGCCCAGCACCGCGACGAGGCCGAAGAACAGGAATACGTACACGTCCCCGAGCCCCCGGTATCCATAAGGATTGCGGCCCAGGGTATATTTCATCGCTCCCATGATGGCGGCAGCGCCCATCAGTAGCACCAGGATGGACGTCATGTCCCACAGCGTCCCGAAGGAAACGACGGTCATCGCCGTACCCGAAAGGATGCACAGGCCCACGAACACGCCGATCAGCACCTTCATCTCCCCGATCGTAAGCACCCCGCCGTTCAACCCGTACTGCGGACCTTTCCGGTCCGCCGTGTCCGTACCATGGAGCACGTCGCCCAGTTCGTTGGAGAGGTTGGACAAGATTTGCAGGCACACTGTGGTGAGGACGGTCAGGACGGCCACCCACACATCCACCTTATAATCGGCCGTTGCCAGCAGGATACCCAGGATGACGCCGCCGGTGGACAGGGGCAGCGTACGGAGCCGCATGGAGGCAACGGCGGCATGGAACTTATTCATAGACAGACAGGTTATGGATCACGAACCGTCGGAAAGTGGACCGGAGGAAGTACCAGATGGCGGTAAAAGGCCCCTTGCTCCGAAGGTCCAGCAGGAAGTCGGCCGCCAGCGTACGGTCCGGGTTCGGGCGTTCTGGACAGGTGCAGGTGATTCCCGGAGCGATGACGCTGGGATATCCGGCTTTGCGGGCGCGCATGCAGTAGTCGAAGCCGGCAAGCTGGCCGCGGTAACGGCCGCCCAGCACGCCGATGCGCTTGTAAACCACCTGCGGAACCAGGGCGAAAAGGCCGTCGAACATCTTGCAGGCCACCGGAATCACCGGGTCCGGCTGCAGCAGGCGCCGGTTGCGGCCGAAGCCGCCGCTGACGATGTGCCCTTCGGCATCCTGCACCGTTCCCACGAGAAGCGCCCGGTCCCCGAGGAAGGAGGAGTTGTCCAACAGGCTGTACAGGGCGCCCTCCACCGGGGTGACGAGTCCGTGCAGCCAGATATAGAAGTCCCGCTCCCCGGCCGCCCGCCACGCGGCGTCCAGGTCGGGATTCACGAACATTTCGAATTCGTATTCGTCGGACGGGATGAGTTCGATCTGCCGCCGGCACTCCGCCAGCTGCGCATCCGTCGTTTCGGCATATACGAGCAGGGCGACCGTCTTCATCAGTCAAGCTTCAAAACGGCCATGAACGCGCTCTGGGGCACCTGGACGGTACCGATCTGGCGCATCCGCTTCTTGCCTTCCTTCTGCTTTTCGAGCAGCTTGCGCTTGCGGGTGACGTCGCCGCCGTAGCACTTGGCAGTCACGTCCTTACGGACCTGGCGCACCGTTTCGCGGGCGATGATCTTCGCCCCGATGGCCGCCTGCACGGCGATGTCGAACTGCTGGCGCGGGATCAGTTCCTTGAGTTTCAGGCAGATCTTGCGCCCGAAGTCGTAGGCGTGGTCCTCGTGGATAAGGGTGGAGAGCGCGTCGGCCGGGTCGCCGTTCAACAGGATGTCCAGTTTCACGAGTCGGGCAGGACGGAAGTCCGTGACGTGATAGTCGAAGGACGCATAGCCCTTGGAGATGGACTTGAGCTTGTCGTAGAAGTCGAAAACCACCTCCGACAGCGGAAGGTCGTAGTTCAGTTCCACCCGGTCGGTCGTGATGTAGTGCTGGCCGATGAGGGTGCCGCGCTTATCCATGCACAGTTTCATGATGGGCCCGTAGAAATCGGACTTGGAGATGATCTGGGCGCGGATATAGGGCTCTTCGATATGGTCGATGAGCGTCTGCGGCGGAAGGCCGGAAGGGTTGTGGACATCGACCACCTCGCCCTTGGTCGTATAGACCTTGTAGGATACGTTCGGGACGGTGGTGATCACGTCCATGTTGAACTCCCGGAACAGGCGTTCCTGCACGATCTCCAGATGCAGCAGGCCAAGGAAGCCGCAGCGGAAGCCGAAGCCCAGGGCCAGCGAGCTCTCCGGCTCGTACACGAAGGACGCGTCGTTGAGCTGGAACTTCTCCAGCGTGGCACGGAGTTCCTCGAACTTGGAAGCATCCACCGGATACAGGCCCGCGAAGACCATCGGCTTCACCTCCTCGAATCCCGCAATCGCCTGGGAACAAGGGGTGTCCACGTGTGTAATGGTATCACCCACCTTCACTTCCACGGCCGCCTTGATGCCGGAAATGATATAGCCTACGTCGCCGGTACGGACCTCACCCGTGGGGTTGAGCTTCAGTTTCAGGTTGCCGATCTCCTCGGCCTCATATTCCTTTCCCGTGTTGAAGAACTTCACCTTGTCGCCTTTCCGGATGCTGCCGTTCACGACCTTGAAATAGGCGATGATGCCGCGGAAGGAGTTGAAGACGGAGTCGAAGATGAGCGCCTGCAGCGGAGCGTCCGGGTCGCCCTTCGGCGCGGGAATCTTGTCCACGATGGCGTCCAGCACCGCCTGTACGCCCTCACCGGTGCGGGCAGACACCCGGTACACATCCTCCGGGTCGCAACCCAGCAGGTCGCACACCTGGTCCGTCACCAGTTCCGGCTGGGCCGACTCCATGTCAATCTTGTTCAGCACGGGGATGATCTCCAGCGAATGGTCGATGGCCTGGTACAGGTTGGAGATCGTCTGCGCCTGGATACCCTGCGAGGCGTCCACCACCAGGAGCGCGCCCTCGCACGAGGCGATGGACCGCGACACCTCATAGCTGAAGTCCACGTGGCCGGGGGTATCGATGAGGTTCAGCCGGTACGTTTCCCCGCCCCGGGTGTACTCCATCTGGATGGCGTGGCTCTTGATCGTAATGCCCTTTTCCCGCTCCAGGTCCATGTCGTCCAGCACCTGGTTCTCCATCTCCCGGTCGCTCAGCGTACGCGTGAGCTCCAGCAGCCGATCCGCCAGGGTGCTCTTTCCATGGTCGATATGCGCGATGATGCAAAAGTTGCGGATGTTCTTCATAACTTGCAAAGATACGCATTTTCCGGGAAACTCACGCAACGCACAGCATCTCAATACCCGTACCGCCTGCGGTAGGCCAGGATCAGGGAGACGGAGAGGATGAGGCAGCAGAAGTCGGCGGCGTCGACGGCGAGCCAGATGCCGTCGGGACCCAGGAGGACGGGCAGCAGGAAGACGAAGCCCAGTTCGAAGACCAGATTCCGGATGAAGGAGAGCACGGCCGACACCTTACCGTTGCCGAGGCCGGTGAACCAGGCCGAGGCGAAGAGGTTGATGCCCGCGATGAAGAAGCTGATCATGTACAGCCGGATGGCGTGCTTGGTGAGGGCCGACAACGCAGAATCATAGCCCACGAAGAGCCGGGCGGCGGGGCCGGCCGTGAGTTCCGACACCAGCGTCATCAAGGCGCCCAACACCAGCAGGAGGATCACCGAATGCCGCAGGAGGCTCTTCAGTTCCACCTTGTTCCCCGCCCCGTAATTGTAGCCGATCACCGGCGTGACCGCGATGTTGAAGCCGAAGAAGACCGCGGCGAAGATGTACCCGTAGTAGAGCAGGACCGAATAGGCCGCCACACCGTTCTCCCCCATCATCCGGAGGAGCTGGAGGTTGTAGCACATCGCCAGGACGTTCCAGGAGATGTTGCCCACATACTCGGAAAGGCCGTTGCTCGAGGCCTGCAGCAGCGGTTCCCTTTCGAGCTTCGCCCGCACGAGCCGGATCGAACTCTTGTTATGTCGACTTGAGAAATACCACAACGGGAAAAAACCGCCCACGCAGCAGGCGAGCATCGACGCGGCCGCCGCACCCGCAAGTCCCCAATGGAATACGACGATGAACAGGGCGTCCAGCACCATGTTCGTGACGGCGCACACGATGGACATCACCGTCCCGAGCTGCGGCCGCTCCGCCGTCATGTAGAACGACTGGAAGCACATCTGGAGCATGAAGGCGGGCAGGCCGACGGTGCAGATGCTGCCGTACACCACGCACAGGCGGGCCGTCTCCCCTTCCGCCCCGAGCAGGCGGGCCAGGGGTTCCATGAACACCAGAAGCGGGACCATGAAAACGAGCGAGAGGAGGATCGTGAACTTGACGAGCATCGTGAAAACCTGGCTCGCCCGGTAATAGTCCCCTTCGCCCATCGTCTTGGAAACCAAGGCCGATCCGCCCGTTCCGACCATCAGTCCGAGCGACCCGACCAGCATCACCGCCGGCCAGATGATGTTCAGCGCGGAGAAGGCCGACGTCCCCACGAAATTTGAAACGAACAGCCCGTCCACCACGCTGTATATGCTCCCCACGAGCATCATCAGGATGCTCGGAACCGAAGACACCACCAGCCTCCTGTACCCGTAATGACCGCTCAGCGCAATATCCATAGCGGGTGCAAAGATAAGCGGTTTTTGCAAATATAATTTGTATATTTGTACGATAAAGGATTTACACGCTTTCTGATATGTACAGTAATGAAAAACTCCAGGAGATCTCGACGCAGGTGCGGCGGGACATCCTGAGGATGGTGTGCAAGGCGAAGTCCGGGCATCCGGGCGGGTCCATGTCCTCCACCGACATCCTCACGGCACTCTATTTCAATGTGATGAAGCACGATCCGGCCACCTGGACGCGCGACGGAAAGGGGCAGGACATGTTCATCCTCTCCGCCGGCCACATGACCCCGGTCTATTACTCCGTCCTCTCCCGCGCCGGCTATTTCCCGGTGGAAGAGCTGGGAACCTTCCGTACCTTCGGCGCCCGCCTGCAGGGCCATCCGTCCATCCGCAAGGGCCTTCCGGGCGTCTTCCAGGCCTCCGGTTCCCTGGGCCAGGGCCTGTCCGCCGCCTGCGGCCTCGCCCTCGGCAAGAAGATGGACAAGGACGACAACCGCGTCTGGTGCCTCTGCGGTGACGGCGAGTCCGAGGAAGGCCAGATCTGGGAAGCCGGCATGTTCGCCGTGTTCCACAAGCTGGACAACCTCGTCGCGATGACCGACTGGAACGGCAAGCAGATCGACGGTCCGGTCAGCGAGGTCTCCGGCGAAGGCGACCTTGCGGCGAAATGGGAAGCCTGGGGCTGGAACGTCATCGTCGCCGAAGGCCACGATTTCGATTCCATCCAGCAGGCCTTCGAACTGGCCAAGGCCGGCAAGGGCAGCGGCAAGCCCACGATGATCCTCTTCAAGACCGAAATGGGACATGGCGTGGACTTCATGGCCGGCACCCACAAGTGGCACGGCTCCGTCCCGAAGCCGGAGCAGCTCGAGGACGCCCTCAAGCAGTTGGGTGAGACTTCGTTGGGAGACTTTTAAATCATTGACATCATGAAGAAATACATCGATACAGGCAAGAAGGACACCCGCAGCGGATTCGGCGTGGGCCTTCTCGAAGCCGGAAAGGCCGACGCCCGCGTCGTCGCCCTCACCGCCGACCTCAAGGGCTCCCTCAAGATGGACGCCTTCGCGGCCGAATTCCCCGAACGCTTCATCCAGTGCGGCATCGCCGAGGCCAACATGGTCGGCGCCGCCGCCGGACTGGCGATTACCGGCAAGGTTCCTTTCATCGGCTCCTTCGCCGAGTTCGTGACCGGCCGCGTGTATGACCAGGTCCGCCAAGAGGTCGCCTATGGCAAGACCAACGTGAAGATCGCCTCCTCCCACGCCGGCATCACCCTCGGCGAGGACGGCGCCACGCACCAGACGATGGAGGACATCGCCCTGATGCGCGCCCTGCCGGAGATGGTGGTCATCAACCCCTGCGACTTCAACCAGACCAAGAACGCCACCATCGCCGCCGCGAAATACGTGGGCCCGGTGTACCTGCGCTTCGGCCGTCCGTCCGTCCCGAACTTCACTCCGGAGAACGAGGAGTTCGTGATCGGCAAGGCCCAGGTGATGAATGAAGGCAAGGATGTCACCATCGTCGCCTGCGGGCACCTCGTATGGGAGGCCCTCCAGGCCGCCGAGATCCTGGAAGCCGAAGGCATCTGCGCCGAAGTGATCAACATGGCCACCATCAAGCCGCTGGACGAGGAAACCCTCCTTACCTCCGCCGTGAAGACGAAGGCCGTCGTGGTCGCCGAAGAGCACAACATGGCCGGCGGCCTCGGCGAAGCCGTCGCCGGCGTGTTCGCCCGCGCCCTCCCCACTCCGGTGGAATTCGTCAACGGCAAGGACCTTTTCGGCCAGACTGGCACGCCTTCTGCATTGATGGAGGCATATGGCCTCGACGCGCAGCACATCGCCGCAGCGGCCCGCAAGGTCATCACCCGGAAGTAGATGGACAATGTCGAACGGCTCTTCAACGAGATCGTAAAGGACTACAGCGAACGTGTTTACTGGCACGTCCGCCGGTTCGTGAACTCGCACGAAGACGCCGACGACCTGGTCCAGGACATCTTCCTGAAAATCTGGACTGCGCTTCCCTCGTTCCGGGGGGAGGCGCAGTTGTTTACCTGGATCTGGCGCATCGCCACGAACGAGACGCTGAACTGGCTCCGCCGCGAAAAGGTGCGTGCCGCCCTGCGGTTCTCCACCATCGACGCGGAAATGGAGCGGCGGATCGACAGCGACCCCTTCTTCGACGGGGATGCGGCCGACCGTGCCCTGTCCAAGGCCGTAGCCAAACTGCCTGAGAAACAGCGCCAGGTTTTCATCCTCCGCTATTACGACGAAGTCCCCTACGAGGAGATGTCCGAAATCCTGGGCACCTCCGTGGGTGCGCTCAAGGCCTCCTACCATATCGCGCAGGAAAAAGTCCGCGCCTCCCTGGGAGAATTTGACGGAGGCGATTAAACCTTCACCCCCCACCCCGTGTCTAACCGTTCGTCTATGACCAGAAAGAATGACATCCTTACGCCGGAAGGCTATTTCGAGAACCTGCAGGACAGGCTCTCGCAGATTCCTGCCCGCCAGCAGCCGGTAAGTACCGTGCGCCGCATCGCGCCCTACTTCGCCTACGCCGCCAGCCTGCTGGTGGCGGTGATGCTCGGGAACGCCGTCCTGAAAAAGACGGCCGCCCCCGCCCAGGACGACAACTGGACCTACGTTTCCTACCTGGCCGACGCCCTGGATCCCGACGGCGCAGCCCTATACGAGGAGGACGAATGGTATGAAGACGGAGAACAGGACCTTTCCGAAGACGACATCATCAACTATCTGATTGCAGACGGCATTTCCGTTGAACACCTGAATTACGTAAATTATGAAGAAGGTTATTAGCATTTTGTGTGCCCTGACCGTCCTTGCGGCCGGTGCATGGGCCCAGGATCAGCAGCAGCACCATCGCCGGAACGGAAACGGAAACGGCTGGCGCGAGCGCGTCCGGGCCGAGAAGGTCGCCTTCCTGACCCAGGAGATCGACCTGACCGAAAGCGAGGCCCAGGTATTCTGGCCTATCTACAACCAGATCCAGAAGGAGCAGCGCGAATCCTTCGAGGCCATCCGCCAGGCCTATGAAGCCATGGAAAAGGGTCTCAAGGAAGGCAAGTCCGGCAAGGAGATGGAGAAGCTGGTCAAGGCCTACATCGACGCCAAGGACAAGAACGCCGGCATCGAGACCAAGTCTTTCAACAAGTTGATGAAAGCCCTCCCCGCCGAGAAAGTGGCCCGCTACTTCGTGGCCGAGGAGAAGTTCCGCCACCAGCAGATCGGCCGCCTGGGCGGCGGCAACATGCCCAACTTCCGGATGTCGGAGGAGCAGAAGCAGCAGTGGAAGGAACGCGGCGAGCAGATGCGGGAGCAGTTCCGCAACTGGACCGGCCAGAAACGAAACTCCGAAGAGCCCGTGCAGGAGCTCTAAGAAACTGGCCGACAGCAAATTATTTTAACGGGGCTGACTCGATACAGAGTCAGCCTTTTTCATAAGACGAACTGTCCGTCCCGCATGACCAGGGTGCGGTCGCAGAGTTCCGCCAGGGAAGGGTCGTGGGTGACGATGACCACCGTCTGGCGCAGCCGGTCGCGGAGGTCGAAGAACAGGCGGTGGATCTCCTCCTTGGTCTTGCTGTCCAGGTTGCCGGACGGCTCGTCGGCAAAGAGGATGGCGGGATCGTTCACCAGGGCACGGGCGATAGCCACGCGCTGCTGCTCGCCGCCGGAAAGTTCGGACGGTTTGTGAGTGAGACGCTCCGTGAGCCCGACCTCCGAAAGCAGGCGGCGGGCCTTTTCTTTCGCCTCCCGCGGCGGGACGCCGGCGATGAGGGCGGGAATCATCACGTTCTCCTGGGCGTCGAATTCGGGCAGCAGATGGTGTGCCTGGAACACGAAGCCGATCCGGCGGTTCCGGAAGGCGGAAAGCTCGCGAGAGCCCAGGTGAAGGACGTCGGTTCCGTCCACGCGGAGAGTGCCCGCGTCCGGCGTGGATAGGGTCCCCAGAATCTGGAGGAGCGTGGATTTCCCCGCACCGGAGGCGCCCATGATGGCCACGACCTCGGACCGGTCCACTTCCAGATCGACCCCCTTGAGCACTTTCAGCGTGCCAAAACTCTTTTCGATACCCTTTGCTTCGATAATCATGACGCAAAAATAAGGAAAAATCGCCGTTCCCGCTGTGGAAATCGGAAAAAATGTGCTATCTTTGCCGTCCGCAATCTCGAGAAGGTTGCATAACGCATTAACAAACAATTAAAAAACAGATTCACAATGGCTGTTAAAATCAGACTCCAGCGCCACGGTAAGAAGGATTTCGCATTCTTCCACATTGTTGTGGCCGACTCCCGTTCCCCGCGTGACGGACGGTTCATCGAGCAGCTCGGTTCCTACAACCCGAACACGAACCCTGCCACCATCATCCTCGACAGTGAAAAGGCCCTCAAGTGGCTCAACGTCGGTGCCCAGCCCACGCTGACCGCCCGCCGCATCCTGTCCTACGAAGGCGTTCTCCTCCGCAAGCACCTCCAGGAAGGTGTCGCCAAGGGCGCCCTCACCCAGGCTCAGGCCGACGAGAAATTCGCCGCCTGGAAGGCCGGACAGGACCAGAAGATCGCCGCCAAGAAGGCCGGCCTGAAGAACGAGGCCATCGCCAAGGCGAAGGAAGCCAAGGCCGCCGAGGCCAAGGTCAACGAGGCCCGCGCCGAAGCCATCGCCAAGAAGAAGGCCGAGGCTGAGGAAGCCGCCCGCAAGGCTGCCGAAGAGGCTGCCGCCGAGACCGCTGAGGCCGTCGAGACCCCTGCCGAATAATGCTGAAAATCGCGCAGGTACTGAAATCCAACGGGCGCGACGGAGAACTCCTGATCAGTTTCTTCGACATGGCCCCCGAGGATATCGACCTTGAGGAACCGGTGTTCATCGAATTCGATGGACTGCCGGTTCCCTTTTATTTCGAGTCTTTCCAGCAGCGGGGCAATTCCCGCGCCCTCGTCCGCCTGACCGGCGTCCACAACCTGACGGATGCCGACGAACTCGCCGGCCGTGCCGTCTATGCCGACGACGACCTGTACGAGGATGCGGAGGAGGACCTCACCGGCTGGACCGTCCAGGATGCGGACGGCAACGAAGTGGGCACCGTCTCCGCCCACGAGGACATCCCCGGGAACCCCTGCGTGTGGGTGGACACGAAAAAAGGAGAGGTACTGGTCCCTCTCCATGAAGAACTCGTCCTTTCCGTGGACGAAGACGCCCAGGTCCTCCGGATGGAAATCCCCGAAGGCCTGCTGGACCTTTAGACCAGTCCCCCGTTCAGTTCATAATCCGCCTTTACGTCCTCGTAGAAGGCGGCTACGGACGTCTGCATGTAGGGAACGAGCCACAGGAGGCCGATGCCCAACGTGAAGATGCACAGGAACGCCCAGCCGATGAAGCTCAGGTACAGCCAGAACAGGTCGAACTTGTGCCCCTTCATCATGGCGCGGCTGTGGTCGATGGCTTCGCCCGCCGACAGTTCCGGTCTCTCTTCCAGGATATAGGGTGTCATCGCATAGGAAAAAGCCTTCACGATCCCCGGAATAATGAGGAGGAGGGACCACAGCATGATGAACAGGCTCATCAGGAACATGCCCCACACCTTGTGCCAGTAGTTCCGGAAAGCGATCCGGAAAGTATTGGCCGTCAGGCGGTCGTCTCCTTCACGCAGCAGTTTGAGGAATGCATTCATGAACCCGAGGCTCACCACGCTGTACACGAAGATCTGCAGGAGTGTCCCCAGGGAGCTCCAGGAAGTCATGGAGGAGTAGACCTTCATCATCCCTTCGATGTCGCCGGAGGCCATCATCGCGTTGAGGTCCGAAATGGTTCCGCTGAACAGCGGGACCTCGGAAGGCGCAACGACCAGCGTCACGACCAGTAAGAAAATGGCCGTGGCCAGCACGGCAGGAGCCCAGTTGCCCTTCAGGGCCGCCAGCGCCTCGTTCTTGTATTCGGTGTTGGTTTTCATGACCTAATAGATTTCAAGATAGTGGACGTACAGGTCGTCCAGGGCCACATACAGGGGCATGTCCGGCCGGCTGCAGGTGATGCTCAGTTTCAGCTCGTCGGCCTGGGACATCTTGGACAGGTCCACTTCGGTCCATTCCTCCAGGATCTGCGTCCCCTTCACCAGGTGGACGGACTTCTCCCCGGCGGGATTCCCTTTGTAGAAGGCCTTGAAGGTCAGGTCCATCCAGTCGGTTTCACGGAACGGACCACCGGAGAGGCCGACGCCGTACTTGACCGCCTCCACCACCGCGTGCGTATTCTGCACGAAAACGCTGTAGAAGCTGGCGGTGGACTCGTCGTTGGGGATGTAGACCAGGATGTCGTGCTCGGGCATCAGGACAGAGGTCGTGTCGTGGAAGACCGCGTAGCAGAGGGACCTGGCGTTACCGCTGCTGTCGCATACGGCGAGCGGGGCAGGACGGCGGTCGGGACTGATCAGGGTGTCCACGCCGATGCACATCGCGAATCCGCCGAAATGCCTCTTGTCCACACCCGGTTTCGCATAATGGGAGACGGGGCCGTAGAAGAACGAATCCCGGACGGAAACGGAATCTTTTCCTCCCTGGAACAATGTGTTCAGGAATTCCTGCAGCTCGCTGTAAGACTGGGGTTCGTACCGGACCTGGATATACCCTTCATATCTGCCTCGCGGTCCGTCAAATATATTGAAGCAGGATACGGTCGTCAGTGTCAGAAGCCCAAGCAGGGCGCAACGTTTCATCAAATTAGCTTTCATGCTGCAAAACTACGCAATTTTTGTTAAATTTGTACGATTGACAACCCTTTAACGGTATTTGATTATGTCTACGACCCTTATCGTCATCCTGGCCCTCGTGGCCCTTCTCGTGCTCTGGGGCATCTCCGTCCAGAACAAACTCGTCCAGAGCGATGAACTGTGCAACAACGCCCTCAAGCAGATCAATGTCCAGCAGGTCAGCCGCTACGACGCCCTCCAGGCGCTCGTGAAGCTCACCCGCGAATATGCTTCCTACGAGAGTGAAACCCTCCAGAAGATCATCGCCCAGCGCAAGATCACCGCTTCCCCGAATCCGACCGTGGAAGAGATCAATGCCAACGAGGAGGCCCTCAAGGCCGTGAGCGCGAAACTCATCGCCATCGCCGAGCAGTATCCCGACCTCAAGGCGAACCAGACCTACCAGCAGACCATGGCCGACATCAAGCAGTACGAAGAGAACGTCCGCCTGGCCCGCATGACCTTCAACGACACCGTCACCCGGTACAACAACCAGGTGCGGATGTTCCCGGGCTCCGTGGTCGCCGGAATCCTGGGCTTCCCCAAGCGCGAATACCTCGCCGAGGACGCTTCCAAGAAGGATTATCCCGTCATCTAGGCGATGAAACGAACGCTCCTGACAGTGCTGGCGGTCTTCGCCGGCACATTCTGCGTCTATGCCCAGACCCTCCGGGACCTCGACATCCGTGCGGAACTCCTGCCGGACGGATCGGCCCGGATCACCCAGGTCTGGGACGCCACGGTCGTGGACGGGACGGAGATGTACATCCCCATCTCCAATCTTGGCAAGATGACCGTGCAGGACCTCTCCGTCAGCGAAAACGGGCAGCCCTACATCAACGAAGGACGCCGTTGGGACGTGGACCGCTCGCTCGCCGAGAAAGCGGGCCGCTGCGGCATCATCGACAAACACGACGGGGTGGAACTGTGCTGGGGCAAGACTTCCTACGGTTCCCACGTGTGGACGGTAGCATTCACGGTCACCGGTCTCGTCCAGTCCTTCACCGATGCCGACGGCTTCAACTACATGTTTGTAAATCCGGGATTCGACGCTCCCGCGGAGCACGTGAAGGTCACCCTGGTCAATGCCACCGGCGGCCCCGGCTGGACCTACGACAATACCCGTGTCTGGGGCTTCGGATCCTATGGCGACATCAACGTGACGGACGAAGGGACCATCGTTTACGAGTCTTCCGAACCGTTCTCCTACAAGAGTTCCGTCATCACCCTCGTGCGGTTCGAGAAGGGGCTCTTCACCCCGACCGTCTCCCGCAACATGACCTTTGATGAATTGAAGGAGAATGCGCTGGAAGGCAGTTCCTACGGACAGGACAGCTGGTTGGAGAAGCTGTTCCTCGGGTTCTTCGCCCTCATCTTTGGCGGAAGCATCTTCGCCCTCATCCGCGCCTGCGTCCTCACCGCCCTGGGCTACAAGTACAAGAAGTCCATGTACGGCAAGACCAAGATCACGGAATGGTACCGGGAAGCCCCGATGGACGGGAACCTGTTCGCCTCCAGTTTCGTACTGGACAACGGATGGCGGTTCCCTTCCGGGCAGACATCCTCGAAGGGGCTCATCGGCGCCTTCTTCCTCCGGTGGATCCTGGACGGGAAAGTGAAGGTGCAGCAGGATCCCAGGAGCACCAGACGGGTGAACCTGGACTTCTCGCTGGACCCACACATCCAGGATGACGTGGAACTTGCCCTGTTCAACATGGCCCGCGACGCCGCCGGCTCGAATCTCGTGCTGGAAAGCGGGGAATTCGAGAAATGGTCCGAGCGGAACTTCAAGAAGATGACCGCCTGGCCCACCCGGGCGAAGGCCCGCGGCCAGGGCTACATGCAGGACAAGCACTACTTCAGCCGCGGCACCCAGACCAACGCCGACGGTGCCCGGGAGGCCTGCCGCGTGGTGGAATTCAAGAACTTCCTCAACGACTTCACCCTGTCCAAGGAGCGGGGTGCCGTGGAAGTGGGCCTGTGGAAGGATTACCTCGTGTTCGCCCAGCTGTACGGCATCGCCGATAAGGTGGCGACCCAGTTCCAGAAACTGTTCCCGAAGGAATTCCAGGAGATTGCGCAGACCGTGGGCATCGATCCCACCATCATGATGCGCACCATCCGCGTTACCGACAACATGTCCACCTCCGCGATCTCGCACGCCGTCGCCAAGCAGCAGGCGGGCAGCATCCGGGGCGTCGGCGGCCATACCTCCTTCGGAGGCGGCGGCGGTTTCTCCGGCGGTGGTTTCGGCGGCGGCGGCCGGTAATTGAGCGTTCTGGACATGGCCATCGAAAACACCACCCCCGAAAGGATCGAAGGACTTGTCCGCAGGCAGCGGGCGTTCTTCGCCACCGGCGTCACCCGCAACGTGGACTGGCGCCGTTTCCAGCTGAAGCAGTTTGGCGAAGGGCTCAAAAAGTGGGAGAAACCCCTCTGTGACGCCTTGTGGACCGACCTCCACAAGAGTTATGAAGAAGCGTACATGACCGAAATCGGCCTCGTGTACGGCGAGATCCGCGAAGCGGTCCGGAAAGTTGGCCGATGGGCGCGGCGCCGTTGCAGGCCCACCCCGCTCACCGTCCTGCCTTCGTCCTCGCACATCGTCCGGGAGCCGCTCGGCTGCACCCTCATCGTATCGCCGTGGAACTATCCGGTGCAACTGCTGCTGAATCCCCTCGTGGGCGCCATCGCCGCCGGATGCACGGCCATCCTGAAGCCGTCGCCCTACGTTCCGAACGTCTCGAAAGTCCTGGAGGAGTTCATCAAGGATACCTTTGAGGAGGATTTCGTGGCCGTGGTTCAGGGCAACCGCGTCGTGAACGGAGAGTTGTTCAGGCACCGCTACGACCTGGTGTTCCTGACCGGCAGCCCCTCGCTGGGAAAGATCGCGATGGCGGCCCAGGCGCAGTTTCTCACGCCGATGGTCCTCGAGCTTGGCGGCAAGAGTCCGTGCATCGTGGACAAGGACGCCGACCTCACCGTCGCCGCCCGCCGCATCGCCTGGGGCAAGTGCCTGAACAGCGGCCAGACCTGCATCGCGCCGGACTATCTTTTCCTGCACGAAGACATCAAGGACGCCTTTGTCGATACGTTCAAGCGGGAACTCGCCGGCCTGTATCCCGACGGCACGGAGCACTCCGACAAGTTCGTCCATATCGTGAAGGAGTCTGCCTTCGACCGGCTTACGGGCTATTTCAAGGATGGTGAAATCCTGGCCGGCGGGCATTCCGACCGCGAAAGGCTCTGGATCGAACCCACCCTGCTGGACAAGGTCTCTCCCGATGCGCCCGTGATGCAGGAGGAGATCTTCGGCCCCATCTTCCCGATCCTGACCTTCCGCGACCGGAAAGAGGTGGAAGACTTCGTGAACGGCCGCGAGAAACCGCTGGCTTTCTACTATTTCGGCAAGGCCTCAGACGGCTGGGACATCATCGGCCGGACCACTTCCGGCGGCGCGTGCATCAACGACACCATCATGCACATCGCCAATTCAAAGATTCCCTTCGGCGGCGTGGGCAATTCCGGCATGGGTTCCTATCACTCCGAGCGCTCTTTCCTGGCCTTCAGCCACGAGCGTTCCGTCGTGAAGTCCCCCACCTGGATCGACCTCAAGTTCCGCTACATGCCCTACAAGCTCTTCCCGCTGATCAAGAAGATGCTATAAATACTCCCTTGTCACGGATTCCGGGCAGTCCTTGAGGCCGGCGGGCGTGCCGGCGTAGAGGACTGTCCCGCCGTTTTCTCCAGCGCCGGGACCCAGTTCGATGACATAGTCGGCGCTTCGGATGACGTCCAGGTTGTGTTCGATGAGCCAGACGGTATTCCCCCGGTCCACAAGCGCGTCGAAAAGACGGAGGATGTGCCGGACATCCTTCGTATGCAGGCCGTCAGTAGGCTCGTCCACGATGAAAATCTTCCCCTCCACCCCCAGGTAGGAAGCCAGCTTCAACCGCTGGAGCTCGCCACCGGACAAGGTGGAAAGCGCCTGGTTCAGATGGAGATACTGCAGTCCCACGTCCACGAGGGGCCGCAGTTTCTGTTCAATGACCGTCCCCTTGAAAAAGGCCGACGCGAGCCGGACGGAAAGGTCCATCACCTGGGCGATGTTCAGGGTCTCCCCCGTCGCGCCCGTAAGCGTATAGGCCAAAGCTTCCGGCGCATAGCGCAGGCCGCCGCAGGCCTCGCAGGTGGTCTCGATAGCATCCATGAAGGCCATCTCCGACACGATGACTCCCTTGCCGCCACAAACGGGGCAGGCACCCTTCCCGTTGAATGTAAAGTATTCTTCCTTGATCTTATGGGCCTTGGCGAAGGCCTTGCGGATATCGCCCGCCACCTCCATGTAGGTCGCCGGGGTGGACCGTAGGCTCACGCCGATGTTCTTCTGGCTGATGTACACCACCTTGTCCGGGACGGGATAAGCCTGCCGGAAGCACTCCATCAGGGAACTCTTTCCGGAGCCCGCGACGCCGATGACGACCCCGTTGATCCCCAGCGGGATGTCCACGGAAACGTTCTTCAGGTTGTGCAGGCAGGCGTTTTCGATCCGGAACGACTCCGCTACGGGCCGCGGCGCCGCTTTGAACGGACAGGGATCCCCGATCAGGGATCCGGTGGCCGTTCCGCTCTCCAGCAGTTCCGCATAGGTCCCCTGGAACACGATGCGGCCGCCGTCAATGCCCGGGCCTGGACCCAGGTCCACGACGTGGTCCGCAATGCGGATCATCTCCGGATGATGCTCCACCAGGAGGACCGTGTTGCCGTGGTCACGCAGCCGCTGGACCGATCGCTTCATCCGTTCGATGTCGCGGTTGTGCAGGCCCACGCTGGGCTCGTCCAGGATATACAGCACGTCCGACAGGGACGAGTTGATGTATTTCGCGATCTTGCAGCGCTGGGCCTCGCCGCCGGAGAGTGTGCCCACCGGACGATCCAGGCTCAGATATCCGAGGCCGATCTCCTCCAACGCCGTCAGGCGCGCGCCGATGGCCGCTTTCAGGTCCACCGCCAGCGGATCGGTCAGTCCCCGGACCCAGGCGTTCAGCCGGGTGATGGACATCGCGCAGGCTTCCGCGATGTTCTTCCCTTCGATCCGGCAGGTGAGCACCTTCGGATTCAGCCGCGTGCCGCCGCAGTCGGGGCAGGTACCCATCGTGAGCATCGGATTCAGTACGGCAGCGTGCAGGAGGCCTTCCTCCGAATTGATGATGCTGCGGTACATCCGCGGGATCAGGCCCTCGTACTTCGCGGTCTTGGGCCAGTTGGAAGGCGGATTCTTCAGCTTGATCTGCGGGCTGTTCAGGAAAAGGTCCAGTTCCTCCGGCGAGTAGTCCCTGATCTTCTTGTCCAGGTCGAACAGGCCGCTGTGGGCATAGCGGATCCACCGCCAGCCGCCCTTTCCGAAAGCGATATAGTGGATGGTGTCCTCGTCATTGAGGCTTTTGTCGAAGTCCACCAGTTTGTGGATGTCCAGCTCCCGGATTTCTCCAAGGCCCGAACAGCGCGGGCAGCTTCCCTGGGGATGGTTGAAGCTGAAAGAGTCGGAATAGCCTACGAACGGCTTCCCCACGCGGGAGAACAGCAGGCGCAGGAGCGCATAGATGTCGGTATAAGTGCCCACCGTGGAGCGGGAATTCTGTGCGGGCTTCTTCTGGTCGATGACCACGGCGATGGGAAGTCCTTCAATCTCATCCACGTGCGGCCGCCCGTACTTGGGCAGGTACTGCTGGACGAAGGTCGGGAACGTGTCGTTCAGTTCCCGGCGGGATTTGGCGGCGATGGTGTCCAGCACGAGCGAACTCTTCCCGGATCCGGACACGCCGGTGAAAACGGTGATCTTGTATTTCGGAATATCCAGGGAAACATCCTTGAGGTTGTTTTCCCGCGCTCCCCGGATGCGGATGATGTCTGTGGTCATAGCGGGTACAAAGATAAAAAAAATGCGCCCGGCGGTAAAATAAATCTTACGGTCGGTAAAAAACAGAAAAAGTTCCGGTAAGAAACAGTTAATCCCGATAAGAAACATAAAAACCTGCTTCCAGCGGCTTGCCGACCCGTTTTCCGCGCTATACTTTTGCCGGAATGGAACTCGTTTTTATCCGTTTCAAGGCGCTGGAGTCCGTGTGGAAAGGGATGGAAGGCGCAGCCCGGTGGCCGTTCGTCTACTGGGATTATCTCCGTTATATCGTCCGGGACGGCCGGTGGAATCCGTTCACGCATGACCGGATGGCCTGCGTCCGGGAAGGGACGTCCATCCGGATGATCGTCCCCCTTCGCCGCTACGGACGGACCTGGCGGATGCTGGGCGACGAACCCGGCTGCGACATCGCCGATGCCCTGTTCCAACCCGGCCTGGACCCGGAAAAGGCCGGAACCTGCGTCCGGTTCTTCCTGGACCGGATGGAAGGGCGGCTGAAACTGGGCCGGATCCCGGACGGCTCCCTTTTCCTGGAAGCAATCCCCCGGGAGCGGATCCATTCAGACAAAACAGTGGTCTATGTCAACATCCCGGTCCCGAAACGATGGGATGACTATCTCCCTTCCCTGTCGACGAATGCCCGCCAGAACGTGCGGAAGGCCTATCACAGGATGGAAAAGGACGGCATAGCGTACCGGCTGGAACTGTACGCCCCGCTCTGCAAGCCCCTGCCGGGAAAGGTCTGGAAGCAGATGATGCGGACGTACTGCAGAAGGCGGATCGGCAAATACCGGAAGGGTGTCTTCTCCGACGAAACCAAGGGCGGAATCGTCATCCAGACGCTGAAATACCTTCATTATGTCACCCTGAAATGCCTGTGGTTCTGCACGAAGCACGATGCCCGGTCCCTCCGGAAGGAGCCGAACGCCCTGCATTTCGTCCTCTGGGACGGCGACCGGATCATGGCCTTCATGTCCGGCTTCCTGACGGACGACAAGGCCACCTATTCCGTCCCCCGGATCGCCATCAACGACGGCTACCGGTTCTACAGTCCGGGTTGCATCCTCGTCGCCGAGACGCTGAAGTGCCTGACAGGCAGCCTGGTGAGGAATCTGGACCTTTCGCGCGGGGATGAACCGTACAAGTTCAAGATGGGCGGGGTGGAATACCACACGCACGACCTGGTCCTCCGCTGATTTGGCATTTGCCCGCTTTTTTCGTACCTTGGGATTCCGAAAACGAAACAAGCGAATGGGCAAACTGTCATCCCTCCTGAAGAAATGGACCGAGAGCAGCCTGGTGCTGCGGATTTTCATCGGCCTGGTCATCGGTGCGGCGCTGGGCCTCCTGTGCCCGAAATGGACAGGCATCGGCCTGCTGGGCCAAGTGTTCGTGAGCGCGCTCAAGGCCATCGCTCCGGTGCTGGTGTTCGTCCTGGTGGCTTCGTCCATCGCCCGCGCCAAAGGCGGCCTGGGACCGCGTTTCCGCACCGTCATCACGCTGTATCTACTCAGCACCTTCGTCGCGGCCGTGATCGCGGTCGTGGGCAGTTTCCTGTTCCCGGTCACCATCCGGCTGACCGGCGAGGCGGAAGGCGGAGCGCCCGGCGGGCTCGCAGACGTCTTCTCCACCCTGCTCTCCAACATGGTCATGAACCCGGTCCAGGCGCTGGCGCAGGCCAACTACATCGGCATCCTGTTCTGGGCCATCGTCATCGGTTTCGCCCTCAAACTGAAGGCCGGTGAAGGCACGGTCCGGGCGGTGGGCGACCTGGCCGACGTCGTGTCCATGGTGGTGAAATGGATCATCCAGTTCGCCCCCTTCGGCATCCTGGGCCTCGTGTTTTCATCGGTCTCGGAAAGCGGGCTGGAGATCTTTGTCGACTATGGGAGGCTCATCCTCCTGCTCGTGAGCTGCATGCTCTTTACCTCCATGGTCGTGAACCCCTTCATCGCCTGGCTGCACCTGCGGAAGAATCCTTATCCGCTATATTGGAGATGCCTGAAGGACAGCGGTTTGAATGCATTCTTCACCCGCTCGTCCGCCGCGAATATCCCAATCAACATGGAACTGTGCAAGAACCTGGGCCTGGACGAAGAGTTCTATTCGGTGAGCATCCCGCTGGGATCCACGATCAACATGAACGGCGCAGCCGTCACCATCACCGTCCTGTCCCTGGCGGTGGCCCATACGGTGGGCATCGAAGTGAGTTTCCTGTCGGCCCTGTTCCTGAGCCTGGTCGCCACCCTCGGCGCCTGCGGAGCCTCGGGAGTCGCCGGCGGCTCCCTCTTGCTGGTCCCGATGGCCTGCTCCTTCTTCGGCATCGGCAACGACATCGCGATGCAGGCCGTGGCCGTGGGCTTCATCATCGGCGTGGTCCAGGACTCCGTGGAGACCATGCTCAACTCCAGCGGTGACGCCTTTTTCACCGCTGTCGCCGAATTCCACGACCGGAGAAAGAAAAACGCCTCAGTCTCCCAGTCCTAACAGCGTCTTCGCTTCCGGGGTCAGATACGGAAGGACATCGTCGTAGGAGATGATGAAGTTGGGCATTCCGGCCGCATAAGCGGCAATCTCATACTGCTGATAGGTGAATACCAGGCCGTCTTCCGTCGGGAACGGAGTCCAGGCCGGGAAGGGAATGATGCTGGCGGATTCCAGGAAGAGCATGTCATCCAGTTCTTCCGACGTGATTTCGACTTCTCCATCGGCAAAATAGTCCGTGAGGCCCTTGCGCAGCAGCGGTTGGATGGCATCCAGGGAAGAAGGGTCGATGAACTTGTCGACCGTGAGTCCGTCATTCTCCTCGATGAGCGCGGCCCGGATCCTGTCCACGGCCGCTCCCTGGCCGGGCTTGGGCAGTTCCGCCTTGATTTCCAGCCGGGAATGGGCCGTCGAGTCCTCATAGTCAAGCGTTTCGGTTTTCACGGCTACTCCTCGCCCGACAAGCCTTCAAGAACTCCTTCTACCGCATCTCCGACCCGCTGAAGGGCTTTCTTGGCGATCGCCTTCGTAAAGCGGGCTTCCAACTTGGCCACTTCCTTGAGCTGGTCACTGGTGAAATTGCATTCCTTGGCCGTTTCCCGAACCGCATCGAACTTCGCCTGCAGGGAATCCACGTCCTTGATGTCGAAGCTTTCCTTTTCGACGGTCTTGCAGAGCGATTCCAGCTGGGAAATCACTTTTTCCTCCTTGGACTGGCAGGAAGTCAGCAGGGAGAAGGTAACGAGGAGGCCAACTACGGTGGCGATCCTGACTAATACATTCGTTTTCATGGGCATTTATGTTTGGTTTGTCATCCTCTCAACAATTTCCGCACCATCGGTAACCCCGTCGGCTACTGCTTCACGGCCGTGATGTGCGGATAGGCATACCCGGCATGGCCGAGACCCTCCAGGACCCCGTAGAATCCCAGGTTCTCGTCAAAATCGAGCCCGGTAACCATTCCGGATCCATCCTTGAGGATGGTCACAGTATTCGAACCGGTCTTCCCATCATTGTCATCCGCGTCAAGCCAGTATAAGGTGACCGGAGTTTCGCCTCTGTACAAGTACTCCGACTGTTGCCCGTAAGGGATGGTGATGGTGCCTGAGGCCTCGTCCAGGATACCATAGAACACCGTATCGTCCCTTGCCCAATTGGAGTTGGCGAAAAGGTTCTTGAACCAGAATTTTTGGCTGTTGGCCTCATCCGGTAAGATTTGGAGCGTCCAAGGATTCTCGTATGCATCAGAGGAGGAAGTGCACAGATAGTTCCCGGGCAGTCCACCCTGATCCTGGATGACCAGCTCGCAAGTCGCAAACTTGCCGCCATCTTGCGCCAATACCGTCAGGTTGGTCCTTCCCTGGGCCCTCGCCTGTACAAGTATCTCGCCCGTGTTCTGGGTAGGAGACAGGGTGACGATCGAAGAGTTATCGACCTTCCAGGAAACCTTGCTGAACGAAGCATTCTCCGGTAGGAGCACCGCTTTCATCAGGACGGATTCACCGACATTAAGGGTCAATATTGGTCAGTTTGAAATCGGACTGAAGGGGTCACTTTGCGTCGGAATTTCCATCTTCTTCTCCACATAGGTCTTTCTCCCGATTTCGTCATCTACCCCTATGCTGGTCTCTATGGAAAACTCATTGTCTTCGGAAGAGAAACTTATCAAACTACTACAAGCGATGGGACGGTCAAAAAGACACTGAATATTCTTGACAAAGGCGATATGGGAAATAATGCAATTAAATATTTCCTTATAGGTTATCAAGGAGGAGTCCGGCTACGGTTTAGCAGGTATTATGCTTCCTTTGAATACGAATCATCATTTACCAACTGGACATCTAGTGCAAAGTATCATTTGACCTCTTTTGGGATCGGGATAATGTTCTAAGCACTCAGCATGTCAATCTCATCGCGACACAACAAACGATCATCTTTCGGGGTGATCGTTTTATTTGATGGTTGAGAATAAAAACGATTTATTTTTAAACTTTGTATTTGCCGAATACAATAACGCTAAATCAATTCGCCATGAAACTTGAGAGAATACTTGAGTGGCTGCTTTTATTATTGCTATCTTTGCATTACGACTACAAACCTTCCGCACCATGAACAGACTGACTAAACTCCTTCTTCTCTTTATCCTACCGCTCCTTTTCGCTTGCACCCAGAAAGAACAGGAGGTGCAAGAGGTACGTGTAGAATCGGTAACACTAAGTCAGTCCTCGGCGGAATTGGAAATCGGAAAGACCCTTCAACTCAATGTCACGGTCTCTCCCTCTACGGCAACCAGGAAAGATATCACCTGGTCTTCCACTAAGTCTTCCGTGGCATCTGTAAGCTCTTCTGGTCTGGTTACTGCGGTCAGTGAGGGAACGACTACGATAACTGCTACCGCCGATGGAAAGAAGGGAGAATGCACGGTAACGGTATTCAAGGGCTTCGTGGCGGTGTCGGAGGTCAAGTTGGGGAAGACGGAGGTGACGCTATTTGAAGGTGAAGAGGAGACTTTGACCGCCTCCGTTCTGCCGGATAATGCAACGGACAAGACGATTACCTGGACCTCCTCCGACAAGTCCATAGCGTCCGTAGAATCCGGCAAGGTCAAGGCGGTGAAGAAAGGGGAGGCAACGATTACGGCAAAGGCGGGTGATAAGACGGCTGAGGCAAAGATTGTGGTTCTAGCCTCTGTTTCCGGAATCACGCTCAATAAGAATCGCCTCGACATGATCATCGGGGAGACGGAAACACTGACCGCCACCATCACTCCGGCCGATGCTGACCCGAAGGAACCCATCACCTGGACCACCTCGGATGAAACGATTGCTACGGTCGATGACGGTAAGGTTACGGCCGTCAAGGAAGGCGAAGCAACTATAACGGCTTCATCGGACGGGAAATCGGCCACCTGCATCGTCAAGGTCGATTACATCCATGTCTCC
>JAFPWG010000034.1 GCA_017395045.1 Bacteroidales bacterium
AGGCTTCGAAGGCCTCGGGGTTCTCGTCGGCCACGAAATAGCCCTTGGGCGGACAGTAGGTCGCCTCTGTGATGCCATTGGTCTCCAACCAACCCGGAATCAGCTCCTGGGCCAGGAAGAAGGGCACTTCGTCTTCGCGCGGCATGCCGTGATAGTGGATGCCCAGGCGGCTGGCGAGGCCGAAGCCGGCGTGCTTGTAAAAGTCGATGTTGCCCTCCATACAGAGGAAGCCGATGCCCATTTCGCGAGCCTTGTCCAACGCATAGTTCAGCAACCGAAGTCCATAGCCCTTGCGCTTGTAGTCCGGATGGATGCTGATGGGACCGAAGGTCCAGGAAGGCTTGCGCGTGCCGTCCGACAGCACCAGCTCGGCCTTGGAGAACATCACATGGCCGATATGTCGGCCGTCCTCCTCCATCACGAAGTCCAGCTCCGGGATGAAGTCCGGACTCTTCCGGAACCGGTTCAATACATAATGCTCCGTGCAGCCGGGGCGATATACGTTCCAAAATGCCTCCCGCGTGAGGTTCTCTACCTCGCGGAAATCGGCAGTAGTTTCAAGTCTGATATTCATAACGACAAAAATATGAAGAATTTTACATTCTGGCCTTGCTGTCGGTGCCGGCGCCGGTGCCGCGGTATTTGCTCTGGGCCGTGTTGAAGTTGTAGCGGACGGAGAGCTTCACCTTCTGCGTGTCCAGCACGTTGGTCTGCGTAATGGTGTGGCTGCCGAAGTCGGAGTCCACGTTGTAATGGGCCAGGCCCGCCAGGTCGGTTGCTTCCAGGCGAAGGACCAGTGAGCCATCGGCAAGTAGGGTCTTCTGTACGGCAGCGCCGATGTCGCAGTACACGCTCGTCAGGAGCAGATTGCCCGAATAGCCCCTGGACTGGACCATGCCGCCCAGTTCGAACTGCCAGCCGCCTTTCATGGAGATAGTGTTCAGCAACTGGGCGATCCAGATCGGCTTGACGTTGAAGGAAGTCACCCTTTTCCCGCCAGCCTCGCGGGGATCTTCCACCGCAATTCCGAGCCGCTGCCCCTGGACGCCCAGGGTATAATTCATCGTCCAGATGCCGACCGTCGGTGTCAGGTTCACGAAGGTCGAGTACATCCTGAAGGGCGATTCGATGTTGCGGGGCTGTACCAGCACCACTCCTTCGCTCCCGTAAGGCGAGGACCAGGTCATGATGGCATCGTCCGTGCGGGTATAATTGGCCATGAAGGTCACCCACTTCCAGACGGCCGTCGCGCTGATGTTGTGGGACAGCTCCGGCTGTAGCCGCGCGTTGCCGCTCTGCCAGATGTAACGGCTGTTGTATCTGACGGCGCTGGACAGGTTGGCATAATTGGGCCTGCGCGTTTTGGCGCTGTAGTTCAGCATCAGCTGGACCGGGCCGAAGGCATTGGCGTAGGACACATTGGGGAACCAGTTGCCGTAGTCACGCGAGAGATCGTTTGCGGGAGTAATGGCATCCGTGTAGGCATAGTGTACCCACTCGTAGCGCACCCCCGCACTCAACTGCCCCACCTTCGGCAAGTAGAGACCGTAAGAAGCGAATCCGGCGATATTGTCCTCCCTCACCGTTGCCTTCGAGGCAGGTATGTCGATACCGTCGATCGAATAATTGTCGATCCGGCGGGAGAAGGTCTCCTCCGTTCCGGCCTGCAGCTGGCCCTTCCAAATGGGATAGGAAAGCACCGCCTTGGCGGCATACATGCGCCCGGCATTCGTGCTTCCGCTCTGGATGGCGGCGTTATGTGTGATGTCGCTCGTCTCCATGGACACGGACTTGGAACTGTCGTCCGTCCCGTAATAGTC
>JAFPWG010000035.1 GCA_017395045.1 Bacteroidales bacterium
TATCGTATTCATAGTTTCAGAGGTTGGATCTATCGTATTTCTTGGAATCGTGGGAATCGGTCGGCGGCGGACCATCAGGCGTTCCGGTACTCGGAAGGAGTGAGGCCGGTATGGGCTTTGAAGAACTTGAAGAAGACGGACTGGTTGGGGAAATGGAGCTTATAGACGATTTCCTTGATGGCCAAGTCGGTGTATTTCAATAGATTCTTCGCCTCCAGAATGACGAAGTCGTCAATCCAGACGGGAGCGGAGCGGCCGGAGGCCTGCTTGATGAGCTTGGACAGGTATTTTGGGGTCAGGCACAGCTTGTCCGCATAGAAGGCCATGCCCCGCTCGGAGCAGTGCCACTCGTTTACCAGGGCGATGAAACGTTCGAAGATCTGGTTCAGACGGGCGGAGCGTTGGGAATCGGAATTATTCCGGGCTTCGTCCACCTGCTGCGCCCAGACGTCGGTGGACAGATAGGTCAGGGAAGTCAGGAGAGAGCCGATGATTTCCTTTTTGTTCGTGAAAGGGGCGCCGACGATTTTCCGGGCCAGGTTGAAGTAGTCGTTGGCCAGGGACATCTGGAATTCGTCCAGGGTGATGCACGGATTGTCCAGCAGGCGCAGGCTGTCCTGGAAGACTTTCAGCGAGTCGAACCGGATGTCGGTCATGAAATCCTTGGAGATCAGGACGAAGATCATTTCCATGTCACCGATCCGATCCTGATCGTATTGGGACACTTTTACGATGTTCCCCGGCACCTGGATCATGAGGGATTTCTCCCGTACTTCATATGAATTGAGGTTCACGTTCACCGTGAAATGCCCTTTTTTCAAATAGAAAATGATGAATCCGTCGAAGCGGACGGGATACTGGAGCATCCGCAGGATGGCTTCGTTCTTTTCTACGCGCTTTCCGCTCACTTCGCCGATGACTAAGTCGTCGTCGATGCTCATTTCTTCGATGACAGGGGCCAGGGCCTTGATCCGCTGGAGGTCGATGGTCTGGGGTGCTTCAGCCATAATTGTTCTTTTTTCGCTTATTGCAAAGATAAGGATTTTCTTTGGATATTTGCAAAAATTCGCATAATTCGACCAAAAGATAATTATTAGTGGCAATTTTATACATAATATGGCGTAAAATGGACGTATCTTTGCACCCGCTTTCAACAAAATGAAAATGACTGATAAAATGTCAAAAGGTATAAAGATGAAAAAAGAAGCTCTCATACTTGCCCTGCTCCTGCCGGTCCTTCCCCTGACCGCACAGCCGCAGCGCCTCACGCTGGACGACTGCCGTGAAATGGCCCTCAAGGCCGACAAGGATCTCCAGCAGGCACGCACCCGGATCGAAATGGCCGGCTATGACCGGAAAATCGCTCTGGCGAACTATTTCCCTACCGTCAGCGCCACGGGCGCCTATTTGTATAACAACCGGGACATCGCCCTGGTCGATGAATTCCAGTCTTCGATGCTCCAGAGTGCGGGCTCGATCATGCAGGGCGTCATGGAGGGTGCGGCCGCTTCCATGGAGGAACAGATCTCCGGGGCCATGTCGCAGGCCATGACCGGTACGATGACCCAGCTCATGACGGCCATCCAGACCAATCCGGCGCTGGCGCAGGAATACATGTCCAGCCCCATGTGGCAGACGGTTCTCGGCATGCTTCAGAAGATGGACCCTTCTTCCCTTGTACAACTTCAACTTCCGGATATTTCCGAACCGGTGAATGCTATCGGCGCGGACATCGACAAGGCGCTCCATCCCGACCTGCACAACATCTGGATGGGGGCCGTGACGGTGCAGCAGCCCGTGTTCGTGGGGGGAAAGATCCTGTATTCCAACAAGATGGCCGCCTGGGGGGAGGACCTGGCGCAGTCCGAGTATGACCTGGAGGAGGCGCAGGTCGTCCTGGACGTGGAGCAGGCCTACTGGCAGATTGTCTCCATCGCCGGAAAGAAACGCCTCTCGGAATCCTATGCGGACCTTCTCCACACGCTTGAATCCGACGTGAACGCTTCCGTGAAGGCCGGCGTCATGACTGAATCCGACGCTCTCCAGATCAAGGTCAAGGCCAATGAGGCCGATATGCTCCGGACCAAGGCCACGAACGGCCTTACCCTGGCGAAGATGCTGCTGTGCCAGCGCATTGGCCTGCCATTGGACAGCGACATCGAACTGGCCGACGAACACCTGGACATGGTCCCGCTCCCGGAACGCCCCCGGGACAAATCCCTGGATGACATCTATGCCGACCGGCCGGAAACCCGCAGCCTGGAGCTGGCCTCCCGCATCTATGACGCCAAGGCGAAGGTAATCCGCGCCGACGGTCTTCCGAAGGTCGCCCTGACAGCGAACTGGCTGGTTTCCAACCCGAATCCCTACAACGGGATCCAGAACACCTGGAACGGGGGGATGCTGAGCTCCGGCGTGATGGTGAACATCCCGCTCTTCCATGGGCTCGAGAACACGAACAAGTACCGCAAGGCCCGGGCGGAGGCGTCCCTTTACCGTACCCAGCTGGAGGATGCGAAGGAAAAGATCGAACTCCAGGTCACCCGTGAGCGCAAGACCTATGGCGAAGCGCTGGAGAAACTGTCCATGGCGCAGGCCCATCTCGCCAGCGCCGAGGAGAACCTCCGCACGGCCACCATCGGTTTCGAGGCAGGGGTCATCTCCACCAGCACGGTCCTCTCCGCCCAGACCGCCTGGCTTTCCGCCCACAGCGACTGCCTGGATGCCGGCACCGAACTGCAGATGGCCGCGGCTGCGCTCCGCAAGGCCGAAGGAATGAAATAGAACAAAAGAAATAAGCAAAATGGCAAAGAAGAATTACAATCTCCTCATCGGAGTAGGCGCCCTGGTGGGCGTGGTGCTCCTGATCGCCCTGGTAGGGTATCTGGTAAGCAAACCCCGTCCACGGGTGCTTCAGGGCGAAGCCGAAGCGACGGAATATCGCATTTCCTGCATGGTTCCCGGCCATGTGACGGAACTCTACTGCCGGGAAGGACAGCAGGTCCATAAGGGCGATACGGTGGCGTTCATCGATTCGCCGCAGGTTCGGGCGAAACTCGCCCAGGCGCAGGCTGCGCGCAGCGCGGCCCAAGCGCAGAGCGCCAAGGCCCGCAACGGAGCCCGCAAGGAACAGATTGCCGGCGCCTATGAACTATGGCAGCAGGCGCTGGTACAGGAGGATGTCATGAAGAAGTCCTTCGAACGGGTGAAAACGCTCTACGACCAGAAAGTGATCTCCGCCCAGAAATATGACGAGACCAAGGCTCAGTACGATGCCGCCGTCGCGCAGGCGAAGGCGGCCAAGAGCCAGTATGACATGGCCCTGGACGGCGCCCGGGCCGAGGACCGCGCCGCGGCGGCCGCCCTGGTCCATCAGGCCGACGGCGCCATCCAGGAGGTGGATTCCTATCTGCAGGAACTCTATCTCGTCTCCCCGGCGGACGGTATCATTTCCAGCGTTTATCCCAGGCAGGGCGAACTGGTGGGCCAGGGCTCTCCGGTCGCGACCGTGACGGACCTTTCCGACATCTGGTTCACCTTCAATATCCGGGAAGATGAACTTCACAGTATGCAGACGGGCGACGTACTGACCGTGAAAGTGCCGGCCCTGGACGGCCGGACGCTGAAAGCCCGGGTCAATTACATGGCCGTCCGTGAATCCTACGCCACCTGGAAGGCCACCAAGGAGACCGACCAGTATGACGCCAAGACCTTTGAGGTGCGCGCCGTGCCCGAGGAGCGCGCAGAGGGACTCCGTCCCGGAATGACTGTCCTGGTGGTAAAATGACCTTCTTCGATAAAATAGACAAAGTCATCCGGCGGGAAATCCGGATCTGGGCGCGCCGTCCCATCTATTTCCTGGGCTCCGTCGCGGTAATGGCATTCTGTACGGTCTTCTACCTGACCTTCCTGGGGCAGGGCGTACCTTCGGACCTGCCCATTGCCGTAGTGGACCTGGACGGCAGTTCCACCTCCCGGAACTTCTGTCGGCAACTGGACGCCACTCAGTTGGGGAAGGTGATCCATTACGGCTCCTTCTCCGAAGCCCAGGCAGACATGCAGGGCGGTCGCGTGACCAGCATCTGCGTCATCCCGGAAGGATTCAACCGGGACATCCAGGCACAGCGGCAGCCGACGTTCAGTTTCTACGTCAACGGCCTGTACTTTCTGGGCGGCTCCCTAGCCTGGAAGGACATTCTGACGATGGTGAACCTGACAGCGGGCGCCGTGCAGCGGGAAGTCCTGCGGATGAAAGGTGTCCCGGAGAGCGAGATGGCCGGCCTGCTCCGCCCCGTGGACGTCGACGTCCACCAGATCGGCAACGCCACGATGAACTACGGCGCCTATCTGGCGAACATGATGATCCCAGGCATGTTGCAGATGGTGGTGGTCATCGTCCTGATCTATTCGCTGGGCGCGGAACTGAAATACGGTACCAGCCGGCATCTGCTGGACACCGTCGGACATGACATGTATGCTGCCGTGAGCGGGAAAATGGCCCTCTATACGGTGCTGTTCACCCTCATCGGATGGGCCATCGAGGTCATCCTGTACAAATGGCTGCATTTCCCGCTGGCGGGCCGGCTGGGGCAGATGCTCCTGGCCTGCTTCCTGCTGGTCGTCGCCTCCGAAAGCGTGGCTGTGTTCATCATCGGCTGCGTCCCGGTTTGCCGCTTTGCGCTGAGCATCGGCGCCCTGTACAGTGTGCTGGGCCTGTCCCTGACGGGGTTCACCCTGCCGGTGGAAGCCCTCCCGGCCGGCCTCCGCGGCCTGACGATGATGTACCCGCTCCGTCATTATTACGAGCTGTATGTGCAGGTGGGCATTTTCGGCAGCGGTTTCGGGCAGTGGTATGTTCCTGTCATCGCCCTCCTGTTATTCTGTTTCCTGCCCTTCCTGGTGATGGGGCGCCTCGGCAGGGCCTATACCTATCTGAATTATGAAAGGAATTAGAGAGACTTACCTCGGACGCTGGCTGGGCGACGCCCTCCGCATCTTCAACCTGGAACTGCGAAACATCCTCCATGACGGCGGTGTCATGATCATTTTCGTCGTCGCCGGATTCCTGTACCCGATCCTGTACAATTTCGTGTATAGGAACGGCATCCTGGAAGAAACACCGATCGCCGTGGTCGATGACGCCGCCTGCAGCGACAGCCGGCGCATGATCCGGGAGATGGATGCGACGCGGGAGATGGACATCGCCTGGCGGTGCGCCGACATGGAGGAGGCGAAAGCTCTCCTGCAGCAGCGCAAGGTGAACGGAATCGTGTATTTCCCGTCCGATTTCGGCGACCGCCTGGCGGCGAAGGAGACAGCGACCTTCAGCATCTACGCCGACATGAGCAGCTTCCTCTACTACAAGAACCTCCTCATGGGCTCGGAGTTCGTGATGCTGCATGAAATCAACGGGATCAAGATCGAGCGCCTGTCCCTGGACGGGCTCACGGACCAGGAGGCCGATGCCTCGGTGAACACCGTCCTGTACGAGGATGTCAATCCCTACAACCGGGCCTTCTCCTACAGCATCTTCCTGATATCGGCCATCCTGATGCTGATCATCCAGCAAGTGATGTTCTATGGCATGGGCATGTCCGTAGGGACGATGCGCGAGGAGAACCGCAGTTTCGCCTCCCTGCCGGATACTCTGACGGGAAGGGGCGTGGGCCGTGTAGTCCTCGGACGCGGAGCCGTTTACTGGCTGCTTTTCATGATCATCGGCATCTACGTGTGCTGCGTCGTTCCGGCGATGTTCGGCTTTCCGCAGCGGGGCCGTTTTCAGGACATTCTCATCCTGCTCGCCTTGTTCGTCACCGTGTGCATCTTTTTCTCCATGACCTGGACGACGCTGGTGACGCGGCGTGAATCTGCCTTCCTGTTGTTCCTGTTCATGTCGCCGGTATGTGTGTTCCTGACGGGTTTCAGCTGGCCGACGACGGCCTTCCCGGGTTTCTGGAAACTGTTCTCCTACCTGTTCCCGTCCACTTTCGGCTGCCAGGCTTTCATCAACCTGAATACGGCGGGCGCTCCGCTCCCGGTCGTCGCGCCGCAACTCCGCGCCCTGTGCATCCAGGGAGTTGTTTATTACATCCTCGCCTGCGCGGCTGTGTATGTGGAGAATTTCGTGGGCAGGAAGTCCGGCCAGGGCATCTTGGCGCGCAGCGGTCCAGCATCGACGCAAACTGATTAAAAGAGCCAGACGTCCAATGCGATTCACCTTGCCGGATTCCAGGAATGATTATTTCACGTTATAAGTGTGAATAGACAATCCCTGGGCGGATGGCAGATAGTTGATGCCCCACCAGCAGATCTGGAGGCAGACGAAACTCACGAGCAGGATAACACAGGCGGTCTGCCACTCACCGGGCTTGGCCTTGCGCAGGTGCATGTACACCAGATAGCAA
>JAFPWG010000036.1 GCA_017395045.1 Bacteroidales bacterium
ATGGGTCTTCAGGGGCGGTACATCTACTGGGCTGCAGGGGCGGTGGGCGGAGCCATCCTCGGCTTCATCATCGCCTACTGCATCGCCGGATTCGTCGCGGGGCTCATCACGCTGGTGGCCTTCGTGGTCACAGGAGCGGCCCTCGTCATGTTCAAGCAGCGGCGGGGACTCCACAGCAAGAAGGTTGCCCTCGGCGTTTTCGTCTACGCAAGCTCTAAACGGCTGTAAAAACAGGGAAAAGGAATGGTATTGTATGTAATTCTAGTGTTCGCGGCGATACTCATCGGGATGGCCATCTCGGTGCTCGCTTTCGGGACCGGCGGCAAGCGCAGCCGTGTCTTCCAGGACATCTACTTCACCGTCGAGGAAGTGGATGGCATCGGCGTTCTCTACACCAAGAACGGTGACTACTCCGCCGTCCTCGCTATGGAGAACCCGGTGCAGAAGTACTCCGCGAACATCGACGCGTACTATGAGTTCACTTCCCTGATGACCTCCCTCACCCAGACCCTGGGCGAGGGATACGCCTTGCATAAGCAGGACATATTCTGCCGCAGGCGGTTCAAGCATCCGGAGGGAGGCTCTAAGGAGTTTCTCTCCGACAGTTATTTCCGCTACTTCGAGGGCAGGGAGTATACCGATGCCCTGACCTGCCTCGTGATCACGCAGGAGAGCAAGGGCAGCAAGTTCTTCTCCTACGACGCCCGCAAGTGGCGGGACTTCATGGTGAAGGTTCGCAAGGTCCGCGACCAGCTCAAGGACGCCGGCATCGCGTGCCGTTTCCTGGACAAGAAAGAGGCCAGCGACTACGTGGACCGTTACTTCGCCCTCGACTTCACCTCCCCGACCGTCTCGATGACGGGCCTGAAGGTGGACGAGGAGGCCATCTCCCTCGGGGACCGCCGCTGCAAGTTCTACTCCCTCGTGGACGTGGACAGCGTGGCGCTCCCCTCTCTCATCCGTCCGTTCACCAGCATCGAGGTCAACAACTCCTCGATGCCGGTGGACCTCGTGAGTGCCGTGGACTCCGTCCCGGACTCGTTGACGGTCATCTACAACCAGGTGATCTTCATGCCGGGCCAGAAGAAGGAGCTCTCCGCGCTCGAGAAGAAGCGCAACCGACACGGCAGCATCCCGAGTCCGGCCAACCAGATGGCCGTCGAGGACATCAAGAACGTGCAGGATGTCATCGCACGTGAGAGCAAGCAGCTCGTCTACTGCCACTTCAGCATCGGCGTGGTGACGCCGCGCTCCGTGGACATCCACAAATGCACGAACTACATCGAGAACGCCTTCGGCCGCCAGGGCATCCACATCAGCAAGCGGGCGTACAACCAGCTGGAGCTCTTCGTGGGCTCCTTCCCGGGCAACTGCTACAGCCTGAGCCCGGACTACGACCGTTTCCTGACCCTCGGCGACGCGGCCGCCTGCCTCATGTACAAGGAGCGGACAGTACGCAGTGAGGACACCCCGCTGAAGATCTGGTACACCGACCGCCAGGGCGTGCCGGTGGCCATAGACATCAGCGGAAAGGAGGGAAAGGAGAAGATCACGGACAATGCGAACTTCTTCTGCCTCGGTCCGTCCGGCAGCGGCAAGTCGTTCCACATGAACTCCGTCGTCCGCCAGATGTGGGAGCAGGACACGGACATCGTCATGGTCGATACGGGTAACTCCTATGAGGGCCTCTGCGAGTATGTCGGAGGCAAGTACATCAGCTATACTGAGGAGCATCCGATCACCATGAACCCGTTCCGCATCACGCGTGCGGAATACAACATCGAGAAGGTGGGGTTCCTGAAGAACCTCGTGATGCTCATATGGAAGGGTACGATGGGCTCCGTCACGAAGACTGAGGACAAGCTCATCGAGCAGACCATTACGGAGTACTATGAGAATCACTTCGCGGGGCGGATCGATACGCTCTGCTTCAACACCTTCTACGAGTTCAGCGTAAGGCGCATCCCCGAGATCTGCAAGGAGAACAATCTCGCGGGGATAGACCTCGCTGCGTACAACTACCTGATGAAGGACTTCTACAAGGGCGGCAACCATGAGGTGACGCTCAACGAGGACCTGGACACGACGCTCTTCGACGAGACGTTCATCGTCTTCGAGATCGACTCCATCAAGGACGACCCCCTGCTCTTCCCGCTCGTGACGCTCATCATCATGGACCTGTTCATCCAGAAGATGCGCATCAAGAAGAACCGGAAGGTGCTGGTGATCGAGGAGGCGTGGAAGGCCATCGCTTCGCCGATGATGGCCGAATACATCAAGTACATGTACAAGACCGCGCGTAAGTTCTGGGCCAGCGTCGGAGTGGTGACGCAGGAGATCCAGGACATCGTCGGCTCCCCTATCGTCAAGGAGGCCATCATCAACAACTCCGACGTGGTGATGCTCCTCGACCAGAGCAAGTTCCGCGAACGGTTCGACGAGATCCAGTCCATCCTCGGCCTCACCGAGGTGGACTGCAAGAAGATCTTCACGATCAATCGGCTGGAGAACAAGGAAGGACGGAGTTTCTTCCGCGAGGTCTTCATCCGGCGCGGGCAGCGCGGCGCCGTCTACGGTGTCGAGGAGCCGCACGAGTGCTACATGACGTACACTACCGAGCGGTCGGAGAAGGAGGCGCTCAAGATCTACAAGTCCGAGCTCAAGTGCGACCACAGGACGGCCATCGAGGCCTACTGCCGGGACTGGGAGCGGAGCGGTGTCGGCGCACCGCTGGCTTTCGCCCAAAAGGTCAACTTGGCCGGGCATGTCCTTAACCTTCAAGTTCCGAACAGATGAGAAGGCTTGTCGTCTCCATGGTAATCCTTGTGCTCCTGGGCGTCCCCGCGACGCTCAGGGCACAATATTACAGTATCAACATCGACCTGAAGACGGCGGCGGCCATGCAGGCCGCCTACAGCGCCGGTGCTGCCGGGGAAGCTTTCTACAATGAACAGCTGAAGTCTATCCTGGAGCATTACCGGGGCGCGGAGACCGCGGCCGCTGGCATCTTCTCGTCCGAGTACCTCAGGAGAAGGGCCCTCACGGACCTCGGCATCTGGGAGAGCGCGACGGAGAACTGGTACTACCAGAGGATCTACAACATGGTCGCTGCGCGTATCATGCCGAAGGTGTGGACCGTTGCCGGGATGATGCTGAAAAGCCCCCAGAACGCCCTCTACTGGGGCTCGTACCTGGTGAAGGTCTGCGATGAGACGAAGGCCCTGTGCATGCAGTTCGAGTCCGTAGTGACCAACAGCACGCTGTCCTTCGGTGATGTCGTATTCCTCCAGATCAAGGAGGAAATCGCGGAGGTCTTCCGCCTATCCGGCATCGGAGGCATTGACTTCAAGGCCGTCCTCGACGGCTTCGCCGACATCGGGAACGACCTTACCAAGGAAGACCTGAAGGAGGACCTGGACCAGCTTTACCGAAAGGGTACGGCCATCCTATCCGCCGGTGTAGGAAATCTCGGGGAGGCCCTTCTCCAGACGAGCAATTTCAACGACCTCTTCGAGGGCAGGATCGGCGCAGCGTTCGACATCGTGGAGAATTACCAGAATCTCTTCGAGAGTCTCAAGAACGACGCCGGAGGTACGCTCTACGCCCTCCTGGGCGGTGACGCGGCCGTCGCTGACCTCTTCGACGTCAGCGGCTACAACATCACCGAGTGGGCGGACGACTACGCCCGCGAGCTCGTGGGCCAGTACTACCGGCAGCGGTGGTACATCAGGGGCCAGGGCGGCATCGTCTACGAGGAGGTCTTCGACTCCTTCTCGATGGACCTCGCTACCTTCATGGCCCGGATGAATGTCAGGCTCTCCTCCTACAACGACAACGAGGAAGGCGCGTACTACACGCTGGAGAGCGACGCCAAGAACTATTACCAGACCACGGACAAGCAGCGGATCCACGGGGTCGAGGCCGCCGCC
>JAFPWG010000001.1 GCA_017395045.1 Bacteroidales bacterium
CACCTAGGGGCATCCCTCAGATCGAGGTGACCTTCGATATCGATGTCAACGGTATCCTCAACGTCTCCGCGAAGGACAAGGCTACCGGCAAGGAGCAGCACATCCGCATCGAGGCCTCTTCCGGCCTGTCCGACGCCGAGATCCAGCGGATGCGTGACGAGGCAAAGGCCAACGAGGCCGCCGACAAGGCCGAAAAGGAGCGCGTGGACAAGATCAACGGCGCCGACGCCCTTACCTTCCAGGCGGAGAAATTCCTCCGGGAGAACGGTGACAAGGTCCCCGCTGACATCAAAGCCGAGGTCGAAAGCAACTGCAACCTCCTCAAGGAGGCCGTCAAGAGCCAGAACATGGCCGACATCGACCGCTACTCCGAGGCTTTGAACAAGGCCTTCGAGAAGATGTACCAGGCGGGTGCAGGCGCCCAGCAGGGCGGTCCGCAGGGCCCGTTCCAGGGAGGCCCGCAGGGACCTTTCGGCGGCGGCCAGGGTCCGTTCGACGGTGGCCAGCCGGGTGGCAACCCGGGCGGTGACCAGGGTCCGGACGAGCAGTAATCCCTTGAACCGGCGTCCTTCGGGATGCCGGTTTTTTTTGTCTATCCGCTTGGAAATGCTTACTTTTGTAAAATGAACCTTAATTGATTCGAGCATATGAAAAAATGGATTGCCCTTTGTGTCGCCGCCGCCGTGACCGCATCCGTCCCCGCCGTGGCGCAGAATGTGAACGAAGCCCTTCAGCAGGCTGAAGAGCAGGTCCGTCAGAAGCAGGACGCCCTCCAGGACGCCGAGCGCGCCCATCAGGAGCAGCGGGACGCTACCCGCCGCAATATCAACGCCGCGCAGCGCCAGATCGATGCCAACAAGGAGTCCGTGGAAATAGCCAAGAAGCGCCTCCAGGTGATGAAGAGTGATATCAAGGCCCGCGAAGGTGAACTCAAGATCAAGAAAGAGGCCCTCAAACTGGAGAAGAAGGCCCTGAAGCTGGACGGCAAACTGGACGCCTCCGACAAGATGATGCTCAAGGAGCGGGAAGCGGAGATCAAGGCGCTGAACCGCGACCTGAAGAATGCCAAGAAGCTCTACAAGGAAGAGGATTCTCGCATGAAGGTGGCCAAGAAAGCCATTTCCGCAGGCAAGAAGGAGATCCGAGAGAACAAGAAGGCCGAACGGACTACCCGTCAGGAAGTCCGGGAAGCCCGGAAGGAAGTGAAGGCCCGCGAGAAGGACCTCAAGAACGCGACGAAGATGCAGGAGAACCTGGAGACCGTCCTTCAGGAGGCCGGTGAGGCCGAAACCAAGGCTGTCAAGACCGGACAGCAGGTGGAGCAGGTGCTCCGCGAAGAGTAAACCGTAATAGAAAGATGGGAAGAATCATCCTTACCGGCGACCGTCCTACCGGCAAACTCCACCTGGGCCACTATGTGGGCTCGCTCCGCAACCGGGTTCTCCTCCAGAACGAAGGGGACTATGACCGGATGTTCGTGTTCATCGCTGATGTTCAGGCACTTACCGACAATGCCGACAATCCCGAAAAGGTTCGTCAGAACATCATCGAAGTGGCACTGGACTATCTGTCCTGTGGCCTGGACCCGGAGAAAGTGACCCTGTTCATCCAGAGCCAGATTCCCGAGTTGCACGAGATGACGCAGTTCTTCTCCAACCTGGTGACGGTCCAGCGCCTCCAG
Organism: Bacteroidales bacterium; assembly: GCA_017395045.1. Lineage (GTDB taxonomy): Bacteria > Bacteroidota > Bacteroidia > Bacteroidales > UBA932 > Cryptobacteroides. The sequence continues at coordinate 1,682 of JAFPWG010000001.1, forward strand.
CGCAACCCCACCGTGAAATCGGAGATGATCCTGCGCGGCTTCCATAACATGGAAACCCAGGACGACAACCAGCGCGGCCTTCCGGTGGGATTCTTCACCTACCCGATTTCCCAGGCAGCCGACATTTGCTTCTGCAAGGCGACCACCGTTCCGGTGGGCGAGGACCAGGAACCGATGATCGAGCAGTGCCGCGAGATCGTCCGCACCTTCAACGGAACCTACAAGTGTGACGTCCTGGTGGAGCCTTCCATCCTCCTGCCGTCCAACCTGGCCTGCCGCCGTCTCCCCGGAACCGACGGAAAGGCGAAGATGTCCAAGTCCCTGGGCAACTGCATCTACCTGTCGGAAGATCCGAAGGAAATGGAGCGGAAGGTCAAGGGCATGTTCACCGATCCCGGACACCTCCGCGTGGAGGATCCCGGCAAGGTCGAGGGCAATACCGTCTTCACCTATCTGGACGCTTTCTGCGAGGACAGCGACTTCCCGAAATACTGGCCCGACTACCAGAACCTCCAGGAGGTCAAAGACCATTATATGCGGGGCGGCCTGGGCGACATGAAGTGCAAGAAGTTCCTCATCAACGTCCTCCACGACCGGCTGGAGCCCATCCGGGCCCGCCGCCACGAGTACGAGCAGGACATCCCGGAGGTGTACAACATCCTCAGGAAGGGCTCCGAAGCCGCCCGGGAGGTGGCTGCGCAAACCCTCCATGAGATGAAGGACGCCATGAAGATCAACTACTTCGACGACGCCTCCCTCATCGCCGAGCAGGCGGCGAAGTATCGCCAGTAGCGAATCCTTCAGAGAAAAAGAAAAGCGGGCCGAAAGCCCGCTTTTCCGTTATTTGATTTCAGGTAATCCCAGATCCTTGAACGTACGCGGAGCGGGAACGCCCGGGAGGGGCTTGCGTTCCTTGATCTGTTCGAGGGCCACTTCGATGGCCTTGAGGAGCTGCTGGTCCTCACCGGCGTATTCGCGGATGGGGTCGTTGTCCAGGAGGATGTCCGGATCCACGCCGTGGTTCTCCACGATCCACTGGCCGGTCTTCGCGTCATAGTTCGTGAAGAACGGGACGCGGACGTCGGTACCGTCCATGTAGGGGAGGGATCCGCTGATGCCCACGATGCCGCCCCACGTGCGCGTACCAATGACGGTGCCCAGGTCGTTGGCCTTGAAGCTCCACGGGAACAGGTCGCCGTCGGAAGCGGAATACTTGTTGATCAGCAGTACCTTGGGCCCGGTGTGGGTGCCTTCCGGAACGGTGCCGGTCAGGGTGGATCCGCGGCTCATCGTCATCCGGTATGCCTGGCGCTGGAGGCGTTCGATGATCATCGGGGAAATGTTGCCGCCGCCGTTCTCGCGGTCGTCGATGATGAGGGCTTCCTTGTCCAGCTGCGGGTAGTAGTAGCGGGCCCATTCATTCAGGCCTTCCGGTCCCATGTCGGGGATGTAGATGTAGCCGACCTTGCCGCCGGACTTCTCTTCGACGGTGCGGATGTTCTTCAGGATCCACTCATAGTGATAGAGCGGATACTCGTCGGCGATGGGTTTGATAATCACCTTCTTCCCGGCGATGGTGAGTTCCGTGAGGACCTCGGCCTTGCCCACGAGGAGCTTGTAGACATTGTCCACGTCCTTGAGGGAAACACCGTCGATGGCGGTGATCACGTCACCCTCCTTCACGCCCAGACCGGGCTCCTGGAGCGGGGAACGGAGTTCCGGCCGGTAGGTTGCCCCCTGGAGGATGCGGTCGATGCGGAAGCCGTCCTTCACCTTGGACAGTTCGGCGCCCAGCAGGCCCATCGGGATGCGTTCGGGCTTGGGATAGTCGGCGGGAGCCGTGACATACGCGTGGCCGCTGGCCACTTCGGAAATCATCTCGCCGATGACATAGTTCACGTCCAGCCGGGTCTTGGCATAGGGAACGAGCACTTCATACTTGGCCTTGACGGCCTTCCAGTCGCGTCCGTGCATGTTCTCCAGATAGTAGCCGTCGCGGAAGGCACGCCACACCTCGTCATAGAGCTGGGGCCATTCCTGCGCATAGTCCACCTCGGCCACCAGGCCGGAGAAATCCACCTTGTCCTTGAGACCCACCTTCGGACCGGGTGCAGCGACATAGAGGTCGCGTCCCTTCATGAAGAGGGCCTTCTTGTCGCCGTTGCGGACCATCATCCGGGCGTCGGTGCAGTCTTCGTCCTTGCCGGTGGCGAAGTCGAACACGCGGGTGCCGCGCATGCCGCCGTACCAGAGTTTGCCGTCGTTGCAGTAGAAGCCGCGTCCCTTGACGGGCAGTTTCACAATGCGCTTACCGATCCCTTCGGGGTCGATCCGGCACTGTTCCGGGGTCGCTTTCTTCGGTTCCGGTTTCCCGGCGGCAGCCTTCGGGGCGTCACCCTTGGGCTCGCCGGCATCGACCTTGACCACGGGGTCCTTCGCGATCAGCGGGGACGGGGTGTCCTTGGCCAGCATGGCCATGTACACGCCGGACATGTCGGTGTAGGCATAATTCCACTCGATGCGGCTGTACTGCGGATTCATGTCGCGGTCGGAGGTGAATATCAGGTACTTGCCGTCAGCGCTGAAGGTGGGGGAACCGCTGTTGTACCAGCGCTCGGTGACCGGATACTCCTTGCCTTCGGCGAGGTTGTACAGATACACGACCCCCATCTCGTTCTTCGCCGGACGGGTGTAGGTGATCCATTTGCTGTCCGGGGAGTATTCCACCATCCGGAACTCGGCCTCGGGGTTCTCCATCACGGTGCGGCGCGTCTTGGCGAACGGGTCTACTTCCACCAGGCGGTTCTTGCGGTCGCCGTACAGGATGTGCTTGCTGTCCGGGCTCCACTGGATGGACCGGATGTACGTGTCGGTACCCTGGGTGACCTGCACCGGGTCGCCGCCCTTCACCGCGTCATAAAGGTAGATTTCCGTCTCGCCGGTCGCATCTCCGATCCAGGCGATCCATTTGCCGTCCGGGCTCCAGTCGGCGCTGCGGTCGTTGGAACCGGGCGTGCGGCTGATGCTGCGGGTGACACCCTTCTCCACGGGAACGTCGAACACTTCGCCGCGGGCGGTCACGACCATGCGGGAACCGTCCGGAGACAGGCTCATGCCCGTGCGATCATTGGCAACTGCCTTCCGCGCAGTGCGGCCATATACGGCATCGGACGCCAGGGTGACGGGGATCTTCACGCACTGCCGCGTTTTCGGATCCAGCCGGTACAGCCAGCCGCCGTTCTCGAAGACGATGGTCTTGCCGTCGGTGGACGGGAACTTCACGTCGAACTCTTTGAAATCCGTCACCTTCTCCGTTTTCTTCGTTTTCGTGTTGTAAACGAAGAGGTTCATGATCATGTCGCGGTCGGAAGCAAAGAAGATCTCGTCGCCGATCCACATCGGGAAAATGTCCTGTGCGTCGTTATTCGTGACATTCTCCACTTTCTTGGCCTTCGGGTCGTACACCCATACGTCGTCCGCCATGCCGCCCCGGTAGTACTTCCAGGTACGGAATTCACGCATGACGCGGTTGTAAGCCAGTTTCTTCCCGTCGGGGGACCAGGAGCAGAAGCCGCCTTCCGGCAGGGGAATCTCGGCGGGCATTCCGCCGTTGGGACTGACCGTCCACAGCTTTCCGGGGAATCCGTCGCCGATGCGGTTGCGGTACACGATGCTCTTCCCGTCCGGCGACCAGGTCATCACGATGTTGTTCGGGCCCATGCGGTCGCCCAGGTCGTCGCGTCCGTTCGTAGAAGTGTAGGTAAGCCGCACGGGTTCGCCGCCGGTCGCGGGGATGAGGTACACCTCGCGGTTTCCGTCGTACTCGCCCGTAAAAGCGATGCACTTTCCGTCGGGGGAATATCGGGCGAACATTTCGTAGCCGACGTGGGAGGTCAGGCGCTTGGCCTCACCGCCCTGGATGGATACGGTCCAAAGGTCGCCGGCGTAGGAGAACGCCACTTCCGAGCCGTTCGTGGCCGGGAAACGCAGTAGCCGCGCTTCGTCGGCCCGGGCGCTGAACGAAGTGGCGAAAGCCGCCAGCGTCAGGAGTGTCAGAATTCGTTTCATATCAAAGGGTTATGGTTTCTGTTTACAAACTTACGAAAAATAGTCGAGCAAACCATACGAAAAACGGCTCCTGTTTCCAGGAACCGTTTAGAATGGTTACGGGGTCGGAACTACTCCGCCTTGCCGTCGGAACCGAGGACGTTGACGATCTTGTGGATGTACATCTTCTTCATCTCCTCGCGGGCGGGCTTGAGGTACTGGCGCGGGTCGAAGTGGCTCGGGTTCTCGGCCATGTACTTACGGATGGCACCGGTCATCGCCAGACGGCTGTCGGAGTCGATGTTGATCTTGCAGACAGCGCTCTTGGCAGCCTCGCGGAGCTGCTCCTCGGGAATACCTACGGCATTCGGGAGGTTGCCGCCGTACTTGTTGCACATGTCGACATACTCCTGCGGAACGGAGGAGGAGCCGTGGAGGACGATCGGGAAGCCGGGGAGCTTTTTTTCAATCTCGTGCAGGACGTCGAAGGCGAGCGGCGGGGGAATCAGACGGCCGGTCTTCGGGTCGCGGGTGCACTGCTCCGGGGTGAACTTGTAGGCGCCGTGGGAGGTGCCGATGGAGATGGCGAGGGAGTCGCAGCCGGTGCGGGTGGCGAAGTCGATGACCTCTTCCGGCTTGGTGTAATGGGATTCCGCGGCGGAAACCTCATCCTCGACACCGGCGAGCACGCCGAGTTCGGCCTCGACGGTCACGTCGAACTTGTGGGCATATTCGACCACTTTCTTGGTGAGGGCGATGTTCTCCTCGTACGGGAGGGAGGAAGCGTCGATCATCACGGAAGAGAAGCCCGTGTCAACGCAGCTCTTGCAGGTTTCGAAGCTGTCGCCGTGGTCCAGGTGGAGGCAGATCTGGGGATGTTCCCAGCCGAGTTCCTTCGCATAGGCGACGGCACCCTCGGCCATGTAGCGGAGAAGGGTGGCGTTGGCATAGTTGCGGGCGCCCTTGGAGACCTGGAGGATCACCGGGGACTTGGTCTCGGCAGCGGCCTGGATGATGGCCTGGAGCTGCTCCATGTTGTTGAAATTGAAAGCGGGGATGGCATAGCCGCCGTCAACGGCTTTGGCGAACATTTCGCGGGTGTTCACAAGACCCAATTCTTTGTAAGAAACCATAGTATAACGATGTTAACAGATTACGCTTCTGTATGCATCCGCAAATTTAACAATTTTTAAAATAAATTAAAAGTATCCGGGGTTTCTTGATTGGAAAAATCTTGCATCATTTCGACAGGATCTCCCATCTCATGCGGGGGTTCCGGTTCTCCTTGCAGCAGCGGTTCCGGGTCTTCCGGTGCGCAGGCTGCGACGACAGCCCCGATCCCGGCCGCGAGGCCGGCCAGGCGGGTGGCCTTTCCCAGGGAGCGGCGGCGCTCCAGTTGCTCCTCCAGATACCGGACCTCGGCCTCGCACTTGGGGCAGGTCCCGGAGCAGTCGCCTTTATGCTTGCACTCGGAGGTGATGAAGGCGATGTCGTTCGCCTCCGCGATCTGGCGACGGATGTCCTTCAGGATCTTACAGGTTTGTTTTCCTCTTTCCATCTCGTATGTCGGTTTTATAATTGAATCGGTCGAATTGGGTGAAACCCATTTCACGGAGCACAGCCTCGCTGCGGTCCCGGTGTGCATCGGTGTTGTATCCCGGGATGAGCGGCAGCCGCAGGGTGCAGTCATCGGCCCTCGAGGCGAGAATATGCAGGTTTTCCAGCACGAGGGCGTTGTCCTTCCCGGTATAGGAACGATAGACCTCAGGGTCCATGTCCTTGATGTCGATGAAGAAGTGGTCCACCACCTCCATCAGTGTCCCGACCTTCCCGGGCGGCACGTTCAGGGCGGTCTCCAGGTCGATTTTCCAGTCGCATAGGGCGCGGAAACGGACGATGAAATCCGCCCGCAAGGCCGGTTCCCCGCCGCCGAAGGTGATTCCGCCGCCGGTCGCCTGGAAATACAGGTCGTCCACCTTCACCTTCTCCAGCAGTTCTTCCGAGGAATAACGGGGGAACCGGTCTTCCGGCCAGGTGGTTTCGGGATTGATGCAGAACCGGCAGGACAGGGGGCATCCGGGAAAACATACCAGCGTATGCACTCCCGTTCCGTCTATGCCGATGCGATGCCTCGCGATGGCCATAACAGGCACTTTCCCGTCCATCTCGTGAAAAGAATCCCAAAAGTCGCGCTTCCTTGCACGATTCTCCGCCGAATTTAGTATTTTTGTACGAATAAGCCATTCTTTATGAGTAATAAAGTACTGATTTTCTCAGCCCCTTCCGGTTCGGGCAAGAGCACCATCGTGAACCATATCCTGGGCCTCCATCCGGAGGTCGAGTTCTCCGTTTCGGCGACTTCCCGCCTGCCGCGAGGCGAAGAGAAGGATGGCGTGGAGTATTTCTTCTACTCCGCAGACATCTTCCGCCTCCTGGTCCGGGACGACAAGTTCGTGGAGTTCGAAGAAGTGTATCCCGACCGCTTCTACGGTACCCTGAAGGCGGAAGTGAACCGCATCTGGGCCCGTGGACACGTCATTATCTTCGACGTGGACGTCAAGGGCGGCGTGAACCTGAAGAAGTATTTCGGCGAGCAGGCGCTTTCCGTCTTCATCCAGGCTCCTTCCGTGGAGGTCCTTCGCGACCGTCTGGTCAAACGGGGCACGGATTCCGCCGAGGACATCGAAAAACGCGTCGCCAAGGCTGCCGAAGAAATGACCTATGCCCCGAAGTTCGACAAGGTCCTCATCAACGACGACCTCGCCACCGCCTTTGCGGAGGCGGAGGCCATGGTCGATGCCTTCCTGGCCGAATGAGAATTGCGGTTTATTCGGGTTCGTTCAACCCGTTGCACGTCGGCCATCAGACCATCATGGAGTTCCTGACCCGGAAGGCGGGATTCGACTGGGTGTACCTTGTCGTGTCTCCGCAGAGCCCTTTCAAGGACGCGGCCAACGTGCTGACAGGACGGCAGCGCTACGAGGCGGCCGTAGAGGCGGTAAAGCGCCACCCGGATATCCATGTCTGGGTGGACGACATCGAACTCGGGATGGAACCGCCTCATTATACGGTCCGTACGCTGGACGCCCTGCGGGAGCGCGAGCCGGAGAACGAGTTTACGCTCGTTATCGGGGCCGACAATCTGGAAAGTTTCCCGCGCTGGCGGGACTATGGGCGCATACTCCGTGAGTATGGCGTTACCGTTTTTCCGCGCAGGGGCTATCACCGCGGCCACCTGAAGGCCCGCCTGATGCGCGAGTGCCCGGAGTATCGGATCGAACTGCTGAAAGCTCCCCGCATTGACATTTCCTCCACCGAGATCCGCAACGGCCTCGCTGCAGGCCGCGACATGTCCCCATGGCTGATGTAATATGCAGATAGAAACCGAAAGGAAGTTCCTCGTCAAGAACGACGGCTACAAAACCCAGGCAGTGAGGTCGTTCCGTATCCGCCAGGGGTATATCGCCCACGACAGCGGGCGGAGCGTACGGGTGCGTATCCGGGACGGGCAGGGAATCCTGACCGTCAAGGGACCGCACTTGAGCGAGACAAGCCGTCCGGAGTGGGAAAAGGATCTTTCGCTGCAAGAGGCGGAAGAACTTTTCGGACTGTGCAAGCCAGGGACGGTGGAGAAGACGCGATGGGTGGTGCCGGCCGGAGACCGGTTCTTCGAAGTGGACGAGTTCCACGGGGAGAACGAGGGTCTCGTCCTGGCGGAGATTGAGCTCGGAGGCGAGGACGAGTCCTTCGAAAGGCCGTTCTGGCTGGGCACGGAAGTCACGGGCGACAAGCGTTACTACAATTCGCACCTCGCCCGTAATCCATTCAAATCCTGGTAGTTACTGTAGAAGCAGGTGACCGGTTCCCACACCGGTATCCACCGTCCATTTGTGTTTCAGGGCACTGTCAAAGCAGTGCAGTTTGCTGCCGCCGGTGAAGTTGGCGTCGCAGATATAGATGTCCCCGTTGTCCGGATTGACCAGGATTCCGTAGGCGTAGCCGATGCAGGAAAGGTCGCTGTCGGCAAAACGGGTCTTCTGGAAGGTACCGGTTTCCGTATTCACCTTGTACAGGCAGATGTCGTACCCGCCGGTCATCTCGGCGTCGTTCCCGAAACAGTAGACCGTTTTCCCGGAGACGGTCATCTTGTCCGCATGGACCCCTTCCAGGATCTTGCACGTCCCGTTGGGTTTGACCGCCGTCAGGCTCTGGGGGGCGGAGACGGATTGGATCCAGTTCCCGCCTGCATCCTGCGACCAGGTGGACTCGCCGTAGGAAGATACCCAGATCGAGGAACTGGCCGCGCACAACTGGAAGAGATTGGTCACGGGAGTTTCGATGACCTTGACATCGTTGAACGTAGCCAGGTCGATGACGGAAATGCGATTGTCGTGCGTCCAGTTGTAGCCGCCGCTGTTGGCAACGTACAGTTTGCCGCCGAGGACGGCCAGCCCTTCCGGCTGGTAGCCCACTTCCACGAAGGATGATTCGAAGGTCCTGGAATCGATCCGGTACACCTTTCCGGGAACGGGATCACCCTGGTAAACGGCTCCGGCATAGGAGGTTATGTAGGCGTAGCCGTCATCCTGCGTGATGAATCGCGGGCTTTCCACGTCCAGGACGCGCTCCAGCTTGGCGTCCGGCAGGTGCAGGACGGCCACCTGGTTGGAGGCGTTCATGAGCACCCAGAGCCGGCCGTTCACGATGGCCAGGTCGTTGCCCGTGTTGCCGATGCCCTGCACGACCTCGGGATTGGCCTGTGCAAAGATGTCGGTGCAATATGTCTTGTGTCGGAAGTCCAGCAGGTCCAGGGTGGATGCACCCGGGAATGCGCCCTCGTTGAGGACGTACAGCTTGGAGAAGCTGCCATTGTTTTCACCTACTTCGACTTCGATACCCGCGAATGTATATTCGGAGGCGTTTTCCTTGGTGCAACCCGCCGCTATCGCGACGAGGACCATGCTGAAAACCAGCAGTGGGGATTGTTTCATATGTAAAAGAACTATTGTCGTGCAAAAATACGCAAATCAAAAGACATAATCAAGGGTGCAGAAGGCGTGGAGGCCCGGCATCGGATACTGTCTGATGATTTCGTACCCTTCGTTCAGGAGGTTGTGGACCTGGATGCGGACCGTGACACCGTTCGACGGGAAGGCGTACGATACGGAGGCGTCCCAGGTGGTCCAGGGGTCGATCCGGAATTCGTGCCGGTTGGTCGATGAAGTGTATCGCGGACCGGTGACGAAGCCTTGCAGGTCCAGGCTCCAGCCCCCCAGACGGCTGAATAGCCGGAAGTTGGCGCTGTGCAAGGGGATGTAGGGTATCTGCCCGCCGGTTTCCGGGTCTCGGGCCCACTGGAAGGAGTACCGGGCCGTTGCGCCGAGGGTCGTCAACCCGTCCTTCCAGGTCGCGGTAAGGTCCCATTCATCCCCGAAGATGCGGACGGAGCCCAGGTTGTACATGGACCAGCGGAACAGGCTCCCGTTCGGGACGGCGATGAGCTTGTCCTTCACGTAGTTGAAATACAGTTCCTCCCGCGCCTGGAAGTGCCAGCGGGGATAGCGGCGGTCCCACGACCAGTGCGCGGCGGCCTGATACACCTGCTCCGGCGCCAATTGCCGGACGGTGACCTGGCTGTAATACAAATCGTTGAAAGAGGGCAGGCGGCAGGACCGCTTCAGGAGTCCGCCGAACTCCCAGAAGGAGTCGGGTGTCCATTCCAACAGGAAGGAAGGGGAGAGGAACCGGTAGGAACCGGAACCTTCGGAATGCTGGTATTGGAGTGCGGCGTCCAGGCGCCAGGGACCGTCCAGGAACGCGGCGGACCCGGCGGCGAAAAGGGTCCTCCGCTTCGGGGAAACCTGAGCCCGGAGCGTCTCATACTGGCCGTCCACAGCTCCGCTGAAATGCCACCGGTCCGAGGCCCTCCAACCCAGTCCGGCCGACAGGTATCCGCTCTGCTGCAGATAGTCCCATTGTGCGGAAACGGCCGGGTCGATTTCCGAGACATCCAGGTACCGGAGCACGTCCCTGGCGTATTTCGCCCGGACGAGGAGAGACAAGTCGGCGGTCAGTTCCTGCTCCCCGCCGGCTTGAACGGAGAGGTTCCGGTCGCTTTGCCGGTCACTGGAGAGGGGATAGCGGTCGGCCTGTTTGTACACCGGCCCGGGGATGCCCCGGTCGGCGTCATACCAGGAAATGCGCGCATCGTACCGGCCTCCGTCCGGAGTATAGAACAGATGGGCGTCGGTCCGGAATTCCGTCAGGTCGCAGTTTTGCCTGACCATGACGGTATCGTAGCCTCCATACCCCTCCGGTGTGTTCCGGAAGTCCTTGACATGAAAACGGTAACGCCCATGGGCGTGGGTGAATCCCGCCTGCACCCGGGAGGAAAGGGCCGGTGACCATCGGGATTCCCAGGCGGCAGATGGGCTCACGGTCCCGAAGGACCCGCCCCGCAGCCGGACTTTGAAGCCGTTCCGTCCTTCCGGAGCGGGCAGCGCGCTCGTCAGGTGCAGGGCGCTGGCGCTTCCATATTCGCGAGCCGTCTGCAGCAACCGGGAACGCTGTCCCTGGAAGAGTTCCGCCTTTTCCAGTCCTTCCGTGGAAATGCGTCCCAGGTCCACCTGCGCGTTCTGGGCGTTGTCGATGGGGACGCCGTCCAGGAACACGGCCGTATGGGCACTGCCGAGGCTCCGGACATTGATGGTCTTGAGACCGCCCGCCCCGCCGTAATCACGCAGTTGCAGGCCGCTGAACTCCCGGATGGCGGCGGGCAGGTTTTCCGCAGCGCGGAGCCGTTCGGCTGTCGCCGCGGCGGAGGGCGGTGCGATTTCCAGGGCGGCTGTCACCCGGGCGGCACGAAGGGAATCCGCCTCCTGGGCTTGCGCCCAAGAAGCGGTCAATAAAAGGGCCAGTATGAAACTAGAGCACCTCAATGAGCTCGACGACGAACTTCAGGGCGCTGTAGGGCGGAATGGCATTCCCGGCGCCGTGCTCGCCGTAGGCCAGGTTGTACGGCAGGTAGAGCTCATATTTGGCGCCCTCGGCCATCAGCTGAAGACCTTCGGTCCAGCCTTTGATCACCTGGTTCAGGCCGAAGACGGCCGGTTCGCCCCGCTTGTAGGAGCTGTCGAAGATCTGGCCGTTCGGGAAGGTGCCCTCATAGTGGCACCTGACCTGGTTCGTGGCCTTGGGCTTCTTGCCGGTACCTTCCTTCAGGACCTTGTACATGAGGCCGCTGCCCGTGGCGCGGACCTCCGGGTCGCGGGCGGCCTGGGCGAGGAACTTCTCGCCTTCTTCCTTCGCGGCGGCGCCGGCGACGGCGGCCCGTTCGGCGGCTTCCTCTTCCATTTCCTTATAGAACTGTTCCAGGGCTTCTCCGGCCTCGTCCATCGTGATGGCGAGCTTTTCGCCCTGCAGCATGGCCTTGAGACCGGCCACGAAATCGTCGAAATTGAGCCCGTGCACCCCCGACTGCAGCAGGTTGCCGGCGAGGCTCATTCCGAAAGCGTAACTTTTCTTGTCCATAGTTTCTGATTTTGCGAGTACAAAGATAAAGAAAAAACCGTAAATTTGCCATCTATGGACCTCATCCAGATCATTGAGATTTTCGCCTTTGCGACCGGCATCGCATACATCGTCCTGGAGATTCTCCAGAAGAACGCGATGTGGGTGGTGGGCATCCTTACCGGAGCCGCCTGCGCGTACAGTTTCGCCGTGCAGCGGAGCTGGGGAATGATGGGCCTGAACCTGTATTATATCGTCATGTCCGTCATCGGCCTGGTCCAGTGGCGGAAGGACGGCGAGGCGGTGGGGGAGGGCTCCATCCATCTGCGTGCGCTCCCGAAGAAAACGGCTCTCTGGAGTGCCGTGGGCTTCGTTTTGGGTTCGCTCGTCCTCATCTGGGTGTTCCGGGCCCTGGGGGACGGCGTGTCCGAACTGGACGCCACGGCCACGGTCCTCAGCGTCATCGCTACCTGGTGGCTTACCCGCTCCTACATCCAGCAGTGGATGCTGTGGGTAGTCGCCGATGCCCTGACCACCGCCCTGTGCCTGCAGAACGGGCAGTATTGGATGGCGGTCCTGTATCTCGCCTACATCGCTTCGGCGGTGTACGGTTATTGCCATTGGAAAAAGAAAGGAGTGGAAATATGATCCTCATCGTCGAAAGCGGCGCCACCAAGACCGACTGGTGCGCCCTCGCCCCGGACGGCACTGTCGAACGCCTGCAGACACCCGGCATGAACCTGTCCTCCATTTCGGCGGATGCCAATGCCGCCGTCTTTTCCGGTGCGGTGGAGAGCTTCTCCGACGTGGACGAGGTGCATTTCTATGCAGCCGGCCTGCTGGAGTTTCCGGCGGAACTGGACCGCGTGTTCCAGGAGCGGTTTCCGGGTGTCCGGTGCGAGTATGCTTCCGACCTCCTGGCTGCCGCCCGTGCCGCCTGCGGCCATGCGGCCGGCCTTGCCGCCATCCTGGGCACCGGTTCGAACACCTGCCACTACGACGGAGAGAAGATCGTCCGCAACATCCACGGCGGTGGTTTCATCATCGGCGATGAGGGCAGTGCGGCGGCTCTCGGCCGGATGTTTCTCGCGGACCTCGTGAAGGACCTGGTCCCGGAGGACCTGGTGGAGGCTTTCTCGTCTTTCCACGAGGCGGACTATGCCTCGGTCGTGCGGAATGTCTATAGGAGTCCCGCTCCTTCCCGCTATCTCGGCAGCCTGGCCCCGTTCATCCTGGAGCATCGTGGAAATGCATACGTGGATGCCTTGATTGAAAGGAACTTCCGTGATCTGTTCGAACGTACCCTGACGCGTTACGACGACCGCCTTCCCGTGGGTGTGGTCGGCGGTTTCGGCTGTGCATGCAGGGAGGAACTGGAACGCCTTGGCGCCGAATACGGAAAGACCTTCTCCCGTTTCATCCCTTCCCCGATGGAAGGACTCGTCGATTATCATGGCCTATAAAGAGAAATATCCTTCCGAACTCCTGACCGACGCCGTGGAGGCCATCGGCTCGCTGCCCGGTGTGGGCCGCCGCAGTGCGCTCCGGCTCGCCCTTCACCTGCTCCGGCAGCCTCAGGAGAACGTCCACCACTTCACCGATTCGATCAACCGGCTCCGGGACGAGGTCCGTTTCTGCAAGGAGTGCCGGATGATTTCGGATGCGGAGACCTGCTCCATCTGTTCGGACCGCTCCCGCGACCACAGCGCCATCTGCGTGGTCGAGAGCGTCCGTGACGTGATGAGCATCGAAAACACAGGCCAGTATCACGGTGTCTATCACGTGCTGGGCGGCATCATTTCCCCGATTGCCGGCATCGGTCCGTCCGACCTGAGTATCGGAGATCTCGTCCGCCGGGTGGAAGCGTTTGATAATCCGGAGAATGCAGAAGTCATCTTCGCCCTCAGCGGCGACGTGGAAGGGGAATCTACGGCCTTCTATCTGTATCGGAAACTGTCCCATACGGGGGTGCGTTTCTCCACCCTCGCCCGAGGGTTGGGTTTCGGCGATGACCTTGAGTATGCCGATGAACTCACGTTGGGCCGGTCCATCCTGGGACGTCAGGAATTCAAGCCATGAACACCTGGGTCAGCGCCATCCTCCTGGGCCTCTCGCTCTGTGCCGACTGTTTCGCCGTCTCCCACTGCTCGTCTTTCCTGATGAGCCGGGAGGAGCTCCGGAAGAAAGTCTGGACCGTCGCAGCTGTATTCGCCGTGATCCAGACGGGCCTCCTGCTGGGAGGATGGGCCCTCGGCGCTTTCGCCAACGGGCTGATTTCCGGGTATATAGGCCATTTTGAAAGAATTGCCCACATGATCGGCTTCCTGCTCCTGCTGTATGTGGGCGGGGCCATGTTCCTGGACGGAGTCCGGAGCAAGTCGGACCACCTGAACCTGGACGGGTTCAGGAGCATCCTTATCGGCGGGGTCGCGACGTCCATCGATGCGGCGGTCGTGGGCCTTTCCATGGCCATGGACGATGCAAAATGGACGAACATCGCGCCGTTGGCGCTGTCCGTCCTGGTGTTTACGGCGTTATCTGTCGTCGTCGGGATGCTATCCGGCAGTTTCGTGGGCCGGAAGCTGGGTTATTCCGCCCGCATCGTGGGCGGGCTCGTCCTCATCGGCCTGGGTATCAACATTCTGCTGTAGCGTCCTTTTCGGGAAAGGACAGCATCGTGTCGATGGCCTCCTGGGGATCGTCCGTGATGGAGATCAGGAGGTTCTTGTATTTTCCCCGGGCCATCAGGTCTTCCAGCAGCGTGTAGATGGGGATTTCCCGTGTGAAGAACTCCTTTCCCAGGAACACCATGGGGCTGGGGGCGCCGAAAGTCTGGTAGTGGTTCTGCGCGGCGTCCTGGAAGATCTCCTGGATGGTGCCGGCCGATCCGGGGGAGTAGATGATGCCGCCCTTGGCGATGGCCAGCAGCGTATCTTCCCGCACGCTGTTGTAGAAGTACTTGGCGATGTGCGTGGCGAACGGCGTAGCAGGTTCGTGGCCGTAGAACCAGGTCGGAATCCCCAGGCTGTGGTATTTGTTCTGCGGATACTTCTTCCGGACTTCAAAGGCGGTCCGGAGCCATCCCTCGTCGCGGAAGGTAGGAGCGACGGACAGGATCTCCAGCGCATCTTCGAACTCCTCCAGGCTGCGTCCGGCCATCCAGGCGCCGAGGTGCGTCGCCTCCATCGCGCCAGGGCCGCCTCCTGAAGCCATCAGCTTTCCGTTTTCGGTAAGCGTCTTGCTGATCAGGGCTACCTTCCGGTATCCTTCGTCGGTACGGAACTGGGCGTGTCCGCCCATGATGGCGACGACCTGCCGTTCGTCGAACCGATTCAGGAACTCCCGCATCGCACCGCTCATTGCGCGGTCGTGCAGGGTCCGCCCCAGCGTTTCCCGGATATCGTCGCATTCCTTGCCCTTTTCCTGGTAGTCGGCATAGACCCGGGCATCGAAACAGCTTTCAAAACTCTCCTCGTGCTCGGGATCGTAGCCGGCATACAGGCTTTCTCCGTCGTACAGGCGGGCGCGGAACACGTTATAGACACGTCCCATCCGGGGGAACACCAGGCAGGTGTTTCCGATCTGGCCGTCCATCGCTGTGGGAATGTCGCAGCCCAGGAAGCAGCAGTCGGTGAACCGGTGTCCGGCCGCGACGTACTGCGGAACCTGGTTGAAATCGATGTACTGGAAGACGTAGCGGGCGATGTATCCCGTTCCGTCCGGTGCAGGCAGTTGGGAGATGTCACAGACCTCCCGGTAAGGTTGCAAGGTCATTTGCGCATTCGGATTGAACTGGATACAAAAATACAAAAAAAAGTTTAACTTTATGGGCACAAAGCCAATAATCAATCTGCCATGAATACTCAAGCCGGAATGAAAAGAATCATCAAGCTCGTCATCGCCCTGGCCGTCATCGTCCTGGCCGTGAGATGGTGCTCGAGCAACTTCGGGAGCGTAATCACCCTTCCCGGTGGATCGGGCAAAGGAAGTTCTTCCGATGATACGGGAGGATGGATCAACCCGAACGGGAGAACCGGTGGAACGGCCACGACCGGAGACGACATCGACATCAAGGACCTGGAAAGGGAACTGGGGGTCGGGAATAAAGGCGGTTCGTCGTCGACCATCAACATCGACATCCCCGCTTCGACCCCGTCGTCTCCATCGACCTCCTCTTCCTCCTCGCCCCTGACCTTCAAGGGGATTCCCATGTCCGGCACGCTTTCCGCGTTCGGGTCGGAACTGGTCAGGGCCGGATTCCGGAGTGCCGGGAACGGAACCTATACCGGAGATTTCGCCGGATACAGCGGGTGCAAGGTGACCCCTTCCGGAAGTCCCGTCCAGGAGGTCCGTGTCGATTTCCCGGTCATCTCGGACTGGGACGCCCTGGAGAAGGCCTACGATTCCCTCCAGGCCTCCCTGACCCAGAAATACGGCATGGAGCCGAAGACCTCGCAGGGCAGCAATGTCGCGGTCTACGACCTTCCTGGCGGAACCATCACCCTGGATGCTGACGTGAAGGACCGTTCTACCTGGCACGTGATCCTGAAATACGCGAATTCCCATTCTCTTTCCACCACCGGCACCACCGGTAGGAATCCCATCGATGACCTGTAGCCTGCAGGTCCTAACGCTACCCATACACGAAAAAGCCAATCACTTGCGGAGGTGATTGGCTTTCAGGTGCTCCCCGGTAAATACTTGCTCTTTGGAACTTCTGATTGATAGTCAGGGGAGATTCCTTTCGAAAAAGCAGATAACGAGATTCATAAAGCCGAATACAGTGCTATGAGTGTAACAGGATATCCAATAACAAATAGCAAATAGTACTTTTTTAATCCGTGTGTATTCTCTATCTTAGCATGAACCAAATAATTCATAATACTTCGTAGGCAATAGATTATCGCAAGTGCCTTTTTGAATATCAGGATGTTTTTTGCCAATGTAGATTCATTACTATAATTACTTAATCATTTGAGACATTATGAAAAAACTTTCTTTTTTCCTTCTGATTATGACCTAGTTTGCCTTCGTTGGTTGCGTAGACAAGAATGTCAAAGCAGAACGAAAGGCTTATGATGAGTTATTGATAAACTCTGATTTAGAAGGTATTAGGGATTTTAAATCAAAATTTGCTGATTATATCACGGAAGAACATCTCAAGACTGTTGACAGTCTTTACGATGTTTTCATCGCTGATTCTACCTTGTTTGCTGCGATTCAGGAGATGCCTGATGACAGGATCCTTCCGAAGTATAAGAAGATGAATGAGTATCTGGAGAAGTACCCTGATGGATTGAATGCATTCGAGGCGAACGAGTTTCTATATGAGAATAGGAATGAAATAGAACGTGTAGAAAGATTGCTTAAGCAGTTCAATGCAGTTGTGAATCGTTATGATTACTATAACCAGAATTCATCCGGTTACCTGTTTGAGTTCTTTACCCTGGGACCGGCTAATGATGAAGGTATCGGTGATATCACCGTTTACACCAGAGGTAATATTTTTGAGGATTGGAAACGAGCCGAAAACTTCAGTAAATACAGAGTTTACGAAGTTGACGTCGCTTATAATACTATTGAACTGATGCTTCCCGAGCAAACCATTGAAGCGAAGGTTTCGGAAAGAAATCTTAATTTTGACTTGAACGGGAGGACCCTGTTCTTTGATTCTCACCTTAAAAATGATATCATTAAAAAGACAATTATGGGTGAATAGCCTTTTGAGTTCATCTCGTCTTTTGCAGGGCCTCATTCTGAGGTCCTGCTTTTTATTAGTAGATGGTTTGTCTGGAAACAACCGTTGTTAATAGTCCTCTTCCATGGTCAGCAGGAATCAACCTGAATCCTGAAAGAACAGAATACGGAGACGCCCCCATTTGTTCTTTTCCTTTTTGGGAGGTTGGCACAGGCGTGTCTGTAAGTGGTTGATATATGGTACGTTGAGAAGGGGTGGGTGCCAGGCCCAACTCTTTTACATCAGGGTTGACACCTAAGGTGTTGTAATGCATTGAAAATGAAACTGTTCCAAATGGCGGGGTGTCAGCCCTCAAAACAAAAAAGCCGGCCACCGGAATGGTGGTTGGCTTTCAGGCGCTCCCCAGCTAGGACTTGAACCTAGGACCCTCTGATTAACAGTCAGATGCTCTAACCAACTGAGCTACTGAGGAATGTTTTTCACCGTTTCCGGTGCTCGTCCTCGGACGGGATTGCAAAGGTACAACCTTTTTTGGAATCTCCAAACAATTTTGCGGTTTTTTTAATATCTTTGCAAACGAATCTGAAACTGAACCGGCGATGGATATCGATCTGCTAGCAAAGATGGTCAAGGAGGCAATCCTGGACAACGATGCCGTGACCCTTCCCGGGGTCGGATGCTTCGTGGCCGAACTGGTACCCTCCTCTTTCTCCGACAAGGGCTATACGATCCATCCGCCGTACCGCCGGCTCTATTTCTCTCCCAAACAGGGGAGCGACACGCTCCTGGCCGACATGTATGCATCCGCCCGCAATGTGGACCGGGAGGATGCGACGCGGGTCCTGGCGGAATTCCTCGCCGGGATGAAAGAGGTCCTGAAGGTTCGGAAGACCATCGTCTTCCCGGGGCTCGGCCGTCTCCGGGCCACCCGCGAGAACCATTTCTTCTTCGTGGCCGATGAGGACCTGGACATCTATCCCGAGGGTTTCGGCCTTGCTCCGGTCTCCCTCAAGACCCATGAGGAAACCCCGGAAGAAGTGGCTACCGCAGTCGCAGGTCTGGCGGAGATGATGACGACGGAACCCGTTACCGATATCGAGGAAGTGGAGGTCGAACCCGAACCGGAAGTGAAACCGGAGGTCGAAGTTGAACCCGCGCCCGCACTCGCACCCGAATCCGAACCTGAGCTCGAGCCCGAAGTTCAACCGGAGCCTGAAGTTCAACCGGAACCCGAGCCGGACCCCGCTCCTGCTGAAGAGGAGGAGCCGGAGCTTCCCGTCTCCGAGGCGTTTAAGGAAACCCAGCGGCTGGAATATGAGGACCGCCGGCGGAGGCAAAAACTCTTGAAGGCGCTCCGGATCATCCTGATCGTGCTGGGGGCACTCCTGGCCCTCCTGCTGCTTTATATCCTTATCGGCCGCGTCGCGCCGAGCTGGCTGGATCCGCTCCTGTATTCCAAGGAAGAGCTTGACATTCTCCGTTATTAGATATGAGTGAAGTAAGAAGAGAGGGGTATAAATTCTGCCAGGACATCTGCATTCCCTGCTACGACACGGATGCCGCCATGTTCCTGAAGCCCGCCGCCTTCATGGATTGTGCCCAGGAAATCGCGTACTGGGCGGCCAAGGAACTCGGCTTCGGCTATGACCAGTTGCATGTCCACCATACTGCCTGGGTGCTGTCCCGGATGCATATCCATTTCGAAAATCCGCCCAAGTGGCTGGACGAAGTGACGCTTTTCACCTGGCACAAGGGGCCCGACGGCCTGTTTTTCCTGCGTGACTTTTATCTCCAGGACGGGAAGGGAGAGCGCGCGGTCACCTGTACCAGTTCTTGGGTGGTGATTGACGAGCAAACACGCCGGCTGGTCCGTCCGGAGGACCTGAATTCGCTGATGAGCGTGGATCCCGGGACGGATCACGCCATCGCCAGCCCTGCGCCCAAGGTCGCGATGCCCCGCGGCTCCGAACCGGAGGCTGTCGGAGAGCACCGGGTCGCCTATTCCGACGTGGACATCATCGGGCACACCAACAATGCGCGTTACATGGTCTGGGCGATGGACTGCATCGACTATGAAACCGCCTCCACCCGGCGCGTCCGCGACGTCTTCATCAATTTCAACAAGGAAACCACCCCCGGCTCCGTCGTCCAACTGTACCGCCTGAAGGCAGAGGAGGAGGGGAACCTGGTCTGGTATGTGGAAGGCCGTCTGGACGGGAAGTCCGCCTTCTGTGTCAAGATGGTATTCTAGCGATGATCGAACTCGTATATCCCCTCGAACCTGCCCCCCTGTATCCGCGTCCGAGCGTGGAGCATCCCGGCCTTTCCGCCGTTTCCGCGGAGGAGATGCTTCCCCTCGTGGAAACCAGCGGCATCGTTTACGGACAGGCGACGCGGGCCTATTGCCACAGCGGGGCGCGGGTCCTCCACCCGGTGGTGCACCTGCACATCGTGGACCGGATGGGAAGGATCTATCTCCAGAAAAGGTCCATGGAAAAAGACCTGCTTCCGGGCTATTGGGATACGGCGGTCGGAGGGCACGTAACCTATGGTGAACTGGCTCAGGAGGCTCTCTACCGCGAAGCTGCGGAGGAATTGGGCCTGACTGCCTTCAATCCCACCTTCCTGGAAGCCTATGTCTGGGAGACGGAACGGGACCGGGAGTTCGTGTTCGTTTTCGCAACCGTCGGGCATCCGGAACTGGATCCTGACAATCCGGAGGTTACCGAGGGAAAGTGGTGGACGCAGGAGGAATTGACGGCTGCGGCCGGCAAGGATATCCTGACGCCGAACTTCGAAGCGGAATTCGCACGCATCCAGGGGCAGCTGCTCGCGCTCCTGTAGGATTTCCCCCGAAAAATGCCTACCTTTGAAAGGTATGGCAATCGACATCGACAAATTCGTGCACGACCAGCTTTCAGTCTGGCCGGCCGTGGCGGCGAAATACCGCGCACTGAAAAGCGCCCAGACCCGCCAGGCTCCCGTCGGCGGGGTGCTCGCCACCCTCCAGTCCAATCCCGGACGGATGCCCATCTTCGACCACGGCTGCCCCTTGTGCGAGGAGAACTACCTGGAACATCAGCATTTCCTGCCCTTCGAAGGCAGGAAGGGCCGTAAATACCGCGTCCTGGTGAACCGGGCCCCCATCTTCCCGAACCATCTGGTCATCACGCGGGACGTGCACGTGCCCCAGACTATCTGGCACCGTTATCCGGATATGCTGGACCTGTCCGTGCAGTTCCCGGATTATGTCATCTTCTACAACAGTCCGTACAGCGGAACAACCGTACCGGGCCACGCACATTTCCAGGCTTGTCCGAAGGGGTACATGCCTCTGGAGCGCATCGCGGACCGGCTGATGCACGCGGTCGCGGAGAATGGGGGAGAAGTCCCTGAAAACAATGCAGGGGAACTCTCCTATGTGGCTTCCGTTCGCGATGCGCAACTGTTCCATTACAAGCGCTTTACCCGGGGTGTCTTCCTGCTCCGCGCCGAAACGTCCAAGTCCATGGCCAAGATGTTCTACCGCCTGCTGGACTGCTGCGACCTGGCGGAAGGGGAAGCCGAACCCCGCTTCAACGCCCTGACCTTCTTCAGCGAGGGAGAATACCGGGCTGTGGTGATGTGCAGGGCGGCCCATCGTCCGCATCATTTCTATGCGGAAGGGGACGACCATTTTGCCCTGAGTCCCGGCGCCGCCGACATGGCCGGCTTCTTCGTGATTCCGGAAGTGTCTGATTATGAACGGATTACGCCTGAAATCCTGACGGAGATCCTGCAGGAGATCTCCCTCTCCGAAAAGCAGGAGGAACGCCTCCTGTGGCGGCTGGTCCGTACCCAGCCGAAGATCGAGGTGGGCATCCTGTCCGGTCCGGAGATCGGCTTCGAGATCATCTCCGACGGAGCCGGTCCGCAGAAGGTCTCCTATCGCGAAGGCAAGATCGACTACAACGGCACCCTTTATGACGAACTCGTTTTCGAGGCGCCCACCATCTCCACCCTGTTCGCCGAGCCGTCCTTCATCCTGTACGGCGTGACCATCGGCGTGGATTTCCACTGGCAGCGGCAGCAGGACCAGCAGTTCGCCGGCACGCTCAAGTTCATCGTGGACGCCGGGAAAGTAGTGGCTGTCAACGTGATCGGCGTCGAAGACTACCTCCTCAGCGTCATTTCCTCCGAGATGAAGGCGACGGCTTCTCCGGAATTCCTGAAGGCCCACGCCGTCATCTCGCGCTCCTGGGTGATGGCGCAGATCGCCCACCGTCAGGCCCGGAAGGAGGCGTCCGTTCCGTACCCGTTCGACAACGCTCCGGCGCTGATTACCTGGCTGGACGGAAGCCGATCATCTTCCGAAGCGCCTTCCGACCGGATTGTCAAATGGTTCGACCACGACGACCACCACCGTTTCGACGTGTGTGCCGACGACCATTGCCAGCGCTACCAGGGCCTCACCCTCGCGGTCGGGGAGAAGGTCCGTGCCGCCATCGACGAGACCTGGGGCCTCGTCCTCCGCTATGGCGGAGAATTGGTGGACGCCCGCTTCTACAAGTGCTGCGGCGGCCTGACGGAGCGCTTCTCCACCGCCTGGGCCGATGAAGACTATCCTTACCTTCCGGTCCACGAAGACCCCTGGTGCGACACGCACGACAAGGAAATCCTGGGCCAGGTACTCAACGACTATGACCTGGAAACGGAAGATTTCCATGACTGGACCGTCCGGTACGGCCGCAAGGAGCTTTCCGACCTCATCACCCGCCGGTCGGGTGTCGATATCGGCGACCTGCTGTCGCTGGAACCCCTGGAACGGGGCGGGTCCGGCCGGATCAAATTGCTCCGTATCGTTGGCTCCAAGCGAACGCTGGAAGTGGGCAAGGAACTGCTCATCAGACGTTTCCTGTCGGAAAGCCATCTCTATAGCTCCTGGTTCGACGTGGAAATGACTCCCGATGAAGTCATCCTGCGCGGTCATGGCTGGGGCCACGGCGTGGGCCTGTGCCAGATCGGCGCCGCCGTGATGGCCGCCCACGGAAAAACCTACGAAGAAATCCTTTCCTTCTATTATCCCGGAACCACCCTCGAACGATGAAAACACGCTCTCCCTGGCTGTGGGTGCCCACCCTGTATTTTGCGGAAGGCCTTCCGTATTTCATTGTCAACACGATCTCCGTCGTCATCCTCAAGGACTTGGGGATGGACAACAGCCGGCTGGCCCTCCTGACCAGCCTCATCGGCCTGCCCTGGCTCATCAAACCGCTCTGGAGCCCCTTCGTGGACATCTTCAGGAGCAAGCGCTGGTGGATCGTGACGATGCAGCTCCTGATGGCGGCGGCGGTAGCCCTGCTGGCGATTACTCTGCCGGCCTCCTCGCCGTTTACCTGGACGCTTATCTTATTCGTGATTACCGGCTTCGCTTCCGCCTCCCATGACATCGCGGCGGACGGTTTCTACATGATCGGCCTGGACGAAGGCCACCAGTCGGCCTTCGTCGGTATCCGGAACACGTTCTACCGGATCGCCATGGTGTTCGGGCAGGGCGTCCTGGTCGTGCTGGCCGGCTGGATGGAGAAAAGGACGGGAGTCGTTTCCCGCTCGTGGAGCATCACGCTGCTCGCCACCGCGGCCATCCTGGCGGCGGTCACGTTGTATCACGCCTTCGTCCTGCCGCGTCCCGATGAAGACCGCTCCGCCGGACGGAAGACGGTCCGGGAGATCTTCGCGGAGTTCGGCGAAGCGTTCCGCAGCTTCTTCACCAAGCCGGGCATTGGCCTGCTGGTGTTTTTCCTGCTGTTGTACCGGTTGCCGGAGGCGCTGTCCGTCAAGCTCTTATATCCGTTTTTCAGCGATCCGGCATCTGCCGGCGGGCTGGGGTTGGACAAAGAAGCATACGGGATAGTATACGGTACGGCCGGTGTCATCGCCCTCCTCGCCGGAGGAATCCTCGGGGGGGTGGATATTTCGCGCCGGGGGCTCCGCCGTTGCCTTCTGCCGATGGCGCTCAGCCTCGCGCTTCCGTGCGCCGTTTACCTGTTCCTGGCGCTCGTGCGCCCCTCTTCCTTATGGACGGTTGGCGCTTGCGTTGTCTTCGACCAGTTCGGCTACGGATATGGCTTTACGGCCTATACGGTTTATATGATGCGCTTTGCGGAAGGACCGCTCAAGACCTCCCATTACGCCATCTGCACGGGCTTCATGGCCCTGTCCATGCTGCTCCCGGGTTCCGTGGCAGGATATCTGCAAGAATCGCTGGGGTACGTGGGATTCTACGTGCTGGTCATGGTGTGCTGCCTGGCGACCGTTGCAGTCGCCCTGTATGCCCGGCGCAGGGTTCCCGCTGAATATGGACGCGTTAAAAACAGTTGATTATGAAGAAGATACTGTCATTGATCCTGCTTCTGGGGAGCCTCTCCCTTTCCGCGCAGGTGTACGCTGGCATCGACATGCTCCAGCGGTATGGCTTCGAGGAATTGCTGGGGAAGCGGGTGGGACTGGTCACGAATCCTTCGGGGGTGGACCGGCATTTGCGCTCCACCATCGACATCCTCTATGAAGCCCCGGAGGTGAACCTGGTGGCGCTCTTCGGGCCCGAGCACGGGGTACGGGGGGATGTTTATGCCGGCGGCCACGTGGCGAGCGGAAAGGATCCCAAGACCGGCCTCCCGGTGTATTCGCTCTATGGCGACACCCGCAAGCCCACCCCGGAGATGCTCAAGGGCATCGACGTCATGGTGTATGACATCCAGGATGTAGGAACACGCTCATATACCTTTATTTCCACCCTGGGCCTGGTGATGCGCGCCTGTGCCGAGAAGGATATTGAAGTGGTGGTTCTGGACCGGCCCAACCCGTTGGGCGGGCGCAAGGTCGAAGGTCCTCTGGTGGAGGCGGGTTTCCACTCTTTCGTGAGCGAATTCAGCATTCCGTACGTTTACGGACTCACGGTCGGGGAACTGGCGAACCTGATCAACGAAGAAGGGTTGAATCGCGGGATGACCGGGAAGGAAGCACCGCTCAAGTGCCGTCTCACCGTGGTTCCGATGCGCGGGTGGGAGCGCTGGATGCTGTACCGGGACACGGGCCTGCCCTGGATCCTGCCGTCACCGAACATTCCTTCGATGGAATCGGCCATCGGCTATCCTTCCGCCGGCATCGCCGGAGAATTCGGCTATCTGGGCATCGGCGTGGGTTATACCATCCCGTTCCAGGTCTTTTCCGCCCCCTGGGTCGATGCGGATGCCCTCAAGGCGCGGCTGGACAGTTACGGCATCCCCGGTACGGAGTTCCGGACCATCCATTACAAACCCATCTCAGGAACCAATCCCCAGCTCCAGCACGGGGTCCAGTTTTTCTATACCGACTATGAGGCCGCGACCATCACTTTGACGCAATTTTACGTGATGCAGGCCCTTCAGGAACTGTATCCGGAGCACAATCCGTACAAGACCCTGAAGAAAACGAGGATGCTGGATATCGTTTGTGGCACGGATTATGTGAGAGTGACTTTCGGAAAGCGTTTGAAGGTCGAGGATATCGAATCCCGATGGATGAAAGACGCCGAGGCTTTCAAGGAACTTTCCGAGAATTATTACTTATATCGTTAACCTATTAAATGAAAAAGCCATGAGAAGGATGATCAACTCCATCGCCGCAACGCTCATCACGATAGCGATGATCGCGGCCCCTGAGGCACTTGCCCAGACCCGTCGTTCCGGCGGCTCTTCCTCTGCATCCCGGTCGTCCTCTTCACAGATTACGACCCGGGGGTCTTCCTCCTCGATGAGCCGTTCTGCCGGCTCCTCGACGGGACGTTCTTCCAGCTCTTCCGTGAGCCGCTCCGCCGGTTCCACGACGAGCCGTTCCTCCGGTTCTTCCATGAGCCGTTCCACCACCAGCGCGGCGGCGCCCAGCCGTTCCATGCTGGTTCAGAATGACCGGACCAGCCGCAGCACCGGCCGCTCCACGTCGAGCTCCACGAGCCGCAGCACTTCCGGCACCGCGACGACCAGTCGCAGCACCGGTTCTTCCGCGACCCGTTCTGCGGGTAGCGTGGACCAGAACACCCGGACCAGCCGGAGCACTTCCGGCACCGCGACGACCAGCCGCAGCACCGGTTCTTCCGCGACCCGTTCTACGGGCACCGTGGACCAGAACACCCGGACCAGCCGGAGCACCTCCGGCACCGCGACGACCAGCCGCAGCACCGGTTCCTCCGCGACCCGTTCTACGGGCACTGTGGACCAGAATACCCGGACCAGCCGGAGCACCTCCGGCACCGCGACGACCAGCCGCAGCACCGGAACCACTGCCCGGAGCACCTCCGAAGCCACCCGTTCGGCTTCCGGCTCCAGCCAGTCTTCCCGTGCATCCGGAAGCGCCGTACGTTCCACCAGCAACGTCACCCGCAGCGGCCTCGGCAGCCGTACCGAAAGCGCGAACAACGCCAAGGACAGCTACGCCAACTCCGAGCCTATGCGTGACAGGGGCGGTAACTACCGCTACAACGACGATATGAGGATGGACAACGGTCACAACATGCATAGGATCCCTCCTCGTGAGAGAGACTTCCTGGCATGGGACCGCCCGGGCTACTTCTGGGATCACCGTCCGCACTACTTCGGGTACCGGATCAAGGTACTGCCTCCGCACTACCGCCGGATCACCCACTGGGGCATTGACTACTACTTCTACGAAGGTATCTACTACCGTCCGTTCGGAGGTGTGTATGTCATCTGCCGGCCGCCTTTCGGCACCCCGCTCGAGCGGGCCATCGACAGGGCTATCTTCAACGCCGTCCGGTTCTCCTACTACTGCAACACGTACAGGACCTATAATACGGTCTTCGACAATTACAACGTGATTGCCCAGCAGAACCTGATCATCGCGCAGAACAATGCCCGGATCGCTGCCCAGAACGCGAGCTACGCGCTCAACAGCGGCCGCGCCCTCTCCGCCTACGAGCTGGCGAACAAGCTCGGCCTCGTGCAGAGCTACGCCTACGCCAACTCCGAGTACTTCTACCAGGACGGTGTCTTCTACAGTGTGAATGCCTCCGGCACTTACACCACCATCGTCCCGCCGGCCGGAGCCCTCGTCAGCTCCCTCCCGGATGACTATGAGACCATCGTGATGAACGGCGTCGAGTACTACCTGGTGGACAATACGGTTTACCGTACCACCCTCTTCGACGGCCAGCCTTATCTCGAGGTCCTGGGCCAGATGTACGGCTCGCTGTACAATCAGTACAGCATCTACCGGTAAGATTCCGGTCTGACTGAAAAAGGCGCCACCTTCCGGGGTGGCGCCTTTGTTATGATGCGTCGGGGTTAAATGAGGGCGAATATCCGCTGCAGCGAGTCCGGCTCTCCGGAGAAATACAGGTCGATGCTGAACGGTCCGTCATCGATGGGGGTGCAGTTTGTCTCCAGCATGCGAACCGTTTGGCGTGCGACCGCGGGGGCCGGGTCGATGACCTGGACCTCCGGGCCGGCGATGGCTTCGATGACGGGTCTCAGGAAGGGATAGTGCGTACAGCCCAGGACGATGCGGTCCGCTCCGGCATCCAGCAGGGGCTGGAGGGAAGCACGTACGGTCTCATAGGCCACAGGGCCGTCCAGGATGCCGTTTTCCACCAGTTCCACGAATCCCTCGCCCACATGTTCGACGATCCGGACATCGTCCTCGAAACGGCCTTTTGTCTTGAGATACTTCGATCCTTTGAGCGTGCCCGCCGTGGCAAGGACGCCGATGACTCCGGTCTTCGTGCCCAGTGCCGCGGGCTTCACGGCCGGTTCCATCCCGACGAAAGTCATTCCGGGATACTCTTCCCGGAGCGTGGCGATGGCTGCCGCCGTGGCGGTGTTGCACGCGACGACGATGATGTCGGCCCCCATGCCGAGCAGGATTTCCGTGATCGCCCGGGCGCGGTCCTGGATGTATTCCGCCGACTTCTCCCCGTACGGGCAGTGGGCGTTGTCCGCAAAATAGATATACCGCTCGTAAGGGAGCAGTTTCACGATTTCGCGGTACACGGACAGTCCGCCGGAACCGGAGTCGAATATGCCGATGGTTGCCATACGGTTACAAATATACGGGAAATTATTCGTATTTTTGTACGCTTATACGGAAAGACCCTATGACGACCCTCGAACAGATCAAGGACCTGCACGCCCGCCTGGACACCCTCGAAAAGTGCCTGGACATCGCAGGGAAGCGGAAAGAAGTGGAGCAGAAGACGCAGGAAAGCCTGGCGCCGGATTTCTGGAACGACCCCAAGGCGGCCGAAGTGTTCCTGAAGAAACTCGCCGGCGTCAAGGCCTGGGTGACCGACTTCCAGCAGGCTATCACCCTGGCCGACGACCTGGACGTCCTGTACGACTTTGCGAAGGACAGCGTGTCCGGGACCGAGGAAGAGGCTGTCGAAACCGATGAATCCCGCGAGCTGGATGCAACCTACGCCAAGGCTGTCGAAGCCGTGGAGGCCTTGGAACTCAAGAACATGCTTGGCAACGAAGGGGACAATCTGGGCGCCGTCCTCACCATCAATTCCGGTGCCGGCGGCACGGAGGCCAACGACTGGTCGTCCATGCTCATGCGGATGTATCTCCGCTGGGGCGAACGAAACGGCTACAAGATGACGGTCACTTCCCTCCTGGAAGGCGAAGAGGCGGGCATCAAGTCCGCTACCATCGAGGTAGAAGGCGACTACGCCTACGGCTATCTGAAGGCCGAAAACGGTGTCCACCGGCTTGTCCGGATCTCTCCTTTCAATGCCCAGGGTAAGCGCCAGACCACTTTTTCGTCGGTCTTCGTGTATCCGTTGGTGGATGATTCCATCCACATCGAGATCAATCCCGGCGACCTGGAGTGGGATACCTTCCGCTCCGGCGGTCACGGCGGCCAGAACGTAAACAAGGTGGAAACCGGTGTCCGTGTGCGCCACATCCCATCCGGCATCATGGTGGAGAACACCGAGACGCGTTCCCAGCAGGACAACCGCCAGCGTGCCCTCCTGATCCTCAAATCCCGTCTGTACGACATCGAACTCAAGAAACGCCAGGAGAAGCAGGCCGAACTGGAAGGCCAGAAGAAACGCATCGAATGGGGCTCCCAGATCCGCAACTATGTCCTCCATCCTTACAAGTTGGTGAAGGATCTGCGTACCGGCTACAGCACGGCGGATACGCAGGGCGTCCTGGACGGTGACCTGAACGAGTTCATGAAAACCTTCCTGATGGGCAACGGCGCCGCCGTCACCGATGTGGACGACGATCTGGATTGACACGCCATTTTTGGTGGCGCCTAAGGGGGGGGGAGAAGGAACGTTATAGCCCAATCGTCTTGAAGAAGTCGTTCCCCTTGTCATCTACGAGGATGAAGGCGGGGAAGTCTTCCACCCGGATTTTCCAGATGGCTTCCATTCCCAGGTCGGGATACTCCACGCATTCGATGGACTTGATGCCGTCGGAACTCAGTACGGCCGCGGGGCCACCGATGGAACCAAGGTAGAAGCCGCCGTACTTCTTGCAGGCGTCGGTGACCTGTT
The DNA here is from genome assembly GCA_017395045.1 of Bacteroidales bacterium. Lineage (GTDB taxonomy): Bacteria > Bacteroidota > Bacteroidia > Bacteroidales > UBA932 > Cryptobacteroides. The sequence continues at coordinate 30,475 of JAFPWG010000001.1, forward strand.
GGGTGCGGTTGCCCTTCGCGATCATGATCATGCTGCCGCCGTGACTCTGGAACAGGTCCACGTACGGGTCCATGCGCTGCGCGGTGGTCGGGCCCATGGATCCGCAGGGCATTCCGGCAGGGGTCTTGGCAGGACCGGCATAGAACACCGGATGGTCCTTGAAGTACTGCGGAAGGTCTTCACCGCGGTCCAGGCGCTCCTTCAGGCGGGCGTGCGCGATGTCGCGCGCGACGATGATGGTTCCGTTCAGGCTGAGGCGGGTGCTCACCGGATATTTGGTGAGTTCCGCGAGGACGTTCTTGATAGGCTGGTCCAGGTTGATCTTTACGCCGCCGCCTTCGCCGGGCTGGCGCAGCGCTTCGGGGATGAGCCGGGTGGGATTGTCGTCCAGTTTCTCGATCCAGATGCCATCGCGGTTGATCTTCGCCTTGATGTTGCGGTCGGCCGAGCAGCTGACGCCCAGGCCGATCGGGCAGGAGGCGCCGTGGCGGGGGAGCCGGACGATGCGGATGTCGTGGGCAAAGTACTTGCCGCCGAACTGGGCGCCGAGGCCGATCTTACAGGCCTCTTTCCAGACCTTCTCCTCGAGTTCCACGTCGCGGAAGGCGCGGCCGGTTTCGTCGCCGGTGGTCGGAAGTCCGTCATAGTAGTGGGTGGAGGCAAGCTTGACGGTAAGAAGGTTCTTTTCCGCCGAAGTTCCGCCGATGACAAAGGCGATGTGGTACGGCGGGCAGGCCGCGGTACCGAGGGTCTTCATCTTCTCAACCAGAAACGGTACGAGGGTATCGGGGTTGAGGACGGCCTTGGTCATTTGATACAGGTAGCTCTTGTTGGCGGAGCCGCCGCCTTTCACCACGCACAGGAACTTGTATTCCATCCCTTCTTCGGCATCGATGTCGATCTGCGCCGGAAGGTTGCACTTGGTGTTGACCTCCTTGTACATGTCCAGGGGAGCGTTCTGGCTGTAACGGAGGTTCTCCTCCGTATAGGTCTTGTAAACGCCCAGGGACAGGGCCTCCTTGTCGTCGAAGCCGGTCCAGACCTGCTGGCCTTTCTCGCCGTGGATGATGGCAGTACCGGTGTCCTGGCAGAAGGGAAGCTTGCCCTTGGCCGCAACTTCCGCATTGCGGAGGAACATCAGGGCTACGTATTTGTCGTTGTCGGAAGCCTCCGGATCGGAGAGGATTTTCGCGACCTGCTCGTTGTGTTCCCGGCGCAGGAGGAAGTTTACGTCGCGGAACGCCGCGTTGGAAAGCCTGGTGAGCGCTTCGGGCATTACCTTGAGGATTTCGTGTCCTTCGAATTCGCCCACGGAGACGCCTTCGGAGGTTAGCTTGTAATATTCAGTGGTGTCTTCGCCCAACTGGAACATCGGTGCATATTTGAATTCGGCCATAAAGCTATAAAGTTTATTTCAAGACAGATACAAATATAGCATTTTTCAAAGAAAATACCGATATTGCCACCGAATCAAAACACGTTTACGATGAAAAAGTTTGTTTGCGAAATCTGTGGTTACGTCTATGATCCCGCGGTAGGGGATCCGGACAGTGGAATCGCCCCCGGGACCGCCTTTGAGGACATCCCCGAGGACTGGGTCTGCCCGCTTTGCGGTGTCGGAAAGGATAATTTCGCTCCGGCGGAATAGCTTTCCTCCCCGAAAAATCGACCGATGCGTCGATTTTTTGAAAAAATAAGTACCTTGTATTGCAAAGTATCAAAAATTATATATATCTTTGCATCAACAAATATTTTGTACGATATGAAACGCGTGACCAATGCTTGTATCGGAGGGCGCAATTTCACCCTCAACGACGATGCCTACAATCGCCTTGACGCCTATTTGCGCAACTTCAAGGCCAAGCTGAATGTCCCCGAAAGCCAGAAAGGGGAGGTGATGGACGACATCGAGAGCCGGATCTCTGAACTGTTCTACCAGGAGGTAGGGGAGAGTTCCCGGGTAGTGACCCTGGAGATGGTGGAGAAGGTGGTGTCGACACTCGGCATGCCGGACGGATCGCCTGAAACGGGATACGCTTATTCCAGCGCTTTCCCGGAGGACAAGGTTCCAAGGAAGCTGTACCGGGATATGGACAACAAGGGCGTGGCGGGCGTCTGCGCCGGTCTGGCCCATTACTTTGAAATCGACGTGACCATCATCCGGGTCATCATGCTGGTGGCCCTCCTGGCCGGCACGTCGGGGTTCTGGATCTATCTGGTGCTGTGGATCGCCGTCCCGCGGGCGGAGACCCCGGCCCAAAAATGCGAGATGCAGGGCATTCCGGCCACTGCGGAGAACATGGCGCGCTTCAGCCGCCGGGACGAAAACAAGTAGTGCCTTATGGAGAATACGAACGAAAATGTCCGTTCCCAGATGCGGAAGGGCGTGCTGGAATACTGCATCCTGTGTATTCTCAGCAAGCGGGAGGCTTATGCCTCCAGCATCATCGATGCCCTCAAGGCCGCGAACATGATCGTGGTCGAGGGAACCCTGTACCCCTTGCTCATCCGTCAGAAGAACCAGGGGCTGCTTACTTACCGGTGGGAGGAGTCCACGCAGGGCCCGCCCCGGAAATACTATGGAATTACGGAAAAGGGCCGGGCCCAGCTTGCCGAAATGGATGCGGCCTGGCGGGAAATGGTGGAAAGCATTGACACGTTGAAACGATGACAGAAGTAGAGAAAGTCAGCATCGGAGGCTATGCCTTCACGCTGGAAAAGGATGCCTCGAAAGAGGTGGAACAGTATCTGAAAGGGCTGGAAGCCCATTATCTGGGTCAGCCGGGCGGCAAGGAGATCATGGAAGGCATCGAGGAAAGGATGGCCGAACTCCTGCTCGAACGGTGCGGCCGGCATGGCGTTGCCACCATGCAGGACATCCGCGGGATCATCGACATCCTCGGACGTCCCGAAAGGATCGAGGCCGACGATCCCGAGCCTGAACGGCCGCAGGAGGCTCCCCGCAAGAAACTGTACCGTGACCTGGAGAACAAGCAGGTCGCCGGGGTCTGTGCCGGTCTGGGCAATTACCTCAACTTCGACGTCGTGGCCATCCGGATCATCTTTTCGGTGATTACGCTTGCCCTCCTGTTCGGCGGAGCGAAGGACGGAGCCTGGTCGCTGCTGGGCTTTGTGGCCTATGCGGTCCTCTGGCTGTCGATGCCGCCGGCCCGGACGGCGCAGGAGCGCTGGGCGATGAAGGGCGACGCTGGCACCCTGGAGGATGTCCGGCGGAACGTCCGGAGAGGTGTAGAAGAGATGGGAGATGCGGCCCGCAGGGGAATCCGGGAAATCGACAATGCCGCACGTTCGGAGTCGGGGAAGGAGATCGGCAAGGTCCTGCTGGCGGTCATCGGCATCATCCTCCTGCTTTCCGGTGTATCCGGCCTGGCATCGGTGTCCGTGGTCGGACTCAAGGGAACGACGCTGTTCAGTGCGCCGCTGGACCGGCTTCTGAGTGAAATCAACGAGAATGTGCCTGTCCTGTACGACCTGATATCCACGCCGTGGGTGGTCGCGCTGCTGGTCCTCGCCGTGGTGCTGCCTCTGATCGGCCTGATCTACGGCGGCGTCCAGATGATCTTCGGTTTCAAGCCGCCCAAATGGCGCCCCGGCCTGGTGATCTTCGTGGTCTGGCTCGTCGTGCTGGTGGTCCTCAGTGTCCTGCTGTTGCTGGGAGCTCTCTCGTCAGAATACATCTCACTCCCTCTCACGGTGTAGGATGTCAAAAGTTGTATAAGTCGGCGTTATTTCGTATTTTTACGCAATAAACGCCGACTTTTATGCTAGCCACATCCCTCATCGCACTGGTCGCCGCCGCGACTCTCCAGATCCATCATTATCAGGTTCCCGTCGTCCAGGACAAGGCTGTTCCTGTGGCGGAAGTAACTGTTTCAGAGGGGGAAATCCCCGATCTCAAAGTGTCCCTCCGGGGACTGCCCAGGAAAGCGCTCCGCTCCTATTTCGTGCAGGACGGATGGCTGTACGTGAACCTGGATCCGGACCGCGTGAAGGATATCCGGAAACCTTTCAAGTTGAAAATCAAGGCCAAAGGCTATAAGGTGGTCCAGGACGGGGCCCTGAAGCACCGCCTCGCCCGGAAAGTCCGGACGGCCGGGGACGACGGCGTTGCCGCCTACCGCATCCCGGGACTGGTCACCACGCAGAAGGGGACGCTCGTGGGCGTATATGACATCCGCCACGAGAATTCCCGGGACCTGCAGGGCCATATCGACGTGGGTGTGAGCCGTTCCACGGACGGCGGGCGCACCTGGGGGCCGATGATCGTAGCAATGGACATGGGAGAATGGGGCGGTTTGCCGCAGAACCTGAACGGAGTGGGGGATCCCTGCATCCTGGTGGATGAAGTGACGGGAGACCTCCTCCTCTTTGCGGCCTGGACGCACGGCGGAGAAGCCGGCAAGGCAGCCTGGTGGTCGGCCGGAAGCGGATTCGGGCCGGAAACCACTCCGCAGCTCATGATGGTCCGTTCCACCGACGACGGCCTGACGTGGTCCGAGCCGGAGAACCTGACGAAGCAGGTGAAGCAGGAAGCGTGGAATTTCACCTTCCAGGGCCCTGGACGCGGGATTACGATGGATGACGGTACGCTGGTGGTGCCTTTCCAGCATCAGGAGCCCGCCCCGGAGCGCACGCCTGCCGCCGGCATCATGTATTCCACCGACCGCGGCCTGACGTGGCACGTGCACGAATACGCGAAAATCAACACGACAGAATCGCAGGTGGCCGAAGTGGAACCGGGCGTACTGATGCTCAACATGCGTGACAACCGCCGTACCGGCCGGGCCGTATATGTGACGAGGGATCTCGGCCGCACCTGGGAACCGCATGTTTCCGACGGAAAGCTCGTGGAACCGGTGTGCATGGCCAGTCTCCTGAAAGTGAAGGCTTCCGAGAATTCCCTCAGGAAGGATATCCTCCTGTTCTCCAATCCGGCCGACGAAAAGGACCGCAAGAACATCACCATCCAGATGAGCTTCGACGGCGGGGCAACCTGGACCCGGAAAGTCCTTCTGGACGAAGGGGAAGGCTGGGGCTATTCCTGCCTGACCATGATCGACAGGAAAACCGTGGGTATCCTTTACGAGAGTTCCCAGGCCCATATGACCTTCCAGGCCGTTCCGCTCAAAGATTTCAGGTAATGGCTGTCCGGATCAGGCTTGAACGCACGGAAACCGAGCTCTTCTGCTCCTCCAAGTGGTGGGGCGACCCGGATTTCCCCCTGGACATGGAATACCCGGCTTTCCCGGTGGAGGAAGACGGGGAGTCCTACGACTATCCGCTGACCTTCGTGTGTCAGATCGACTGCGACGATCTCGCTCCCTTCGACCCGGAGAACCGCCTTCCCCACGAAGGCATGTTCTACGTTTTCGCCGCCCTGGACGCGTATGCAGGATATGACAGTCCCATTCAGAACGGTCCGGGGGAGTGGCCGAAAGGGCAGGTCGTGGTGAAGTATACGAAGCATATCAACTTCGAGACCTTCCGGGCTTCCATCCTCGTAGACGATGAGGACCGGCCCCTGACGGAGCCGGCCCTCAAAATGACCTTCGAGGCTTGCGGGAATGACGATCCGGGGACCTGCCTCCTCGGTTCCGGTCCTTCCGGCGCCCCCGCTTTCCTCCGCATCGCCGACGGTACCGCCGGACTGGACTTCGGAGGGAAGTCCCTGGTCCTTTACCTGGATCCCCTCGATTTTGAAAGGGGCTACTGGAGAAGGATGAAGGGAGCGCTGGTATAAACGGCTTTACTTGATGAACTCGTGCGACGAGGTCATGGCCTTCGGGTCCAGGGCCTCGTCGAGTTTTTCCTGTGTCATCAGGCCATACTCGAGGACGAGGTCATACACGCTGCGGCCGCTGGCAAGGGCTTCCTTCGCGACCTTCGTGGAGGCCTTGTATCCGATGTACGGGTTCAGGGCGGTGACGATGCCGATGGAGTTCTTGACCATCTCATAGCAGTGCTCTACATTGACGGTGATGCCGTCGATGCACTTGGTGCGCAGGGTGTTCATGACGTTGATAAGCCAGGTCTGGCTTTCGAGGATGCACTGGACGATGACCGGTTCCATCACGTTCAGTTGCAACTGGCCGGCTTCCGCGGCGAAGGCGACGGTGGTGTCGTTGCCGATGACCTTGAAACAGACCTGGTTCGTGACTTCCGGGATGACGGGATTCACCTTGCCGGGCATGATGGAGGAACCCGGGGCCATGGGCGGCAGGTTGATCTCGTGCAGGCCGCAGCGGGGACCGGAGGCCATCAGACGGAGGTCGTTGCAGATCTTGGAGAGCTTGATGGCGAGGCGTTTGAGGGCCGCGGAATAGCTCACGTAAGCACCCGTGTCAGGAGTTGCTTCCACGAGGTCCGGGGCTTTCTCGAACTTGTCGCCGGTGAACTCGGAGAGACGGATTGTGCACAGTTCCGCGAAACCGGGGACGGCGTTGAGACCGGTGCCGATGGCGGTGCCGCCCATGTTGATCTCCTTGAGCAGCACGGCGTTCCTCTCGAGGTTGGAAAGCTCCTCCTCCAGGTTGTTCGCGAAGGCGTTGAATTCCTGGCCGGAGGTCATCGGGACGGCGTCCTGCAGCTGGGTACGGCCCATCTTGATGATGTCCTTGAATTCCTCGCCCTTGGCGCGGAAAGAGGCGATCAGGTCTTCAAGGGCTTTTGCGACGTGTCTGTTCATCCGGACGAACGTATAGCGGAAAGCGCTCGGATAGGCGTCGTTCGTGGACTGGGCGCAGTTCACATGGTCGTTGGGGGAGCAGTACTGGTACTCGCCCTTGTTATGGCCCATGATCTCCAGGGCGCGGTTCGCGATCACTTCGTTCGCGTTCATGTTGACGGAAGTGCCCGCTCCGCCCTGCATCATGTCCACGGGGAACTGGTCGTGGAACTTGCCGTCCACGATTTCCTGGCAGGCCTTGACGATGGCGTTGGCGATGGTGCGGTCCAGCACGCCCAGTTCGGCATTGGCCTCGGCGGCGGCCATCTTCACGTAGGCTATCGCGATGATGTACTCGGGATAGTCGTACATATGGGTTGTCGAGATCTTGTAATTGTTGAGGGCCCTTTGGGTCTGGACGCCATAGTAGGCGTTCACGGGAACCTTGAGTTCGCCGAGCAGGTCGCTTTCGACCCGGAATTTGGATTCAGACATGCAGAAGTGTTATTATTAAAGTTAGGTTTACAAATGTAGCGATTCGCCGCAGATTTCCCAAGGGACGGAGGCGGCAAATCATTCAAAAACGTCCTTGGATGCGTCGTAGGCGGGGGTATCGATGCCGAAGAACCGGATCACGCTGTGGAAGACATGGTGCTGCCCGACCCTGTCGAGAGGCTTGACCTGCAGCGACTTGTCGGAAGTCCAGACCAGAAAGGGAATCTCGATCTGCTCCCGGGGGGCCATGGCCATCGGGACGCCGTGCATGTACAGGTTATTCTCGCCCAGGGACTCGCCGTGATCCGAAACAAACAGGACGCAGGAGCGCCTGTCGGGGATGCTCCGGACCATGTCGATGGCGGAATGGACCAGGTAGTCGGTATAGACGACGCTGTTGTCGTAGGCGTTCAGGAGCTCTTCCGGGCTGGTCTTGGACATTTCCACGGTATTGCACACGGGGGTAAAGACCTCGAATCCTTCCGGATAGTTCGTGTTGTAGGCGGGCCCGTGATTGGTATAGGTGTGGAGGACGACGAACACCTTGTCCTTGTCGCTGGCCAGGATTTCCTCCCGAAGGCCTTCGAGCAGGATGCCGTCGTAGCGGCCGTCCGCATCGGGGTACATCTTGCGCAGGTCGGCCATCGTGTAGTACTTCTCCGTATGGACGGGAGGTTCGCCCCAGTTGCTGGTGCGCCAGATGACGTCGCCGCCGAGACGGAGGACGTAGTTGGGCAGGATTTCATGGAGGTCCCGGTCTTCCGTCGGCTCCAGGATGGCCCGGACACCGGCGGCCGTATAGGTGGCGGATGCGTCGGCAACCAGGGCCGTTACGGTATCCTTGGACGTATAGGGGTTGGTTTCCTTCCCGTATCCGTACAGGGAGAAGTGGTCCCGGCGGGCCGATTCGCCGATGAAGAGGATACATACGTCGCGGGTCTCGCTGACGGCCGTGGGGTCGGGGAGGGGTATCTCCTTCACGTTCTTCTTTCTCTCGGCACTCTTGTAGCGGAACGTGTTGACGACATAGGACCAGGGCATCAGCAGGCTGCCCAGTTCCGTGGAGTTGCGGTCGATCCAGGGCCAGTTCTTCATGTTGCCGAAGACGACCGCGAGCAGCAGGGCGACGGCAATGCCGATCCGGCCGAAGAAGCGTTTCCACGGACCGTAATCCACCTTCCGGGCGAAAACGTAGATGCAGGGCAGGATACCGAGCAGGAGGACATACAGGACGGCGGACAGGGAGAAGAACCCTGAAGCTTCGGAATACTGCGTCCTGAGGACGTTGCCCATCATCTCGTCGGTCACGAGGACCTGGTAGGTATTGACGAAGTAGAGCATCACGGCATCGCCGAACAGGGTGAAGGCGACGACGCACTTACCCAGGAACCTGCCCAGGAAGACCAGTACATAATAAAGGAGGAAGTCCAGGGCCAGGAGGAGAAGGGCGGCGCTGACAATCAGGACGGCGCCGTTGAATCCGCCTTCCACGCAGGAGAGGGCGTGTTTGAAAAACGGGAAATGGAATGCGACCAGTGTGTAAAGGGCAAGCACGAGGCTCCAGGCCGTGAGGCTTGCCTTATCCTTGAAGATTCTCATCGTTTCTTGAAGAGTTTGCAAAGGAGCCGGAATACGCCGGCGATCAGGGCCAGTACCAGCAGGTTGTAAAGGACGGTGAGGAGGATGCTCACCTTCTGCGGTGCATTGTTGAACGGCGAATCCGACACGGAAGCGTCATACCGGGCGAACGGATTGGAGTAGATGACTTCACCCTCCGGGAAATAGGCCGTCAGGCGGGCATACGGGTCTTCCGGCCGCATCGTATAGGCAATGGTGTCGCAATGCTCCACTTTGGAAAGCGTCGTATGTCCCTGGCCGGTCACCTTGATGCTGTCGGCCGGTTCGGAAAGGGTCATGTACAGGGTGCTGCCGTCCAGACCGATGTCGCGGATGGACGGGAGATACCTGTTCTTCTCGTACTTGACCGACCAGTCTCCGTCGCCATAGTCGGGGACGCGCATCGCGTAATAGCAGCCTCCGAGCAAGGCTTCCTTCAGATCTTCGTACCGCCCCGAGGGAGTCTGGATGAAATTGCAGCGGATGCCGATGTGCTGGTGGCTGCGGGCGTGGTGGAGGTCGTCATTGGCAAGGCCGAAGCTGTAATGGCCTGCGCTGAGCGCCCAGTCCCAGTACTCGTTCTCCGTGCTGATGCTGGTGTCCAGTTCCATGATCTCGTAACCGGAGAGTTCCTGCATGTGCTTTTCGGACGTGCCGATGGTCCGGTATGGATGGTTGATCTGGATGAAATCCGACCCATCCCCCAGATAGTCCAGCTCGAACTGCTTCTGGGAAGCCAGAAAGGGGAAAAGCGGGTCGAAATGCTTGACTTTCTCGCTACCGAACACCAGTTTATGGAACTTGAAGGGACTGTAACCCTGTTCGTACACATTGACCTGGAGGGCGGGGTCGAACGGATGGGTGGTGATCTCGTTGTGGTTGGAGAAGGTCACGATGTCGTAACCGAGTTTTTCGTAGGCGTCATAGGTCGCATCCGGCCACTCTTCGCACTCGTTCGGCGGGAAGGGGCCCTTCACCCGAGTATGGGTGTGGAAATTCGCCCGCTTCCATCCGGCTGCGGGATCCAGGTTGCGATAGGGATTGAAGATGTCCGGACCGCTGAACGGCCGGGGCTCGCGAAAACGGTAGATGGGGCTCAGCTCGGTTGCGAACACCCCCATCACCAGCAACAGCAGCAGGACGCCGATCCCTTTCATCAGCACGTGGAATAACCGGATGACGATGTGTTTCCGGCGGGGGGATTTCCTTTTACGTTTTTTCGTTTCCATAAGTGTTTATCCCAGAACGACGTCCAGTACCATCATCAGGGCGAAACCCAGGGCGAAACCGATGGTGCCGATGTTGGAGTGCTTCCCTTGGGAGTACTCCGGAACTAACTCTTCTACAACCACATAGAGCATCGCACCTGCGGCAAAGGCCAGCATATAGGGCATGATGCCCAGGATGGAGGTGGCCAGCAGCAGGACCAGCGCACCGCCAGCCGGCTCAACGATGCCGCTCAAGGCGCCGATTCCGAAGGCCCTCAGCCGGGAGTTCCCCTCCGCCCGGAGCGGCATGGAGATGATGGCGCCTTCCGGTACGTTCTGGATGGCGATACCCAGTGACAGGGCAAGCGCTCCGGCCATGTTGAAATCGGCCGTCAGGGCACCCGCGATGGCGACGCCCACGGCCATCCCTTCCGGGAAATTGTGGATCGTGACGGCGAGGGCCAGTTTGGCGGTGCGGGACAGGCGGCTTTCCGGACCTTCCGGTCCGCCGACCGGGTGGATGTGCGGAGTGATGTAGTCAATCAGCAGAAGGAAGGAGAAACCGGCCAGCAGGCCGACGACAGGCGGGATGATGGCCGATGTCCCGCTACCCATCCCGATCGCTGGGATGATCAGGGACCACACGGAAGCCGCTACCATGACGCCGGAGGCGAAGCCCAGCAGGATTTTCTGTACCAGGGGCGGCATGTCCCGTTTCATGAAGAACACGAAGGCCGATCCCAGGGCGGTCCCCAGGAAAGGAATCATCAAGGCTGCAAGGACAGGGTCCATCTCTTTCGTCAATCAAATCCGGAGGACAAATATCGGCAAAAAAAATGAGTTTACCGTCTGTTTCCTGCATAAGGACGATTAGAATGACGGTTTATGCCCCGGTTACGAAAAAAACGTATCTTTATGCCGTTTAACCGAATACGATCAATCTACAATGAAAGGAATCCATAAATTATCCACCGGAAAGAAGTTCCTCATGTCGCTGCTTGCGACGACGGTCTCCATTATACTTACGTTCGGAACCACCGCCATCATCGACCGCAAGAAGCAGCAGGCCGAAAAGCGGGAGATGGTATTGATGGTGATGTATGACATGCGGGAATCCCTGAAGGAGTGTGAACAGTGCCAGAAAGACATGGGCACCTTCTGTGACTTGCAGGTGGACGTGGTGGCTCATCCGGAAAAGTTTTCTGCCTCCGGCACCGCACTGTTGGTGAATGCCCCCATCTTGAACTATACCACGACGACGGAGAATATCTTCAAGACCAATATCGAAACGATCAGCACCATCGGCAACATCCTCTTTGTCGAGGCCGTTTCCGATTTCTATGGCTTTCGGGACAGGTACAAGAATGATGTAGCGGACGAGTTTCTGCGGGTGGGAGAAACGTCCCTCCGGAGTTATGAGGGCTTGTCGGAATTCGATGCTCCTCTCTACGCATACAGAGGCGGGATGTACTATCAGATCATGGAACGCGATTTCGAGGAGTGCATGGCTCTCATGAAGGTGAGCGAAGAGGATTTGGATGTGTTCAGCAAGGAACGGAAGCGTGTGGAGGAATCCATCCTCGGTGAATCCATGGGCGAGATGACCGGAAAGATTATCGAGGAACGTCATCAGCGGAATGCTGCCCTGCAGAAGGCCCGGGAGGAGGGCCGGAAAGCGCTCGGACAGGACTGACCCCCGCCGTCAAACGCCGGCCTTTTTGGTGAAAGCCAGTGAATCTCCCCAGGCGTTATACAGAATCTTGTGCCCGATGGCGGCCAGCCGGATGTCCAGGCAGGACTGGCACTGGTCGGGCGTGTCGTGGACGCACGCCTTGTCCGGATAGATGAAATAGCTCTCGCGGTATTCCCCGGGCGTCAGGTTCGGCATGATGACATTGGCCCCGGCGGAGATGGCCTTTTCCCGTCCCTGGGGATCGACTGTCTGGTTCGCCGTGGCCGCGACCATGTTGATCTCGGGCATCAGGATGCGGAGGATGGCGATCATCTTGAGGGTCAGGTCCATGCGTTCGGCGGCGGAAGGGATGATGCCCTTGAACTTGTACAGGGGCGTGTCGGGGTGGGGGATATAGGGCCCGAGCCCGACCATCGCGACATCCATCCGTTTGAAGAAGAGCAGGTCCGCAGCGAGGTGGTCCAGCGTCTGGAAGGGGAGTCCCACCATGACGCCGGTTCCGGTCTGATACCCGGTCCGTTTCAGGATCTCCAGGCACTCGACCCTTCTGTGGAAGTCGTGCCTGCTGTTCCGCGGATGGATCTTGTAATAGAGTTCTTCGTTTGACGATTCGATCCGCAGCAGGTACCGGTGCGCCCCGGCTTCGAACCAGCGCCGGTAGGTTTCCTCCTGCTGTTCCCCGAGCGAAAGCGTGATTCCGAGGCTCCCGCCATCGATCTCCTTGATTTCCTTCACGAGACGCTCGATCCGGTCAATGAATGCCGGATCGCTGCGTTCACCGCTCTGCAAGGCTACGGATCCGTATCCCAGTTCGTGGGCCAGGCGGGCGCAGGAGAGCACTTCTTCATCGCTGAGGCAATATCGTTCCACCCGCTGATTCCCGCTTCGCAGTCCGCAGTAGAGGCAGTTCTTCTCGCACACATTGCCGAACTCGATGAGACCCCGCAGATGGACATAATTGTCCAGGCGTCCGAGTTTTACCTTCAGGCCTCGCCGGAGGAGGCGGTCCTTCTCGGGGCCTTCGGCCGCGAGGAGAACCTTGATTTCCTCCAGGTTCAAATCCTGTTTGCGGAGTATGTCGTCAAATGCGGGAATCATTGGTATTCCGTCATCTTGGATGGTCGACTTTCTTGCAAAGATAGTTTTTTTTTCGCTCGGACGTCTCAAAACTCCAGCCCTTTGACGGCGACGCCGATGTTGACGGGATAGTGTTTCATTTCTCCCAGGGCGGTTTCCCGAAGATAACTGCTCTTTAAGAAGACATTGAAGTTCATCGTCATCTCCCAGAATCTCTTCTCTTCTTCCGGCTTTGCCAGGAAGGCTTGCATGGCCGGTGCATCGTATCCGACGATCTGGAAGGCGATGAAGTAGCGCCCGGGCTCCAGCAGGAGGGTCTCTTCCGGTTGGATGTCGAAGTGCTGCGGGTCGTCCGAGACGGCAACGTCAAAGTATATGGGTTTATGGAGCACGTTGACGAAGGACTCTTCCTTGCCCTCGATGCGGTAGATGTTGACGGACGCGACGCAGCCGGGAATATGGTTGCTGCGAACGGAGAGCAGGATATCTTTTACAAGGAACGGTCTTTTGGCGCGGGCGATGGATCCCAGCTCCCGTCCTTGAGGATGCTCACTTCGGAGGGCGGTACTGACGACTCCCATGTTCTTCAGTACATTCTTCCCGGGACGCACCAGATACTTTTCCTTAGCGTTCCCGCCGATAAATACGGCCGGAGGCAGCTCCTGCTCTTGCAGGACGACGACCAGGTTATCGGCAGGCCCGGTGACGGGATAGCAGGCAGGCTGATAGGAGACATGGAAAAATTCCAGCGTGTCGCAGGGAACCTCTATCTCAAAACGGCCATCGGCGGTAGAGATGGTTCCGATTTGACGTCCGGGCAGGCCGACCTGGACATATTCGACGGCTACGCCTTGTTCATTGACGATCCGCCCTTTCACCGTAACGCGCTCTTGTGCAAAGAGTAGCGCAGGCAGCAGCAGTGCTGCGGACACCAGTTCAATCCGCATAGATATCGTCTTCCATCTCAGTCCCTTCCGAGTCGGGTTGATAGTCCAGGATATCGCCCGGAACGCATTCCAGCACTTGGCAGATCTTGTTGAGTGTGGTGAAGCGGATGGCGCGGCCTTTCCCCGTTTTGAGCAGGGACAGGTTGGTCATGGAGATCCCTATCTTTTCAGAGAGTTCCGAGAGTTTCATGTGCCGCTCCCAGAGCATCTTGTCGAGGTTGACGGTAATCATATGGCGAGGCTGCTGTCTTTGGCGGTGAGGTAGGCCATCTTGTAAAGCCCGGCGAAAAGGAGGATGATGAGGGGAATCAGGATGGTGGTTGAATCGAGCATCAACGCGGATTCACCTCTCACCACAGCGTCGTAATTGCACTGGACGAAGGCGAGAAGCGCTGCGACCAGGGCCGTCCAGCGGATAAGGGAGATGTTGGATTTTGGGAAGATTTCGCCGTTCCCCAGCCCCTTGTTGATGCGATAGAGGAAGATGGAACACAGGACGAAGAGAAGCGTGACCCCGACGAAACGAGCCGCAAGGATAAAGATCTGCCAGCCTTTGATGTCCGCATTCCAGGTCAAGGGGGTGATGAAGTTGTCCAGCCATACCTGGGAGATCATCTGTATGTAGGTGTACACAAGTGTCACGCCGCTGATGGCAAGGATGGCAATGGAGAGGTTCCGGATGCTTTTTTGGGTTGAATTCTTCATGTCGTTGTCTTTTTGTTTGCAATCCTGAAAACAAAGATAATGCCAATTTTACGAAAAACATAAAAATACTTTACGAATTACATAAAATTTCGAACGCGTATCAATATGCCGTGGAAAACCCGTATATTTGTCTCCGTAAACCAAGGTTTTCGATATGGAAATCAATCAAGTGTTCCCCCCTCAGGCACAATGGAACCTGGGAACTGACCTTTCGTCCATTTCGTTTTTCATCCGGAGGATAGACACGTCCGGATACGTCAAGGCTTCAGAGGTTCCTGAGGTCCGGTTTCCGCTGATCAGTTTTATCTATGTCGTTGCCGGGGAGATTCTCGTAGAAGCCGACGGCATCCCGTACCTTTGCCAGCCGGGACATATCCTGCTGGTTCCGCAGCGTTGTCCCTTCCTGACCCGTTATTACCGGAATGTCATTGGTTATTCGGGAGGATTCGCCCCGTCCATACTCACGGATGCCAAGCCCCTGAGATTCCTTTCCACTCCGCTTCACCAGGGATTCTGGTTCGATGAGGGGGCCTTTGTGGGAGAACTGTTCAATATGCTGGCCACTTCTTTCGAAAAAGGGGACCGGGTATTTGTGGAAAAGGGGCTGGACCTGCTTCTTTCGCGTATCAAGCCGGGTCAGGAGACCGCGTTGCCCTCCGCCGTGAGCCGTTTCTTCGAATCCGTCTTCGATGTTGAGCGGACGAGCGGGCCCATCGCCTCCTATGCCGCCGAAATCGGCATCAGCGAGAATTACCTGAGCCGTCTGGTGAAGAATGCTACAGGCCGCAGTGCGGGCTCCTGGATTGACATCGTCCGCATCCAGCGGGCCAAGCGCCTCTTGTCCGACACGAGGCTTCCCGTCATTGATATTGCGGCTGCCATAGGTGTGGAGGATCAGTCCTACTTTTCCCGCATTTTTAAGAAAGGTACCGGTCTGACGCCCACTGCTTTCCGTAAGAAGATGCAAGGATAATCCTAATTCTTTTCCGTACCGGCCTAAATATTCTCGTCTGTTTTTCCGAATTTTGCATCTGAAAAGCAAATCGTATGAATCTTCATGGCATCCTTGTCGGCGCGGCCGTGTTCCTGAGCATCGGCATCTGTCATCCCCTGGTCATCAAAATGGAGTACCGGTGGGGAAGGAAAAGCTGGTGGATGTGGCTGGTGGCGGGCGTGGCGTTTTGCGCGCTCTCCCTGTTTGTCAGGAACGATATCCTGTCCATCGTGATCGGCGGCTTCGCCTTCTGCTGTCTCTGGGGCATCCATGAGATGTTCCTCCAGGAAAAGCGGGTTCTGCGCGGTTGGTTCCCGGAGAATCCGGCACGGCACGCGTACTACGAAAAGAGGCGAAAGGAGAAGGGGATTATCTGATAAAGTTCATCCCCTTCCAGGGCTCGTCAGCCCGTCCCGGTGCCGGTTCTCCGCCGGTAGCCTTGAGCAGCCAGGCCATATTGTTGGCCAATGTGCGCATGGTCTGGAGACCTTCCGTGTCCAGCGATGCCTGACCTGGGGCGGCACCATAGACGATGTTCCAGTACTGGGATGCCACCACGGGCATATTCATCATTTGGAAGGGCATGTTCAGCGTCTCGAACGAGGCGGTGGCTCCTCCTCGGCGACAGACGGCGACCGCCGCCGCAGGCTTGCCGGAAATGCTGGCCCCATTGGAATAGAATGCTCTTTGGATGACGCTGAGAACGGCCCCGTTCGGCTGGCCGTAATAGACGGGCGATCCCACGATCAGGGCGTCGGCTTCGGAAAACTTCTCGCTGATGCGGTTGCAGACATCATCGTCAAAGACGCACTTTCCGGGGTTCCGGGCGCATCCCCCGCAAGAGATACAACCCCGGACAGCCTTGTTGCCGATCCAGACAATCTCACTGTCAATGCCGTTGACGGTCAGTTGCTTGGCGATTTCGCCCAAAGCGATGGCCGTGTTGCCCTTCTGGTGCGGGCTACCGTTGATCATCAGTACCTTCATGGTTTTTCCATTCTTGTAATTTGCCAATGCCCCGACGCCCGTGACCGACAGGAATGCACCGCCTGCCGCCATGGCCGATCTCTCGATGAAAACTCTGCGATCCATATTCTGAAGACTTGCTGGACGCTAAGTTAGCAATTTTACCCAATCCGTCCAAAACGTCTAGTCTGCCGGCGATTGAAATCAATTGTTACATAACGGTTGTTATTTTATGAAAAGATACTTATATTTGTGTCCATAACCATCGGACACCATGCCGAAAGCCATATCTTTTACCAGGGAAAAAATCACCCGGGCCGTCATCGACATCATCCGAAGTGACGGTTCTGAATCCCTTACATCCCGTGCAATCGCCAGGAGATTAGGGTGTTCCGTTACCCCGCTGTTCCGGGAATACAGGAATATGGAGGAAATCCATGCTGATGCCCGGAAAGCCGCGGAGATGCTTTTTTCTGATTTCCTGGCCGACGCCAGCCTATATGAGCCGGCGTTCAAGGAATTCGGTATCAGGCTGATTCGTTTTTCCAGGGAAGAGCCCAACCTTTTCCGCTATCTGTTCCTGGAGAAAGGCGGCAGCAGTGAAATTGCCCATGCCATCGGACGGGAATGCCTGAAGCAGACGGAGTCCACATTCGAACTGACTCCGGAGCAGTCCGACCGGATTTTCAACCAGGTGTGGACATTCGCCTGCGGCCTTGCCGCTCTCTGCAGCAAGAGTCCGGAGGTTTACACCGATGGACTCGTTTCCCAGATGCTGTCCACGCAGTTCATGGCCCAGTTGATTCTGATCAAGTCGGAACACCGGGTCGTCAGTATTGAACCAATGCGCAAGCAAAGATGAAGAAGTTTTTCAACGTATGCCGGAATGTATTGGCTGTCATCGGCCTCATTGCCGTGCTCGCGGTTGTCCTGTACTTTTGCAGAAAACCCTACTTCGAAATAGATGTCTATCCAAGCTATCTGGCCAGGATGGAGAAGTATGTGGATCTGCTCCGCACTTCCGGTCCTTTTGCAAAGGACACGGCCTCTTACAGCATCAGGATCATCCAGGATACGGTCAGGGCGAAAGAGATCCGGGATTATTTCCGTCTGGACACGCTGTATGCCCCTGATGCGGATACCTGGACGAAGGCGCTCGCCATCGGCAAGTTCGTCGCGGCCAACATCCCGCATGACAATCAGAGAGTGTATCCGGAACAGGTCAATGCCATCGGCCTTTGGGAGTATACCCGGAATGTGGCCCCGGCTTTCAATTGCCGCCTGCACAGCATCCTGACCTTTGAACTGATGCTTGCCGCCGGATTGGACGCCAGGTTCATCACTTGTCTGCCGGAGGACCGGGACGACAATGACTGCCACGTCGTCAACGAAGTCTGGCTACCGGAATCGGGCAAGTGGGCGATGGTCGATACGGACGAGAAGCGCTATGTCTCTGACCTGGATGGCGTCCCTCTGTCGCTCAGGGAGATCAGGGAGCATTTCATCTCCGGGGAGAAAATGCTGCTCTATCCTTCATTTGAGAAGGGGAGCACCCGGAAGGATGACTATTACGCCTATCTGGCCAAGAACACCTATTGGTTCTCCTGCTGGGGTGAACTGTCTTACTATCAGGAGGATCTAAGCCATGAGGATGTGATTCGCGACCATTATGTCGCTCTGGTCCCGCCGGGCTTTGAACCGTTTGGCAGCGGCAATCTGGTCACGACGGACGCCGACCGCTTCTGGGCGCCCCCTAGATAGCGGGGAATGACGAAACCACGACTGAAAACATTAAACTATGAAAATCAGACTTGAGAAACCCGAAGATTACCGCGCCGTGGAAAACCTCACGCGGGAGGCTTTTTGGAATGTGTATCGCCCCGGTTGCTGGGAGCATTTCGTTTTGAACCGATACCGGAACAATCCGGATTTCATCCCGGAGCTGGATTTCGTGATGGAGGAGGATGGCCGTCTGATCGGCCACGTGATGTTCTCCAAGGCGGAATTGGTCATGAACGACGGCTCCCGGAAGCCTTCCTGGACCTTTGGCCCCATCAGCATCCATCCGGACTATAAACGGAAGGGGTATGGACTGCAGCTGCTTCAGCATGCCCTGGAGGAAGCCCGCAAGATGGGTGTCGGTTTCCTGTGTATGGAAGGGAATATCGACTTTTACAAGCACGCAGGCTTCGTCTTCGCCAGCCGATTCAAGATCCATTATCACGACTTCCCCAAGGAGGAAGAGGTCCCGTTCTTCCTGGCCCAGGAACTCATCCCCGGCTGGCTCGCCGCCCAGGGAATCGGGGAAGCGACCTATTGCCCGCCCCAGGGCTATTTTGTCGCCAATGAGGATCCGGAAGCGTTCGAGGCGTACGATGCCACGTTCCCGAAGAAGGAAAGACTCCGGCTTCCGGGGCAATTGGATTTCTAAACAGGAAACAATTTATCAGATATGGAACAGAAGTTTTGCCAGAGCTGCGGAATGCCGCTCACGGAGGAGCTCCTCGGCACCAATGCCGACGGAAGCAAGAATGAGGATTACTGCATCTACTGCTACAAGGACGGCCACTTCTTGCAGGACTGCACGATGGACGAAA
This sequence comes from Bacteroidales bacterium, assembly GCA_017395045.1. Classification (GTDB taxonomy): domain Bacteria; phylum Bacteroidota; class Bacteroidia; order Bacteroidales; family UBA932; genus Cryptobacteroides. The sequence continues at coordinate 49,459 of JAFPWG010000001.1, forward strand.
TGATCGAGCACTGCGCCCAGTTCGTGGACGAAGTCAACAAGAATCTGCCCCGACCGATTACGAAAGAAGAGTATAAGGAGCAGATGCGGCAGTATTTCCCTTCTCTGAAGCGCTGGAGACAGTAATCCTGCCCGCCTTGCTCTGAGAAGACGACGGCAGCACTGCCGGCATCAACCCTCGTCGAGCGAGATGCTTTCGATTCTCAGGCGCACGGTTCCGGAAGGGACCTGGGCCTCGGCGACCTCGCCGACCTTCTTGCCCATCAGGGCGGCGCCGATCGGGGATTTCAGCGAAATCTTGCCAGCCGCGAGGTCCATCTCGTGGGGACTGACAATCTTGAATCCCATGCGGGTATTTGTCGAGAGGTTCATGAATTCGACCCGGCTCAGAAGGCAGACCCTGTCTTTGGGGAGGACGTCGGGGTCGACCACGCGGGAATGCTCCAGGACCTTCTGCAGGAAACGGATACGGCTGATGGTCTTCGCTTGGATGCGCCTTGCTTCCCGGTATCCCGCATTCTCGCTCAGGTCCCCCTGGGCGCGAGCTTCCGCAAGGTCGTCCTTCACCTTGGGGTAGACCTCGTCGATCAGATGCTTCAACTCGGCTGCAATCTCGTCGTATCGTTGCTTTGACAGGTATTCCATGGCTCAAATGTACGCATTTTCCGGCAAATGAGACCTTTTGGATCCGAAGATTCTGAGCCTCTGCTTCATCGAGAATGTGGTGAGGAATCCGCGCATCATCATCGGGGACTAAACCTATCACGATGACAAGGACGGTGCGGACCGGTTTGAGAAACACGTAACGCACTTTGACGAATTCATCTCCTGTCTTCTGGATTTGAAATGGTGGGACGTTTCGGTGCTTTGAATTGTCGTCGGCATCATCTTTGTGTTGTTCCTTGCGCCAAACGTACTAAGCATGAATATCAAACTATTACTGGCATTTCTCCTTCTTCCCGTCTGTGTCCGTGCACAAGAGCGGGTCACTGTTAGAGGACGGATCGTCAATGAGAAAGGGGACCCCGTCGAATACGTGCAAGTCGGTGTCCCAAAACGCCAGATAGGTACAATCTCCACCGTGGATGGCCATTTTGAAATCGCCATACCTCCCGACACGCTCGAGTTCTTCCACGTATCGTATAAGTCAGCCTTCTATCCCGTCACGGGTGCTGCGGAGGATGTACTCGTCGTCCTTCATGAGCAGGAGTTGCCGCCAGCCGTATCCATCGGCGGAAACACCAAGGAGAAGTACCTCGTCCGTCCCGGAGTAAAAATCAATGAACGGATCGGAGGCGCCGATTTTTATCGTCCCGGTGGCGGAGGGAAAGGCGCAGAATTGGGCTGTATCGCAAAGGTCAGGAAACCATTCCTGATCAAAGACATCCACTTCACGATCCTGGACAACCACATCCCGGGATGCGTCGCATCTGTCAACGTTTACCGGATAGAGGGGGATTCGGAAACTTTCATCAACATACTGCACAAGCCCATCTATTTCAACATCATAGAATCTGATTCCCGACAGGAGTACCGTATCCAGCCAGAGGAGACCATCCTGCTGGAGCCTGGCAAATACTTCGTCGCGCTACAGGTTGTGGCCACCGACGACGAAGCGGTACGCAGAATCATGGAACTGCCGGAATCGGAGCGTCCCCCCCGGGCCCTTCACATGTCCACCGCCCTTTATTTCAAGAGCAGTTATGAGCGCTATTCCGCCATGGGGAAAATGGTAAAGATTCCCGTCAATATCGGTGTTGGCGTCAAAGGGCTGGAGTATCAATAATCAGCCATCTTCCCGTTTATCGGGGTAGTGTATCGGAATGCTCACACAAGTTCATAGGTCCGGGTCATCCGCCGGGTTTGATTATTTGCCGTAGAATCCGTATGTTTGTTTAGTGAAAACGGAAATCATTGAATTGAGTCCCATGAAATCTCCAGATATCATACTCATACCCTTGCAACCCGAAGACCGCGAGCAGTTCATCCAGGACAACCAGTGGGCGTTCAAGTACGGAGCCCAGCAGGAGTTCGGGATGCGGGACGAGCGTTGCGAGGAAGGGGAAGAGGTTATCTCCCGCAAGACCATCGAGGATTCCATCGACGGGGAGAATGCCGAGGCTTACCGGATCGTACTTGACGGGAAGAAGGTTGGCGGGGTCGTCCTTAGCATCGACAAGGAGGCGGCCCATGGTGAGCTGGAACTGCTCTTCGTGCTGCCGGAGGTCCACAGCAGGGGCATCGGCCAGGCCGCCTGGAAGGCGGTGGAAGCGATGCATCCGGAAATCATGGTCTGGGAAACCATCACCCCTTACTTCGAGAAGCGGAACATCCATTTCTACCTGAACCGCTGCGGCTTCCACATCGTCGAATTCTGGAACAAGTATCAGCACGGTCCGGCCGTCCCGGAAGAAGAGGAGGGCCACTGGAGCATGGACGATGAGATGTTCGTGTTCCGGAAGGTCATAAATCGCCATAAATAGGGATTTCGCGCAAGAGGGAAGCTCCGTATTTTTGCAGTCGTGAAACGCAAGACTGTAAAAACTATGAAACCCATTTTCAAGCTCATCCTCCTGGCGGCAGCCTATCTTCTCACCTACGTTCTGGGCTCGTGCACCGGCCTCATTCATCCTGCATGCTATGCGTATGTCGGGGCGATCCTGCCTCTGTTGACCGCGTTCATCTATCTATTGACCTGCACCACGATCCGTGGCTTCGGGGCGGCGACCCTCCTGAATGGATTCGTATTCATCATGTTATTGATTGCGGGCGAAGCCGACACTGCGCTTGCCATCGGCTTTGCCATCCTGACGGCATTGGCCGAAATCATCCGTTACCTCTGCAAGTATGATACACTGAAAGGCGTCCGCTGGAGCTTTGTCCCCTTTGCATTCTCCTTCTTTGCCTACACCGCCCACTGGTGGTTTGACACGGAAGGCTCGTTAGCCGCGGCTGTCGAAGAAATGCCCGCCGGATACGACCAGCTGATGATCCCCGTGATCAATAACATTCCCGTACTCATCGTCGTACTGGTTCTGACCATTCCCGTGGCCATCCTGGCCATGCGTCTTGCCGAACGGTCGCTGAAGAGGCTGACGGAGGGATTGAAATAAAACCCGGAAGGTCCTTTTCGGCATAACACAACCCCGACAGTCCAGTGATGGATTGCCGGGGTTTTACATCGGAATTCTCACAGAAATTGACTTTTCATAGAATTGAAAATCTCTGAAAATCAATTAGTTAAATTCTTTTGTACGGGGTCGTTAACAATTATCGAACCAATTTTGACGATTTTTGGGAAGTGTATCTGTTTGGTAGTCAGGTAGATAGAGGATTGTCTAAAGAAGCAGGACACTAAGATTCTTAAAACACACAAGTCTTCGCCGGGTTTGATAATGAGCCGTGGAATTCGTATGTTTGTAAATAAATCGAAATTACACTACACAATGGCTCTTAAATCCCCTCGTACTGCTATGATATTGACTATCATTATTATCGCTGTCACTTTCCTTGTCGTGGTGGGTGTACTGCTGGCCTATTGGCCCAAGGGTATCTCGGTCAACGAGAACGATAAAATCCAGTTGAGCACGTACATAGGCAAGCCGCAACTTATTCCTGTTGATGAAATAACTATCACCGAAATGCCAGAGGGCATGTTGAACCATCTGATCAGGACCAACGGCATGAGCCTTGGCAAAATCAACTATGGTCACTTCAAGAACACAAAAACTGGGCAGAAGATGTTCCTCTATCTCACCGGTAAGGAAAGCAAAATCTGCTTTACTTACAATGGGGAGTTATATGTCGTAGATGATTGGCGACAGTAGTTTAATTTAGTCAATCAAAAAACTGCGGGGATAAAAATCGCTGTAGAAGCGGCCATCGATCGCTGTGAACTTCAGCACACAGTAGTTTGGATCAGTGACACCGGCGGGATAGTATTGTGTGTCACCCTCGCGCCAAATCATCTCCTTCGATGCGGCATCGGTCAATACCTCCATCGTACCACGAAGCATCATGCCCATAAAGCCCTTTTCGTCGCAGAAATAGATGCTGGCCTTGGGATTGGCCTTGTAGTGTGCCACACGGAGCGAGAAGGTGTTGGTGGTGAAGTAGAACGTCTTGACGCCCTCCCGCTTTCGAGGTGCCAGCATGGCTTTAGTGCAAGGGAATCCTTCTTTATCGACTGATGAGATATAGGCGATGGGGAGCGTGTCGGCCATCTTGGCAATGAGGTCCTTAACGCCTTTCAAAGCTGGATTTGCGGGCATCTCATCGCTGATCATCAATTCTTTGTGCCAGCGTTTCAAATGAGGGAAATACATCTTCATTTGTCCGATATACTCCTCTTTGGTCATGGGCTGGGGCAGGTTCTTGTTGACCTCATCCACGAACTGGGCACAAAATGCGATCATTTCTTCCATCGTGCAGTCCTGCAAGAATTTTCCATCCCTGTAGCAGTAGATGCAGTAATCATCATTCTTGGTTCCGTCGGCATTCGTGCCGAGGATTTCATCGGTGAGCGGCATTCCGCAACTCTGGCAAAACTTCTGTTTCATCATTTGTCCACATTGTATCGACTGCAAAGTTAGCGCATCCTTCGTTCCGAAATAAAAAATGATATGGACAAATTTGTGGACAATCAGCCCTTTACGCCAAATACCCCTAGGACAACGCTGCAACTTTTTCTATTTTTGTAATGAACAGTTTCGGAACATCTATTATGGCAAGACCACTTACCGTTACAAAGGATAGGATTCTTTCTGCCGCCCTGAATCTGGTGCGTTCAGGCGGTCCGTCGGCGCTTACTGCCCGCAGCCTTTGCGAAGCATTGGGCTGCGGAGCCAACGCCATCTTTTCTTCTTTCGGCTCCATCCAAGGGGTTCGTGATGCCGTCAATAAGGAGGCCAGGGCCCTGTACCGGAGGAGGGTCGGTGCCGGTTTTTCCCTCAATCCTCCCTTCAAGGGCTTCGGGATGGCCCTCCTGTGGTTCGCCATGGACGAGCCTCAGCTTTACTCGCTTGTCATGGAATCGGATAAGCCGACGGAGTCATTTGAAAACTATGCGGACACCTATGTAGGCTTCAAGCAGGAGAGCCTTGCCGCCATCGCCGCTTCTTTCGGTCTTCGGGGGCATGATGCTGAAATGCTGTATTATCAGATGGTACTGGTCGTACTTGGACTTGCGCAGGCCAGTACACGGGGCGGATGCCCCCTCAGCATCCCGCAGGTTTCCGAAATCCTTGGGAAGAATGTCCGGGCCTTCCTGATAGTTATCCGCGCCGGAGCCGACGAGCGGGAGAGGTTCGTTCCACAAGCGGGCACAGGTCCTGGTGGTGATGTTGACTCCTATGTGCTTATGCAAACCCTGGCGGGACAGAACCACCTGCTGGAACAGCTCCACGCCGCTCCCCGGTACATCCAGGATGGAGAATGGACCGAATTGGAACGCGTGCTCCGTAACTCCTTCGATCTTACTCCTGAATCCCTTCAAGTATCGTATCCCGGACTCACTAAAGGAGACTTGCGCACCTACATCCTTTCTCGCTTGCAGTTCTCCGTCTCCGAACAGGCCATCCTTCTGGGCATTTCGCCCGCTTCCGTCACCAAGGCCCGCCAGCGGCTTAAGGCAAAATTGAAACAATAGCAGACATTTTATATGGATTACCGAAAAGAAGCCATAGAATGCGTTAAAGATCGTGTTCTCCCGATCCATCAGCAAATATATGCCAAGTATGGTGGGGATTTCGACAGAATCTACTCGGAAGGGTACAACAGCAGGTCGTATCAGGGTAGGGTGATTGAGCCGGGGAAGGTTTATGAACTGAGTTATCCGGAATGTTCCTGCCCCAAGGTGAAGTGCGGACTCAGGAGCGGTCCGGAACAATGCGAGTGTTCCCGGCAAAGCATATTATTCATTCTCTCACAGCTTGAACCGGACAGTCGGTTCAATGTCCGGATTGAGAATACGATACTCCGAGGGGGCGAACGTTGCACTTTCAGGATAACAAGATATGCCGGTATGAGTGAAACGGGGAAACACAGCCTCGGCATAGAATAAGTACTAACCGCGGGAGTGTTGTTTTTCTTGAACATACGACGACCTTGTTTTGCTGTTGTTCTCGAGAATTAGTAAGTTTGTTCATATAAATCGTAATTCAATGGTTTCGGACATCATCAAAAATATCGCGGTCGTTGGTACCGGTAGTTTCATCGGTGGAGCAGCAAGGTATCTTGTCTCACTGATGATGAAAGGCGTCGGTAAAGGTTTCCCTTGGGCAACGCTTGCCGTGAACCTTGTCGGCTGCTTCCTGATTGGGCTTTTGTGGGGGCTGTTCAGCCGCAACGCCAGCGAGGGCGGCATTTGGGCCTTGTTCCTGACCGTGGGGCTTTGCGGAGGTTTTACCACCTTCTCGACTTTCTCAAAAGAGGCGCTGATGATGCTGCAATCCGGGAACATCTGGGGGTTTGCGGCATACATTGCTTTGAGTGTCATTGCCGGTGTGGCTTTGGTTGCAATGGGCTATTATCTCTTCAGATAGATCCTTGTTTGTTTGGAGCCATGAACAAGGGGGATCTCGAAACCCATATCGCGGGGAGTCAACCCAATATCTGTCAGATTTGCGTCCTGAAGGACGGACAGGAACTCTATTCTCACGAATGGAACGGGTATAAGAGGACTGACTGTACGCACATCATGTCCGCCACGAAGAGCATCATGGCGCTGCTTGTTGGAATCGCCATCGAAAAGGGAATGATTGGGAGCGTGGATGACAAGGTCCTTTCCTACTTCCCGGATTATCAGGTAAAACGTGGAGAACAGACTATTTATGGCGTAACGGTGAAACACCTGCTCACCATGCGCGCCCCGTATAAAGGGAAGGGCGATCCTTGGAGCAAGGTTTGCTCCAGCATGGATTGGACGAAAGCCTCACTGGATTTCCTTGGCGGGAGGAAAGGGATTACCGGCGAGTTCAACTACAAGACGGTTTGCCTGCATATCCTTTCCGGCATCCTGTTCAAGGCGACCGGGATGCAGACCGTGGATTTTGCCAACAAGTACCTCTTTGGCCCTCTCGGCATAGCCGTGCATTCGAATTATTATGCCCTGTCAGCTGAGGAGCACGTACAGTTTACCATCGGCAAAGAACCTAAGGATAATGTCTGGTTCGCTGACCCTCAGGGACTGGGAACTCCGGGATACGGACTTTGCATGTGCGCGGCGGATATGGCCAAAATCGGTCAGTTGTGCCTCCAGGGAGGCATTTGGAATGGCAGGCAAATTGTTCCGCGTCAGTGGATAGAGGAGATGACCAGACCACAAACGGTGGAAAGCAAATACTTCCGTGGGATGTCTTATGGGTATCTATGGTGGATTGTCCATCCGGGGAAAGGCGTTTATGCGGCCATTGGCAACAGCGGAAATGTTATTTATGTGAATCCGGATGCCAACATGGTGGCTGCAGTTTCCTCTTATTTCAAGCCAACCGTTTTTGACCGGGTCGATTTCATAGAAGAAGTGTTGCTGCCAACGGTTATACAATAAAAATGTTCACATCGTGGACTGATTAATCCCAATTCATCGGCATAACATAAGCCCCGACAGTCTTGGACGATTGCCGGGGCTTTGCTTCGAATTCTCTGACAGATTTGGCCGTCGAATGTAATGCTCAATAAGTCAGTCACTTATGACAAATTGCCTGGGCATTTTTGCCCGGGCAATAATATATAATAGCTTATAAATCAGGCGGTTCCATTCGACGGGAATCTTGCGAAAGTGCAAAGATTAGCCTTGGCACTGCACGAATATTGAATCGAAGCACCTGGAGCGAAGCGATGGCGCCATCAGGCGCCCGGCCGGGCCGGGTATTTGACGACGAAGGAGGCAAATACGGAAAGGCGAACAGGCCGCGGGGGTGTATGAGGGGGCAGAGCCCCCTGTATTAAGGTACGGGTGGGGGGACTCGAACCCCCACGGCTTTCGCCACCAGATCCTAAGTCTGGGTTGTCTACCAATTCCAACACACCCGCGGGAAGGATTGCAAAGATAGTTATTTTTTCGTGAACTCGATGCAGGCCCAGCCCTCGCGCAGGGTGGAGCCGGCCCAGGTGAGGCCGAGGGCCTCGGCGCCCTCGCGGAGGGCGGGGATGTCGGTCTCATAAAAACCGCTGAGAAGGATGTGGCCGCCGTGTCTGAGCGACCGGACGTAGGTGGGCATGTCTTCCAGCAGGATATTCCGGTGGATGTTCGCCAGGATGACGTCATAGGCTCCCATCTGCAGGAGAGAGGCATCGCCGCAGGCGGTTTCCACACGGCGGGCGACCCGGTTCCAGTGGGCGTTGCCCCAGGCGGAACGGGCCGCAACGGCGTCGATGTCGACCGCGAAAACCTTCCGGGCGCCCATCTTGGCGGCAAGGATGCCTAAGATCGCGGTCCCGCATCCCATGTCCAGCACCACATGGTCCCGGATGGCCGGTTCGATGCCCAGCATCCGCTGCATCATCATGTAGGTCGTGTGGTGCGACCCTGTGCCGAAGGCCATTTCCGGGTCGATCCAGATGTTGAAGCGCGTGCGGGGGACATCCTTGTTGAAGGATGCCTTGATGGTAACGGTCCGGTCCACGACCACTGGCTCAAACCGCTGCTCCCATTCCCGGTTCCAGTTCTTTCCTTCTAATGGAACCGCCTTGAAATCAGCGACTTCCGGATAACCGCTCAGGACCACCTTCAGGTCACCCGGGCGGTATTCCGACAGGGGGATGTAGGCCTTCAGGAAAGGCTCTTCGGTCACGAACGAATCGTAGGGGAGTTCGGCGAGATCGGCCATCAGCATTTCCGCCGTCTCTTCGGAAAAGGGTTCCAGGCGGATTTCCGCCTCGATGTATTCAAAGCTGTTCATTTTCTTCCTCCTTCTTTGCGGCGGATTTTTCCGCCAGGTCCAGGACTTCTTCTTTCAGGGCTTCCCGGTCGGGTTGGGCGCCGGCTGCCTCGAAACGCTGCGACATCAGGGTGAGGGAATCCGTGACGGACTTGGGCGCTGCCAGCGTATCGGCTCCTGAATAGCCCGATGCGTCCATGCGCGCCTGGATATAGCGCTGGGAATTGTTCTCTTCAATGGCTTTCTCCACGCCCAACTCAAAGATGTTGTGGATGGACGCAAGAAGGCTATACTGCACGGTATCAAGCTGTTTGCTGAAATCGGGGACGTTCACGCTGCGGTATTTCGCCCGGGCGAGTCCGTACTTGACATGGTTGAAATCCTCGCCCCAGACATTGACCCCGAACTTCACCAGCAGCGGCGACTTGATGGATGACAGATGATAGGTAAAGGCTTCATCCAGGTGTTGGAGGCCGCTCGCCGCCAAGGTATACCGGTCCAGGTCCATCACGAACGGGAAGACCTCCAGAACGTCGTCCCGGACCATGCCGGTGACGGTCATCCCTTCCACGTAGGCGCCCTTCTTGTTCTTGAACAGCAGGTATCTGGCAATCTTCTGGAATTCCTGGCTGGTGCTGGCGATGGACAGGTCCTTGCCGGAAATCTTCAGGATGCCGTCGATGGAAGGGAGGATGAGCCGCATGCTGGTGTCCATGTCAGCGGTGGCGGCCAGTTCGCAGTTGAGGTCGCCGGCGAAGGACTTGAGCATGGGCATCAGGGTGTCCACGGCGGGGAAGAGGGTGATGACCTTCTCGGCCGTGACATCTTCAAACCGAAGGTCGAAGCCCGTCTTGATGTCTTTCTTGCTCCGGGTGGCGTAGAAACCTTCGAGGAAGATGTCTCCCATGTTGGTGGCGGCCAGGGCATTGGTGATCTGAAGCGTACGCTGTTTCATGGCCAGGTCGGCGGCCAGCCAGGAAACGTCCAGGCTGTCGTAACGGACACCGCTGGCTTCCAGGGAAACCTTCGCGTTGAGGTTTGCGGGGATGACGAGGAGCTTGGATCCGGTACTGTCCGGCAGTTCGGCCTGGGCGATGGCCTTTTCCAGCGCTTCATCGCTGGCCCGTTCCATGGACCTTGCCGGTTTGTAGGCCTTATGATAGGCGTATGCGCGCAGCAACTCGTTGATATCCAGGAAGTCAGATGTTACCAGGGCGTCCAGTTCCAACGTCCCCGGTCCCAGGATGGAGCGCCGGAGATTGCCCAGGCTGCCCTTGGCGGTCACGTCGGATCCACCGGCCGTGACGGTGACGTTCTTCAAGTCGATACGGTCGTTCGAAACGGCGCTCTTCAGGTTGTTGACCTGCGTACGGAGCGGGAAGGACGGGTAGAGTACGTTCCCTCGCTCCAGGGAGACGCTGCCGGAGAAGTCCCAGTCTCGGTAATACTGGCGTACGGCGTCGGAAAGGCTGATCCGGATGTCTTTCTTCCGGAAGTCGGACTCCTGCAGCCAGACAGGAAGGGCCCTGCGGGGGCGGTTCCTGCGGAACTTCAGGAGGAGGGAGTCCCGGGAGACACCGGGCCAGACCCGCTGCAGGGAGTCCAGCAGGTGCTCCATCCGGGCGGAACTTCTCCGCGCAGCCGACTGGTGCCGGTTTGCGGTGACGTCGAATTTCAGGTTCCGGAGGAGGGCGCCGTTGGCGCCGCTGCGGAACCGTACGCCGGTGCTCTGGCTGGCAAGGCTTAGTTTAGGCGTGTGGAAGTCCTTGGTAGATGGGGTGATACGGAAGTTCTCGGTGTTGTCCCGGAGACTGACGGCCATCCCGTCTTCGTCCCTGAAATGCAGCCTGACCGCCTGGAGGACACCCATCAGCGGGGTGAGTTCCTTGCCGCCCTGGAGGATGGCGGCGGAGTTCTGCGCCTGCAGCCGGATCCCGCTCCCGCGGAGATAGGTGCTGCCCTTGTATGTAGCATCCAAGGTGTCCAGGGTGGCATCCAGGGCCAGTACGCGGGCGCCTCGGCGAAGGTTGTCGTCCAGACGGTTCCCCTTGGTTTCCAACGTAATGTCGGCCCGCTCGACAAAGGCTTTGACCTGGTCCTTCGTGTCGTCGAGGGACAGGTTCCGGGCCACGAGGTCACCCTTGATGTCGGCATGGCCGATCTTGGATGCCGTGAGTTGGGAAAGCCTCGCCTGCGCGTCGATGCTTCCACTCAGCGAGCCGGTTCCGGTTATTCCGTATTCCTTCGTGAAGGCGCGGGTCAGGGAGTCCACGCGGGCGCGGACCTGGCCGCTCACCGCGAAGAACGGGTCTTCGCCCGCCACATCCGCCGCGGTCCCTTTCAGGTCCAGATGCGCTCCCACGATGTCCAGCAGCACCCGGTTCAGGTCCAGGTCCAGCTTGCGGTCCACGTCGGTGGCGGCATCTACGTCCAGGGACACCTGGCCGCGCCGGCCCAGCCCCTCATAGTCGATGAAGGCGTCCGGCACCTGAAGATGGGCCTGGATGCGGGGGAGGCTTTCCCGTGAAAACAGCCCGTCGCAGTGCGCTTCGAGGTCCAGCACCGCATCGGTCCGGACCTTTTTCAGGACGGGAAAATTCTCCTGGTACGTTTCCAGCAGTTCACCCAGCGGGCAGCGTTCGATGGAGGCGTCGGCCCGGATCTCCGTCCCGTCCTTTCGGAGGACTATGTCGCCGTTTCCCTTCAGGTCGATCGTCGCAATCCCGAGCGCGAGGCTGTGCACCAGCGCCTCCAGGCAACCGTCCGCGCGTTCCGGGAAGGCGGTGTCCGTTTCGATATGGATGGGGACCCGCAGCCGGCCGGTGAGCCGTGTGGACAGGAAAGCCCTCGCATCGGCGGACAGCTGCACCCGCCGGTCCTTCCCCTCGGCTTCCAGGTGCTGCAGGGCTATGGCAACGGTGTCGGCCGGCAGCCTTCCGTTCAGGAACAAACTGTCCGTGAGGATCTTGACCTTGGAATCGGAGGGCGAGCGGGAGTCGAAACGGCCGTCGGCGAGGAGGTGTTTCATCGTTGCCAGGCCGAACAGGGTGTCCTGCTGGTCCGTGTATACGATATAGGGGCGTCCGGTCAGATGCACCTTGTGCAGGCGAATGGGCGGAAGCTCTTTGGATGTGGTATCGGAGGAACCGCCGAGAGGCAGGATATCCCAGTTGGCGGCCGTACTGTCGTAATAATGGGCGAAGATGCGGGGATGGTCCAGTTCCACCCGCCGGACATCATAGCCGGTCCCCTTGATCAGGTTCACGTAGTTGACGGAAGCGGAAAGCCGGCGGAAAGAGGCGAGGGTATCCTTTTCCGGCGCCCGGCCGGCCTGCAGCAGCGGGAAACGGCCTTTTTCCACGAAGGTGGAGTCATAGCGGGCGTACCGGTCGTGGGGGTAGGTGAGGGCGGCATCGTCCAGGGTGACGTTCAGGAAGGGAAAGTCTTTGACCACGGACGCCTTGACCTGCGAGAAGACGAGGTCGCCGTCCACATATTCGGCGGCAATCCGGTTCACGATGCGGGTAAGCACCCTGGGCCGCAGGATGACTTGAAAGGCGACCAAAAGGAGCAGCACCAGGACTACGAGGGCCAGCAACAGGTTCCGGATGATACGCAGCGCTTTCATACCGGTACAAAGATAAGGTTAATTGCGCAAAAAAAAAGGGCCTGAACCATGAAGTCAGACCCTTGTATGATGGGATGAATACCTATTCTGCATCGCGGACCAGGCGGACGGACTTTCCTCTGCTTCGTCTGTCCTCATAGTAGCGGTATCCCTCAGTTCCGGTGGTGTTGTTGAAACCACCGGTGTCACTGAACCAAACATAGTAAGCACAGGGGTTTTCCTGATCCGGGTAGGTGCTATACGTTGATGTCCAGTAATAGCCCGAGTCTGAGTATTCAGGGGCTGGGTTATCGACATTGGTGACAACACTTCCACTGCGCTGGCCTGCTGGTTCACGAACTTGGCGGGGCCATTGGGGGTGATGTTGCCGTTCTCGATTTCGGCCGCGTTCACGTAAGCTACGGCATAGTCGTAGTTGGCGGAGATGTCTTCCAGCGTGCCTTTCTGCCCTTCATAACTCATGGTTGCCATCTCTTTCTTTGTTTAGTCCCAATTTTCGGGCTCGGCCGTGCCATAACTGTTTCTGGAAGCATTCGTTCCCTCACCGCTGACAGTCAGGATACCATTCTCCGTATTTACCACGATAACAATGGTTTCAGGAGCTTCGTAGGATTGACGGTAATTGTTCATCGATCGTAGTCTGTTTGTTTTCCGTTTATAATAAACCTCGCAAAGGTAAGAAATCTCAAACTGCCTGAGGTTATGCTTTGTTGGCCGAATCCATGGCATTGTGGCAAAATCCGTTGCATTATTACAAAAAAAAGAGGTCGACCCTATTTGGTCGACCTCTTTATCTAGCAGGTGTGAAGGCTTACTGCTCTTCCTTGAGCCGGAGCTGCTGGACATAGACAGCCTTCTGATGAGCAATGCGATTCTTCACGGAAGGCTTCTCGAAGTTCTTGCGGGCGCGGAGCTCACGAACGGTACCGGTCTTCTCGAATTTGCGCTTGAATTTCTTCAGGGCTCTCTCGATATTTTCTCCTTCCTTAATCGGGACAATGATCATGCTTTTACACCTCCTTTTTTCATTGGGACTGCAAAGGTAGCAATTATTTACAAATCTGCAAGCATCCCGATGAATTTTTCCATTCCCTTGGTGGCGACTTCCCGGATGTGGGTGATGCGCGGGTCGTGGACGAGGAGGTCGGCCGGGTCGATGATACAGATGGGGGCGTCGTTCCGGGCATACCGGTACAACCCGGCGGCCGGATAGACCTGCAGGGAGGTGCCTACGATCAGAAGGATATCGGCCTTCTCCACCAGCGTAACGGCCTTTTCGATGTTGGGGACGGCCTCGCCGAAGAAGACGATGTGCGGACGGAGCTGCGACCCGTTCGGCGCCAGGTCGCCCAGGGAAACCTTGTCATAGCCGATGTCAATCACCTGGTCGGTCCGGAAGTCCCGGTCGTAGTGGCCGTTCTCGGGGCGGACTTTGGTAAGTTCCCCATGCAGATGGAGCACCCGCGTGGACCCGGCGCGCTCGTGCAGGTTGTCCACGTTCTGGGTAACCACGTCCACGTCATAATCCTTTTCCAGCCCGGCGATGGCGAAGTGAGCCGCATTGGGCCGGGCATCCTTGAGCTGCTCCCGGCGCTGGTTATAGAAGTCCAGCACCAGCTGACGGTTGCGGTACCACCCCTCGATGGAAGCGACATCGTTCACGTCATACTGTTCCCACAGTCCGCCGGTGTCGCGGAAGGTGGCGAAACCGCTTTCGGCGCTCACGCCGGCGCCGGTCAGCACGACAATCTTCTTTTTCATCATTCAGGCAGTTCATAATAGTATTTCTTGACCCAGTATTCGAAGAGCGGGTCCAGGAAGGACGGCTTGTCGTCGGCGTCGAACGTGAGGATTTCCTTCTTCATCAGGGCGTCCTTCACGCGTTTGACGTTCGCGGAAGAGTTCAAGCTGTATTTCCGGATGATTTCCGAGGCGCTGAAGCGGGTGTTTCCATCCACGGTCGCCCGGAGGAGGTTCACCTGATGGGTGGTCAGGCCGCTTACCATCGCGCGGAAACGCGGTTCGTGGACGGCGATGAGGCTGCCGAGGGCGTCCACCAGCACCGGCTCCATGATATAGCCCTTGGACATGGAGTCGCAGATGGATGCGAAGTGGTTGATGTACCAGAAATGGCCCTGGAACAGGCGGCAGGCTCCGATGAGGAGGTCCTTGTCCAGCACCTTTCCGCCGGAGAGGAAACCCTTGACCACGTGGTCTGCGATCTCCCTTTCGTCCACGGGGGAGAGCTTGATCCGGGTGACGTGCCGATGGAACAGGAGGCTGGTTTCGAAGATGCCTTTCATGGCGTTCACCATGGACCCGCAGAAGATGAAGGAGAAACTCTTCCGGCCCTGCACCGCCTCTTCCTTGATGATAGCGTCCAGGGGGCGGAGGATGCGGTCGCCGTCTTCCGTCTCGTTCACGTTTTGGAATTCATCGATGATGAGGATGAGGGGCTTGCCCCGGTCCTCGGCGATGCGGAAGGGGAGCCGGAGGACGGCCTTCACGTCCTCGTCGTCCAGGTCCCAGCCCCGGGACAGGAGTTGGTCGCGGTCGGCGAAGGCGTTCTCGTCAAAGACGAAATGCGTGCCTTGCAGGTACTCCGCCACGATACGGGCATACTCCGTGGGCGTGGAGGCGACCATCCGGATGACCGTGGAACCGTACCGGAGCAGGAAATCGTCCACCGTGCGGATGTTCAGCACGGAGAACTGCCCTACGGTGAAAGTGCGGTTCATGAAACGCATGGAAAAGAGAGCCTGCTGGATGAGGGAAGTCTTGCCGGTCTTCGGAGGTTCGTAAATGGTGACGTGCTCCCCCTGGGACAGGAGGTTGGACAGGATCGTGCAGTCGCTTTTCCGGCCGATGAAGTTCTTGCCGGTCACGAATTTATCATACGGAAAGGGCGTGTCCATAAGGCTATAACTAGTTTGTTACAAATATAAAGAAAACGGCGGACAACTCCGCCGTTTTTCTGAAAATATTTGTCCGGGAATCATTCTTCCGGAGCAGCTTCCGTTTCCTCCGTTTCGACGGTCGGTTCGGCGACTTCTTCCTCGACGATCTCTTCCACCACTTCTTCCACGGGTTCTTCCTTATGATAGGGCAGGCCGTACGGAGCGAGGCGGTCGGTGAAGAAGAGGAAGGCCGCTGCGGCGAGGAGCAGGGCGATGAGGATGAGCCAGAAACGCCTCCAGGCGGCCCTGCGGCGGGCACGGGGATCCACGGAGGAAAGTTTCGGGTACTTGACCAGGGAGGTGAGTCCCTTGGCGAACTTGCCGCGGACATAGGAGGCGGCATTGATGGCCCAGCCGTTGGCATTCAGGACCGGACCGAGGTCGCGCCTGCGCAGTTTCCGCCAGGCAATGAACACCGAAGGCAGGGAGATGACGAGCATCAGGACCACGATGAGGATGATCCACTGCCACCAGGTGAGTCCCTTGAGGGCGTTGATGATGAGCGTGAGTACGCCGGCGACGGCGGCGATGGCCATCGTCACCATGGCGGCGATGCCGGCGAATTTGGCGACGTCGAACGGGGCGGCCTTGGTGGCGGCGTCCGCACCGGCGGTAGGAGCGGCGGTGGCCCCTTCCGTAATGTTGGAAAGGGTTCCGGCCCCCTTGGCCTCCTTGTCGGATGCGATCTTGCCCACCTTGTCGGATATCCATCGGCCAGCCTTCTTGTACGGAGCCCAGAAGGCCTGGCGCAGGGAAAGCGGATTCTCCACGATGCTCGTCACGACGGCGCTCCAGTCGTTGCCGGCGCGGTCGTAGAAGACGGCGTTCTTCCCCGGACGGATTCCGTCCACGTCACCATCGGTGAGGACGGCGGCGATGTTCATCGATTTGCCCATCTTGTCGGACTTGCAGGCGCAGTACAGGATATACATTCCGCTGAGGGCGGAAATGTCGGGATTCGGGCCGTCCACGCGGATGCAGAGGTCGGTCGAGCGCTGGTCGATGTACAGGCGTCCGGCCTGGAAGATGGCCTTGCGGTCGGGATCGTAGAAGTCGGCAAGGACGACATAGTTGTTCAGGAACTCATAGAGGTTGTGGTACAGGTGCAGGAGCTTGTCCACGGCTTCGATGGAAAGGGCCTCCTCTTCCAGGGCCTTGTCGGCCTCGACGAGTTTCAGAAGAGCGTCCTTCTGACCGGCCTTGATCAGTTCGTTGACCTTGTCGATGCCCAGTCCTTCCACCTCGGCTCCCTTCTTTTCGCCCATCCAGGCCGTGTAGGGAGCGAATTTGCCCAGGATCTCATTCCATTGGGCCTCGGTCAGTTCCTTGGCTTCCGGGCAGACGAGTGCACGCATGGCCTCCACGGCGCCTTTCCAGGCCGGGTTCACGGCGTCGAGCGGCAGGATGCCGTCGGCGGACGGCTTGGCCAGCGGCTCTTCGCCGATGGCGGAGCCGGCTAGGGCCAGGTTGCCCTCGATGGCGCCGATCTTCTCCACCGACACGTCCACGGCCGGGGCGGTGGCGGCGTCGAAACCGATGAGCTTGCAGCGCATGAAGAAGTCCGCTGCCTTGTCCTTCAGGACTTCGCATGCGGCGAGGGCGTCGGCGGTCTTGTCGCCGAACGGGAATACATCCTTCGTTCCGGCTGCCTTCCAGGCGGAATAGTCGGCGAGGGCGGTGTAGAATGCTTCGATCTGGTCGGCCGTTACACCGTCGGCACCGCTGCGGTCCGGGGTCTTGCCGATGGTCTCGGTGATGGTGGTCACGAGTGCGGCGAGGGCCTCATCCTCAGCGGATGCGGGAGTGATGACGCCGTCTCCGTTGAACTTCGTGTCGGCGAAGACCTTCGTAAGGTCGGCCGTATCTTCGAGGGAGATGCTCTCCTTTTCGAGTTTGAGGTTGGAGAGGATCTGCCTGGCGGAGGCGAGGAGCCGGGCTCCTTCCGGGTTCTCCTCATTGAATTCGGAGAAGGGGATTTCCGTACCGCGGGTAAGGAGCAGGTCCGGATTCTTCAGGGCGCCGGTAACCCACTGGGCGGCGGCGATGACTTCGTCCACGCGGATGTTCCCGTCATGGTCGGCATCCAGGATCTCGAGGGTCTTCTGGTCGAATTCCAGGTTCTTGGCGGGGCAGCTGAGAACGGTCCACATCTTGCGGTCGAGCTCGCCCAGGCGGGCGATGTCGGCCCCGGAATTGATCTTCACGCGGACGGTTCCGCCGACCGACGCGAAACTCCAGTTGTTGGGGGTTTTTTCCATATGATGGCAGGTTTAGTGTTTGCTCTATTCCTCAAAAATCGTAAAAAAAAACCGCCCGTGCAAGATGCCCCAGTTTTTTCTTGGGGGAAAGCGCGAAAATTTTTGCAAATGTCGGAAAAATCCGTATCTTTGCGGTCCCAAAATGTGAGATGGCCGCTGAGCTCCAGAAGTGGCAGGCACGGTGCCCGCCCGCTTACGGTCGAAAACTTTAACAAGTTTTATTGAAATGTACGCAATCGTTGACATTGCAAGCCAGCAGTTCAAGGTAGAAGCTGGAATGGACATCTTTGTGAACCGTCTGAAGGCTCACAACGGTGAGTCTGTCGAGTTCGACAAGGTGCTCCTCATCGATGAGGCCGGCGCCGTGAAGGTCGGTACTCCGTATGTGGAAGGAGCCGTCGTGAAGGCGACCGTCGTGGATGACGACGCCAAGGCGAAGAAGGTTCTCGTGTTCAAGAAGATCCGTCGCAAGGGATTCCAGACGCTGAATGGCCACCGCCAGAAGCTCACCAAGGTCCACATCGACGCTATCGCTTAATTCAGGAGGAAACAACTATGGCACACAAGAAAGGTCAATCCAGTTCCAAGAACGGTCGTGAGTCCCATTCCAAGCGACTCGGCATCAAGAAGTTCGGCGCGGAAGTCGTGAAGGCCGGCAACATCATCGTCCGTCAGAGGGGCACTGCCCACAATCCCGGTCTGAACGTCGGCATGGGCAAGGACCATACCCTGTACGCCCTTGTGGACGGAACCGTCCAGTTCACCCGCAAGAGAGACGACAAGTCCTTCGTTTCCGTAGTTCCGTTCGAGAACTAATCCCGCAGGACCCGTTAGATGAAAACAGGAGGACGCCAGCCCCGCGGGGCACGGTCCTCCTTTTTTGCTTTTTAAGACTATGCTTACGCTCAAACAGCTCCGTGACGACCCCGAATACGTGATTCGGAAACTCGCCGTCAAGAATTTCGACGCCCGCGCGATCGTGGAAAAGGTGATCGCCCTGGACGACAACCGCAAGGCCTTCCAGACCGAGTCCGACGCCCTGCTGGCCCGGCAGAAGAAGGCCGCGGCCGAGATCGGCGCCCTGATGAAGCAGGGCCGCAGGGAGGATGCCGAGGCCGCGAAGGCCGAAGTCGCCGCCCTCAAGGCCCGCTCCACCGACCTGCTCCGGCAGGCCGACGAGAACAATGCCGAACTGCAGGCGCAGCTCGTCCTCCTTCCGAACCTCCCCTGCGACCTGGTCCCGGAAGGGAAGGGTGCCGAGGACAACCTGGTCGTGAAGATGGGCGGTGAGGATCCGGTCCTTCCGGAGAACGCCCTTCCGCACTGGGAACTTGCGAAGAAATACGACATCATCGACTTCGACCTGGGCGTGAAGATCACCGGCGCCGGCTTCCCTGTGTACAAGGGCAAGGGCGCCAAGCTCCAGCGCGCACTCATCAACTTCTTCCTGGACCGCAACACGGCCGCAGGATATCAGGAAGTCGAACCTCCGGTGATGGTGAACGCCGCCTCCGGTTTCGGTACGGGCCAGCTTCCCGACAAGGAAGGCCAGATGTACCACGCGACCGTGGATGATTTCTATATGGTCCCGACCGCCGAGGTCCCCGTGACCAACATCTTCCGCGACGTAATCCTCTCCGCGGACCAGTTCCCGCAGAAGCTGACGGCTTATACGCCCTGCTTCCGCCGCGAGGCCGGTTCCTATGGCAAGGATGTCCGCGGCTTGAACCGTCTGCACCAGTTCGACAAGGTGGAGATCGTACGTGTCGAGAAGCCCGAGAACAGTTACGCCGCCCTGGACGAGATGATCGCCCATGTGGAAAAGCTGGTCCAGGACCTGGGCCTGCGCTACCGCATCCTCCGTCTGTGCGGCGGGGACATGAGCTTCACCTCCGCCATTACCTACGACTTCGAACTCTGGTCGGCCGCACAGGGACGCTGGCTGGAAATCTCCTCCGTCTCCAACTTTGAGAGCTATCAGGCCAACCGCTTGAAACTCAGGTATAAGGACGAGAACGGGAAGACCCAGCTCGCCCACACCCTGAACGGTAGCTCCCTGGCTCTTCCGAGAGTGGTCGCCGCCCTGTTGGAAGACAACCAGAAGGATGGCTACATCGAGATTCCGGAAGTGCTCCGTCCCTACACCGGCTTCGACCGCATTGGATAAGGAGCGCATCATACTCGGCATCGACCCCGGAACCCGCCTGTTGGGTTTCGGGGTCATCCGTGCCGTCGGCAAGAAAGCGGAGTACGTGGATATGGGCATCCTGGACCTCCGGAAGGAGGAGGACGCCTATACGAAGCTCCGTGCCATCCACGAGTGCATTTCGCAGGTGTGCCGCTCGTACCATCCGGACGAACTGGCCATTGAGTCGCCGTTCTACGGCAAGAATGCGCAGGTCGTGCTGAAGCTCGGCCGCGCCCAGGGGGCCGCCATCATCGCCGCCCTCGAATCCGGGGTATCCTCCGTGACGGAATATGCCCCCCGCAAGGCGAAGGAGGCTATCGTCGGCAATGGCGCGGCCTCCAAGGAACAGGTGAGCCTGATGCTGGAAAAAACCCTCGGCGTACGTCTGAAGGCCGAGCACCTGGATGCGACCGACGCCCTGGCCATCGCCCTTTGTCACCATTTCGAGACCTCGAATCCGATCGCTTCCGTGAAAGGGAAGGGAGGATGGGAGCAGTTCCTCAAGGACCATCCCGACAGAATTAAATAATTTTTTCATTTCTGTTTAAACCTTCGCGTGCGCGCGGAGTCTAATACGGTTGTGAATGGCCCGAAAGGGCGTATTGTGTTTTTTATGACTTTAAGAAGGTTTCTGATCGCTCTGGTTGCCCTGTTCGCCTCGTTGGCGCTCTCTGCCCAGCACTACAATGTCACAGTCAAGTTGGAGGACGCTTCCTCCGGAGAACCCGTCGGCTTCGCTACCGTTTCGCTGACCCCTGAGAAGGGAAACGCCAAGTATTCGCTGTCCGACCATGACGGTAAGGCTGTCGTGGAGAAGGTCCGGGTGGGGAAGTATACGTTCAAGGCGGAACTCATGGGCTACAAGCCCTTTGAGCAGCTTGTGGAAGTGAAGGAAGCCCTCGACCTCGGCGTCATCAAGATGGAACTGGACCAGGAGGTCCTGGATGCCGCTTCCGTCACCGCCACCGGTAATCCGATCATCATCAAGAAGGATACGGTGGAGTACAATGCGTCCTCTTTCAAGACCACCGATACGGACATGCTCGTCAACCTCCTGAAGAAGCTTCCCGGAGTCGAGGTGGACGACGACGGAACCATTACGGCGAACGGCGAAACGATCACCAAGATCACCATCGACGGCAAGACCTTCTTCCTGGATGATCCGCAGCTTGCCTCCCAGAATCTTCCTGCGAAGATGATCGAGAAGGTGAAGGTCGTGAAGAAGAAGTCCGAGCAGGCCGAATTTACCGGCATCGACGACGGCAATGAGGAGACCATCATCGACCTGAGCGTCCAGAAGAACATGATGAACGGTATGTTCGGCAACGTGACCGGCGGCGCCGGCCATGACATTCCTTCGAAGGAGAACGAACTGAACGACTGGCGGTTCAATGGAAACGCCATGGTGGGCCGCTTCACGGACAGTTCGCAGCTGAGTTTCATCGGCAACGCGAACAATGGCGCCGCCGGCATGGGCTTTACCAACATGGGCGGAAACATGATGGGCCAGATGATGGGCGGCGGCCGCGGTTTCGGCGGCTTCGGCGGTTTCGGCGGCGGTATCACGACCTCCTGGATGGGCGGCGTGAATGCGGCTTACGACCTGCTGGACAATAAGATGGAGCTTTCCGGAAACTATATGTACAGCGGTTCCCAGACCAATTCCCGCCAGGAAACCTACAAGGAAACCTATCTGCCGGACGGGTCCGTACAGATCCAGGATACCCAGGATGAAAACGGGAACCCCACCAACTACAGTTCCAGCCTCCGGGCGAATGACGGTCACCGTGTGGGCGTCCGCCTGGACCACAAGTTCTCCGAGAATACCTCCATCCTGTTCCAGCCGCAGTTCAATTTCAGCAACGGTTCCTACGACCAGTCGCAGGTCTTTGATACGTGGACGGAGCGGAACGGCGAGCGCAGCCATACGAACCAGGGTTTCTCCAAGAACTACGGCAGGAACAACAACTGGCGGACGAACGGTTTCCTCCTCTTCCGCCAACGTCTGGGCATTCCCGGACGTACCGTGTCCGTGAATATGAACTGGGACCTGTCCAACAACCACTCCGACGGCTTCAACCAGTCGGTCACCCAGACTTTCGCCGGTGCTCCGGCCGCCCTGGTGAACCAGCGCGTGGACCAGAGTTCCAGGACGCGGAGTGCGGGTGCCCGTCTCGTCTATACGGAGCCTTTGGGCGCTGGATTCTATGTGGAGGGCAGCTATTCGTACAACTACAGCCTGTCAAACTCCGTGAAGGATGTGTACAACAACGACGGCGCCTACAACTATGACGTGAATGCCCATACGATGGAGTACGTCAAGGACGGCGAGAAGGACCAGGCCTATTCCAATACGATCCTGAACCGCAACATCAACCAGAGCGCCGGAGTCTCCCTCATGTATCAGGAAGGGGATGTCCGCGCCCAGTTGGGCGTGTCCCTGAATCCGCAGAACCAGCACAACGAGACCAACGGAAAGCCCTATGACAACAAGGTCCGCAACTGGGCGCCCCGGGCGATGCTCTTCTACGACTTCAACGAGAACTCGAATATCCGCGTTTTCTACAACGGCCGCAGCGGACAGCCTTCCACCTCGCAGTTGATGCCTGTGCTGGACAACTCCAATCCGTTGTCGATGGCCCTCGGTAACCCGGACCTCAAGCCCTATTTCAACCACAACGGCCGGCTGGAGTGGGAGTATACGAACAAAGAGACCTTCTTCACCGCCCGGCTGAACATGCAGGGAGGCGTGGGCCAGAATCCGATCGTCAACGCCAGCTGGTACGATGAGACGGGTCGCCAGTATTCTTTCCCGGTGAACGGAAGGAACTCTTACAACGGAAGTGCCCGGATCATGGTCAACGCCCCGATCGCGAAGTCCAACTTCTCCATTTCCAACAACTCGAATATCAGTTATTCCAAGTCCAGCAGCTATATGGGACAGTCCACGCTGGAGATGGAGAAATACTGGAAGAACACGGAGAAAACGTCGTTCGACTATGACAAGTTCCTGGAAGATTATCCCGATATGGAGAAGGCGGACGACTTCATCCCCAACACGACCCGAAGCCTGAGCGTTCGGGAGCGGCTGCGCCTGAACTACCGCAGCGACGACCTGGAACTCACCGTGAACGGCGGTGCGCGTTTCTCCAAGCCCTGGTACAGCATCAAGAAGGAAGGCACGGACGAGAACATCACCTGGAACAATTCCGTGGGCGCTTCCGTCAACTGGACCATCGGCTATACCGGCCTTCAGTTCACGACCGATGCGAACTATAACTGGTACAACGGTTACAAGACCGACCAGCCTTCCCGCCTGATCTGGAACGCTGGCCTTTCGTTGCCGGTCATCCACAACTCCGCGACGATTTCCCTGAATGCCTTCGACATCCTGGGCCAGCGCAGAAGCCTGAGCACGAGCCAGACCGAGAACTACTATCAGGAGACGCGTTCGCTCTCCATCGGCCGGTACATCATGCTGTCCTTCACCTGGCGCTTCGGTTCCTTCGGAGGCCGGAACGGCAGCATGGGCGGTTTCGGCAGAGGCATGGGCGGTTTCGGAGGCGGCCGTGGCGGCTTCGGTGGAGGCCGCGGCATGGGCGGCGGTTTCCGTCCTTTCTAGGTTAACGGATGGCGGTCGTGACATACGACCGCCATTTTTCGATCAGGGCGGTCATGTCTTCCGGCAGGGGCGCCTCCAGGAAGATGCGCTCCCCGGTGCGGGGATGCGTAAACCCGAGGGTGCGGGCGTGGAGGGCCTGGCGGGGGCAGATGGCGAAACAGTTCTGGATGAACTGACGGTATTTCGTGTAGATGGTGCCCTGGCGGATTTCGGAACCGCCATACCGCTCGTCGTTGAAGAGGGGATGCCCGATGGAGGCCATATGGACGCGGATCTGGTGCGTACGGCCGGTTTCCAAGCGGCATTCCACCACCGTAATGAACCCATACCGTTCCAGTACTTTCCAATGCGTGACAGCCCACTTCCCCTTTTCCGGATCATCAAAGACCCGGAAGCGGAGGCGGTCATTCGGGTCCCGGCCGATGGTCCCTTCGATGGTCCCTTCATCCTCGGCGATGTTGCCCCAGACCACCGCCGTATAGACGCGGTCGATGGAATGGACGAAGAACTGGTCGGCAAGGTGGGCCTGTGCCTGCGGGTTCTTGGCGACGACCAGCAGGCCGCTCGTGTCCTTGTCGATGCGGTGGACCAGGACGCCCAGCCGCTCGTCCTCGCCATCCGGTCCCTGGGAGATCCCGAGATAATAGGCGAGGGCGTTCACCAGCGTTCCGGTGTAATTGCCGTGTCCCGGATGGACGACCATCCCGGCGGGCTTGTTGATGACGAGGACATCCTCATCCTCGTAGGCGACGTCCAGGGGAATGTTCTCCGGCAGGATCTCCACGCCGCGCCGCTGGTAGGGCATCACGAACTTGATGACGTCGCAGGGGCGGATGATGGTATTGGCCTTGGCCGGCTTGTCGTTCACCAGGACATACCCCAGCTTGATGGCCTGCTGGACCCGGTTCCGGGAGGTGTCTTCCTGATGGGTGGTGATGAACTTGTCCACGCGGAGCGGCGCCTGGCCCTTGTCGGCGACCAGGCGGAAATGCTCGAACATCTCCTGCTCGTCTTCCTGCGGGAGAAGAAGCTCTTCGTCAAGGGCGGACATTATTCGGCCGGGATCTTTTCGGGGTCGAGGGTCAGATAGATGTTGACGGGGGAGCCGTAGGTCCTGGCGGTGCCCAGGCCGTCCTGCCTGTAGACGACGGCGTTCACGGAATCGGCATAGGTTCGGATGCCGCTGTCAAAACGGACGCGGCCCACATTGAGGTAGCGGTCGTGCAGGGCGTCAACGGCACGGACGTATTTCAGACCGATGACGCGCGGAACCTTCGTGGTTGCCCGCTCATCGTTGGAGAGGCCCAGGGTCAGGTCCACTTCGGAGCCGCTGATGACCAGGTCGCCCGCCCGGACGGTGCGGCCGCGGACGGACTGCTTGAGCACGTTGTTGGTGGCGATGTCCTGGATATAATTCAGTTTCCCGAGAGCCAGGCCGCGGTTGTTCAGTTCGGAACGCGCCTCGCTGAGGGAATAGCCCAGCAGGTTGGGCATGACGACTTTCTTGGGGACGATGGAATTGATGGTCAGGAAGATGCTGCGTCCTTTCTTGACGGTCGCGCCCGCCTTGGGCGCCTGCCGGTACACGACGCCGGCGCCCAGCCTGCGGATGAACACGGAATCGGTTACCTTGACCCCGACGTGGGAGTCGCGGGCCAGTTGCTGCGCTTCGGCTACGGTCATGTTGGTGAAGTCCGGGACGGCCACGGTCCGGTTGTGCCGGGTGATGAGTCCCATGCCCAGTTGCGCGGCAAGGAGGAGGCCGATGACCATCAGGACGGCCAGGACCAGGTTCCGCACGATCCAGTTGGACAGGATGCCCTTTTTTGTTTTCGCCGTATCTTTCTTTGCCATATGCTTTGCCAATTAACTCACAAATATAAGGAAAAATACGCGAACTGTTCCGTTTTTTTCTTGCGCCGGAAGAAATCCTTCTTTAGCCGTTGAGGGGATGCAAAAGTGGGGAACCCTATGTCACAATTGTGATTAAGAATTGTCCTGGAATTACATAATCAATTGATTGATATATTTTTACGATGCAAGAAAATAGAACCGACAGACTCTGGGAAATTAGCATGAATTGACATAGTTTTGTGGAAAACCTACTAACAAACGTGAAAAACTATGGAAAAGAAAAGGAAAACAGGTCACTCCGGTGTTTCAATGGTCAAAGAGGCAGCCGTCAGGGCTTTGTAGGGATTTGATGCGCATTTTCGGTGGACAATGTCCGAAAATGATTATCTTTGCATCACATACCTGACAATCACAGTCATCTATATGCTTCCTGTGTTCTCCTGTTAGAGGATCTTGGCAAGTTAATCATAGGAGCAGGAAGCAACTTGGGAGGCAGCGCGCTGGAGCGCGACGTGCCTTCTTTTCCTATGACCTGCCAAGAGGTCCTCTAGAAGTCGGCGGTCGCGCTCTTTCGTCCTGGACAGCTATGACAGACTTGCGAGTCTTGCACACTCTGGAGAACAAGATCCATTCGCTGAACCGTAAGGTACGCATCCGTGAAGAGAGGCTCTCGGTTTTTCGGAAGGAGAATAAGTTCCTGATCCGGAATTCCTTCCGGCTTTTGGGAAAACTATACTACACTTATCTGACTACAGGAACCGCCGGAACCAACCAACTCAGGGAGATTTGGAAGGAAGCATGCGGAAATACATCCAGGATGGACCGGCTCGTCAGATTCCTGGACAAGCATTCCGACCATCTCATCAGGGACCTCAGGTCCTCGGTTCCTTCTTTGGGAGACGACGAGGTCGTCCTGTACTGTTGTTTTGCAGTGGGGTTCGACGCTCCTTTGGTTTCCGAACTGACCGGAGTCGGGGTCAATACCGTCTATTCCAGGAAGAAACGGATGATTGACAAGATCCTGAAACTGGGTCCCAAACGGGCGCGGCGCTTCCTGGATCTGCTGGAGTGATCCTTGGAAATCCGCCTGAAAGGGAGTATCTTTGCGAAGATATGAAGAACCGTTCCCTCGTTTTATTGTGCCTGGCGGCTGTTTTCGTCCTGCTGATGAGTCTTCCTTTCCTGGTGAAAGGATGCGGTTTCCTGGCCCTGTTCGGATTCATTCCGCTGCTGTGCATGGAGCGGATCGCTTCGGAAACCGGAATGAAGCATTTCTGGTGGTGGCACTATGGTGCATTCGTCGCGTGGAATGCCGCCACGACCTTCTGGGTATGCAACGCCACGGTCGGGGGAGGTATCTTCGCCATCCTGGCGAATGCCCTCCAGATGTCGCTGGTATTCGGCCTTTTCCGCTGGGTGAAGCGCCGGATGAAAGGTTCCGTTCCCTTCCTGTTCCTGGCCGCCGCCTGGATTGCGTGGGAAAAGTATTACCTGACGGTGGCGCAGATTTCCTGGCCCTGGCTGGTGCTGGGCAACGCCTTTGCGGATACGACGGTCCTGGTGCAGTGGTACGAAGTGACGGGTACCCTGGGCGGTTCGCTCTGGGTATGGGCGGTGTCCCTGGCCTTTTTCGGGCTGATGGTAGCCATGTCCGACGGCCGTTTTTCCGACCGTTGGAACGGCAAGGCGCGTGTGGCCGCTTTGACCGGAACGGCCATGGCCCTCTTCGGGCCCATCGTCTGGTCCGCCGTCCTCGGAGCCCGCTATGAGGAAACGGACGATCCGGTGCAGGTCGTCATCGGCCAGCCTGATTTCGACCCATACCATAAATTCGGCGGATTGACACAGGACCAGCAGAACGTGGTCCTGCTCGAGCAGTTCCGGCAGGGGCTTCAGGGGGCGGAAGGTCCTGTTCTCCTGCTTGCTCCGGAAACGTTCACGCCCGACGTACTTTGCAATGACGTCCCGTCCGGGAGGACATTCCAGCGTTTCCAGGCTTTCCTGCGGGAACATCCCGATGCTGAGATCCTGTTCGGCGCCTCTTCCTGGACGCGTTATGAACAGGCGGAGCGGCCTTCGGCCAATGCGCGCCGGCTCGGAGACGATGCCTGGTACGAGACCCATAACTCGGCCATCATCCTGGATTCCGCCGGCCGTTACGGGCTGTACCAGAAGTCCAAGCTGGTCCCCGGGGTGGAGATGCTTCCGTATCCGTCGGTCCTCGGTCCCATCGACGATAACCTGCTGGGGGGAGTGGCCGGACGTTGCGTAGGGCAGCAGGAAGTGTCCAACCTGGTGTTCAGGGGAGATACTCCCGTGGGCTGTGCCATCTGTTATGAATCCGTGTATGGAGAGCACTGTGCGGAGTATGTCCGGAGAGGGGCGCGTCTTCTTACCGTCATCACGAACGATGCCTGGTGGGGTGATACGCCGGGTTACCGGCAACACCTGAACTACAGCCGCCTCCGGGCCATCGAAACCCGCCGCGACATCGCCCGCTGCGCGAACACGGGCATTTCGGCCTTCATCGACCAGAAAGGCCGTATCCTGGTACGCACCGCCTGGTGGGAACCTGCCGTTCTGAAAGGCACGGTGAATCTCAGTGACCGGGAGACCTTCTTCGTCCGTACCGGCGACGTCGTCGGCCGGCTTTCCGTCTTCGTGTTCCTTCTGCTTCTGGTCGCAGCCCTGGTCCGGAAGCGGTAAAAAAAGAAAGAAGCCCTATTCGAGCTTCTCTCCTTTCTCGTTGTACATTTCGTGTTGCAGGACGGAGAAATCGGTGGATTCTTCGATGTCCAGCTTGACTTTGTAGTGCTTCCTCCATTTGCTCAGGAAGGAGTTGAAGAAGCCCCGCTTGAGGTAGGCGCCCAGGATCGGACCGGTTTTCAGGGTCAGGTTCTTGTATCCTTTCTCGATGACGTAATAGGCGATTTTCCGTTCGATCTCCTCGTCGATCACCACGCTGGAGTGGATCTTTCCGGTGCCGTGGCACACGGGACACTGCTCCATGGTGTTGATTTCCGTCACCGGGCGGATCCGCTGGCGGGTGATCTGCATCAGCCCGAACTTGGTCAGCGGCAGCACGTTGTGCTTGGCCCTGTCATTTTCCATCAGCTCCTGCATGTACTTGTGGAGGGCGTTCTTGTGGTCGTTCGACTCCATGTCGATGAAGTCCACGATCACGATGCCTCCCATATCGCGGAGCCGCAGCTGCCTTGCGATCTCTTCCGCGGCGATCTTGTTGACCTCGAAGGAATTCTCTTCCTGGTCGTTGGTCTTGGTGCGGATGCCGCTGTTCACGTCGATCACATTCAGCGCTTCCGTCGTCTCGATCACAAGATAGGCCCCCTGCCGCATCGGCACCACCTTTCCGAAGGAACTCTTGATCTGCCGGGTGACCTCGAAGTGGTCGTAGATGGGCTGCTTGCCTTCGTACAGGTGCACGATCTTCTCCTGTTCGGGAGAAATGAGCGAGATGTACTTCCGGGCTTCGTCGCAGACCTTTTCATCGTTGATCCAGATGTTGGAGAACGAATCGTTCAGCAGGTCCCTGAGGACGGTGGTCGTCTTGCTATACTCGGTGAAGAGCAGCTGGACATTCTTGTTCCGGGCGATCTTCTTCCAGGAGCTCTCCCACTTTTCAATGAGGGACTTGGTCTCTCCCACGAGTGTGGCCGCGTTCTTTCCTTCGGCGGCCGTACGGATGATGGCTCCGTAGTTCTTGGGGAGGATGCTCCTGACAAGCGTTTCAAGTCTACGCTTCTCCTCTTTCGACCCGATCTTCTGGGAGATGCTCACCTTGTCGGCGAACGGGAGAAGGACAATGTTGCGTCCTGCCAACGAAATTTCCGCAGTCAGTCGTGATCCCTTCGTGGATATCGGCTCTTTCACGATCTGGGCGACAATCATCTGGCCGGGTTTC
The DNA here is from genome assembly GCA_017395045.1 of Bacteroidales bacterium. Taxonomy (GTDB): domain Bacteria; phylum Bacteroidota; class Bacteroidia; order Bacteroidales; family UBA932; genus Cryptobacteroides. The sequence continues at coordinate 78,766 of JAFPWG010000001.1, forward strand.
AGGATCTCTTCGATTCGGCCTTCCTTGGGGAGGGGCTTTCCGATCTCGATCCTTGAATAGAGGTCGTTCAGATTGGTGTTCTGGTTGGATTCCCGCACGAACTGGTCGAAGGCGGAAAAGAACAATCCCAGGTCCAGATAGTGGATGAAGGCTTCCTTCTTGTCCCCGATATCGACGAAGGCAGCATTGAGGTTCGGGAGGATTTTCTTCACCTTTCCCAGGTGTACGTCACCTACCGTGAACTTGTTCCCAGTGCTGGACTCCGTGTTGTACTCGATCAGCCGGTGATTCTCCATCAGGGCGATGTGTACTTCCGTCGATGTTACATCGACGATCAGGTCCTTGTCGGGTTTTTCAGACTCCATCAGGAAATTTTGGGTTTTGGACTAAGACAAAAGGGCTTCCGGAACCTCCGGCGAGCCCTTTGCTTTCAGCAGACTGCTAAAATGGCAGACACGGGCGAAGAATTACTTCTTCTTGTGTCTGTTCTTGCGCAAGCGCTTTTTACGCTTGTGCGTCGCCATCTTATGTCTTTTTCTTTTCTTACCGCTAGGCATAATGATAAAAGGTTAAAGATTATTTCTCCTTGACAGCATTGATGAAGACCTTGGCGGGCTTGAATGCCGGAATGTTGTGAGCGGGAATGGTCATCGTGGTCTGCTTGGTGATGTTGCGGGCGGCCTTCTCGGCGCGGTGCTTCACGATGAAGCTGCCGAATCCACGGAGGTAAACCGGCTGGCCGGCGATGATGGATTCCTTGACCACCTTGGTGAACTCTTCGATCACGTTCTGAACCTGTACTTTCTCAATTCCGGTCGACTTCGCAACCTCGTTGACGATCTCTGCCTTTGTCATAATTAATTAGGTTTTATTCGTTAGTCTTTCAATCGTTTAAGTAGATTGATTTGCAAAATTAGATGTAATTTTTCAAAAATCAAAGATTTACATTCGATTTTTGGGCGTTTTTCCGCCGGCAGGGTGGCCTGGAGGACCTTTTTCCGCCGTGGCACGGAGATTGACAATAATATTGCCCGGATCAAAGTAGTGACCGGGTATGACAAATTGTCATATCCCTAACCCGTATCGTAGATGAAAGACTTTAATGAAATGTCCGCCCATCCGGGCGTTGAAGTGAATATCATGCCGGTGATCGGCGACGGAAGCATCCTCCAGCTGGATGAATCCCAGCTTCCGGACGCCCTTCCCATCCTGGCCCTGAGGAATGCCGTCATCTTCCCCGGGACCGTCTTCCCTGTGACGATCGGCCGTGAAAAATCCATCCGCGTCATCCGCGAGGTGGAGTCCGGCGACGGTGTCCTGGGCGCCGTCCCCCAGCTGGACGTGACGGTCGAAGACCCTGTCGGGAAGGACATGTTCGACCATGGCACCGTGTGCAAGGTGGTCAAGACCCTGGAGATGCCTGACGGCTCCCTGACGGCCATCCTGCAGGGATTCAAGCGTTTCTGCCTGGAATCCGTCCTCCAGAACGACCCGTTCATGGTGGCCCGGGTCACCTATGTGGAAGACATCGCCCCGAAGGAGGACGAGAATGAGATCCGCGTCCTGTCCGACGCCCTGAAGGAGCGGGCGGCGCAGGTGATCCGTTCCTCTTCCTTCGCCCCGAAAGAGGCGGTCGGTGCCCTCAAGGCCATCGACAATTTCTCGTTCCTGGTGAATTTCATCGCCACCACCATCGAGGTGGAGAATTTCGACGACCGTTTCCGCCTGCTGGAGATCGACGGCCTGTATGACCGGGGAATGGAGCTCCTGAAGGTGCTCGATACCCAGGTGCAGCTTCTCCAGATCAAGCAGGAGATCAACCAGAAGGTCAAGAGCGACATCGACCAGCAGCAGCGCGAATACTACCTGAACAACCAGCTGCGTACCATCCAGGAGGAACTGGGCATGGACGACGGCGAAGAATTCGCGAAACTCCGCGCCCGGGCCGACGAGAAGAAATGGTCGAAGGAAGTCCGCGCCATCTTCGACAAGGAGATGGCCCGGCTGGAGAAATACAATCCCTCCACCCCGGACTACAGCATCCAGTTCAACTACATCCAGTTCATGCTGGACCTTCCCTGGGGCGAGATGTCAGAGGACAATCTGGACCTGAAGCACGCCCAGCAGGTGCTGGACGAGGACCATTACGGCCTGGACCAGGTGAAGGACCGCATCATCGAATACCTGGCTGTCCTCAAGCTGAAGGGGAACATGAAATCGCCGATCCTGTGTCTGTACGGTCCTCCCGGCGTGGGCAAGACGAGCCTCGGAAAGAGCGTGGCGCGTGCCCTGGGACGCAAGTACGTCCGCATCTCCCTGGGCGGCATGCACGACGAGGCGGAGATCCGCGGCCACCGGAAGACCTATGTGGGCGCCCTCCCCGGCCGGATCCTGAACGGCATCCTGCGGGCGGGGACCTCCAATCCCGTCATCGTCCTGGACGAGATCGACAAGCTCTCCTCCGACTTCAAGGGCGACCCTTCCAGTGCGCTGCTGGAGGCCTTGGACCCGGAGCAGAACGGGACCTTCCACGACAATTACCTGGACATCGACTATGACCTGTCGAATGTCCTGTTCATCACCACCGCGAACGGCATATCCACCATCCAGCCGGCCCTGAAGGACCGCATGGAGATGATCAACGTGACCGGATATCTGGCCGAAGAGAAGCTGGAGATTGCCAAGAAATACCTGGTTCCCAAGCAGTTGGAGGAACACGGACTGCAGAAGGACGGGTTCCGGATCGACGAGGACTGCCTGGCGGACATCATCGACGAATACACCCACGAGTCGGGCGTCCGCGGCCTGGAGAAGCAGATCGCGAAGATTGCCCGCGTGACGGCGAAGAAGATCGCCCTTGGCGAGGAATGTCCCACGGAGATCAAGAAGGAGCATCTGCGTGAATACCTGGGTCTTCCGACGGCCTTCCACGATACCCAGAAGGGCAACGAAGCCCCGGGCGTGGTGACCGGACTTGCCTGGACCGAGCTCGGCGGCGAAATCCTCTTTGTCGAGAGTTCCGTCTCCAAGGGCAAGGGCGTCCTTTCCATGACCGGCAATCTGGGAGACGTCATGAAGGAGTCGGCCCAGATCGCCTGGCAGTACATCAAGGCTCATCCGGAGCTGGCGCAGATGACCACCGACCAGTTCATGGAGAAGGACATCCACGTCCACGTGCCGGAAGGCGCGGTGCCCAAGGACGGCCCTTCCGCCGGCATCACCATGGTCAGTTCCATGGTCTCCGCCCTCCGCGGACAGGCCCTGAAGAGCGGGATCGCCATGACGGGCGAAATGACCCTCCGCGGCCGTGTGCTCCCTGTGGGCGGCATCAAGGAGAAGATCCTGGCCGCCAAGCGGGCAGGGGTCCATACCATCGTGATGTCCGAGGAAAACCGCAAAGATATCGAGGATATCAAGGAAATTTACGTAAAAGGACTTACCTTTGTCTATGTGAAAGACATCACGGAAGTGATCGAAGCGATCTTTTAGATGGACGTCAAGATAGAACAGACCTGGAAGGAAGCCCTTCAGCCTGAGTTCGACAAGCCGTATTTCGGTTCCCTGGTGCAGTTTCTCCACCGGGAGAAAGCGGCCGGGAAAGTGATCTATCCGCCCGGACGCCAGATATTCAAGGCATTCGAACTCACCCCTCTTCCGGAAGTGAAGGTCGTCATCCTGGGCCAGGACCCGTACCACGGGCCCGGCCAGGCGATGGGCCTTTGCTTTTCCGTCCCGCAGGGCGTCCAGGCTCCGCCTTCCCTGAAGAACATCTTCCGGGAGATCGGCGACGACCTGGGCATCCCCATGAGCGGCAGTCCGGACCTGGAGCCCTGGGCCCGGCAGGGCGTGCTCCTGCTGAACTCCGTCCTGACGGTGCAGGCCGGTTCTCCGGCGTCCCACAGCCGCATCGGCTGGCAGGAATTCACGGATGCGGTCATCCGGACCGTTTCCGACCGCTGCGACGGCGTGGTCTTCCTCCTGTGGGGCCGATTCGCCCAGGGGAAAGCCGCTCTCATCGACACCACGCGGCATCATGTGCTCATGGCGGCCCATCCGTCTCCGCTCGCCGGCGGGGCCTTTTTCGGCTGCCGCCATTTCTCCAAGACCAACGACATCCTCCGTTCCGAAGGAAAGACCCCCATTGACTGGCAGTTATGAAAACCAAAGCCCTCTTTCCCGGCTCGTTCGACCCGTTTACGGCCGGCCATCTGAACATTCTCAAGCGCGCCCTCACGATGTTCGACGAAGTGGTCGTCGCCATCGGTATCAACCAGGACAAGCGCGGCTTTTTCGATATGGACAAGCGCCTCTCCATCATCCGTCAGGCGACGGAGGGACTAGAAGGCGTCTCCGTCATCCAGTATGACAACCTTACCATCGACACCTGCCGCGAGCTGGGCATCCACCACATCGTCCGCGGCGTCCGGAACATGATCGATTTCGAGACCGAAAGGTCCATCGCCGACGCGAACCGCCGGCTGGCCCCGGACATCGAGACCATCATCATTCCGACGGCCCAGGAGTTCGCGCACATTTCCTCCAGCGCGGTGCGCGACATCCTCAAGCACAAGGGCGATTATTCGGCCTTCATCCCGGAGGGCGTGGAGCTATGAAACGCCTTCTGACGGTGCTGGCGGCCCTTTTTGCCGCTTTCATGCTGTGGGCGCAGGATCCGCAGTACGATGCGCTGGGCGCCAAACTGGAAGAGTACCTCGCGGCGATTGCCGGGGAACCGGTCGCCGTCCAGAACGCCGAATGCGACTTCCTGATCGAGTCCTGCCAGGATTCGCTCGTGCGGCAGTTCGTAGCCCTGAAACTGTACGACCATTTCCTCCGGTCCAGGATCATGGGGGAGGACGGGGTCGCCGTCCACCTTGCGGATACCTGGTTCATTCCCGGTAAGGTTCCGATGCACTCGGAGATGGACCTGCTGGATGCCAAGGTGTTCGCCATGTTCAACCGGGATGCGCTGCTGGGTGCGGAAGCGCCGCGGCTGTCGTTGCTCGACCCCGACGGAAACGAAGTGGACGTCCCCGTGCCCGGGTCCTATACGGTCCTGTATTTCTTCGACACTTCCTGTTCGACCTGCCGGCTGGAGACGCCGCGTCTTTGCAAGTTCTTGAAAGAGACGGATTTTCCGCTGACGACCGTGGTGGTCTATACGGGCATTGAGCCGGAAGACTGGGAGGAATACCGGTCTTCTTCGCTGGATGCTCCCGGACTGGTCCACGCCTGGGATCCGGACATGGATTCAGACTATCAGCGGAAGTACGGAGTGCTTCAGACGCCCCGGATGTTCCTCATCGGCCCGGACGGGACCATTCTTGGAAGGGGTTTGGATACGCCGGCCCTGGCCCTCCTCACGGATCGCCTTTCGGGGGGAGATGAGTATGTGTACGGCACCCGGGAGGGAACAGAACTCTTCGACAAGGTATTCGCCGGATATGGCGACAGCCTGGAAGCCTCCGACGTGCTGGAAGTGGCCGGATACGTTGCCGAACGCACTTTGGGGGAAGGTTCCGTGGAGGAATACAAGCATATGGAAGGCGACCTTCTTTACTGGCTTTCTTCCCGGACGGGAGAGGTGTACAAGGAAGGAACCCGGCTGTTCATCGACAAGTACATCACCGGGGTGGAGGGTATCTGGACCACGCCTGAGGACACGTCCAAGGTCGTTTCGATGGCCCTGATGATGAAGGATCTCCTGGGCCGGACCCCGGTCGGGAGCCAGCTTCCTGCGCTGAAGGTCCACGGCGAGTTCCTTCGGAAGCCCTGCCTGTTCCGGAAAGCGTCCAGGAAGGGATCTTTCGCCATCCGGAAAGCGGATTACCTGGTCTTCTACACCCCCGGCTGCGGCCGCTGCGAAGAGACCCTTACCGCCGCACGCACGCTGGCGGACAACCGTTCCAAAGTGCTGCTGGTCAACATGGACGACCTTTTCACATCCTGGCCGGCGGAAGCGCAGCTGCTGCTGGACACCTTTGACCTGTCCGCCCTCCCGTATGTCGTGCAGGTGGGCAGGAAGGGGATCGTCGAGCACCGCTATCTGCAGCTGTAGCGTTTGCAGTTCCCGAAAAAAAGCGTACCTTTGCGGTCCGACAGTGAGATGTGGTGTAATGGTAGCACTAGGGATTTTGGTTCCCTCAGTTAGAGTTCGAATCTCTACATCTCAACTTTCCAGAAGCGTCCTTTCCCGGGGCGCTTTTTTTATCGGATGACGATGCGTTCGATCCGGCGGGGGATGGAGGATAGGATTTCGTAGGGGATCGTTCCCAGGATGTCGGCCAGTTCGGACACTGTCGGGTCCGCCCCGAAGACGGTGACGGTATCGCCTACCTTGGCGTCGATGCCCGTAATGTCCAGCATGCACATGTCCATGCAGATGTTGCCGATGGTGGGGGCACGGTGACCGTTCACGGAAAAAGAGGCCTTTCCGCGGCCCAGATGCCGGTCGATGCCGTCGGCATAGCCCACCGGGATGGTGGCGATGACCGTGCCGGCGCCCGCTTTGCCCCAGCGGCCGTAGCCGATGGTATCCCCCTCGCGGAGATGCTTGATCTGCAGGATCTTGCACTTGAGGGAGGCAACCGGTGCGAGCTCCACGCCCGGCAGGGCGCTTACGCCGTAGATGCCGATTCCCAGCCGTACCATGTCATATTGATACTGCGGGAACCGTTCGATGCCGGCAGAATTGAGGATGTGTCTCAGGGGAGCGTAGCCAAGCCCTTCGATGAGGGCCTGAGTATTCTGCTCGAAAAGCTGGAACTGATTGAGCGTGAATGCGTCCTGCTCGGGGTCTTCCGCCACGCAGAGGTGGGAGAACAGGGATTTCACCTTCACTTCGGGATGGACCTTGAGGAAATCCAGCAGGCCGGGAAGCTCCGAGGTCATGAAACCCAGGCGATGCATTCCGGTGTCCAGCTTGATATGGACCGGATAGTCGCTCAGCCCGCATTCCCGCAGATGGATGCAGAACGCTTCCAGGGTCTCCAGGTTGGGGATGCTGGGCTCCATGCGGGTGCGGATGATTTCGGGGAAGAAGTCCGTTCCGGCGGTCAGGACGATGATGGGGAGGCTGATACCGTTCTGCCGGAGCTCCAGGCCTTCGACGGGATAGGCGACGGCCAGGTAATCCGCTCCGGCACGCTGCATCATGGCGGCGAATTCCACCGCGCCGTGCCCGTACGCGTTGGCCTTGACGAGAACCAGCAGTTTCGTCGAAGGCTCCAGCAGGGAGCGGAAGTGGCGGTAGTTCCGTTCACATCCCTTCAGGTCCAGTTCCAGCCTGGAAAAATCGTCCTCTCGCATCATATTGCGTCGCAAATTTAGCAATAATGGCGGACTATTTTTATAAAATGTGTATTTTTGTGTTTGATAACACTTGAACGAAAGGATATGTCAACATCAATGATTTGGATCCTGATGATTGCGGTGATGGTCCTGAGCATGCTCATCCAGACCCGCCTCAAGAGCCGTTTCGAGAAGTATTCGGAGGTGCCCACGTCCCTGACCGGGGCCGAGGTCGCCAGCCGGATGCTCCAGGCCCACGGCATCCGCGACGTGAACATCGTCTCCATCGAGGGCCAGCTCACCGACCACTACAATCCCGAGACCCGGACCGTGAACCTGAGCAACGACGTCTATTACGGACGTTCCGTTGCCGCAGCGGCGGTGGCCGCCCATGAGTGCGGACACGTAATCCAGCACGCGAACGGATACGCGCCGCTCCGGCTGCGCTCCGCCCTGGTTCCGGTGGTGAGTTTCGCCAACAGCTGGATCTCCTGGGTCCTGCTGGCCGGTGTTCTGCTCATCAACGTGTTCCCGTCCCTGATCTGGATCGGGATCGGCCTTTTCGGCCTGACGGTCCTGTTCAGTTTCATCACCCTGCCTGTGGAAATCAACGCAAGCGCCCGTGCTGTCAAGTGGCTGGACAGCGCCGGCATCGTCAGTTACGAGACCAAGCCGATGGCGCAGGATGCCCTGAAATGGGCCGCCTACACCTACGTGATCGCGGCGGTCGGTTCCCTGGCTACGCTCCTGTATTACATCTCAATGGCCAGCCGCAGAAACTAAGATGAAAGGAATATACATTTTCCTGGCCGACGGCTTCGAGGACATGGAAGCCATCGCCACCCGGGATGTCCTGCTGCGGGGCGGCGTGGACGTCCAGACCGTTTCCATCACGGAGGATCCCTTCGTGACCAGTTCCCACGGAATCACCGTCAGCGTGGACCTGACTCGTGATGATTTCGACGGGGAGACGCCTCAGGTGATGATTTTCCCCGGAGGAATGCCGGGCACGAAGAACCTTGCCGCCGACAGGGAACTCATGGCCCTGATGCGTAAGTGTTATGCGGATGGCGGTGTCATCGCGGCCATCTGCGCGGCGCCGGGGCTCGTCCTCTCCCAGCTGGACGACGTCGAGTGCAAGCGTTTTACCTGTTTCGAGGGCTTTCAGGACGCGATGATCGGGAAGGGCGCCATCTATACGCCCGAGAGCACCGTCGTGGACGGGCGGCTCATTACGGGCCGGGGAGCCGGACACGCCGTCGCCTTCGGACTTGCGATCCTGAAGAAGCTGAAAGGACAGGAGACGGTGGAGCGGGTGAAGGCCGGACTGATGCTGTAATCAGAACAGCGTCGGGTGGTTTTCCTCCAGCTCCGAGAGGAGCTTGGACATGATGGCCTCGCGGAAAAGGGATGCCTTGGCGTGGACCTTGAAGCGGGAACAGTATTCGTCGATGGCCGCCATCTCGCTGTCATTGAAATAGAGCACGTAGCGGTTCTTCCTCAGGAGGGCCGCTTTCTGTTTTTCGAGGTAGGCGGGATCCACGCCCGCGATCTTGCGTTTCTTGGCCATCGGCTAGCGTTTTGATCGGAAGAAATCCTGCATGAGGGCGGTGCACTCGTCGGCGAGCACGCCTGCGGTAACCTGCGTCTTGGGATGGAGAAGGGAGGGGGAAAAGAGGGAATAGCCCCTGCGCGGGTCGATGGCGCCGTACACGATACGACCCACTTGCGCCCAGTTCAGGGCTCCGGCACACATCGGACAGGGCTCCACCGTGACGTACAAAGTGCAATCCGTCAGGTACTTCCCGCCAATTGCTTCCGTGGCGGCCGTCACGGCGACCATTTCGGCGTGGGCGGTGGTGTCGTGCAGCCGCTCGGTCATGTTGTGCCCCCGGCCGATGACCCGGCCGCGGCACACGACGACGGCGCCGATGGGAATTTCCCCCGCGGCGAGGGCGGCGCCCGCCTCGCGCAGGGCCTCCCGCATGTATTTCTCGTCCTGTTCCATCGGTTTCCAACCTTTCGCAAAAGTACTCATTTTTTTAAAAAGTTTAATGGATATTTGTGGATTAACGGGCAAATCAGTATTTTTGAAAAATGGATCATTAACCACACCCCATGGTATTCTGGAAAACCTGCCTGGCGGCGATGGCCGCCTTCCTACTGACAGCCTGCAGCGGAGAAGAGCGCAGGCCCGACCCTGTTAAACTCGCGTCCAACCCCGCGGAACTGGTTTTCGAAACAGCGGGCGGTACGCTGGAGGTCAGCATTACTACCTCCATCAAACCTACAGTATCCTGCACCGATTCCTGGGTCAGCCTGAAGGAGGGCTCGTTCGGTTCCAATACCTTCAAACTGAGCGTTACGGCGGGTGAAAATACCGGGACCGGAAGCCGGAGTACGTCCATCCGCGTAGCGGGGGACAAGCAGAACCTGACAATTCCCGTGACCCAGAAAGGCGTCCCGAGCATCCCGGTAGCTCCCACGACGGCCCTGACGCCGGAAATCGTGTTCGAGGCGATGGCTCCGGGATGGAACATGGGCAACCAGATGGATGCCATCAACGGCAGCGTGTCCGGAGAGACGGCCTGGGGCAATCCCAAGTGCACGCAGGCTACCATGAACGGCGTCAAGGCCGCCGGGTTCAAGGCTGTCCGGATCTGCGTGACCTGGGAGGGCCATGTCGGCGCCGCCCCCGGCTATCGGATCGAGGACAAATGGCTGGACCGCGTGGCGGAGATCGTGGGGTATGCGGAGACGGCCGGACTGGTCGCCATCGTGAATACGCATCACGACGAAACCCACTGGCAGGACATTTCCAAGGCCTACAAGGATGCAGACCGGAACGAAAAGGTGAAAGCCGAAATGGCAGCCCTCTGGACGCAGATCGCACAGCGGTTCAAGGACAAGGGCGACTGGCTCGTGTTCGAGTCGGTCAACGAGATCCAGGACGGAGGATGGGGCTGGAGCGAGGATTTCAAGAAGAATCCCGATGCGCAGTACAAGGTCCTCAACGAGTGGAACCAGGTATTCGTGGACGCCGTCCGCGCAACCGGGGGCAACAATGCCACCCGCTGGCTGGGCATCCCCGGCTATGCGGCCAATCCCGGATTCACCATCAAGGGCCTGAAACTTCCGGAGGACCATACCGACGCGAACCGCCTGATGGTGGCCGTCCACGACTACGACCCTTTCGACTATACCCTGAAAGATCCCCTGGTGCGCCAGTGGGGCCATACGGCCGATCCTGACAAACGCGTCAGCAGCAATGACGAACAAGCCGTCGTAGCGGTGTTCGACAACCTCAAGTCCGCCTATCTGGACAAGGGGATTCCCGTATATCTGGGAGAAATGGGTTGCTCTCGTCACGAGGATGCCGATTTCCCTTACCAGAAGTACTACATGGAGTATTTCTGCAAGGCCGCCGCCGACCGGAACCTGCCGATGTTCCTGTGGGACAACGGCGCCACCGGCATCGGACCGGAAAGGCACGGTTACATTGACCACGGAACCGGGAAACTGGTGGATGGGAAAGCCAGGGAACTGGTGGACCTCATGGTCAAGGCCGTTTCGGAGAAGTCTTCTTCTTATACTTTGGAAAGTGTTTATAAATCAGCGCCTTAGTAGATTTCGCACATGACTGGGATCAGAACCCTCACCCTGTTGGCCGGGACCCTGCTGGCCGCTTGTTCCTCCGCTGACAGAAAGCCGGCGGAAACGCCCAAGGACCGGTTGGTCCACACGCTGTTCACCCACGTGGAAAAGGGTGAGATCCTGTATGGCCACCAGGACGATCTGTGCTACGGTCATGCCTGGAAGGTGGAGGATTGGGAAAGTGACGACCTGACCCGGTCCGACGTGAAAGCCGTTACGGGAAGGTATCCCGCCGTCTTGGGCGTGGAGCTCGGCGGCATCGAAATGGGAAACAAGGCCAGCCTGGACAGCGTCGATTTCAACCTGATCCGCAAGGCAGTCCTGACGCACGCGGAACGCGGCGGCATCGTCACCGTCTCCTGGCATCCGCGGAATCCGCTCACGGGCGGCGACGCCTGGGACGTGTCCTCCGACCGGGTGGTGAAATCGCTGTTGGAAGGCGGCGAACTCCATGGACTGTTCATGGACACCTGGCTGAAACGGCTCGGTGACTTCCTGGAGAGCCTGGAAGGGACGCCCGTCATTTTCAGGCCTTGGCACGAGAGCAGTGCGAGTTGGTTCTGGTGGGGAAGCAAATTGTGCTCGGAACAGGACTATAGGGAACTGTTCCGGACTACCTGGACCTATCTGGTGAAGGCCCGTGGCCTGACGAACCTCTTATGGTGTTATTCGCCGAACAGCGGGGTCTCTGCCGAAGAGTACATGTCCCGTTATCCTGGCGACGAGTTCGTGGACATCCTGGGCCTGGACCATTATGAATTCATCGGCCCCGACGGGCTCGGGGAATCCGGCGCACGTTTTGCGCAGGAACTCAAACGGTCGCTTACCTTCCTGAACGTGCTGGCGACGGACCATCATAAGTTGATGTGCCTGTCCGAAACGGGCCTGGAGTCCCTTTCCGACCCGGAGTGGTGGACCGGGGTGCTCTATCCCGCCGTCAAGGATTTCCCGGTCGCCTATGTGCTGACCTGGCGGAACGCCTGTGACAAACCCCTGCATTTTTACGCTCCCTGGGAAGGCTTCGAAAACGCTTCTGATTTCGAGGCTTTCAGCAAGCTGGAGAATATCGTTTTCCTGAATAATTGAACGGAACCATGGCCAAACTGTCAGAGAAAATCGGATATGCCCTGGGTGATGCCGCCGCCGGCGGCATTACCTGGAAAGTCATGTCCATCGCCTTCCCCCTGTTTTTTACCAATATTTTCGGACTCACCGTTGCGGACACGGCCACGCTGATGCTTGTGGCACGCCTGTTCGACGTCGTCACCGATCCGCTGATGGGCGCCCTCGCCGACCGTACGCAGTCGCGCTGGGGAACCTATCGGCCCTGGCTCCTTTTCGGTGCCATCCCGCTGGGCGTCGTCTTCGCCCTGTTGCTGTATACGCCCGATCTGGGACCCGTCGGCAAGCGCATCTACGCCTACTCGCTCTATCTCCTGATGATGGCCGTATATACTGCCGTGAACGTGCCGTACGGCTCGCTGCTCGGCGTGATGACGGCCGATGACAACGAGAAGAACCAGTTTTCATCGTACCGGATGGTGGGCGCCTATGCGATGGGATTCATCACCCTGCTGTCGTTCCCTTACCTGCAGAAGATGGTGGGCGGCACCGAGTCCCACCAGTACGCCGTGCTGGGTGCCCTGCTGGGCGGCCTGGCGGCGCTGGGAACGCTGGCCTGCGGCCTGCTCACGAAGGAACGCCTGAAGCCCGTCCGGGCCGAAAAGTTCTCGCTGAAGCCCTTCGGCGACCTGTTCCGGAACAAGCCGTGGATCTATCTGACGCTCATCGGCATCTGCACCAATTTCTTCAACGGATTCCGCTATGCTGTAGCGGGTTACCTGCTGGAATACTGCCTGCACGGGGACGTAACCGTTTCAGGCCTGATCATCAATTATACGGTGTTCATGACCTTCGGCGAAGTGACTTGCATGATCTTCGGCGGCCTGTCGCCTGCATTTACCAAGTGGGTGGGTTCCAAGCGGAAGGCTTTCACCTGGGCGGCCGTGATCTGCGCCGTCACCTCCATCGCCTTCTTCTTCATTCCCATGGACCCGAAGTACATCTGGCTGATGGTGGCGACCGTCATCCTCACCTCCATCGGCATCGGCCTCTATTCTCCGCTGCTGTGGTCGATGTATGCCGACGTGGCGGACTATGCCACCGAGAAGAACGGTACTTCCTCCACGGGACTCATCTTCTCCTCGGGAACGATGGCACAGAAGTTCGGGTCGGCCATTTCCGGCGCCCTCGTCGCCATGCTCCTGGGCGTCGCCGGCTTTATCTCCGGGACGGATCCCGCAACGGGGCAGACTGTCGTAACCATTACGAACGAGGCGTCCGTCCAGCAGATGGTGTGGTCGCTGTTCTCGCTCTTCCCGGCGGCCATCGCCCTGCTGATCGTCCTGCTGCTCCGGCTGTATCCCATTAAAAAGTAGTCACTCGGGAGATTATTGCCGAAAAAACTGATACTTTTGTCCTGATTATTGATATTTAACGTCCATGTCCCGGGTCCTTCAGGAAATCACACCCTTGTCGGAAAAGGACTGTTTCTATGTGGTGGACCGCCACAAGAAAGGGTTCGACTATCCGCTCCATCAGCATAAGGAGTTTGAAATCAATTTCATAGAGAACGCCGAGGGCGGGCTCCGGATTGTCGGGGATTCGATGGAGACGATCGGCCCCTACGAGCTGGCGATGATCGGAGGGGATAACCTGGAGCATGCCTGGGAGCAGGGAACGTGCACGTCGGAAGACGTACACGAGATTACGATCCAGTTCTCCCGGTCCCTGTTTTCCGAAACGCAGCTGGCCAAGAACCAGTTCGCGGCCATCCGGAAACTTTTTGCCGCGGCGGAGCATGGCGTCGCCTTCCCGATGTCTACCATCCTGAAGGTTTATCACGTGCTGACGGACCTCGTGGAGGAGAAGGATTCCTTCGCCCAGTATCTTAAATTCGTCAATCTCCTGAATCTGCTGGCAACGTGCGGCCCTTACCGGGAGCTGGCGAGTTCTTCTTTCGCCCATACCGGGTCCGCCGGTGACGAAGGCCGGCGGATCCAGAAGGTGAAACAGTATATCAGTGAGCACGCTGCGGAGCCGATCCGCCAGAAGGACCTCGCTGACCTCGTGGGGATGAGCCGGTCGGCGTTCTGCAGCTTCTTCAAGCTCAGTACCGGCCGGACGCTGTCGGACTATCTCATCGACATCAAGCTTGGCAATGCCGCCCGCATGCTGGTGGACACCCCCAGGAGCATCGCCGAGATCTGCTATGCGTGCGGTTTCAACAACCTCTCCAATTTCAACCGGATCTTCAAGTCGCGCCGGGGGGCAACCCCGCGGGAATTCCGGTCGATGTACAAGAAAAACCGGGTGATCGTCTAATTTTGGATGATAGTATCATTTTTAGGAATGATGGTATTTGTTTTGCCGTCATTCCTAAATTATCTTTGCATCGTACCACCATAGACACAAACGCATAATCACTTATTCCATATCATTATGAATAGATTCGTATTACGATTCGCCCTTGCGACCCTCCTCGTTCCGGTGTTTTCCGCCTGTACCGAGGAGCCTCGCAACACGGAGCCCCTGGTCGACCCCTGGACCCGTGACCGGACTCCGGTCAATCTCCGCCTGGAGTCCCAGATCGGCGCGGCCGTCATCTCCGACGACTGGCACAACGACGGGGAGGGGTCCATCGCCGTAAGCCTGATCACCAGCGGACTGGACATGTCCGCCGTGAAGGTGGAGGCCCTGGATTTCAAGTACCCGGACAGCGAATTCTGCCCGAAGGCGAGCATTACTCCCGGCAGCACGCTGGACTTCAGCTCCGGCGCGGCCTCCTTCGTGGTGACCGCTTACAACGGGGAAACCCGGACCTACACGGTTACCTACACCCAGTTCAAGGACCCGCTGGAGGGAGCTTACACGTTCACGCCGGTCGGCGGCATCCTGGACGGAAGTGCGCCGGCCTCCGCCTTCATCATCATCGGCGGCTGGGACGGTGCGGTCGTGCTCTCCACGGTGATGGACAAGTGGTGGCACTGGGGAGGCGGTTACATGCCTACCGACGAGGATGACAACACCCTCAGTTTCCGTCTGGAAGAGGCCGATCCCGAAACCGGCGCCACCTTCGGCACCCTGGTGAACACCCCGGGCGACAATGGCCTGTATGCCAATTATATGTATAACAATTCCATCGACGTCAACGACAAGTACCGGATCTTCCCGGCCGGCAAGAGCCGCTGGGCCAAGCCCGGCGACGGCACGATCGTGGTTTACGACTATGCCGATGAAGGATACACGACTCCGCTCTGGACCGTCGACCTGATAGAGGCCGGTGAACAGACTCTGTCCGAAAAGCCTTTCTCCGTCCCGAACCTGGCTTTCGTCCGTACCTTCGATGGCCCCTTCGACGTCGTCGACCTGAACTGGCCGGACACCCGCTGGTTTACGGACAACGTCCGCCATACCGTCTGGCTGGTGAAGAAGGATGCCGATTCTCCGATTGCCGACCATTCCGACTATCTGGACGACTAGATGATGCACCGTGCCATGAATACGATGCTTGCCTTGCTCGCCCTCGCCGGCGGGCTGGTGTCGTCGTGCGGCAAACCCGCTCCGGAACCGGAACCGAAGGATACCCGCCATCTTTCCTTCGCGCAGGCGAATATGGATATAGGGTACGAGCGGACCGCGTTCTCTGTTTCGGTCGATGCGAACTTCGATTATGCGGTGGACGTCCAGGCGGACTGGGTTACGTCCGACCCCGCCCGCTCTTCGACCGCATCGACTCAGTACTTCATCGCGGAAAGGAACGATCTCGCTTCGCCCCGGACGGCTACGCTTCGCTTTTACGACAAGTCTGACCGCTATTATGCGAAGGACGTGACGGTGACCCAGGCGGGGAATCCGGTGCAGAAGGTCACGCTTTCCATCGTGGACAAGGATGCTACGCCCGAAACGAAGGCCCTCTATGCCAACCTGTGGGCTGTCGCGGAGAAGGGCTGGATGTTCGGTCACCACGACGACCTGTGGTACGGCCGCTATTGGTACGACGAGCCTGGTAAGTCCGACACGAAGGCGGTCTGCGGCGACTATCCCGCCGTATTCAGCGTGGATTTCGCCGAGATCATGGACGACCGTCACAACAACTCCTCGAATGCGATCCGGCGCCGGGTCATCCTGGAAGCCCGCGAAAGGGGAGAGGTGATCCTCGCTTGCATGCACCTGAACAATCCGCTGACGGGCGGCGACTCCTGGGACAATTCTTCCAAGCAGGTTGCCAGGGAAATCCTGACCGACGGCTCGGCCACCCGGGCCAAATACCTGACCTGGCTGGACCGCTGCGCGGACTTCGCCCTGAACCTGAAGGATGCCCGCGGGAATCTGATACCGGTGATTTTCCGTCCTTTCCACGAGCACACGCAAGGCTGGTCCTGGTGGGGCAGTTCCTGCACCACCGATGCCGAATTCGTGGCGCTCTGGCAGTTCACTGTCAAGTACCTGAGGGATGAGAAGAATGTTCACAACTTCCTGTATGCCGTTTCCCCGCAGATGGACGGCGTCTATGACGACACGCGAGGCCGTCTGCTGTTCCGCTGGCCCGGCGACGAATGGGTGGATTTCATCGGCATGGACTGCTACCATGGCACCAACAACAAAGCGTTCGAATCCAACCTGAAGGCCCTGGAGGCCCTTTCCCAGGAGAAGCGCAAGCCGTGCGGCGTCACCGAGGACGGAAAGGAATCCTTCACGGAAGTCGATTTCTGGTCCCAGTACCTGGTAGGCCCCCTCGGCGCCAAGCGCATCTCGTTGGTGACGATGTGGCGCAACAAGTACGTGGGCAACAACGAATCCGACAAGCATTATTTCAGCGTGTATCCCGGCCATCCTTCCGAGGATGATTTCCGGAAGATGTACGACGATGTGCGCAGCCTGTTCAGCCGGGACCTCCCGGACATGTACAGCCTGCCGCAAGGATATGAAATCAAATAAAACCTTATACTATAATGAGCAAGACACTGAAAACGATCCTTGTATGCGCCTTCGCGGTGCTGCTGGGAACCGCCGTCCCTCCGCTCTTTGCGCAGGGAACGCGGACGGTCGGAGGTACTGTGCTGGATGAGCGCGGAGAACCCCTGTACGGGGCCTTCGTCGTGCAGCAGGGCACTTCCAACGGCGTCTCCACCGACATGGACGGCAAGTATTCCATCCGGGTGCCTGCCGGCGATGTCGTTCTCGAGTTCCAGTTCATCGGCTACACGACCCAGGCGAAGACCGTCGCTGCGACGCAGTCCGTCCTGGACGTGGCGATGACGATGGACACCAACCTGATGGACGAAGTCGTGGTTACGGCTTTCGCCACCCAGAAGAAGGTGAACGTGACGGGCGCTATCTCTTCCGTGAACGGAAGCGACATCCTGTCCGCACCGGTTTCCAACATTTCCAACGCCCTCATCGGCAATACGCCGGGCGTCGCCGGTATCCAGACTTCCGGAGAGCCGGGACGGAATGCGGCGGAAATCCACATCCGCGGCGTCTCTACTTACGGTACGACGACTCCGCTCATCATCATTGACGGCGTCGAGCAGGCTTCCGAGCAGGCTTTCTCCGAGTTCAATGCGATGGACCCGAACGAAATCCAGGGCATCAGCGTCCTCAAGGATGCGGCCTCCACGGCCGTATACGGTGTCCGCGGTGCGAACGGCGTCATCATCGTGACGACCAAGCGCGGATCCCAGGGCAAGCCGGTCATCAACTTCTCCGCCAACTACGGTCTCACTTCGGCTACCCTGCTGCAGGAAGGCGTCACGGCGTACGAGTATGCGCTGTTCCGCAACGAGGCCATCCGCAACGAGCAGAAGGGATACGCCGGGAACGAGAGCCTTTCTTCGTACATCTACGACGACTATGACCTGTGGAAGTTCAAGAACAACAGGGACTTCACTCCGCAG
The DNA here is from genome assembly GCA_017395045.1 of Bacteroidales bacterium. Lineage (GTDB taxonomy): Bacteria > Bacteroidota > Bacteroidia > Bacteroidales > UBA932 > Cryptobacteroides. Next base: position 96,669 of record JAFPWG010000001.1, read on the forward strand.
GAAGTGGATGCGATGACAGGCCTGACCGACGCCCAGAAAGAGCAGCTCAAGAACACCCCCGCCCTTTACTATGCCGACCACAACCTGTACAAGGAGCAGTTCAACAAGGTGGCTCCCCAGTATCAGGTGAACCTGAATGTCGCGGGCGGCACGGAACGGGTGAAGTATTTCGTATCCTTCGGTTACTTCCGGCAGGAAGGTATCACCAGTTCCGTCCAGTACTACGGGGCCGATACCCAGTCCCTTTTCAACCGCTACAACTTCCGCAGCAACTTTGATATCAAGATTACCGACCGGACTACCCTGACGGTGAATTCCGCCGGCCAGTTCGGTGAGACCACGGGTCCCGGCAACGGTGCGGACGCCTACGACCTCTCCGCCCGTTACAAGATCATCATGCAGTACATCTACGACTGCAACCCGTTCATCAGCCCGGGTATCGTGGACGGTCACCTGATCAGCGGATTCGCCGGTATCTCCGGTTCTCCCCAGAACCCCCTCGCCACGAAGACCAACAGCAACATCGGCTTCCAGAACGCCGTGTACAACCTGTTGATGAGCGGTACGGCTACCATCTATAACAGCTTGCTGGACAATACCTTGAAGCTGAATCACCGGATGGACTACATCCTGAAGAACCTCTCCTCCCACGTGACGGTGTCCTATCAGGACAACTACAACCGGTACGTACGGTACACGCCGTCCCTGCCTTCCTACAGCATCCAGCGAAATGCGGAGAATCCGCTCGAATTCGACTTCTTCGGCGGTTCGATCGGGGCCGGTTCCTTCAACTCCTACGGTTATTCCAACTGGAACAAGTTCTATGTGGACGCCGGTTTCGACTGGGCGGAGTCCTTCGGACAGCACAACGTGTCCGCGCTCCTGCTGGGCAAGGCGTCCAAATATACGATGCCGAACGACAATTACCACGTGCCCTCCGGCATCATGGGTTTCGTCGGCCGTGTCACCTACAATTACGCCGACCGCTACATGGCGGAGGTGAATGTGGGATACAACGGAACCGAGCAGTTTGCGGAAGGGAAGCGGTTCGGCCTGTTCCCGGCCGTATCCGTGGGCTGGGTCCCGACCCTGGAACCCTGGTATCCGGAGAATGACTTCCTTACCTTCCTGAAACTCCGTGCGTCCTACGGCGAAGTCGGTAACGACCAGCTGGGTGCCAGCCGCCGGTTCTATTATCTGCCGAATACCTGGAAGCTGGACGGCACCGGTTACTGGTCCGGCAACAGTGACGGTTCGGCACAGAACCCCTATTATTCCGGTGCGACGGAAGGCAACCTGGGTAATCCCGACATTACCTGGGAGCGCGCCCGCAAGTTCGATGCGGGCGTGGAAACCAAGTTCTTCCGGAACCGCCTCTCCATCGACTATGACTGGTTCTATGAGAAACGTGACAACATCCTGACGACTCTGGGCATCATTCCGGGTATCTACGGCGTGAGCCCGAGCGACGTTCCGCCGGCCAATGTGGGCATTACGATGAACAAGGGTTACGAGGTCGTCGTGAACTGGACCGACAAGATCGGTGACTTCATCTACACCCTGGGTGCGGACCTGAGTTATGCCCGCAACAAGATCATCTACAAGGCGGAGGCCGAGAATCCTTACGAATGGATGAACGAGACCGGCCATATGATCGGCCAGCGCTACGGCCTGCAGAGCGACGGTCTCTTCAATACCGCCGAGGAACTGGCTGCGCGTCCGTACAACACTTATACCGGGAACAAGGCCACCTTGGGTGACATCCGGTACAAGTCCCTGGATGTAGATGACGAAGAGGAATACAAGATCGACCAGAACGACCGGGGCCCCATCGGTTTCCCGAACTATTCCCTGTACCATTTCAATTTCAAGGTGCAGCTGGGCTGGAAGGGCTTCGACATGAAGCTTCTCTTCACCGGCAGCAAGGACGGCTCCTACTACCTTCCCAGCGGCTATACCATCCCGTTCTACAAGAACGCGGGTAACGCCTGGAAGTGGCAGTATGACGGCCGTTGGACCGAAGAGAAATACCTCGCAGGGGAGGAGATCACCTATCCCCGTGCGGTCTATTCCGGCGACACGTCCCACAACAACTTCCTGATGAGCGACTACTGGATGGTCTCCAACGACCACATCAAGCTCAAGAACGTCGAACTGGGCTATACCTTCGACCTGGGCCGGAACGGTCGCGACCGGATCCTGCAGGCGGTGCGCGTGTATTTCAACGCGAACAACGTCTATACGTTCAAGAATGCCCTGTCCCGCTACGGCATCGACCCCGAAACCCGGGACGGAAGCACCTATATCTATCCGCTCACCCGGATTTTCATGGGCGGCATTAGTTTCCGTTTCTAAACCGATGAGAGATATGAAAAAGATCACAAGCATATTGATGGCGGCCGCCCTGCTGCTGACCGCGTCCTGCAGTCTCTTCCTGGAGAAGCCGGACACGACGGGTACGGTGGACCAGCAGGCCGTGTTCTCGACGACGAAGAACGCACAGGCCGCCCTGATGTCCTGCTACCAGAATGTCCTCCGGCACGGCTGGCCGGGCGGCATGGGTATCGGCCACTGCACCTACGGTGCCATTTCCGGAGAAGTGGGCCGCGGATATAACTGGCACAGCAGCTACCATATTTCGCAGCAGGGCCTTTCCGTGAACGGTACGGACGGTTCGGATGCGGGCGCCGAGCATTTCGGCAACAACTGGCGGTTCATCCGTGAGTGCTACCTGGTCAAGGAAAACATTGACTATGTGGCCGATATGTCCGATGCGGACAAAGAGGTGATCAAGGCCGAAGTATCGGCGCTGATTGCCTACCGCTATATGGGAATGTTCTACCGGTACGGCGGCGTTCCGATCGTGAGGAAGAGTTTCTTCTCGACGGATGACCTGAGCGCGCGACGCGCCACGGTTCAGGAGATGGTCGACTTCATCTGCGAACTCTGCGACGAGGCGTACCAGGTGCTTCCGGCCAAATGGGACAATGCGAACACCGGCCGCATGACCAAGGGCGCCGCCCTGGCCATCAAGGCCCGGACCCTTCAGTTCGCCGCCCGTCCGCTGTTCAACAGCGCGACGCCTTACCTGTCCATGAAGAATGCGGAAGACAACGCTTATATCTGTTTCGGGAATGCCGACAAGGAGCGTTGGAAGGCGGCGATCGACGCCAATGAAGCGGTCCTTTCCTGGGCTTCCTCCAACGGTGTGCGTCTCCTGAATACGGGTGGAGCCGGCGAGGGAAAACCCAACCCCAACGCTTTCGACGACTATGGAAAGGCGACCTCCACTCCGTCCAACGAGGAGATCATCCTGGCTTTCAAATTCAATAGCAGCAACGTGAACGATCCCATCGTGAACTTTATCAACTGTTCCCGGTACGAGACCGGTAACCGGTATGATACCGACTGCAGCGGCGTCCTGACGAACCATCTGGAGAACTATTGGGCCGCCGACGGTACGGAAATGTCCTGGCCGAGGGTGGGCGACGCCATGCCCCGCAGCGGCTCCGACTGGATCGCCAACATCGCGAAGATCGAGCCGCGGGCCCTGGCCGACATCAAGTTCGGCGGGCACGACTCCGCCAACAATCCGGGCGATTACAACTGGCAGAATATCGGCTGGAACCGGGGCGGTTATTCCGCCGACAAAGATAAGGGCGACGTATTCCCCAATGCGATCGACTCGGACAAGGGTTGTGGCGAGCGTACGAAGTTCTACTACCACGCGGGCAACCGGGTCTGGTTCGAGCCGCCGCTCTTCCGCCTGGCGGAGACCTATCTCTATCTGGCAGAAGCCTATAACGAATATGGCAACAGCGCCAAGGCCCTGGAGAACCTGAACAAGGTCCACAACCGGGCCGGCCTCCCTTCCATCACGGAAACGGACCAGGCCAAGCTCCGGGCCATCATCCAGCGCGAGTTCGCCGTGGAGTTCTTCCAGGAGAACCACCGCTACTATGATGTGAAGCACTGGAAGCGCAGCGATATCGGCAACGGTATCTGCGGTGGCGCCATGCGGATGCTTCAGTTCAACATCAAGAACGACGACGCCGCCACCTGGCCGTACGCAGCCAAGTGGATCGACACTTACTGGGACGCCGTCGCCTACGAATCCTATTGGAACGACGCGATGTTCCTGGAACCGTTCCCCCAGAGCGAGATCAACAAGGGAACCCTGGTCCAGAACCCCGGTTATTGATTTAAAGGATGATTGCTATGAAACAGTTGATTTCAAGATACATTGCGCTTGTCGGCGGCTTTCTGGCAGCCGTGAGCCTGTCGGCCCAGGAGTATGGCACGGGTGCCATCTCCACCGCCTCGGGGGAAGAACTGTACAAGGTCGAGAACGTCAATCTCTCGAATACTTTCGCAGGTGCCTTCTCCGGACTGACCGTGATGCAGGGGAGCGGCGAACTGGGCAACAACACCGCCAAGTGGCTGATCCGCGGAATGGGATCCTATGGCGTGGGCTCCTGGTCCACCGCCAAGATCTTCGTGGACGGCTTCGAGGTGAACAAGGAGTACATGACCGCGATCTCGCCGGCCGAGATTGAGAAGGTGGAGATCCTCAAGGACGCCGCCGCCCTGGCCCTGTACGGGGAAAGGGGTGCGAACGGCGTGATCCGGATCACTACCCGCCGCGGCCGGGAGGGCCAGACGACGGTGAATGCCCGGATCCGTTCCGGTGCCCAGGCGCCGACCATCCTGAACAAACCGCTCGGGTCCTACGAATTCGCCTCCCTCTATAACCAGGCCGTGTCCAACGACAAAGGGATGGTCTGGACACCCTTCTATACTCCGGAGCAGATGACTGCCTACCAGGACGGGACCGGCGTGGACGTGGACTGGTATTCGAAGGCGCTCCAGCCCCTCGGAACGTTCCGGGATGCCGACGTGATCCTGAACGGCGGCTCCCGGGATGCCCGGTACAACATCAATCTGGACTACATGGGCAGCAACGGCCTGTTGAGCGCCCGGAATACCGACCAGACGAAGAACCTGGGATACAACCGGTTCAACCTCCGTGCGAACCTGGACTTCAATGTCCTGAAGATCTTCGAGGTCCGCTTCGACATGGGCGGCCGGATCGAGCAGCTGCACCGTCCGAACTATTCGGTGTCCACCCTGTTCGGCAACCTGGCGAAGTACCCTTCCAACATCTATGAGGTCTTCGATGATGCCGAGAGTAGCCACCTCAGCGGTACGGCCGTGTATCCGAACAACCCGTACGCCTCCGTGCACGAACTCGGCTGGTATTCGTACAAGGGCCGCAGCCTGCAGACCAACCTGGCCGTGCGGGAGCGCCTGGACATGATTGCCAAGGGTCTTTACCTGGAGGAGGCGGTCTCGCTGTACAGCTACACGCTGAGCACCTATTCCAAGACGAAGAACTATGCCCGCTGGCACGGCGGGGTGACCACGACGACCGACGAGACCACGACCATCACGGCCAGCGGATACGGTTCCGCCGGCATGCAGGACTGGAAGCAGGGCCGGGTGACCCTGGGGTACGACAAGGAGACGGGTCCGCATTATGTCAATGCGGCCTTGAACTTCGGCGTGTCGGCCTACAAGGGCGACGGTTACTTCTCCTACAAGTACAATACGGCGAACCTGAACGGCTATCTCCGGTATGACTATGGCCACCGCTATATCCTGGAGGCCGCTTTCTCCGAGTACGGCAACGACGCCTACGCCAAGGGACACCGCTGGGCTTTCTATCCTACGGGTTCCGCCGCCTGGGTGATTTCCAACGAGCCGTTCCTGAAGGGCTCCGCCTTCGACCTGCTGAAGGTCAGGGCTTCGGTCGGCCTGTCCGGCATGTCCGATTCCGGTGCCACGTCGGTTCTGTCCAACTATTCCTCCAACGGCCGCTATCTGTTCAAGGACTACTTTACTTCCAGCTACATCGGCGCCTTCTATACGGGATCCGGAACCCCTTCATGGCAGAGCTCCCTCGTCTCGATGTTCGTTCCGAACGAGAACGCTCATGCCGAGAAGAGCCTGAAGTACAACGTGGGCCTGGACGCCCGTATCGGCGGTTTCTCCCTGAGCGCCGACGCGTTCCTGGACAAGCGTTCGGATATCCTCACGCTTGACAACTCCCTGATGGGTTACTACGGCAAGCAGTACAGCTTCTCCAACATCGGCAAGATGACCAACAAGGGTTTCGAAGTGGAGATGGCCTATGCCGGCGGCTGCGGTGACTTCGGATACGGGGTGCACGGGAACGTCGCCTATGCGCACAATACCATCGACTATATGGCGGAAGTCCCCCCGGCCAACGCTTTCAGCGCCCAGACCGGCCGTCCGTTTGGGACCTACATCGGCCTGGTGGCCGACGGATTCTTTGGGACCGAGGACTTCGACGACGCAGGAAACCTCGTCTCCGGACTTCCGATGCCGGCTTTCGGCAGCGTCCAGCCGGGTGACGTGAAGTATCTGGACCTGGACAAGAACGGGGTCGTAGACCAGAACGACGTAACCAAGATCGGCCGCAGCTGGGTTCCGGAATGGAGCTTCGCTTTCGGCGGCCGCATCACCTGGAAGGGCTTCGACCTCGAATGCCTGTTCCAGGGTGTCGCGGGCGTCTCCGCGAACCTCCTGGACAACTGGAACCAGACGGTCGCCTTCGTGGACAACGGGAACGCCTACGCACTGGCCAAAGGTGCCTGGGCCTATTATCCGACCGAAGGCATCGACAACCGGGCGAATGCTACCTATCCGCGCCTGACCACCCAGGGCAATTCCAACAACTACCGGACGAGTTCCCTGTGGATCAAGGATGCATCCTTCTTGAAACTGAGAAACCTGGAGATCGGCTATACGATCATTACCGAACGCGTTGAAAAGGTCGCCATCAAGACTGTCCGCTGTTTTGTCAACGGGCAGAACCTGCTGACGGTCAGTCCGGTCATGAAGGAGTTCAACCTCGATCCCGAGAACTTCTCCGGTCTGTATCCGGCCCTGAAGTCCGTCAACGCCGGCGTTTCCGTAACCTTCTAAAATGCTGTTGATATGAAAACAAGATATATCATCCTTGCCTGCGCCGCCGTCCTCGCCGTTTCCTGCGACAAGTTCCTGGATACGAGCCTGGACCTGAACGCCACCGGCGAGACCGTGCAGACCAACCGCGGTACTATCTGGAGTTTCGCCAACGCTTTCTATTCCCCGATCATCTACGGGTACGGAGTGCTGGACGGCAACCTGTTCGCGGCCGCGTCCGACGAGGCCCAGCAGACCGCCGCTTCCTCCAACGCCCTGTATTTCAACAAGGGAATACTGAATTCGAGCGTGAACCCGCTGTGGACCTACTATAACAACTGTTACGAAGGGATCCGTGCGGCGAACTACTTCCTGGACTACGTGTCCGACGGCAAGGGACAGGCTCTGCTGGAAATGAACCGCAACCTTGTCACCGATGCCGTGAACTATGCCCGTGACATGGCTTCCCTGAACTGGTACATCGCCGAGGCACACGTCGCCCGCGCCTACTACTACGCGGAACTGATCAAGATGTACGGCGGCGTTCCGATCGTGGAGATGACCCAGGAGCAGAGCGGGGGAGAACTCATCGGACGTTCTTCCTACGACGACTGCGTGGAGTACATCGTCAGCGAGATCGACAACTGGAAGGACAAGCTTGCCCTGAACTGGAAGGACGACAATACCCGGGAAGGCCGTTTCACCCTGGGCGCCGCCCTGGCCATCAAGGCCCGCGTCCTGCTGTATGCCGCCTCCCCGCTGCACAATCCCACCGGCGACCGCGCCAAGTGGGTAAGGGCCGCCGAAGCCGCGAACGAGCTCATTTCCAATCCGGATCTCTCCTATTCCCTGGACAGCGACTATGAGGGCCTCTTCCGCGGTGGAAACTCCCTTTCCAGCAAGGAAGCCATCTATATTGTCCGGCGCGATGTATCCAATACGATGGAGACGAACAACTATCCGATCGCCACGTCCGGCGGCAAGAGCGGCGTGTGTCCGACCCAGAACCTGGTGTCGGCCTACGAGTACATCGGTGAGCCCGATCCGGCGAATCCCTATGCCAACCGCGACCCGCGCCTGACGGCCTCGGTCGTCACCAACGGCAGCACCTGGAACGGCCGCGTGATCGCCCAGGCCGCCGGGGAGACCGACGACATGGCGAAGACCAATGCCAGCCGTACCGGCTTCTACCTGAAGAAGTTCCTCACGGACGGACTGAACCTCACCCAGGGCCAGACCGCCCAGCATAACTGGATCGCCTACCGCTATGCGGAAGTGCTCCTGAACTATGCCGAGGCCGTGAACGAGGCCTGGGGCCCCGCGACGGTGCCCGCCGGTTTCCCGATGAGCGCTGCCGATGCCCTGCAGCAGGTGCGTGACCGCGCCAGCGTGAGCCTTCCGGCCGTGGATGCCGGTACCGTCGATTCCTTCCGGGCCGCCGTCAAGCACGAACGCCAGGTGGAACTCGCCTTTGAGGATCACCGTTATTGGGATCTGCTCCGCTGGCGTGATGCGATGGACGTTCTGAACAAGCCCGTACAGGGCGTGAAGATCACCCGTTCCGGCGACAACTGGCAGTACAAAGTGGTGGATGTGGCGGACCGGGTGTTCGCCGAGCGCAACTATTACCTGCCGCTGATGCGTTCCGAGATCGAAAACGCCGGCGGTTCCCTGGATCAAAACCCCGGATATTGATATGAAACGCGTTATCGTCCTTTTCTTCGCGGCGCTGGCCGCCCTTTCCGCCGCGGCGCAGATCGTCTCGGTGGAAGGCCCTTCAACCCGTGTCCCGCAGTACGGCAGGGCCGACTTTACGGTGGTCCTGACCGGAACCTGGAATAATCCTTATCTCCAGGAGGAGGCGTGTCTGGACATGGTTCTGACGGCTCCTTCCGGCAAGACGCTCATCCTCCCGTGTTTCTATGTGGAAGGGGAAAGCGGATCGGCGAGCCGCTGGGCCGCCCGGTTCACTCCGCAGGAGAAGGGACGGTACACGTATGTCTTTAGATATGCCCAGAACGGCCGGCCCGTCTCGGAGTCCCCGCAGGGGAGCTTCGAGACCGGGAAGCCGACCGGAAACGGCATCCTGCATACGCGGGACAACTGGACCCTCGCATTTGACGACGGTACCCCGTTCCGGGGCGTTGCCGAGAACATCTGCTGGGAATCCCGCGACAGTGACGACTCCAAGTTCTTCAAGGAGCTCCATGAGCAGGGCGACCGGTACAACTACGACGTGATGCTTCCGCAGTTCGCGGGGGCGGGCGGCAACTTCTGCCGCCTCTGGATGTGTTCCTGGAATTTCCCGATCGACCGGCAGCGTCATTTCAACAACCGTCGGTATACCGAGTCGGACGAGTATATGAACCCCAGTGCCGTAGCCCGTCTGGACCATGCGGTGGAGTTGGGGGAGAACCTGGGCGTGCATTTCATGCTGTGCATGGGACCGGGAAATGCGCGGACGGGACACGATTTCTTCGTTTCGCCCGAGGCGAAGGCCCGTCACCGCAACTACCTCCGCTATATCGTGGCCCGCTGGGGCTACAGTCCGGCCATCGGCATGTGGGAGTTCTTCAACGAGATCGACAACATCCAGTTCCGCGACCAGCGGAATCCGATTCCCGCGGCGGACATCGTCGCCTGGCATGCGGAGATGGCTGCTTACCTGAAATCCATCGATCCGTTCGGCCACATTGTCACGACCTCCATCTCTCACCGCGACCTGGCAGGACTGAATGATGTGAAGGATATGGACATCAACCAGAAGCACATCTACCGGGCCACTTCCTCGATGCCGGAGACCATCGTCCGGTACGAGAAGGCGCACGGAAAGCCCTATGTCATCGGTGAGTTCAGCTATGAGTGGGACTGGTCCAAGAACTTCGACGACTTCGCCGAGGACATGGACCTGGACTTCAAGCGCGGGCTCTGGTACGGCATTTTCTCGCCGACGCCCGTTACCCCGATGAGCTGGTGGTGGGAGTACTTCGAGAACCGCGGGCTGGTCCCGTATTTCCGGAACGTCCGGTATGTCAACGACCGGATGCTCAAGTACGGAAAGGGCTCGTTCGAGCCGGTCCCCGTGCAGGCCGGCGACGCCGAGGCCTTCGCAGTCCGCTGTGGAGGACGGATGTATGTGTATGCCTACAATCCTTCTTCGCAGCCGGTATCCGCCCTCGGCATCCCGATGGCGGAAGCCTTGCGGATCGCTCCCAAGGTGGTTCCGTTCGACTTCGGGAAGGCCCGTTTCCGGGGTGGCAGGCGAATCAAACCGGAGAACGGCGTCCTGACCATTCCGGTGAACCTCGCTCCCCGCAGTGAGATCCTGTTTGAAATCAAATAGAAAAAAGATGAGAAGACTCATCCTCATATCCATCGGACTTCTCGCCGCCCTCGCCGCCTCCGGCCAGCGTACGCTGCACCAGTGGGTGACGACGGCGGATGGGGCTTCCCTGTACGCCCCGGGCGCCGACGTCGTCTTCTCGGACGAACGCGGCGACCGGTCGGTCCCCATCATCGTGGATGCACGTCAGTCTTACCAGGGGATGCTGGGCTTCGGCTTCTCCCTGACCGGCGGAAGCGCGGAACTCCTGATGAAGATGGATGCCTCTGCCCGGAGCCGCATCCTTTCCGAACTCTTCGGCCAGGACCCGGGACAGCTGGATATCAGCGTGGTAAGGCTGACGGTCGGCGCCTCCGACATGAACAGTTTCGTCTTTTCCTACGACGATATGCCGGAGGGAAAGACGGATTGGGAACTGAAACAGTTCTCCCTGTCCCAGGACCTCAAGGACGTGGTCCCGGTGATGCAGGAGATCCTGTCCATCCACCCCGACATCTGGGTGATGGCTTCCCCGTGGTCGGCGCCCGCCTGGATGAAGGAAGAGTATGACGTGCGCGGACCCAAGCTCCGCCGCGACTGCTACGATGTCTATGCCCGCTATCTGGCGAAATACATCGTGGAAATGGGCAAGGTGGGCATCCATATCGATGCCCTCACCATCCAGAACGAGCCGCTGAATTCCCGCAACACCCCTTCGATGCCCTGGAGCCCGGAGGACCAGAAGGTCTTCATCCGGGACTATCTGGGTCCGCAGTTCGACAGGCAGGGAATCGCGACGGACATCCTTTTGTTCGACCACAACTGCGACCGGCCGGACTATCCGCTTGCCATCCTGGAGGACCCGAAAGCGGCCTCCTATGCGGCCGGAAGCGCCTTCCATCACTATATGGGCGACCTCTCGGCGATGACGCAGATGCACGATTTCCGGCCCGACAAGGACATTTATTTCACGGAGCAGATGGTCGTGGACCGGAGCGGGGGACCCGTCTCGGCCCAGATCGCCCCTTCCGTGAAGCGGATGCTCATCGATATTCCGCGCAACTGGAGCCGGGACGTCATCCTGTGGAACCTGGCGGCCGACCCCGAGGCGAATCCGCACACGGGGAACGGCGGCTGCCCGTTCTGTTTCGGGGCCATTACCCTGGACGGGAATACCGTGGAGCGGAACCTGGCCTATTACGTGGTCGCACACGCTTCGGCGGCCGTTCCCGCCGGATCCCTGCGGATCCATTCCACGGCCCCGGACGACCCCGCCGGCTTCCTTTTCGAGGATGAGCAGGCCCCTGGCGTGATGCGTTTCATGCGGTATGACCGCTCCGGCGTGCTGCCCAACGTCGCTTTCCGGACCCCGGACGGCCGGGTGGTGCTGGTGGTCGCCAATACCTCTTCTTCCCGGCAGCGGGTGAAGATCCAGTACAATGGTCAATTCGCCGACGCGACGCTCCCTGCGGGCGCGGTTGGCACTTATGAATGGACTTTATGAGAAAAATGTCGCTCCTGATCGCCCTTTTGGCCAGCCTGACGTTGTCGGCGCAGACTTTCTCCACTTCCGGGTGGTGGAAGCCCGCCGAACCGCCTTTCTCTCCGGTCGTCGGAGCAGACGGCATGATCACGTTCCGTCTCAGGGCCCCCAAGGCGCGGGTGGTGAAGCTGGCCTTCGGCGAGGGGAAGATCCTCGTCCAGGAGATGGACCAGCGCCCTGACGGCGTCTGGGAGACGACGATCGGCCCGGTCGATCCGGGCGAGTATGAATACAAGTTCGAAGTGGACGGCCTCAAAGTCCTCGACTACGGGAATCCTTCCGTGAAGGCCGGCACCGAAATCTATTGCAATACGGTGGATGTCCCCGGAGCGGACCGTATCGACCAGCGGCGGCTGACGGGCAGCCAGGTGGACGTAATCAGCTATCGCAGTTCTGCACTGGGCACCTACCGGCGCGTCTGCGTGTACGTTCCCGCCGTTTATTACGACCAGCCGAAGCGTAAGTTCCCGGTCCTCTACCTCCGTCACGGCGGAGGAGACCACGAGCGCAGCTGGTGGGAGAGCGCGCATGCCGATGCCATCCTGGACAACGCCATCGAGGCGGGCGCCGAACCGATGCTGGTGGTGATGACCAACGGCCTGACGGACGGATCCTGGGCCGGTGGCAGCACGCCGGAAGGGATCGACCTGCTGGAGTGTGAGCTCCTGGAGGATGTGATTCCGCTTGTGGAAAAGCGCTACCGGGTCCGCAAGGACCGGCTTTCCCGGGCGATTGCCGGATTGTCGATGGGCGGCGGACAGTCGTTTGTCATCGGCCTCCGGAACCTGGACCGGTTCGCATGGGTAGGGGAATTCAGTTCCGGCCTCCTGAGTGACACCGGACTGGACCTCGGTACTTACGGCGTATCCCTGGATGCCGCCGGAATCAACCAGGCATTGTGCTTGCTCTGGATTTCCTGCGGAACGGAGGACGAACGCTGGGAGGGACACTGCGCTTTCTCGGCGAAGCTGGATTCCCTGGGAATCCGGCATACCTTCGATTCCGCCCCGTATGCCCATCAGTGGCAGTTCTGGCGGGAGCAACTTTATGCCTTTGCTTCTCGTATTTTCAAGAAATAAAGATTAAATTTACACGATATGAAAAAAGCATTGATTCTTCTGGTTCCCGCCCTGGCGCTCCTGGCGTCCTGCGGAGATGCGATTGAACTGCCCGACGTGGACGGTTCCGGGAATACACCCGACGAAGTGACTCCTGAGCCGCCCGTGTCGGGAGATGTGGTGTTCACGGCTACGGCCGAGGACCTCGCCGACGGAAGCCAGCTGGCCTGGAAGACGGGAGACCAGATCCTCCTGTCGGACGGGACGACGGTCCAGACCCTGTCCAACCGGGCTGCAGCCGGTCCGGTGGCCGAATTCCCGGGCAAGATTGCGGAAGGAAAGACCTCTTTCGTAGCGGTTTATCCCGCGGCGTCAGGCGTCTCCCTGCAGGGGACGACGGCTACTTTCGAAGTCCCTACCGGCCAGACCGGTGCAGGTCCCTCCTACCGTGTGGCCAAAGCCACGGGAACCCTTCTGTATTTCCGCAGCCTGGTGTCCGAAATCCGTTTTACCGTGGGATATGAAGGCGTGACCAAGGTCCGTTTCCAGACCACCGGTGAGAAGATCGCCGGTAAGGTGACCGTCGACTATTCGGGCTCCGATCCTGTCGTCACCGCTACGGATGACTACGTGGAGGTGACCGGTACGTTCGAACCCGGCAAGACCTATTCGTTCTCCGCGCTCCCCGGTTCCATCGAGGGGTATACCGTCGTGGCCTATTCCGGCGACAAGGAGACGGCCCACGTGAGCGGCGGCGCAGTGGAACTGAAGAAGGGCATCCCGGCGAATCTGCCGGCTTTCCAGCAGGACATCCCCACCTATCGCATCACCAACATGTGGGTGTGCGGAGGTACTGGTCCGGAGTATGGCGGCGCAGGGGTCATCGACATCCTCACAAAGCCCAACTATTTCAATGAAGAGGACGGCCGCGGCATCACGGCGCTCAAGGACAACTATTACCAGCTCCGTCCGGACGGCACGTTTGTCAATTATGCCGGGGAGGATGGCCGCAACTGGTGGTTCGTCTATTCCGGAAGCGTGAATCCCGCGAACGGAAAGGACCTGGACCTCAGGAAGTTCTATGATGTCCTCCCGCTCTCCGAAGGCCGGTACGCCCTCGATGGGAACACTGTGACTTTCACAAAGGCCGATGGAAGCACCACACAAGCCCTGTTCCTGGGCCCCGGCACCTATGAGGTCCCGGGCGCGGGCGGCAAGTCCGTGACCATCACGCGCCAGGCGCTGGCCTTCACCATCACGGGCGGCAAGGACGACTGGAACAACATCTACAAGGACTATGACAAGATCGCGGCCCGGCCGCGCGCCCTGTTCATCGAGATGGAAGCGATGCCGGACGGCTTCCTCGTTCCTGCGGCTTCCCAGACGACGGACGCCGACTTCGAGTACGTGGAACCGGGCAGCACTTTCGATTGGGCCAGCCTGCCCGGCAGTTGGAATGTCTTTGGCGGCAATGCGTCTCCGTTCGGCATCTGGGTGCTCGGCGGTTCCGGTGACGACCCGGCCTTTGTGAGCCCGATCGACAAGAGCTGGGACTGGGACGACACCATCTGGAAGGAATCTGATAACGGCTTCGTAATCGCCGTCACCTCGATGGAGGGCACGACCGTCAAGGGAACTACCAACTGGTGGGCCGGAGACGACGGTGCGTTCTGGAATTATACCTGGAAGGGCACCGGCGAGGATCTGTCCCGGTTCTACAACATGATTCCGAAGGGTAAGCATGAGTTCACCCTGGACATGAAGTCCATGACGGTCACCTACGATAACGGCCGTGTCGCCAAGTTCCTGACGCCGGGCACTCACGAGTTCGTCTATGGCAAGACCATCGATGTCCGCGACAATTGCTTCGCCCTGGCCTTCCACCTGATGGATCCGATTCCGGCGACGGACCAGCGTTGGACCGATGTAGACCGTTTCGTGAATGCTCCGCTGGAGTATGTGATCATGTTCGAGAAGCAGTAATATGATGGATTTCAAGGAAAGAATGGCGTGGCTCACGGAGAGCCACGCCTCCCTCCTTTCCAGGAAAAATGTCCCGTTGGAGGGAAACGGCGTTTACGAGCGCTATAAATATCCGGTTCTGACGGCAGAACACGCTCCGCTGTTCTGGAGGTATGACCTGGACGAGAAGACGAATCCTTACCTGATGGAGCGCTTCGGTATCCATGCCGTGATGAACAGCGGTGCAATCAAATGGAAAGGAAAATATGTGCTGGTCTGTCGCGTCGAGGGCGCGGACCGGAAGAGCTTCTTCGCCGTTGCGGAGAGCCCGAACGGAGTGGATAACTTCCGCTTCTGGGACCGTCCGATCACGATGCCGGAGTGGGAAGAGCCCGCCACCAACGTGTACGACATGCGCCTGACGGCACACGAGGACGGTTGGATCTACGGAATCTTCTGCGTGGAGCGGAAGGATCCGGCCGCGGCTCCCGGCGACTTGTCGTCGGCCGTTGCAACTGCAGGCATCGCCCGGACAAAGGACCTCGTGAACTGGGAGCGGCTCCCGGACCTGGTAAGTACGACCCAGCAGCGGAACGTGGTGCTTCATCCGGAGTTCGTGAAAGGGAAATATGCCCTTTATACGCGTCCGCAGGATGGTTTCATCGACGCCGGAAACGGCGGTGGCATCGGCGGCGCACTGGTGGATTCGATGGAGCACGCGGTCATTTCGGACAACGAGCGGATTATCAATTTCCGGCATTACCACACCATCAAGGAAGTCAAGAACGGGGAAGGACCGGCTCCCATCAAGACACCCCAGGGCTGGCTTCACCTGGCGCACGGCGTGCGCGGCTGCGCCAGCGGCCTCCGCTACGTGCTGTATATGTACATGACGGCGCTGGACGATCCCACCCGCGTGATTGCGGAGCCCGCCGGTTTCTTCATGGCTCCGGAAGGGGAGGAGTACATCGGTGACGTGATGAACGTGCTGTTCACGAACGGCTGGATCGCCGATGAAGACGGTAAGGTATTCATCTACTATGCGTCGTCCGACACCCGGATGCATGTGGCCACCTCCACGGTGGACCGCCTGGTGGACTACTGCCTGCACACGGCCCCGGACGGTCTCCGGACCGGCCTGTCGGTGGAAACCCTGAACCGCCTGATCGACAAGAATCTGAACAGATAGGAAGTATGAAAAAGACACTCGCGCTCCTGGCGCTGATCCTGGCGGTGGCCTGCGGAAGGAATGAAGGAACCAGGACTCTCGGCATCGGGAACTATCCTGGTGATCCCGCCGAGAACTTCTCCCCGACTCTCCGGAAGGGGGATGGTTACCGGAACATCGCTTTGCTGCGCGCTGCCAGGCATTCCTCCAGTGCCGACTACAACCAGACGGCGCAGCTTCTCACCGACGGTTTGGTCGCGGATGGCCCGGCTTTCTGGGTGACGGCCGTCAAGGACGGAGAGGCGGTCACCGGCCCCGAAGCCGGTTTCCTCACCGACCTGAACCATGCCGGCATCGTCTGTACCGGTACGGAAGCGGACATCGAACTGGACTTCCACGGGTATGCGCCCGTGGTGGACCGGATGCTCGTCGCCTGCGGCGGCAACCAGCCGCAGAATACGGTGCTTACGGTGGAGGGGAAGGCTGGAAACGGCGAATGGACGGTCCTGGGTTCCGCCCGTCCCCAGACGGCGGAAAACACGCTGATCATCCACAACTGGGAGTTCTCCGTTCCGGTAGCCGGAACGTTCGACGCCTTCCGGCTCCATTTTTCCGGACTTCCCGGATACTTCAACCTGAATGAGGTCTTCTTCTACAAGGACGATCTCGTCGTGGACGTGATGCCGGGCACCCGTTTTGTCAGCTCGTGGAAGAGCGCTGGTGCGGAGGAAGAATGGGTTTGCATCGACCTGGGTGAACTTTCCACCTTCGACAAGATGTGTTTTGCCTGGGTTAACGGGCCTGTGAAGGCGACGGTACAGGCATCGAAGGACGGAAAGGATTGGAGGGATGTCGCCTCATTCGAGGGCGCGGAGCCGGAAATCGGCTTCTCCCGCACGAAAGGTCGTTATGTCCGCCTGTGTCTGTCCGGGACTGAAAACGGACAGCCGTTCGAACTGAGCGAGTGGGAAGTGTACGGCGAAGGTGGTACCCGGGCGGTTCCGAAACCGGCCCCGGCCCGTGAGGGCGCCCGCCAGCTGCTTTCCGGCGGCGGCTGGAAACTGCAGCGCGCCCCGCAGGCGGCGAACCCCGGGGAGGAGATATCCGCGGCCGGTTTTGACGATTCGGGCTGGCTGGTTGCCACCGTCCCGGGTACGGTTCTCGCGACGTATGTGGACAATGGCGCCGTGGACCACCCCAATTTCGGTGCGAACCAGCTTTATATCTCCGATTCGTATTTCCGGTCGGATTTCTGGTACCGGAACGTTTTCTCCGCCCATCTGGATACGCCCAGGCAGTTCCTTCACTTCGAGGGGATCAACTACCAGGCGCTCGTGTACCTGAACGGCCGTTTCCTCGGCGTGATCGACGGTGCCTTCCGGGCAGCGGACTTCGATGTGACGGGGACCCTTCAGGAGGGGGACAACGTCCTTGCCGTTCAGATCATCCACAATCCGTCATACGGAACGGTGAAGGAGCAGACGGCCTATACGCCGCAGTCGAACGGCGGCGTCCTCGGCGGGGACAATCCCACGATGCATGCGACCATCGGCTGGGACTGGATTCCCACAGTCCGGGGGCGGGACATCGGAATCTATGATGATGTGTGGCTTTCCTTTACCGGTCCCGTTACCGTGGAGGATCCCTTCGTCCGGACGGAACTTCCGCTTCCGGACACGACACAGGCTACGCTATTCGCTCAGGCAGTGCTGGTCAATCACGCCGATGCTCCGGTCTCCGGCACGCTGGAATGGAAGTTCGGCGACCTGGCAGTTTCCGAACCCGTCGACCTGCAGGCCGGCGAGAAACGCGATGTCGTCTTCGATCCGCAGACCCTGCAGAACCCCCGCCTGTGGTGGCCCAAGGGCTATGGCGAGCAAAACCTGTATCCCGTGTCCTTCCGCTTCACGGCGGACGGCGTCGTCTCCGATGCCAAGGAATTCCTGTCCGGCGTGCGCCAGATGGACTTCTCGATGGATTCCTACACGCCACTCCAGGGCTTTACGAATTCCTTCCAGAGCCGGAACGAGCGGCAGCGCCTGAGCCTGTTCGTGAACGGCCGCCGCTTCATCGGCTTCGGCGGTAACTGGGGTTTCCCGGAGCATCTGCTGAATTACCGCACCCGCGAATTCGATGCGGCGGTGAAGTACCATGCCGACATGAATTTTACGATGATTCGCAACTGGGTGGGCATGACGGGCCAGCGCGCTTTCTACGAGGCGTGCGACCGCCACGGCATCCTCATCTGGCAGGATTTCTGGCTGGCGAATCCCTGGGACGGCCCCGACCCGCTGGATCCGGACCGCTTCAACGCGGTCGCGGAGGAATATGTACGCCGGATCCGCAACCATCCTTCCATCGGTCTGTATGTGGGCAGGAACGAAGGGTATCCGCCGGAGGCCATCGATACTTTCCTGCAGGAAATGATTGTCCGGGAGCATCCCGGCATGTGCTACATCCCGCATTCCGCGACGGACGGCGTGAGCGGAGGAGGTCCGTACAACGCTTTGAAGCCGTCGGATTACTTCCATGTCCGGGGACGCGACAAGTTCCACAGTGAGATGGGAATGCCTGCCGTGATGAATTACGAGAACATGGTGCGGGCGATGGGCGAAGACGCCCTGGAGCCCGTGAATACGGTCGCACACCCCAACCCGATGTACGGCCTGCATGACTACACCCTGGGACGCCTCGCCAACAGCGCCCAGCAGGCGGAGAGCTTCAACGAGCTCCTGGCCCGGGCCTTCGGGGAGCCTGCCGACGCGAAGCGATTCGCGGAGCTGGCCCAGTGGATCAACTATGACGGCTACCGGGCGATGTTCGAATCCCGCGGAGAATACCGGCGTGGCCTGCTCCTGTGGATGAGCCATCCGGCCTGGCCTTCGATGGTCTGGCAGACGTATGACTACTACTTCGAGCCGACGGGCGCCTATTTCGGCTGCAAGAAGGCCTGCGAGCCCCTCCATATCCAGCTGAACCTGCTCACCCGCCAGGTGGAAGTGGTGAACTACCACGCCGGCAACCGCGCCGGCCTGACGGCGAAAGTGTCGGTGCTTGACATGGAAGGCAAGGTCCTGGACGGATTTACCGGACAGCTTGACCTCCCGGAGGACAGCACGGCCGTCATCGGGGCCCTGCCGGTTCCGGAGGACGTGACGCCGGTCTATTACGTGCAGCTGGAGCTCTCCGATGCGGCCGGATATCCGCTGTCGACGAACTTCTACGTCCAGGGGAAGGAGGAAGGCAACCTCCAGGCCCTGAACCAGTTGGGCAAGGCTTCCGTGAAGGTTTCCTTCTCCGGGAACGGTCCCTGGAAGGCCACTTTGACCAACAGCGGGAACGTTCCGGCCCTGATGCTGCGCCTGAAGCTGGTGTCAAAGTCCACGGGTGAAATGGTCCTGCCCGTCATCTATTCCGACAATTATTTCTCGCTGATGCCGGGAGATTCCCGGGAGATTGCGATCGAAGCTGCTCCGGAAGACCTGGGCGGCAAGGCCGGTCTCGAAATCTCCGGTTTCAACCTGGAGGGCCGGGCGATGTAGGTGTGTTCGGGAAAAATGATTATCTTTATGCGGACAAACCGCATGAAACGATGAAACGAATCCTCTTTTTCCTGGCGCTGCTGCTGCCTGTGATGCTCAGTGCCGAAGACCTCCGGGTCGCGCACGTCTTTTCCGACCATATGGTACTCCAGCGGGAGTCCCTTGTCCCGGTCTGGGGCTGGGGTGAACCCGGGAAGACCGTGACCGTACAGCCTTCCTGGTATAAAGGCAAAACTGCGAGCGTGAAGGTTGCGAAAGACGGCACCTGGCGCCTGGACATCGAAACGGGCGAAGCCGGCGGCCCGCACTCCCTGATGGTCAAGTCCGGAAAACAGTCCGTCACGCTGGCGGACATCCTTTTCGGCGAAGTGTGGATATGCGCCGGACAGTCCAACATGGAGATGCCCGTTTCCGGCTTCGGGTTCCAGGAGGTCGAGGGAGCGCGCGACGCCATCATCAAGGCGGCCACCTATGCCGGCAAAGTCCGCGTCTTTGATATCAAGACGCCCAAATGCACCGAGCCGATAGATGACGTGGACGCTACGTGGAAACGGGCTTCCGCGGCATCCTGCGCGGGAACTTCCGCTGTGGGATGGTTCTTCGCCACGGCGCTGGCCGACAATCTGGATGTCCCCGTGGGCATTATCGTAAACCCTTGGGGCGGCAGCCGGATCGAACCGTGGATGACGCAGGAAGCGATTGACGCAGCCGGGATTACGGCGGAAGAGCGGGCGGCCATCGACGCCATCGAGGAGAAGCCTGACCGCTGGCCCGAAACCCCGGAGCTCATCTGGAACGGCCGCATGGCCCCCATCGCGGGCTATGGCGCCCGGGGCTTCCTCTGGTATCAGGGGTGCTCCAACATCGGCCAGGAATGCTACGACAAGCTCCAGACATCGATGGTGAAGCTGTGGCGCGACAGCTGGGGGAGGGAAGACATGCCGTTCATCTTCGCGCTCCTGGCTCCCTATGAGCACGGCGATGCGAACGGCCGCTGGCGCCCGCATTTCCTGGAAGTCCAGCTCCGCAGCCTGAAGACCATCCCTTACAGTTATGCCGTCTGCACCGAAACCATCGGCAACCGGGCCACGGTCCATCCTGCGCAGAAGAAGGAAGTGGGTGACATGATGGCTCTCCGCGCCCTCCAGTCCGTCTATGGACAGAACCTGGGTTTCGACATCGAACTCCCGGAACTGAAGAGCGTCGAATATCTGGAGGACGGCCGTGCCAAGGTAACCCTCACGCACGTATGGTCCAATCTCCAGTCCATTTCCGCACGGAGGATCGTCGGATTTGAACTGGCCGGCGAGGACCGGGTGTTCCACCTGGCCGAGGCCAAGGTTGACTGGGACGGCGGTACCATCTATGTCCATTGTGACGAAGTCCCCAAGCCCGTTGCCGTCCGGTATGCCTTCCGTAACTGGATGGGAGCCAACCTGGAGAAGACGATGGGCATCCCCGTCCCGCCTTTCCGCAGCGACGATTGGAATCTCTGATACGAGGGTAACACGCTGACTGCCAGCGGAGTAAATGAAGAGAGGTGCACCAGCCGGTGCACCTCTCACTTATTATTATGCTGTTTATCAGCCGTTTATATGAAGATATACTTGCAGATGAACAGCGCAGCGAGGACCCACATCGTGGGGGAGATCTTCTTGAACTTGCCTGCGCAGGCGTTCAGGAGCACGTAGGAGATCACGCCGAGGAGGATACCGTCGGAGATGGAATAGGCAACGGGCATCATCAGCACGGTGATGAACGCCGGAATGCTCTCGGAGTAGTCCTCCCAGTCGACCTTTGCGACCGGGGCCATCATCATCACGCCGACAATCACGAGGGCGGGAGCGGTGGCGGCGCCGGGGATGGCGAGGAAGACCGGGGAGAAGAGGAGCGCCAGGGCGAAAAGGATCGCGACCGTGAAGGCCGTCAGGCCGGTACGTCCGCCTTCGCCCACGCCGGAAGCGCTCTCGACGTAGGTCGTGGTGGTGGAGGTACCCAGGCAGGCGCCGCAGACGGTGGCGATGGAGTCGGCCATGAACATCTTGTCGATGCCGTCCACATTGCCCTTCTCATCCACCATGCCGGCTTTCTGGGAGACCCCGATGATGGTTCCCATCGTGTCGAACATGTCAATGAACAGGAAGGTGAAGACGACGGCGAGCATGTCCCAGCTCAGGATCTGGCCCCACTCGAATTTGACGAAGATGGGCGCGACGCTGTCCGGGAGGGAGACGACGCCGGAGAACTGCGTCAGGGCTGCACCGGATGCGGGATCCTTGATGAACAGGCCGATGATCGCGGTCACGAGGATACCGATCAGGATGCTTCCCTTGACCTTCAGGATGACGAGGGCGCCGGTGATGACGATGCCGATGATGCCCAGGAGGGCGGCCCCGTGCGTGATGTCACCGAGGGAAACCAGGGTGGAGTCGTTGTTCGCGATGATGCCGGCGTTCTGCAGGCCGATGAAGGCGATGAACAGGCCGATGCCCGCACCGATGGCGTGCTTGAGCGAGAGCGGAATCGCGTTCAGGATCCAGGAACGAACCTTCGTGAGGGTGAGGATGATGAACAGGAGACCCTCCAGGAACACGGCCGTCAGGGCGAACTGCCAGGAGTGTCCCATGGTCAGACACACCGTGAACACGAAGAAGGCGTTCAGGCCCATGCCCGGGGCGAGGGCGAACGGCTTCTTGGCGTAGAGCGCCATCACCAGCGTACCGATAAGAGCCGCAAGCGCGGTGGCGGTAAAGACCGCACCCTTGGGCATGTCCAGGGCGCTGAAGATGCTCGGGTTGACGGCCAGGATGTAGGCCATCGTCAGGAACGTGGTGATGCCCGCGACAATCTCTGTCCGGACGCTGTGCTTTTCGGAATCGAATCCGAAAGCCTTGCCGAGGAACTTGCTCATGGCTCAGGAATCAGAAGACCCACTTGGTACCCAGGCAGGGACGGGCGTAGAATCCGTCATAGCCGGCGAAGTTCATGGACAGTTCCACCTCGGTGCCGATGTGCAGGTTCGGGACGCCGAAATGCTGGCCGATGTTGTACCAAAGCTGGGGCTCGGAGATGAAGACGAACTTCTGGGCGCGGGTCGCACCTTCCATGAAGTTCACGACATTCTCACCCCAGATATCGGCAAAGCCGCTGAAACGGAGACCCTGTACGCCGAACAGGTCCTGCATTCCCCAGACGAAGGTGAACTGGAGGGGAATGTCGCTGGTTGCACCGGCGCTGAAGGTCTTGTAGAGGAGCTTGAAATTGAAGGTGTTGCTGAAATCGGAGTTGTGGAGGAAATAGTCGATGCCGAAGAGGAAGTTCTGGTTTACGCCCACGAGACCGTTGTACTCCACCTGCAGGCTGAGGGGGGCCAGTGCGCTGTTCTGCCAGAAATTCAGGCAACGGGCGATTTCCATGTAGCTTCCGCTGGGAGCCTGGTTCACGCCGTCGACCTTGGCATTGTAGTCATAGTCGATGAAGAAGAAAGTGTTTCCCCAATTGTCATTGTAGAAACCCTCGAGGGTGGTGGTGAAATGACCGCGGTTCTTTCCGAAGTCGTAGAACGTCTGTAAGTTGGTCTGCGCATGGACGGTTGCGCCCAGCGCAAGGGCTGCGACGGCAGCGACGATGAGTTTTTTGGACATATAAAGCGGTTTAGGAAGAATTATTCGGAGGACTTGTCCTTGCGGAGCGACGGGTTGATCTCGAAATCGACGGCCTTGTCACCCTTCGGGTTCTTGCCGAACTCGTAGTCCTTGCCCGGCAGGATGGCGTTCAGGAGAATGCCCACGAGGGCGGCGACGGCGAGGCCGGACAGGGAGGTGAAGCCCAGGGAGATGCTGTCGTTCGCACCGTACTTGATGCCGATGGCGAGCACGAGGATGAGGGCGGCGATCAGGACGTTCCGGGAGGAGGTGAAATCGACCTGGTTGTCCACGATGTTACGGACACCCACGGCGGAGATCATGCCGTACAGGACCAGGGAGACGCCGCCGATGGTCGCGGCCGGCATCGCGCTGATGAGGGCGGAGAACTTCGGGCAGAAGGACAGGATGATGGCGAAGCAGGCGGCGATGCGGATCACGCAGGGATCGAAGACCTTGGTGAGGTTCAGCACGCCGGTATTCTCGCCGTAGGTGGTGTTCGCCGGGGCGCCGAACAGGGAGGCCAGGGCGGTGGCGAGACCGTCGCCCATCAGGGTGCGGTGCAGGCCCGGATCTTCGAGATAGTTGATGCCCACGGTGGAGGAAATGGCGCACATGTCGCCGATATGCTCGATCATCGTCGCCAGGGAAATGGGGAGGATGGCGATGATGGCGGAAACCACGAGACCCCAGTTCGGATTCTGGAACACGTGGAAGGCAGTGTTCTCCCAGTGGAACGGAACGCCGATCCAGGCGGCTTCCTTCACGGCGGAGAAGTCACAGAGGCCGAAGCAGGCGGCCACGATGTAGGAACCCAGCACGCCCAGCAGGATGGGGATGATCTTGATCATGCCCTTGCCCCAGATGTTGCACACGACGATGATCGCGATGGCCAGCAGGGCGATCCACCAGTTCTGGGTGCAGTTCTGGATGGCCGACCCGGAGAGGGTGAGGCCGATGGCGATGATGATCGGACCCGTCACGATGGGCGGGAAGAACCGCATCACCTTCTTCGCGCCGAAGGCCGCGAACAGGCCGGCGAGCACGAAATAAAAAAGGCCTGCACAGAAGACTCCGATGCAGGCGTAAGGAAGGGACTGGGCGACGGAAAGGCCTTGCGCTTCTCCCATGGCGACGACGGCCGCGTAGCCGCCCAGGAAAGCGAAGGACGAGCCGAGGAACGCCGGGACCCGCATCTTGGTCAGGAGGTGGAACAGGAGGGTGCCGAGACCTGCGAAAAGCAGGGTGGCGGACATGGAGAGGCCGGTGATGACCGGGACCAGGACCGTGGCTCCGAACATGGCGAACATGTGCTGGAGACCGAGGGTAAGCATCTTGCCGCCTCCGAGGGTGCGGGCGTCGTAGATGGCTTGCTGTTGTTTTGTCATTATGGTTGAGGTTTTAAGAGGTTTTCTTCCCTGTGTGGTCCTCAAATGACCATATAAAGATAACACAAAAACCCTTTTCCCTCCAAAACAAGTTTTCCACAGGGCCTTGTTAAAAACGGCTCGTAGGTGACTGTTTGAAACTTTTTTCCTTGATTCGTGCACATATTCGTAGCCATATGTTGGAATAACGAGAAAAATGTTATCTTTGTACAAGATAAACAAGATTGCCGATGGAACTACACGTCATCAACGAAACCTCCCGGCTCCGGGAAGTCGTCCTGGGCCTGCCCCAGTCCAACGGTCCCGTCCCCACGCTGTCGGAGACCTTCGACAGCAAGTCCTACGAGTCCGTGCTGCACGGGGTATATCCCTCTGACAAGGACATCGTCGCCGAGATGGGCGCCTTCGAGGCTGTCCTCCGCAAATATGGCGTGACGGTGTATCGTCCGAACCTGGTGGAAGGATGCAACCAGGTGTTCGCCCGCGACGTGGGTTTCGTTATCGAAGACAAGATCATCGTCTCCAACATCATCCCCGACCGTCAGGAAGAGATCGACGCCTACGGGGACATATACCGGCAGATCCATTACAAGTACATCTACAACCTCCCCGAGACCGTCCACGTGGAAGGCGGCGACGTGGTCCTGTGGAACGACATCATCTTCCTGGGACAGTATGATTTCCGGGACTATCCGTCGGTAAAGACGGCCCGCACGAACCGCCTGGCCCTCGATTACCTGAAAATGATCTTCCCGCAGAAGACCATCATCCCCCTGAACCTCCGGAAAAGCGATACGGACCCTTACGAGGGCATCCTGCACCTGGACTGCACCTTCATGCCGGTGGGCCGGAACAGGGCCATCATCTACAAGCCCGGTTTCATCAATCCGCGTGATGCGGACCACCTGGTGGAGATGTTCGGTCCGGAGAACGTATTCGAACTCACCCGTGAGGAAATGTACTGGATGAACTCCAACGTATTCTCCATCTCGGAGGACGTCGTGGTTACCGAAGAGCACTTCACACGTCTCAATGACCACTTGAGGAACGTGTGGGGAATGACCGTGGAGACGGTCCCGTACCGGGAAATCTCCAAGATGGGCGGCCTGCTGCGCTGCTCCACCCTTCCCCTGAGAAGAGACTGACAATAATTAACCATAACACTGACTATGACCAAGAAGTATTCCGCTGCCGAGCTCATTGCGCTCGAGGAAAGGTACGGCGCCCACAACTATCATCCGCTTCCGGTCGTCCTGGAGCGGGGCGAGGGCGTTTTTGTATGGGATGTCGACGGGAAACGTTATTTCGACTTCCTGTCGGCCTATTCCGCCGTGAACCAGGGACATTGCCATCCCAAGATCGTGAAGGCCCTCTGCGACCAGGCCCACAAGCTGTGCCTGACCTCCCGCGCCTTCTACAACGATTGCCTGGGTCCCTATGAGGAAATGGCCACCAAGTTCTTCGGCTATGACAAGCTCCTTCCGATGAACTCCGGCGCCGAGGCTGTGGAAACAGCCCTCAAGCTCGCCCGCCGATGGGGATACAAGGTGAAGGGCATTCCCGAGAACGAGGCCCTCATCATTGTGGCCGAAGGCAACTTCCACGGCCGCACCATCACCATCGTCACCATGTCTTCCGACCCGGACAGCTACGGCCAGTACGGCCCGTTCACCCCGGGATTCGTGTCCATCCCCTACAATGACGTGGAGGCGCTCCGGAAGGTCCTGGACGAGAAGGGCGACAAGGTCGCCGCGATGATCGTGGAGCCCATCCAGGGCGAGGCCGGCGTGTACGTCCCCGACGAAGGCTATATCAGGAAATGCTACGACCTTTGCCATGCGCACAACGTGCTGTTCGTCGCCGACGAGGTCCAGACCGGCATCGGCCGTACCGGCAAGATGTTCGCCTGCGACCATGAAGGCGTGCGCCCGGACATGGTCACCATCGGCAAGGCCCTCTCCGGCGGCACCCTGCCCGTTTCCGCCGTCCTGGCCGACGACGAAATCATGCTCACCATCGGCCCCGGCGAGCACGGGTCCACCTTCGGCGGATTCCCGCTGGCGGCCAAGGTCGCCGTCGCCGCCCTGGAAGTCATCCGCGACGAGCACCTGACCGAGAACGCCGCCCGCCTGGGCGTGATCTTCCGGGAAGAGATCTCCAAGATCAAGTCTCCTTTCTTCAAGTATGTCCGCGGAAAGGGTCTCCTGAACGCTGTGGTGACGGAACCCCAGAACGGCATCGAAGCCTGGGACATCTGCCTGAAGATGGCCGAGAAGGGCCTTCTCGCGAAACCGACCCACCGCCACATCATCCGTTTCGCACCGCCGCTCGTGATCACGGAGGAAGAGCTCCGCGACGCCATCGCCATCATCAAGGACGTCTTCGAGTCGCTATGAAACCGCTGGCCGTGATTGCCCTCGGCGGCAACGCGCTTTTGCGGAGCAGCCAGAAAGGCACTTACAAGGAACAGTTCGAGAATATCGAGCACACCTGCGAGCAGCTCTATTCGCTGCTGGAGGCGGGCTGGGACATCATCATCGGCCACGGCAACGGACCGCAGGTGGGCAACGCCATGCTCCAGCAGGAGGCCGGCGCCCGCACGTTCGGCCTGCAGGCCATGCCCATGGACTTCTGCGGGGCGGAAACCCAGGGCTCCATCGCCTACCTCATCGAGTCGGCGATGGACCGGGTGCTGACCCGCCACGGGGTCGAACGCCGCATTCTCTCGCTCGTAACGCGGGTGGAGGTGGATCCCTCCGACCCGATGTTCAATCACCCCACCAAGCCCGTGGGCCCGTATTATACCGCTGAGGAAGCGGCCCGCCTGAGCGCGGAGACGGGAGCCATCTACCGGGAGGACCCGAAGGGCAACGGCTGGCGCAAGGTTGTCCCTTCGCCGCGCCCCCTGCGGATCGCGAACATCGACCTGATCGGCCGGCTCGCCCGGGAGGGGAACATCCTCATCACCGTGGGCGGCGGCGGAATCCCCGTCGTCCGGGACGACGAGGGCTGGCACGGGGTGGAAGCCGTGATCGACAAGGACCTGGCATCGGCCCTGTGCGCCATCCAGACCGGCGCCGACGCTTTCTATATCCTGACCGACGTCCCGAAGGTGTACATCAACTTCCGGAAGCCGGACGAGCGGGCATTGGACACGATCACCGTGGCCGAGGCGAAGGAGTACCTGAACCAGGGCCAGTTTGGCGAAGGGTCCATGGCCCCGAAGGTGGCGGCCGGTGTCACGTTCGTCACCCGCACCGGGAAGGAGTGCATCATCACCGAGGCCGGGCAGCTCGGAAACCCTGCCTGCGGAACCCGTATAATCCCTTAAAAGACAATGGCATACAACCTCAGAAACCGCAGCTTCCTCAAGCTGCTTGACTTCACCCCGAAGGAGCTCCGATACCTGCTGGACCTCGCGCGCGACCTCAAGCGTGCGAAGTATGCCGGCACGGAGCAGCCCACGATGAAGGGCAAGAACATCGCCCTCATCTTCGAGAAGACCTCCACCCGTACCCGCTGCGCCTTCGAAGTCGCCGCGTACGACCAGGGGGCGCACGTGACCTACCTGGGCCCTTCCGGTTCCCAAATCGGCATCAAGGAATCCATGAAGGATACGGCCCGCGTGCTGGGCCGGATGTTCGACGGCATCGAGTACCGCGGCTTCGCGCAGAAGACCGTGGAGCAACTCGCCGAATACGCCGGCGTTCCCGTTTGGAACGGTCTGACGAACGAGGCGCATCCCACACAGGTCCTCGCTGACTTCCTCACGATGATGGAGCACAGCGACAAACCCCTGAAGGATGTTGCGTTCGCCTATCTGGGCGATGCCCGCTTCAATATGGGCAATTCCCTGCTCGTCGGCGGTGCCAAGATGGGGATGGACGTCCGGATCGTGGCCCCGAAACAGCTCCAGCCGTCTGAAGAACTGGTTGCCAAGTGCCGGGAGATCGCGAAGGAGACGGGTGCGCGCGTCACCGTCACCGACGACGTGGATGCCGGTGTCAAGGGCTGCGACTTCATCTACACCGACATCTGGGTGTCGATGGGCGAACCCGCGGAGGTCTGGAAGGAGCGCATCGGCCTCCTGATGCCTTACCAGGTCAACGCGAAACTGATGGAGCGTACCGGGAATCCCCACTGCAAGTTCATGCACTGCCTGCCTTCCTACCACAACCTGGAGACCCAGGCTGGCCGCGACGTGTACAAGCAGTTCGGCCTGGACGGCATCGAAGTCACGGAGGACGTGTTCGAGTCCGAGAACAGCATCGTCTTCGACGAGGCCGAAAACCGGATGCACACCATCAAGGCCGTGATGGTCGCCACCCTGGGCGATTAGGTTTGGCAAGTTCGGGAGAATGTGTTACATTTGTAATACATCATCCCGTGCCATGAACCGTACCGACATTTTCCGAAAAGAGGTCCGTGAGGTCCTCGAGAACAATATCCTGAACTATTGGCTTACCCTGAAGGACCCGCGCGGCGGGTTCTACGGGGAAGCCGATGGTACCGGGGAAATCGACTATTCCGCCCCGCGCGGCGCCATCCTGAACGCCCGGATCATCTGGGCCTTCTCCGCAGCCTACCGCGCCATGAAAAAGACGGAGTACCTCATTGCTGCAGTGCATTGCTCCGACTGGTTCCTGGCGCATTTCTGCGACCATAAGCACGGGGGAGTGTATTGGAGCGTGGATGCCGAAGGAAAGCGGCTGGATACCAAAAAGCAGCTTTATGCACAGGGGTTTGCCATCTACGGACTCAGCGAACTGTACAAGGCCACGCGGAGCGACGAAGCGCTCAAGAATGCCATCAACCTGTACCAGGTCGTGGAATCCCGCTTCAAGGATCCGGTGAACGGAGGCTATGTCGAGGCGCTGGCGCGCGATTTCTCCCCGCTGGAAGACATGTCCCTCAGCGCCCACGACATCAATGCCGACAAGACGATGAATTCCCATCTCCACATCCTGGAGGCCTATGCGAACCTGTATCAGGTTTGGCCCGACAAGGAGCTTCGGAAATCGGTGCAGGACCTGCTGGAAATCGTGTGTACGAAGGTGATGGCCCCCGACGGACATCTGCGGCTGTATTTCCGCCGCGACTGGTCCGTCCTTCCGGGCGGCGTATCGTACGGCCACGACATCGAGACTTCCTGGCTGGCGTTGGAGTGCGCCATGGCCCTCCACGACATCGACACGGTGAACCGGGTGCGTCCGGCGGCGCTTCTGATGGGCCGGGCAGGCAATGAAGGGCTCCGTGCCGACGGCTCGATGGTTTACGAGAAGCTGGAGGACGGGACCGTCGACTATTCCCGCCAGTGGTGGGTCCTTGCCGAATCGGTCGTGGGGAACCTCTGGCTGTGGAAGTACCACGGGGATCTGGAAGCGCCGGACCGTGCCCTGTCCACGTGGGCCTATATCCGTGACAACTTCGTGGACCGGGACAACGGCGAATGGTTCTGGGGCATCCATCCCGACGGCACTCCCGACACGGAATCTCCGAAGGCCGGTTTCTGGAAATGCCCCTACCACAATTCCCGGATGTGTCTCCAGGTGCTGGAACTTGTCTGACAAAAAAAATGCAGGCCCTGAGGGTCTGCATTCAATTTCTGGTTCCGGTCGGACTACCAGCGCTCTTCGTCGGAGACGGTGAGTTTCTTGCGGCAGTGACGACGGCGGGCGGAAAGCACGCGGCGGCCGTTGGCGGAAGCCATGCGGGCGCGGAAGCCGTGCTTGTTGACGCGCTTGCGATTGGAGGGTTGGAATGTTCTTTTCATCGTATCTCTTTTTTATATTATTCGGCTTGTTCCGGTCCGGTTTTTCGGACGGACTGCAAAGGTAGCAATTTCAAGGCGAATTGCCAAATCTTTTTTTACTTTTCCAAATGGATCACAAGCTTCCCGTCGTAATAGGGATCGTGAAGCCAGGCGGAGACGGGCCAGGTGTGGACAGAACCCTTGCGAAGGCGGTGGCGGGCCATCACTTCGGCGATTTCCTCGACAACGTCGCCCCCCTTGAGGTACAGGATTCCTTCGGAGAACCTGCCTTTCACCCAAGGGTAGAAATCGACGAGCGAGGCGACGGCACGGGAGACGACGAATCCGAATTTCTGCGTCAGGGATTCCGCCCGGGCGTTGACTACCTTCACGTTCTTGAGCTCCAGGGCCGATGCAACCGCTTGTGCCACAATGGTTTTCTTGCCTACGGAATCGCAAAGGACGAACTGTGCGTCCGGAAACAGGATGGCGAGCGGGATGCCGGGAAAGCCGCCGCCGGTGCCGAGGTCCAGGATCTCTGCCGTGCGGAACCGTTCCAGCAGGTCCGCATCGGTCAGAAGATAGCGCGCGATGGCAAGCGAGTGAAGGATGTGGTGGTCGTACAGGGCATCGATGTCCTTCCGGGAGATCACGTTGATCTTCGCGTTCCATTCCCGGTACAGGGCGTCGCAGGCAAGGAACTGTCCTTCCTGCGCGGGCGTCAGGTCGAAGTCGGCCTTGACGAAGGTGATGAATTCCTGCGGTGTCATTCGATTTCCCCCCGGAGCATCATTTCGGCGAGGTGCTGCTTTCCGCGGCGGATGCGGGTGCGGACGGTATTGAGTTCCAGCCCCAGTTCCTTCGCGATTTCCTCGTATTCCAGTTCTTCGATCATATACTTGATCATCACCTCCTTGTAGAGGGGCGACAGTTCCTCGATGAAGGCCATCAGGCGCTCGTGGATCTCGCCGTTGATGATTTCTTCTTCCGGGTCCACGTCGGTAAGCGGTCCCTGTCCCTCCGGACTTTCCCCGGAAGCCTTGAGCAGGATGCCTTCCTTCTTCTCGTCCTCGCGCTTGATGCGGGCCAGGTGGTCCAGGGCCGTCCGGGTGGCGATGGTGGACAGCCAGGGACGGAATTCCCGCTCCGTGTCGAAGGAGGCCAGGTTGGAAAAGGCTTTCTGGAAGCTTTCGGACACGACGTCGTCCACGTCGGCTTTCCATTTGAAATAACCGCTCACCCGGCTCCGGAGGGCTTTCTCGTGGAGCTGGTAGAGGGCCCGGTAGGCCATCTGGTCTCCGGCGACGGCCCGCCGGACGAGTTCTTTCTCAGGCATTTCCAAATATCCCATGTCAATGTGCCTCCAGCCAGTTTTTGCCGCTGCTGCACTCGACGGTGAGCGGAACGGACAGTTTGATGACATTCTCCATCACATCCACGACGATCTTTTCCAGGGTTTCCACTTCTTCGGGAACGGCGTCGAACACGAGTTCGTCGTGGATCTGGAGGACCATCCGGCTCTTGAGACCGGCTTCGGTGATCCGCTTGTCCACGCCGATCATCGCGAGCTTGATGATATCGGCCGAGGTGCCCTGGATGGGGGCGTTGACGGCGTTGCGCTCGGCCAGGGAGCGGACCGTAAAGTTCTTCGACGTGATGTCCGGCAGATAGCGCCGCCGCCCGAGAAGGGTCTCCACATACCCGTTCTCCTTGGCGAAGTCGATGCTGTCGGCGATGAAGGACTTGATGGCCGGGAAGGTGGCGAAGTAGCCGTCAATCAGTTCCTTGGCCTCTTTCCGGCCCAGGTTCAGGCGCTGCGCGAGGCCGAAGGACGAGATCCCGTACATGATGCCGAAGTTCGCGGTCTTGGCGCGGCCGCGCTGTTCCCGCGTCACTTCCGACAGGGGAATGCCGTAGATCTTCGCCGCGGTGGCCGCGTGGACGTCCACGCCGTCGCGGAAGGACTTCACCAGGTGCTCGTCGCAGCTCAGGTGCGCCATGATGCGGAGTTCGATCTGCGAGTAGTCGGCCGATACGATGACTCCTTCCGGAGTGCCCGGGATGAAAGCCTTGCGGATCTCCTTCCCGCGTTCGGTCCGGATGGGGATGTTCTGCAGGTTCGGATTGGAACTGGACAGGCGCCCGGTTGCCGTAAGTGCCTGGTTAAAAGTCGTATGGACGCGTCCGTCCACCGGAGAAACGTAGGACGGGAACGGTTCGATATAGGTGGAAAGCAGCTTCTTGACAGCCCTGAACTCCAGGATTTCGTCCACGACGGGATGCTTGTCCGCGATGGCGAGGAGGGTGGCTTCGTCGGTAGGATACTGCCCGCGGGCGCTCTTCTTGGCTTTCGGGTCCAGCCGGAGTTTCTCGAACAGGATGTCGCCCACCTGCTTGGGGGAGGAGATGTTCAGGTCGGGTTCGCCGACCATCTCCCGGATGTGCGCCTGGCGCTCTTCCATCTCCTTCCGGAGACCTTGGGCAAAGATGTCCAGCTGGTGCAGGTCCACCTTGACCCCGGCGCGTTCCATTTTCGCAAGCACCTTGGCCAGAGGCTCTTCCATTTCATCGTAAAGCCTTTGGCGGTCAGCGAGTTCCTCCCGGATCTTCCGGCCCAGCGGAACCAGGGCGGCCGCCTCCCGCGTGCGGGACGAACCTTCTTCTTCCGGGACTTCGTCAAAGAGGGAACCGGTTCCGGCCTGGGCCGGGGTTTCCTCCAGTTCGATGTCCAGGTAGGTCCGGGCCAGGAGTTCCACCGCGTGGCTCTTCTCCGGGTTCAGGAGGTAGTGCATCAGCTCGATGTCGTTCCATTTGCCTTTCAGGCCGATTCCCGCGTGGGCGAGAAGGTTCGCCTGTAGTTTGAGGTCGTAGCCGAACTTGTCGGTGGAGTCATCTTCCAGGACTGCCCGGACGCTCTCCAGCCGGTCGCCGGGGACGACGCAGGCCTTGTCCCCGCAGCCGACGAACAGTCGCCGGACAGGGGAGAAGATCCCTTCCCCGTAGGCTTCGGTCACCAGTCCGCAGGCGCCGGCCTGACGGATGGCCTTTATGATCTCAGCAGGGGACACCTCGTTGACAATGAATTCCTTCCGCTCCTTGGACGCAGCCGAAGGCCCCACGTGCGCGATGAAGCGCTTGAGGGAGTTGAACTCGTATTTCTCGAAGAGGTCCGCGATGGCGGGGGAGAAGTTCATGTCCAGCCGCATGTCCTCCGCCGTGGTTTCCAGCGGGATGTCGGTCTTGATGGTCACGAGTTCCTTGGACAGGCCGATATAGCTCCGCGCCTCCTCGAACTGCGCCTGCTGGCGCGGGGAGAGCTCGGACAGATGGGCGTAGATGTTCTCGATGCTGCCGTACTTGGAAATCAGCTTCCCGGCGCCCACCTCGCCGACGCCCTTGACGCCCGGCACGTTGTCGGCCGAATCGCCGCAGATGGCCAGCATGTCGATGATCTGGATGGGGTCCAGGATGCCCCATTTCTCGCAGATGGCCGCGCGGTCCACAATCTCGTCGTCCCCGCCGGCCTTCCCGGGTTTGTACTGGAATACGTGCTCGGCGATGAGCTGCCCGTAGTCCTTGTCGGGAGTGACCATGTACACGTCCATTCCTTCCCGCGCACTGCGGAGGGCCATCGAGCCGATCACGTCATCGGCCTCGAACCCCTTGACCATCAGCACAGGAATGTTCATCGCCTTCACCAGTTCGGTGAGGGGCTCCAGTGCATCGATGACCAGTTGAGGGGTCGGGGGGCGCGTCCCCTTGTAGTCGGGGTACAACTCGTTCCTGAACGTGCCGCCCGGCGGGTCGAACGCCACCGCAAGATGCGTAGGCTGCTCCCGCTCGATGAGTTCCAGCAGGTATTTCGTAAAACCGAACAGGATGGACATGTCGGCCCCCTTCGAGTTCACCATCGGCCTCCGGAGGAAGGCGTAGTACATCTTGAAGACCAGCGCGTGTCCGTCAATGAGAAACAGTTTGTCCATATCATACAAAGATATGCAAAATAGCGCATCAGAGCAAATTTGCAGTTATTCGTTTTAATGCTTATCTTTACGAGGCAAATCCCTGATTATCTGACTTGAAACTCGTTTTTGACATGAAAAGAACCGTGTGGACCGCTGTGCTGGCCGCCCTTTCCCTGCTGATTTCCTGTAATGGCAGCAAGACAGATCCCGATGCCGTAAAAGGTTTCACCCTGGACAAGACCTCGACGGAACGCCTGACGCAGTCGGTTCCCTCCGATGCTTCTAATGCCTCGTCCATCACTTTCGAGGCGCCTTCCGCCTGGAGAGCATCGGCCCGGGAGACCCGTTCCGTTTCCTGGCTGACCGTGGTCCCGGATCACGGTGAGGCCGGAACGGCGACGGTGACGTTTGTCCTGGATCCCAACGAAGGGACCGAAGCCCGTTCCGCTGAAATCACCTTCACCTGCGAAGGGGGCAGTTTTAACGTGACCATTACCCAGGAGGGCCAGGCGTCGGTCACGCCGGTTGCCTATGAGAAGCATCCTGCCGTCCCTTCCGACAAGCGGATGGCTTACGCCGCCATTGTGGACAGCGGCGGAAGCGAACGCGAGCTATACGTTTTCTCTTACGCCTCTGACGGGAAGCTTTCGAAGGTCACCACCTTTGAGAATGTCCAGAACGGCTTTTGTACTCCGGACAACTGCTCCGAAATCGGGTTCACCAGGTCCGAAGGCACGACGGATATCCAGTGGTCGTCGCAGAGGAGGGTTGGTGCTGAATTAGAGTATGACCAGGATGGCATGGTCAAGATTGACGGGAAGCTGGTTCCGGGCGACCGCATCTATGAAATGGACCTGTACAGGGTCTCCAATTACAGGGACTTAACGGAGGGGTATCATTGCAAGTGGAAGGGATCGGGCATGGTCCTCACGTCGGCTTCCCCGGATGAAGATGGAGTCAGTCTGGAATTCACTTACGACGAAGACGGCAACCTGACGACGGCTGTAGGTAAAGAAGACGGTGATGAGAGCCTGGTTACCGGAGAATGGAAGGACGGCAACCTGGTGACGCTCAAGAACACTTATAAGGATTATTCCTATTCCATCGGTAGCGATACGGCGACAGTAAACGAGGAAACGGACCAGATCTCGATCACTTATACCGACCGCCTTAACCCTTTCACCGGAGTCAGCATCAATGTGTTCCTTTTCGAGGATGTGTTCGGCCTGGGCCCCTTCCTCGACGACGACATCCTCGGCATTCAGACCAAGAACCTGCCGGCGCGGCTTGAAATGACTTCCTCCTATTCCTCCGACAACCGGGTGTATGATTGCTCCTACACATTCGACGATGACGGGCGGGTGACCTCTGCTTCCATCAGCTCCGGGAGCGGGCCCTGGACCCGGACGTACCGTTTCCATTACAGCGCACAGTCCGTACCGGTCATTACTCCGCGTGAAAACCCTTCTGATATTTTGGTTTCCCAGAGTATCCGTGACGTCTTTTACGATACACGCTCGTATTCCTATGTCTATAGCCTCCAGTCTGTTTACGGCGACGGCCGTACGGAGACTGCAAATGCACAGCCCGATTGGAGAGGCTGTAATCAATTTGATTATCCCTATGCTACCAGACTGTTCCCCAAGAATCCGGAAAGGTACACGGACGCAGAGCCTGCCATCTATGACATGTCCCAGGATGCTTATGACCGTTTGAAAATGGGAAGGGCGTCTTTAAAAGTGACGTATGTCGGGGAGACGGTCATCGAGGAAGACATCGAGAACGGTTTCTACTTCAGGAAAAGGTTCGTGTATAAACTGGATTATGGGGATACCGAACTCTATGAGCGGTTTGAATGGTATGGCCAGTCGACGTTCGATTATATCGCCTATTGGGACGGAAGCAAGATCCAGTTCGTTGAATGTACCCATCTCGACCCCAAGGATGCGAAATTGGAACCGACAGGACCTTTTTATCTGGATTCGAAATGGTATTCCTCCGGTAAGCTGACGAGCGCCGAGTTGTATCAGCCCTTGCGGATGGTGTGGCCGTCCACCGGTGAGCCGGTGACCGACTGGGCCGGGAGTTTCAATGGCTCGATCAGCATCACTTTCGCCGAAGGAGGGGTTGACGAATAGCATCCATCCCCGCTATCCATTTGATTCCGAGCCGGTCGATGAGGGTGGCCGGAAGGAGGGCGATGAGGGGAGGAAGGATGGCGTTCGTGAGGCCGGGACTGTAAGTGCGGCGGCCACGGTACATTGCACGGAGGGCTTTCCGGACGAGCCATTCGGGGGTGCGGATCAGCCCGATGCGGCGGAGGAACCCGCGCAGCCTCTCAGGCAAGGGGTAAAGGCCCGTGTCCACGGCTGCAGGACACACAGTGGTCACGGTCACGCCGAACGGCCGGAGTTCATAGGAAAGGCTTTTGCCGAATACTTTCAGGTAAGCCTTTGTGGATGAATAGATTGCGATGCCCGGGGCAGGAATCCGCGCAGTCATCGACGACATGTTGAGGATGTGCCCGCCGCCTTTCTCTTTCATTCTCGTTCCCGCGAGGATGCACAGTTCCGTTACGACATCCATGTGCAGCCCCATCATCGTCCTGACCTTCTCGAGATTCTCGGGCTTCAGGTAGTCCATGAAGAACATGCCGGCGTTATTGATGAGCACATCGGGGTCAGGACACCAGGCAAGCACCTCCTCGGCCGCTCCGGGCTTGGACAGGTCGATGCAAAGCGTCTCCACGTTTACCCCATGCGTCGCCCGCAGACTGGCGGCAGCATCGGCCAACTCTTGCCCGCGGTTGCTCACCAGGGCCAATGCATACCCCTTCTGCGCCAGCTGCCGCGCAAACTCCAGTCCGATTCCGGAACTTCCTCCGGTGACAAGCGCTGTCTTCATAAGGTCGTGAGATTAGGGAAAGCCGCCCGCAGGACAGTTTCCTTGTTGTCGGTCTCCGATGCCAGGAACCGCCCGTCGCGGGTGAGGACGAATACCCGGTCGGCCACCTGCAGGGCGTCGTGCAGGTCGTGGCTGGAGAAGAGAATCGCCGTTCCGGTCTTTCTCGCCACCTCCCGAAGCGTACGCAGCACGTCGATGCGGTTTTCCACGTCCAGGTGCGCCGTGGGCTCGTCCAGCAGCAGCACCTCCGCCTGCCGGGTGAGACCGACTGCCAGGCACGCCTTCTGGAATTCTCCGTCACTCAATGTCGAAATGTCCCGTCCCTTAAGTCCTTCAATCCCAAGCATTTTCAAGGTTTCCTCCATCCTTCCTTCGACCTCCTTCGAGATCCTTCCCCGCCAGTCGCTTTCCCGATAGCATCCAGTCTCAATGAACCCCTTGACCGTGAATCCTTTCACTTTCGGAATATTGGTAGGTATGAGGACGGAAGTGGGCAGGGGGGGGCTATCCACTTCTGACAGTGCCTTCAACAATGTAGTTTTACCCGTTCCATTGGCTCCTGCCAGCAGGATACATTCTCCCGGAGCCATCTTGAAGGAGATGTCCCCGACCAGCGGGTGGTCACCGTAGCCGATTGCCAGGTGTTTAACTTGAAGGGTTGTCGAATGTATGTTGTTGATTATCAATGTTTTATAGGATAATGCCTGGGTAAAATAGAATAGGCAATTGTTCGTAATTAATTATATATCAATGCTTTACATTCGACGGCTGATTACCGAGCAATAGAACAAGAATCAGCGGAATGCCGATGAGGGCGAGTGTGGACCCGACGGGGAGGGGAACCCGCCAGAGGTTGGCGAGGATGTCGGCGGCGAGGGCCAGGGTGGCACCGGTCATGAGGGAGCAGGGGAGGACCTGCCGATGGACCGAGGAACCCGTAATGCGGCGAGCGAGGTGCGGGGCGACGATGCCCACGAACCCGAGCGGGCCGCAGAAGGCCGTGACCGTGCCGGTCATCAGGCAGGCAGACAGCATCGACAGGGACAGGATGCGGCGCGTGGAGGCCCCGGAAAGGGTTGCGTACTCTTCGCCGAACAGAATGATGTCCAGGCCTTTGCCGTTGCAGAAGGCCAGGGCGAGGCCGATGACCAGGGCACCGGCCATCAGCGCGACCTCGGAGAACCGGCAGCCGGAAAAGCTGCCCGCCATCCAGCTGTAGAACAGTTTCAGGCTCTCCTCACCGGCCGTATATTGCAGGACGGAGCTCAGTGCGCTGAAGATGAACCCCAGCATCACGCCGAATACCAGCAGGGTCGTCACCGACCGGAACCGGGCCGAGACTGCGACGACCAGCGCCGCAGCCACGAAAGCTCCGAGAAACGCCGCCACCGCCACGGTGAATCCCGTGAAGAAGGCCGTGGACGTACCCAGGGCCATCGTCGCGATGGCCGCGCCCAGTCCCGCTCCGCCGCTCACACCCATGATGTGCGGATCGGCCAGCGGGTTCCGGAACACCGCCTGCATTTGTGCACCGGACAAGGCCAGCGCACCGCCGGCCAGCAAAGCCGTCAGCACCCGCGGAACTCTCAGCTTCCACAGCACCGCCCCGCTCGCCCACGAAATCCCTCCGCCACCGACCATAAGGTCAAGCAGCAGTAGCGCAGACAAACCCAGGATTGGCAGATACCGCATTATTCCTCCGGAAGGAACATCGGGTCCCAGGCGGGGAGAAGGATGGGTTTCTGGTCGAAGTACTTCATGAGGGAGGCAGGGACGTATTTCTTGTCCACAACCAGGCGGAACATGTACTCGTCGAACCACTCGTCGGTCATGATGATGTTGCCCTTGTAACCGGAGGTCTCGCCCCAGCTGTTCTCCACCATCCATTTCACA
Organism: Bacteroidales bacterium; assembly: GCA_017395045.1. Taxonomy (GTDB): domain Bacteria; phylum Bacteroidota; class Bacteroidia; order Bacteroidales; family UBA932; genus Cryptobacteroides. The sequence goes on from JAFPWG010000001.1 coordinate 135,797, forward strand.
GGCTTACCGTCCTTGAGGTCCACTGCGATAAGGGTCATCGCGTGGGTGGAACCGCTGGCGTGGGTATAGACACGTTCCTTCTTGTCCATCCCGAAGGTTACGCCCATCAGGGACTCGTAGTCGAAGTTGCCCAGGTCCGCAAACCCTTTGTCGCGCAGGAGGAACTTGCCCACGTCGCAGGAGAAATAAAGGGCCGTATTATCCTTGATGGAGGCGATGGCCATCTTTTTGATCTCATCGACGGGAAGGTTCAGGTACACCCAGTTCTCGCCGTCATAGACATGACGGTCGTATTCGATTTCGTACACCTTGTAGTACTCGTGGCAAGGGTCGTTCATGACCATGATGTAGTTGTTCTCCAGGTCGGTGCCGATGTATTCGTCGTAGAAGGACTTGGGCGTGTAGGTCCTTGTGTTGATGACCTCCCCCTTCGAGTTCGTGCGCGTCCACTCGAACTCGGTGGGAGGAACGCCCAGGCAGAGGGCCAGCATGTGGTAGATCTCCTTCAGCTGCTCCACCTTCATGGCCTGCAGGTCGGTGCCCTTGGGAGCCTGGCGGAGGCGGATGCCGTCCTCACGGAGCTTGGTGGCCAGCTGGGTGCGCATCTGGCCGGTATTGTTGGCGTTCATGCTTTCCGGGAACGCCTCGGAAGGAACCACGCCGTATTTCATGATGAGGTTCGACACGCCGGTGAACTGGCCGCCGTCCCCGATGGGGTTGGAGAAGAGCCAGTCGACCTTGCGGTCATCGTCGGGAAGGTTCTTCGTGTCGATGATGCCCTGCAGGAACAGGTTCGCCTTCTCCAGCTGGTCGTAGAAGAAGAGGTAGTTCTGGGAAAGGACGACGGGGCCCATGTCGTACTTGTCAATCATCTTGGCGCGGAGCACGTTGAGGCCGGTGAACAGCCAGCAGCGGCCGGAGGAAAGCTGGTTCGTGCGGCCATTGGTCTTGACCATGTCGGAGAAACGGGTGTCCACGGGGATGTTGTCCGCATTCAGCGCCAGCGTGTTGATGGGCGTGGTGTTGAGGGCGTTGCGGATGGCCTTGTCGGCGGCATTCCCCTCATAGCCCTTGCTGATTTCGGTGAGCATGCCGGCGGAGATGCCGCCCTTGGGATTCTGGGCGGTCAGGGTCAGGGAGCCGGCCAGGGCGGCAAGCAGGAGCAGGGTTCTTTTCATGGTTCTATGGGTTATCGGTTGTTTTCAGCAGGGAGGGGAGAAGGGCGATGAGGTAACCCACCAGGGCGACGCCCACGGCCGTCCAGATGATGTCGGAAGCCTTCAGGATGACCGGATAGGAACTGATGATGTAGTTCCCGGGCATCTGGATGAAGCCGAACCGCTGCTGGAGGAGGACGCAGGCCACGCCAAGGATGAGGCCGATGACGAGACCCAGCAGCGAGATGAGCCAGCCTTCCAGAAGGAAGATCCGGCGCGTCATGGACTCCGGAGCACCCAGGCTGTGGAGGGTGCCGATGTCCCCGCGCTTCTCGATGATGAGCATCGTCAGGGAACTGAAGATGTTGAGGGCGATGATGATGACGATGAAGATCAGGATCATGTAGATGGCGAGCTTCTCATAACGCATCATCTTGTACAGGGCCTCGTTCTGGCGGTAACGGTCCAGTACCTGGAAGTCCGGCCCGAGCCGTTTTTCCAGCTCGCGCACCAACTGGCCGGAAACCTTCTCTGAAGTACCCTCCTTGAGGCGGATTTCCACGGCGGAGACCTCGTTCTCGTAGTCCAGCAGTTCCCGCATCGTCTCGATGGGGATGAGGACCAGTTCGGCGTCCAGTTCGGCATTGATGGCGAAGAGACCGGCTACGGTCACCTTCTTGCTCCGCAGGGAGTTCATCGGGTTGGACAGGGAAACGGTCCCTTCCCGGTCGGGATACCAGATCTCCAGGGGGGCGACGAAACGGGGGCTGATGTCCAGGGACCACGCCAGGGCACTGCCCACGACGGCTTTGGGACGGGTCCCCTGATGCAGGGTGAACACGCCGTCCGTGATGTGGTTCCGGATGGGGCTTTCCTCTTCGAATACGCTGTCCACGCCCTTGACGCGGGCAAGGCTCTGCTTCCCGTCGAACGAGATGAAAGCCTGCTCCTCGATGACGCTGGACATGTTGAACACGATGTCCTGGTCGTACACCCAGGCGAAGGTGGTGCTGTCGGGGACGAATGCCTTGCCGGCGGTGGGTTTCACGACCAGGTCGGGCTGGGCGTCGCCCAAACTGTCCGAAACCAGCTGGTTGAACCCGTTGAAGACGGACAGGATGATGACGAGGGCCGCCGTTCCGATGGCCATGCCCGCGACGCTGATGCCCGAAATGATATTGATCACGTTGTGTGATTTCCGGGCGAACAGGTAGCGGAGCGCGAATCGTAACGGCAGGTTGCTCATCCTATTTCTTCAGCAGTTCCTCGATATGCTCGGCATAATCCAGGCTCGTGTCCAGGTAGAACACGATTTCGGGGACGATGCGGAGCTGCTTGCCCACGGCGCGGCCGAGCTCGCCGCGGAGGGCCTTGTTGTTCTCATTCAGGATGGCCATGACGGCCTCCTGTTTTTCGGACGGGAAGATGCTCACGTAGGTCTTGGCCACCGAAAGGTCGGGGCTCACGCGGACCTCGCTCACCGTGACCATCGCGCCGTCGAAGGCGGCCATGCCTTTGGCACGGATGATCTCCGCGAGGTTCTTCTGGATCTCACGGCCGACCTTCAGCTGTCTGGTGCTTGCGGGTTTCTCCATTCAGATCACGTTGATGATGAAATAGTTCTTCTTGCCTTTCTGGGCCAGGATGTAGTGTCCGTTGATGATGTCTCCGGAGGTCACTTCCGCATCGATGCCGGCGATTTTCGCCTTGTTCAGGGACACGCCGCCGCCCTGGACCATCTTGCGGGCTTCGCCCTTGGACGGGAACACGGCGGTCTTGACGGCGAGAAGGTCGAGCACGTTGCAGGGGAACTCGTCGGCCTTCACTTCGAAAGAGGGGACGTTGGCGAAGACTTCACGCACGGTGCGCTCGTCCATGGACCGGAACACCTCGGCGGAGACATTGCCGAAAAGCAGCTGGGAGGCGGCCACGGCATTGTCGTAGGCTGCCTGGCCGTGGCACATGACCGTCACCTCGCGGGCGAGGACCTTCTGCAGCTTGCGCTGGCCCGGGTCCTCCCGGTGCTCCGCGATGAGGCTTTCGATGGTTTCGCGGTCCAGCATCGTGAAGATCTTGATATAACGCTCGGCGTCGTCGTCGGCCACGTTCAGCCAGAACTGGTAGAACTCGTAGGGGGAGGTGCGTTCGGCGTCCAGCCAGATGTTGCCCTTCTCGGTCTTGCCGAACTTGGTGCCGTCGGCCTTGCGGATGAGGGGACAGGTGAGGGCGAAGGCCTCGCCGCCGTCGATGCGGCGGATGAGTTCGGTGCCGGTGGTGATGTTGCCCCACTGGTCGGAGCCGCCCAGCTGCAGGATGCAGCCCTTGTTCTTCCAGAGCCAGTAGAAATCATAGCCCTGCATCAGCTGGTAGCTGAATTCGGTAAAGGACATTCCCTCGGAGGAGTCGCGCTGAAGGCGCTTCTTCACGGAATCCTTCGCCATCATGTAGTTCACGGTGATGTGCTTGCCGATGTCGCGGATGAAGTTGATGAAGGAGTAGTCCTTCATCCAGTCGTAGTTGTTCACGAGTTCGGCCTTGTTCGGGGCGTCGGAGTCGAAGTCCAGGAAACGGCCCAGCTGGGCCTTGATGCAGGCGACGTTGTGGTTCAGGGTGGCCTCGTCCAGGAGGTTGCGCTCGGCCGACTTCATGGACGGGTCGCCGATCATGCCGGTAGCCCCGCCCACGAGGGCGATGGGCTTGTGGCCGCACTGCTGGAAATGCCTCAGGATCATCACGCTGACGAGATGTCCGATATGCAGGGAGTCGGCCGTCGGGTCGATGCCCACATAGGCGGCCTGGGGTCCTTCCATGAGTTTCTCTTCCGTTCCGGGCATGATGTCCTGGATCATGCCCCGCCAGGTGAGTTCCTGTACAAAGTTCTTCATCTTCAATATCAAATTTCTTAATTCACAAAGATAGTGATAATTCCCGCCTTCTCCAATTTTAGGCGAGGTCGATTCCGGCCGCGCGGCAGGCGGCCCGCATGTCCTCCGGCCAGATGGAGGACTGGATTTCGCCGATATGGGCCTTCCGGAGCAGGAACATGCACAGGCGGGACTGGCCGATACCGCCGCCGATGGTCTGCGGCAGTTCGCCGGCAAGGAGGCGGCGGTGGAAATACAGGTCGGCCTTCCACTCCTGTTCCCGCAGCCTGAGCTGGCGGCGCATCGCTTCCGCATCCACGCGGATGCCCATGCTGGAAATCTCGAAGGCGCTTTCCAGGATCGGGTTCCACAGGAGGATGTCTCCGTTGAGGCCTTCATAGCCGTCACTGTTCGGCGTGCTCCAGTCGTCATAGTCCGCGGCGCGGCCGTCATGGATGGTCCCGTCGGACAGTTTTCCGCCGATGCCGATGATGAAAACGGCCTTGTGCTCCCGTACGATGGCGTTTTCCCGCTCCTTCGGCGTCAGGGTCGGATATCGCTGCAGCAGTTCCTCGGCGTGGATGAAGCAAATTTCATCGGGGAGGGCGGGTTCCAACTGGGGAAACTCCACATACAACTTGTTCTCAGTCACCTTCACCGCCTCGTAGATGCGGCGGACGGTACGCTTCAGGAAGTCCAGGTTCCGGTCTTCCTCCCAGATGACCTTCTCCCAGTCCCACTGGTCCACATAGATGGAATGGAGGTTGTCCAGGTCCTCGTCGGGACGCAGGGCGTTCATGTCGGTATAGATGCCGCGGCCCGGGGTGATGCGGAGTTCGGCCAGTTTCAGCCGCTTCCACTTCGCGAGGGAATGGACCACTTCGGCAGGCCGTTCGTCCAGGCTGCGGACGGGGAAGCGGACCGGCCGCTCCACGCCGTTCAGGTCATCGTTGATGCCCGTCCCGGAGAGGACGGTCATGGGCGCGGTGACGCGCAGCAGGGCGAGCTGGGCCGACAGGTTGTCCTGGAACATGTCTTTCACGGCCTTGATGGCCTTTTCCGTCTGCTCGATGCCGCCGAGCAGGTTGCGGTAATCCTTCGGAAGATACAGTGACATAACTAATCTTTAAACGGATGCAAAGATAGGATGCACGGCGGAATAATCCAAACGCGCGCGAGGGAGTTGTTAAATTCTTTTAGAATGCGTAAATTTGCGAGTTGGAAAACCGTAAAACCCAAATTATAAAATGAGAAAGTACATCGTAGCAGGCAACTGGAAGATGAACACTACAGTTCCTGAGGGCGTCGAACTCGCCAAGGCCGTCGTGGAGAAGGGGAAAGACCTTCCCGCCAATGTTGAACTCGTCGTGGCTCCGCCGTTCACGCACCTGGCTTGCGTCGCCGACGTCCTGAAGGGTTCCAAGGTCGCCCTGTCCGCCCAGAACTGCGCCGATCACGAGAAGGGTGCCTACACCGGCGAAATCGCCGTGAACATGCTGACTTCCCTCGGTTGCAAGTACACCATCCTGGGCCATTCCGAGCGTCGCCAGTACTACGGCGAGACCGACGAGAAGCTCGTCGTCAAGACGAAACTCGCCCTGGAGGCCGGCCTGAAGGTGATCCTTTGCGTGGGCGAGAACCTGGACGAGCGCGAAGCCGGCCGCCACTTCGAGGTGGTTACCGAGCAGACCAAGGCCGTCCTTTACAACTTCACCGCCGAGGACCTGAAGAACGTCGTCATCGCCTATGAGCCCGTCTGGGCCATCGGTACCGGCAAGACCGCGACCGCCGCGCAGGCCGAGGAGATCCACGCCTGCATCCGCAACGTCATCGCCGAGAAGTTCGGCCTGGAAGTCGCCGAGGACATGACCATCCTGTACGGCGGTTCTTGCAAGCCTTCCAACGCGAAGGAGCTCTTCGCCGAAAAGGACATCGACGGCGGCCTTATCGGAGGCGCCGCCCTTAAGGCCGACGACTTCGTCGCCATTGCCGCATCTTTCTGATTTAATTCAGGATCCTGACCACTGCACCGGTCTTGTCCGAGGCGCACCAAAGCCGGATGAGGCCGGTGCTTTCGTATCCCACCACTTTGAAAATCAGTCCGTTGGAGGTCTTGACCGTGCTGCCGGATCTCCAACGGAGGTCGGCGCGGATTTCCTGCCCTTCCCGCACGGGAAGTTCGGAACAGGTGAGGATGAAATAGGAGGACATGTCGTCGTTGCCGGCGCGGAATTCCCGGCGCTTGTCGTTATAGCCCAGCTGGGTGGTACCATCCGCGTACCGGAACACGGTATTCCCCTTCACTTTCAGGAACACCTGCGTTGCAGCCGTGATTTCGGGGTCCGTCTCGGGCTCTTTGGTTTTCCGGTCGCATCCCGCGAGGACGAAGATGGCCAGGAGGATGGGAAGGTATTTTTTCATTTCACGACGATTTCCTTGATAATGACATCCATGCTCTCCGGATAGGCGATGACGGCCCGCAGGACGCCCGAACGGGGAATGTGCCAGTATCCGTCCGGACCGGGGCTGACAGACTCTCCGTCGAAATACCAGCGGATACTTTCTGCATCGGGAGCGTTGTAAACGCGCAGGCACAGGGGGGCGCCGGGGGCAACGGAACCATCGCTGCCGCGGTCGATGTTCTTCAGGTAGATGTAGGGATAGTTGCCGGCTATCCGGTCGGACTTGGTGGTAAAGGCACCGCTGTTCACCGGTCCGGGGATGTTCCCGTTCCGGCACAGCAACTGGAACTTGTAGGCCTTGGTCGGAGACAGTCCGTCTATGACGAACGCATATTTCCCGGTCTCGTAAGGGATGATTTCCACTTCCGTGAGGTTGGTGTCATCGGCGAGGCCGAAACGGATATAGCTGTTCCCCGGATAGGATGGATCCACGCTGCTCCATTGGACGATAGCGGCGTCCTGGAAGACCAGAACATCGTCCACCTTCACGGCCGGGGCCTTCTCTTCCTGGTCGTCGAACACCGTGAAAGTGACGCTTCCGTCCGGATTCAGGTGGATGTCAGCGATGCCGAGGGGGGAGTCGGCATCGGACCAGAACCGGAAGGCCGGGTCGGTTTCGGAGGTAAAGAGGGACGTTTCCCCGAAAGGCCAGAAGGCATGCGAGGCCAGCATGCGGATCGCATCGATGTTGTGGTTCTTTGCGGCATTCTGGTAATGCTGGGGGGCTTCCGGGTCCGGTTCGATGAGGTCCACGCACTGGTGGGCCGGGTTCGCATTGACCTCGTTCAGGTTCCAGCGTTCCAGGGCGGAAACCGTCTTTTGTGCGGAAGTGGACTCGCCGGAGGGACGTTCCGTCCGGTCGATGTGATAGATCAGCAGGCCGTTGCCGCCGATATGGGTGTCCCAGCCATTGGCATTCCTGCACTCGAAGAGGTATAGCTCATCTTCAGTGTCGGTCTCGAAATACAGATAGTCGCCATACTCCTGGACCGGGTGCAAGGTATGGATGCCTTTCTCAAGCGGACGTCCCGGGCTCATTCCGAAGAACCAGCGTTCCACGGCACTGTAGTTCGGGGGTGTGAAACCCCGGTCATTGTAGTTGCCTGCATCCATCAGGTCGATGCAGTTCCACAATGCCTCGGCATAATCGCCGCTGCCGCTGTTGTCGGTGTCGTACAGGTCCGGGATGCCGAAGGTATGGGTGTATTCGTGGCAGAAGGTTCCGATGGAGGCCAACGTGGTGTAGGTGGTCCGGTTCGCGTCCAGCATCAGTTCCGACGTGCACGCGTAATTGTCCACGAGGACACCGTCGGGCATGTAGGTGATCCCTGCGCCGGACTGTACATACCACATGTGCGGCCAGATGTGGTTCTCGGTGGCCCCTTCCGACTCGTTCGGACCGGCGAAGAAGACAAAGACGTTGTCCACCTCGCCGTCCCCGTCGTTGTCGTAGGCGGAGAAATCGATGAGGTCATCCACGGCCGTGCAGGCATCCACGACCATCTGGGCGGGGTTCTTGTCCTGCCCGTCGCTGTCGTTGGCCCCGTACCAGGCGAATTCCCGGGGGAGGGTGACGATGTCCGTGATGTCGAAGCGGAAGGTATAGCTGTCCTTCCACTGGTCCTTGAAGTAGGACAGGGCCGACTTGGGGTCGTCTCCGTTGATGACCCGCTCGAAATCGTCCCGGGTGAAGGTATAGGGAAGGTCGGGGAACTGGGCGAGGATGATAAGCCCGTGGCGGATGCCGTCAGTTCCCTCGGACAGAAGTGCCCGGGTGCGGGCGAGCTGCCGTTTCTGCAGCCGTTCCGTCTTGTGGGCGCGGCGGGTGCGGTTGCGGAGGAGGAGGTCGTGGGGAATGATCCGGCTGGCGGCGATGACGTCGCCGGGCGTGTCGGGAAGACCGGCCCGTTCCCCGGTGTTCACACGGTTGCCATAATAGTCGTATCGGGCATAGCACCACCATCCCTCGGCGTCCTGGACGAGCGAGCAGCCGTCGGCGGTCTGGACCAGATGGCCGTGCTCATCTCCGGTCAGGAAGGCGGGGATGAGGGTTCCATCGGGCTGCCGCAGGTTCACCTGGCCCCTGAATGCAGGCGATCCCGGTGAAGGGATGACCGCAGAGAGCAGGAATAAAACCGGCAGCAGAAGCCGCAGGAGGGTAGGTTTGGGTCTCATACTATCACAAATGACGGCATTTTTTCGTTCATTCGCAAGCATATATGCAAAAAACCGGCCCCATTGAAAATGGGAACCGATTTTTTGACGTGTACTAAAACCTAAACCTGTACTAAAGATGCAATCCTGCTGCGGTTCGTTGCAGAAAAATCAAAAAAAAAGAAAAAAAATAAAACCGGCTGTCAGGGACAACCGGTCTGGCTTGCATTGGGTCGGGATTACTTCGCGGCCTCGACGGAAACCTTGCGGAATTCCTTCAGGTCCTTCATAAGTTCGAGGGCGGCCTTGCGGGCGCGGGCGCCGGCGGCCTTGTTCCCCTTCACGACCTGCGCTTCGGCGTTCTTGGCGAACTCGGCGCACTGGGCATTGATCTTTTCAACAAGCTCTTTCATGATGATAGGTTTATTAGTTGTTCTTTAAAATGATAATTTCCAAAACTCTGTGCAAAATAAGCATAAAAACCCGAAAAATCAAAATAATTGGGCAAAAAATTAACTTTCAATGTTTTCGGGGCTTTCACCGGTCGGTTTTGGCTTGGCATTGACGTAGTTCATGGCCCGCTGGGGACCGATGGTTGAAAAGTCCTTTACGCCCTGGATCACGCGCGCTGCGATGGCGGGGATCTGCTCCATTTCTTCCTGGGAAAGGGCTCCGAGGACGTAGTCCACCTGGCCGCCCCGGGAGAATCCGTTGCCGATGCCCACGCGGATTCGTGCCCAGTTTTCGGACTCCAGGGTCCAGATGATGTTCTCCAGTCCGTTGTGCCCGCCATCGCTGCCTGAAAGGCGCATCCGGAGCGTCCCGAACGGAAGGTTCAGGTCGTCTGAAATCACGATGAGGCTCTCCAGGGGAAGGTTCAGCTTCTGCAGCCAGTAGCGGACGGCGTTGCCGCTGAGGTTCATGTAGGTTGACGGCTTCAGGAGCGTGAAATGCCGGCCCTTGAAGGAAACCTGTGCGACGGAGCCATAGCGCTCCACGGAAAAAACGACATTGGATGCCTGAGCCCAGGCATCCAATATCATGAATCCCATGTTGTGGCGGGTCGATGCGTATTCGGCACCGATGTTCCCGAGTCCGACAACGAGGTAGTCCGCCATTACTTCGCGGCCTTGGCGGCTTCAGCGGCGGCCTGCTGCATGGCACGGGTGGCCTTCACGCGGCAGATGATGGTGTTCTTGTCGGAAACGATCTTGATTCCGTCGAACTTGAGGTCGCCGGCGACCATGCGCTTCTCGAGACCGAGCGGGGTGACGTCGATGTCGAGCTGGTCGGGGAGGTCTTTCATCAGGCCCTGGACCTTCAGGGAGCGGACGAGCTGGGTGAACTTGCCACCGGCCTGGACGCCCACCGGGTGACCGTAGATGTTCAGCGGGACGCTGATGGTGATCGGCTTCTCCTCGTTCACGGCGAGGAAGTCCACGTGGAGGCAGTTGTCATCCACCGGGTGCCACTGGTACTCGTGGGCGACAGCGGTGTAAACCTTGCCGTCGAGGTTGAGGTCCACGATGTAGGCGGCGGGAGTGTGGGTGAGACCCATCAGTTCCTTCTCATTGACGGTGAACAGGATGTTGTCGATGCCGAGTCCGTAGAGGTTGCAGGGGACGAGGCCCTGGCGGCGGAACGCCTTGATGACGGCCTTGTTGCCCTTCTCGCGGATCTGGCCGTTCAGCTGGAAATGCTTCATTGTACTTTAATTTAAAATGTGTTACTCAGTCTTCTGTTTCAAAGACCCCATTGCACCAAAAAGCCTTGCGCTTTTTTAAGCGCGCAAAGATACGGATATTTTTTTGATTTCCAAATTATTTCCTGGGATGGTGCTCCAGGACGGCCGCCTGCCAGGTGGACGAGTCGATTTGGGTGTATATCTCGGTGGTGAGGATGGATTCGTGCCCCAGCATCTCCTGGACGATGCGGAGGTCGGCGCCCCCTTCGATGAGGTGGGTGGCGAAAGAGTGGCGGAAGGTATGGGGCGAGATTTCTTTCTGGATGCCCGCGGCCATCGCCTGGTCCTTGACCAGGTTGAAGACGGATACCCGGCTGAGGGGCCGTCCGGATCTGTTCAGGAAAAGGATGTCTTCGAAGGTGCGGGCGGCGGGTTCGGGCCGGACCGGGAGGTAGTTCCGGACGGCGTCGGCCGCCATTTCCCCGAGGGGGATGACCCGCTGCTTGTCGCCCTTGCCCACGACATCGACATACCCTTCGTCGAAGTGGATGTGGGAGATGAGGAGGCCCGTGCATTCGCTTACCCGGAGGCCGCAGCCGTACAGTACTTCCAGGATGGCGCGGTTCCGGAGCCCCGTTGCGGTACGGGTATCCACGGAGGAGATGATGGCATCTACCTCCTCCACGGACAGGACGGCCGGGAGGTATTTGCCCAGTTTGGGCGCATCGATCCGGTCGCAGGGATTCTCTTTCACATCCCCCTCTTCGATACACCAGTTGAAGAAAGCACGGAGGGAACTCAGCAGGCGGGCCTGGGAGCGCTTGGACAGGCCGCTGGCAATCCGGCCCGACAGGTAGCGCTCCAGGTTTTCCGTCTTGATTTCCCTGGGCAGGTATCCCTGGAAGGCTTCCAGCATGCCCCGGACGTCACGGCAGTAGGAAGCCACCGTGTTCGGTGACATGCCCCGCTCGATCCGCAGGTAGTTCCGGAAGTCTTCCAGGATGCGGTCCATCAGAGGATTCCGTACTTCTTGCCGTACTCGAGCATCTGGCCGAGGTAGTCGTCGGAATAGACGATCTCATAGTCCACGACCTTGCCGCGCTTTTCCACGGGACGGATTTCCGGGTTGATGAATCCGCCGTAGGGCTTGAGGTCCAGGGCGTCGTAACGCTCCTTCACTTCTTTGTGCAGGGCAGGGTCGATGTGGACGGCATAGGTCTCGATGAGATTCTTGCCGGCGGCATAGTCGCCTTCCGACTTGATGCGCTGGATCTCGGCGAGCAGCCGGGCGAAGAGGGCGCGGAGTTTCACGTAGTCATTGACCACGAAATAGGTCTTTCCGTCGCGGACCTTCCTCTCGATGACATTGTCCGGAGCGCCCTTCTCGAAGCACCATTCGGCGACGAGCTTGCGGTTCTGCATGTGCGCCTCGGTGTTGGGACGGCCCAGTTCCACGCGGTTGAACTGCACCATCAGGCCGTTGCGGATGTAACTGTCGTATTCGGCCTTGTAGGCCTCCGGGTCCGGCATGATGCCCAGTTCGACCATCTTCGGGTCGGCGGTGTAGTAGAGGCCGAACAGGTCGGCGCGGGCCTCTTCCAGGGCCGATGCGTATTCGCCCATCGCCGTGGTGGAAACCCCGGGCAGGAGCTGGCCGGAACCGTGTCCCAGGCATTCGTGGAGGTCGGTATGGATCTCGTCGGCCACGGTCGCCCATTTCTTGTTGCGTGCGATCTCTTCCTCGTCCCAGGCGAATTCGTTGAGGACGCTCTTCGGCTGTTCCTGCGCCGAATAATCATAGGTATGGGTGATGTTCGCGATGGTTACGCTCTTGGAACCGTGGTCCTTGCGGATCCAGTCGGCGTTGGGGAGGTTGATGCCGATGGGCGTGGACGGGTAGCTGTCTCCCGCCAGGCACACGGCGTTGATGACCTTGGCCGACACGCCCTTGACGACGGCCTTGCGGAAGCGCGGGTCCACGGGGGAGTGGTCCTCGAACCACTGTGCGTTCTCGCTGAGGGTTTCCGTACGCTTGGAGGCCTCGAAGTCCTTGATGTTCACATACCCTTCCCAGGCAGCCTTGCGGCCGAGCGGGTCGTTGTAGTCCTCGATGAATCCGTTGATGAAGTCCACGGTCCCCAGGGTGTCCTTCACCCATTCGATGTTGAATTCATCCCATTTCCGGAGGTCGCCGGTACGGTAGTAGTCGACCAGGATGCCCAGGGCGCGGGCCTGGATTTCATTCTCGGCGACTTCCTTCGCCTTCAGGAGTTCGTCGCAGATCTTCTCGATGGCGGGGGAGTAGATGCCGCCCACCTTCCAGGGCAGTTCGCGCACGACGCCATCCTCACCCTTGACGACCTTCGTGTTGAGGCCGTATGATATGGGACAGGGGTCGTCCGGGTCCACGATGCCGGCATAGTATTTCTCCACCTCCTCGCGCGTGACGCCTTCATAGAAGTTCACGGCCGACAGTTTCACGATGTCGCCGGAGGTTTCGGTAGAGCGTCGCTGCGGATAGCGGTCGGGGTTGTAGACGACGTCCAGGAGGTCGTCGTCCTCGATGCCCACCGCCTTCAGCAGGCTGGCGAAATACTCCTGCGGGCAGGCGGGGAACAGCTTGTCCTCGGCATAGTGATGGTGAATGCCGTTGGAGAAGAAGATGCGTTTGGCATATACCGTGAAGTCCTGGAAATCAGTGCATTCCCGGTCTCCGGAATAGTTTTCCAGGATACGCTCCACGGCGTGGCGCACCCGGAGGTTGTCCTTGCAGTTCTGGTCCCAAAGGATGTCGCGGCCCCATTTGGCGGCTTCCGCGAGGTGGTAGGCGTACTCCTTCTGTTTCAAGGTCAGTCCGTCCCATCCCGGGACCTGGTATCGCATCACTTTGAGGTCGGCGAAAGCGTCGACGGTGTAGCGGAACGGCTCGTCCGCCTTCTTTTCCGAGCAGGCTGCCGCGAGGCAGGAAGCTCCAGTCAGGATCATCATCTTGAAGAATCGTTTCATAGAGGTTCGTTTGTGTGAATGCAAAAATAGAAATAAAATCACTAACTTTGTCCGATGTGACTGGCGTTTATGCGGTGGATTCGGATCATATCGCTGCTACTGCTCCTGTTCCCGTTCTTCTCCTGTGAACGGGACGGATTCGATATTACCCTGAATCTGGGACCTTACGGGGAAAACGTGGAGACGCGGCGGGTACTCCTGCTCTATGAGGCGGGTTTCAATTCCCTGAGCGGGGACATCTCGTCCAACATCGCCACCCTGAAGGAAGGATGGCTTCCGGGGAAAGACCGGAACGACAATGTGGTCCTGGTGCTCTCGCACCTGCGGAAAGGCGGTTTTATGGTCGATACCTCCCCGGTCATGGTCCGGCTGTCCCGGACACGCGGGATCGTCGTGACCGATACGCTCAAGGTTTGGCCTGCTGGCACCTCGCTTGCGAACGCGGAGATGGTGAACGAAGTGTTCAACTGGGTCCGCGACGAGTTCCCTGCGGCCGGTTACGGCGCGGTTTTGTCGTCCCACGCCACGGGATGGCTTCCGGAGGGCTATTTCAGCAATCCCGAAAAGTATGACAAGAAGGACCGGGGGAAGAATTCCATCATCTGGAGCGCGCCTCAGCGGAGGACCTTCGGCCAGGAGTATTACAACGCCGGGAAGGACGACGAGGAAATCGAGATTCACGACCTGGCCGCCGCCATCCCTTATCATCTGGATTACATCCTGTTCGACGCCTGCCTGATGGCCACGGTGGAGGTCGCCTGGCAGTTGAAGGACGTGTGTTCCTACCTGGCCGCTTCCCCTTGTGAGATCCCTGCGGCGGGCATGGACTATTCCTGTCTGGTGGAGCCTCTGCTGGGCGGGGAAACACCTGACCTGGAGGGCGTCTGCCGGGCCTATTTTGCCCGTTACGAGAATGACGGCACATATGGCGCCACCATCTCCATGATTGACTGCGGTGCCTTGCAGGGACTGGCCGACGTGTGCCGTCCGCTGTTTGAAAGGTATCGCTCCGAAATCCGCACCCTGAGCGGCGGCAACGTGCAGGTTTACGACCGCCTGATGGGAAAGAAAGACTATTATGCCTTCTTCGACCTGAAGGACATGCTGCGCGAGGCGGGCGCCCTGGAGTCCGAACTGGCCGCCGTCCAGGAAGCGCTGGACGCCGTGCTGGTCTATGAGGCGCATACGGCCAAGTTCATCAGCATCCCCCTGAAGCGGTGCTGCGGCCTGGCCGTTTATCTGCCGGCCCGGCCGGACTATCCGTTCGAACCCTGGCATGGGACCCGGGTGCTGGACAGCCTTTATCATGAAAACGTCGCCTGGAATCAGGCGACGCGGCTTGTGGAGTTTCCTCTTTAATTCCCTTCCTTGTCTTCCTTGAGGGCCTTGTTGTAGCAGTCGCGGCAAAGGGGCTCGTAGGTGTCCTTTTCGCCCAGGACCACCAGTTTCCTGCTTTCGGAGAGACGGTGGGAGTGGTTGGCGAGGGAGCCGCAGCGGACGCAGATGGCGTGGACCTTCTGGACGTCCTCGGCGATGGCCATCAGACCGGGCATGGGCCCGAAAGGCTTGCCCAGGAAGTCGGTGTCCAGGCCGGCGATGATGACGCGGATGCCGCGGTTCGCAAGCTCCGTGACCACACCGATGATGGTTTCGTCGAAGAACTGGGCCTCGTCGATGCCCACGACTTCCACGTCGTCGTCGATCTGGAGCATCCGGGAAGGGGTCTTGATGGGAGTGCAGGAAATGCTGTGGGAGTCGTGCGAGACGACGTCCAGGTCGGAATACCGCTTGTCGATAGTGGGCTTGAAGGTGGCGATCTTCTGCTTGGCGAACTGGGCCCTTTTCAACCTACGGATAAGCTCCTCGGTCTTGCCGGAGAACATCGAGCCGCATATCACTTCGATGCTGCCCGTTTTTTTTGTGTTTTCCAAAAACATTTCCTTAACTTTGTTGGTGTTGACTTTTGCAAAGATAGTCATTTATGGAGAAAAAAAGTACAGAAATCCTGAGAGAAATCGAAGCGGCGCTCGCTTCGCTGAAGGAGCGGGTCCAGGCCCTGGAAGCGCAGGTGGAAGCATACCGTCAGGCCACGGCCGGAGAGACGGAGGTGGACTTTGACCTGGAGATCGGCGTGGACGAATTGCCGGATGGACCGGCGGTGCCCGTGGAGGATATTCCCGCGGTTTCCGAGGACCTGCCTGTGGAGGAAGAGCCCGTGGAAATGGTGGTGGAGGACCTTCCGGAACCCGTCGTGGCGCCGGAACCGGTTCCTGAACCGGCCCCTGCACCCGCTCCCGTACTTGTGCCGGAACTGCAGGCTCCCGCCGCGACTCCCAAAGTGGATACGGAACGGATGGCGTGGCGGCTGGACAAGCCCGGCGTGGCGGTCAAGAACATCCGCAGCGGCATCTCCCTGTACGACCGGGCCCTGTTCATCGGCACCCTCTTCAAGGAGGATTACGCCCTGTACGACAAGACTATCGGCAACCTGAACGCGCTCTCCTCGCTGGATGAGGCGGTGGACTATCTGGTGGAAGCCTTCCCGGACTGGAACCTCAAGTCCGACATCGTCTATAACTTCATGATGGCCATCCGCAAGAAACTGGGCTGATGGCGGGACGGCTGTACATTGTCCCGACGCCGGTCGGGAATCTCGACGACATGACCTTCCGGGCCGTCCAGGTCCTGAAGGAGGCCGACCTGATCCTGGCGGAGGATACGCGGACGAGTTCCGTCCTCCTGCATCATTTCGACATCCACGGCAGGCTGCAGTCTCACCACAAGTTCAACGAACACCAGACGGTGGACCTTGTGAAAGAGCGCATCCTGGCCGGGCTGAACGTCGCCCTTGTCAGCGATGCCGGCACGCCCGGCATTTCCGATCCGGGCTTCCTGCTCGCCCGTACCTGTGCAGAGGAGGGGATTGAAGTCCAGACGCTTCCGGGCGCAACGGCCTGCATTCCCGCCATTGTGTCGTCCGGTCTGCCCTGCGACCGGTTCTGCTTCGAGGGATTCCTCCCGCAGAAAAAGGGGCGGCAGACTCTGTTGACCTCGCTGGAAACGGAAACCCGCACGATGGTCTTCTACGAGTCGCCTTACCGGCTCGTAAAGACCCTGGAACAGTTTGCAGAGCATTTCGGGGCGGAACGGCGGTGCTCCGTCGCCCGCGAGATTTCCAAATTGCATGAGGAGCACCGTCGCGGAACCCTGGGCGAAGTGGCCGCCTGGTTCCGGGAACACGAGCCGAAAGGCGAAATCGTCATTGTCGTGGCCGGCGCGGAGCCGGTGAAACCTGTCAAAAAGAAGCGGTATGGAAGAGGGGAAGAGACAGAAGACCCTGAAGCATAGCTTCACCACGGGCGCGGTCGCGCTCATTTTCCTGATCATCGGTTACCAGGTCGCCCTGTTCCTGCACAAGGCGGCGGTTTCCCGCGTGGTGGCGGACCGGGACCGGCCCGATACCGTATTTGTGGTGGACCGGACGCTGGCGGAAGAAGTGCTCCGGGGAACCGCCCCGGACAGCGTTTCCGGGAGGGTGGTGGTGCGGAGGTCTTCCTCCCATGCCCCGGAAGCGGTCCGCCTGCGGGAAAAAGCCGCGGGACGCCGGGTGGAGACGTTCCGGTTCAATCCCAATACCGTCTCTGCCGGGGACCTCGTCCGCTTGGGCTTTTCGGAAAAACAGGCGCAGTCCATCCTGAACTACCGGGCCCACGGCGGCCGGTTCCACAGGCCTTCGGATTTCGCAAAGTCCTATGTCGTGGCCGATTCCGTCTTCGAACGGCTGGAACCGTACATCGACATTCCCCGCATCGACATCAACCGGGCAGACAGTACCGCTTTTGAGACCCTGCCGGGGATCGGCCCATACTTCGCATCGAAAATGGTTTCCTACCGCTCGGCTCTGGGCGGCTATTCCTATCCGGAGCAGCTGATGGATATCTACCATTTCGACCAGGAGAGGTTCGACGGACTCAAGGACCTGATATCCTGTTCCCGACCGGCCCCGTATCCCATCTGGACGCTCCCGGAGGCCGACCTGGCCCGTCATCCGTACCTATCCAGGGCCGAAGCCCACAGCATTGTCCTGTACCGCACGCACCAGCCCGTGACCGAATGGAACCTGGAGGGGATCCGCCGGGCGGGAATCCTGTCGGAGGACCATCTCCGCCGGCTTTCCCGCTGTATCCTGGCGGGTCCCGATTCAACGGATTGATTTTCTGCTTATCTTTGCAGCATGAAAGGTTTTTGGACAATCTTGATGCTGGTGTGCTCGAACATCTTCATGACTTTCGCGTGGTACGGGCACCTGAAACTCAGTGAGATGAAAATCTCCACGGGATGGCCGCTCATCGCGGTGATCCTCTTTTCCTGGGGAATCGCCTTTTTCGAATACTGCCTGACCGTTCCGGCGAACCGGATCGGTTTCCTGGGCAACGGCGGCCCTTTCAACCTGATGCAGCTCAAAGTCATCCAGGAGGTGATATCCCTGACGGTATTTACGCTCATCGTGATGTTCGTGTTCAAAGGCCAGGCCCTCCACTGGAACCACGTGGCCGCTTTCGCCTGCCTGGTGCTGGCGGTCTTTTTCGCATTCCTGAAATAATCTTTTTCGCCATGGACAGAATCCTTCGACCCGTTTTCGTGGCCCTGTCGCTTCTCCTTTGCACGGAGTCCTTTGCCCAGTATGTCCCCGAGTGGCATCAGGGGGACTTGAATCGGAAAGGAACCCGCATTGCAGTCCTGGACGAGAAACTGGATCGGGAAACCACGCTCCTGCTGGTGGAGAGCGTGGGTGGCCCTGAGATGCTGGCCAACTGGCAGAAGTATGCCAAGGAGCGCGGCTGGGGTATCGGCCTCACCTCCGGTGGCTATACGCTGGCTGTCGCCGGATTCTGCTACGGTGGAGTGTATATGCTGGCCGGTGTCGTCGGAACGATCTTCGCGGCCATCGGCGGACAAGAGGCCGTGGACAAGCTCTGGGCCGACATGGGTCCCCGGGTCACGATCGGTGCCTCCGCCATGCTCGCCGGCCTGGTCGTGGGTACTACGGGCGTCGTCCTCTTGAGTCGCGGCAACCGCAAGCTCAAGGGAATCGTCTCCGACTGCAACGCCGCCGGCCTTCCGTCCGTCGAAGCGCAGGATGTTTCCCTGACCTTCGGACCCACCCCCTCCGGCGTGGGCCTCGCTTTCCATTTCTGACAAAAAAGACGGCCCTTGGAAGGACCGTCCGACAGGTTGATTGCTCCTCCCCGTCAGTAGGGGAGACGTTTACTGTCCATGGTTTAGTCTTCGACGTTCTTCATGGCGGCACGGATGCGGGCCTCGATCTCGTCGGCCAGTTCCGGGTTGTCCACCATCACCTTCTTGGCCCCTTCGCGACCCTGGGCGAGCTTGGAGTCGTTGTAGCTGAACCAGGAGCCGGATTTCTGGAGGATGCCCAGTTCCACACCCAGGTCCACCAGTTCGCTGGAGCGGGAGATGCCTTCGCCGAAGACGATGTCGAATTCGGCCTTCTTGAACGGCGGGGCCATCTTGTTCTTGACGACCTTCACCTTCACGTGGTTGCCGAGGGCTTCCTCGCCGTCCTTGATCTGGGTGGTGCGGCGGATGTCCAGCCGCACGGAGGCGTAAAACTTGAGGGCGTTGCCGCCGGTAGTGGTTTCGGGGTTGCCGAACATGATGCCGATCTTCTCGCGGAGCTGGTTGATGAAGATGCAGCAGGTGTTCGTCTTGCTGATGTTCGCGGTGAGCTTGCGGAGGGCCTGGGACATCAGGCGGGCCTGGAGGCCGACCTTGTTCTCGCCCATTTCGCCCTCGATTTCGGCCTTCGGGGTGAGGGCCGCGACGGAGTCGATCACGACGATGTCGATGGCGCCGCTCCGGATGAGGTTGTCCGCGATCTCGAGCGCCTGCTCACCGTTGTCGGGCTGCGAGATCAAGAGGGTTTCGAGGTCCACGCCCAGGGCCTTCGCATAGGTCCTGTCGAAAGCGTGTTCCGCGTCGATGATGGCTGCGATGCCGCCGGCTTTCTGCGCCTCGGCGATCGCGTGGATGGCGAGGGTGGTCTTACCGCTGGATTCGGGGCCGTAGATCTCGATGATCCTTCCTTTCGGATAGCCGCCGATCCCGAGGGCGTGGTCCAGGGCGATGGATCCGCTCGGAATGACCTGCGCCGCATCCCATTCTGGCTGATCTCCCAACTTCATGATGGTACCTTTCCCGTAATCCTTCTCGATCTTGTCGATCGTCGCCTGCAATGCCTTCAGTTTGGCGGCATTGACTTCCGCACCGGTCTTTTCTTCTACTGCTTTAGCCATAATGT
>JAFPWG010000012.1 GCA_017395045.1 Bacteroidales bacterium
GACGCCCTTTACTTCAATTTCAGCCTTGAGTTTCAGCTTTCCGCTGTCGGCCGAGATACCCTTCGGAAGGGTGATCATGGCGGAACGGATACCCTTCGGGTGCGGATAGCCCGCATCCAGGCAGCCGCCCACGTTGACAGTGCCGTCGTCCGTGAACACGGTGAGCCTCAGCACGCCCGGAACGCCGGCGATGCCGTCGTTCACCATGCCGAAGATCAGGTTCTCGTAGCCGTCCGGATCGGTGGAACGCCAGATCCAGGAAGGACGGACGCGGAAGCCGATGCAGCGGTCCAGGTCGTTCAGTGCATCCGGGAACCGGCGGTAGTAGGCCCACAGGTTGTCGGAGTTGATGGCATGGAAGGTCCAGAGGGAATAGTAGTTGGCCTTCAGGTCCTTCACATGGGAGATCGTCACGTCGCCGCGGGCGAAACCGTCTGCATCCACCGGGAAATTGGTTCCGTTTCCGGAGCTCATCGCTCCTTCCATGAAGTTCGCGACCCAGGCGGGGCGGTTGCTCAGGGCATCGATGCACTCGTTCTGCACCAGGATGGAGTCCCGGCGCAGCCAGTTGCCGTCCCGGACCGTCTTTTCAATCACGGAGGAGTGTCCCACCTGGTTGTAGTCCGGCTGGACGTTCGTCACCAGCGGAACCTTCGTCCAGGCCTTCTGCTGGATGTCGTAGAGCTTCAGGAGGGTCTCTTCAGCGTCCTTGCGTGACGGGAAGTTGTGCCCCAGATACGGCCAGGCGTGGCCTTCGCCCCAGAGGCCGAAATGCTGGACGTCCACCATCTCGATCTCCGGGCCGCCGTTGTACTGCTCCGCCAGCAGGTTCATCATCTCCTCGAAATAGCCCATCAGGTAGTCGTTGTACTCCGGCTGCCGGTGGTCCTGGTTCGCCCGGTTCGCATACGGGCCGGTCTTCCAGTCGCCGGGAAGCTGCGTGAACTTTACCTTGTCGTACACAAACTGCGGCAACGCATTCTCTAGGATATCCGGATTGTTGAGCATGATCCGGATGCCCACGCGCTTGCCGTACTGGAGCGATTTCTCCATCGTGATCTTCCAGTAATCGTCGAACTCCAGCTTGCCCGGACGTTTCTGGATGTGGCGCCAGTTCGGACGGATGTACACCTTGGTTCCCAGCGGGAACTGGAACAATCCGTCAATGGACTCCTCCAGGGTCTTTCCGGGCACGAGGGGGGCGCCCAGGTCACCGGAGATGTAGGTGATCATGCCCATGCCCATGCAGTTGATCTGCTGCTTTCCGGGTTGGGTAGACATATAGCACCAGCCGCCGTAGAAATTGTCCGGCTCATAGCAGCCGAACGGGCCTTGATACAACCGGTCATGGACCACCGGTCCCGGGCCGAAATCGTAACCTGTCCAGTTATGGACGGGGACCCAGGCCTTCAGGGCGGGGGCAAGTCCCACGGCGGCTCCCGCCGCCAGGGACGTTTTCAGGAAATCTCTTCTTTGCATAACAGGGCGTTATCAACGGTTATTCTTCTTGATAGTCAGCGATCCGTCCGGATTCAGCGGCTCCGCCACGGCGAAAGGAACAGGATAACGCATCCCCTTCACCTCGATTTCCGCTTTCAGCTTGAGGCGGCCGCAATTCCAGTCGAAGCCCTTCGGAAGGTACATCATGCCGGAACGGACACCTTCCACGTCGGGATAACCCGCATCCAGACAGCCACTTACGTTCACCTCACCATCGTCCGTGAAGAGAGTCAGGCGCAGGACGCCGGGCACGCCGGAGATACCGTCGTTCTTCATGCCGATAATCATGAAGTCCAGGTCCTCCTTGTCCTTGCCGTGCCAGATGAAGGAAGGACGGACGCGGTAGCCGATGCGGCCGGCCAGTTCGTCCAGCGCCTCCGGATAGCGGTTGTAGTAAGCCTCCAGGTTCTCCGCGCAGATGCTGTGGATACTCCAGAGGGAGTAGTAGTTGGCCCCGGCGTCCATCGCGTGGTAGATGGCGTCGTCTCCCGTCGGACGTCCGTACGGGTCCAGACGGATGGTGGACGCGTTTCCGTGGGTCATGGCGCACTCCACGAAGGCGGCGGTCCAGGCGGGACGGTTGCACAGCTGCTCGATACTCTCGCTGTCCACCAGGATCGTGTCCCGGCGCAGCCAGTTGTGGTCCCGGACCGTCCGGTCCACGATGGCGGAGTTGCCCACCCCGCTGTGGTCCGGCTGCACGTTCGTCACCAGCGGAACCTTCGTCCATGCAGCCTGCTGGATGTCATAGATCCGCAGGAACGTCTCCTCCGCAGCCCTCTTGTTCGGGAAGTTGTGCCCTTCGTAAGGCCAGGCGTGACCTTCGCCCCAGAAGCCGAACATGTTCGTGTCCACGAACTCGATAAGCGGTCCTCCGTTATACTTTTCAGCGAGCATCTGCTGCAACTCCTCGAAGTGGCCGATCAGATAGTCGTTGTACTCGGGCTGCCGGTGGTCCTGTTTCGCACGACCGGCGAACTGCCCGGTCTTCCAGTCGCCCGGAAGCTGGGTCATCTTGACTTTCTTCAGGACAAAGTCAGGCAAGGCGTTCTCCAGGATGTCCGGATTATTGAGCATCACCCGGAAACCGACCCGCTTGCCATACTGGGCGGCCTTGTCCATCGTGATCTTCCAGTAATCGTCAAACTCCAGCTTGCCTGCCTTTTTCTGCAGGTGGCGCCAGTTCGGACGGATATACACCTTCGTACCCAGCGGGAAACGGAAGAGCTTGTCAATCGTCGTCTCCAGGGACTCTCCGGGTACGCGCGGGGCGCCCAGGTCTCCGGAAATATAGGTGGTCATGCCCATACCGAAAGCATTCAGGAGCTGCTTCCCGGGCATCGTGTACTGCACCACTTCCGGCTCCTCGCCAAAAAAGTCCTCCGGTGCGTAGGAAGGGAACGGACCCTGATAGAGACGGTCCTTCACGGCCGGCCCCGGGCCGAAGTCATACTTGTCCCAGTTGTGCTGGGGGACCCACGCCCCGAGGGTCGGGGCGATACCGACGGCGGCTCCCGCCGCCAGACCGGCCTTGATGAAATCTCTTCTTTCCATTAGCCTCTGATGTTTTGGATGATGTTGAGGGAACCGTCGGGGTTCACGCCGTGGGCCGCCGCAATCGGAACCGGATATCGTACTCCTTTCACTTCAATCTCCGCCTTCAACTTGAGACGGCCGCTGTCTGCAGATATGCCCTTCGGAAGGGTGATCATCGCCGAACGGATGCCCTTCGGGTGCGGATAGCCCGCATCCAGGCAGCCGCCCACCTCCACGGAACCGTCGTCCGTGAACACGGTGAGCCTCAGCACGCCCGGAACGCCGGCGATGCCGTCGTTCACCATGCCGAAGATCAGGTTCTCGTAGCCGTCGGGATCGGTGGAGCGCCAGATCCAGGAAGGACGGACGCGGAAACCGATGCTGCGGTCCAGGTCGTTCAGGGCATTCGGGAACCGGCGGTAGTAGGCCCACAGGTTGTCCGGATTGATGGCATGGGATGTCCACAGGGAATAGTAGTTGGCCTTCAGGTCCTTCACGTGGGATACGGTCACGTCGCCGCGGGCGACGCCGTTCGCGTCCACCGGGAAATCCCGGGTATTGCCCCGGCTGATGCTTCCTTCCATGAAATTGGCCACCCACGCCGGACGGTTGCTCAGCGCATCGATGCACTCGTTCTGCACCAGGATGGAGTCCCGGCGCAGCCAGTTGCCGTCCCGGACCGTCTGTTCGATGACGGAGGAATGGCCCACCCGGTTGTAGTCCGGCTGGACGTTCGTCACCAGCGGAACTTTCGTCCAGGCCTTCTGCTGGATGTCATAAAGCTTCAGGAGGGTCTCCTCTGCAACTTTGCGCGACGGGAAGTTGTGTCCGTCATACGGCCACGCATGGCCCTCGCCCCAGAGTCCGAAATGCTGGGTATCCACCATCTCGATTTCCGGACCGCCGTTGTACTGCTCCGCCAGCAGGTTCTGCATCTCCTCGAAATAGCCGAGCAGGTAGTCGTTGTACTCCGGCTGCAGGTGATCGTGCTGGAATCGGGTTTGGGAAGGATCTCCCGTCCAGGCCCCCTTCAGCTTGTGCAGCGGGACCTTCTTCAACACATAGTCCGGCAAAGCGTTCTCGAGGATATCCGGATTGTTCAGCATCACCCGGATGCCCACGCGTTTGCCGTACTGGAGCGACTTCTCCATCGTGATCTTCCAGTAATCGTCGAACTCCAGCTTGCCCTCCTGTTTCTGGAGGTGACGCCAGTTCGGACGGATGTACACCTTCGTCCCCAGCGGGAACCGGAACAGACCGTCGATGGTCTCTTCCAGGGTCTTTCCGGGTACGATGGGGGCTCCCAGGTCACCGGCGATGTAGGTGATCATGCCCATGCCCATGCAGTTGATCTGCTCCTTTCCGGGCTGGGTGGACATGTAGCACCAGCCGCCGTAGAAGTTGTCCGGCTCATAGCAGCCGAACGGGCCTTGATACAACCGGTCGTGGACCGCCGGTCCCGGGCCGAAGTCGTAACCTGTCCAGTTATGGACCGGGACCCAGCTCTTCAGGAACGGAGACAGGCCCACGGCGGCACCGGCCGCCAGGGAAGTCTTCAAAAAGTCTCGTCGCTCCATGTCAAAGATCTATTGGTTAAACGTTTATCATGCCCTTGATCGTCAGCGACCCGTCGGGGTTCAGCTTCTGGGCGCAGGCAAACGGAATCGGATAGCTGACGCCCTTCACTTCCAGCTCGGCCTTCAGTTTAAGCGCGCCGCTGTTCCAGTCGACCCCCTTCGGGAGGGTCATCATCGCCTGGCGGACGCCGGTAGGCTTCGGATAGCCCGGGTCCAGGCAGCCCGTGAGGTTGACGGAACCGTCATCCGTGAACAGCGTGAGGCGCAGGATGCCCGGCACGCCGGCAATGCCGTCGTTCACCATGCCGAAGATCAGGTTCGTCGTGCCGCCTTCATTCTCCGACACCCAGATCCAGGAAGGACGGACGCGGAAACCGACGCGGATGGAAATGTCGTCCCAGTCTTCCTTGTTCTGCTCATAGCTCTTCTGGAGATTGTCCGCACTGATATTGTGGAAATTCCACAACGAAATGTAGTTGGCACCGATATCCTTGGCGTGGCCTACGCTGCGCATGCCGCCTTCGGAGATGGCTCCGATCCAGTCCGGCCGGTTGGAGAGCGCCTCGATCTGCTCGTTCTCAATGAAGATGGAATCCGTACGGATCCAGTTGTGCGTCCGGACAGTCTTGTCCAGGACGGAGGAATTGCCCACCCGGCTGAAGTCCGGCTGGGTGTTCGTCACCAGCGGAACCTTCGTCCAGTATTTCGCCTGGACGTCGAACAGGTTCATCATCGCCTCTTCCGCCACCTCCCGGTTCGGATATGGATTGTCATCGTAGGGCCAGGTGTGCCCCTCGCCCCAGAATCCGTACATGCACGTGTCCATGTACTCGATCAGCGGGCTGCCGTTGTACTGCTCGGCCAGGAGAGCCATCAACTCTTCATTGCATTCCTTGAAATAAGGATCCGAATAGTCCGGCTGCAGATGGTCGTGCTGGAAACGCGGCTGCGAGGGATTTCCCTTCCAGGAACCCTTTAACTTGTAGAGTTTCAGTTTCTTCAGCATGAACTCCGGCAGGGCGTTCTCGATGATGTCCGGATTGTTCATCATGACGCGGAAAGCCACCCGCTTGCCGTATTTCTCCGCCTTTTCCATCGTAATCTTCCAGTAATCGTCCGGTTCCAGTTTTCCCGGATGCTTCTGGATATGACGCCAGTTGGGACGGATATAGACCTTGGTTCCCAGCGGGAAGCGGAAGAGTTTGTCGATGGTGGTCTCCAGGGACTCGCCCGCCACATGCGGCGCGCCGAGGTCGCCGGAAATATACGTGGTCAGGCCCATGCCGAAACAGTTGATCAGCTGCTTGCCCGGGGTCGTATACTGGATGACGGTTCCGCCGTAGAAATTCTCCGGGGCATACTGCGGGAACGGGCCCTGGTAAAGCCGGTCCTTCACCTCCGGACCGGAACCGAAATCATACTTCTCCCAGTTGTGGGAAGGAATCCAGCCCGACAGGGCGGGAGCAAAGCCCAGGGCGGCTCCGGCCGCCAGGGAGGTTTTCAGGAAATCTCTTCTTTCCATATCAGAAATCTTCTGGGTGACAAATCATCAGAACTTGGAGAACCGGAGGAAGGAGTGATGGGCCGGGGCCGCCTCGTCCGTAACCTTCAGGGTCCAGCCGAGGTCGTTGTAACCCTCTTTTGTGAAGGCGACGCCCTCGTTGGCCAGACGGATCGAATACTCGGGACGGTTGTAGAGCTTCTCCATCGGATCCGGCAGGTTCAAGTATACCTTGTACTCGCCCGGTTCCATATCGGCGGGAAGGCCGGGGGAATAGGAGAACTCGTGGGTCTCGCCCGCGAACCAGAATCGCGGATCGGGAGGAAGGATCACCTTGTAGTGCGTCCCCTTCTTGGCGTTGACCAGGACCAGCTCCACCATGCGGGGGTTGAACGGGGAAGCAAAGCCCGTGTTCCGGAGGGTCAGGCCGAAGGTAAAGTTACTTCCCGCCGCCGCTTCGGTCTGATAGCAGCCGCTCGCCAGTTCCAGCCGGTAACCCAGCCGCCGGGCGATCTCGTCGTAGTATCCGTCGGTCACCCACTGGTCCAGGATCCTGCGGGAATAGAGGGAATTCAGGAGGGACCAGTGCATCATCTCCAGCTCCCGGATGGACCGGGAATACAGGATGGGATATCCCGCCCGGGGATTGCAGGTCTCTCCGGCCATGGGCGTGTACTTCGTCTCTTCGTGCAGGTAGGCTTTTTCCGCCTCCATGTCTTCGCCGTAAGTGCCTACGTCGTTCGGACTGGCCAGGAAGCAGTCGTTGTGGTGCGCAACCCGGGAGGAAGGATAGGGTGGATTGTTCCACGGCTGCTCAGAACCGTCGAAGGCTTCATCCAGGGTGATGGGCGTCCTGCGGCCGTTGAAAATCTCGACCTTCGCCCGCGGCGTACGCACCTGCACGCACCGCTCCGGGGGCAGGGCATCCAGCAGGGCGAAGACGATCTTCTTCATGTTCTCCGGTTCCGTCAACCCGTTCGTGGAGGAGTGCATCTCCCCCCAGGCGCCGATGAAACCGCAGTTCATCACCACGATGATGTCCGCATTCTCCTTCAGGATAGGGGCCAGCTGGCCGATATGGGTCAGAAGCAGGTCGATGGGAGCGTCGTCGTCCCCGATCCGGCTGCAATACGACCAGCGCGGCATCACTTTCATGCCCGCAGCGCGGATGGCGTCGAAATCGGCCCGGACGGAAGAGAGATACTCCTCCGTAAAGGGCTTGTCGCGGAAGTTCCGGGCATCATACAGCCGCCAGATGACGGACTGGTTCTTCGCCCGGAGGCCGGCCAGCATAGCGGGATCCAGTTTCTCCCGGGGATGGGAGTACTGGCTCACGAAGCCACGTTCCGGATTGATGAAGTCCTCCTTGCTCGCCCGGTAAACGACTTCCTTCACGGGAATCTGCGAGAGGGCTGGCAGACCCAGCGTTAAAGCCAGCAAGGCCAGGATGATTCGGTTTCTCATAACGCAAACCGTTCTTTTAAACGTTGATCATTCCCTTGATGGTCAGGGAGCCGTCCGGGTTCAGTGGCTGGGAGCAGGCGAAGGGAACCGGGTAGCGGACCCCCTTCACTTCCAGTTCGGCCTTCAGCTTGAGGGCGCCGCTGTTCCAGTCGACACCTTCCGGAAGGGTCATCATCGCCTGACGGACGCCCTGGGGCTTCGGATATCCGGGATCCAGGCAGCCGCTCACGTTGACCTTTCCGTCATCCGTGAAGAGGGTCAGCCGGAGCACGCCCGGAACGCCGGCGATACCGTCGTTGACCATGCCGAAGATCATGTGGTTGCCCATGGACTTCTCCTCCGGTACCCAGATCCAGGAAGGACGGATCCGGTAGCCGATGCAGGAGGCGAGGTCGTCCATCGCGGTCGGATGCTTCCGGTAATAACGCATGATGCCGTCGGCATTGATGCGGTGGGCGTTCCAAAGCGAGAAGTAGTTCGCTCCCACGTCCTTGACGTGGTACATGACCGCGTCGCTGCGGGGAATGCCTTCGTCGTCGTATTCCCTTCTGCCGCTCGAGGCCCATGCGGGCGGATTCTCCGTCGTTCCGTCGGACATGCCGCATTCCACGGCGGCGCCGATCCAGGCCGGCCGGTTGGCCAGCGCCTCGATCTGCTCGTTCTCGATGAAGATCGTATCGGTGCGCAGCCAGTTGTGCGTCCGGATGGACTTGTCCACGACCGAGGAGTTGCCCACGCGGCTGAAGTCCGGCTGCGTGTTCGTCAGCAGCGGGACCTTGTCCCAGCACGCATTCTGGATATCGAAGAAACGCATGAACGTCTCTTCGCCCTTCTGGTCACTCTCGAAGTTGTTCCCTTCGTAAGGCCAGGCGTGGCCTTCGCCCCAGAAACCGTACATGCAGGTGTCCATGTACTCGATCAGCGGGCTGCCGTTGTACTGTTCGGCCAGCAGCTGCTGCATCTCGGTGTACGCCTCGATGAAATACGGGTCGTCGAACTGCGGCATGCGGTGGTCCTGGTTGGCGCGGCTGGCAAACTGACCGGTCTTCCAGTCGCCCGGGAGCTGCGTGAACTTCACCTTATTATACAAGAATTCCGGCAGGGCGTTCTCCGCAATGTCAGGACAGTTCATCATGACCCGGAAGCCCACGCGCTTGCCGTACTCGGCCGCTTTGTCCATCGTGATCTTCCAGTAATCGTCCGGTTCCAGTTTTCCCGGGCGCTTCTGGAGGTGCCGCCAGATCGGGCGAATGTACACCTTCGTCGCCATCGGCAGGCGGAACAGCTTGTCGATGGTGGTTTCCAGCGACTCGCCGGGCACGTGCGGAGCGCCCAGGTCGCCGGCGATATAGGCCGTCAGGCCCATGCCGAAGCAGTTCAGAAGCTGCTTGCCCGGGGTCGTGTACTGGATCACCATTCCGCCGAAGAAATTCTCCGGGGCATACTGCGGGAAGGGACCCTGATAGAGCCGGTCCTTCACTTCCGGACCGGAGCCGAAATCGTATTTGTCCCAGTTATGGGAGGGAATCCAACCCTTCATGGCCGGGGCAAATCCCAGGGCGGCACCGGCCGCCAGGGAGGTTTTCAAGAAGTCACGTCTTTCCATATCCTGGTGTATTTTCGTTAAACATTGATCATTCCCTTGATGGTCAGGGAGCCGTCCGGATTCAGTCTTTGGGCGCAGGCGAACGGAATCGGGTAGCGGATGCCTTTCACCTCCAGCTCGGCCTTCAGCTTGAGCGCACCGCTGTTCCAGTCGACTCCCTTCGGGAGGGTCATCATCGCCTGGCGGACCCCCTGAGGCTTCGGATAACCCGGATCCAGGCAGCCCGTAAGGTTGACGGAGCCGTCATCCGTGAACAGCGTCAGCCGGAGCACGCCCGGGACGCCGGCGATGCCGTCGTTCACCATGCCGAAGATCAGATTCGTCGAACCGCCTTCATTTTCCGACACCCAGATCCAGGAAGGACGGACGCGGAAACCGATGCGGACGGCGAGGTCGTCCCAGCTTTCCTTGTTCTTTTCGTAGCTCTTCTGGAGATTGTCCGCGCTGATATTGTGGAAGTTCCACAGGGCGGAATAGTTGGCGCCGATATCCTTGACATGGCTGGGGCTGCCCATGCCGGCCTCGGAAACGGCACCGACCCACGCCGGACGGTTGGAGAGCGCCTCGATCTGCTCGTTCTCGATGAAGATGGAGTCGGTACGGATCCAGTTGTGGGTGCGGATGCTCTTGTCCAGGACGGAGGAATTGCCCACCCGGGAGAAATCCGGCTGGGTATTCGTCACCAGAGGGACCTTGTCCCAGCACTTCGCCTGGATGTCGAAGAACTTCATGAAGGTTTCTTCGCCCTTCTGGTCGCTTTCGAAGTTGTTCCCCTCATACGGCCAGGCGTGGCCTTCGCCCCAGAAGCCGTACATGCAGGTATCCATGTATTCGATGAGCGGGCTGCCGTTGTACTTTTCGGCGAGCATCTGCTGCATCTCGGTATAGCACTCGATGAAGTAGGGGTCGTCAAACTGCGGCTGACGGTGGTCCTGCTTGGCGCGGCCGGCGAACTGGCCGGTCTTCCAGTCTCCCGGAAGCTGGGTCATCTTCACCTTCTTGTACAGGAATTCCGGGAGGGCGTTCTCCAGGATATCCGGGTTGTTCATCATGACCCGGAAGCCCACCCGCTTGCCGTACTGGGCGGCCTTGTCCAGCGTAATCTTCCAATAATCATCGAATTCCAGTTTGCCCGGGCGCTTCTGGATATGGCGCCAGTTCGGGCGGATATAGACCTTCGTGCCCAGCGGGAAGCGGAAAAGCTTGTCGATGGTGGTCTCCAGGGACTCGCCCGCCACGTGCGGAGCGCCCAGGTCGCCGGAAATGTAGGTGGTCAGGCCCATGCCGAAGCAATTGATCAGCTGCTTGCCGGGCGTCGTGTACTGGATCACCATTCCTCCGTAGAAGTTCTCGGGAGCATACTGCGGGAACGGACCCTGATAAAGCCGGTCCTTCACCTCCGGACCGGAGCCGAAATCGTACTTCTCCCAGTTATGGGAGGGAATCCAGCCCTTCAGGGCCGGAGCAATTCCGATGGCGGCCGTCGCTGCCAACGAGGTTTTCAAAAAGTCTCTGCGCTCCATGGGATTATGATATTATATGTCAAACAGTTTCTTCGCATTGTCATGATAGACCTTACGAAGAACCTCCTCGGGCAGGCCGATGCCCTGCATGGGCCAGTGATAGGACTGCTCCTGAAGGTAGAAATGTTCGTCTTCCGTTTCCAGGATCCGCCAGACGTCCTTATACATCCCGTCCTGGGGAGTATTGTCCGTCCCGAAGACGATCCGGTCCTGGTATTTTTCGTAAAAAGCCCTGGTTGCCCGCGGAGTCACGCAGGTTTCCTGATGCCTGGCGGCGTTATCCAGATAGAGGTTCGGATGACGGTCCAGGACAGCCCCCAGGAAGGCATAATCGTGGGAATAATTCAGGAAATGGGCGGCGATGAACGTGGTATTGGGGTGTTTGTCACAACACTCTTCCAGCGTGGCCACCAGTTCGTCCAGGTTCAGGATGCCGGGTTGGGAAAGGTCGATTTTCCAGTGCTCGGCATTCATGTAACCGTCATTGTGCGCGTCCATCGGCTCGTACATCCAGATCGGATCGCCGAGGTGGATGTTCACCGGCATGCCGTACTCCCCGCATTTTTCCAGCAGGGGCGCGAACGCCGGATCGTTCAGATGGCCCGTCGGGGTCGCCGTACCCGTGGCTGCGCGCATGCAATAGGCTTCGCCGAAACCTTTGTCACCGAGTTCTCCGACACCTTTTGCGCCCAGCTCGTGGCAGCGCTCCAAGTCGGCCAGGGCTTTCTCCTGGAAACCGGGTTTTCCCCAGTCGCTCATGTCGAAGCCGCAACACATGACGAACTTGTCGGAAACGGACGTATACAGGTTGGCAAGCCGTTCGAATTCATCCCCGCAGGAGTAGGTGTTGATACAGGAGATTTCGATGTTGTTCGCCTCCATGACCTTCACCCATTCGCGGATTCCTGCCTCGTCCTTTGCATAAGGATGCGTATGTGCATCGATGACCGGGAATTTCGCCTGGGAGGGATGATGCTCCTCCAGTATAAAGACAGAAACCGGCTCATAGTCCTTCAGGGAAAGGCTGTCGGAGTTCCCCCTGGGGGCACAGGAAACGGCCAGCAGGATGAGAGGAAGTATCTTTTTCGTCATACCGGAATCGTTTAAAAATTTGCGGCATGCCGATGCCGAACGGACCGGCATGCCGCAAAAAACTCGTTCAATCAACGGATTACTCCGTCTTGTCAAGGGAAAGGTGGTAGGAAGTATCGCCGGCAGAATTGACGAACCTCTCAGCGCGGCTCCACTCGTTCGTGTAGAACATCATGTACAGGCCGCATCGGGTCGTATTCACGCCGTACGCATTCCGGTCAAGTCCGAATTCCATCACGGTCTTTCCGTCCACGACATCATGGAAGCCCCAGACGATCGGGAGCGTCATGCCCGGATCCACGCCGGATTCCAGGCTCTCGGGAGTCCACATGTTCCCCCAAGGATCGTGGTTCCAGCCTACTCCTTCATAATACCATTCGACACCCATACTGGCCGTGCTGTAGCCCGTGGCAGGGTTGTCATCCGCATCCAGACGGAAGTTCAGGATCGCTTCGTCGTAGCCGTAGCCCGGTCCCTCCTCCAGGATAAAGAGGAAGTACAGGTATTTGGCGTCATAGTCGAATTTCGCGGTTCCACGTCCTTCCTGTCCCGTGAAGATGAAGTCCGGATAGGTGACCTTGTCCCAGTCCGCCACCGTATTGTCGGTGAGGCTGATGACGGAAGGCTTCGCAACCAGGAGCTTGGTGGACACGGACTGTTCCATACCATTGTATGTTCCGGTCATGGTTACCCAGTAACTGCCCGGTTTCGGGAAAGTGAAATTGAACGTTTCACCGCTTCCCGTACCTTGTCCCAGGACTTCCCAGGACACATTGGTCGTGCCGGGAACCGTAGATTTGAAGACATAACTGAGTCCATTGATCTCATACTCGAAAGAGATGTCCGGAATGGGCTCCAATTCGAGGTCTCCCTTGTGCACGCAGGAGGTAGGCAGGGAGAACATGGCAGCGATGCCGAGCAAAAGTAGTATCTTGTGTTTCATGGCTGTATTAGTTTTCATAGCCTTCATTCTGCGTGACGGCCGGGTTGTTCAACTTTTCCTGCTGAGGGATCGGATACACCAGTCTGGGGTAGTTGTACTTCGTGACCACACCGGGGAAGCTCAGGCCAGGTTCCTGACCGGGGCTCTGGTTGGGAACGTAGTCCACGTGGTAGCCCCAGTAATTACGGACGATGTCCTTCTTGTTACGGAGCAGGTCGAAGAGACGGTGTGCCTCAAACGAGAACTCCGTCCGCTTCTGGCTCAGGACCAGGTCCACGATATCCGTCTTGATGTTGGCTTCCGTGAGATAATAGCTGTTCTCGGTATAGCCCTTCGCGGCAGCGGCGGCGAAGTCCATCCTGTGCTTGATGATTTCGTTCAGGTCCTTGATCGCTTCGGCCTTGTTGCCCTTGTGGGCATTGGCTTCCGCCCGGTTGAAATACATCTCGGCGAGACGGAACAGGACCGGCGAATTCAGGGTCGGGATACCATCCTGCATAGAGTGCTTCGCGCAAGGATACAGGTTCAGGCCGTTCTTCGGATTGATGTCGCAGACGAAGGAGATGCGGGTGTCCACGCCCTGATACTTCTCGGAGCTGAAGTTCATCTCGTCCAGCAGCGACTTGCTGTAACCCTCTTCTCCCCAGCAACCGCCACCCGGCTTGTAGATCATGGATGCGACGGCCGAAGAGTTCTTGTTGTCAATCTGGTTGAACTTCATGCACCAGATGGTCTCCTTCCGGTTGAAGGTCTCCGTGAAGTAGCTCGGGAAGGAATCGGCATCCTCCAGCGCGTAATTATTGTTATTGATGACCTTCGTGGAGTACTCGATGCACTTGTCCCAATCCTGCATGAACAGGTAAACACGGCTCAGCAGCGCCTGGACGGCGGCCAGGGAGGCGAAGCCCTTGTTGTTCACGCGCTCGGAAGAGCCTTCCGTCATGTCCGTCTCCGCCTGTTTCAGCAGTTCCAGGATGTAGGCGTAGGTCTCAGCCACGGTTTCGCGGTCCTTCAGTTCGGCATCCGTACTGTCATAACGGATGATTACGCCCTTGTCCGTCGCAGCCGTAGCGGGATCATACTGCTTGGCATACATCTTTACCAACGTGTGGAGGCAGAAAGCCTTGATCAGGAGCGCTTCGCCACGGAGGTACTGCTCCTCGGCGGAAAGTTCCTCTTTCTTCGCGATGGTCGCGAGCGCCACGTTGGTCGTATAGATGATCTTGTAGTTGATGCTCCAGAAACTGCGGAAGTTACCCGTCTGCGGAGCCCGCTCGTCATAGCGGAAAATCATGTTCAGGTCATCAGGCGTTTTCTGTCCGTAAACGATATCGTCAGAGGCGAAGTCCGCCATCTGGAAATACTGTCTGCCCCACCAGTAGTTCTCTCCGGATTCTCCGGCAGGGAAGTCCTTCATGGTCGCATAGCAACCGTTCAGGATATCAACCAATCCGGTAGGGGATGCCGACATCTGTTCTCCGGTTAGGGAATCGGCCGGCGCAATGTCCAGGTCGCAGCCCGCCAAAAGGGCGCCACCCATCAGGACTACAAAATATTTGAATATTTTTTTCATGTCCGTCCTTGTTTAGAATGTGAAATTGACTTGGAAGATATACTGGCGCTTGTTCGGATAGCGGTAGTCGAGGCCCTGGATCTGGCCGGCGACGCCCGTCAGGACATCATCCGCCCACATATGGAAGGCCACTTCCGGGTCGGCGCCCCAGACCGTCGTGAAGGTGGCCAGGTTGTCGCAGGAGAGCGCCAGGGTGAGGCCATAGTTCTTCATGATGGATTTCGGGAAGGTGTAGGAAAGCGTAACGTTCCTGATCTTGAAGTAGTTACCAGGGACGAGACCACCGGTATCGATGTTGGCGGAAGGGACGTACTTCGGCGAACCGATCGTCGCGATGTCGCCCGGATGACGCCAGATCTTATCCTCGTTGGAAGGGAGCAGGGAGTTGCCCACCCAGCTGCCGAGGCTGCTGGCGCGGCGGCGGCCGTACACCAGGTTGCCCCAGACGAAGTTACCGGAGGAGGAGAGTCTGAAGTTCTTCCAGGAGAACGCGGTGGAGACACCGCCCTGCCAAGGAATCAGCGGAGAGCCGGCTTCAATGAAGCGGGCGGAGGAGAAGTCGAACGTCTTTTCGCCATTCTCGTCAATCCACTGGTGGCGTCCGGTATCCGGATCCACGCCGGAGTACTCGCGCATGTACCAGGTATAGAGCTCGGCATCATCGTGATAGACCTGGGCAAGGCCGTTGTAATTGGACTTGGTGATGACCACGCCCTCACCGAATCCGGTCAGCCAGTTCTTGTTGTAGGAGATGGAGAAGTTCGCATCCCAACGGAAATCCCGGGTCAGGATCGGGGTGACGTCCATGGAGAACTCGAAACCGGTATTGATCACGGAACCGAGGTTCTGCCACTGGCTGGAGAAGCCGCCGCTCGGCGGGAGGTCGCGGTAGACCAACAGGTCGTTGGTCTTGTTCCGGTACCAGTTCACGTCGAAGGAGGCCCGGTCGGTGATACCGAGTTCGAGACCCACGTTGAACTGGTCGGTCTGCTCCCACTTCAGGTCCGGATTGGCCATCTGGGTGGCGACTGCGGAGGAATTGTTGTCATACTGGGTATTGTATGCGAACATTTCCAGATACTTGGAGGCGCCGATGTCCTTCATACCGGTCCTACCCCAGCTGGTCTTGAGCTTGAGGTTGGTGATGGCGGCGGAGTCGAAGAACTCTTCATTGCTGATCACCCACGCCGCAGACACGCTCGGGAACATGGCCGTCCGGTTGTCCCTGTTGAAGGTGGAGGACTGGTCCACACGGAAGGATCCGGTCAGGAAGTAGCGCTGCGCATAGTTGTAGTTGGCCTGGGAGATGATGGACTGCATGCCCGCGACGGACTTTGTCCCTCTGACATCCTTGGCCGTGGACGCGACGCTCAGGACATACAGGCCGTAAGGAAGGCCCTTGCCCTCACCATAGATGTTCTGGTTCCAGGTGCGCTGGGCTTCATAACCCAGAAGGCCGGTAAAGGAGTGATTCCCCCAGCTGTGGTCCACCTTGAACATATTGGTGGAAATACCGCCGTAAGTAAGGGTCTGCTCGCCCTCCACCTGGTCACCGGGATGCATGTACTCGACATCCGCCGTCCGGTGGTAGTCGAAGACATACGTGGAGAGGGTGGCACGGGTCTGGGAAACGAAGGACAGCCACGGCAGGATCTTCATATCCACGACAAAGTCGTAGTCGAGGCCGTAGGACTTCATTTCGCGCTGGTCCTTGTCGCGGTTGCTGTAACCGATCATCGGGTTGATCGGGTTGCGGCTGAAGATGTCCTTGGCGTTGGCGAAAGGACGCGGATTGCCGTTCTCGTCGAACGGGTTATCCCACACGATACCGCCGCCCACATAGAAGATGAGGAGGTCGTCCGGCTCGTTCTTCATGTCAGCATACAGGTTGATGTTGCTGGTGAGGTTGAGCCACTTCGTGAGGAAGTAAGTGTTGTTCGAACGGACATTCAGTTTCTTGTAATCCGTGAACTTGATGGAACCCTGCTCATCATAGTAGGAAACGCCCGAATAGAAGGAGTTCTTGTCGGAGCGGCCCATCAGGGAGAGGTGGTAGTTCTGGACCAGGGCCGGACGGAAAATCAATCCGCGCCAGTCCGTGTTGGTTTCCATCACCGATTTCGGAGCAGCCATCTGGTAGGCCACGTCGTCGACGAGGCCCGTCTCCGGATCACGGTAATATTCGCGGTAGTACTGATACAGCTGCCTGGAATCCATTTGCTTCTGACGGTCGAAGTCCGCCATGGCCACACCGACGTTGGCCTTGAAGTTGAACTGGATCTTGTCGGTCTTGGCATGCTTCGTCGTGATGACGATGACACCGCCGTTGGCCTGGGCACCGTACATACCGGTGGAACCGGCGTCCTTCAGGACGGTGACGGTCTCCACATCGTTGGGATCATAGGATCCGCCGATGATACCGTCCACCACGTACAGAGGCTCCTGGGGAGCGTTCATGGACGAAGTACCACGGACACGGACGGAAGTCGCAGATCCCGGCTGGCCGCTGGAGTTAACCACGGAAACGCCGGCAACCTTACCCTGCAGCATCTGGCCGAGGTCGCTGGTCACGACGTCCTTGAGTTTTTCCTCGCTCACGACCGTAACGGCACTGGTGATTTCGCCTCTCGTCTTGGAGGAATAACCCAGGACGACGACCTCATCCAGCAGCTGCTGGTCTTCCTGCATGGTGACGTTGATCGTCCGCTGGTTACCCACGGCGATTTCGTCGGTCTTGAAGCCGATACTGGAGAAAACCAGGACGGCCTCCGGTCCCTTCACTGTGATGGTGTATTTACCATCCATGTCAGAGACCACACCGTTCATGGTACCTTTTTCCATGATACCGACACCCACAAGTGGTTGATTGTCACCACTTGACTTGATCTCACCCCGCACCGTTACCTGTGCAAGCAGCACCGGTCCGGCAAGCAGGGACAAGATTAGAATTAGTGCTTTTTTCATAAAAAAATGTGTTAGGGAATAGAATATGGATTAGATGGTTTCAGTAACTTCGAGAAGTAGGAAATCCGCCACGGGAATCGGCAGGACCGTTTCTTCGGAAGCGGGAATCTCGGTCCATTGGAGGTGGCGGTAATAGTCTTCCACGCTATATGTTTTTCCCGGCGTCAGGCCCCGCAATACAATCTGGCTCACCGGTTTGTCTGGCGTGGTATAGAAAGCGTAATACATCTTCCCGTTGCGGGTGATGACATGCGTTTCCGGATAGTCGAAACCGATGTCGTACAGGCCGGGAACATATTCACCGTGGGCCAGGTCCTTGGAATAGTAGATTTCCAGGGCGTTTTTCAGGAGCGCCTCCCGCTCAGGGGTGAGAAGATAGCCGCGCCCGCCTTTCCGCAGGCGGGGATTCTCCTTCGGCCAGGTGAACTTCGTGCCGATCACGGCGCCGATGCCCAGCTGGGTCGGATAGTCGTTGCCGCCGTCAGAGAGCTCGATGTGGTCGCCGTAGTAGGCGGTCTTCGGCGCCAGGGCGCGAAGGATATAGCCCTTCTGACGGATCTGCCGGCTGCTCGTCGGGTCGGAGGAAACCGTCTTGTTCACGTACGGAAGATTGTACACCGAGAAGCAGTCGCCGCAGGGGCAGTACTGGACGACAGCGTGCGGATTGATGCTCCGCGCCGTGTCATAGATAAGTTTATAGAAGTTCGGGAGCTCCCGGACATCCTTCTCCGGATCGTCCGGATGATGGGCGGGGTTGTAGTCCGGCGGGACGGCGTTCATGTGCTGGCCATCCAGCTTGAATCCCTGATAGCCATATACTTGCATGAATTTCTCCACCAGTCCCTTGGTCCAGTCCAGAACGTCCTGGTCCACCGGAGAGAGATACCAGCTGTCCCACCAGGTAATGTCCCGGGGCTTCCCTTCCTGGTTCAGGATCAAGGCGTCGGGATGCTCCACGAGGAACCTGGAGCCGGGATCGGCGGCAAGCGGCGCCCACCACAAGTCGGCCTTCAGGCCATATTCGTGGATCTTGTCCACCATGTATTTCATATCGTCGTCCCCGCGGGGGAAACGGTCCTTGTTCAGGTCCCAGTCGCCTTCCGCGATCTGGTAGCCGTCGTCCAGGGTGGCCCACTTGAAGCCCAGCTCCTTGACCTTCGGCAGGGTGCCCACGATCTCGTCGATGGTGAACAGGCGCTCATAGCCCCAGGCGCACCAGGCCGGCTCGAACGCATCCGGCTCGCTTTCCGGCATCACGACGCCCACGCATTCAAGCAGTTGGGCGTACTGGCGCATCGCGGTGAAGCAGTCTCCTTCGAATACGTGGAAGAAGGTCGTGTAAGTCTCCAGCTTTTCGCCCTGGGCCAGGGTCTGGGGAACGTCGTACTCTTTCTCCAGGGAAACCGTCGCCTTGTTCTCGCCCTCCTTCTTCTCCACCGGCAGGCTCACCAGCCGGGGAGCCGGCTCGATGTGTCCGATGGCCAGGCCAGCGTCCCGGCGCCAGATGCAGGTGACCGGCGTGCCGCCGCCATAGTCGGAATCGTTCATGCCCATGTAGTTCTTCTGGTAGAACGTCTCCCGGATGGGAAGCAGCCAGTCGGCCCGGGCCTCCGTAGATTGCCCCTGGAAGGTCCAGAAATAAGGGTCCGCTTCTCCGGCAATCACTGCGAAACGGTCCATCGTCCAGCCCTCCACCGAAACCGGTGCTCCGGTCTTGTTGGTGAACACCGCGCGGGCAATGACCGTGGACGGGAAACGGTCATAGGTGCACAGCATCAGGTCTTCGAGGATCTTTCCCCCGTCCACGGCGGCCTCGCCGTGAAAGACCTGGCAGGTGCCTTTGCCGAAGGCGTCCTGGACCGCTTTCTTTTCGGTCCGGACCAGGGTGAAGGCCGGAACCTGACCGTCCACCGTGATGCTGCTGAAGGCCGATGCCTCGTCCGTCAGAGGCTGGTCGGCAAGGGGTGTGGAGACGAGGAGACGCATCTCCCCGTCTACCGACACCTCCATGTCGCCGCTCTTCACCTTCTGGCCGGAAGCACAACCTGCCATGAGAAGAAGAAGGGCGAACCAACCTACCAATCCATTTACCAACCGTTTCATATTCATCTTTATCGTTTGTATTCATAGATCTTCACTCCGCTGACCACCCGGGAGATCGTGTGGGACACGGAGGGATTGTCCGGCGAAAGGCCTGCGGCCACGGAGAAGAAATAGCCCAGCAGCTGTCCTACCAGGACATAAGGAATATACCGGTAGGGACCGGCCGCCGGCAGGGATTTGGAAGGATCGGCATCCAGTTCGAAATCGATCCCCTTCCCTTCGTATCCGGTGGGGACGGTCGATAAGATGACCTGCCCCGCGGGATTGTGCTGCGCCTCCACCTGACGGATCAGGTCCAGCTCATACTGCCGCGTATAGGGTTTGTCCGACACGAGGTACACCACCAGCGTGTCGTCCTTGATGACGGCCTTGGGACCGTGCCGCAGGCCCAGGAAGGAGTCGTAGGAGCACATGATGGCTCCGTCGGTGAGTTCCTGCAGTTTCAGGTGGCATTCGCAGGCGACGCCCTTCAGCGGACCGGAACCCAGGAAAACCGCCCGGGAAACCTTCCGGGACGTGAGGGACTGGAGCTTTTCCATGGAATCTTCCCGAAGGAGGCGCTCGGCGAACCGGATGGCCTCGGAAAGCATCTTCCCTTCCTCTTCCAGCGTGGCCGTTCCCTGGGCAAGGAGGGAAGCGAGGAGCATGGACGAGAAACTGCTGGTCATCGCAAGGCTCCGGTCGTTGGTCCCGTCCGGGAGAACCAGGACATAGTCCTTCTCAGGGTCGGCGTTCCGGGCAAGGTGCCCGTTCGGATTGCAGGTAATCACCAGGTGGGAAGAGTCCTTGCAGAACGCTCTGACGATCTTGTAGGCCGCTACGCTTTCGGGGCTGTCGCCCGAGCGGGCGAAGGAAACGACCAGCTTCGGACCGGGGGTCAGGCAGAATTCCGGACTCGACACGATATCAGTGGTGGGAATTGAACGGGCATTACAATAACCCATGCGGGTGTACAGGGCAGCTGCAATGTCGGCGACAAAAGCCGATGTACCCGCACCTGTAAAGATGATTTCGGAGCTAAAACAGGACATTTTATTTTTCCAGAAATCTCCCAACTTGGTCCGTTGTGCAGAAACCACGTCATAGGTTTCCCTCCACATGCGAGGTTGGTGGCAGATTTCCCGCAAAGTGTGGCAGTCAATAAGTTCCATGGCTATTAATTATGTTTGTTTAAATATCGAGCATTCCTTTCGTTTTTCAAAGGGACATGCATTTTTTGTTGCGAAATCTCCTATTTTTTGTATTTTTGCACAAAACGAACCCTTTTAAAACGAAAAAATGCGTTTTTTTTCTTTCGTTTCGAAAGACCGGCTTTCGTTCGCCACCACATAATTCAGGACGCTTATGGAACGCAATTATTCTGCAAAAGAGAGGAGAACCCTAATACTCAATGAGTTAAAGGAATCTCGGAAAGTGACCGTTTCCGGACTCTCCAAAAAATTCAACGTCACGGAAGTATCAATCCGAAAGGATTTGCAGGAACTGGAAGACCGGAAACTGCTCATCCGGGTAAAGGGCGGAGCCGTCAATCTGCATGCCGCCGACCAGTACGACAACCAGATGATCTCAGAAAAGGTCCTCCTCCATCAAGGGGAAAAAATGCGTCTGGGGGCTTTCGCGGCGAGCCTGGTGAAAGACGGCGAATCCCTGATCATCGACTCCGGCACGACGATGATGCGGGTAGCCCAATTCCTGGACACCAACCTGCGCCTCACCATCATCACCAACGCGCTGGATATTGCGCTCTCTCTTTACAAAAAGTCCAACTTCCAGGTTATCGTCCTGGGCGGAACCATGCGGAAAACTTC
Source organism: Bacteroidales bacterium (assembly GCA_017395045.1). Taxonomy (GTDB): domain Bacteria; phylum Bacteroidota; class Bacteroidia; order Bacteroidales; family UBA932; genus Cryptobacteroides. The sequence goes on from JAFPWG010000012.1 coordinate 21,191, forward strand.
AAACTCCACCGTCGGCCTTCTTTCGGAGGCCAACCTGAAGAGTTATTTTGCGGACAAGGTATTCATCGGAGTCGATTCCATCAGCATTGAAAACGGCCTCTCCACGCCGGACATCGAAGAGGCCAGCCTGAACCAGGCGATGCTGGATTGCGCCAAGGAAGTCATCGCGGTCTTCGATTCCAGCAAGGCCAACCGGCGCAGTTTCGCCCACATCGCCATGCTGGACAAGGTGAATACGATGGTTACCGACAATCACATCCCTGACGACCTTCGGGACTATATCCAGCGGAAGGGCATCAAACTGCACATCGTCAATACGGATGACGTTCCGTCAACGACGTGATTTGACCGGCTCCATGTGCACGATGATGTGCGACTGCGCGCCGAAGCGTTCCTTGAAGCGGCGCTCCACTTCCGTGGCCTTCTCGTGAGCCTCCTCCAGGGTCTGGCCGCCGTCCAGGCGGATATGGACCTCAGCGGCGATGCGGCTCCCGATGCGACGGGTGCGCAGGTTGTGGGGGTCTTCCACGCCGGGCACGCTCCGGATGATGTCCATCATCTCCTGTTCCGTGTCGGCCGGCAGAGAGCTGTCGGTCAGTTCGCCGAAACTGGGCCCCAGCAGGTCCCAGGCCACTTTTACCAGCATCGCACCCACGACGATCGACGCCAGCGGGTCCAGGACCGTCCAGCGGTCGCCCAGCAGGATGGCGCCGCCGATGCCCACGGCCGCGCCGATGGAACTGAGCGCGTCCGAGCGATGATGCCAGGCATTGGCTTCCAGGGCCTTTGACTGCAGATTCCGGCCCTTGAAGCGGGTATATTGGAAAAGGAGCTCCTTGGCGACGATGGAGACGAGGGCCGCCCAGAGGGCCAGCTTGCCCGGCGCGGGCAGGTCCTCTCCCTGCAGCCAGCGGGCCAGTTTGCCGGCCCCGGATACTACAATGCCCACGGCGGCCGCGGCCAGCGCCAGGCCGATCAGCAGCGTCGCCAGCGTCTCGAACTTGCCGTGTCCGTAATCGTGGCCTTCGTCCTGCGGCCGGGCGCTCACGCGCACGAACACCAGCACGACGATGTCGGTGATGAAATCCGAGAGGGAATGTACCGCGTCCGACACCATGGCGGCCGAGTGCCCCGCTACGCCGGCCACGGCCTTCAGGCCTACCAGCAACAGGTTCACCACGCTCCCCGCCAGGGTTACGCGCGCTATCTCATCCTCCCGTTTCAAGATCGGAGCGTACTAGCGATACAGGCCCTCGCGGGAGAGAAGATGGTCCAGATTGGCCAGGCCATAGGCGGTAACCGCCTGGACGACAGCGGAATGTTCCATATAAGCGGGGATGAGCTTGTCGTACAGGTCATCCTCCGTGTGCCAGATATCCCGGTACTGGAAATCGTAGCCGAAGACGTCGCTCTCCCGGAAGGAGATGGCCGGGATGCCGTTCATCGCGAAGTAGGCGTGGTCCGATCCGCCCGCCCGCGTGGGCCGGGGCATCGGCTCGCCTTCCCGCTTGTTCACCGTGAAGGGGATGTCGGGATTGTAGTCCGTGAGGGGCTCGCAGGCCTTCACGAAGTCGTCGTACATCGCCGGCGGAACCGTCACGGAAATGGCCGCCAGGGGGCCTCCGTCGCGGTTGAAGTAGTTGGAGATCTTGTCCCACGGAACGGTCTTGTTCTCCACGAAATACTTGGATCCCAGCAAGCCGTACTCTTCGCCTGTCCAGATGCAGAACATGATGGAGCGCTTGGGCTTGGCGCCGGCCGCGGCCAGCAGCCGCGCGGCTTCCATCGTCACGCAGACGCCCTGTCCGTCGTCGGTGGAACCGGTTGCGATGTCATAGGCATCCAGGTGGCTGCCCATCATCACGTATTCGTCGGGATACTTGGTTCCCTTGATGACGGCCAGGATGTTATGGTACTTCATCGGCCCGGGGAAGAAATGGTTGCGGATGTCGAACTCCAGCTGGAAATCCTGCCGGTCCACGACTTTCCGCTTGATGATCTCGAACTGGTGCTCGTCCAGGAGGATGTCGCAGGCCTTGGGGAGGCTGTCCATCGTCAGGTCGAAGCACATGGCGCGGTTGTACAGGACCTGCATGGGCATTTTCGCCGGGCGGATGAAGCCCAGCACGCCGGCGTCCACCATCTGGCGGTACAGCAGCACGGACCCTTCCTCACCGGCGGCGAGTTTCGCTGCGCGGGTGGAATCGGCCTGGGGGCTCGCGTCGATGGCGAGTCCGTTGGCGGCTCCCGTCTCCAGCAGCACCCAGGAGCCCTTCAGGGCACCTTTGATCCGGTCGAAATCACGCTGGGTCTTGGGCTCCAGGTACACCCGTCCTTTCTGCGGCCCCCGCGTGCCGGCGGTATAGGCGGGCGTGCCGAAATGCAGCGGCATCCCGTCTTCGGACAGCATCCGTCCGGACCACGGGCCGCGGTCGAAACCGACGCCGATGGTCACGGCTTCCTGGAGTTTCACTTCCAGCCCCCAGGACCGGAACTGGGCCGCCACCCACTCTTCGGCATGGTTCAGCATGTGCGAGCCCACGATGCGTCCGCCGATGTTGCGCGCGATGTAGTCGGCATGCTCCATCGTCCGGTTGTCCGTCCGCCCGAGCTCAAGCACGGACTTCGTCACCTTGTCCTGCGCCTGCAGGGGCATCACCGCCATCACTGCGGCGACGAGAAGGGGGAAGAGGGGGTGTTTCATATGCTAATAGTTTTGGAAGGTCGTCCAAGACGTATTTGACTGGGCCTGATTCTCCAGGCCGCTCTCGTTGTCACCCGGCAGGTTCACGAAGAGGTCCAATCCTGTCCAGGCTTCGATCTGGGCAATGGAAACGACATACTCGTCCTTGCTGAAACTCTCCTTTTTCTCGTATGCTTTATGCTCATACCAGAAACCGATAGCCTTCGCATCCGTCACCGTTTTTCCGGACCATTTCACTTTCAAAAGCGCTTTCCAGTAATAGTTGGGAACCGGAACGCTTTTCCCGGGATCGTCTTGAGGCGTAATGTATTTAATGGTCTTTGTCTCTCCGACTTTCTGGAACACAGGGCCGGTAATGACATAAAGAGTATCAGTATTATTAGCAACGTCCCTGACAGCATCTTCCAGGCTCCCCCAGATGGAGCCATTGAAACGGTTTTGGATCTGAGGCGTACTATTCGTCACCAAGAAGGTCTGGATTTGCCAGTCGGAGTCCACGTTACGGTCGGCATTGGGAATCTGATGGCCTCGGGAATATAACTCATTTCCATAGGACTCCGTCCAACTCACGCCATAACTACTCTTTCTAACATCAACCTGATAATCGGAAGAGAAATGGTCATTGTATTTCCAATTGTTCGGACGGGAGGTACTTCCCATGGTCGCCGAGTATAACGGATATGCTACCCACATCGCGGCATAGGTGGAAACATCGTAGCTCATCGTATAGTTACGGTCGCTCCCAACCATTTGCTCGTCATAGATATAATTGTCCGCCGTCAGCGTGTTGGCCGGGAGTTCCAGCCACCCCTTCCAGTCCGTCACCGGCGCATTCTCCCCTGTCGTGAAGGACTTGATCTCGCCCAGGAATTCCTTGTAACTATTCGTCACAGGATCCCAAACCTGCATGATCGCCTGGTAATAATAAGTCGTATTCTCGGACAGGGAGGCGATCTCCACGGAATACGAACCGGATGCCGTCGTGAATGCGTTGTCGCTATAGGCTTCTTCGTTCAGGGCTGAACGGGATTTTCCATATTTAAACCCGACATTGACCGCGTTGATCGGGAACAGGCCGGAATAGTTCGCATTCAGCACAGCCGAGGCCCCCGTGATACCACTTGCATCCAACGTTATCAAGGTCACCGTGGCGGTTACTTCTTCCGGATCAACCAGGCGGTACAAGGTGGGGACAATGCCGGTGGCATTAGGATACGAGCCAAATGTCTTATATGAAGTTGAATACTGGAGGTACCTGTTTGTAGAAATGCTGAGAATCTTGAACGTGCCGTCATTGTTGGGGCTAATGTTGTAATAGCTGTTAGCCGAGACGGAACCGTCTATGCTGATACTCGTATAGCTACCGGACTGATACCAGTACTTGTTATCATATAGTTGCCGGATAGTCATTCCGTTGTTTGTAGTAGTAAATACAAACGCTTCGGCCAGGTCATCCATCACGATGTATCCGTTGTTATCCACCTTTTGGGTTACGCTCACCGTGCCCGGATAACCATATGTGTTCCCCGATGAAGGGATTACGGCCTTCGCTGCCAGAAGGTCTCCTTCTTTATTCGCAACGATCAAATAGGTTCCGTCCGTCACCTCCGAAACGGGCATGAAATAGTATTTCGGCTCCTCCCATTCCAACCCCTTCACAGTTCCCAGGTTCTTGATGGTACCGGCTTCGAAGGCCGATTTCAGGGTGGCGGTCTTGGTGGCGGTGTAGCCGTCGGTTGCGGTGAATTTCAGGGTAATCTGACCGCCGTCGTTGGGGAGGAGGGTCAGGTAGTAGGTGCCGTCGGCAAGGGCGGTGCCGTCAGAATGGGACAGCGAGACCGTCTTTACGGTGTTGGCTCCGGCTTCTGCGGTGGGAATGTCGCCATAGGTCACGGTTACGTCACCGGCCAAGGGGTGAGTGCTCGTGAGTTCGACGGAGGCGATCTGGTGGCCGTTCAGGTTGGCCGATGCCAGGGTGAGTTTGGCCACGGCGAGGACATTCTTCAGGGCAAAGGAATCATCAGACGTGCTCTGGGCGGCCGATATGTTCGCGCCGTCGGCAAAGGTCCCGACAGTGGCTTCCTGGGCCGATGCAAGCGTGGTCGCGGCCGTCACCATGTTTCCGTTCCGGGCGAAAACGGTCGATTCCGAATAGGGCGCCAGGGCGTAGAATTCCGTGGCCGTTTCGGCGACTTCGCCGCTGAAGGAGACGTTCCGGCCGGATTCATCGGCCGTATATTTCCGGTTCCCGGTCCCATCCCAGATGCTGATGGCTTCCCCTTCGGAGAAATACACATCCACGCCGTCCAGGGTGGTCCTGGTACCTTCCGTTTCCGCATAGAAGGTCTTGTGGATGAGGAACTCCTCTTCCACCGGCCTTTCGGGATCCAGCTGTTCGATCTGCGTACACCCAGCCGCTATCAAACCCATGACGGCAGGAAGCAGGAATAACGATAACTTTCTCATCCTCCTTTCCCTCCGTCAATTGTTTCCGTCGCCGAAGATATCGTCGTCGTCCTCTCCGAACGAGTCGTTATACACCAGGAAGTTCCCTTCCGTCTTGATTTCGATAATCTCCGTTTCCGGAGCAAAATACTGATGTTTGTCCATAGCTTGTTTTCTGTCCACGCAAAGTTAGCAAAAGTATTTGGTAATTAATAACCTCCATTGCTCTCCCTTACCTTCGCCCTCCTGCTCCATGCGTCTTTCAGCCGCTACGCCCTGTCGGGGAGGCGCTTGACGGCGAACTCGTCCTTTTACGGTCCCTCCGGGCCCGTAACGTCCTCAAACAGACGCCGTCATCCCTGCCGGGCCCGCGCCTTCCCTCCGGCTCGCTGCCCTGCTGAAAGCCGAATTACACAGGAGTGCGAAGGTAAGGGCTTTCATTTAGAATAGCATATTAAAAATCAGGGGCTCCCATCGTGGAGCCCCTGATAGTGAATTAAAACAATCTAAAATGCGCCGTAAAAAACTTGACGCCTGTAGTTCAATCACCCTATAAAACGAAGCGGACAGGGTTGTCCCTGTCACGCTTACTTTTAAGGATGAAACTGTTGTGATGTTTCAATCCCCGGAGTGGTCTCCGGATGAACTTCATTCGCTTAATTCATAGAGGTCGAAATAGCCACCGTATCCACTTGCACCAATATTGCTTACTGCATAATTCCTAAAATCATAGCCGTCGCGATAAACAAGAGCTCTTGAGCTTCGATTTCCAGAGATAAATTCAAAACCCTTATCCACCTTTGTAATAGTAATGGATTCACCCGTGGCGCTAGAGCCAATACTACCATTGCTACTTGAGCTAGAGTTAATCACAAGGTAATTACCCGTACTGAGCAAAACTTTGTACTTTGCGCCATCGCTTGTAATGGTTACAGCATAAGCATCTGTAGTGGAAGTAGATTCAATTCCATTCGCAGTAACTATGCCGGTGGTACTAACGCCAGCCGACGGCTGTGCGGGACTTGCCCCATTGAAAATCATATTATATGTATTATCAACCATGATATACTTCCTCCCAGAAGTAACAGCGTTGACTTTCACATAATAAGTAGCATCCTGACTCGGAGCCGCAGCCTTTTTTACCTCAATGCTTTTCACCTGGGGATCGAGGGCGTTTCCATTACGGGTAATAACGATAGTCCCAAGTAATTGAACACTTTCCGTAGCCTCCGTGGTCGAAGAGACTGTTATCGTCTGAGCGCTCTCGGAGGCATTTCCTCGGATGGGACTATATGTTAGGTTCATCCCACTAACGACCGTATAGCCAGCACTCCAACTGAAATCCTTGGATGTAAGTGTAAATGATGCTTCATTGGAATCATAGGGGATGAGAACCTCAGTAGTAGAAGTAGTAAGGGTGGAGCCCGTCTGCTTCACCTTGATTGTTGCAGTAACCGTCTCATCAGAAGCAAGGGTAATCGTAATTGTTCCATTCTGGGCAGTCGTCGTATAGTTCGGATCCATCGTGAACTCAATGTCGCCATCAAGAATGGTAACGTCAGTAATGTTTTCAGAAGAGGTGACATTCAACGTTTCCGTGTTCTCGTCAATATTCTGCGTAGTATAAGCACCGGAAATGCTATATACTCCACCGATGGGGCTGACTTCTTGATCACCTGTAGACAGGATTACTTTTGCATCAGGATCGGCAGATTCACCTTGCTTGTAGATTGAAACAGAAGCTTGGTTTGCGCTGGCATAGCAGGCAAAAATGTCGCTCGAGCTATTGTATTGAAGGACATTGCGGGTGTTCTCCCCTTGAGCAGTAACTGTTGCAACACCGGCAGAGGAAATAGAAACAGCCCATGATCCATTATCATCAAGTGTCTTTTCTGTTCTCAGATAATTCGAACCCGAACTTGCGGCATAAATGTATTGTCCACTTGTATTACCGTTGATGGCCTTGAAGGCAAAAGACCCGTCAGTTGTACCAGCAACAACCTCAAAAGCCTGAACGTCGGAAGTCGCTGTCAGGGTGCTTCCGTTTTTGGAAATATTAGTTCCCTTACGATTATTAGACTGCTGAGTAGTACTGAGTGCTTTTGCAGATTCACTGGCAGCTATCACAACCTTGTCACCAATGGAAATAGCACCCGTAACAAGGTTCCATGTGTAGTTCTCCGGGGAATAAGGTGCCTCAAATGTCGCTTTGGCAAGGTTGATGTTCACCGGAACGAAATCGTTATTGACACAATCAAAAGGCGTGTCACTAGAAGTGATCGTATACGTACCTTTATTGGTCTTAATCTCAAATTTAACGTTTGCATAACTCTGCTTGGCGAGACAAACGTAAATCTGCCCGTCAAATTTCTGCTTATCTGCCGGCTTGGAGCTACCGAGAGAAAGATGGTTCGTCAGAGTTACCGTTATTGCATTAGAGGCTTCAGCTTGGGAGTAAACCACATTGCCCTGCGTCAGATCGGAATACTGCCGACCAATGAACCCCGTATTATTCGAAGAAGGAGTGACCGTCACGGATTCTACCGTTTCTTCGCCAGAAAGACCAGTATGATAAAGATTCAAAGCAAGGGCAGAAGCTACCGGAGCAAGAGAAATAATTGCTTTATTATCGGCCGTAACTGTTCCTTTGGCTACCATCGGGAAATAATAGCCATCCAATTCGCCAGGGTTCTTCTGGGTCTGCTTATTACTAATATACACGCTAACATTTGTAGGCCCTTCTTTATTATCCTTATAATACGGATAATGAGCATAAATAAATTCCGTTTCTTCCGGGACTTGAACCGTCAAATCTCCACCGGCAGAGTAAGTCAGCGCCGAATTTGTGTTATCGGTATCATTGAAAATACTAATCTGGTCGCCGCTGCTCCAAACGAGATTTGCATGGTCAGCATCAAGAGTTGTACGGGTTTCGATATTAGTCTTGACCGTGATGGTCTTCATTTTACCAGCGACAGGCTCATTGTCCTGGTTATCGATTTCTTTCGTGCAAGAAGCAAACGTCGTCGCAACTGCAGCAAGAATCATCAAAGTGCTATAAAACTTCTTCATGATTATTCCTCCTTATTCAAGTCCATAGCCATCCTCGGGATCATCGGTAGACCACGTGGTTCCCGGTTTAATTGAATCATCCCATTTTCCGGACAGGATGTTGTCCTCAAACCTCACCACGATGAGCTCGGCCTGGGGCGCTTCTAAATAGATTTTTTTGTTCATAACGTTATGATTTATTATTGTTTATATTCAAAAAAAGTGTCGAAAAAGTGGCTGTAACTTTTATTCCAGACCGCAAATGTACGGAGATTCGGCGAGGTTTGCAATAAATTGGACACATTTATTTTTACGCGCACATGTGGGAAGGGGCTGGGGGAACGGGATTTCGAGGAAGTTTGTATATTTGGTGCATGAAACAATATCTAAGACTTTTGACCATTGGGGTTTCCCTGTTTGTTTTTGGATGTTCGCCGGATCAGACGAGGCCCGAGCCGGTGAGGCCGGAGCCGGTGGTTCCGGAGCCGGAACCTGGACCGGAGCCTCCGGGGCCGGGGCCCGGGGATGGGCCGTTCGAGTCCATGGAGGCGGCCGTGGCGAAGATGGGGGCCGGGTGGAACCTGGGGAATACGCTGGACAGCCACAGCGGGGAGCTGGACCATATGTGGATCGAGGCGTGGAGCAAGCGCGAGACGAGGGATTACGAGACGGCGTGGGGGCAGCCGGTGACGACCCGGGAGCTGATCCATATGTTCAAGGAGGCCGGGTTCGGGGCCATCCGGGTGCCGGTTACGTGGTATCCGCATATGGGCACGATCGTGCTGCACGATACCGAGCATTGGGATCCGTCTACGTGGACGGGGACCCAGGTGGATCCGGCGTGGATGGCCCGGGTGAAGGAGGTCGTGGACTATGTGATCGACGAGGGGATGTACTGCATCCTGAATGTCCACCACGATACGGGGGCGGCGGACACGTCCTGGCTGGTAGCTAGCGACGATGACTTCGAGGCGGCGAAAACGCGTTACCAGGCCCTTTGGGAGCAGATCGCCACGACCTTCAAGGACTACGGGGAGAGGCTGCTTTTCGAGTCGTACAACGAGATGCTGGATCCGTACGATTCCTGGTGCTTCGCTTCGTTTGCGACGCCGGCCCGATACGATGCGGAGGTGGCGGCATCGGCCTACAGCGGCATCAATAAGTACGCGAAGCTGTTTGTGGATACCGTCCGCGGGACAGGCGGCAACAATGCGGAGAGGAACCTGGTCGTGAACACGTATGCGGCCTGCAGCGGAGATGGTACGTGGAATACGCACCTGACGGAACCGTTGACGCAGTTCCAGCTGCCGGAGGCGCCGGGACATATCGCCATGGAGATCCACAGCTATTGGGAGGCGGAGAAGTTCGACGAGCAGAAGGCGGACATCGACCGTTTGTTCCTGAATATCGGTACCCATCTGCGACGGCGGCTGGATGTGCCCGTGATCATCGGCGAATGGGGCGGCGGGACCTCCGAGGATACCGACGCCAACGTCCGGTTCGCGTCCTATTTTTCGTCGAAAGCCAAGGCCAGCGGTGTGGCTGCATTCTGGTGGATGTGCCTTTCGGACAGGGAGGACAGAGCGGTCCCGAAATGGACTGCTCCCCGCACGAAAGACGCCATCCTTCTCCCCTACATCACTGATTGAAAGAAATTTTGTTATTGTGAAATTGACATTATTATTTGTTATTGTGAAATTAACATTATATATTTGCGAAAAACCAACCAACTAACCCTAACATAATGAAAAGGAAAAACCATTTTCAGCTGTTCGGGCTCCTGGCGCTTCTGCTCCTTCTGCCCGGACTCTCTTTCGCACAGAACCTGCGCGTAAGCGGTAGGGTTCTGGACGATCAAGGGGAGGGTGTGATTGGAGCCGGAGTGGTCATACAAGGCACTACGAACGGTACCATCACCGACATGGACGGTAACTTCTCGCTCCCGTCCGTTCCCCGAGGAGCCACGCTTGAAATCTCCTGTGTCGGATTCGCGACGCAAGTGGTTCAGGTGACCGGACCGACCCTCAACGTGGTCCTGCTGCCCGACACCCGGGCGCTGGACGAGGCCGTGGTCATCGCGTACGGCCAGCAGAAGAAAGTAACCATTACCGGCGCCGTGTCCGCGATGGGCAACGACGACCTGATGAAGGCTCCGGTCGCGAACGTGGCGAACGCCCTGCAGGGTAACCTCCCCGGCGTCGCCGCCGTCGGCCAGTCCGGTATGCCGGGTGCCGATGATCCGGTCATCCGCATCCGTGGTATCGGCTCCCTGAACAGCGCGGAACCGCTCGTCCTCGTGGACGGTGTCGAGCGTTCTTTCTCGCAGCTCGATGCCAATGAAATCGAGAGCATTTCCGTCCTGAAGGACGCCTCCGCCACGGCCGTCTTCGGTGTGCGCGGCGCGAACGGCGTCATCCTCGTCACCACCAAGCGTGGTACGGAAGGAAAGGCCTCGGTGACCGCCTCCGTAAACACCGCCGTACAGACGATCTCCAAGTTCGTGGACTTCGCCGATTCCTACACCTACGGCCAGATGTGGAACTACACGGCCATCACCGATGCGCTCCCGATGGACCAGTGGCCCGGAACCGTGAACATCCCCGACTACAGCAAGTATGCCGACACCGGCATCCGGTTCACCCAGGACGTGATGGAGCATTTCCGCACCGGCGACATGCCCCGTACCTTCCCGAGTACGGACTGGATCAATTATATCATGAAGGACTCCGCCTGGCAGGAACAGGCCAACGTGAACGTGAACGGCGGTACCGAAAGGGTCCGTTACTTCGTTTCCGCCGGTTTCCTGAACCAGGATTCCCTGTTCAAGACCTTTACCGGCAACAAGAACGAGACCTTCTCCTTCAAGCGTCTGAACTATCGTGCCAACCTGGATATCGACGTTTCCAAGCGCAGCCAGCTCTCCATCACCCTGGGCGGCCGCATGCAGAACCGCAATACGATGGGTGGCGGCGAAGGATTCCTCTTCCGCTATCTGCAGGGCGCCACGCCCTACGCCGGAATCGGCGTTGACGACGAAGGCCGCCACATCATTTCGGACAAGAACATCGTCGGTCCCTTCGACCGCGACGCCCTCTCGAACTACTACGACCTCGGTTACTCGAACCAGAGCACCAATGTCCTCAACTTCGACATCCAGTACAGGCTGGACATGAGCTTCCTCACTCCGGGCCTGTCCTTCAAGACGAAGGCTTCCTATAACTCCGACTATTCCGCCACGAAGAACCGCCAGAACGGCTTCGGTACGGGCGTGACCTACGTCGCCACCATCGTGGACGGCAAGGAAGTCCTCCGTAAGGAAGGCATCACCTGGCCGATCCCCTACAGCGAAGGCAAGGGCGGAAACCGCAACTGGTACGCCGAGGCAAGTTTCGACTATGCCCGCCATTTCGGCAAGCACAACGTGGGTGCGCTGCTCCTCTACAACCAGAGCAAGACCTATTATCCCTGGGATTCCGACGGCGGTATCTACACGTCCATTCCGAAGGGTTATGTCGGCCTCGTGGGCCGTATCACCTACGACTACGCCACCAAGTACCTGCTGGACTTCAACATCGGCCGCAACGGTTCCGAGAACTTCGCCCCCGGCAAGCGCTACGGTACCTTCCCGTCCATCTCCCTGGGTTGGATCCCGTCCAGCGAAACCTGGTGGGAGCCCATCAAGCCCTTCATGGGCTATCTGAAACTCCGCGGTTCCTGGGGCCTTGTAGGTAACGACAGCACCAACAATGCCCGTTTCCTGTATCGTCCCGGCGCCTGGCAGTTCTATACCGGTTCCATGACCGGGAACCCGCAGAACCGCGGTGCCAACTTCGGTACCAGCGGAAACTGGCTGCAGGCCGTCAAGGAGCTCACCTCCGGTAACCCCAACGTTACCTGGGAAACCGCCAGCAAGGTGAACCTCGGTGTGGACGCCGCTTTCTTCCGCGACCGCTTCCACGCCTATGTGGACTTCTTCTGGGAGGACCGCAAGCACATCCTCGTGTCCAACGCCTCCACCCTGTCCGCCGTCACGTCCCTGCCTTCCAGCTACGTGAACGAAGGCCGCGTCAAGAACCACGGTTATGAGATCACGCTCAACTGGGAAGACCGGATCGGCAACGTCCGCTATTCCATCTCCCCGAACATCTCCTACGCCAAGAACAAGGTCATCGAGATGCTGGAAGTCGAGCCCATGTACGCCTATCTGAGCCGGACCGGCCAGTCCGTCCGCCAGCCTTTCGGCTACGACCTCTTCGAGTTCTATCAGGAAGGTACCGAGCAGCGCTATAAGGAAACTTATGGCAAGGACATGCCGGACCAGAACCTGGACCTCAAGTACGGCGACGCCGTCTATGTGGACCTGAACGACGACGGGATCATCGACGCGAACGACCAGAAGCCGCTCGGCTACACCGACATCCCGGAATACACGTTCTCCCTGAACACCTCCATCCACTGGAAAGGCCTCGACTTCTCCATGCTGTGGACGGGCGCCGACCACGTGAGCCGCTTGCTGAACGGTTACTTCCGCGATCAGTTCGGTTCCACCAACACGTCGGCCCTCACCCAGTGGGTCGCCGACAACTCCTGGACGGAAGACAATCCCAACGCCATCCTGCCGCGTATTTCCTTCACCAACCGGGTTCACAACAACCGTGATTCCCAGGCCTGGATGGTCAACTCCAGATATATCCGACTGAAGAACGTCGAACTGGCCTATACCTTCAACAAGCCCAGGCTCATGCCGTTCTTCAACTACATCCGTCTGTTCGTCTCCGGTCAGAACCTGCTGACCTTCTCCAAGTTCGACGGTAACGACCCTGAAGCTCCGGGCCAAGGTCTGGACTTCGGCGTGCGCTACCCGATGACCCGGGTCGTCAACATGGGTGCCCAGGTTAACTTCTAAAGCAGATAAGAATATGAAAAAGATATCCAACATCCTTCTGGTCCTGGGAATCTGCTCCGCTTTCTGTTTCTCCGCTTGCGTGGACAAGATCGCCGTCGGCGACGCCTTCCTGGAGAAGGCCCCGGGCGTCGATGTCAACATCGACACCGTGTTCACGAGCCGGGAATACGTCCGCAACTTCCTGTGGAGCGCCTATGGACAGCTCTATTGCACCTATACTTCCGGAAACATGATGAATGGCGCACCCATCGACGTGCTTTCCGACTCCTACCACTGCTATGTCAGCTGGGGCGGTCCCAAGCAGAGCTACTATCCCGGCCTGCTGACCGAAGACGCCCAGGATACCGAAGACGGTAACTTCCAGGGTAAGTTCTCCTACTCCACCAAGACCGGCGGCCTGAGCTCCGACGCCGGCGGCCGCGTCTCCATCTACGAGACCGTGCGCAAATGCTGGCAGCTCATCGAGAACATCGACCGGGTTCCGGACATGTCCGAAACGGAGAAGAGCTGCCTCAGGGGCGAAGCCTACACCATCATGGCCAGCCGTTACTTCGACGCCTTCCGCAACTTCGGCGGACTCTGCCTCGCCCGCAAGGCCTACGCTGTCGGTGAGAACTTCACGGGCGGCCGCGCAACGGCGATGGAGACCGTGGAATTCATCGACTCCCTGATCGTCTGCGCCATCAACGAGGACGGATTCAAGTGGAGCGTGGAAGAGTTCGAGATCGACAAGGAAATCAGCCAGTGGTCCGGCCGTCTCACCCGGGCGTCCGCCAAGGCCCTCCGTGCCAAGGTCTGGATGTTCGCCGCCTCCCCGCTGTTCAACAACTCCAAGCCTTACATGGAGTACACCCCGGACAAGACGACGGAGTTCACGAACATCGAGCACGTCTGGTTCGGAAAGGAGGATCACTCCCTCTGGAACCGCTGCCTGGATGCCTGCAACGACTTCTTCCAGGACAATGCCTCTCACGGCAACTACTACCAGCTCATCCAGCCCGCCACGCAGGACGAGGCCGGTTACCGCGCAGCCTTCCGCAAGGCTTACCGCTATCGCAACGATGCCAACAACCACGAGAAGCTGTTCGACGCCCACCCGACCCAGTACATTTCCAGTTCGGTGACCGACGGAAACAAGGCTGACGCCTGGGGTTGGGGATGGGCCGGTTTCGCCCTTGACTGCTATCGCCAGGGCGGCGCCGTTCCTACCAACGAACTGATGGAGTGCTTCGGCATGCAGGACGGCCGCAACTTCCCGTACGCCGACATCTACGGCCCCGGCAAGAACCCTCAGGGTGTGGACATTTTCGCCGACCGCGACCCGCGCCTGTACGAGACCATTTCGGTTCCCCGTCACGACCTGCCCGCCGGTTTCGACTATCAGGGCAAGTCCTACGCCGACCTCTGGGTCGAAGGCGGCATGTACCACGACAAGGATCGCTACGGCGATGCCGGTTCTGACGACGCCGCTTCCGGATACCGGAAGTTCAAGTGGATGCTCGACTACGATTACGGAAAGATGGAAGACGCGTTCATCGGCGTATCATACATCCGTCTGGCTGAAATGTACCTCATCCGTGCGGAAGCGAAGGCGGAAACCGGCGACCTTGCCGGAGCCCTTGACGACCTGCACGTCGTCCGCAGCCGCGTCGGCCTGGGCCGCATCGAGCAGATGAATCCCAGCCTGAACCTCAGGACCAACAAGGAGAACCTGATCAACGAAATCCTCCGCGAGCGCAACTGCGAGATCGGTGCCGAGTGCGGCGACCGCCTGTACGACATGGTCCGTCGCATGCGCCAGGACCTCTTCACCAAACCGCTTCACGAAATCCGGGTTTACCGCCTCGACGAGAACGGCAACCGGCTGACGGAAGGCGACCAGAGCTGGGATGCAAGTACCCCTTGGCCCAAGTTCGAATATGAGAAGCCGCAGATCGTCAACGGCGCCCGCCGCTGGTGGGATCCGGGCTTCTGGACGAACAAGTGGTATCTGGACCCGGTGTCCCGCATCGAGGTGCAGAAGAAATATGGTCTCACACAGAACCCTGGTTGGTAATCTAATGAAATGTACACGATTATGAAATTACGCAACATACTTATATGCAGTTTGTTGGGGTTCTGTGCAGTTCCCGTGACGGCAAACGCCCAGGTTGTGCTGAGTGACAAGAAGACGCAGACCGTGGACGTGGGCTTTAACGTCGAACAGACGGAATTCCTGACCACGGCGGCGGCCTATACCATCACCGCCGAAGAACTGAGCCGGACCTCCGCCATCTCGCTGGCTGACGCCCTCTACGGAAAGCTTCTTGGCCTGACCGCTGTCCAGAACACCGGTTTCAAGGGCGAGGAAGGCCGGGGCGGTTCCTTCAATATCAGAGGTATCCAGGGTGCCGGCAGAAATGGCAGCCAGATCATCAATAACGGCCAGTACCAGGATATTCCCGGAGAACTCGGCCTCCTGATTCTCGTGGACGGCTTCGAGCGTCCGATCGACCGGATTACGGTGGAAGAGGTGGAGAGCGTGACCGTCCTCCGCGATGCCGCCGCCGTGGCCCTGTACGGCCATGAAGGCGTGAACGGCGTCCTCCTCGTCAAGACCAAGCGCGGCCAGGCCGACAGCGGCTTCCACTTCAAGGCCGGTGCTTCCCGCAAGCTCCAGTTCGACCCGGAAATGGCCGAAATGGTCGATGCTTACGACTACGCCAACGCCATGAACATCGCCCGCGCCAACGACGGACTCACCCCCGCTTATTCGAAGAGCGAGCTGAAGAAGTTCAAGGACGGCAGCGACCCGTTCGTCTATCCGAATGTCAACTGGAAGGACGAAGTCTTCAAGAATACCGCCAACGAAACGAACGCCTTCATCTCCATGTACGGCGGCTCGGACAAGGTGGAATACTACGCCCAGCTTGACTACACCGACGCCCGCGGCCTCTACCGCTATCCGGAACACGGCGACTGGAACTCCCAGCTCAAGTATTCCAAGGCGGGCATCCGCACCAACGTGGACTTCCAGGTTACCGCGACGACCCGCGTGAAGACGAACCTCTATGCACTCTTCATGGAGACCAACGGGGTTCCCAACATGAACTCCAACGACGCCTGGTGGCATCTGTACAAGGTGCCGGCCCTGGCATTCCCCATCAAGACCCAGGGCGGCGTCTGGGGCGGCAGCCAGAGCTTCGGCGACTTCAACCTCGTCGCCAAGGCCGAAGGCACCGGTTTCGCCAAGACGCATCAGCGCCAGATCTGGGCCGACATCACCCTGGAGCAGGACCTGGACTTCATCCTGAAGGGTCTGCAGTTCTACGCGGGCGGTTCCTACGACAACGCCTCCAACACCATCGAGACCCGTTCGATGGGCTACCAGTACGGCTGGAACTATTATGACGCTGCCGGCAACATGCAGGAGGCGGTCATGGGTACAGTCGAAGACAAGCTCGTCTTCAACCACTGGGTGGACGCCCAGTGGCGTATCGGTAACGTCAATGCCGGCCTCAAGTATGCGACGGCCTTCGGCAACGGCGACCACTTCTCCGCCAACGCCGGTTACAACATGAAGAGCGAAATCCGCGACAACCGGCACAACACCTGGTATCGCGAAAACTGGTTCCTGGCCACGCACTATGACCACGCCGAGAAGTTCGTCGCGGACCTGGTCCTTGCGGCCAACGGTTCCAACCGCTCCTACCCGGCCAAGTGGGCCTTCTCGCCCACCCTGGGCCTGGGCTGGATCTTCGCCAACGACCCTGAATCCAGCGTCCTGAACTACGGTAAGTTCCGTCTTTCCGGCGGTATCCAGCATTCGGACTACGTCCCCGAGAGCGGCTTGTGGCTCGCAGCTTGGGACCGGTCTCATGGGCAGTTCTGGTACGGCCAGAACTTCGGCAGCTCCTGGGGCGCCTTCATGACCCAGTTCCCGACGTCCGACTTCCGTCAGGAAGCCGCCTACAAGGCCAACTTCGGAACGGACCTGCGGCTGGGCAACCGTTTGGATTTCTCCCTGGACCTGTTCTATCAGCAGCGCCGCAACACCCTTGTCAGCGCCGCCTCCCTGAATTCCGCCGTGGTGGGCATCCAGTCCTCCTATGACGACCGGGGTCGCATCGCAAACTACGGCATGGAAACGGGTGTCCGCTATGCGAGAACGTTCAGCAACGGCTTCCACCTGGACTTCGGCAGCCGCCTGTCCATCGTGAAGAGCAAGATCCTGGAGTGGATCGAGGCTCCCGCCTATCCGAACCTCTCCGTCATCGGCGATCCGGCCGACGCTTCCCGCGGACTCATCGCCCTCGGCTTCTTCCAGAGCCAGGAGGAGATCGACAACAGCCCGCTGCAGCAGTTCGGCCAGGTGAAGGTCGGCGACATCAAGTACCAGGACGTCAACGAAGACGGCGTGATCAACGAGAACGACTTCGTGGCCATGAAGTACGGCAATTCCTTCCCGGCCCTGAACTACGCCTTCAGCTTCGGCATGGAATACAAGGGCTTCGGCCTGAACGGCACCCTGCAGAGCGCCGCCCACCAGTACAAGAGCCTCCAGTATATCGACGGTGTCTGGGGCGCGCTCTCCGACAACCGCAACCTGTACCGGGGCTATTATGACAACTGCTTCGACGTGGCCGGCGAGAAGGCTCTGTTCCCGCGCCTCTCCACGACGAACGTGGCCAACAACGCCCAGAACTCCACCCTCTGGTATCGCGACGTAAGATGGCTCAAGCTGCGCGACTGCGAGCTTTACTACAAGCTCCCCGCCTCTGTGCTCAACTATATCAAGGTATCGCAGGCCAAGGTGTTCCTCCAGGGACAGAACCTCTGGTCCCTCGACAATATCGCCGGCATGGACGCCGAGAACCTGAACACGGGCTACCCGGTCATGAAATCGGTGACCCTGGGCCTTTCCGTTGTATTCTAATCTGGACTGCCTTATGAAATTACATAGAATCTGCTTATTCATTCTCGCCTGCGTCATTCCGGCTTCCTGTGTGGACCTCAACTATTCCGAGGCTACCACGCGTGACGAGGAATGGACCTACACCTACTTCGAGGATGGTATCAAGAACATGGTGTTCGACGTTTACGCGCAGGTGTACAACAACGAGCTCGAGTCCAACAGCGCCTACTTCCTGGCAGGCGCCACCGACGAGGCCCAGTATGCGTTGGAATCCGGTGCGGTGAACAACTACGTGAACGGCGGCTGGAGCGCTGCCAATCCCCTCGACCGCACCTGGACGAAGTGCTATACGGCCATTGCCGATATCTGCATGTACCTGGAAAAGCTGGACCAGATGGACCTTACCGACTGGCAGTACAATTCCAGCTATCCGGACTGGAACCAGCAGATGGAGCTGTTCCCGTATGAACTCCGGTTCCTCCGGGCCTACTTCTACTTCGAACTGCTCCGGACCTATGGCGACGTTCCGCTGGTCACGACCACGCTCACCAATGCGCAGGCCAACACCATCACCCGTACGCCGGCCGACGAAATCGTGAAGTTCATCGTGGACGAGCTCGATGCCGTCGCCCCTTACCTGCCGGTTTCCTACCTCACGGAGTACGGCTCCGAAATCGGCCGCGCAACCCGCATCGCCGCGTTCGCCCTCAAGGCGCGCACGCTGCTCTACGCCGCTTCCCCGCTGTTCAATCCGACCAATGACCAGACCAAGTGGGTGAAGGCCGCCGAGGCTTGCAAGTACATCCTGGACAATGCCGACATGTGGGGCCTGAAACTCAGCTCCTACGGTTCCCTGTGGGGCCACGACGCCTTCTTCAACCCGGAACTGATCTTCGGCCTGGGCCGCGGTGACAGCAACTCCTTCGAGATGGCCAACTATCCGGTCGGCGTCGAAAACGGCTCTTCCGGAAACTGCCCTTCCCAGACCCTCGTGGACATGTACGAATACCAGGACAACGGCCAGACCTTCGGCCAGCGCTATCCCGGCAACATCGACCTTGCTAAAGTGGATCCGTATGAAGGACTGGACCCGCGCTTCGCCCTCACGGTTGTGAAGAACGGTGACGAGTGGCCGTCCAACGGTGCACAGAAGAAGGCCATCGAGATCTTCGTCGGCGGTTTCAACGCCGCCCCGAAATACGGTGCCACGCCTACGGGCTACTACCTGAAGAAGTTCGTCGACGGTTCCTGCGTCACGACGACCGACAACCAGACCCGTCGTCGTCACACCTGGATCCTGTTCCGCCTGGGCGAGTTCTACCTGGACTATGCCGAGGCCGTGTTCAACGCCACGGGCAGCGCCAATGACGCCACCTTCGGCCTCACCGCGAACGAAGCCATCAACAAGCTCCGCAAGCGTTCCGACATCCAGATGCCGGAATTCACCGAAGACGGCAGCGCCTGGGTCGAGCGCTATGAGCGCGAGCGCATGGTGGAACTGGCTTTCGAGAACCACCGCTTCTGGGATGTCCGCCGCTGGAACAAGGGTGCCCAGTATTTCAAGAGCATCCAGGTCGCGAACATCAGCAGCTCCCTGCAGCTGACCCGCTCTACCGTAAGCCGCCAGTGGGACGACAAGTTCAACTTCTATCCCATCCCGCAGACGGAACTGAAGAAGAACCCCAACCTTACCCAGAACAAGGGATGGTAGCAGTCCAACCGATTTATAAGTATTTCCATTATGAAAAAGATATTTAAGTATTTAGGCGTATTGATGTCCGCGGCCCTTCTCGCGCTGACGGCATGTACTCCCAAGGAAGAATACGAATCGGCCGATGTCGGACTGAACATCAAGGCGTTCTTCCCCACGAAGGTCGTCACCGGACAGCCGATGACCATCAACGGCTCCGGGTTCAAGGACGTGAAGGAGATCGTGTTCCCGGACGGGATCAGCGTCACCAACTTCGAGCATGTCGGCAATGACATGATCCGCGTGAACGCCCCTTCCGGCATCAAGGCCGAAGGCGGTCCCATCAAGGTCCGCACGGATGAAGAAGAGGTCGAATCCCGCGTATCGCTGACCGTCGGAAACACCGTCGTCTCCGGCTTCTCCAAGCAGGACGGCGAGGAGATCAACGGCGGAGAGCAACTCTCCATCTTCGGTACGGACCTGGAATTCATCAGCAGTGTGGAACTGCTTGATACCGACGGGAATCCGCTCATCCTCGAGGATGAGGACTTCTACCGCAAGGGGACCAGCCAGGTCACTATCAACATCCCGAAGAAGACCATCTACGACGGTTCCTTCGTGGGCTACATCCACACCATTGACGGCAAGGTGTTCCCCCTGCCGGAACTCACCTACATCCCGGCTTCCGACGGAGGTCACTGGGAGACCGTGGAGACGGTTATCTGGGAGAACGCTACCGGCGAGGTCGTTGACTGGGGCAATGTGAACTACCGCTTCGGACTCGACGGGCATGACGGGAACAACGAGTGCGACGCAACCTTCCCGCAGGACGTCTGGGACAAGATCAAGTCCGAGACCTTCTATCTCCTGCTTGAAGGCGCCAACCCGCAGATCCGCATCACCACCGGTTGGTGGAGCGTCAACCTGACCGCCGAGGATATCCAGCCCGGCAACGAGCTGCTCGCCGACAACGGTGACGGAACCTGGACACTGACGGTCGACCTGACCGCCAATCCCGACCTCGTCGCCCTGCTCGACGACCAGCATCTGCTGTTCACCGGTGGTGGATTCACCCCGTTGAAGCTCTACTTCTCCGAAGACATCTGGATTGACGGTGGCGGACACTCCGAGATCGTGAAGACTTCCATCTGGAAGAACGCGACCAGCGAAGTCGTTGACTGGGGCAATGTGAACTACCGCTTCGGACTCGACGGACATGACGGTAACAACGAGTGCGACGCAACCTTCCCGCAGGATGTCTGGGACAAGATCAAGACCGAGACCTTCTATCTCCTGCTTGAAGGCGCCAACCCGCAGATCCGCGTCACCACCGGTTGGTGGAGCGTCAACCTGACCGCGGATGATATCCAGCCCGGTAACGAGCTGCTCGCCGACAACGGTGACGGAACCTGGACCCTGACGGTCGACCTCACGGCCAATCCGGACCTCGTCGCCCTGCTCGATGACCAGCATCTGCTGTTCACCGGTGGTGGATTCATCCCGCTGGAGCTTTACTTCGAAGAGGAGATTTGGGTAGATGGCGGAGATTCCGGTCCCAAGGAGACGGTTTTCTGGGAGAACGCTACCAGTGAGGTCGTTGACTGGGGCAATGTGAACTACCGCTTCGGACTCGACGGACATGACGGTAACAACGAGTGCGACGCAACCTTCCCGCAGGATATCTGGGACAAGATCAAGAGCAAGACGTTCTATCTCCTGCTCGAGGGCGCCAACCCGCAGATCCGCGTCACCACCGGTTGGTGGAGCGTAAACCTCACTACGGACGACTTCATGCCCGGCAACGAACTGCTCGCCGACAACGGTGACGGAACCTGGACCCTGACGGTCGACCTGACCGCCAATCCCGACCTCGTCGCCCTGCTTGATGACCAGCATCTGCTGTTCACCGGTGGTGGATTCACCCCGCTGAAGCTCTACTTCTTCGAATAATCCGATTCCGCTTATAGAACGGGAGGCTGGCCACAGGGCCAGCCTCCTTTCTTTTCGTTCCTTACGGCCGGGTCCGGCCGCCGTCGCTCTGGTTATCTCTGTTCGAGCGCTTGAACCATTTCGTTGAACCGGGCGTCGTTGTGGTCCACACCCAGTCGGGCCTCCAGGACGTTCATCACGTAATCGCCGGTCTTTTCGCACTCGCTCACAAGGTCCATGAACACCGTGCCGGCTTCGTAGGTATACACGTGGTTGTCCACGTCGGTGATGTTGCGCTGGCGAAGGGTGTCGCGGAGCGCGTTGATCTGCTTCTCGATCTCGATGGACTCGGACATGTGGAAATCTTCCCGGCGGTTCGCCAGGGCCTCGTTCATCCGGGTCATCGCCTCTTCCAGGAGATGCGTCATCTCGGTGCCGGATTCCAACTGCTCGGCCGTGAACACGACCTTGTTCTCCCGGCCACGGCGGAGGATCCTGGCCAGGTTGTAGAAGCTGTCGCCCACGGACTCCAGTTCGCCGATCTGCCGCAGCATGGACCGGATCTTGTCCTTGGTCTCATCGGACAGGTGGGCGTCGCTCACCTGGTTCAGGTACTGCGCAATCTCGTTCTCCATGCGGTCGCTGAGATCCTCATATTTCTTGATGCGGTCGAAGGTCTTCTGGAACGTCTCGTCATCTTCCGTATGGTACAGCTGCTTGAGCAGGCCGAACATCCGGAGCAGGCGCTCGCCGAAGGTGACGATTTCCTTCTGGGCCTGGAACACGGACAATTCCGGAGTCTTCATGATACCACCGGGGATGTACTTGAGGCGGAATTCCTCATCCTCTTCCACCTTCTTGGGCTTGATGAGGAAGCACACGATTTTTTCGATCTGGGGGATGAACCAGATGAGGACGGCCGTGTTGATCAGGTTGAAGCACGTGTGGAAGGTCGCCAGGGCGAAGGACAGCTGGGTGGGATTCTGCTCGGGGGCAGTGGGGTCCAGCCCCACGATGCTGCACACCATCCGCACGAACGGGAAGAAGAAGATGAGTACCCAGATGACGCCGAACACGTTGAACAGCAAGTGCGCCATGGCCGTGCGGCGCGCCTGGGTATTGGCATTGAGGGCCGCCAGGTTGGCCGTGACGGTGGTACCGATATTCTCACCCATGACCAGCGCGATACCCTGGAAGATCGTGATGGCGCCGGTGGAGCACAGCACCATCGTGATGGCCATCAGGGCCGCGGAGCTCTGCACCATGGCCGTCAGGACCGTACCGATGAGCAGGAACAGCAGGATGGTGCCGTAATTGGTCTTGAAACTGGCGAAGAAGTTCACCACGGCCGGCTTGCTGGCCAGGTCCATCTCCACGCCCGTCTGCTTCAGCATTCCCAGCGCGAACAGCAGGAAGGAAAGGCCGAAGAGGAAGTCGCCCACATACCGGTGCTTGCCCGTCTGAATCAGCACGATGCCGATGAGGAAGGCCGGCCATACAAGGTTCGTTATGTTGAAGGAGAAACCCGCGGACATGATCCACGCACTCATGGTCGTACCGATGTTCGCACCCATGATCACCGAAATGGCCTGTGCCAGGGTGAGCAGGGCGGCGTTCACGAAGGAGACCGTCATCACGGTGGTAGCGGCGGAAGACTGGACGGCGACGGTGACCAGCGCTCCGGTGGCAACGCCGGAAAAACGGTTGGTGGTCATGGCACCCAGGAGGTGGCGCAGCTGTGGTCCGGCCATCTTCTGCAGCGCTTCGCTCATGACCTTCATGCCGTAAATCAGGAGAGCGATGGAGCCGAGAAGTTTCAAGACGATTAACATAGCGACAAGGGATTAATGTACAAAGTTAAGAAAAGTTTTTGTAGCTTTGCCCCCGGATATGAAAAGAATGGAACGCAAACGCGCGGCAATCGCCGCCCTGCTGCTGTCGATCGTCCTGCCGATCGTCCTCATCGCGCCGTTCCATCACCACGGGACCGAAAAGGCAATCGCCTCAGATTGCGATTATTGCACGCATCAACAGCCCCATTCAGGGCATCTCGCCTCGTCCGGACAGCTGGACAAGTGTCTGGTATGCCAATTCCTGAGCATTCCCTATCTGCCGGAAAAGAGCACCTCGGTCGCATTCGTCCCGGAAGCTAAGGCTTCGGTCTCCAGTCAGCCGGCGGAAGCCGGCTTCGCCGCACCCGTACGGCTTCTTCCCTCCCGAGCCCCGCCTGTTTCAGTTTGTTGACGGGATTTCCCGTCTTTTTGGGTATCCTGCATCCCGCAGGAGGGTTATTCATATAAACAACTGAAACACAATGAAAAAGACAATACTTTCATTGTCATTGCTGTGCGTATGCGCAGCGGTGACAGCACAATCCATCAACGATACGACCGACATCTTTCACCAGCACCTGCATCTGAATGCGCTGGTGGTGACCGGCCTCACCGGCGACGTGCACCTCAACGAGGTGCCGGCCCCGGTATCGGTCATCCAGCCCGCAGACCTGCAGGGGCGGGCATCCAC
Organism: Bacteroidales bacterium; assembly: GCA_017395045.1. Taxonomy (GTDB): domain Bacteria; phylum Bacteroidota; class Bacteroidia; order Bacteroidales; family UBA932; genus Cryptobacteroides. The sequence goes on from JAFPWG010000012.1 coordinate 45,333, forward strand.
CAATATCATCGGCGCCATCGCGCGGGAACCCGGCGTGGCGCAGATCACCACGGGCGGGGCTATCTCCAAGCCCGTCATCCGCGGCCTGGGGTACAACCGCGTGGTCGTCGTGAACGACGGCATCCGCCAGGAGGGCCAGCAGTGGGGCGACGAGCACGGCATCGAGATCGACGGCGCCGGCATCCACTCCGTGGAAATCCTCAAAGGCCCGGCCTCGCTGATGTACGGGTCCGACGCCATGGCCGGTGTACTGATCTTCCACCCGGCACCCGTCGCTGCCCTCGGAACGGTCCGGGGGAGCGTATCCACTGAATATCAATCCAATAACGGCCTATTTGACTATTCCCTGAACGCGGCCGGCAACCAGAACGGCCTTGTGTGGGACGTCCGTTTTTCCGACAAATATGCCCATGCCTACCGCAACAGCGCCGACGGCTGGGTGCCGAATTCCGGCTTCGCCGAACGGGGCGTTTCAGGGATGATGGGCCTCAACCGCAGATGGGGCTATTCCCGCCTCAAACTCAGTTACTACCACCTCACGCCCGGCATCGTGGAAGGGGAACGCGACCCGGAAACCGGCGAACTGGAAGGCGATGCCATCGGCTACAAACCGGACCTCCCTTTCCAGCAGATTTACCATTACAAGGCCGTGCTGGACAATACCTTCCGCCTCGGTGACGGCCGATTGAAGACGCTTCTAGGCTGGCAGCAGAACCGTCGGCAGGAGTTCGAAGAATCCCCCGACGAGTACGGTCTGTTCTTCCTCCTGAACACCCTGAACTATGACATCAAGTATCAGCGGGATGCCACCGCCGGTTGGAAATATGCCGTGGGCGTGAATGGAATGTACCAGGATTCCGAAAACAAGGGCGACGAGTACCTGATTCCCGACTACCGGCTTTTCGACGCCGGCCTCTTCGCCACGGCCTCCCGGCAATGGGGCGCCTGGTCCCTTTCCGGCGGCCTCCGCGGCGACGTGCGCCGCCTGCACAGCTTCGCCCTCGAAGACCGTTTCGTGGATTTCAAACGCACTTTCCCCGGCCTGACCGGCAGCCTGGGCGCCGTCCGCTCCTTCGGGGACAACGTCCACCTCAGGGCGAACGTTTCCCGCGGCTTCCGCGCCCCGAACCTGAGTGAACTGGCCTCCAACGGAGAGCATGAGGGGACCCTCCGGTACGAAGTCGGAAACCGCGACCTGAAGCCGGAATACAGCCTGCAGGGCGACCTGGGCCTGGATTTCTCCACCAAGTATGTCTCCGGACAGCTGGCCCTGTTCGCCAACCGGATCGACAATTACATCTTCCTGACGAAGACGGCCGAGGGCGAGCCGCCGGTGTACACCTACACCAGCGGAAACGCCCGCCTGCTGGGCCTGGAGGCGGAACTGGACTTCCACCCCGTCCACAGCCTGCACCTCGGCGGGACCTTCTCCCTGGTCAACGGAAAGCAAATCGGCGGAGATTGGCTGCCCATGATTCCGGCCCCGCGCCTTCTCACGGAATGCAAGCATGAGTTCTCCCACGGAGGAAAGCTGCTGAACAACGCTTTCGTCGCCATCGAACTGGACTGGAACTTCCGGCAGGATCACTTTTACGGCGTGGACGGGACGGAAACAGCCACCCCGTCCTATGCGCTCCTGAACATGAGTGCAGGAACGGACATCGTCATCAGGGGAAAGAAGCGCGCGAGCCTGTATTTCCTGGCCGACAACATCACCGACTGCGCCTGGCAGAGCCATCTGAGCCGGCTGAAATACGCCGACCTGAACCCTGTTACCGGACGCCAGGGCGTATTCAACATGGGTCGGAACTTTACGGTCAAACTGGTCGTGCCGATCGGCTAGGACCGCTTACTCAGAACGTATGGTAGCCGGATTCCAAAGCATCACGCTACAGTAATCCAGTCCAGAACCATTCCTTTCAATGAAGAAGCCGGCATCATCACATCAGAGTCGGCTTCTTTGTTTACCTTAACGGAAGTCCCACGGACGTCTTGACCGGGTTCATGACGAAGGAGCTTTGGATGGAGCCCAAGCTCTTGATGGTTCCCAGGACATTGATACAGAACTCGTTGTAGTATTGCATGTCGGGTGCGTAGATCTTCAGCAGGTAATCGTATTCCCCGGAGATGTTGTAGCACTCGGCCACTTCGGGGATGTTCTTCACCTTCGCCACGAAGTCGTTGGCAATCTCCTTTCCCATCCGGCGCAGCTTTACGCTGCAGAACACGATGAAGCCCTGTCCGAGTTTGCTCGCGTTCAATACGGTCGTGTAGCGTTCGATCACGCCGGACGCTTCCATCCGGCGGATACGGTCAAAGACCGGCGTGGGCGACAGATGCACCTTCTGGGATAGTTCCCGGACGGTAATCCGGCCGTTTTCCTGCAGGATCTTCAGGATCTGGAGATCGGTCTTGTCCAAGGGTGTGTTTTCCATAAGCGAGGATTCCTCCGTTCAAGGGCGCCGGAAGCACCCGAAAAATTGTTATTCTCTTTTAACGTGTGTAAAATTAGAGGTTTCCTCCGAAATTTCCAATTTTCTTGTTTGAAAAAACCGCGCACCGTACCTTTGCAAACAGAGAAAACAAACAAAAGAAAAATATGAGCACCCACAAACTCCACTTCGAAACCCTGCAGCTTCACGTAGGCCAGGAACAGGCCGATCCCGCATCCGACGCCCGGGCCGTTCCCATTTACCAGACTTCATCCTACGTCTTCCATAACTCCGCGCATGCGGCCGCCCGCTTCGGCCTGGCCGACCCCGGCAACATTTATAGCCGCCTGACCAACACCACGCAGGACGTCCTGGAGCGCCGCATCGCCGCCCTGGAAGGGGGCGTAGGCGCGCTGGCCGTGGCTTCCGGCGCGGCGGCGATCACCTATTCCATCCTGAACATCACCCGCGCGGGAGACCACATCGTCGCGGCCAAGACCATCTACGGCGGCACGTATGACCTGCTGCAGCACACGCTGGTACCTTATGGGATCTCCACCACCTTCGTGGACCCGTCCGACACGCGGAATTTCGAAAACGCCATCCGCCCGGAGACCAAGGCTCTCTTCATCGAGACCTTCGGCAACCCGAACGGCAATGTCATCGACGTGGATGCCGTAGCGGCCATCGCCCACGCCCACCGGATCCCCCTCATCATCGACAATACCTTCGCGACGCCCTTCCTGTTCCGTCCCATCGAGCACGGGGCTGATATCGTCGTCCACTCCGCCACCAAGTTCATCGGCGGCCACGGCACGACCATCGGCGGCGTCATCATCGACAGCGGGAACTTCGACTGGAAGGCCTCCGGCAAGTTCCCGCAGTTCACGGAGCCCGAGGCCAGCTATCACGGGATTGTCTTTGCCGATGCCTGCGGCTCCGCGGCCTACATCGTCCGCGCCCGGGCGACCCTCCTCCGGGATATCGGCGCCACGCTCTCCCCGGTCAGTTGCTTCATCTTCCTGCAGGGCTTGGAGACGCTGTCCCTACGCGTGGAGCGCCACGTGTACAATGCATTGAAAGTCGTGGATTTCCTGTCCGGACATCCGAAGGTGGCCAAGGTGAACCATCCTTCCCTGGAGAACCACCCGGACCATGCCTTGTACCAGCGATATTTCCCGAACGGAGGAGGCTCCATCTTCACCTTCGAGATCAAGGGCGGCCAGGCCGAAGCCTTCAAGTTCATCGATTCCCTGGAAATCTTCTCGCTGCTGGCGAACGTGGCCGACGTCAAGTCCCTCGTCATCCACCCGGCGACGACGACGCATTCCCAGCTCACCGAAGCGGAACTCACGGACCAGGGCATCTACCAGAGCACCGTCCGCCTCTCCATCGGCACCGAGCACGTGGACGACCTCATCGCCGACCTCGCGCAGGCGCTGGAACGGATTTAAGCCGGATTAATGTTTCTCTTCGGGAAGGATCGGGACATTCGGGTCCACGACCAGGGATTCCACCAGGCGGGACAGGGAGTCGATGCGTGACTGAAGGTAGTTGAGCTGCGCCTCCTTCTCGGCCATGTCGCGGTCGGTCTTGTCATAGATTTCACGGACCATCTCGTTCATCTCCTCGCCGGTCATACCCAGCGAATGTTCCTTGACAATCAGCTGGTTATCCTTGATCTTGTGGCTCCTTGCCGACGCATAGAGGGAGGTCTGGGCCTCGAAGGACAACGGCTCGCCGGTCAGGAAAAGCTCCACCTTCCGGCCGTGGTCCTTGTAGATCCGATAATCGTAGATGTAGGACCTGGAAACCAGCTTGTTCTCGGTGACGAAGGCCTGGACTTTCTGCTCGAAACTATTGTCCCGGACCAAGCCGATGAACGAAATCACGCTGGGGATGATGACGATGGTGATCAGGGTGGTCATCAGGTGGCGCCGACGGGAGGCCCGCTTCGGATCAAGGCCCGTTACGGTCCTGAACCTCAAGTATTTGACCATCAGATAGGTGGCCAGGATGATGAAGACGCTGTTGATGATGAACAGGTACATCGCCCCCAGGAAATAGTGCATGTTCAGGCATGACAGTCCGTAGCCGGCGGTGCACAGCGGCGGCATGAGGGCCGTGGCGATGGCGACACCCGCGATGACGGTTCCCCGCTCCTTCCGGCTGTTCTCCAGGATGCCCGCAAAGCCGCCGAAAAGGGCGATCAGGACATCGTAAACCGTCGGACTGGTACGCGCTTCCAGCTCCGTGGGGTTCGTCAGGTCCAGCGGTGACAGCAGGAAAAACAGCGTCGAGGCAATCAACGAGATGGCCACCATCACCAACAGGTTCTTGAAGGCCAGCTTGAGCAGGTCCAGGTCGTTCGTACCGATGGCGAGACCTACCCCGATAATCGGTCCCATGAGCGGCGAGATGAGCATCGCGCCGATGATGACCGCCGTGGAGTTCACGTTCAGGCCCACCGAAGCGATGATGATGGAGAACGCGAGAATCCAGACGTTGGGCCCCCGGAACCAGATGGAACTCTTGATGCGCTGGGCCGCATCGTCCGTGTCGATATGGTCGTAGATATTGGCGTAATAGCGGATCGTCCGCCGGATATAGTCCTTTTCGAGTTTCATAACCTCCTCGTTTTCGCAAAGATACGGTTCAGGGTGTAAAGATAGCCAATTATTTCGGAAGTCTCGGGAAGATTGGTTATCTTTGCATGACCAAACACACAAAACACTTTCCTTCTATGAGCCAACTTCATGTTATCGACCACCCGATGATCCAGCACAAGCTGACGATCATGCGGGACAAACAGACCGGATCCAAGGATTTCCGCGAACTCCTCCGGGAGATCGCCCTGCTGATGGGCTATGAGGTCACCCGCGACATTCCGCTCGAGGATGTCGACATCGAGACCCCCATCTGCCCGATGAAGGCGAAGAAGGTCTCCGGGCGCAAGCTCGCCATCGTCCCGATCCTGCGCGCCGGAATGGGTATGGTCGAAGGCCTGCACGAACTGGTTCCCGTCGCCAAGGTGGGCCACATCGGCCTGTACCGCAACGAGGAGACGCACCTGCCCGTCGTCTATTACTGCAAGCTTCCGGAAGATATCCAGGACCGCATGGTCATCGTGACCGACCCGATGCTCGCCACCGGCGGCAGCGCCTGCGACGCCCTGTCCATGCTCAAGGAGCGCGGCTGCACGAGCATCCGCCTGATGTGCCTGGTGGGCGCGCCGGAAGGCATCGCCAAGGTGCAGGCCGAGCATCCGGACGTAGACATCTTTCTCGCCGCGGTGGACGACCACCTCAACGAGAACGCCTACATCGTCCCGGGCCTGGGCGATGCGGGTGACAGGATTTTCGGAACGAAATAGCTACTTTTCAGGCTGCTCGGAAGCTTCCTCCTTGGCTTCCTCTTTCTGATCGGATTCCGTCTTGACCTCTTCGGGGTTGACGGGATCCGATTTTTTCACCGGGGTCTGCGGGTGCGGGATAATGATCACCTTGGACGGGTTCTTGGGCTCAATCGGTTTCATATGCTATGTGTTTGGTGTTGATGATTTCCGCGGGTGCGCGGCCCTCCGAAAGGAGTTTCCGCATGCGGTCCATGTAAGGGGCCGCGTGGCTGAAAAAGAACTTGTAGCCCTCGCAGAGGACGTTTTTTCCGTCGTCGGAGCGGCGGTGCTGGGGACACTCCCCGTTGCAGGCCGGAAGCCAGGCGCACTGCCGGCATTCCCGGGGCAGGGAGGTCCATTTCCGATAGGCGAACCGCTTCACCGCCTCCGTTTCCATCAGGGTGCGGATGGGTGTTTCCAGGACGTTCCCGACCCGGTACTCCGGGTAGACGAAGTGGTCACAGACATAAAGGTCTCCGTTGTGTTCCACGACCGCGTTCCCGCTGCAGGTGCGGCCGAAGACGCAGACGCCTTCCCGCAGTCCGCACCAGGCGGAGAGGGCGGAATCGAACAACTGGACGTAGTATTCCCCCACGTCGCTCCGGACCCACTCGTCGAAGACGTCCGTCATGAACCGGCCGAACCCGGTTGCCGATACGCACCATTCCGCCGGCCTGACGCCCTCGTCGGACGGATCCGCGATGAGGGGACGCCCGTCCCCGTCCCGGTCCTTCACGAACTCCACGACCGGCAGGAACTGCATGTAACGGCTTCCGGCGTCCTTGAGGAACCGGTAAACCTCGGCACCCCGGCCCTCTCCAGCCTTGCTGACCGTGGTGAGGGTGTTGAATTCCACGCCGTGCTCCCGCAGCATCCGGAGTCCCTCCATCACCCGCGCGAACGTGGGCTTTCCGCCCCGGTCCCGGCGGTACTGGTCGTGGACGGATTCGGGACCGTCCAGGGAGAGTCCCACCAGGAAACCATTGTCCCGGAAAAAACCGGCCCAATCGGGACTGAGGAGCGTTCCGTTGGTCTGGATGGAGTTGTGGATGGTCTTGCCGTCGGCATACTTCTTCTGGAAATCAACGGCTTTCCGGTAAAAGTCCAGTCCAACGACCAGCGGCTCCCCGCCGTGCCAGACGAACTGTACCTCGGGAACGTCGTTCGCCTCGATGTAAGCCCGGGTGACCGACTCCAGCACTTCCAGGCTCATCCGGGGCTCCCGCCCTCCGTAAAGACGGGACTTGTCCAGGTAATAGCAGTAGTCGCAGCCGAGGTTGCACAACGATCCGGCCGGCTTGAACAGGATGTTGAAAGCCAGCCGTCCGCTCAGGCGGGCGGCATCCTCCAGGGGGATGGAATTACCGTCTGTGCTCTTTTTCACGCACCTAAAATAGCGTTTTTTTTGGGTTATTACAATATTATTCACATCTTTGCCCTGGCCCAGCCACTTAAACCTTTTCCGGATGAAACCACTCCTGATCCTCTCGCTTTCCGGCCCGGTCGCAGCCGCCGCAGTCCTCTCCTGCAAGGAGGACAAACAAGTCGTAAAACGCCCTGAAGGGCCGTTGAACGTGGTCTATATCATGTGCGACGACCATTCTTACCAGACGATCAGCGCCTATGACCGGCGTTTCATGGAAACCCCGAACATCGACAGGCTCGCGGGCGAAGGGGCGAGGTTCACCAACAGCTTCGTCGCCAACTCCCTGAGCGGTCCGTCCCGGGCCTGCATGCTCACCGGCAAGCACAGCCACAAGAACGGTTTCACCAACAACGAACACGGCGTTTTCGACGGCAGCCAGCAGACGCTTCCGAAAATCCTCCGCGCCAATGGATATCAGACTGCGATGGTAGGGAAATGGCACCTTGTGAGCGACCCTACCGGGTTCGACTACTGGGACATCCTCACCGGACAGGGCGACTACTACAATCCCGTCTTCATCCGGAATGGGGAACGGGTCGTGCGGGAAGGATACTCCACCGACATCACTACCCAGGTGGCCATGGACTGGCTGGAAGAGGGCCGGGACAAGGACAAGCCCTTCGTCCTGTTCCTACACTACAAGGCCCCGCACCGCAGCTGGATGCCCGACCTGCAGGACCTGGGCATGTATGACCACGTCACCTTCCCGCTCCCGGAAACCTTCTACGACGACTACGCCACCCGCGAGGCCGCGGCCAGACAGGAGATGAGCATCCTCGCCGACATGAACGTCGTCTATGACCTGAAGATGGCCGACCGGGAGAACGAAATCCATACCCCCGACCAGCCTTGGCTGGAGGATTACGGTCGCGACCTGTACCGGCGGGATCTTCCTGAAGGAGAACTGGTTCCGGGCAGGATGACGGCCGCCCAGCAGGCCGCTTGGGACGCTTATTACGATCCGCTCATAGAACGGTTCAAACAGGACAGTCTTTCCGGAAAGGCGCTCTACGAGTGGAAATACCAGCGGTACATGCGGGATTACTGCAGCGTCATCCACAGCGTGGATCGCAACGTGGGACAGGTGTATGACTATCTGGAGGCGCACGGCCTCCTGGACAATACGGTGGTCATCTATACGTCCGACCAGGGATTCTTCATGGGCGAGCACGGCTACTTTGACAAGCGTTTCATGTATGAGGAAAGCTTCCGGACGCCCCTGCTGGTCCGGATGCCGGGAGGAAAGAAGGTGAAGGCCGCGAAATCCCGTACGCGCGTATACGGGGCCGATTTCGATCGCCGCGACAACGACATCGCCGAGTTCGTGCAGAACATCGACTACGCTCCCACGATCCTGGACATCGCTGGAATCCCCGTCCCGGAAGACATCCAGGGCGAAAGTTTCTGGCCGTTGCTGACGGGCGAGAAGGGAGGGCGGAAATCGCTGTATTACCATTACTACGAGTATCCTGCCGAACACAGCGTCCGCCGCCATTACGGCGTCCGTACGGAGCGGTACTCGCTGATGCATTTCTACAACGATATCGACGAGTGGGAGCTGTTCGACCTGAAAAAGGATCCCCTGCAGCTTCGGAACATATACGGAGAGCCCGGCACCGGGAAACTGACGGCCTCGCTCCGGCGTGAACTGGAGCGTCTCCAGGCCCTGTACGACGACCCGGTTTCCGAGAAGAACTGAATTATTTGCGCAGGTAAGCCTCCACGGCCTTGATTGCTTCGTCGATGTCCGTGGCGTCGGTGTACATTTTCGAATCGGCCTGCGTGGCCAGGGGACCGAGGAACTCCTGGTCGAAGCGTCCCTTGTAGGAGCCGTGACGGACCTCCATCAGGCGGGTGATGTTCGCGGCGATGGACGAACAGGTGTCGTAGGCGCGGATGATCTTCATCGACAGGAGGTTGTCCCCGATCTTCTGGAAGAGGGACGACATTTTCAGCAACTCCAGGGCGTCGTGGCTCTGGGTAATGTACACGTCGGCGAGGAGGATGCCGCTATGGTAGTCCAGGGAGTCGGGCGGACACTTCTTCAAATCGTCCAGATGTGTCAGGTAATAATTCGCCGACCGGCGTTCCTGATCCAGGTATTCGCCGATGGTCTGGATGTCTTCCCGGTTCGTAATCAGTTCTGTACGAACAAGTTCCAAAGCGGACTGGACCTCTTTCAAATCGTTGGCCCGGTCAATCTTGTCCTGGATCATGAAGGTGATCACGACACCCAGGATGATGGCGATGACATTGCCCAGGAAGTTGATGGAAAGTTCCAGGGCCTTCGCCCTCTTTTCTTTCCGCTCCTTCTCTTCCGCCGGAACGGTCTGGCTCACTTTCTTTTTCATGCTTCTTCGGGTTTATCGTTCAGGAACGGGAAGGCCTCGCCCTTTACGAGCCAGGCGAATCCATACAGGTGCAGGAGGATGATTTCGACGACCATCGTGGTCCAGCCCGGGGCCCCCAGGAGCTTGGCGACGGCGAACAGGGCCATCAGGCCCAGCATCCCGTAGCCGCACACCCGGTAGATCCTGTTGCGCAGGATCTTGCGGTCGGTCATCACGGCTCCGTGTTTGGTGAACTGGAGGATGCTGTTGAGGGCGATGCACACGAAAAACAGACAGGCGCAGACCGTGTGGATGATGGTGGAGGCCTCCATCGGCAGCTGGAAAAAGCCCACGGCCGTTCCCGGCTCCTCCCAGCTGACCGCGCAGGGGAAAAGCACGATGCCCAGGCCGAAGAGACCGGACAGCGAAGTGATCAGGTTGTCGGTCCAGTCGTAGCCGATATAGGAAATCAGGACGATGCAGGCGGGCACCAGGACGCCCACCAGCGCGGGACTCAGGTAATATGTGGCCGAGATGCTCCACCACCATTGCTGGCGGCACGCTTCCGTGGGATGAGCCGCGATGCCGGCCGAGAACAAGGCGAGCCAGGGCAGAATCACGCCCAGGATACCGACCAGGTTGCGGATGCGAAGGTACATCTTCTCCTCTTTCGTGGATCGATTGGCCATAAGTGCAGTTTTTCGGGATTGCAAGCCAAAGATAACGATTTTTTCGCTATCTTCACGCAAAACTCGCAACGCAATGCAAATGAACAGATTCCTCACTGCCGTGCTGGCCGTTTTCCTGGCCGCGGCTCCCAGCCTGTACGCCCAGCCTCCGGGCGGACCCCGCCCCGGCGCCAAGCCGGACGGCGAAAAGAAGGACGAACCCGAAAAACCCATGCCCGAACTGACGGTGACCCCGGGCCTTTTCGGCGTTTCCCATCATGAAAAAGACTGGTACTTCGACGTCCCGGACAGCCTGCTGGGCCGGCGGATCCTCGCCGTGACCCGCTACGTGAGCCATACTCCCGGCGCGTCGCAATATGGCGGAGAACAAGTCTCCGAGCATATGATCTACTGGGAGAAAGCACCGAACGGGAACCTGCTCCTGCGCGTGGACGCCCTGACCCTCCATGCCGACGAGGACGACGACATCGGCAAGGCTGTGAAGGCCAGTTCCGAGAATCCGATCATCGCCTCGCTCAAGCCGGAGAAGAAATCGGCCCCGGGGTGCACGCGCGTGAAAGTCACGAGCCTCTTCGAGGGGGACACCCAGGCTTTCTCGCTGGACAGCCGTACAAAGCGGATGTACAACCTGGGCAATCTCCGGGGCGACGCCAGTTTCATCCAGAGCATCCGCACCTATCCCATCAATACCGAAGTGACGGTCACCAAGACTTTCGCCTATAATCCTCCGTCAGCCGGCGGTTCCGGCGCGGCCAGTCCGGCACGGATGACGTCCATCCTGCCCGCCGGCATCGAGGCGGGAGCGGTGACGCTTGTCCTGAACACATCCATGGTCCTGCTTCCGGAAGTGCCTATGCAGCAGCGTCTTTTCGACCCGCGCGTGGGCTATTTCGCCGACGGCTACACCCAGTTCTCGGATGAGCAGCAGGCCGTGGAGCGGGTCCGCTTCATCACCCGCTGGCGCCTGGAAGCCCGTCCCGAGGACGTGGAGAAACAGAAGAGGGGCGAGCTCGTCGAGCCCGTCAAACCCATCGTCTATTACATCGACCCGGCCACCCCGAAACAGTGGCGTCCGTACCTGATCGCCGGCGTAAACGACTGGCAGAAGGCCTTCGAGCAGGCCGGCTGGAAGAATGCCATCCGCGCCGAGGAATGGCCGGAGGACAATCCCGACATGAGCATGGAGGATGCCCGGTTCTCCGTGATCCGCTATCTCGCTTCCTCCACCGCCAATGCCTATGGTCCGAATGTCCACGACCCGCGTTCCGGCGAAATCCTCGAGAGCCACATCGGCTGGTACCACAACGTGATGACCCTCGTCCACGACTGGTATCAGGTGCAGGTGGGCGCCGTGGACCCGCGTGCCCGCAAGATGAAATATGACGACGAACTGATGGGCGACCTCATCCGCTTCGTCTCCTCGCACGAGGTGGGCCACACGCTGGGCCTGCGGCACAACATGGGCTCCAGCAGCCAGACGCCCGTGGAGAAGCTCCGCGACAAGGCCTGGGTGGAAGAGCACGGCCACACGGTCAGTATCATGGACTACGCCCGCTTCAACTACGTGGCGCAGCCGGAAGACGGGATCGGCAAGGCCGGCCTGTATCCGCGCATCAACGACTATGACAAGTGGGCCATCCAGTACGGTTACACGCCCACCGACTTCAAGACCCCGAAGGAAGACCACCTGTACTGGAACAAGGTCATCATCGACAAGCTGGCGGCCCATCCGGAACTCTGGTTCGGCGGCGAGGGCAGCGATTCCGATCCGCGCGCCCAGCGCGAGGACCTCGGCGATGATGCCGTCGCGGCGAGCACGTACGGAGTCATGAACCTCAAGCGCGTCATCGGGGAAATCCCTTCCTGGAACGTGGAGGAGGCCGACATGTATGACAACGTAAGCCGGATGTACACCGCCGTGACCGGTCAGTTCAACCGCTATCTGGGCCACGTCTCCGCCAACATCGGCGGCCGTTTCGTGACCAACAAGAGCATCGAACAGGACGGTCCCAAGTATGAACCCGTCCCGAAGGAGCGTCAGAAGGCAGCCCTCAACTGGCTGAATGACAATTTGTTCAAGAAGCCGACCTGGCTGGTGGACGTTCCCTACATGTACAACCTTACCGATCGTCCGGATACCTACCTGACCTCCCTGGTGAACGGCGTCATCAGCTCCTCCAACCTCCTGAGCGTGCAGAAGATCGCCCGTCTGGCGCAGTTCGCCGAGCATGACGCCGGCAACTATGCACCCGATGAATACCTGGAGGACCTGACCGGCATGGTCTTCGAGGAACTGTACAAGGGCAAGGCTACCGACAGTTACCGCCGCTATCTGCAGCACCGTTTCGTCACCGTGGCCCTGGAAGTCATGGGCACGGCCTCTGCCGGCAACACCGATGTCCGCGCCCTTCTCACCAGCACCCTGATGGACATCCAGAAGAAGGCCGCCAAGGCGAAGCCTTCCGACCGCGTCACCCGCGCCCACTGGCAGACCATTGCCCAGCAAATTGAAAAGGCGCTGAAATGAGGGTCCCCGGCTGGATAGCCGCCCTGCTGCTGATCGCCGGCTGCTCCGGCTCACCCGTTGAAGAAGGGGTGAGCCGGAGCCTGGCGTTGGAACGGGCCGCGCATGTCCGTGACATCCACTACCACCTGTCCTTCCGGATTCCCGAGGAGAAAACGGCGCCGGTGGAAGGAAAGGAAACGCTTACTTTCATGCTGGACGGCCGGCAGGACCTCGCCCTGGACTTCCGGGAGGGGGCGGAAAACATCCATTCCCTGGAAGTCAACGGAAAAGCCGCTCCCATTCAATGGGAGGCGGAGCACCTCATTCTCAAGCACTTGAAGAAGGGCCCGAACACAGTCGCCATCTCCTTCACTCCCGGTGACCAGGCCCTCAACCGAAACGACGACTATCTGTACACCCTGCTGGTCCCGGCCCTCGCCCGGACCGTATTCCCCTGCTTCGACCAGCCCGACCTGAAGGCCGTCTTCTCCCTGCAGCTGGACATCCCGGCAGGCTGGGTGGCGACCAGCGACGCCGGCCGCCTGACGGAAACCGTCTGGAACGGGCGGAAGGTCTTGCTGTTCAAGGAGACCAAGCCCATCAGCACCTATCTGTTCTCCTTCGTGGCGGGGCGGTGGCAGGTGGCCTCGAAAACCGTTGACGGTCTGCCGATGCGCTGCTTCTACCGCGAGACCGACCCGGCGAAGGTCGCCCAGTTGCCGGAAGTCTTCGCACAGGTCGCGAACGCCGTCCGGTGGATGGAATCCTATACCGGGATTCCGTTCCCCTTCGCGAAATACGATTTCGTCGTCATCCCCGGCTACCAGTTCGGCGGGATGGAGCATCCGGGCGCGGTGCAGTTCACCGACAAGCGGATCTTCCTGGGACCGGATCCTACTGTGGACCAGCTCCTTTCCCGGGCCGACCTCATCGCCCACGAAACCGCCCACATGTGGTTCGGCGACGCGGTGACGATGCAGTGGTTCGACGACGTATGGACCAAGGAAGTCTTTGCCAACTGGTTCGCCGCGCGGATTACCGAGGGGATGTTTCCGGAGGTGGACACGGCGCTGAAGGATTTCAAGGCCTTCAACCTTCCCGCCTATGAAGAAGACCGGACGGAGGGGACCAACCCTGTCAAGCAACAGCTGGACAACCTCCGGGATGCGGGTCTGGTGTACGGCAACATCGTCTATGACAAGGCTCCGGTGGTGATGAACATGCTGGCGGAAAGGATGGGGGCCGATGCCTTCCGGGACGGTCTTCAGGAGTATCTTCGGACCTACCTGTTCGCCAATGCCGACTGGAGCGACCTCATCTCCATTCTGGATGCCTACACGGCGGAAGACCTTGCGGCCTGGAGCCGCAGCTGGGTGGAAGAGAAAGGGATGCCCGAATACCGCGTGTCGGCCGACGGAAGCGTGTCGCAGCGGGATCCCTGGGGCCGCGGGCTCACCTGGCCGCAGGAGGTGGACGTAACTCCGTGTGACGGCACCCGCCTCCTCAACGTTTCAGGAAAAGCCTACGGGTTCTTCGCGCAGGATTCCCTGGCGCTGGAAGTCACAATGGCCCGCTTGTCCTCCTTTGAAAAGCCCCTGGAGCGGATTTCCCTCCTGGCGAACCTGTGGGAAAACTATCTGGACGGACGGCTGGATGCCCGGCGGCTCGCCGCCTTCCTGTCGGACTGGATCCCCCGCGAAAAAGAGCCGCTGCTGGTGTCCACCGGCCTCGGCTATCTGGGCACGCTGGCCCGGTACGGAGACCTCGCCCTCTCGCCGGAAGTCGAAACCCTGCTGGTGCGCCTGGCCAAGAATCCGGCCCTCGGGGCGGAGCAAACCACCGCTTTCCGGACGCTCGCAGGCATATGCAACACCCCGGCCATGACCGAAGAACTCTACCGCGTCTGGAAAGCGCAGGCGCCCTGGCCGGGCGTGAAACTCAATGATACCCAGTACGTGACGCTCGCCCTGGAACTGGCCGTCCGGCTGCCGGAGCGCAGCGCGGAGATTCTCCGCGTGCAGCGCAGCCGCATCCAGGATCCGGACCGTTTGCGGGAGTTTGACTTCATCTGCCCGGCCGTGTCACCAGACCGCACCGTCCGAGACAGCGTGTTCCGCGCCCTGCTCGTCCCGGAAAACCGCCGCGTGGAGCCGTGGGCCGAATCGGCCCTGGCGTACTTGAACCATCCCTTACGCCAAGCGGAAGCCCTGGACTACCTCCTGCCCGGCCTGGAAGCCGTCCGGGACGTCCAACGCACGGGAGACATCTTCTTCCCGAAGAAGTGGGTCGCCGCCCTGCTCCGGGGCCACGATTCCCCCGAGGCCGACGCCATCGTGGACGCCTTCCTCGCGGAACGTCCTGATTATCCGACGCTTCTGAAGAACAAGATCCTGCAGGCCGCCGCCCACGGACGGAGAAAAACCGTATCGCCCTAGTCCGGCAGGACAAAGATGACCGGAAGGGTGTAGGTGACGCGGACGGGCTTGCCGTCCTTGATGCCGGGCTTCCATTTCGGGGAGCTCCGGACGACGCGGAGGGCCTCCGCATCCAGGACCGGATGAACGCCCTTCAGCACCTGCACTTCCTGGACGCCGCCGTTCTTGCCCACGACGAACTGCACGGTGACGGTTCCGTCGATACTGGCCGCCTTCGCATCCTTGGGATACTTCAAATGGGAGGTCACCCATGCGGAAAAGGCCGCAGTGCCTTTTCCCTTGAAAGTGGGATAAACGTCCAGGGCCGTCTGCTTCTCCAGCTCGGCGGCATGGTTCGGGCCGTCCGCCTTGCGGACAAGATGTCCGCCGGCCATCTCGATGGTAGTGCCGTTATAGACGGTCCGGCGGCCATAGACCGTCAGCGTGTCGCCCACGGCGATTTTCATCTGCGGAAAGCTCACGTTGGAGCCCGGGCGGCCGTCAACCAGGCCGTAGATGTAGGCCTCGCCCGTTTCATCCTTCAAATAGAATACGCCGCGCTGGTCGCCCCTCATGCGGCTGACAACGCCTTTCAGCTCCACCAGCGTGGTGTCGCTGCGGGACATCTTGTTGAATTCGTCCGCGGTCCTGCGGACGCCCTGGGCCGCGGCGGGAAGGCCGGCGGCAAGGACCAAAAGGGTAAGGATCAAGCGTTTCATTTCTTTCTGGCAGGCAGGAAAAGTCCCCCGAGGGAGAGAAGGAGCAACAGGATGAGGACGATGGAGGAGGCGCGGGATACATTTGCGCCGATCCGGTAGGAGGCCGGCTCGAAGCGCATGACCAGGTCGTGCGTTCCCGCCGGGAGCTGCGCGGCGCGCAGCGTCCAGTCGGCCCGCAGGACATCGACCGGAACGCCGTCCACTTCCGCTTTCCAACCCTCCGGATAATAGATTTCACTGAACACGGCAAGGCGGTCCGCCAAGGCCGTATAATGGTACCGGAGTTCATTCGGGGCATAGGACGTCAGGACGATGGCGTCCGTGGAATCAGCCGGAGCGGCGGTAACCGCCGGCATGTCCTTGCCGATGACGGCCTGGCGCCTCAGGTCCACCGAACCCAGGAAGGCGATTTCCTCATCAGGAGAGGCGGCGGGGACAACCCCGTCCACGAACCACGCGTTGCCCAGGGCGTTCGCATTGACGACCGGGGGATACTCTCCGCCCAGGATGATATAGCGGGTGTTCAAGGCGTTCAGGACCGGGGTTGACGGCAGGTTCTTCTCCGCATCCTGAATCGAGGAGATACCCTGCATCGACTGGTAGATGGCATTGATCTCTGCGTTCAGGTAGTGTCCGATCAGGTCCTGGTAGCGCTGGAGCTTGGCGGGCGAATAGCCGCCCACACTCTTGTGGTGATAGGACGGAATCGAAGAGTTGAACACGTTGACAGTCAGGTCCAGGACGCGGTAGGACGGGTCCGGATCGGCCTTGATCACCTGGTCCACGGGACGTTCGGCGAAGGGCTTCGAGAGGTCTTTCGGCGTGGTGAAATGGTCGGCGTTCAGGTAGCGCTTGCCCACCGTGAAAAGATTCACCAGAACCAGGGCGCACACGGCGACCCCGGCGATGACCTTGCGCACCGGCTTGTCCTTGGGCAGGACGGCCCAGAGGAGAAGGCCCCACGACACGGCGATCAGGATGAAGGAGACGAGGGCGTCCTGCCGCAGGAGGGCGATGCGGTCGGCCTGGAAAGCCTCCACCAGGACATCCTGCTGGCCCGCATCAGAGGCCGCCGTAAAGTCGCCCGCGAGCGAAGGGATCAGCGCGAACAGGAGACACAGGCCGCCCGTAAGCGCGAAGGCGATGCCGCTCTTCTTCAGGAAATTCTTCCGGTCCACGCCGCCCTTGACGATCCGGTCCAGGACCAGGAAACCCAGCACGGGCAGCGTCACCTGCAGGACAACGAGCGCCATGGACACCGTCCGGAACTTGTTATACAGCGGCAACACGTTGAAACACAGCTTGGTAAAAGCCATGAAATGGTTGCCCACGGCCATCAGGACCGCGAGGACGGTGCCCGCCACGATCCACCATTTTTCCTTCCCCTTATACAGGAACAGGCCCAGAACGAAGAGGAACACCGTGATGGCTCCCATATACATCGGCCCGGCCGTGAAAGGCTGGGGGCCCCAATACAAGGGAAGCGCCTTGGCGATTTCGCGCGTCCCGGACTGCCCCGCCCGCTTGAGGAGTTTGATGGTCTCCGACTTTGCCGGGTCCACGGCCTGCGCCGAGGATCCGCCGTTGAAGTTCGGGATCATCAGGTTGGGCAGCTCCTCCCAGCCATAGGACCAGGAAGTCGCATAGTCCAGGTCCAGGCCGCCGCCCTTGACGGCACCGTCCGTGGTCAGTTCCGAGCCGCCGCGCATGGTATTCGGGGTATATTTCGCCAAAGGCAGGAGCTTGTTCACGTTCGTGGCGATACCCACCCCGCCGACAACCAGCAGAAGGGCCGATGCAATGAAGAAACGGCCGAGACGGTCCTTGTGCTTCACCAGGATGTCGATGAACTCCACCAGCGCATACAGCATCACCAGGATGGCAAGATAATACGTAATCTGCTGATGGTTCGCCTTGATCTGCAGGCTCAGGGCCACGCCGAACAGGACGGCCCCCAGGATGGTCTTGAAGATCCAGCGGTCCTTCTTCTCCGTGCTGCGGTAGGTATAGACCAACGCGGCCAGCACCCAGGGGAAGAAGGCGATGGCCTGCATCTTCGTGTTATGCCCCACCTGGATGATCTGGAAATTGTATGAACAAAAGGCCACGGCGACGGCTCCGCCCAGGGCCAGCGGCCAGCTGATTCCCAGCGAGAGCATCAGCAGGAACGCACCCAGGAGGGCGATGAACAGATAGGTTGCAGGCCGCTTGCCGGTCAGGAGCAGGTCGTAAACCGCCTGCGTGTAATCTCCGCCGTTCTGGGTGGAGATGGCCGTCGTGGGCATTCCCCCGAACATGGAATCCGTCCAGTACGTCGGGTCGTCCGGGTGTTCAAGATTCCACGCCGTCATCTCGCGCGACATCCCCAGATATCCTGATATGTCGCTCTGGTTCACGATCTTCCCGTCCAGCACCTGCGGCACGAATCCGTAACTGAGCGCCAGGAAAAAGGCGATGGCCCCGAGGGCGATCCCGATCTTCTTCAAGAGTTTCTTGTCCATAGTCTATTTGCTTTGGCCCGATACTTTGTCCAGCAGGGCGGCGAGTTCGCGGGTAAGGTTCCGGCGGGAGAAGCGGGTGATGTCCCCGGCCACGGGCGGCACGCCGCCGGCCCGGAACTGTTCCCACGCCTGGTCAAGGAAAGCGCGCATCGCAGGGGCATTGTCCCAGCCGGCCGTAATGCCGGCGCCCGTGTCGGCGAGGACGCGGGCCATGGCCCCGTCTTCCTGGCCGATGCCGAGGACCGGCCGCCGCGAAGCGAGATATTCGAACAGTTTCCCGGGAAGGATGGGCCGGTACTCCGGATCGTTGCGCAAGGGGAGCAGGAGGAAAGAGGCGGCCATCTGCTCGCGTACGGCAGCCAGATGGTCCCGGTAGCCCAGGTCCACGACGCAGTCCCGGAGCCCGGCCGCCGCGATGGCGTCGTACACCTCGCGGTCCACCTTGCCCACCAGTCTCAGGCGCAGGGCAGCCTGGAAAGACGCGTCCTCCCGCGCCTTGTCTCCCAGGACTTTCCAGAAAACGAGCGGATTGCCGTCGGCGGCCAACAGGCCCGTGTGGACGATGTTGAAGAAGCCGTCCGGGTCCACGGTCTGGTCAAAGTCACCGCCGTCGTAGCCATTGGTGATCATCGCCACGGGTGTGGACGTCTGCGCCTGGAACTCCTCCTGCACGAGCGGCGTGACGGCCAGCACGGTGGAGCATTCGTCCAGTACGGACTGTTCCATGGCACGGAGCCTCCGCCAAGTGCCTTTCGACAGCGGCAGGTGCTTGAGATAATACATCCGGGTCCACGGGTCGCGGAAATCAGGGATCCACGGAATCCCCAGTTCCTTGTGCAGCCGCTGCCCGATCAGGTGCATCGAATGGGGCGGACCTGTCGTAACGATCACATCGACAGGATGTTCCGTCAAATACTTTTTCAGAAAACGCACGCTTGGGCGCACCCAGCCCACGCGGGGGTCGGGCACGAACACGTTGCCGCGGATCCACAGCGACAGGCGCTGCTTGAAAGTCTTGCGGCCGCTGGAGATTTCCGTGACGGCCCCGCCGGCGGCGCCCGCCGTGAGGGTTTTCATGTCCGTCGACGCCCCCTTGCCCATCAGCTTACGGTAGAGGTTGTAAGGCTCGGTGATAGGACGGCGGATGATTTCCGTCGTATGGGGGATTTCCCCCTCCAGGGTCCGGTCCACGGCTGTGTACTCCGGATTCTCGGGAGTATAGATGACCGGCTTCCAGCCCTCCTGGGGAAGGTATTTGGCGAACTTGACCCAGCGCTGCACGCCGGAACCTCCGGACGGCGGCCAGTAATAGGTGATGACGAGCACGCGTTTCATAACTCACAAAGTTAATAAAATTATCGTATCTTTGTATGATTCGAATTTAGCAGGACAGTATGGCGAAAATAGCGGAAGACACCCCCCTGATCAGGCAGTTTTTCGAGGTGAAGGCACAGCACCCCGAAGCGCTCCTGCTATACCGCGTGGGGGACTTCTACGAAACCTATTCGGACGACGCCGTCACGGCGTCCCGGGTGCTGGGGCTCGTGCAAACGAAGAAATCCAATGGTGACAAGGGGCCCATCCCCATGGCCGGATTCCCGCACCACGCCATCGAGAACTATCTCACCAAACTCGTCCGCGCCGGATTCAAAGTGGCCATTTGCGACCAGCTGGAGGATCCGAAGTTCGCCAAGAAACTCGTCAAGCGCGGGGTGACGGAAATCGTCACGCCGGGCATCTCCTTCGGCGAGAACATGCTGGAAATCAAGGAGAACAATTTCCTTTGCGGCCTGGCCTTCGAAAAGGACCAGTGCGGAGCCGCGTTCCTGGACGTGTCCACGGGACAGTTCCAGGTGGCGCAGGGCTCGCTCGATTATGTCGGCACGCTGCTGGGATCGCTCTCCCCGAAGGAACTCGTCGTTCCCCGCAGCTGCGAAAGGGGCGTGAAGGAACGCTTCGGCGACTATTATACCACCAGCCTGGACGAATGGGCCTTCGTGTATGACGCGGCCGTGGAGAAACTGAAACGGCAGCTCCGCGTGGACAGCCTGAAGGGCTTCGCCGTGGACACCATGCCCCTCGGGCTCTGTGCCGCCGGCGCCCTGATGGTTTACCTGGAGCAGACGCAGCACGTCGGACTCCGGAACATCTCCACGCTCAGCCGCATCGACGAGGCCAAGTGCGTGTGGATGGACCAGTTCACCCTCCGCAACCTGGAAGTTTTCCAGAGCGCGGCGGGGCGCGAAGGCGTGTCGCTGGTGGAAACCATCGACCGCTGCTCCTCGCCGATGGGCGCGCGCCTCCTGCGCAGCACCCTGGCGATGCCCATCCTGGACCGGAAAGAGCTGGAGGGCCGCTACGACGTCGTCCAGTATTTTATCGAGCATCCCGACGACCTGCTCCTGGTGCAGGAAGCGCTCGGCAAAATGGGCGACCTGGACCGCATCCTGGGGCGCATCGCCAACGGGAAGGCCGCCCCTCGCGAGGTGCTGCAGCTCAGCCGCGGCCTCGCGCAGATGGCCCCGCTCCGGGAGCTTTGCTCCGGCAAGGGCTGCGATGCGCTGGACAAGCTTGTCAAGGGCCTGGTCAACTGCGAGAAACTCCTGAAGGAAATCGTCTGGACCCTGGATCCCGATCCGGCCGCCCAGATCGGCAAGGGACCTGTCATCGCCGAGGGCGTGGACGAGCAGCTGGACGAACTCCGGGGACTCTCCGGCAGCGGCAAGGACTACCTCCTCCAGATGCAGCAGCGGGAGGCCGAACGCACCGGCATCCCCTCGTTGAAAATCGCTTACAACAACGTTTTCGGATACTATATCGAAGTCCGTAACACCTTTAGGGACAAGGTCCCGCCCGAGTGGATCCGCAAGCAGACGCTCGTGAGCGCCGAACGCTACATCACCGAGGAGCTGAAGGAATACGAGGAAAAGATCGTCACGGCCGAAAGCCGCATCTACGAAATCGAGACGCGCATCTTCGCGACCCTCATCGCCCATATCCAGGACGGCATCACGGCCATCCAGAGGAACAGCCGCATCCTCGCGAAGCTGGACCTGCTCGCGGGTTTTGCCGAACAGGCAGCCGAGCGACATTACTGCCGGCCGGAAATCAATGATTCCCTGGTCCTTGACATCAAAGCCGGGCGCCATCCCGTCATCGAGACGCTCATGAAGGCGGGCGAGCAGTATGTGCCCAATGACGTGTACCTAGACTCCAAGTCGCAGCAGATCATCATCCTGACGGGTCCCAACATGGCGGGTAAGTCCGCCCTCCTGCGGCAGACGGCCCTCATCGTCCTGATGGCGCAGACGGGGTCCTTCGTCCCCGCCGACGCAGCAAAGATCGGATACTTCGACAAGATATTCACCCGCGTGGGTGCGACGGACAACATCTCCCGCGGCGAGTCCACCTTCATGGTGGAGATGCTGGAGACAGCGATGATCCTCCACAACCTCAGCGCCCGCTCGCTGGTCCTCCTGGACGAAATCGGCCGGGGAACCTCCACCTACGACGGTATGTCCATCGCCCGCGGCATCGTAGAGTACATCCACGAATGCGGCAAGGGCGCGAAGACCCTCTTTGCCACGCATTATCACGAACTGAACGACCTGGAGGGCATTTTCCCGCGCGTGAAGAACTTCCATGTGACGGTCAAGGAAGTGGGGCGCGAAGTCATCTTCCTGCGCAAGATCAAGGAGGGCGGTTCGGCCCACAGCTTCGGTATCCACGTGGCCCGGATGGCGGGCATGCCCGCTCCGGTGCTGGAAAGCGCCGAGCGCACGCTGAAGGCCCTGGAGAACAGCCAGGCCCTGGAGCGCGCCGGCGCCCTCACTCCCGTCAAGCCGCACAACACCAAGGAAGGCCGCGTGGAAAAAGACGGCACCCTCCAACTGTCCATGTTCCAACTGGACGACCCCCTGCTGGAGTCCCTGAGGGACCGCCTCAAAGGCCTGGACCTCAACAACATGACCCCTCTCCAAGCCTTCGATGCCCTGCGGGCCATGAAAGACGAGCTGGGGGTTTAGGAAAAAGCCGGAAAAAGATAACGTAGAATATTGATAAGATTTGGGGACGACTGTCTGTCGTCCCCTCTTTTTTATCAGTCCCGTTTGTAACCGGCCAGGGCGGCGATCGTCGGCGCGATCTCCGTGTTGTCCCGGATACCGACGAAGGCCTCCTGCCCTTTTCCTTTCACGTACAGGCCCACGGGAGAACCCGAGTGGGAGCCATAGCTCCATTGGTAACCAGCAGCCTTGTCCAGGTAAATCACCGCTTCGGATACCATCTTCGAATTCACAGAATAGAGGTTGACGGTTTCCAGGTTGCGGTTGCCACCCTTTCCGAAGGTCTGCTCATAGATGTCCTTCAGGCCGGCCTCGGACCTGGCACTCACGGGAACGCTGTCCCAAAGACCTAAATGCTTTGCAAAGAAGGCCTTGACCTGTTCCCAGGAGGGCGCCTTGTAGGGTTTGTCGTCCGGGAAGAACTCCTCGCGGAAGAGTTCGGTGAGCACGGATGCAGAGGCTTTCTGGGCGGCGAGCAATTCCGGATGCATCTCGTACTGACCTGCACCCAGCATCAGACCGCCGGTCTCATGGTCGGCCGTAATGACGATGAGCGTCTCGTCGGGATGTTTCTCATAGAAAGCAAGCACGACGTCGATAGCGGACGCGAAGTCCGTCAGTTCCTGGAAGCAGGCGGCGGCGTCATCGCTGTGGCCGCCGTAATCGATCTTGCCACCCTCGATCATGAAGAAGAATCCTTTCTTGCCGAAACGGGCGTCCAGATAGTCGATCCCCGCCTGGACGAAGTCGGACAAGGTGGTGTCATCCTCCTTCCTGTCAATGGCATAGGGAAGGTCCACCTCGTCCTTGCCGCTCAGGCACAGGACGCGCCCCTCGACAGAAGCAACCCCGTCGAACGACGGTCCGTGGAGAACGGTGATGCCTGCTTCCCGGGCCAGGTTCTCAAAGTAAGCCCCGTCGTGACCGGTACCCTTTTCCGTGATGATTCCGGCACCGGCGGCAAAATCCACGGGCGTTTCAATATACTGGGTAACGATGGTCTCGTAGTTGCGGCGCTTTTCCGTATGGGCCACGAAACAGGCCGGCGTAGCGTGGTTGATGCCCACGGATGTCGCGATGCCAACTCCGTATCCGGCAGCACGTGCCCAGTCCGCCACGGACGAGACAGCAACGGTGTCCGCATTCACGCCGATGGCGCTGTTATAGGTCTTCACCCCGCTGGAGAGGGCGGTCCCGCCGGCAGCGGAATCCGTAACCAGCGACGAGGACGACACGGTGGTGACGAAGCCCCGCACCGGGAAGTGGGCGAAATTGATTTCCTCCGGACCGTAGCCGGTTCCCTGGTTGTACAATTCGGTGCCAATCACCTCGTTGATGCCCATGCCGTCTCCGATCAGATAAAACACATACTTGACCTGCGGTTTCTGTCCACAGGCGCTCAGTCCCAGCATCAAAGCCGTGACAATCAGGGTTTTCAGGGTCTGTTTCATTATCTTGTCATTTTAGTATGCATAAAACCTACAGGACCAGGTTCGTCACGAATACGACGGCGATTCCCACGGGGGCGACATACCGGAGCAGGAACCACACGAAGTTGAACAGGCGGACGTTTCCCTTGAGAGTTCCTCCGTTCGTGAATTCGTCGAAAACGTCGGGGCGGGCCATTTTCCAGCCCACAAACAGAGTGAACAGCAGGCCGCCGGCCGGCAGGAGCCAGTCGGAGCACAGCTTGTCCAGGAAGTCGAAGATGCTGTTGCCCAGGAGCTTAACCTCCGCCAGCGGACCGAAGGAGAGGCTGCAGAGCACGCCCACCGTCCAGGCAAAGGCGGTGATGGCCAGTACGGCTGTGGCTCGCTTGAGGCCCTTTTCCTCCGTCAGGTAAGCGACGCCCACCTCCATCATCGAGATGGCGGACGTCAGGGCCGCCACGAGGATGGTCAGGAAGAAGACGATGGCGATGGCTGCGCTGAGCCAGGGGGCGCCTGCTCCCATCTTGTTGAATATGAACGGCAAAGTGTCGAAGACCAGGCCGGGACCGGCGCCGGGGGCGATGCCCGCGGCGAATACGGCCGGCATCACGGCGAAGCCCGCCAGGATCGCGAACAACAGGTCGGAGACCGCCGTACCGACGCCAGACAGGAATATGTTCTCGTCCTTACGCATGTATGAGGCGTAAGTCAGGATAGTGCCGACGCCCAGGGAAAGCGAGAAGAAGGCCTGCCCCATCGCGGCTGCGACTGCGTGCGCATCGACCTTGGAGAAATCCGGTTTGACCAGGTAGGCGACGCCCTCCTTCGCCCCCGGAAGGGTGACGGAATAGATGGCGATGACGACGATCAGCACGAACAGGACCGGCATCGTCACTTTGGTAAACCGCTCGATTCCCCGCTTGACCCCGGCCAGGACGATGCCCGCAACCAGGAGCATGAAGATGGTATGGACCGCGATCGGCCCGCCCGAAGAAGAGATGAAGGCCCCGAAGAAGCCCTGGATACGCTCCGGCGGCGTGTTCGTAAAGTCCAGGCACACAGCCTTGTACAGGTATTCCACCGACCAGCCTCCCACGACGCTGTAATAGCTCAGGATGATAATAGGGGCGAAAACGGTCAGCAAGCCCAGCCACTTCCATCCCGTTCCGGGGGCAAGTTTCTCCATCGCCCCGAACGTGCCCTGGCGGCTGCGGCGGCCGATAATGGTTTCTGCAAAGAAAATGGGAAGCACCAGCACGAAACTGGCGACCATGTACAGGATGATAAAAGCCGCGCCACCGTGCTCACCCACCATGTACGGGAAGCGCCAGATGTTCCCCAGGCCCACGGCCGATCCGGCCATGGCCA
Organism: Bacteroidales bacterium; assembly: GCA_017395045.1. Taxonomy (GTDB): domain Bacteria; phylum Bacteroidota; class Bacteroidia; order Bacteroidales; family UBA932; genus Cryptobacteroides. The sequence goes on from JAFPWG010000012.1 coordinate 70,606, forward strand.
TGATCACCGCAAAGCGGCTGCCGAAATGTTCGCGCTCACTCATATCAGATTGGAAACGAACAGGACGGCCACGCCCACGGGAGCAACGTAGCGGATCAGGAAGTAGATAAAGCGGAAGCACTTGGCGTTCAGCTTCTTGGTGCCTCCGTTGGTGAATTCGTCAAAGACCTCGGGGCGTCCCATTTTCCAACCGACGAACAAGACCACGAGCAGGCCGCCGAGGGTCAGGAGTACGTTCGACGCCACGGTGTCGGCAAAGTCGAAGATGCCCAGGCCCAGGACCTTGACGCCGGAGAGCGGACCGAAGGACAGGCTGCACAGCACGCCCGCAACGCCGGTGAGGACGAAGAGCAGGACGCAGGCTGCCCACCGCTTCATTCCCTTTTCTTCCGTCAGGTAGGCTACGCCCACCTCGATGAGGGAAACGGACGACGTAAGGGCCGCAAAGAGGATGGTCAGGAAGAACAGGATGGCCGCTATGGAGCTGATCCAGGGCATCTTCAGGCCCATTTCCGCGAAAATGTACGGGAGCGTGTCGAAGATGAGGCCGGGACCGCTGCCGGGCTGGATGCCGGCGGCGAATACGGCCGGCATGATCGCAAGCCCGGCCAGAAGGGCGAACAGCAGGTCGGAAACCGCCGTCCCCACGCCGGAGACCAGCAGGTCCTCCTCCTTGCTCACATAGGAAGAATACGTGATGACGATGCCCATGCCCAGCGACAGGGAGTAGAAGGACTGCCCCAGCGCATCCAGGCATGTGCCCAGCGTAACCTTCGAAAAATCAGGTTTTAACAGATAAGCCACTCCCTTCTGGGCTCCCGGAAGGGAAATGGAGTAAACTGTGATGACGACCACCAGAACGAAAAGCACCGGCAGGCACACCTTGCTGAATTTCTCAATGCCGGACTTCACGCCCAGGGCCACGATGGTAACCGTGGCAAGCAGGAAGACCAGATGGCAGGCGACCGGCGCCCACGTGCGCGAAATGAACTGTTCGAACGACCCGCTCAGCGCCTCGGGCGCATTGTGGACGAATTCCAGGCGGAGCGACTGGATCAGGTACTCCAGCGACCAGCCGCCCACGACACTGTAGTAGGAGACGATCCAAAGCGGGGTGAGCACCATCAGGAGCCCGGTCCACTTCCACTTGGTTCCGGGGGCCAGGCGCTCCATGGCGCCGCGGCAGTTCGCCCGGCTCCGGCGTCCGACGACGGATTCGGCAAAGAAAATGGGCAGGGAAATGACCAGGGTGGCGACGATGTAGATGACTACGAAGGCAGCCCCGCCGTTCTGTCCGACCAGGTACGGGAACCGCCAGAGGTTCCCCAGTCCGATGGCCGACCCGGCGAGCGCCATGATCACCGCCATCCGGCTGCCGAAATTCTCCCGCTCCTTCATTTCCGCTTGTAGATGACGAATTCGTAGGTGATGCCCGTGGCGGGATCCGTCTGCAAGTCGCTGCGGGACTCCTCCCTCCAGACCTCAGGGTCGATGACGGGAAAGAAGGCGTCCGCATCCCCGGGTGCATCGTGTACGTGGGTAATATAAAGGGTGTCAACCACTTCCATCGCCTCGGCATAGGTATATGCCCCGCCGATGACGAAGGCCTTCTGCCCGCCGGCGGCGTCAAAGGCCTCCTCGAGACTCTGGACGACCGTCACCTCGGACGGAGCCTCCGGCCACGGAAAGAGGGAAATGACGATGTTGTGGCGACGCGGCAGCGGGCGGCCGATGGACTGGAAGGTCATCCAGCCCATGATGACGGCATTCCCGGTGGTCTGCTCGCGGAAATACTTCATGTCGCCCGGAAGGTTCCACAACAGGGCGTTCTTGCGGCCGATGGCATAGTTTTCGGCCACGGCGACGATCAGGCACTTTTCCATAAATTATACGGCCACGGGGGCTTTGATGGCCGGCCACGGGTCGTAGCCTTCCAGGGTGAAATCTTCGTATTTGAAATCAAAGATGGACTTGACCTCCGGATTCAGCAGCATCCGCGGGAGCGGACGGGGCTCACGGGAGAGCTGCGTGGCCACCTGTTCGAAGTGGTTCCGGTAAATGTGCGTGTCGCCCGTGGTGTGAACGAACTCGCCGGGCTGCAGGCCGCACACCTGCGCAATCATCATCGTAAGAAGCGCATAGGATGCGATATTGAACGGGACGCCCAGGAACACGTCGGCGCTTCGCTGGTACAGCTGGCACGAGAGTTTTCCCTCCGCCACGTAGAACTGGAACAGGCAGTGGCAGGGCGGCAGCGCCATCTTTTCCACTTCCGCAGGATTCCAGGCGCTCACCAGCATCCTCCGGGAGTCCGGATTTCGCTTAATCATGTCGATAACCATCGATAATTGGTCGATGGCCCGTCCATTCGGAGCCGGCCAAGAGCGCCATTGGTGCCCGTAAACCGGGCCCAGGTCGCCGTTCTCGTCGGCCCATTCGTCCCAAATGGTCACGCCGTGGTCCTGGAGATACTTCACATTCGTGTCTCCGGCGATGAACCAGAGCAGCTCATAGATAATGGATTTCAGGTGCACTTTCTTGGTGGTCAGGAGCGGGAAGCCCTCCGACAGGTCGAACCGCATCTGGTAGCCGAACACGCTCTGCGTCCCGGTGCCGGTGCGGTCCTCCTTCATCACGCCGTTCGCGCGGATATGTTTCAGCAGGTCCAGGTATTGTCTCATGATAAGCAAAGATACATATTTTCCGTATAAATCGTTATATTTGTCAGAAGGAAACAGACACTGAAACGACATGGAAATCACGAAAGAGCTTTGGGGCAAAGCCCCGGACGGAAAGGACATCTTCCGGTATACGTTAATGAACGCCTCCGGCGCATACGTACAGTTGGGCAGCGTGGGAGCTGCCATCGTCTCGATCGTCGTCCCCGACAAGGACGGCAAGCTGGGGGACGTCGCCCTCGGCTACAACGACCCGCTGGCCTATTTCGGCGACGGCCCCTGCTCCGGAAAGATCCCCGGCCGATTTGCGAACCGCATCGCCAAGGGGAAGTTCACCCTGGAAGGCGTCGAGTACACGCTCCCCATAAACAACGGCCCCAACCACCTCCACGGTGGCCCCAACGGATTCCAGAACCACGTGTGGGACAGCAGGATAGAGGGAGACGCCGTAGAATTCATGTACTTCTCCGAAGACGGAGAGGCCGGCTATCCGGGCAACGTGAAAGCCATCGCCCATTACGAGTGGAGCGAGGAGAACGAACTCAAGCTCATCCTCACGGCGGAAACCGACAAGACTACCGTCGTGAACCTGACGAACCACCTGTACCTGAACCTGGACGGCGACGGCTCCGGAACCGTCCTGGACCACCTGCTGGAACTCAATGCATCCCAGTACCTTCCGACCGACCCGACGCAGATCCCGCTCGGAGAGCCCGCCGACGTGGCCGGCACGCCCATGGACTTTGTGGAGGCCAAGCCCATCGGCGCGGAAATCCATGCCGATTTCGAAGCCCTCAAGATCGGAAAGGGTTACGACCATTGCTGGCTTATCGACGGAGCGATGCCCGGCCAACTGTCCACGGCCGCGGAGCTCTGGGGCCCGAAGTCGGGCCGGCACGTGGAAATCCTCACCACCCAGCCCGCCGTGCAGGTATATACCGGCAACTGGCTGAAAGGCAGCCCGGTAGGAAAGACCGGCCGAGAATACGAAGACTACGACGCCGTGGCCATCGAGTGCCAGCACACGCCGGACGCCCCCAACCAACCGGGCTTCCCCACGACGGTCCTCCACCCCGGAGAAGTCCTCGAGGAGGCGATCATCTGGGCCTTTACGGCCTAACCGTGGATGTTGGCCAGCGCCGTCAGGGCCCTTTCCTGCGGAGCGTCCTTCATCAGGACGGTCTTCGCCGCATCCAGCAGATAGATGGAAGGAATCGCGCGGACGTTGTAGAGAACGTCCGTGCGGATGGCGTAATTGTGGTCGTACCCGTTGATCCAATCGGTCGGGTAATCGGCAATGTGGGCCTTCCAGTCGTCGATTTCCTGGTCGATATACACATCAACCACCTTCAGGCGGCCGGAGGAAATCAGGTCTGAAATCTCCGGCGACGCCTTCATCTCCGCGGTGATTTCCTGACAGGCGTTGCATCCCGGATTCGCGAAAATCAGGAGCACGTATTCCGCCTGGATTCCATAGAGAGTCCGGACGCGGCCGCGCGTATCCGTAAAGGAGAAATCCGTCGCGGGCGTACCGACCCGGTTCAGCCGGCATTTCTGTGCATCCCAGCCGAAACCCGGTTTGAGGCCGTCGGCAACGAGGTCGGACGTGGCAAGCCGCTCCACGAACGGCAGGTACAGGTCTTCGCTTCGCACCGGGGAATTCGGGTCATACAGATAGCGGCTCGTCAGGCGCGTAAGCTCCTCATACACATTTGATTCCGGATATTTTCTCTCGAACGCGTCCAGCCGGTCGTAGAAACGCTCGACAGCCCTGACCGCCTCCGGAAGGGGCCGCTGCTCCAGCAGGGTGATATACATTCCGACCTGGGATTCCACATTCTCCAGCGTCACGCCGTTCACAAGGGTGGAATCACAGGCATACACCTGCGACGTATCCGTGAAGCGGTCCCAAAAATGAGACACGACATAGGACGCACTCTCTTCGGGATTATCTACCATCATCGGGACCTCCACCTGGGGAAAGTTCCGCGCGGCCGGCGCCTTAGAGACATCTTTCCCTCCCCGGGACCCGCAGGCGCAGAGCAGGAAGAGGGCAGTTGCAAGCAAACAGTTACGCATTCTCTTTCGATAAGATTGTCCAAAAATACGGAAAAAATATTTAGTTTTGTGGAACCATGCGCAAGAAAAGCTTCATCCTCCTGCTTTCCTCCCTCCTCCTGGCCCTCGGCCCGGCCGCCTCGGCACAGTTCTACCAGAACGGAGAAGACCCCTTCGGCCGCTGGGAAGAAACCGGGAACTCCCACTGGCGCATCATCTATCCCGTGGGAGCCGACTCCCTTGCGCAAAGCTATCTTTCCGCCCTGGAACGCTGGCGTCCCCTCGCGGGCGGAAGTATCGGCCTGACCCCTGTTTCGCTGCAGTGGGGAAAGATGCCTGTCGTTCTCCACACCCGGTATCCCGTATCCAACGGTTCCGTCGCCTGGGCGCCCCGGCGCATGGACCTGAACACCCATCCGGAGCCTTACGGGGCCCTGCCCCTGTCCTGGATTACACAGCTCGCGGTCCACGAGTCCCGGCACGTCGCCCAGATGCAGCTGGCGTACCGGAAACCGTTCCGCTGGGTGAACGGCGTAATCGGCGAGATGTGGCCCGGCGCCGTGGCCGCGCTGTTTACCCCCCAGACCTTCCTGGAAGGCGATGCCGTGGTGGCGGAAACGGCCCTTACCCCCTCCGGACGCGGCCGAGAAGCCGATTTCCTGAACTATTACCACGTCGCCTTCGACAACGGAGACTGGCGGGACTGGTACAAATGGGTGTACGGCTCCTTCAAGTACGCGGGGCCGGACCATTATACGACCGGCTACATGACCGTCGCCGGAATGCGCTATTTCTACGACAAGCCCGATTTCTCGGCGGCCTATTACGACTGGATCTGCCGGAAGCCCTTGCCCGTCGCCCCCCTGCAGCGCTATATGAAGACGCTTTCCGGAAAATCGTTCCGGAGCACCTACCGGGGCATTTTGGAGGGGTTCCACGACATCTGGACCGAAGAAGCCGACGCCCGCGGTCCCTTCATGGAAATGGAGCAGGTCACGAAAAAACACGCCTTTGCGACCGACTATTCGAGCGGCTCCTGGGTCGATGACGCCTATTTCGCCATCAAGGAAGGAAAGGACCTTGCGACCCGGCTGGTCCGCATCAACCAGGACGGCAAGGAGATCGACCTCGGCACCTTCTCCTCCAGGGCAAGTTCCCTCAACCCGGGCGAGCACTGCATCTATTGGAGCGAAACGCTGCCCGGCCGCCGCTGGACCCTGGACGGGGAGTCCGTCATCCGCTACGCGGGTCCGGACGGACAGCGCCACGACCTCACGACCCGGGGCCGGCTGTACAATCCACAGCCCGGGCCGGGCGGAATCGCCGTCGTGGAATACCCGGTGAACGGGGGAAGCAACCTCGTGATTATCAGCGACCAGGACGGCCACATCCTCCAACGGACACCGGCCCCCGAGGGCATCCAGCTCTCCGACCCAGCCTGGGTGGGCGAAACCATCTACAGCCTGGGCATCGACGACCGCGGCTGCGGCATCTGGCGGCTGGACGATGACGTCTGGACCTGTGTCCTGGAGCCCACGTACCAGTATATGGAGAACCTGGAAGGAGAGGACCACGTCCTGGATTTTGTCAGTGACCGGAACGGGGTGAAAGAGCTTTACCGGTACGACCCGGCAACCGGAAGGGCCTGGCAATTAACGAATTCCCGCTATGGCGGAACGGATTATTTCTGGCATGGGGATACGCTTTGGTTCAATTCGATGACCCCGGAGGGCACCGCCATCTTCAAGGCGAAGGCCCCCGAACCCGTGGAAGTGGACATCCGGGCCGTGCATCGCTACCGCGTGGCGGAAAAACTGTCCGAACAGGAAAAGGCCTTCGCTTCCACCGAAGTTCCGGATACGGTCTTCTCCGCCCCGAAACCCTATCGGAAGGCCCTCCACCTGGTTCATTTCCACTCCTGGGCCCCCCTGTGGTTCGATTACGACAACATCTCCTCGCTGAGCGGAGACCTCAGTTATGACACCGCCTCTCCCGGCCTCATCGGCTTTTTCCAGAACAGCCTGGGGTCGGCATACGGAAACGTGGGATACGCTGCGCATCCGGAAGAAGGAGGCCCCTGGCAGCACTCCGGACATCTGCAGTTCACTTATGCCGGACTGTATCCAATCCTGGAAGCCGACTTCCATATCTACGGCAGCGGCCTGGGCCAATATGCCTTCCAGCGACGCAGCCTCGACGGCGGAGGAACGTCCTACGCCGTCACGCGCGCCGAAACCGACGGACCTGCCTGGACCGCGTCCCTGTCGGCCTATATCCCGTTCCGCCATAACAAGAGCGGCATCCTGCGCGGCTGGGTGCCCAAGGTGACCTGGTCCCTATCCAACAGCCACTTCGAAACCGGAGTCGTGGACCTCATCGGCCGCGGAGACTTCGTCAGCGGCGGGTATCACTTGTCCCTCAAGGAGATAACGCCGGCCGACAATGTCCTCATGCAGGCGGTCCGCGCTTCCGTCCGGGGCTATCTGATGCTTCCAACGGCGGACAGCCAGGTGTATCCGCGGCTGGGCATCGGCCTGGAGGCCGGCGGCAACCTTCGCCCCGGCCTGACGCACCGGTATTCCCCCACGTATTACGGATATGCTTACGCCTATCTGCCGGGAATCACCCGTACGCAGGGCCTACGGATGACATTGACCGGCCAGGCACAGGTTCCCACGGGCGCACCCTTCGGTGAAAACAGCGTCGTCATCTGGCCCCGCGGTTTCACCTCCGCCGACGGCCGCCAGATCGCCCAGCTCACGGCCCGGCAGTTCAAACTGACGGCCGACTATGCCATCCCGATCTTTGTCGGAGACATTTCCCTGTTTTCTCCGGTCTTCTATATCAAGAACTTCCTGCTCATTCCCCACGTGGATTGGGCGACTTTCGAAGGCGTCCGCAAAATAGAAGGGAAAGAGACCAAATCCGTCTCTTCCAGCCTTATGAGCGCCGGAGCGGACTTTACCGTGGAACTGGGCAACTTCCTCTGGGCGCCCTTCCCCTGCTCGGTCGGCGTATCCGCATCCTGGCTGGGCGGTCCTTATTTCAAGACCCTGTCCGAATCCGCCGATGGCGGCCGCAAGCCATACTCCATCGAACTCATCTTCAGCCTGGATATCTAGTCAGAAAGTCATCTGCCTCCATCCAAAGGTCCCAAATGGCATCAGTCCGCGTACCATGTCCGGGGACAGAACTTGACAATATGGAATTGATTTGCCTCCCCGTCTTGTTCCCATGTTACCAGAACTTCTCCCTTATAATGGCCGTATTCCTTGATTTCTTTAGAAGACTTCAAATACTGAAGGGAGCCGCGAACATGGGCGGCATATTGCTTTTGGGTGTCATTTTTACTGACCATCAAAGAGACATCACTGTCAAAAGTCGCAGATTCACCTACTTTTCCGGTTAGTTCTACTGGCTCCACCGCTATCGAAATCAGCGTCCCGGTATTGTCAAAAAAACGAAAATCCCACTGCAAACTGGTTGGCGTCAGGTCCTCAGAATAACACCTTGTCCCTTCAGGACCTGTTTGAAATGAACCGCCTTCCATTTTCACGTCTGCGGTAAAAGAGCTGTTGTGTATGTCAAAACTCATCGCCAGGGTCTCTTCCGTTCCATCTCCATCTTCCGGAATCAGAACAGGTTCTTCCTTTCCACGGCCGCAGGAAAGAACAGCCAAGGAAAGCATTGATAGTGACAAGAGTGTTTTCCAGGGAGTCATAGCGTTATCATTTAAATGTGTTCATACCAGAAATGCGACACTTCAAAAGTTAAAGTTAAATAATTGTTTACATTATTCCAACGGTGTCCTGTAACCCAGTGACTTACGAGGCCTGTGGTTGAGTTTCCATTCTATTTCAGCAAGCATCTCGTCGGTCAGCTTGCTGAAGTCCGTTCCTTTCGGAATGTACTGGCGTATCAGCCCGTTCGTGTTTTCGTTTGCACCCCGCTCCCAAGAGTGGTATGGGCGTGCGAAGTAGAACTCGGCATCGAGTCCCTTCGCGATCTCCTTATGGCGGGCGAATTCCTTTCCGTTGTCAGCCGTTATCGTGTGTATTTTGTCCTTATAGGGTAGCAGCGCTTCGATTACCGTACTGGCCAGCTGGGTGGCTTCTTTCCCAGCAAGCCTGCGGATCAGCACCAGATGCGTGCACCTGTCGTTTGTCGTCATGATGCCAGATCCACCGGTAGATCGTCTCCGCACATACCATCTCTTCCCCCTTCAACCGGAACCGGCCGCAGATTTGCTCCGGACTGTACTGGCCGTAGATGATGAAACGCCTTACCGTCCGCTTCATCTCGTCAGTGAACTTTAGGTAGTGTCGCCTGACCTTCATCCTCCTTTCGTACTTCTTTTGGGCCAGTTGCCATCGGTACCGATGGTAGCCACGCATATCGCAGTTCCTGCGAATCTCACGGCTCACCGTGCCTGCACTGACTCCAATCACTTCCCCTATCTCCCTCAGGCTCATCGGTGTTTGCAGCAACGCCTCAATCGTATATCGCTGCTCCCTTGTCAAATGCTTGTATCCCATCCTCTGTCGCTTTTCTGGTTATGGCAGTAAAGATATACTGTCACGCTTCAAAGCGTTGCACTTCAGAGTAGAATCCAGCGTTTGCCGTTCCACGGAATTATTCCTATCTTTGTAAGTTATGAAGAAAGGCCTTCTGCTCCTTGCGCTGCTCCTGAGCTCGTGCCAGCTGGTCCATCGGGTTTCCGACTCGGCGGCCGAACTGTTCGGCGACGAGGTCGTCGCCCGCGTGGGCGACCACAAGCTGTTCCGCTCCGAGCTGATGGAATACATCCCCGCCGGGGTGTCCTCCGAAGACAGCCTGGGGCTTGCGCAGCGGTACATCAACGCCTGGGCCGAGGAACTGCTGTTTCTGGACATGGCGGAGTCGCGCCTCTCCAAGGAGGAGAAAGATGTGTCCAAGGAGCTGGAGGAATACCGCCGTACACTGCTGAAATACCGCTATGAGGAACGGTACATCAACGAGCGGCTGGATACGCTCATTTCCGACGAGGAAGTGCGCAGGTACTACCAGGAGCATACGGACAAGTTCCTCGTGGACCGCCCCCTGCTGAAGGCGCGCTATATGGTCATTCCCGCCGATTCGCGCAGCCTGAGGACCATCAAGGGACTGATGTCGTCCGACGATGCTGCCGAGACCCTTGCGGCGGACAGCCTGGCCTTCACGGCCGCGCTCCGCTACGTGGACAACTCCGACGCCTGGATGGACGCCATCCTTCTGGCGCGGGAACTGGGGACGGACGAGGTATCCATGATGAAGGCCCTGCGCGGCGGATTCATCGAACTGCCCGACGACAACGGCAACCTCCGGGTCGCCTATGTCGTGAAAATGGTACCCCAGGGGAGCCCCGCCCCGCTGGAATACTGTGAAGAACGCATCCGCGACATCATCCTCAGCGCCCGGAAACACGAATTGGTGACCGGTTTGGAACGGGACTTGCTGAATGATGCCCGGAACAAGGAAAAATTTGTGATTTATTGATATGAAGCTTAGATTTATCGTCCTCGCGGCGGCCCTGCTTGCGTGTACGGCCCTTTTCGCCCAGAAGTATCAGGGCGGCCTCGTGGACAAGACCGTCGCCGTGGTGGGCAACGAGGCCATCCTTCTTTCGGACATCGAAAGCGAGGTGCACCAGATGCAGGCCCAGGGCCGTTCCTCCGACCGGGACATGCGCTGCGGCATCCTGGAGAACATGATGGAGGCCAAAATCTTCCTGATGCAGGCCCGCATCGACTCCCTGACCGTGAACTATGACATGGTGGACGGGGAACTGTCCAACCGGATCGACCAGTTCCGCACCTACCTGGGCGGAGACGAGGAAGTGGAGAAATACTTCGGAAAACCCCTGTTCCGGCTCCGCCAGGAATGGCGGCAGATGTTCGAGGACCAGAGCCTGATCCAGCAGGAACAGATGAACCTCGCGCAGGCCATCCCGGAGGTCACCCCCTATGATGTCCAGCACTTCCTGGACACCGTCGCGGTGGAGGACCTTCCGGTGGTTCCCATCAAGTACCAGCTCAGCCAGATCTGCATCTATCCAGACCGGGAGGCGGCTGCCCTGGCCGTCAAGGAGCGTCTCCTTTCCCTCCGCGAACGCGTGATCAACGGCGAGAAGTTCGCCACCCTGGCCCGCATCTATTCCGAGGATCCCGGCAGCGCCCGCAAGGGCGGCGAGCTGGGCATGGCTTCCAAGTCCATCTTCTGGCCGGCGTTCTCCGACGCCGCCATGGCCCTGCGCCCGGGTGTGATCTCCCAGATCGTGGAGACCCCGGACGGCTTCCATATCATCGAAGTCATCGAGAAGAAGGGCGACATGTTCAATGCCCGGCACATCCTTCTCAAGCCGCAATACACGGCCGAAGACCGCGAGAAAGCCTTCTCCCGGCTGGACAGCCTCCGCACCAAGATCCTGGACGACGAGATCAAGTTCTCCCTCGCCGCCCGCTTCTTCTCGGAAGACCCCGCCACCCGCACGAACGGCGGCCAGATGGCCGACCCGTCCACGGGTTCGTCCTATTTCGAGATCGACCAGCTCAAACCGGCCGACTATGCCGCCATCCGCGACCTCAAGGAAGGGGAAATCTCCGAGCCTGTGGAATCGACTGACAATGAGGGCTATCAGCAGGGCCGGCAGGGCAATACCGTGTACAAGGTCATCCGCGTGGACAAGATCGTTCCCGCCCACCCGGCATCCTTCCAGAACGACTATACCGAGCTGCAGGGGCGCGTCCGGTCGGAGCGCCAGATGCAGGCCATCGACGAATTCCTGGAGAAGAAGGTGAAGGATACCTACATCGTCATCGACCCGATGTACAGGGAGTGCGATTTCTCCCGCTCTGTCTGGAAGGAAAAGTTCGAGTAGGCCCATGCGGAAACTGTTCCCATATCTGTTTGCTTCGCTGCTCCTCTGGGCCGCGACGGTGCCGGCGTGGGGACAGGAGCGGAAAGATTCGGTGGTCACCCTCGTGAGCGCCAAGTCGGCCCAGCTCATCGAACAGGGAGGACAGAGCTACCGCAAGGTCGTGGGCCCCGCCCGCTTCCTGCACAACAATACCTACCTGCTCTGCGATACGGCCCTTTGGAACGTCAGCACCAACATCATCGACGCCATCGGGCACGTGCAGATCATCCAGGACCGCACGCGGCTGAGTTCCGGATCCCTCCAGTATGTGGTGGACGACAACCTGGCGAAGTTCCGCGGTGGTCTGGTCCAGCTGGAAGACAAGGACAAGAACACCCTCCGCACCCGGTATCTGGACTATAACACGAAGGACTCCGTCGCCATTTTCCAGAACGGCGCGGCCCTGCGGGACAAGGACGGCCAGATCATCGAGAGCCTGTACGGCTCCTATGACTCCAAGGCGCAGCTGTTCGTTTTCAACGACCAGGTGAACATGTACATGGACACCACGTTCGTGAAAACGTCACGCCTGGAATACCGCAGCGACCTGAATACCGCTTATTTCGGCTACGGGACCGACATGTGGCAGGACGACAACATGCTTTCGGCCAACGACGGCTGGTATGACCGGAACCAGGAACTGTTCTTCTTCCGGCGGAACGTCCACATGCTCACTCGGAAACAGGAGACCTGGTCCGACACGCTCTACTACCATCGCGCACACAACAACGTGGAACTGCTTGGGAAAGTGGAGGTTATGGACACTACACGGAACGTGTTCGCCCTCGCGGGACGGATGGAATATACCGATTCCATTTCGCGGGTGAAGATGACCCGCGACCCTGCCATCATGAGCATTTCCGACGAAGAAGGCAAGCGAGACACGCTGTATGTCGGGGCCGACACCCTGTTCTTCCGGGGTATCAAGCGCAACAAGGTGGATTCCCTCTGGAAGGTTGCCGCGGACAGGCGGCTCCAGGATCTTACGGGAGACCCGGTGACGCAATACCGCCGGAAAGCTGCTGAAGCGGCCGCCAAGGCGGCTGAGGAGGCGGCCGAGAAGGCCCGGAGCGAAGGCCTGCTGCCCCGAGGCGCCACGCCGCCGAAGGGCGGGAATCCTCCGCTGGGTGGGCCGCTGGAGAGCACTCCTCCCGGCGAGGGGCTTGCGCTGCCGGACACCCTGGACAAGAAACCCGAGCCCGTCGATTCGACCTTCGTTCCGCCCGTGGATTCCACACAGTTGTCCTTCGTGTGGGGCATCAACCACGTGAAATTGTACCGAAAGGACATGCAAATGTCCTGCGACTCGCTGGTTTACAATGACCTGGACTCCCTCGTGCGCCTGTACCGCGACCCGCTTGTGTTCAATGACGGAAACCGTCAGTACGCGGCGGACAGCATCTTCGTCGTCATCCGGAACCGGATTGCCGAACGGGCGCGCCTGATGAACAACGCCTTCATCACCACGGAAGAGGCGCCGGAATGCTACGACCAGATCCGGGGCACCGAAATGATGGCCTACTTCGACAGTACGCGCACCCTCCAGCGGTTCGACGCCCTGGGCGGGGCCACCGCCCTGTTCTTCCTGAAGGAGAACGACGCCCTGGCCACGGTGAACAAAGTGGATTCCAAGATGCTCTACGCCGTCTTCAAGGACGGATACGTGGACAAGATGTACTACTTCGACAACGCCAAGAACGACGCCTATCCGGTCGTACAACTGCCCAAGGATGAAAGGTACATGAAGGGGTTCCGCTGGAACCCGGAACGCAAACCCACGGGAAAGGAAGATATCACCCCGCTGGTACCGCGCGTGAGCCAGCGCACCTCCTACCTGGCCCGGCCGCATGCGCAGTTCAAGGAGACGAACGTATATTTCCCCGGCCACATCAACAAGATCTACAAGGACATCGCCTACCGGGATTCGATGGAGGTGGTGCGCGCCCGGCAGCCCAAGGAGCAACCGAAGGCGGCAACGCCAAAGCCCGAAACCGCCGTTGCGCCGGAGGCCCCCGAGGCCGCTGTCTCTGATACGACCTCCGTCCCGCCCCCGTTAACGGAGAGGATGACAGAACCGGAAGCCCTCTCGGCAGCGGACGATTCCCTGCGGATACAGCTCGACTCCCTGGCGGGCCAGGAAATCCCCGTTTTCGACGATTCCTTGTCGATTACCACCGATTCTTCGTCGGTCACCCGCGAAATCATCGACCCCGCCCAGGTAGCAAAGGCGGCCGAGCAGGCGCGGAAGGCCGAAGAAAAACGCCTGAAAGAAGAAGCGCGTGCCCAGAAACGGGCCGAAAAGGAGGCTGTCGAAGCGGCAAAACGCGCCGAGCGGGAAGCCCGGTGGGCCGAAAAGGACCGGATCTACGAAGAGAAGCAGGCGGCCAAGGCGCAGAAGAAACTGGAAAAGGAACGCAAGCGCAAGCTGCGCGCCCTGCGCAAACTGGAAAAGAAGGCACAGAAGGAGCGCAAGGTTTTTGAGCGTTACCTGGAAAAGGAGCGCGCCCGTGCCAGGAAGCGGGCCGCCCGCGAAGCGGAAAAAGCCCGCAAGCAAAAGGAAAAAGACCAAACACACTGATATGAAAAGAATTCTCACCCTGGGCATCGCCCTGCTGGCAGCAGTGGCCGCCCTCGCGCAGGAAGCGCCGAAGAAGTTCGGCGTCAAGTCCGGCGAAATCACCACCCAAACCGACCTGATGGGCCAGAAGATGTCGGCAACCACCTATTTTGACAACTACGGCACCCTGCAGTATTCCCGCACCAAGATGAGCATGATGGGCATGGACATCGACATGGGCACCCTTCAGCGCGACGGAAAGACTTATATGATCAACTACAGCGACAAGATCGTCCAGGAAATGCCCGCCCAGCAGGAGGTCAATTATATGGACCTCACCGACGAAGTGGTCGCCAAGAACAAGATCAAGGAAGTGGGCGAGGAAGAGGTCGCCGGCAAGCCCTGCAAGGTCTATACGATGGAAATCAGCCAGATGGGCCAGTCCGCCCGGGTCAAGGCCTACGTCTGGGAAGGTATCCCGATGAAGACCGTCACCAGCGCGATGGGCATGGACATCGTCGCCGAGGTCATCGAGGTCAAGGAAGGCGCAGTGGACGCCTCTCTCTTCGAAGTCCCGAAGTTCTAACGGAAATACTGTCCCAGCCAGGCAGCGTCCACGAGGGCGAAGCCCGGTGCGGGACGGACGGAAGGATTGCGCCCGAGGATTCCCCGGGCGTCTTCGTATACATTGAAGCCCACGTTCACGACCTTCATCTCCCCGTCCAGCGGGAAAGAGAAGACCAGATCGTGGTCGGGGCCCTCCACGCGGAAGAATTTCAGCGGAGCATCCAGGATCTCCGGCCGCTTCTGCTGGTCGGCCATTTCCATGCGCGTCACATACTTGCACATTTCCACGACGACGTCGTCCAGGCCGCAGGCGTGGATATTGACCTTTTCCACCAGGTCACCGGCTTCACGGACGAGACGCAGCGTGTAGCCCTCCAAATCCTTGACAGCGTCGGCTACAGCCTGGGGTGGAAGCGTGTCGCCGGGCAGAAGCCAGACCATCAGCCGCTCCGCCGGATCGTGATATAACGTCTCGAATTTCAAAAGGTTCCGGGCCCCGCAGCGGGGGCATTCCCACACAAACAGGGATCCGTCCCGGACCCGGGCCTTCAGGTCCGGGTCCTGGGCGGTATTGATGCTCGGATAGGAGGGAACTCCGTGGCTTTCGCCACAGCGGCTGCATATTACATTCATCAGAGTTCAGTATTGAACACAGCCCCGATGTAGAAGGGCTTGAGGCCAGGGATCTGTTCTTGCAGGAAAGGGAAGGCAGAGCCGCCGCTATAGGCAAGCCGCGCTCCGATGCTGAAGTTGCCGGAAACAAGGACGAGGCGCTGGATATTCACCGCGATGTCCGCACCGGCGCTCCAGAGCAGGTTTCCGGGCATTTCGATACCGGCCGCCGGCTGGAGGAATGTGACATCGGCGAAGGGAACAACCTCGAAGTTCCTGAAATAGAAGATGTTGCCAATGGCATAATCCATCGGGAAGATAGGCATGGCATAATCCAGGGAGACCCGTCCTGCCAGCGGGGAAGCGGTGAGAAGGAGCGCTTCGACCCGAGCGTTCTTGGCCAACCCGCGAGGCGCCGGAGGGCAGGGATCCGTGAACCAGGTGGAATAACGGTCCATCGAATAATGCCGCACGGCTCCGGAAATCTTCAGGCCATGCCACGGATGGAAGCCGGGAAGATAGGCATACACCTTCCCAAACTCCGACCAGTTGAAGTCGGTACTGGTCGCGCCCACCTCAAAACCGAAACCCTTCGATGCCATCATCTGCGATCTGGCGGCCGGACGCAGGAAACTTCCGCGAAGGACGGCCGACGTTCGGTAGGCCGTCGAGCGGGATTTCCAGGTGATTTTTCCGGGATAGGACTCATCTTCGGAATACCCTCCTTCCGCGGCGGGATCGACCTTGACCGGAAGGAAGGGGCCATACAGGTCGTCATTGCTGAGCGACAGCGCAAGCGAAGGCTCGATCTTGCGTTCCCACCCGCCGGAGGAGAAGTCCAGCGGCAGGGATACGGATGCCATTCCTCCTACATACACCGTCCCATAGGGAGAGGAGTGGATGAACGTAGAGTCCTTCGCCGTGTCCCAATACGGGATCTGCAGGGCGGCGTCGCGGTCGCCCACGTCCAGCGCGAAGTCGAAGACAGGATACAGGCCGCTGTACGACATCCGGAAGTGGGCGCCGACTCCCGGTGTCTTGTCCTCCGGGGAGGCCTTCCCGTGGAAAGACAGGCCGATGGATCCGCTCACGGTGCCGAGACGGTTCGCGAAAATGCCGGTAGCACCCAGGGAGGCCGTCTGGAAATAGTAATCCCGGAAAGAGACGTTCGCGCGGCTGAGGTCCACATAGACCGGGGCCCAGGAATGGAAATGGAACGCGTCTGAAATCTTCCGGAAAGGTTTTGCCGGAGTCATCTGTAGGGGTTCTTCCGGCAGGGAAGCCGCGAGCTGCGCTTCTTGGGCGGACAGGACTTCGGCGACAGGGTCGCGGTAAAGGTCCTTGAACTCGACCTTCCTCGGAACGCATTCCACCTGCGAAAGGAGCCGGCCTTCAGGCCTGAGGACCGAGGCATAGAGACGCCCGTCCGCGAAGAAAGGAGTTCCCAGGCCGTACTTCGTAACGGAAAGCTGCGTCATGGCCCCTGCGGAGAAGGTATAGGCTTCGCTGGTTCCCGTCCGGTCGCAGACCAGAAGGATCGTGTTCCCGTCCACGGCGGACAGGTCCTTGACCGTCACCGGCTGCGGTTCCAGCAGGGTTTCGGGACGGCCTCCGTCCCGGGGAACGAGATACAGGCCCGTCCCCTCTTCCGTAATGGCCGCAACGACCAGTCCGGCATCCTGGAAAACCGCTTCCGTGGGCTGAAATCCGTCCGGAGCCGCCCATCGGCGCAGGAGCTGTCCGTTCCGGGCGTCCAGGACGACGACGGCCGCCGATCCATCCGTCGGATACTCCACGGCGCAGAGGGAAAGACCGTCCGGAGAGAGCGCGGGGCTGAAATAACGCCCTTTGCGTACCAGGGAGCCCTTGTGCCCCGTCTTCGTGTCATAATAACGGATCCGGGCGTCCTGCTTCAGGGTCCAGCGGACATCCGGAACGGCCTCGGACCAATAGACCCGCTGCAGCGGGGCCGACCAGGCCAGTTTCCCGTCGCCGCCGAAAGCCGTCAGGGTCTTCTCCTTCCCGTCCGGGCTTATCCGGACCAGGACCGCGGGATGGTCCATGCCGGCCTTTTCCGCATAGATGTCCCCGCCCGCCGGCACGGCGCCGGAATAGACCGTATAATGCCTGGGCAGGTCTACGTGCGGCTCCGTTTCGGAAAAAGGAGCGCGAAGGCTGTCGTTCCGGGCCCAGAGATTCCGGTAATTGCCCATCATCTCGTTCCAGGCGACCGGAAGCTTCTTTCCGGAAGCCTTTTTCGACGCCGTGTTCATTCCGGTGAAGATGCCGCCGAAAGTGGCGGTGATCCTCATGTAGTCCTCCATGAACGTCGGATCGTCATACAGGTAACGGAAACCGGCGATAGTCAGATAGCCCAGCCGGTAGATGTCCGGCGTATACCGCTTGATGGATCCGTAGCGCCACTGGTACCAGTTCCGGAGGTCGCCGGTATTGAAGAACATCCGCATCTCGCTCAGGAAATCGCCGCTGCGGCCGCGTCCGGCCCGGGTGAGGGCCGTCTCGGCCACCACGGCGTCGCCCTCCAGCAGGGAGGAATTCGGAACGGTGCCGATGAGGGTTTCCGGCAACTCGCCGAACAAATAGTGGAAACCGGTCCAGAAGCCGGTCCGCATGTACTGCTTCTGGGCGACGTGCCGGCCTTCATGGATGGCCAGCAGCTTCGCCCAGGGGACCGGGGTCAGTCCGGAAACATCCGGAAGGGTGAAAATGTCCATCCGCCGGGGCGCCCACGCGACCATGCCGTTCGAAACTCCCGTATAGGGATGCAGGACGACGGGCATCGGCCGGAGGAACAATTCGTTCGGACGGAGACCGGCAGTCGCCGAAAGCGGGACGCTGTACTGTTGCAGCAGCGTCCCGTAAACGGTAGCCAGCGAGTCGAGCCCGCGCGGATAGATCAACTGATAGTCACGGGTCCGGAAGGAGGACCAGCGGAGGCGTCCGGGGTCGTTTCCCGTGGCTGAGGACTGCGCTTGCGCGCAAAAGGGCATGAGGACAGCCACAAGGGCCGCCAGGACGCGGCGCAGCATGGACTTACAGCTTGCGGGCGCCGTCGCTGATGACGACGTTGTACACCTTCGGAGCGTGTCCGAACTTCTCGGTGAACTGCATGATGGCAGCCTCGACGAAGTCCTTGTACAGTTCATCCTTCACCAGGTTGATGGTGCAGCCGCCGAATCCGCCGCCCATCACGCGGGAACCCGTCACGTCCATCTTGCGGGCCAGTTTGTTCAGGAAATCCAGCTCTTCGCAGGACACTTCGTACAGACGGCTCATCCCGAAGTGGGTCTGGTACATCATCTCGCCCACGGTCTCGTAGTCGCCGCGTTCCAGGGCATCGCAGACGTCCAGGACGCGCTGGACTTCACCGATCACGTACTCGGCACGGAGGAAGTCCTCCTCCGGAATCTCGGCGCGGACTTCGTCCAGCCACACGCGCTTGGCGTCGGAAAGGAACTCCACTTCCGGGTGGTTCTTGCGGATGGCGGCCGCGGCGTTCTCGCAGGAGGCGCGGCGCTTGTTATAGGCGCTGGAGGCCAGCTCATGCTTCACGCAAGAATCGATGAGGACCAGGCGATAGCCCTCCGGATTGAACGGGAAGTATTTGTATTCCAGCGTTTTGCAATTCAGGCGAATCAACGACCCGGCCTTGCCGAAGATGGAGGCGAACTGGTCCATGATGCCGCACATGACCCCGCAGTAGTTGTGCTCGGTGCTCTGGCCGATCTTCGCAAGTTCAAACTTGTCGATACCGTTGCCGAAGATATCGTTCAGGGCGAAGGCGTAGGTGCTCTCGAGGGCCGCGCTGGAGCTCAGGCCGGCGCCCAGGGGGACGTCGCCCGCGAACACGGTGTCGAATCCCTCCACCTTGCCGCCGCGCTTGACGGTTTCGCGGCACACGCCGAAAATGTAGCGCGCCCACTGCTGTTCGGGCTTGTCCGCCTCTTCGAGGCCGAACTCCACGAACTCGTCATAATCAAGGGAAAACGCCCGGACCTTCTGGGTTCCGTTCACCTTGATCTGGGCCATGATCCCGCAGTCGATGGCGCCCGGGAACACATAGCCGCCGTTATAGTCGGTATGCTCGCCGATGAGGTTGATGCGGCCGGCGGAGGCATAGAGGTCTCCTCCTTCCCCGAACAGGGTCTGGAACTTTTCCTGGATTCTTTCTTTCATATCGGTGTTGTTTTTAGTGTCGATTTACAAATATAACGAAAAATCAATGACGGCGGATTCCCCACACGGAGAAATCGTACGCGGATTCCGCATCATCCTCGATATCGTCGGGCAGGGCGGGGTAGAAGTCGATGCCCGTGCGCTCCTCCAGTTCGTCGATGGACAAGGCGCAGTCGTACAGCCAGTAACGTTCCGCGTCGTTGCCCATGATAAAGGCGATGGACTGATAGCGGCGCCCGTCGTGGACCATCACCGCCTTGAAGAAAGCGTCCGGGACGACCACGTGGTCCTTGCCGATGGTCCCATATTTATTGTCTCCGATGATGGGCCCGGACACCACCCAGACTTTGCCGTATTTCCTGGCCCAGGTGCGCACCTGTTTCTCCAGGTACTGCCAGTCCTTGTTGTTCAACTGCTCTTTCTGCGGGCAGATATTCATGAAATAGAAGGTTTCGGACAGGGCGTCGTCGTCCCAGAAGAAGTCCGCAGCGGGCGCCATATGCCCCTTCGTCCAACCTGAATTGGCATAATCCTCCCGCATTGCCTGCTTCCCGCGGAAGGACAGGTCCATCCCGAAGGTCTTGTCCATCCGGGAGGCGTTGCCGCTGGTTTCCTCGGCCGTCAGTTCATACGCAACCCAATCAGGGATAAGCGTTTCCGTATTGTAGGACGATACGAACCCCTGATAGCGGACGATATGGTCGGCCGGATGCTGCGCCGGCAGCTCCAAAAGATCTCCGGTGTCCACGGGCGACACGAGCGGGCTCGACATGTTTTCCCGCCGCTGGTAGAGCATCCACGCCGCGAAGACCAGCAACAGCGCCACGGCCGACAGGATAGATTTCTGTTTCTTTTTCATCTTCTTTCCTTTGGGTGCTAAGTTACGAATTTTTCCTGGTATACAGCGTTTTGGCCCACAAACTCCGAAAAAAACACGGAATGCTCCTAAAAAAATTAGGAGATATGATTTTTTTGCCTATCTTTGCACCATGAAACAGAAACTGACAGCCAAGGAAGAGCAGCTCATGACCATTTTCTGGGAGCATGGCGACCTCTTCATCCGCGACCTGGTAGCGCTCCTGCCGGATCCGCGACCCCACTACAATACCGTGGCCACCCTGGTCAAGTTCCTGGAAGAGAAAGGCTTCCTGGAGCGCGAACCCCTGGCGAACACCTTCCGCTACCACGTGAAAATCTCCGAGAAGCAATATCGTGGGGAAACCGTGGGAGAAATGGTCGCCCAATACTATAACAATTCCTACGCGAGCCTGGTTTCGCAGTTCGTGGAGGAGGACCGTATGGACCTCCAGGAGCTGAAGGACCTCATCGCCCGGATCGAAAAGAACAAGAAATGACCCCGTTCCTGCTCTATATTGTGCGCGGCGGGCTCTACCTGGGCCTGTTCTACGCTTTTTACCTGCTGGTAATGCGCCGGACCACGTTCTTCCGGCTGAACCGGACGGTCCTGCTGGTCGGGTCCTACCTGTGCCTTCTGCTTCCGGCCATCCGGATCAGGACGGCGACGGCCGCCGGCATCGCCACGGAGCTGACGATGGTTGCCGCCGGCACGGAAACGGCCGGAGAGACCCTCAGGGCCGCATTCCCCTGGAAAGAAGTCTTGCTGGCCATCTACCTTGCCGGTGTGGCGGCGACCCTGGCGCTTTTCCTGGTATCGGCCTGGAAGATGGGACGGTTGATCCGGAAGGGAGAACCCCAGGAGCGCGAGGGCTGTCGCCTGGTCCTGCTGGATGATAATATTCCCTCCTTCAGCTGGAGAAGGATAGTCGTCATGGGCCGAAAGGACATGCAGGAGAATCCCGCCATCTTCACGCACGAACAGATGCACGTACGGCACCGCCATTCACGGGACCTCCTCCTGTTCCTGCCTTTCCAGCTGCTATTCTGGTGGAATCCGCTGGTCTGGATCACCCGCGAGGAACTGCGCCTCCTGCACGAATACGAGGCCGACGAAAGCGTCATTCAAAAAGGCATCGATGCTACCCAATATCAACTGCTTCTTGTGCGGAAAGCCGTGGGAGAACAACGTTTTACCCTGGCCAGCGGCTTCCAGCACGCCAAACTTAAAAACCGAATCACCATGATGCTCAAACCCGACTCTTCCCGCTGGATGCGCTGGTCGTATCTGGCTCTCCTCCCCGTGCTGGCGGCTTTCATGTTCGCCTGCAACCCGGCCCAGAACACCGAAAAGACCCCGGCGGACACGCCGGAGGAGCTTTCTCCGACCACAGAGGCCGCTCCGGCCGCCTACCAGGTCACCGTCGTCGACGAACCGTCTGCCGTCTCCGACAAGGAGGCTGTCCCTTTCCAGCTCATCGAACAAAAACCTACTTTCAACGGCGGCGACGCCAACGATTTCTCCAGATGGGTGAACGGACATCTCACGTACCCCGAAAAGGCCAAGGCTGACAAGGTCCAGGGTCGCGTGATCCTGCAGTTTACCGTCGATGCGGATGGCTCCGTCCGGGACGTCAAGGTGCTGAGGGGCGTCCGTGAAGACCTTGACGCCGAGGCTCTCCGGGTCGTTTCGGCCTCCCCGAAATGGACTCCGGGCATGCAGGGCGGCGAGCCCGTTCCAGTCATCTACACGTTCCCGATCATCTATCAGCTTGGATGAACAGAGGCATCGTTCTATCGCTATGGCTCCTGGTCTGCGCCGCTTCCTTTTCGGTTTCTGCGCAGACCACCCATCGCGACTCCGTGCTGGCCGAGGCGCGGTATCTCAAGAGCATTTATCGAACGGACGACGCGATCGAAAAACTCTCGGCCCTGGTGCGGCCGGGCGCGATGGACGAAGGCGTGTTGGCGGAACTGGCCGATTGCCATTTTCAGAGCGGGGCCTACGAGGATGCTGCCGGGGCCTATTTCATGCTTTCGTCCTACGCTCCGGACAACATTCTTTACCAGATCCGGCTGATGCAGGCCTATTCCCGGCTGAAAGCCTATCCCCAGAGCATCCAGGCCGGACGGGCGGTCCTGCAGCGGGATTCCATCCCGGCGGTCCTGAGCTTCGTGGGAGACACCTTCCGGCAGCTGGAGCAGGCCGATTCGGCCCTTTGGTACTACCGCCGGTCCCTGGCCCTGAAGCCCGGAAACGAAGCGGTCCTTTCCAAGGCCGTGGGCCTTCTCATTGACAAAGAGGACTATGACGGGGCCATCGGCCTGAGCCGGCCGTTCTTGGCGGAAGACCCTGATAATATGACGATTGCACCGTTACAAGGGCTGGCCTTCTATCGGAAGGGCGATTACGAGACGGCGGCAAAGGTCTTCCAGCGGCAAGAAGACGCCGGCAACGACTCTTACCCCATCCATTACTATCTGGGGCAAAGCTATTGGCACACAAACGTGGTTTACCGGGCCGAGCGGGAACTGCTGGCCGCCTGGCAGATTGATTCCAGCGACGTGAACCTGGCCTATTCCATTGCCGCCGTGAAAATGGACGCCCTCCGGTATCCATTCGAGCAGGAAGCAGGGGTCTGGCTGGACAAGGCGCTGCAAATGCTGGAACCCGATCCGTCCATGATGTCCCGCATCCACCAGCAATACGGCCTGGCATATTACCGGAAAATGACGGCCTGGGACCAGGCAATCGAGCACTACAAGGAGGCCTACCGCTACAATCCCAAACTCATCTCGGCCCTCTCCACCATCGCCTACTGCTACCAGCAGAAGAAAGAGTACAAGACGGCCATCGAATGGTACGAGAAGTACCTGAAGGTCGCCCGCCCCGGCTCGAGGGGCTATGAGTTCGCCACCTCCAACCTGAAATACCTTCGCGCGGAGAAATTCATGGAAGAGCCTTGAGGTTTTGCTGTATCAATAATCATCTGCCTTTCCGTGTGCCTTGGCGCCCGTGGCGTCAAAAAACCGTATTCATCAGTTCTTTTCCCAGACGATGCAGGGCCGTTTCTATTTTGAGGACCTGCTTTTTCCGGGGTTTGGTGTACCCGTGCAGATAAGACCAGAGTTGTTTCGGGTGAATCCCCGCCAAATGTCCCAGCGCCGTTGGCGTAATGATTCCCGAATAGTATTCCAACATCGTCCTCACCTCCCAATGGGTCACGAACTCAAAGTCCTCATCCAGCCAGTCCGGATAAATAATCGCCCTTTCGCGACCATCCTCCTTGGTGAGGCGAAGCGTCTCTTCCGGTTCTTCCTTCGCTTTTGCCGCCGTGCCGCCCATCCCGAACAGCGCGGGGTGGTCATTGCAATAGGCACTGAATGTCCCGTCCTGCGCACGGCAAATGGTTATGTCAACCTTTTTCATCGATTCCCAGATCTTTTAGTATTCTCTTCGCAAAAGCATTCGGTATCTCCTTCCCTTGTGGAAAGTGATTTGATGGAGTTCTGTTACTTTCATAGAACGCCGCTATAAATATAGATTATTTTCTATTGAAAGACCAACCTCCAGCAGGATGGGCAGATGGTCGGAGACGCCGCCGACATGGCGGGGGCCGGTATAGGTGCGGAGCGGTTTTTCGCCGGAATGCGCCGTGTCGCGCGCGAGAAGGAAGGGAATACGCAAGATCCGCATGCCGGAGTACGGGGCCAGGGCCGGGGATACATAGAAATGGTCGATGAGGTCCCACTTGCCGTCATACTTGATTGTCCCCAAACCCCGTCTTTGCAGGCCCAGGTGCTTCGGTAACAACGCCGGCTCCAAAAGCCGGAAAACGGGATTGTCGGGCGTGTCGTTGAAATCTCCCCCGGCGACGATCCGGTCGATGCCGAGGGCAGCGAGCGAATCTGCCAGGAACCGCAGCCTTTCGACCGCGATGCGCCGCCGCGGTTCCGATTCAGCCACTCCTCCGTATTTTGAAGGATGGTGGTTCACCAGAACGGCGAACACCGTGGAGTCCCTCTGGAACACACACAGAAGGATATCGCGGGTTGTCATCACCGTGTCCCGGGCATACAGGTGGCAGGGTTTGGAATCCAGAAGCTCCAACCGGGAAGACCGGTACAGCAAGGCAACGTCGATTCCCCGCCGGTCGGGGGAATCAAAATGCACATACTTGTAGTCCAGTTTCCGAAGTGCGGTCTTCTGCAGCAGCTGCCGCAAGACAAACGCATTCTCAACCTCTTCCAGGCCGATGATGTCCGGTGGCCGCCCCGTCTCCTGTTCCACCCATAACAGCGCCTTTGCAAAGGCATTCGCCTTCGCTTGGAACCGCTTCCAGGACCAACGGCGCTCACCCCCTGCCGAAAACTCCCCGTCCGAAACCGTCGTGGAATCGTTCCGCCAGTCGAAGAAGTTCTCTACGTTCCAGCACAATATGGACAGGCTGTCTCCCGGAGACAAGAACAACCAGATTAACAGAAACAACGTTCTCATATGCCCAAGTTAAGACAGGATGCCGCTCCCCGGGGCAAGAAACGTAAAAATGTGGCGAATTATTCCCGGTTGTTTCAAATAAAAAAAATAACGCCACCCTACAAACGTAGAATGGCGTTAACCGTTGCTCTTCGGAGCCTAGACGTTGAAGAGGAAGTGCATGATGTCTCCGTCCTGGACGACATAGTCCTTGCCTTCGATGCCCATCTTGCCGGCGGCACGGACGGCTGCTTCGGTCTTGTAGTGCACGAAGTCGTCGTACTTGATGACTTCCGCGCGGATGAATCCGCGCTCGAAGTCAGTGTGGATGACGCCGGCGGCGCGGGGCGCCTTGTCGCCCACGCGGATGGTCCAGGCGCGGCACTCGTCGGCGCCGGCCGTAAAGAAGGTCTGCAAGCCCAGGAGACGATAGGCGCCCTGGATCAGGCGGACGACGCCGGACTCTTCCAGGCCCATTTCTTCGAGAAACATCTGACGGTCCTCATATTCTTCAATCTCCGCGATTTCCGCTTCGGTCTTGGCGGCGATGACCAGGATTTCGGCCTGTTCGTCGGCCACGGCGGCGCGGACCGCATCGACATACGCATTGCCCGTGGCGGCGGATGCCTCGTCCACATTGCAAACGTACATGACTGGCTTGTTCGTCAGCAGGTACAGGTCGTGCGCCATCTGCTCTTCTTCGGCATTCTCGGGAACGACCGTCCGGCAGGATTTGCCCTGGAGCAGGACCTCGCGATACCGCAGGAGCAGCGCCAGGAGTTTCTTCGCCTCTTTGTCACCACCCGTGGTAGCCTGCTTCTCCACCTTTTTGATGCGGTTTTCGACCGTCTCCAAGTCCTTGATCTGCAGTTCAGTATCTACGACTTCCTTGTCACGGACCGGATCCACGGAACCGTCCACATGGACAATGTTTCCGTCGTCGAAACAACGAAGCACGTGCAGGATGGCGTCGGTTTCCCGGATGTTGGCAAGGAACTGGTTGCCCAGCCCCTCCCCCTTGGAGGCCCCCTTCACCAGGCCCGCAATGTCCACGATTTCCACCGTGGCGGGAATCGTCCTCTTGGGCTGGCAGATTTCCGTCAGCACCTCCAGGCGCTTGTCGGGCACATTGGTGGACCCCACATTCGGATCGATGGTGCAGAAGGGGAAATTCGCGCTCTGCGCCTTGCCGGAGCTGACGCAGTTAAACAAAGTGGACTTCCCAACGTTGGGAAGTCCCACTATTCCACATTTCAAAGCCATAGACTAGAAGAATCTGGCCCGGTTGTCCTTGACCCCGGCGTCGTCCATCATCACGGGAACGAGCATCTGGACGCCGTAATTCAGGATCTGGGCGTTGGCGTTCTTGGCGTCGCTCTCGGTGTAGAAGGAACCGGTTTCGCGGCCGAGAACCTTGAACAGATACACGCCGTAGGAGCCCGCCACCGGACCGGAAATCTCGCCTTCCTTGGCGGAAGCGATGGCACCGACGAACTTCGGATCCAGGCTGCGGGCGGACATCGCGGCGAAGGCGACGTCGTTCTGCGTGCTCACGGTGGTTCCGAGCTTCTCGGCGATGGCCTCCAGGTCGGTCATGCCGGCAATCTCAGCGGCAACCTCGCCCTGACGCTTTTCGGCGTACTTGTCAGCATAAAGCTGATTCTTGATGGAGTTGGACACCTCGGCGACCGGGGCGATTCCTTCCTTATGGGCATCCTTGACGGCGACCACGAAGAAGTAGTTGTTGTCCACGGTGATGATGTTCGAAACCTTGCCCGGCTTGTTGTCGAAAGCCCAGCGGGTGACCTCCTTGGCGTGGCCGATGGAACCGTAGGTGTCCGTGGCCTCGTTGATGGTCAGGTTGTGGGAGTACGTGCCGATGGAGTCGCAGGCAGCGCGATAGTTCGCAAGTTTGCCGGCGGACAGGGTGGCAAGACGGTTGGCGTCGTTGTAGTACTTGTTGAAGGTCTCCTTGCTGGGAACGGCCTCCTTCTGGAACACGGCCACCTGCTTGAAGAGGGCGGGATCGGAAGCCTCGGTCACCTCCACCACGTGGGTGGAATTGGTGGACTGGAGGACGAACGGCTGGCCCACCTTCGCGGTGAAGAGAGCGTCGAATCCGGCAGGCAGGTAGGAAACGGTCGCCTGGGAGACGGACCCCACCTTTCCGAACTCGCCGTCGGCGGCGGAGTTGCGGTCCAGGGAGAACTCATTGGCCAGGGCGGAGAAGTCGCCACCCTTCTTGAGCTCGTTCAGCAGGCTGTCGGCCAGGTGCTGGCCGTCGGCGTTGGCCGGGAACATCATGTGACGGAAGGTGACAGTCTCCGGCATCGTGGCGGAAGCCATGATGCGGCCGGCGACGAAGGTGTTGCCCTGCGTATACATCGGGGAAACGCCGGTGGCGTTCTCGGCGACGAAGGCGTCCAGGTCGGCATTGACGGCCTTGAGGTCACCCGCCTTGTACCAGCGGTCGCTCCACTGGACATCGGAATTGCGCTGCAGGAAAGCGCGGACGTTGTCGACCACGCCGAACTCCTCGTACTGCTTCACGAAGTCGTCGTTCGTCGCGGAAATGTCCTCGGCGGAAGGAACAACCTGGAACACGGCATATTCAATGTCGCGCGTGGCCTCCGTCTTGAAGAACTTCTTGTGATTGTTGTAGTAGTCGACGATCTCCTTGTCGGAGACGACCACGGTGCTGTCCATCGCAAAGCTGAAGGGAACCATCACGAATTCCACGTCGGCGGTGGTGTTGTTGTCGGCGATGGAACGGTTCACCTGGATGGCGTTCTCGATGTTGGAGTTCGCAAACAGGGTGTTGTACTTGTTGTAGTACTGGGAAGTCAGGACGGACTCCTGGAGATAGTCCCAGATGAGCTTGGCGTTCGGATCCTCATCCTTTTCCTGAAGGAACGCGAGGAACTGCTCGGATTCCGGGAACAGGGAAGAGACGACCGGGGAGACGTTCTCGCCGTTCAGCAGGTCCTTGAGTTCGGCCTTGCCCACGGTGATGCCGGCGGCCTGGGCGTTCTTGATGAACAGGTTCTGGTCCACGAAATGCTGCCAGGCGGCATCGCGAACCTGCTTCTGCTGCTGCTCGTTGGAAGAAGAGTTGCCGGAGAGGATTTCGCTGATGCGGGAATAACGGTCGGTCGCTTCCTGGAAATCGGTATAGGAGACGGACTTGTCGCCCACCTTGCCGACGTCATACTTGGAGGAAACGGACTGAACCGTCTGGATAATCTGGCTCGGGTCGATGATGAACAGGAGGAGCGGGAGGGCAACCAGGATGGAAAGCACGATGCCCCAGCCGCGAAGTTTCTCTAAAACTGCCATTTTATGTTCTAATTTTTAAATATTTCTTCAAAATTCAGTCAAGGGTGCGAATTTAGTGATTTTCTTTCAATTCACCACTATTTTTTTCGCGGGGAGGGCCTTTTCGTCGTATTTTTGGAAGTTTTTGCGCGCCCCCTCGAGGTTCTGGGGGTGGTTTTGGTCGCTTTGGTCTTCTTGGTACCCTCCTGCTTCACCGCCGGCGGAGCGGCGGGTTTCGCCTGGCGGGCTTCCCGTGCGATCTGGGCCGCCCGGGCCCGGGCCACGCTGGCCGGCGGGAACGGGCCGATGAAATTGACTGAATCCAGTACGACCTTGGTGGAATCCTGCTCCACCACGCCGTAACTGTTGAAGGGACGCTGGATGATGGCGTTGCGCGCCATCTCGTCGGACCTCATCCCGAAGCCCTGCATGAAACCGGAAGGAGAGTACATCTTGATGTAGCAGTCGGTCCAGATTTCCTTGGCTTTCTGGTCCCAGTAGAGGGTGTCGGTCTCCATCGTCTCCTGTTTGACGATGTTCCGGACCACGACACTGCCGAATACCGACCATTTTTCGTCCTTCCCGTCCTTCCGGTAGTCGTGACGGGCCTTCCGGGCCTTGATGGTGGTTTCCAGCGACCCGTTTTCGGCATAACCGTACACGGACATTCCTTCCGGGAACAGGTCGACGGACATTGTATCCCGGTCATATACCTCCATTACAGGGGCCTCCACGCGCATTTTCAGCAATCCGTTCTCCGTCTGGATGAAGAACATGCTGTCCACCCGCTGGAGCGGCGTTTCCGACAGGTCCAGTTTCTCGGCTTCCGACAGGTTTCCCTTACAGGAAAAGACGACGAAAGCAACCGCCAGCGCGGTTGCCGTCGTCGTCAATATGCGGATGCGGGCCACTTCTTACCGGGTGCGGACCGTCGTGGTGGTGGTCATACCGCTGCAGGAGACCGTGTAGATCTGGCCCTTGCTCAGGTCGTACATGAAGATCTCGCTGGCTTCCGGATAGTAGATGCTCACCTTTCCGATGGCGGAACGGGCGTCGTCCGCAAGGCTGCTGTCGGCGGCCATCGCCTTCTGATAGTAGTCGGTGGCGGCCCAGTAGCGGGCGTACTTGTTCACGTCGCCGCCGCAGGAAGCGGAGGACCAGAGGTTACCCATGATCATGTAGGCCTTGCCGGCATAGCCGTTGTCCAGGCGGACCGCCTTTCCGGCGGCGTCGAAGGCGCGGCTGCGCATGTTGTTCGCATAGCAGAAGCGGGCGAGTTCATACAGGTACTGGGCATCCAGGATGTCGTCGGACTCATCGTAGTCGATGGCCTCTTCCAGGTACTTGCAGGCGTCGGCCACGTTGCCGCGGGCGGCATTCAGCTTGAACAGGCCATAGGCACTCTTGTAGGACGGATCGTTCTTGTGCATCTGGGTCACGGCCTTGAAATAGAGGTCGTTGTTGGCGCAGTCGTCGGCGCTGTTCATCAGCTTCACGATGTTGGTGATGACCGCCATGTTGTTCGGATCGGCCTCGAAGCGCGGCGTGAAGATAGCGATGAGGTTGTCGCAGGACGCAACCTTGCTGTCAGCGAAGACGCTCTCGATGGTCGCCTTGGTCTTGAGGTTGTCCTCGGCCTCGGCGTCGTTCTTGGCGGTGGCGCCGTTGATGGCCTCGGTCACCTTGTCATACATGTTGATCACGTCGTCCGCCTGGAGCTTGCCTTCGCGATACAGGTTGATGGCCGCCTGGAGGTTGTTCACCAGGAGACCGCCCTTGGTCTCGCTGCCCAGTTCGTTGATGATCGCCGGGAGGTTGTCATACAGGTACTGGGAATTCTCGCTGCGGAAGTTGATCATATACTGACCCTTGTTGTTCAGGATCGTGGCCTTCTGGTCCACGCCCTTCGGGGTGCGCGGATAGAACTGGAGACGCTGGTCCTGCAGGGTGAGCAGGGTGTCCACCAGGGCGTTGAAATAGGTGGCGTTTTTCCGGTTCTTGCCGATTTCACGGTTGATGAGGGTGGAACCGTGGACGAACAGGTTCTGCGAAGCCGTGGCCGGGCAGATCGCGTAAGCCTTCCTCCAGTTCGGGAGGGCGGAATCATAGTTCTTCTGCTTGTAATACTCCTGATAGTAGGAGAGATACTTGATGCACTCTGCACTGTCGGCGCCGTACTTGCCCTGGGCAGAAGCATTCTGGCCCACGAAGGCTGCCATGGCAGCGAGAAGGATGAAGGTCAACTTTTTCATATCGTTAGAATTTTGTATTGTTTCACATGCATTCTACTGGTACTGCGGCTTCCGGAACCAGATGTCGAAAATGTTGAATCCGACGTGGAAACCGACGTAATTCTCTTTCACGAACGCGGTTCCGAAACCCCTTTGACCCAGGTCTAATGCAAAGGTAATGCCGTTGTAGCCCTGGAAAACCGGAATCGTCATGCCGAGGGTGATTCCGGCCGCCGCCAGATTCTGTCCGTCCACCTGGTAATAGGACTGGTCCCAATAGGCTCCGAACCGGTAGGTACAGCGTTTCAGATAGTAACGGATATCGTTGCGGTTCGGGGTAATCTCGAACCCCGCCCTTACCGACTGGGCGACGGAAGACTTGAAGGAATAGGTACCGTTGTTCCGGAATCCACGGACGGCGTCGAAGTTGCTGCCGGACCAGTCGCTCCGGAGGTAATCCACTTCCATGGACCATCGGTCTCCCTGGTTATAAGCCAGTCCGAAGCCCATCTCGTCAGCGATGGAAATGTGGTCTTCCTTCAAATCGTGGCTGCCCAGGTTCATTTCGGAGATCGAACTGTATTCGACGGCCTGTCCGGAAATGTTCGCCTTGAGCCGGTAGGTTGCACCCAAGGTGAATCTTCCCGCCCTGCCGACGGGCTGCTCGTACTGGAGGCCGAATTTGGCCGTATGTGCCCGCAGCTGGAGGGTATCCCCCATGGCCTGCGTCCGATAACTTGCATCGCCGAACGAACTGGTGGAATACTTGCTGATGTTTCCGAACATCAGGTTGTACTGGGCTCCCAGGGAAAGCCGGTTCCAAAGGAGGACGGAGGCTCCCGCAAAGAACTGGTTCAGCCCGCCGTCGCCGGCCGCGGAATAAGCGCGGTTACCGGTATAGCCGATGCTCTGGTCTCCGCTGGAAATCTTGTCCACATAGGACATCGAGAAGCCGGTGTCGCTGAAAGGCTGGACGCCGATCATGAAGGCGGTCTTCCTCCACATCGGGAAGGAAATGACGAAATCGTGGAGGTTGAAGACGGGTTTCGCTCCCTTCAGGTCGCCCTGGCGGAACAGGGAGGCTTTTCCATACAGGCCGAAATCGGCCATGAAGGACAGGGAATCGCGGGCGGTGATGGAAGCGGGATTCATCGTATTGACGAAGCGCCGGTTGCGCGTGGCGACGCCCACGCCGCCCATCGAGGCGTTGAAGGCGGAACCCGCCGGATGAAGGTCGCCGATTCCGTACACGGAATAAGGCGAATACCCCGTATATGTCCCATTCTGAGCATGCAACGGCAGCCCCGCCAGCAGCAGGACAGCCACGATCCACACCCTATCTATCAATCTTCTTGACATACTCGTCAGCCATTAATGCCAACCCCATCATCACGAGGTTACAAATTACAAAGATGGAACTTTTCATCCGTTTTGCAAAATAATTCGCGTCGCCGCCGGTAAATACGGCGATGTTCTCCGGACGCAGTCCAAGGTACCCTTCAATTTCAAATTGTATGCCTGAAACGACGCCGCTTTCCAGCGAAGAGGTCTCGGATGTACCCAAAACTTCGCAGGTTTCCGGCGTGTTCACCAGGGGCAGGGCGCGGGAGTAGCGGTTGAGCGCCTTGAACCGCGTGCGGCAGCCGAGGGACACGTTTCCGCCCACATACATTCCGTCCTTGTCCGTGAAATCGACGCTCAGGGTGGTACCGAAATCCACGATGGTACACCCCATTCCACGGAACAGGTAACGTGCCGCGACGACGGAAGCTGCACGGTCATAGGAAAGGTAAGCCGGAAGTCCGTGACTGAGAAGAAGTTCCCTATGGTCCTTATCGAGAAGAAGGAAGTGTTTGCACTCCTGCGAAAGGAGTTGCCGGTCAGATTCCGAAAGCGGATAAACCGAACAAACCACCATCACGAGCGGCTTTTCCTTCCGGGTGAGGGAAAGGGTGAAATCCATCCATTTCTCCCCCTGGTAACGGAAGGTTTTCCCGAGGGTCATCCCGTCGGACCAGGCCGCCTTCAGCGCGGTGTTTCCTATTTCGACCAGTAAATTGGACATAGTCTGCAAATGTAGCAATAATCCGGGGTTATTGCAACTTGCGGAGGTTCTGGAGGGCTTTTTCCAGGGAATCCACCCCGCGGGAAACGGTCCTGAGTTTTCCGTTGTCCTGGTTGATCCGGAACAGGGTGTCGTTCGCATTCACGCGGTCGAGCACGTTTTCGAACTGTTTGGACTGATAGTATCCCGACATCGGGTTGGAAACGAAGAACATGATTTGCATCCCGTTCTTGATAATGACCTTTTCAAAGCCGGTCTTCGCGCCCAAATTCCTGATCTTCACCACGGTCAGCAGGTTCTTCACCTCCTGCGGAAGCGCGCCGAAACGGTCTTCCAGCTGGCGGCCCAGGCGGTCGATTTCCCGGTCGTCGGTGAGTCCGTCGAGCTGCTTGTAAATCCGGATCTTCTCCGCAGTAACGTCAATGTATTCGTCCGGAATCAAAGCCGGCTGGTCGGTTTCCACCGCACAATCTTCCACATACGCCTCCCGCGCCTGTTTCGTGGACAGGCCGGTTTCCACACCCAATTCCTCCATCGCTTCGGACAGGATCTTCTGGTAGGTTTCAAAGCCCATGTCGGTAATGAAACCGCTCTGTTCCGCGCCCAGCAGGTTTCCGGCGCCGCGGATATCCAGGTCCTGCATCGCGATGTTGAATCCGCTTCCCAGGTCGGAGAACTCTTCGATGGCCTTCAGGCGCCGGCGCGCATCTTCGGTGATGGATACCAGCGGCGGTACGACCAGATAGCAGAAGGCCTTCCGGTTGGAACGGCCTACCCTGCCGCGAAGCTGATGCAAGTCGCTCAGGCCGATGTTCTGCGCCTGGTTGATGATGATGGTGTTCGCATTCGGGATATCCAGTCCGTTTTCGATGATGGTGGTGCAAAGGAGCATGTCATAATCTCCCCGGATGAACTCCAACATCTTGTTTTCCAGCTGTTTCGGTTCCATCTGTCCGTGTGCCACGCAGATTTTCATGTCCGGCACGAGACGGTGGAGGATATCGTGGATGGCAGGGAGTTCCTCCACCTTGTTGTGCAGGAAGAATATCTGGCCTCCCCGGTTCAGTTCATAGCCGATGATGCTCTTGATTTCCTGCTCGTCGAACAGGATGATTTCCGTCTGGATGGGAATCCGGTTCGGCGGCGGCGTATTGATGATGGAAAGGTCGCGCGCACCCAGGAGGGAGAACTGAAGGGTTCTCGGAATCGGTGTGGCCGTCAAGGTCAATGTATCCACGGATGCCCGCAGATGGCGGAGTTTCTCCTTGGCCGATACTCCGAACTTCTGCTCTTCGTCGATGACCAGTAAACCCAAATCCTTGAATTCGAATCCGGCACCCAGGACTTTATGGGTACCTATCAATATATCTATATTCCCTTCCTTCAGGCGTTTCTTAATGTCGGTGATTTCCTTGACCGTACGGAGACGGCTCACATATTCCACCGTGCAGGGGAGGTTTTTCAGCCGCGCCTTGAACGTCTCGAAATGCTGCAGGGCCAGAATGGTTGTCGGCACCAGGACAGCCACCTGTTTGGAATCACACACGGCCTTGAAGGCTGCGCGGATGGCTACCTCCGTCTTTCCGAATCCCACATCGCCGCATACGAGGCGGTCCATCGGGCAGTTATCTTCCATATCCAGCTTGACCGCCTTGGTCGCCTTTTCCTGATCCGGCGTATCCTCATACATGAAGGACGATTCCAACTCTTCCTGCAGGTACGTATCGGCCGAGAAGGCAAATCCCTTGGACGCACGCCTGCGCGCATACAGTTGGATGAGTTCCTTGGCAATGTCCTTCACGCGGGATTTCGCCGTGGACTTCATCGTGGCCCAGGCCTTGGATCCGAGTTTGTTGATGCGGGGCATCTCCCCTTCCTTGGACCGGAAACGGGAAATCTTATGAAGGGCATGGACTGAAACGAAGACAACGTCGCTGTCCCTGTACATCAGTTTCACCACCTCGTGGACCCGTCCCTTGTCATCGGTCATCTTCACAAGACCGCCGAATACCCCTACGCCATGGTCGATATGGACGATGTAATCGCCGATGTTGAAGGAACTCAAGTCATTCAGCGTCAGTTGTTCCGACTTTTCCACGGTCCGGCGCATCCGCACCCGGTGGAAACGGTCGAAAATTTCGTGGTCGGAATAGCAGCAGACCCTTTCCTCGTGGTCGATAAATCCGGCGTGGATGTTCTTCCCTTTGACAAACGAAGGAAGGACGGCGTGTTCCTCCTGCAGCATGATGGAACGGAGACGTTCCAGCTGGGATTCCTTTTCACCGTATATGTAAACCTTGTATCCTCCTTCGATCCGGTTGCGGATATCGGAAAGGAGCAGTTCGAAGTTCTTGTTGAAAACCGGCTGCGGCGTGATGGAGAATGCGATATTCTCCACTCCCTGGTTCAGCAGGGGAATATCCAGGAAAACATGACGGAAGGAAGTCAGCTGCGGAAAGAATTCCCTGTCCTTGTACATATCGGACGAATCCAGCCAGACCGTGGAATCCTTCTTTAAAAAGGACAGGATACTGACCCCTTCATCGTTATTTCCGTCCGCAACGATATTGGGATAGATTTCGGCCTGGTCCACGGTTTCCAGAGACAGCTGGGTATTGCAGTCGAAAACATGGACTTTCTCCACTTCATCACCGAAGAAAGACAGCCTGTAAGGGTGGTCCAGCGAATAGGAGAATATGTCGATAACTGCGCCGCGAATGGCGTACTGACCAGGGGCCGATACGAAATCTACCCTTTCAAATCCCTGTAATCCAAGCGTTTCCCGAAGACCATCGTAAGAAACGGTATCTCCCGTCCTGATGGTCAGGAGCGCACTGGCAATCTTGTTCTTATCCGGAACCTTTTCTTCCAGCGCTTCCGGATACGTGACGACGAACAGCGGTCCTTCTCCGGGTTCGATAATCTTTCCGACCGCCGCCGTCCGTTGGACTCCCAAAGATGATTTATAGTTGCTCCGTTCCACTGCGCCACCACTGTCCGGAAGGAAGAATACGCAGTCTCCTTCTACCAGATTATAAAGGTCCGCGCTGCAGTATTCAGCCGCTTCCCGGGTAGGAAGGACGATCAGATGGGTTCCTTTTCCCGCTGCCTGGGATAATACGAACCAACGTGCAGACAAGAATAGCCCGCTGCAGAACGTTTCCTTGGAAGAATCCATCCTGCGGCGGAGCAAGGCTGTCGATTTTTGGCTTATCAACATTCCGCTCAAAAAAGCTGTTGAAAAGCTGTTGATAACCCTGTTGATGGAATGGTGGAAAACTTTCCACTTTTTTTCCGGACGGTTTTTCCACAGGTTCCCAACACGGGAATACCCGGTTTATCAACAGTTTTCAAAGCACTCAATCTAATGATTCCCAGTTATTTCCTGCTAGTTTTCAACAAATTGACAGGAATAACAACATCATTAAAAATCAAATAATAAAAACTATATTTGTAACTGAAAAGACCGGACCCGACTTATGAGCGAATTCGACCCGCACAGCACAACCGACCGCAAAGATAGTGAATTGGACGGAATAATCAGGCCCCAGGAACTGGATGATTTCACCGGACAGCGCGAAATCGTCTCCAACCTGGAGATCTATATCAAAGCCGCCAAGATGCGCGGCGAGGCCCTGGACCATACCCTGTTCCATGGGCCTCCCGGCCTGGGAAAGACCACCCTGGCGCATATCATCGCCAATGAAATGGGGGTGAACATGAAGGTGACGAGCGGTCCGGTCCTGGATAAGCCCGGCGACCTGGCGGGCCTGCTGACGTCCCTTGAGAAGGGGGATGTGCTTTTCATCGATGAAATCCATCGGCTTTCCCCGGAAGTGGAGGAATACCTGTATTCCGCGATGGAGGATTATGTGATCGACATCATGATCGACAAGGGACCGGGTGCGCGCAGTGTCCGGATCTCGCTGAATCCTTTCACTCTGGTGGGGGCGACGACCCGAAGCGGCCTGCTGACAGCTCCGCTCCGGGCCCGGTTCGGAATTACCTGTCCGCTGGAATATTATGATACAGAGGACCTTCGGAAGATCGTGATCCGCAGTGCCACCATCCTGAATCTGGAGATTGACGGAGACGCGGCGCTCGAAATCGCCCTCCGGAGCCGGGGAACCGCCCGGATTGCCAATGCGCTCCTCAAGCGGGTGCGCGACTTTGCGCAGGTGCTCGGCGACGGACGTATCGACCTGGAAATCGCGCGGTTCGCCCTGAACAAGCTCAAGATCGACAAGCGCGGTCTTGATTCCGTGGACAACAAGATTCTCCGTACGCTCATCACCACCTTCAAGGGCGGCCCGGTAGGAGTAGGTACGCTGGCAACCTCCATTTCCGAAGATGCCGGCACCCTGGAAGAGGTGTATGAACCCTTCCTGATCAAGGAAGGATTTCTGATCCGTACCCAGCGCGGTCGTGTAGCCACTGACTTGGCTTACAAGCACTTGGGGATGGAATCCTACCTTTCCCAACGGAAGTATAATCCGGACGATAACGGGACACTGTTTTGATTGTGGCACGCAAATATTTGGTTTTCAATCATTTGAATAGGTATCCCCTGTGATTCCTGTTACAGGGGAACACATATTAAAGTTTTGAGAATGAAGAGATTAGCTGCCACTTTTTTAGGGCTTCTTGCGTGGATGGTTCCGGCGCTGTGCTGCACGTCGGTGATTATCAGCGGCAAGATGCGGGAAGACGGGAAACCGGTAATGATGAAGAACCGGGATACGGACCATAAGAGCAATGATATCAAGTGGTTTCAGGGTGAGAAGTATCATTTCATCGGTCTGGTGAATACAGACGTTCCGCTGTTGCCGGAGGTATGGGCCGGAATGAACAGTGCCGGGTTCTGCATCATGAACACGGCGACGTACGACTTGAAAGAGGACGACATTCCGTCGGAGCAGATGGACAGGGAGGGTTTCCTGATGTACCGGGCGCTGGAAATCTGCGCGACCGTGGAGGATTTCGAGCATTTCATCGACACGCTTTCCAAGCCGATGGGGGTGGAAGCCAACTTCGGCGTAATCGATGCCCAGGGAGGAGCCGTTTATTACGAGATTGACAACTGGAAAATCCGGGCAAAGTATGATGTCAATGAGGAACCGACTGGTTATCGGGTAGTTACAAACTTTACCTGGTCAGGACGGGAGGCGGACAGAAAAGGAGTCGAGCGTTATGAGAAAGCCTGCAGTCTGCTGGAGGAAACCTGTATTCCCATCTCGCAATGGGACCACGATTTCCTGATCAACAAGATTTCCCGTTCCGGGGCTCCGATCCTTCGTCCCATCACGACCGCTTCCATTGTTTTCGAGGGAGGAGTGATGTGGGCGTCGCTGGGGCAGCCGGACAAGAATCCGTATAAACCTTATACGATTATTCCCGATTAGTCCT
The DNA here is from genome assembly GCA_017395045.1 of Bacteroidales bacterium. Taxonomy (GTDB): domain Bacteria; phylum Bacteroidota; class Bacteroidia; order Bacteroidales; family UBA932; genus Cryptobacteroides. Next base: position 108,558 of record JAFPWG010000012.1, read on the forward strand.
ATTTCTGTTTTGATTATTCCTAAATTATAGGTAAAATTGCAAGTTGATTGGAAAACTTAACAATAATTCTTAACCAATATGGCCGATACTAAACTTATCTCCAAGATTCCGGAAGGGCCGCTCGCCGAGAAATGGTCTAAGCGTAAGGCTGAAATCCGGATCGTATCTCCCAACAACAAGCGGAAACTCGAGGTGATCGTCGTGGGTACGGGCCTTGGCGGAGCATCCGCAGCCGCCTCTCTGGGCGAGCTCGGTTACAACGTCAAGATTTTCTGCATCTCCGATTCTCCGCGCCGTGCGCATTCCATTGCCGCCCAGGGCGGTATCAATGCGGCAAAGAACTACCAGAACGACAACGACTCGATCTACCGTCTGTTCTACGATACCATCAAGGGTGGTGACTACCGCAGCCGGGAGGCTAACGTGTATCGTCTTGCCGAGGTAAGTGCAGCGATTATCGACCAGTGCGTCGCTCAGGGTGTTCCGTTCGCCCGCGAGTATGGCGGTTACCTTGCAAACCGTTCCTTCGGCGGCGTGCAGGTGAGCCGTACTTTCTATGCCCGCGGACAAACCGGACAGCAGCTGCTTCTTGGTGCCTATGCCGCTCTGAATAAGGAAATTGCGGCGGGTACCGTGAAGAGCTATCCGCGCCACGAGATGCTGGACCTGGTGATTATCAACGGTCAGGCGAAGGGTATCATTGCCCGTAATCTCGTGACCGGTGAAATCGAGCGTTTCGGCGCGCACGCCGTGGTTCTCGCCACCGGTGGTTATGGAAATGCTTATTTCCTTTCCACGAACGCGATGAATTCCAACGGTTCCGCCGCGATGCAGGCTTACCGCAAGGGCGCTTTCTTCGCCAACCCTTGCTTCGCGCAGATCCATCCTACCTGCATCCCGGTTCACGGTGAACAGCAGTGCAAACTTACCCTGATGTCGGAATCCCTCCGAAATGACGGCCGCATCTGGGTACCGAACAACATGGAAGATGTGATAAAGCTCCGCAAGCACGAAATCAAGCCTTCCCAGATTCCCGAGGAGCGCCGCGACTACTATCTGGAGCGCCGCTATCCGGCTTTCGGAAACTTGGTTCCGCGTGACGTCGCTTCCCGCGCCGCCAAGGAGCGCTGCGACGCTGGCTACGGCGTGAACGAGACCGGCCTGGCCGTGTTCCTGGATTTTGCCGATGCCATCAAACGTCTTGGACATCAGCGGGTTGAGGAGCGCTATGGCAACCTCTTCCAAATGTATGAGAAGATTACTTCCTCTTCTCCTTGGGAGGAGCCGATGATGATTTATCCGGCTATCCACTATACCATGGGCGGTCTCTGGGTGGACTACGATCTCCAGACCACCATCCCGGGTCTGTATGCCATCGGCGAAGCAAACTTCTCCGACCACGGTGGAAACCGTCTGGGCGCCTCCGCCCTCATGCAGGGCCTGGCCGACGGTTACTTCATCCTTCCGTATACCATCGGCGATTATCTGTCCCATAAGTTCGCGGAGCCGAAGACCGATATCAACGCTCCTGAATTCGCCGAGGCCGAAAAGAACGTCCTCGACCGGATCCAGAAGATATTTGCGGTCAAGGGTACCGAAACGGTGGACAGCATCCACAAGAAACTCGGCCACATCATGTGGGAGTATGTGGGCATGGCCCGCAATGAGGCCGGCCTGAAGAAGGCCATCGAGGAAATCGGCGAACTCCGGAAGGAATTCTGGAAGACCGTCCGTGTTCCCGGAACGAACGAGGAATTCAACCAGGAACTGGAGAAAGCCCTCCGTCTGGTGGACTTCTTCGACATCGGCGAGCTGATGGCCCGTGACGCTCTCAACCGCAAGGAATCCTGCGGCGGCCATTTCCGCGAGGAAATGCAGACGGAGGAAGGCGAGACCAAGCGTGACGACGAGAACTTCATGTATGTAGGTGCCTGGGAATACAAGGGCGAGGGTGTGGAACCGGAACTCCACAAGGAACCGCTCAAGTATGAGAACATCAAGATTGCGACCCGTAACTATAAAGACTAACGACGATTATGGAATATAACGTGAAAGTGTGGCGTCAGAAGAACGCCAAGGCCAAGGGTCACTTCGAGACCTATCATGTCACGGACGTGGAGGAGGATGCATCCTTCCTCGAGATGCTGGACATCCTGAATGACCAGCTCATCCGCAAGGGTGTGGAACCCATCGCCTTTGACCACGACTGCCGCGAGGGTATCTGCGGTGCCTGTTCCCTGTATGTGGACGGCCGCGCCCACGGTCCGGACGATCAGGTAACTACCTGTCAGTTGTTTATGCGCCATTTCAAGCCGGGTGCCACCATCACCGTGGAACCTTGGCGGAGCGCTGCCTTCCCGGTGATCAAGGATTTGGTTGTGGACCGTCAGGCCTTCGACAAGATCCTGCAGGCCGGCGGTTTCGTTTCCGTACGGACCGGTGCTGCGCAGGATGCGAATACCATCCTCATTCCGCACGATGATGCCGAACTGTCCATGGATGCCGCCGCCTGCGTCGGTTGCGGTGCCTGCGTTGCAACCTGTAAGAATGGTTCTGCAATGCTGTTCGTGGCCGCTCGCGTGAGTTCCCTGGCACTGTTGCCGCAGGGTAAGCCGGAGGCTGCCCGTCGCGCCCGCGCCATGGTAGCCAAGATGGATGAACTCGGATTCGGTAACTGTACGAACACCCGCGCCTGCGAGATGGAGTGTCCGAAGCACGTCACCATCGACCATATCGCCCGCCTGAACCGTGAATATTTGAAAGCACGCTTCAGCGAGTAGGAAACGCGGATATATATATAAATATTAGCGGTCATCCGGCATGGGTGACCGTTAATTTTTAACTTTATTAAAAAAATTTATAAGTTTTAATTTTAAAGGAAAAATATTTGATTTCTGATAAATTTTCAATATATTGTGCGAAAAATCGACTTAAACTATTTTTGGACAAGGAAAAAACGGTATATAATTGTCATTTGCAACGCGAAGAGGGTATTTGCAAAATTGAAATATGTTTTCAATCTTTGCACCTAAATCGTCGTTGCAAAACGGCTGGTTAGTTGTGTATTAAGGTACAAAGAAGAGTAATTTTTTGTACAATATAATGTTTAACCAAAGATTCATGCTTATGAAAAAAATTCATGTTTTTTTCACTGTCATGGCATTACTGGCTCTGTCCATCTCGGCCGCCGCACAGAACATCACTGTGAGGGGTACCGTGAAGGATACGGCCGGTGAAGGAATCGTGGGTGCCAACCTCATCTTGAAGGGCAACCGCACGGTTTATACCATGACGGACATCTCGGGTGCGTTCTCCTTGAATGTTCCTGCGAACGGTGTCCTGGAGGTGCTCTGTATGGGATATCAGGGACAGGATGTCCCCGTATCCGGCCGCACCAACATCGACATCGTACTCTTGGACGACAGCCAGCTCCTGGACGAGACCATCGTCGTGGCCTATGGTACGGCCACCAAGAGCTCCTTTACGGGATCGGCTGCAGTCGTTGACAATGAAACGATTGAAAAGAAAATCGCTACCAGCGTAACGAGCGCCCTCGCTGGTACAACCCCTGGTGTGCAGATCACCAGTTCCAGCGGTGACCCGGCAGGCGGCGGTGGAAATACGATCCGCGTCCGTGGTATCGGTTCCATGTCCGCTTCCAACAGTCCGCTCATCGTCGTGGACGGTGTTCCTTATGATGGTTCCATCTCTGACATCAACCCGCAGGACGTCGAGTCCATGTCCGTCCTGAAGGATGCTGCCGCTTCCGCCATTTATGGTCACCGCGGTGCGAACGGTGTCGTGATCATCACCACCAAGAAGGGTCAGGCCGGTGACGCGCAGATCAAGTTCGATGCACGTTTCGGTGTCAATACCCGCCTCATCCCCCAGTACGATGTTATCACCGAACCCGGACAGTACTACGAGACCTTCTTCCAGAGACTGTACAACCAGTACTATTATGCTGGTCACTCCATTCCCGAGAGCTACGCTTATGCAAACAAGTATCTCTTCGATGAGCAGAACGGCGGTCTGGGTTATCTGGTGTATACCGTTCCTGAAGGCGAGAGCCTCATCGGTACCAATTTCAAGCTGAATCCGAACGCCAAACTCGGTTATTCCGATGGTGAGTTCTACTATATTCCGGATGACTGGTACAAGGAAGCTTTCCACAACGCCTATCGTCAGGAATACAACGTCTCCGCTTCGGGCGGTGCGAACCGTTTCAACTACTACGCTTCCGTCGGTTACCTGCAGAATTCGGGTATTGTGAACAACTCCGACTATCAGCGTTATACCGGCCGTATCAATGCCGAATATCAGGCCAAGTCCTGGATGAGATTCATCACTTCGATGAATTTCTCCCACACTTACGCCCAGCAGGCAGACTGGAGCGACAGCTACGGTTCCTCCGGCAACCTGTTCTACATCGCCAACATGATCGGTCCTATCTATCCGCTGTATGTCCGTAAAGTGGACGAGAAGGGTAATCCGTACCTTTATCAGGAAAATGGTCGTCAGATCTACGATTCCAACAACACGAACCAGAAGCGTCCTTCCATCGTCGGTAATGCCATCCGTGACAACGAGTATGACAACACCTACGCATATGCTGACGTGCTGACCGGCAAGTTCGGAACCATCCTTACTCCGCTTCCGGGTCTGTCCCTGACCGCAAATGTCGGTTTCACCTCCGACAATACCCGCACCAGTTCCCTCGGCAGCCAGTTCGCCGGTTCCTCCGGTACGGATGGTTACGTGGGCGTGAGCCACAGCCGCATGTGGACGGTGAACCAGCAGTATCTTGCCGAATACAAGATCGACTTTGCCGAACTGCACAACATCGACGTGCTCGCCGGTTATGAGAATTACAATCTGACGTCCCAGAGCCTGAGCGGCAGCAACTATCACCTGTTCAACCCGTTCGTGGGTGAATTGAGCAACGCGAAGGGTACCGGTTCCATGGTGAGTGCAAGTTCCTACACCAACCGCTATGCCACCCAGGGCTTCCTGAGCCGCGTGCAGTATGACTTTGACGGTCGTGTCTTCGCTTCCGCTTCCTATCGTCGCGACGCTTCCTCCCGCTTTGCGGACGGTCATCGCTGGGGTAACTTCGGTTCCGCCGGTGCCGCCTGGCTCATCAGCAAGGAATCCTGGTTCAACGTTCCCTATGTGGACATGCTCAAACTCAAGGTGAGCTATGGTGTCCAGGGTAACGACAACATCGGTGGTTACTATCCGTACTCCGACCAGTATTCCACCTCTTGGAATGAAGCTGACGGCTACAGCGACAAGAAGACCTATGTCGGTAACGAGAACCTGACGTGGGAAACCTCCAAGTCCTTCAATATCGGTGTGGATTTCGAAACATTCAACAACTACCTGAACGGTAGCGTCGAATGGTTCGCCCGCAAGACCGAAGACCTCCTGTACAACAAGAACGTTCCGCAGAGTGCCGGTAACCCGGTCGGAACCATTCCGGTGAATGTGGGTTCCATCCTGAACCGCGGTATCGAGGTCTCCCTGGACGGTTCCATCCTCCGTCGCCGCAACATCAACTGGACCTGGAACCTGAACCTGAGCCACTATATCAACAAGGTGCTTGAACTGGATGAGAGCGTCTCCGAAGACGGTATCCGTTCCGGTAACCGTATCATCAAGGTGGGCGGTTCCATCTATGAGGCTTACATGTACAAGTTTGCGGGTGTGGATCCCGAAACCGGTGAAGGTCAGTACTACGGTGAATTCCTGAAGGAAGACGGTTCTTATGTGCCCCGTCCTACCCAGAAGCAGATTGACGACGACCTGCTCGAGACAAAGGTGGTCAAGAAGTTCTCCCAGGCCAGCCAGTATGACCTGGGCAGCGTGCTCCCCGACCTGTTCGGTGGCTTCGGCACGACCCTGAACGCTTATGGCTTCGACCTGAGCGCCCAGTTCTCCTTCCAGCTCGGTGGTAAGTACTATGACGGTACCTATCAGTCCCTGATGTGGACCCAGGACCAGACCGGTAACGCCTGGCACAAGGATATCCTCAAGGCTTGGACTCCTGAGAACAAGGACTCCCAGATCCCTCGCAACGACGGCGATGTCCAGGTGGCCCAGTCCGCCCTCGACCGCTTCATCGTGAGTGCTTCCTACCTCAGCGTCAACAACGTTACGCTTGGTTATACGCTTCCTTCCACCTGGGTCAAGAAGATCGGCCTGAGCAACCTCCGCATCTATGTTGCCGGCGACAACCTGGCCGTCCTTACCGCCCGTAAGGGTATTGACCCGCGCTTCTCCATGGGCCTTGGTTCCATGACTTCCGGTACCGGTCTGAACAGCGGTTACTATTCCGCCATGCGGAACATCACCGCCGGTGTCACCCTCACCTTCTAATATAAACCGTTCACGAAAATGAAACTAACAAGATATATTCCGGTTTTATTTGCGGGACTCGTTCTGGCGGCTTGCACCGACATGAATGAAATCAAGCCCCAGAGCGGCACGATGCTGGCCAGCCAGAAGCAGGAAACCATCGCTGCTGTTCCTTCCCGCGCATCCGCTTCCTTCGCCGGCCTTTTCCGGCCGCTCGGAAACCCCAACTACTTCGGATATGGTACTCCGGATGATTACGGCGTGCTGATGATGCTCTTCTGCAATGACCTGGAGAGTGCCGACGCTACGGCTTCGGATAACAACTACAACTGGTTCTCGGTGTGTGGCGAATATTCTTCCCGTACGGCCTCTTACCGTAATCCGATGATCCGTTACCGTACCCCGTACATGATCATTGCCAACGCAAACGACTTCCTTGCCGGCTTCCCTGAGGATGTTACCGAAGAGTCCAGCCTGCATATGATTGGTCAGGCCAAGGCCCTCCGCGCCTATGCTTACATGCTGCTGGCTTCCGACTTCCAGTTCTGCTATGTAGGTCACGAACAGGATCCTGCCGTGCCGATCAGTTCGCCGGATATCGAGGACCCGACCCACAATCCCCGGGCTACGATGGAACAGATCTACACAATCGTCATGGACGATCTCGATTCCGCCGTGGAATGCCTGGAAGGCTATGAGCGTCCGACCAAGAAGTACATCGACCAGAATGTTGCCTATGGTCTCCGCGCCCGTGCCAACCTGAATATGGGTAAGTATGCCGAGGCTGCCGCCGATGCCGAGAAGGCTGCCGCCGGTTATGAGCCGGCCTCCGTCGAAGAGGTAAGCAAGCCTTCCTTCCAGGATATCAGTGAGCACAACTGGCTCTGGGGTTACGACATGACCGCCGACGAGGCGAAGGCATTCCGTTATGCCACCACCTCTTCCTGGCTCCGTTCCTTCTCTGCCTGGGCATACGCTGCCGGTACCGCCACCTACACCTGCATCAACAAGATCCTGTACGACAAGATTCCCGAATCCGATGTCCGCAAGGGATGGTGGGTGAACGCAGATCTTTATTCTCCGCTCCTCGACGGTCTTACCTGGGATGCCGGTGAAGCCGGTTCCGCTTCCGGTCAGGCCATTGCCGACTTCGAGTATGACGACAAGCTGGCCTTCCAGCCTTATACCAACGTGAAATTCGGCTGCACCCCGATCGGTACCACCGACAACGCCGAAGATATGCCGCTTATGCGCGTGGAGGAGATGATTCTGATCCAGGCCGAAGCTTATGCCAAGAGCGGCAACGAGCAGAAGGGTCGCCAGATCCTCGAGAACTTCGTGAAGACCTATCGTGATCCTCAGTATTCCGCCTCCGCCGGTGGCCGCAGCTTCGCTGACGAAGTGTGGTTCCAGCGTCGTGTCGAGCTCTGGGGTGAGGGTTTCGGTATCCACGATACCAAGCGCCTGAACAAGCCGATGGTTCGCTTCCTTGGCACCGCCGAGAGCACGAACGTCTCCCCGGCCTTCCGTTACAACATTGCCGCCGACGACGGCTGGCTGAACATGCGTTTCAACAATGGTGAACTGAACACCAACTTCAGCGTGGTGGACAACACGGGTGGCGACCTGCCCAAGATGGACCAGAATCCTACCCTGCGTGACGGTGTTACTGACTAATACTTAACAGAAACACGTAATATGAAAAAGTATATTAATATCTTGTTTGCAGCTACCGTAGCCGCTTTCGCCGTGCTCTCCTGCTCCACCAAGGAAAAGGATCCCTTTACTCCCGGCGATCCGGAAGAGAACGGTTGCTACGGTGTCTACTTCCCGGCTCAGGATGCCAGCGGAAGCCATATCTACAGTCCGGTCCAGGATCCAGTTATCGAAATTAAGGTAGCCCGCAAGAACACCAGCGGAAACATCACGGTTCCCGTGGTTACCGAGTTCTCCGAGGACGGTATCTTCAAGCTGGAGCCCGTTACTTTTGCTGACGGCCAGGCCGAAACGACATTCAACGTTTCCTTCCCTACCGCCAAGGAGGGTACGAACTACACTGCCAGTATCTATATTACGGATAATCAGTATGCTGCCAAGTATTCTGACCAGGCTATGGGTATCGACTTCTCCGTTATGCGCGTTGAGATGAAGGACTTCATGCAGGAAGATGGTAAAGAGAAGGCGAAAGTTACTTTCTCCGATCCTGCTTTCTTTGAAGAAATTCATGATGTCTATATCCAGTATTACGAGGTTGATGGTGTCCGTTATTGCGAAACCGTCGGGGGAACGACCGTTTACTCCGGAAATGAACTTGACGGAGAAGGCCCTTGGGGAACCGATGTTCAGCTTAAATTCAAGTGGTACACCAACAAGAAGGTTACCGTGAAAGACGTTGAATACGACTGGATTGAAGTAGAAGCGTCTCCTACCGGTTTCACCAGCGGCGGCAACCCGATCTACATGGGAGACTATTTCCACATGCGTGCCGACATGGGCTTGAGCAATGGAGATTATAAGGATTCCTATGACAGGTATACCAATGGATCTGACGGCTACAACCCTAGCTACTATGATGGACACGGCGGATTTATCTTCAACGCTGCCTATTGGATTCACACGACCACCAGCTGGTATGGTTACAAGGATGAAACGCCTCTTGCCATCGCCGAAGGTTATGTTCGCGTAGATTATGGTCTGAAACTTAGTGCCGACTATTCGGATGAAGGTGTCACGCCGATCTATGTGCAGGCCGGAGTCGACATCGATCAGATCAAGTATGCCATCTACGAGGGAGAGCTTAATTCCGCCCAGCTTGCCAGCAAGCTCGAGGGAATCAAAGCCGGAACCGAAGAGGTGGAAACCTTCTCTGACTTTGAATTGGACGAGGAAGAAGAAGTGAAGTACGCTACCCTTGGGGTTGAGCTTGAAAAGACCGGCAACTATACGTTCGTGGCCGTTGCCTATGACGAGAAGGGTGAGGCACAGACCGACGCCTCGATTACATTCCGCTACATTTCCGCGGAGGATTCCGAGGAATACGCCGTGGATCTCAATGTCTTCACCGAGGATACCCCTGCGCGCTACAGGGAACTCCACAAGTATGATTCCTTCGCGGTCGGCATCTACGGTTCCGGCCTGACGGACGTCCATATGGGCATCTTCACAGAGGAAGATATTGAAGAATACGGAGAGGAGACCCTCTTTGCCGCCGTGAAGGCCGACGATGGTGACGAGCCGCAGTTCACCCTTTCCGCTGAGGATGTTGAAAAGATCAATGCCGCCGGCGGTCTGTATGACGTCGTTGACGGCCTCAAGGGCAAGACAGTATACTATGTCATCGTCTGGGCGACCAACGGCAACCTGGACGCCTTCGCCTACGATTATTACGAGACAGACCCGCTTCCGTATGTCTGGAACAGCATTGGTACCGGAACGCTCACCGACGGCTTCTTTACCTCCCTGTTTAACGGCAAGGATGACTATACGGTTGCCTGCGACTTCTATCAGGAAGCCAGCGATCCCGGTCTCTATATGATTACCGGTTTCCAGCAGGAACTCTCCGCTGCCTTCTTTGGTATGTCCAAGGAAGATATGGCCCCTTATGAGAATGGCAATTGGAAGAACGCAGAGGTTGTCATTGATGCACACGATCCGAATGCTGTGTTCATTTCAACACAGGATTACGGCGTGCTGGTGAACAGTAATTATGGTTGGATACAGATTCAAACCGACAAATCCGGTAAACTGGCCGATGGTGTCCTGACGTTCCCGGCAAAGGAGATGTATGTGTATCTGGGAGGCTGGTACTATGCAAACAATGAGGGGAACTTCAAGCTTGTTTTCCCGAGTGAAGCTGCACCGGCTCCGGCACCGACGGCCTTGCCTGCAAGCGCGCAGAAGCCGACCGATGCAACGCTGTCTTCCAGTGCCGTGCGCTGGAACAAGCCCGTCGTGAAATACGAGCGTGACCCTCAGCCCCGCGCTGCGAAGGTGACCGTTTCCCACAAGAAACAGGAAAAGGTTTCCGGCATTTCCCAGCCTGTCGACTTGCTCAAGTAACGCCGACCATCTTTAACCTGACAATGAGACCCGGCGCTTTGTCGCCGGGCCTCTTGTCAATAAAAGAAATGTGATGAGAAATCACCGTTTTTTCTTTATTGCCGCCTCCTTGGCCGCCATTCTGACCTCCTGCCGACAGGACCCGTTGCCGTCCGTTGTGACCGTCCCCGGTTCCGCACGGACGAAAGTGGTGTGCCTGGGTGATGAATGGGAAACGTCTTCTTTCCTGGTAAAATTAGCATCCCGGCCTTCCGATGTGCAACTGGCCGAATTACAGCAGGAGGGAGTCCTGTCCGTGGAACCGCTTTTCAAGTCGTTTTCCGGAAAGGAAGACCTTGAACGGCAATTCGGCCTGGACCGCTGGTTCGTGGTGAACCTGAAGGAAGACGCATCCCTGGATGACGCCATCTTACGTACCGCATCCCTGGAGCAGGTGGCCGTCGTCGAGTATAATGTGCTGGCAACCAAGGCATCGGACTGCAAGGTTTATCCTGCCGTCGAGCAGTATCCCACCCGGGCCACCGCGGACAAGTTCAACGATCCGATGCTGATGGACCAGTGGCATTATAACAACCAGGGAAGCAAGGCTTATTCCACCAATATCGCAAAGGGGGCCGACATCAACGTGAAGGATGTCTGGTCCGGCCTTTCCTGCGGCGACCCTGGTATTATCGTCGCCGTCGTGGACGAAGGCGTGAAGTATGACCATCCCGACCTGAAGGACAATATGTGGGTGAACCCGGGAGAAACACCGAACAACGGAATCGATGATGACAATAACGGTTATGTGGACGATGTTTACGGGTACAATTTCAATGCAAATGGTCCGATTTCATGGTCGGAACGGTACTATGACGAGCAGCGTCGCCAGTGGGTAGGTGATTCCGGTCACGGAACGCATTGCGCCGGTACCATTGCTGCCGTCAACAATAACAGCAGGGGCGTTGCCGGCGTTGCCGGAGGGTCCGGTTCCAAGGATGGATGCCGGATCATGAGCTGCCAGATCTTCTCGGGCGCAGGGGGAGGCACGGCCAAAACGGTATCCAACGCCATCAAGTACGCCGCGGACATGGGTGCTTCCATTATCTCCTGTTCCTATGGCTATTCTTCCGCATTCTCCTCCGACAATGCCTACAAACGTGCTGTTGGAACGGCGGAAATCGATGCTATCCATTATTTCGAGGCTTCAGACAACAATCCTGTCCTGGATGGAAACATCGCCATTTTTGCGGCGGGAAACGAAAACCACGGATACGCCCATTATCCCGGAGCGTTCTATGACATTATCAGCGTGTCCTCTTTCGGACCTGATTACCTGCCGGCATACTATACCAATTATGGACCCGGCTGCAATATCGCTGCTCCGGGCGGTGAATATTATCACGGCGTTGGCGAAAAATCGATGGTACTGTCCACGGTTCCGAAAGAAATCTATGGTGAAGATTATGGTTACATGCAGGGCACTTCGATGGCCTGTCCGCATGTGAGCGGTGTTGTCGCCTTGGCGCTGTCTTATGCGAAGCAGCAGGGCAAGACGTTCTCCCGCGATGAATTCAAGCGGATGATCCTCGCTTCGGTGAGCGACATCGACCAGCGGATCGGTGCCACCAAAGAAAAGGCCCTGAGCGGATATTCCTCTTTCAGCATGGCTCCGTACTATCATCAGATGGGGACCGGCGCCATCGACGCCTGGCGCCTGATGATGCACATCGAAGGCCTTCCCACGCTCACGTCCCAGATTGGACGCGAGCAGTGGATTGACCTTTCTTCTGCTTTCGGGACGGCTTCCGTGAGCCTGACTTACCTGAAGGTGGAGGTTCCTGAATCGGCGGTGACGTCGATGGGCCTGCAGAAGGTTTCTCCCACCAATGCGGACAAATATCCGGCAGTGGTGGATGAGAACGGCTATGCATACGTCCAGTTCGGACGCCTGTATGTGCACCCGACGGCGATTGGTTCCGGCAAGATTACTATCACCGCCGTGGGCGGTGGTGACCATGTGGGAGGAGGAAACAATCCTCCCGGAGGCATGGAACTGACCCAAAGTATTTCCCTCATCGCCCGCGAAGCGGACGGTGGCAACGGTACGGGAGGATGGTTATGATGAAGAAGATCCTGTTTGTACTGGCATCCCTCGCCGTTTTGGCCGGATGCCACCGGAATGAGCCGGAAGACCTGAATCCGGCTGTCGACGTGACGGGCTCCTGGGAGCTTTCCGCCGTGACCACGCGGGCCATGGTGGGCGGCGAGCAGGTAAGCGTCTATCTCGTCTTTTCCGCGTCCGGGTCCTTTGACCTGTACCAGAAGATCGGAGAAGGACGATATACCCATTTCACCGGGACCTATTCCATGAACAAGGACGAAAAACTCCTTTCCGGCACCTATGCGGACGGAACCAAATGGGGCCCTTACGAGGCTGCCCTGGAGGGAACGACGCTGTCGCTCAACCTGCCGGGTGGAAAGGAAGTGGATTCCTATAAAAAGATAGACGCGGTTCCCGAGTCGGTGACCGGAAACGTTTATTGACGGGAATCCCCTATTCCACTTCGAACGTAAACTCGCGGCTGACGGGCTTTCCGTCGGCCGCGAATCCTTTTGCCACGACCCTGAAACGGCCGGAGTAGCCCGGAGCACGGAACTCCAGGCGGTAGTCGGACTGCGCCTCCAGCTTCATGGCCGGATGCCAGTACAGCAGCTGGCGGAGGTCTGGACCGTCACCTTCGGGGACGGCGCCGCCGTAGGCCACCGGATAGGCGACCCCCTGGAAATCGAGGACCCGGACGTTAGCCGGGAACTGGAGGGCGGTGACGTAGTTCTTCTTGGTGATGAAATTTACGAGACCGTTGTACACGAGCGCTCCGCAGGCAAAGGGCTGACGGTAGATGTCGATGTCTTCCAGCAGCATCGCGTCGAAGGAGACAAGAGCGTCCAGGTTGCTCAGGAGCACGCCGTCCATCATGACCAGAATGTAGTCGGAGCGAATCGTCCGGGCATTGGCGGCGTCGGTGTAAAACAGTTCGAGAGACCATTGTCCGTTCCGGTTTTTCAGAAGGCGGAGTTCGGGGAGGATCTCCACCACGATTTCCTGTACGGACGGAAAGCGGGTATAGTCATCCAGGTGATAGCGGCGGTAGGACAGGCCGTCCAACAGCAGGTCTTTCCGGTGGGTCATGAAGGTCGTGAGGGTGTCGATGCGGAGGTTCTTCTCCGCCCGCAGGGCTGCTTTCCGGGCCGTCAGGGCCTCTTTCTGGGCGGGGCTCAGGACCAGGTTCGGGATTCCTTCCGCCTCGGGACGGATGAAGGGGCTTTCGAAGTCGATATAACCTTCGCGGCGGTCCAGCTGGGAGACCTCGCAGACGATTTCCCGGTTGCCGTAGATGTTGGAGGTGTAGAATGACACCCGGTCGTCGCCTTCGGTACGGCCGATGTACAGGTTCGAAGGAGCGCCGGCCGAAGAAAGCGTGGCCACCGACTGGTCTTCGGGGTTCTGGATCCGGGTTCCGCGAATCCGGGCGGAAATGACTTCGCCGTCATATTCAGGAATGCCGCGGGCGCCGGGACGGAGCCGTATGGATGTCGGGAGAGCCTTCCGGAAGTCTTCCAAGTCGTTTTCAGGTGTCGGCGGGACCAGGTCGTCGTGATAGACGGAGAGGGACAGGTCGGCGGCGACGCCTTCGTTGTGAAGGATCAGGGAGACGGGAGCACCGCGGCGCTGGCGGGCGGCCATCGACAGTTCCACGGCCCCTTCCCGGGCCGCAGCCGGCGTCTCCAGCCGCTCATAGGTCCCGGCGTCCATCAGGTCCACTCCGTTGGAGATCCTGGCGGTAGACGTGGTGTTGAAGACGGAAAGGAGGCGGGACCCGGCCTGCCAGGGCGCCCCTTCCTCTTCGGCGTTGACGGCCGTGTAGGCGACGAGGCGGTAATTCCCCGTCGGCGTGGTCACGGGAATCCGGAAGGAACCGGCCCCACGACCCTCCAAAAGGCCTATTTTGGCCGTAGCGGCCGTTCCGTCCGTCGAAACGAGTTCCAGGTAGGCAACGGCGCTTTGGTTCGAATACCGGCCGTTTTCGTCCAGGCAGAACAGCGAGCACCAGACGGCGTCTCCGGCGATATAGACGGCCCGGTCCGTGGAAACATAGATGCGCTCGACGGGGGCGCCCGCCGCCCGGGCCGACAATGCGGCGGCCAGGGAAAGGATTATCAGTAGAAATCGTTTCATTGTTCTTTCCAGAAATCAGGTTCTTCCTTTGTTCCGCCGGCGGCGACGCAGTCGTAACAGCGCATCGGGCCCCAGCCATATAGCCTCTCCAGGTCGTCCTCGGTGCTGTGGTTCGGATTTTCCGCCAGCGGCAGGAATCCGGCGTAGTAATAGTTGGGATAGAGGTCCTGGGTGATGAAGGACAGGGCGCCGATTTCCGGCCTGACGAGGATATGGTAGCGGCTGTCCAAGAACGCCCGCTTGCTGGTGACCCGGGAAGCCGTTATGTAACCGAGGACCCGGCGTTCGGGGTCGGTTTCGCAGCGGAGGTTGCCCGGGAGTTCTCCGGGGTTCGGGGTGAAGAGGTCCCCGCTGCCGTCGGAAGTCTCGTCCAGATGGCTCAGGTACTGGTACGTCTTCTTGGAAATGGTCCGGGCCTTTACGTTCACGCAGTATTTCTTGTGGTTCCGGTTGTCGGAGCGATAGAAGGAGAAGAGCGGATACGCGGTGACCCCGTTGCTCCCCATCCCGGTGAAGTCCAAGGGATAGGTGATGTGGTTGTCGGAACTTCTCCAGCACCAGTAATTCTCCTGCCGGGGCGGATTCATGGGAATGACGACCGTCCAGGAGGCGGTATCGACGACGTATTCCAGCGTATATTCCGCGTGGAACTCCCACGTCTCGTCATAGGATAGGGCGACATACCCGGTTGCCTCAGGACCACCGTCCAGAGAGACGCAGACATAAACGGACCGGTCGTTCGGGGTGAAGACGATATCCTTGATTTCCGGTCCCTGGAGAGCCTGGGACCAGTCGCTGGAATACAGGGCATCGTAAATCTCGATACACACGCGGAACTCCTTGTCGGCCGGCGCCTTTTCCGTGTCGATGGCGAACACCGGTTGAGAGGTTTCGGCGAGGTGCCCTTCATAGATGCCTCCGTCACTGTCTTCCACCCAGACGTGGGCGGCGGCTTGTTCCGCGGTCATGCCGGAAGGCAAGTCAGAGTGCCGGGATCCGGAATGAATGGATTCCATGGTTCCCAGGCGGACGAGGGTCGTCCCGCCGACGAGGATGTCGCCTTCAACCACCAGGATCCCCTTCGGCGCTTCGCCCAGATCCGGGTCAAACGGGTAGATACAGGCCGTCGCACAGAACAGGAGGGCCGCCATATGCAGTAGTTTTCTCATCAGAACAGGATGTTGAGGTTGATGTACGGAATCTGGGTGGCGAAGACCGACAGCATATAGCCTTGCGTCTTCCCGGACATGTCGGGCCGGAAGAAGACGGAATAAGGGTTCTTGCGCCCGGTGACGTTATAGACGCCCAGGGTGATGGTCGTGTGCAGGATCGCTTTCAGGTAGTGGCCCGGGTCGATGTTGAAGGCGACGTCGGCGCGGAAGTAATCCGGAATCCGGAAAGCGTTTCTCTCCGAGTAGGCCAGCCGGTATTTTCCGCCGAAATAGTATGCGCCGACCGGCACGGTGACCGGACGGCCTGTGGAGTAGTCGATGTTCACGGAGAAACTGTAGCGGTGCGTAAGGGCGAAATTGCCCACGAACTTGAGCTCGTGTGGCTTGTCGTAAGGGGCGTTGTACCAGTTGCCTCCGGCGATGGTCTCGTTGCCGCGGTCCTGCATTTCTTTCAGGAGCGCGCGGGAATAGCTGTAGGAAAGCCAGCCCGTGATCTTGCCGGTCGTCTTCTTCAGCATCAGCTCCACGCCGTAGGAGCGTCCCTTCACGGGAAGGAGGTCTTGGGCGAGATCCGGATTCATGGACAGGGTTGCGCCGGCCTTGTAGTCCAGGGCCTGGTAGGTTTCTTTATAGTAGGTTTCCGCCGAGAAGTCAATACCGGTGTTCAGTTCGGTCCAGTAGGCTCCCGCGGCGCCCTGCCAGCCCCAGGTGGGCTTGATGTCGGCGTCGCTGAGCTTCCAGGTGTCCATCGGCGAAACGGCCGACGTGTTGGAAATCAGGTGGATATACTGCGTCAGCGAATTCACGCCCGCCTTGAAGGAAAGGTTCTCCAGCGGGGAATACTTGCCGGACAGGCGGACCTCCGGGGCGCCGTACATCTTTTTGCCGTTGAGGGAATAGAATCCCGACATCCGGAGTCCGCCCTCGAGCGAGAGCACATCCGAGGCTTTCCATGAATCGGAAACATAGGCGGCCGGTTCCAGGGCATATTCGCGGTCCAGGCTGCGGGCCTTGACCTCCGAGAAATCCCCGAAAGGAGTCATGATGCCGGGGTCCAGGGCGTAGCCGGTCAGGTGGACGCCGTAGGAAAGGGTGTTCGCCTCGCCCAGGGGGCGTTTCCGGTTCACCCGGAAGAAACCCTGGCGGATGTAGGTGTCCAGGTCGTAGGCGCCGAACTCCCACATATGGGCCGAGATGCGGTTGGTGTACCGGTCGTAGCCGGCGCTGACCTGCAGGGAACCGTCGTCGGCGGTCCGGTGCTTCCAGGCCAGGGATCCGTTGATGTTGCCGTACCGGAAGGTCGTGTCCCCGCCAAAGGAGAAGCGGTCCGTGGCGAAATAACCGTAGGCCTGGAGGGTGTTGTCCGGGTCGATCCGATGGGTGATGCCCAGGTTGGCATCGGTGAAACCGGCGGAGCCGCCCGAATAGGCGCTGTTCTCCGGCAGGAGGTTCAGAATCCAGTTGGAATAGGTGGTGCGGGCTCCCAGGATGACCGAGGTCTTCCCCTTGCTCAGAGGACCTTCCAGGTGCAGGCGGCTGGTCAGGAGGCCGATGCCGGCGGACCCTTTCCATTTCTGCATGTCGCCGTCCTTGGTCCCGACGCTCAGGACGGAGGAGACTCGTCCGCCGTATTCGGCCGGGATGGAACTCTTGTACAGTTCGATGTCGTCCACGATGTCGGGGTTGAAGGCGGAGAAGATGCCGAACATGTGGGTGGGGTTATAGATCGTGTTCTCGTTGAACAGGACGAGGTTCTGGTCGGCCGAACCGCCGCGGACGTTGAATCCGCCGGACGCCTCGCCCACGCTCTTGATGCCCGGGAGGGTAAGCACAGCCTTGATCACGTCCCCTTCGCCGAAGGCCGACGGAATCTTGTTCATCGTCTTCACGCTGACCTTTTCCACGCCCATTTCGGTGCTGCGGTGCTGGGCCATGCTTTCGGCCGAGACCACGGCCTCCTTGAGCATCGTCACCCGGTCGGTCATCATCACGTTCAGTCCGCCGTCGGAGAGGACGATGACCCGGAGGGCCAGGTCTTCCTTGCCGTCGGCGCTGAAATTCAGGACGTTCTCGCCGCCAGGGAGGGAAATCCGGTATGCGCCCCGGCGGTCGGTGCGCACATAGCTCTTGGTCCTGTCGTCATAGACGACCACCCCGTACATCGGCTCGCCGGTCTCCGCTTCGGTGACGGTTCCGCTGACATTCTTCCGCGCCTGTCCCTTGTCCAGGGTGGCGTCGCCGACGGTGTACACCTTGTTCCGATAGGTTGCGAGGATCGCGTTGTCCACGTACTGCACGACCGTGGTGTCCTTTTCCTGGCTGGAGAAGTACTTGTCCGGCAGCCCGATACCGGTTCCGGGCAGATTGGCCGCGGCAACCGTTCCCGACGGTGTTTCAGGCACGAGGTTGTGCCAGACCACGTTTTCGATGCCGAGCGAAGGCGCTCCCGCTTCGCTTCGGAGGCGCTTTTGCAGCTGTTTTTTCCGGATTTTCTTAAGTTGTCCGTTCTCCAGGGCATAGAAGGTTTCTTCGAGCTGGAAGAACGTGGTGACGGCGAAGTCGTAATCGGGGTCCTCGTAGCCGAGCATCATCAGGGCGGTTGTGGCCGTCTCGAAGCGGATTTTCTTCTTCACGAGGCGCAGGAGGGGGACCTCGCCGTCGCGGATGACTTCGTAGTACTCTTCGGGGGTGTCTTCCCAGCCCAGGTATTTCAGGTTGACGAACCGCCGGTTTCCCATCGTGAACCAGGCGACCTGGTCCCTGAAGACGGAGATGGCGCTCACGCCCTCGATCGGCCGGACCAGCAGTTCTCCGGCGTAGGCGTCCACGTTGAGGCTTACGTCGTCATACTGTTTCCCGTTGTATAGGACAGAGCCTTTCTCAAAGGCTTTCTGGGACCAGAAATAGTTGCCGTTGTACTTGAAGGGATACGTGTTCGGCAGCTTTCCCCGGAAGATTCCGGAGAACACCTGGCTGGATTGCGTTTCCTGGGCAGCGGCGCTCCCCGCCAGGGAGAGCAGGGCCAGCGCCAGGATCAAGTATCGTTTCATTACCATAGGAAATTGTCGAAGGGATAACGGCCCGCGTGGATTTCCGCCACCATCTTGTACAGGTCGTTCCGGAGTTTGTCGATGCCGATCTTCTCCTTGGCGGAGATGAAGATGCACGGGGTTTTCTCCTGGGCGATCCAACTGTTTTTCAGTTCGTCCAGGGTGCGGTTCCGGGCCTCTTTCGGCGTGAGGGAGAACTCGTCGTAGGGTTCGTAGGTATAGGCGTCCACCTTGTTGAAAACCACGAAGACAGGCTTGTTCTGCGCACCGATGTCGCGAAGGGTCTGTTCCACCACCTGCATCTGTTCTTCAAAGTCGGGGTGGGAGATGTCCACCACGTGCACGAGGACATCGGCCTCCCGGACCTCGTCCAGGGTACTCTTGAAGGCTTCCACCAGTTGCGTAGGCAGCTTCCGGATAAAGCCGACGGTATCCGACAGCAGGAAGGGGACATTTTCGATGACGACCTTTCTTACGGTGGTGTCCAGGGTGGCGAACAGCTTGTTTTCCGCGAATACGTCGGACTTCGCGAGAAGGTTCATCAGGGTGCTTTTGCCCACGTTCGTATAGCCGACCAGCGCCAGGCGCACCAGGCTTCCGCGGTTCCCCCGCTGGGTGGCCATCTGGCGGTCCACCTTCTTCAGGTCCTCCTTGAGCTTGGAGATGCGCTGCTTGACGATACGGCGGTCCACCTCGATCTGGGTTTCACCCATACCGCCTCGGGTTCCCATGCCGCCCCGCTGCCGCTCCAGGTGCGTCCACATGCCGGCCAGTCGTGGCAACATATACTGGTAATGAGCCAGCTCCACCTGCATTTTCGCATAGGAAGTCTTGGCCCGCTGGGCAAAGATTTCAAGAATCAGGCTGGTCCGGTCGATGACGTCGCTGCATTCGATGATCTTTTCGATGTTGCGCTGCTGGGTGCCCGTAAGCTCGTCGTCGAAGATGACGTATTGGACTTCGTTTTCTTCGCAGTATGCCTTGATTTCTTGGAGCTTCCCCGTGCCGATATAGGTGGCCTTGTCCGGCCGGTCCATCCGCTGGAGAAACATCTTGTCGCCAATCGCTCCGGCGGTTTCGGCAAGGAATTGGAGCTCGTCCAGGTACTCCTGTACCTTTCTTTCTCCCCCCTTTTCCAGGACGACGCCCACGAATACGGCTTTCTCGGTCTTGTATTGACTCATACCTTCTTCTAAATCCTCTAACTGATTCAATCTTGCAAAATTACACATTATTTTTCAGCAGTCCGAATTTTCGTTGTAGATTTGCAGAAAACTACAGCTGATGGTTTCCTACTATACCGAAGACACAAAGTTCAATTTCAAGGAAAAACGCCTGACAAACCGCTGGCTCAAGCTGGTGGCGGAGAGCGAGATCCGCCGTCTGGGCGATATTTCCATCATTTTCTGCTCGGATAATTACATTCTGGATGTCAACATGAAGTACCTTCAGCACGATTACTTCACGGACATCATTACGTTTGATTACTGTGAGGGCGACCGCCTGAGCGGAGACCTGTTCATCAGCGTTGACTCGGTCCGGGAGAATGCGCAGTTCTACGGTACTGAATTCGAGAATGAACTGAATCGCGTAATCGTCCACGGCGTCCTGCATCTGATCGGCTACGACGACCATACCCAGGAGGACATTGCCGAGATGCGCGCAAAGGAAAACTATTATCTTTCGCTTCGGGAGCTCGTATGATTCCCTTTTTCGACATCATCGTCATCGGTGGCGGGCACGCCGGATGCGAGGCCGCGATGGCCGCCGCGTCCCTCGGTTCGTCCGTCTTGCTCGTCTCGCCCGACCTGAACGGCTTGGCGAAGATGTCTTGCAACCCGGCTGTCGGAGGAATTGCCAAAGGACAGATCGTCCGGGAGATCGATGCGCTTGGCGGGTGGACCGGAGTGGTTACGGACGCAGCTACCCTTCAGTTCCGGATGCTTAACCGCTCCAAGGGCCCGGCCATGTGGAGTCCGCGCGCCCAATGCGACAAACTCGCCTTTTCGCTGAAATGGCGCGAGGTGTTGCTAAGTAATTGTAACTTAAGTATTTACGCCGATTTTGCCGCCAATCTTCTCTTTGAGAATGGCGTTTTGGCGGGCATCCGTACGGTTACGGGGGCAGAATTCCATTCTCGCGCGGTTGTTTTGACCGCCGGAACCTTCCTGAATGGCCGGATGTTTATCGGTACGCATTCTTTCGAAGGCGGGCGTATCGGCGAGCCGGCGGCTTATGGGATCTCTGACCAGCTTGCTTCTCTCGGCATTCCGACCGAGCGGATGAAGACCGGGACTCCCCCGAGGATCGATGTCCGTTCCGTCGATCTATCCTCTTTGCCTGTCCAGGCCGGCGACCCCTCGCCCGAGCGATTCTCGTTCCTGGATGTTCCCTCTGCTATCCAGGCGGGCGCACCCCAGATGGAGTGCTATATCCTGTATACGAACGAGAAAGTGCACGACATCCTTCGTACGGGTTTTGACCGTTCTCCGCTTTTTACCGGCGTGATACACGGCCGCGGTCCGCGCTATTGTCCGAGTATTGAAGACAAGCTCCGCACCTTTGCCGGCAAGGACTCCCATCAGCTTTTCCTGGAGCCGGAGGGCCGCAACAACCCGGAATACTACCTGCAAGGATTTTCTTCCTCCTTACCTCAAGAAGTTCAGTTGGAGGCCCTGCATGCCATTCCCGGGTTGGAACAGGCTGTTGTCTTCAAGCCGGCCTATGCGGTCGAGTACGATTATTTCGACCCTCAATATTTGAAGTATTCCCTGGAGTCCCGTGTCGTTGACAACCTTTTCCTGGCTGGACAAGTCAATGGTACGACCGGTTACGAAGAAGCTGCGGCCCAGGGCCTTATAGCGGGAATCAACGCCCACCGGAAGGTGTCCGAACAAGATCCGTTTGTATTGCGTCGGGACGAAGCATATATTGGTGTTCTGATCGATGACCTGATCAATAAAGGCGTGGACGAGCCCTATCGGATGTTTACTTCTCGTGCGGAATACCGTATTCTGCTTCGTCAGGATAATGCCGACTTCCGTCTGACAGAACGTTCTCATGCAATCGGTTTGGCCTCTGAGGCCCGCTACAGCGCTGTTTGTCATAAGCGTGAGCAGGTAGAGAGACTTTCTGAAATCTGTGAGTCGAAAAAGATTCGTGCAGATTTGGTCAATGATTATTTGGCCACGGTTGATTCTGCTCCTTTGACGGATTCCCGTCGTCTGGCCGATCTTGTTGCCCGTCCGGAGCTTTCTCTGGCTGAGCTGATGCGAATTGTTCCATGTGGAACATTCTCTCCGGATGTTGTCGAATCCGTTGAAATTGCTATCAAATATGACGGATACATTCAGCGGGAGAAGCAGCAAGCCGAAAAGAATAACCGCTTGGAGTATATCAAGATTCCCTCTGACTTCGATTTCGACCGCGTTCATTCGCTTTCAATTGAGTGCAGGCAGAAATTAAAGCGCTATAAGCCGGAAACTATTGCCCAAGCATCGCGTATCTCCGGGGTTTCTCCCGCAGATATTTCCGTTCTTCTTGTCTATTTCGGAAGATGATTTTGTTCCACGTGGAACCAAATCGTGTAATAAGCTTCAAAGAATAGAGAAAGATAGAGGGTCCGGACGATTTTTTCATGAGGCCGGACCCTCTATCTTTCTCAAACCGTGATTGTTGTCCTTTAAAGACGTTTCAGCGCTGCTTTGATGATGTCTTCGACGCGGGCCTGCGGGTTGTCTTTGAGGATAGCCGGCATGACTTTCCCGATTGCGGCTTTGGAGAAACCCAACATGACCAGCGCGGTTGTGGCCTCGTCCACCAGAGCGTTCGTGTCGGCCTTGAAGATGGTTCCGGTGTCTGATCCCGCACCCTTGACAATCTTGTCTTTAAGCTCTAAAACCAGCCTCTGGGCGCTCTTGAGGCCGATTCCCTTGACGCTTTTGATCCGGTTGATGTCTTCCGACAGAATGGCGTTCCGGATTTCGTCGGACGTGAGCGAGGAAAGCATCATGCGCGCGGAACTGACGCCGATGCCGGATACCCCGATCAGCAGTCGGAACAGCTCCCGCTCGTCTTTGGTTGCAAAACCGTAGAAGAGTTCTTCGTCTTCCCGGATATAATGATGGATGTAGGCGACGGCTTCCGTCTTGCCCTGCAGGGCTTCGAAGGTTTGGAGCGAGATAAGGATGCTGTACCCGATGCCGCCGCATTCAAGGATGAGCTCTGCGGGCGTGAGATCGATGATTTGTCCTTTAATATACTCTATCATATCGCAAAAATATGTAAATTTGCAGACTTATCAAAGAGCAATGACCGTACAAGAAATCAGAAGCCGGTTCCCGATCCTGGACCGCCGCGTGTGGGGAAAGCCGCTTGTCTATCTGGACAATGCGGCCACAGCCCAGCGTCCGCTGGCCGTCCTGGAAAAAGAGCGGGCGCTCGCCTTGGATGCCAACGCCAACATTCACCGGGCCGTTCATCGGCTGGCCGTGGATGCGACGGAGGAATATGAGAAAACCCGGGACGCAGTCCGCGATTTTCTGAGCGCCGGCTCCCGGGAAGAAATCGTCTTTACCTCCGGAACGACGATGTCCATCAACCTGGTCGCCTCTTGTTTCGGGGAAGCCTTCGTCGGGGAGGGGGACGAGATCATCGTCTCGGTCGCCGAGCACCATTCGAACATCGTTCCCTGGCAGCTGCTCTGCTCCCGCAAAAAAGCGGTCCTGAAAGTCCTTGAGATTGACGAATTCGGCGTCCTGCAGGCCGACTCTCTGGAAAAACTGATTTCTCAGCGCACTAAAATTATAGCTATCTCTCACATTTCCAATGTGTTAGGCCTTGTTAACCCGGTACAGGAAATCGTCCGGATGGCGCACGCTCACGGCATTCCGGTGCTGGTGGACGGCGCTCAGGGGAGCGTCCACGAAAAAGTGGACGTCCGGGAGTTGGACTGTGATTTCTACGCTTTCTCCGGACACAAGGTTTACGGCCCCACCGGAACCGGTGTCCTGTACGGGAAGAAGAAATGGCTGGAAGCCATGCCCCCGTATATGGGTGGCGGGGAGATGATCGAGACGGTTTCGTTCTCCGGGACCAGCTATGCTCCCGTCCCTGGCAAGTTCGAGGCTGGAACACAGAACTTCAATGCCGTCCCGGCCCTCCAGGAGGCGCTCGCCCTGGCGCAGGTATTCAAAACCGATCCGGAAGTAATTGAAAACCAAAAGAATATTACGGAGTATCTGCTGGATGCCCTGACCAACAATCCCCGCATCCACCTTTATGGTGTTCCACGGGGAACGGTGCAGAAGGTCCCGCTTTTCTCTTTCTCCGTCGAGGGCGCGCACCAGGAAGATCTGGCCCTCATTCTGGACAAAATGGGCATTGCGGCCCGTTCCGGGCAGATGTGCGCCGAGCCGTTGATGGATCGTTTCTGCGTGACCGGGATGCTCCGCGTGTCCTTCGCTCCGTACAATACGATGGAGGAGGCTGAATACTTCGTAAGCAGTTTGAATAAAGCGATATCGATGTTGGTATGACCTTAGCGGAAAAGAAACAACAGGTCGTCGAGGAGTTCTCGATGTATGACGAGTGGCTGGACAAGTATGAATACCTGATCGAGCTGGGGAAGGCGTTGGACGCCTATCCCGAAGAGGAGAAGACGGAAGAGAAGCTCATCAAGGGCTGCCAGTCCCGCGTGTGGCTGGACGGCGAAACGAAGGACGGAAAACTGTATTTCCGGGCCGACAGCGACGCCATCATCACCAAAGGCATCATTTCTCTCCTCATCAGCGTCTATTCCGGCCGCACGCCGGAGGAGATCGCGGCGGACGACTTCGGCTTCGTGAACGAGATCGGTCTTCGCGAGAACCTGTCCCCGACGCGGGCCAACGGCCTGGTTTCCATGATTGAAACCATCAAGAAGATGGCGCAGGACGCCGTTTCGAAGGCCCCCGCCGTCCTCACGGCCGAGGATGTCGCCGCCCTCCAGCCGCTCTATGCCGACGTAATCCTGGCTCTCAAGCAGGTGTACGATCCGGAAATTCCGGTGAACATCTACGACCTGGGGCTCATTTATGAATTGAACATCGACAAGGACCGGAAAGTTTCCATCCTGATGACCTTCACGGCTCCGAACTGCCCGATGGCCGACGAAGTGATGCACGAGGTGGAAGAGAGCGTCAAGCGCGTTCCCGGCGTAACGGGCTGCACCATCGAACTGACCTTCGAACCGGTCTGGGACCGGAGCATGCTGTCGGAGGAGGCCCGCGTGGAACTGGGCATGGACTACGAGGAAGACGACTACGGGAAACTGAGCTGATGGCCTTTGTGAGCGTATATCTGGGTCTGGGATCCAACCAGGGAAACCGCCTGGAGAACATCCAGGCAGCGCTTGCCGCGCTGGACAAGGCCTTTGATTGCCACTACACGGCCCTTTCGCGCATCATTGAGACCAAGGCATGGGGATTCAGGGGGGACAAGTTCCTGAACGCCTGCGTCCTGTACCGGATCTTCCGGAAGGGGACTCCCGAAGAGCACGGGATGGAGATCCTGGGCCTCTGCAAGGAGATCGAGCGCATGCTCGGACGCAACGACACCCCGGAATACGATGTTGACGGCCGGCGCGTCTATCACAACCGCACGATCGACATCGACATCCTCTTCTACGGTAAGGAACGAATTGATTTGGAGGAACTTACGGTTCCACATCCCCGGATCGGCGAGCGCGATTTCGTAAAGATACCCCTGGCTGAGATCGCGAAACCTTCCCTCCGGGCGGCGTTTCCGGAAATTTTTGCGTAATTTTGCGAGCTAAATAATTGAATATGACACAGGACGAACTTTTCAAGGTGCTGGTGGCCCATTGCAAGGAATATGGGTTCATTTTCCCGTCCAGCGAGATTTATGACGGACTCGCCGCCGTGTACGACTACGGCCAGATGGGTGTCCAGCTCAAGAACAACATCAAGAATTACTGGTGGGAGGCGATGACCCGCCTGAACGAGAACATCGTGGGCATCGACTCGGCCATCTTCATGCACCCCCGTATCTGGGAGGCTTCCGGCCATGTGGGCGCCTTCAACGACCCGCTCATCGACAATAAGGACTCCAAGAAGCGCTACCGCGCCGACGTCCTCATCGAGGATTTCCTCGGGAAGATCGAGGAGAAGATAAACAAGGAGGTCGCCAAGGGCCGCAAGCGTTTCGGCGATTCCTTCGACGAGGCCCAGTTCCGCGCCACGAACCCCAACGTGCTGCGCGAGCAGGCCAAGTGGGACGAGGTCCACAACCGCTACGTGGCCGCCGAGCAGGCCAGTGATTTCGCCGAGTACCGCCAGATCATCATCGACAACAATATCGTGTGCCCGATCAGCGGCACCTGCAACTGGACCGAGGTGCGTCAGTTCAACCTGATGTTCTCCACGTCCATGGGCTCCACGGCCGACGGCGCCAACCTCATCTACCTGCGTCCGGAGACCGCCCAGGGCATTTTCGTGAACTACCTGAACGTCCAGAAGACCGGCCGCATGAAGATCCCGTTCGGTATCGCGCAGATCGGCAAGGCCTTCCGCAACGAGATCGTTGCCCGTCAGTTCATCTTCCGCATGCGGGAGTTCGAGCAGATGGAAATGCAGTTCTTCATCAAGCCCGGCACCGAGCTCGACTGGTTCAAGAAGTGGAAGGAAACCCGCATGAAGTGGCACGTGAACCTCGGAATGGGCGCGGAGAACTACCGTTTCCACGACCATGAGAAGCTGGCCCACTACGCCAACGCCGCCACCGACATCGAATTCAACTTCCCGTTCGGCTTCAAGGAGCTGGAAGGCATCCACAGCCGCACGAACTTCGACCTGGGGAACCATCAGAAGTTCTCCGGCAAGAAGATCGAGTATTTCGACCCCGAGGAGAACGTGTCCTATACCCCGTATGTCATCGAGACTTCCATCGGCGTAGACCGCATGTGCCTGGCCGTCTTGGCCCACAGCTACACGGAGGAGAAGCTTGAGAACGGCGAGACCCGCGTCGTGATGAAGATCCCCGCCCCGCTCGCCCCGATCAAGGTGGCCGTGATGCCGCTCGTGAAGAAGGACGGCCTGCCCGAGGTGGCCCAGAAGGTGGTGGACGAACTCAAGTACGACTTCTCCTACCAGTACGACGAGAAGGACTCCATCGGCAAGCGCTATCGCCGTCAGGACGCCATCGGCACGCCTTTCTGCGTGACCGTTGACCACGACACCCTCGTCGACGGCTGCGTCACCGTCCGCGACCGCGACACGATGACCCAGGAGCGCGTGAAGATCGAAGACCTCCGCGCGATGATCGACAGGAAGGTGTCCCTGACGAACCTGCTCAGGAACCTGTAGGAATCCCTGGAAAGCCGGCTCAGCGAGCCGGTTTTTTCGTGTTTGGATGCAAGATTCCGCTTAATTGGGATTATCTTTACAGACAAAACGTGGCGAATATGAAAACTCGGTATTTGATCCTGACGGCAGTCCTGCTTGTGGCTGCTTGTGAAAAGCCCCAGAACGAGGTTGTCCTGGACGAAGCCTTTGCCATTGAGCAGCCTGCCCCGCAGACGGCGCTTACCCGCGTGAATCTGGATGAGCGGCAGCAAGGCTTTATCCGCGAAGGGAACAAAATGTCCTTTAGGGTTTTACGTCAACTCTCACAAGAGAATGAAGGGAGCTTTGTGTGCTCGCCGCTGAGCCTTCAGCTGGCGCTCGCGATGACCGCGAACGGAGCCGAGGGAGAGACGCTGCAGGAGATGCTGGACGTGCTCGGATACGGCCACGAAGGGATGGGCGCCCTGAACGCCTATGCCCGCGTCCTGATCGAGCAGCTGCCCGCCGTGGACCTGGACGTTACGCTCAAAATGGCCGACGCCATCCTGGTGACGGACAAGTATCCGCTGAAGGAATCCTTCCGAAAGGTGCTTCGGGAGTATTATTACGCCCCCGCGGCCAGCATGTCGTTCGACGACAAGTCGAAGGTGCTCGAGCAGGTGAACGGATGGGCCCGGAAGAATACCGAAGGACTCATCGACCCGATGCTGGACGACGTCAACCCGAATGCGGCCGCCTTCCTGATGAACGCCCTGTACTTCAAGGCCAGGTGGCAGGGTGGCGACCGGGACCCGATGTTCAACAGCGAGTTCACCCGTGAAGACGACTTCCTCCAGGCCGACGGCTCCCGGAAAAAGGTTCCGTATATGGTGTCCGGCCGGTATTTCCCTTATGCCGACCTGGGCGATTACGAGGTGGTCGCCCTGCCTTACGCCTCCGGCAAGTTCTTCTTCTACATCCTTCTGCCCAAGAAGAACGATGGTCTGGACGCCCTGGTGAAGGCGTTGCCTGACGTTTCCTGGAACGACTTGATTTCCAAGCTCCAGAGCAATGCGCAGGTCTATCTGCGGATGCCCAAATTCGAGGTTTCGGGCGACTTCCTGCTGAACAACGCCCTCAAGGCCCTCGGCATGCGCCGGGCTTTTGACGACATCGCTGCGGAATTCGATGGGATGTTCGACGGGGACACTCCCGGCTTCTTCATCAGCCGCGTGCTCCAGAAGGCGAAAATGAGCGTTGCCGAGTGGGGTACGGAGGCCGCCGCCGTCACGGTCGTGGAGATGACCGAGAAATCGTCCTTGCCCGAGAAAGTGGTCAATTTCGTGGCCGACCATCCCTTCGCCTTCGTCATCGGCGAGCAGGAGTCCGGCGCGATCCTTTTCGAAGGCGTCTATTCTGGCGAATGAGCCTACCCATTATTGGGGATTGTATTTAGGCAGGAAAACTTTTATCTTTGCAATATAAGATGAAACGATTCCTGCCCATATTGTTTTTGTTCCTCACGTGTGCGGAGGCCTTGGGGGCCGCCCATCGCGTGCGGGGACAGGTAAAGGATGCCGCGTCGGGCGAGCCCGTAGCGGGAGCCGTGGTTCGGCTGGACGAGCATTACCTCTGGGCCGTCACCGACGCGAAAGGAGCCTTTTCCTTCGACGTCGTGGAACCCGGGACCTATTCCCTGGAGACCAGCAATCTGGGCTATGCTACCGACACGCGGAAGCTTCTGGTTGATAAGGACTTAACCCTTGAAATCAGCCTGTTCGAACAGACACTCGGCCTCCAGGAGGTGGTCGTGACGGCCGAGCAGTCCAAGGAGAATCTGAACACCACCCGGAAGATCGAACGGACGGCCCTGGACCACCTGCAGGTGTCGGGCTTGTCCAACATCGCGGCCCTGATGCCGGGCGGCAAGACGGTCAATCCGGACCTGACGGCCGCATCGGAACTGACGGTGCGCGGCGGGGGATCCTCCGCCGGCAATGCGGCCTTCGGCACCGCCGTGGAGGTGAACGGCGTACGGATGGGGGACAATGCGGCGTTCGGCGGCCTGGCCGGAGTGGACACGCGCAGCCTCCAGGTGGAGAACATCGAGTCCGTTGAAGTCATTTCCGGCGTCCCTTCGGCCGAATACGGCGATTTGGGCAGCGGCATGGTTCGGGTGACCACCCGGAAAGGCCGCACGCCCCTGCAGGTCGCTTTTTCGGTGAATCCGCGCACGTACGACGCCTCCGTCTCCAAAGGCGTCGCCGTTGGCGAGGGCGTGCTGAACCTCAGTGGCCAATGGACACGTGCCACACAGAAACTTACCTCCCCTTACACGTCCTACACGCGCCGGGGCTTTACGGCGGAATACAGCCGGACCTTCGCCCACGCCCTGCGGCTGGAGGCCGGGATTACCGGCAATATCGGCGGCATGGACAGCAAGGACGACCCGGACGCCTTCTCGGAAGAGCGGACGGTGGCGCGGGACAACCTGTTGACCCCGCACGTAAAGGCAACCTGGTTGCTGAACCGTTCCTGGATTACGAATCTGAGTCTGGAAGGGTCTGTGTATTACCACGATACGCGTACCCGGGAGCACCTGTACAACTCTTTCGGCTCGCCGCAGCCGGCGGTCCATGCCGAAGAGGAGGGCTACTTCCTGGCCACAATGCTGCCGCTTACCTTCTATGCGGACCGCCTGACCGACTCCCGCGAACTGGATTATGCCGCCTCGCTCAAATATGACTGGCTGCACCACTTCGGGGCCGTGAAGAGCACCCTGAAGGCCGGCGTGCAGTGGAAGGCCGACGGTAACGTGGGCGCCGGCGAGTCCTATGAGGACCCGGCCCTGGCCTCGAACGGCTACCGGCCGCGGCCCTACACGGATTATCCGTACATGCATAACCTGGCCGTTTATGCCGAAGAGAAGCTCTCCTGGAAGGGCTTCGAGGCAAGCGCCGGCCTCCGCGCCGAACGTGTGTTCATCGAAGGCTCGCAGTACAAGAACCTGCAGACGCTTTCGCCGCGTCTGAACGCACGCTGGAACATCGGGAAGGGGCTGTCCCTCCGGGGCGGCTGGGGCATCACCCGCAAGCTTCCGGGCTTCTATGTCCTGTTCCCCCGGCAGGAATACCGTGACATCCGGACCTTTGATTTCTCGTACGAATCCCAGGCCGCATACCTGTATTACACCGTCCCGTTCACGATGACGTACAATCCCGATCTCCGCTGGCAGTCCAACCGGAATGCGGAGGTGGGAATCGACTTTGAAAACGGAGGTTGGAAGGTATCGCTTGCCGCGTTCCGGAACATAACGAAGGACCCGTACGAGTTCGATAACGTGTATTCCCCCATTTCCGTGCGGATGCTGCAGCTTCCGGAGGGCTTTGTCATGCCAAATAACCCGGAAATGGTCGTTGACCACCAGACTGGCGCCGTTTACTTGCGAAATAATGCCGAAGAATACTATATTCCGATGGCCGTCCGGGCGCAGGACGGGACCTTTGTCGGAAGCCGCATGCAGAGCGGCGGGGCCGATGTCGTCCGTTCCGGCCTGGAGCTGACGGCGGACTTCCCGGAGATCCGTCCGCTTCGCACGCGCTTCCGTGTGGACGCTGCTTATACGCGCACGGAAACCCTTGACGAGACCCCCATGGCCTACTATCAGGCCGGCTGGTCCCACCCCACGCTTCCGAATCATTCCTATCCTTATGTGGGCATCTATGCGGGCGGGACATCCCTTGCCAACGGGCGGATCACGCAGAACCTGGACGCCAATCTGACCGCGATCACCCACATTCCGGAGGCACGGCTGATCCTTACCTGCCGTATCGAGGCAACCTTCCTGCGCTATGCGCGGAACCTTTCCACACACGCTTTCACGGTGTCTGCGGAAAGCCTTACACCAACCGGGAAAGACATCTACGAGGGCAACAGCTATACCGCCGTGGCTCCCGTCGCGTATGTCGGCCTGGACGGAATCGAACATGCCTGGACGGAGGCTTCCGCTTCGGACCCGGTCCTGCAGCGGCTCATCCTCCGCTCCGGCAACATCTACACTTTCGCCGAAGATGGCTACGACCCCTATCTGTCGGCGAACCTGAGCCTTACCAAGGAAATCGGGAAACACGTGTCCCTTTCCTTCTTCGCGAACAATTTCACGAACGCCAGGCCGTACCGGAAGAGCCACGCCACGGGCGTGAGCGCCATCTTCACCCCGGCGTTCTATTATGGACTTACCTGCCGGATCAAGCTATGAAACGCACCTTTCTCCTGATGGCCGCCGCTTTGCTGGCTGCCGGTTGCCTGGACACGTTTCACGCGCTTCCCGACGAGAATCCGACGTCCTGGCCGGACGGACTGCACCTGCTATCCGTGAAAGCCGTCTATCCGGAGGGGTTTGCCGACGCGGCACACGAGGGGGCGCCCGTCCGCGTGGAGGACATCGCTTCCGGCGCGGCCTATACCGTCCGGACCGATGGTCGGGGCCAGGCGGAAATCCGGATCCCTTCCGGCATCTACCGAATCAGCTGCAGCGACCGGATCGACCACGACCTCTTCAACGGAACGGCGGACAAAGTGGTTGTCACGGAGCCGCGAAACGTGAACCTTTCCCTGTCTCATTCAAAAGCGGGAACCCTCGTTATCAAGGAATTATATACCAGCGGCTGCAGCAAGGCGCCGGAAGAGGGCACCTACCAGAGCGACCAGTACGTCATCGTCCATAACAATGATACCGAAACGGAGTACCTGGATGGCCTCTGCTTTGGCACCCTGTCGCCGTACAACAGCACGGCCGTGAACAACTGGGTGAGCCACGATCCCGTAACGGGAGAGACGGTGTTCCCGGATTTCGCGCCGGTCGTCACCGTGGTCTGGCAGCTGCCCGGAGGCGGAGAGGACTTCCCGCTGGCGCCCGGAGAGGATGCGGTCATCGCCTTGCGCGGCGCCGTGGACCATTCGGCCCAGTATCCCCTGTCGGTCAACCTGAACCGCCCCGACGTGTTCGTGTGCTACAATCCCACCTATTTCCCGAATACGCTGTATCATCCGGCCCCGGGCGACAAGGTGCAGCCCGAGCGCTATGCGAAGGTGGTCATCAAAACGGGCCAGGCCAATGCGAATACGGTTTCCCTGTCCTCGCCTACCTTCGTCCTGTTCCGTGCGAAGGACATTTCCATCGAAGAATACGTCCAGCAGCCCGACGTGGTGCAGACAACGCCCGGCAACAGCGCCGACCGGATTGTCAAGGTCCCCTATGAGTGGGTCGTGGACGGGGTGGAAGTGTTCGATGGTCGCTCCACGGGCAACGCCAAGCGGCTTTCCCCTGCGGCCGACGCGGGATTTGTCATGCTGAGCGACATTTACAAAGGGCACACCGTCCGCCGCAAGGTAGACGACGCGGCCACGTCCGCGAACGGCTTCGAGACGCTCGTGGATTCTAACAATTCAAGCAATGACTTCTATGAGAGCGAGATACAAAGCCTGCATCATTAGCCTGCTCGTGCCGCTGGGCGTCTTCGGGCAGCCGTATCGCGCTGTCGTGGGGGAGAGCATCTGGAACGGCAGCCAGAATCCGGCCGGGTGGCGCGCACCGGATTATAACCCGGATGTATTGAGGTCCCATGTCAATGCCGAGTACTTCGACAAGAGCCGCGACGCCCGCTATGCGGAGGCCGCCCTGTACGGCACGTACGAAGACGGCGGTTTCAAGCCACCGCACGGCGGCCGCGACGTCTGGACGGCCGGCGTACGGGCCGCCTCGCTGATGGACCTTTCCCAGACCACCTTGTTTGGAAACGTCCGTTTCGAGCAGCGGAATTCACAGGAGATGTTCGGCTCGATGTTCCTCCAGCCGGGCCAGTATCCCATTGACGTTCTGGAGTTTACGCCGGGTCCCAAGATTCGGCAGACTTACTCCGTGGCCGGAGGCCTTGCCCGGGAAGTGGGCATCAACTGGGTGTTCGGCCTCCAGGCGGGATTCGAATCCTCCAATTATGCGAAACGGAAGGATATCCGCCATACGAATTACGCCCTGAACCTGTCCGTTTCCCCCGGAGTCCTGTATCATTGGCACATCCAGCAGGACGTCGACCTGGACCTCGGTCTCTCCTATCGCTTCCGGAAGACTTCCGAATCCGTGGATGCGGAGCAAGTGGGCGCAGCCACGGCGGAAACCTATTATGCCTTCCTCAACAAAGGAATGAATTACGGCACCTACCAGGTCTGGGACGGGGCCGGCATCCACCTGGACGAGGCGGGCGTAGGCCTGCTTCCGGTAACTGAAATCACGCACGGCGGGGCTGTCCAGGCCTGTTTGCAGAGCATGATCCTGCTGGAGGCGGGATATGATTATTCGGAAGGTCTTGTGGGTGAGAAAGGCTATGACTGGTTCCGTTTCCCCGGACACGGGGGACATGTCGACTTCACCTTCCGGATGCCTCCGGGAATCGTCCTGGATTCCTATATGCTGTTCTTCCGGGCCCATCTGGAATCCCGTACGCAGACGCTCCGGGAGGCCGTCCTGGACAAGGAAACGTCCGGCGGCGTCACCACGCCGTCCATCTACGGATACAACCGTGTCTATCGCCGGAAGAACGGCGAAGAACGCTACAGCGCAAGCCTGACCGGACCGGGATGGCTCCGCCAGCTGCAGCTGGAATACGGATACCGGCCGGGCCGGGAGTATTCCACCCTGACCTACCCGTATGTCGATACGCTTTCGACGGCCGTCCGCCATCTGGAGCTCTCCGGCCGCATCGGCTTGCTGGCAGATCCTTATGCCACCGGGCCTGCGCCCTGGGAACTCTTTTTCCGCGTCCGGGGCCAATGGGGCAGCTGCCACGAGCAGGGACTCGTGGTTACGGACGAATCCGCCGTCCCCGATAGCGAACCCTTCCGCCTGGTGTCGGACTGGGAGCGGAAGCGGGAGTTCATGACCGCACCCCGTATCGTGGGCGGTCTCGGCCTCCGGCGGAACCTTCCCCGGGGACTGTATCTGGAAGCATCCGGTTCCTACACGCGCGCTTTCCGGCTCGAATTCCTGGGAAGCGACCGCTGGCAGGCCGGCCTGACGTTGGGATGTAATTTTTAAACGAGAGATATGAAGAGGGTATTGATGTTTGCAGGAATCGCTCTCTGCCTGTTTTCTCCGGCCCTCCTGAGCGGTCAGGAGACAGGCTTGCTCCGTCTGGACGAGAAACACAGGGCTCCCCGGAACGAAATTTCGCTCTGGAGCGGAATAGAAGACGGACGGTTCCGTCCCATTTTCGAGCCCTATTTCCAATGGTCGGCCGGGACGGAGGCCCGTCTTGTCCGCCATGGGGCCCATGCCTCGTGGACCGGGTCCATCTCCCTTGAACAGAAGTCCGGGAAGTATAACCGGTCGTCCCTGTTCGTCGAGCCCGATTATTTCCCGATGGACCTCCTGGATTATACGTCCGGGACAGGGTCCCGCCAGACCGGCCGCCTGGAAACCGGTTTCCTGGCAGACCTCTCATACTTGTGGGCGATGGGCCTGAATGCCACCATCAAGGCAACGAACGATTCGAGGCGGTCGGCCTTTCGTCATTCGTCCTTCGGGATGGAAGCGGAGCTGGAGCCCGTCCTCACTTTCCGGTCGGACGACGACGCGTGCATCGTTTCGTCCTATCTGGTCCGCCTGCGGACGGAAAGGGTCAAGATGGACCCGTCGAATGTCGATGCGGAGGGCGTCCTGCCGTTTTTCTTCGACAAGGGAATGGGCTATGGTGCGAGCGTGTATGATCCGGACCAGGGCATCTTCCCGGTGCTGGAATTCGCCCACGGATTCAACGAAGAATACCACAGTCCGGAGTTCTCCGGCGGCTTCGGAATCGTCTGGAAACGCGGCCGGGCGGGGGATGGGGACTATTCCCGTTTCCGTTTTCCGGGCAGCACGCTGAAGGGTTTCTTCGAAACGCTCCGGGAGGGCTTCGAGGTGGACCGGACCTACCGCATTTCCTATCAGCGCATGCGCGACCAGCTCCGGGAAATCCTGGACTCCGGGGATGGATACGAGTCCGATTCGGACCGGGTCGGCCGGAGCGTGGATTTCAAGGTCGGATTCTTGCCCCACAAAGGCGTCCTCAAGAGTATCACGCTGGACCTGGACGGCAATTATTGGATCGAGAGCGCTGCCGCGCGCGTGATTTCGGACCAGACCCAGCGTCTGGACGCGTCCGCAACCCTGCTCGCCAGCCTTTCCATGGAAGACATCGACGTGGACCTCAACGTGATGGGCGGCAAGGGCTTTTGGCTGGACCGCGGCCAAGTAGACAATCCGCTGGCGCAAGAAGTCCGGCTGACGGAGAACTGGCTCAGCAAAATGGAGTATTACATGGCTCCCAGGATCGGGATGGGCGGCGCCCTGACCTACCGCTTCCCCGCCGTCGAGGGCTTGTCCCTCCAACTGTTTGGTTATTGGACCCGCGCGTTCAACGCCACCTATCTGGGTGGAAAGAACCGGGAAACCGTTACCCTGAAAGTCGAATACAATTATTGATAAACACATTGTGATATGAAGAAGGCACTTATCCTGGCAGGTGCGGCCGTCCTGGCCCTCGTTTCCTGCAACAAAAACCCTGAATCCCAGCCGGTGGACTATTCACAGTTCAACGTGCGCATCGAGCCGGTCATTACCCGCGCCACCGAAACCAATTTCGAGAATGGCGACCAGATCGGCCTCACCATCCTCCGCGCCGCGGGCGCATATGCTGAAAATGCCCGGCTTACTTATGACGGAGCCGCCTTCTCCGGCGACCTGAAGTGGTACGAAGAGGGTACCGAAGCGTCCACGCTCAAGGCCTATTATCCGTACGCATCCACCTTCCCGACGTCGTTCACCGTGGCTGCGGACCAGTCCGCCGGAACGGCATCTTCCGACTTTGTCTCCGCCGTAAAGGAGGAGGTCCTTCCGACCGCCAACGAGGTTGCGATGGTGTTCAAGCACCGGCTCAGCCGCCTGGTCGTGACGGCTCAGAACAACTCCGGAATGCCCATCGAGAGCGTTGTCTTCAAGGGGATCATCCCCACCGCCACGATTGCCGACGACCTCACGGCGACGGTTTCCGCATCGGCGGAAGCAATTGATATCAAGGCGTTTGCCGACGGAGATAAGTACTATGCCATCGTTCCGGGCCAGAAGGTCGCCCTGGAGGTGGTCGTGACTGCCGGCGGCAAGGCGCTCTCCCAGAAGCTCACCGAAGCCACCCTGGAAGCCGGCAAGCAGTACAGCGTCTCCATCATCGTGAACAAGGACGAGATCAAGGTCGTCCTCGCGGGCGAGATCGAGAACTGGGGCGACGGCGGAGAGATTTCCGGTGAAGGAAGCGACGAGGACTTCGTTGAGAATCTGGAAGAGGGATACTTCACCTATGCCGGCGTCAAGTACGACGTCGTAAAGATGAAGGACGGCAAGTGGTGGATGGCCCAGAACCTGGCCTATTTGCCGGAAGGCTACACCCCGGCCACGGAACTGAGCGCCGTCACCGCCGGCGTCTTCGCTCCGATTCAGGTCAATGCCGCCAAGACGGCCGCTGAATTCACCACCGACCCGGCCGTCGTGGCCAAGAACGGTTACCTGTATCAGGCCGAAGTCGCATTGGGCCTGAAGGTCGGCGACCTGAAGAGCGTTGAAGAAGCCCAGGCGCTGGAAGGAGCCCAGGGCATCTGCCCGCAAGGCTGGCACGTACCTACCGGCGCCGACATCATCGCCCTTGTGGGCAAGGCCGTCTCGCCGCTCTCGAACAACCCGGACGCCCCGTACTACAATGGCGCCAACGGCTCCATCTCGCTCCTGAACGCCGACGGTTTCAACATGGACGCTTTCGGAGCCGTTTCCATCCAGGACAACACAAAGACGGCCGGAACCTTCATGGGCTGGGCGTCGGGTTATCCCGACAAGATTTCTTCCGGTATGTTCTGCGGCTCCACCTATGCGAGCGTGACCTACAATACTTCCGGAGACGAGACATCGGGCGTGAAGAACCTTCAGTTCTTCGGTTTCATGCCCATGACCAACAAGGCCACCGAAGCTGACTACACCTGCAACGGCACCAAGGTGAGCTACCGCATCGCCGGTCCGGTCCGCTGCGTCAGGGACTAGTTTATGAAACGCACGACACTCATCGCCGCCCTGCTCTTCGTGAGCGTGGCGGCGATGGCCGATGAAGGGATGTGGATGATCCACGCCCTGGACCAGGCCCTGGAAAAGAAGATGCAGGAGCGGGGTTTGCAGCTCTCCGCCCGGGAAATCTACAATGCCGACGCCCCCGGCGCGACGGTTGCCGACGCCATCGTCTCCCTGGGATTCTACTGCACGGCCAGCGTCATCTCCGACGAAGGGCTCCTGATTACGAACCACCACTGCGCCTACAGCGACCTCTCCGACCTGTCCACCCCGGAAAAGAACTATCTGGAAGACGGCTATTGGGCTTTCTACCGGAAGGACGAAATCCCCCTGCGCGGGAAGGAAGTGTTCTTCCTGAAACGCGTCCTGGACGTGACGGACGAAGTGGCAGCGCTGAAAGATTCGCTGCAGCGGGCCGGCGCTCCCTTCGGGTCACGGCGCCTGTCTTCCCTGATGGAGCGCAAATATGCCGCCCGGACGGGCCTGGAGGCCTCCCTGGACGTGATGTGGTCCGGTGAAAAGTACTACCTGTCCCTTTATAAAAAGTATACCGACATCCGCCTTGTGGGCGCCCCGCCCGTGAACGTCGCCGCGTTCGGCGGCGACGAAGACAACTGGGAGTGGCCGCAGCACAAGGCCGATTTCGCCCTGTACCGCATCTATGACCACGGGGAGCCGCTTCATTCGCCCTGGCACCTGCGCCTTTCGCAGGCGGGTTTCCGGGAAGGCGACTACGCGATGGTCATCGGCTATCCCGGACGTACCGACCGCTACAGCAGTTCCTATAAGGTCGATTACCTGGAGCGCGTTGAGCGTCCGGTGACGAACCGACTCCGCGGCCACCAGATGGAGATCGTCCGGAAGTGGATGGACGTGGATCCGGACATCCGGATGAAATATTCCGACTGGTTCTTCTCCCTGTCCAACGTGCAGGAGATGCAGGAGGGAGAAGTGCTGTGTTTCAAGCGTTTCCGCGTCGTGGACGAAAAAAGGGCCCAGGAAAGGGACCTTCCGGCCGACATCCTGAAAGGCCTTGCCGACGAGTACGCCGCCACCGAAGAAGTCGAACTCCTGAAGACCTATTACCGCGAGACGATGGTCCGCGGCATCCGGGTTGCTCCCACGATGCTCCGGATGGCCAATGCCAAGGGGAACAAGGATGAAATCTACCGCCGCGGCATCGCCGAACTGGACCCGCGTGTGGAAAAGGACCTTCTCGCCTACTCGCTGGAGGAGTATTTCGGGCATATCCCGGCCCATGTCCTGGGTCACCGGCAGGATTCGCTCAGGAACCGTTTCGCGGGGGATTGGAAGGCGATGTCGGAATACCTCTGGGACCACCCGTATGAGCTGTCCGACTTCATTACAGAGGTAAAGATCGCCGATTTCAACGCCTTGGAGCGCCACACGGGCGACCTGTTGGAACTCACGCGCGCCTATACGCGTGCATTATATAAGGACCGCGCGGACAAGGGCATCGTCCAGTATCCCGACGCGAACTCCACCATGCGCCTCACCTACGGTCGCGTCTCCTCGCTGGAGCCCTGGGATGCGGTCTATACATCCTGGTACTCCACCGCCCGCGGCATCCGGGAGAAATACGACCCCGCGGTGCACGATTTCGCCCCGCCGGCAGACTTCGTGACGGCCGTCGCTGCCTATGACGGCCCCGTGAATTTCCTCACGGACAATGATATAACCGGCGGGAACTCCGGCTCCCCCGTCCTGAACGCCCGGGGCGAACTCATCGGCCTGGCCTTCGACGGCAACAAGGAATCCCTCGCCTCCGACGCTTCCTACACCCCGGATTACAACAAGTGCGTGTGCGTGGACATCCGCTACATCCTGTGGATCCTCCGCGACTACGCGGGTCTCGAACGGGTCCTCAGGGAACTCGAATAGGCGGGAACCGGATATGAAAGAAGGCTGACTCCGAGGAGCCAGCCTTCTTTGCATTCAGCCTTGACGGTTACTTCTTCTTGGTGGTGGCGTCGTACATGACCGGGGTACCGATCATGATGGAAGCGTAGGTACCGATGAGGATACCGAGGCAGAGGGCCACGGCCAGACCGCGGATGCTCTCGCCGCCGAAGATCGCGATGGCGAGCATCGGGAGGAGGGTGGACACGGAGGTGTTGACCGTACGGGTGAGGGTGGCGTTGAGAGCGGTGTTCACCGTCTCGCGGAAGTCTGCATTCGGGTGCAGGGCCTTCTGCTCACGGATACGGTCGAAGATAACCACGTTATCGTTGATGGCGTAACCGATGATGGTCAGGATAGCCGCAATGAACGTCTGGTCCACATCCAGGTTGAACGGCAGGATACCGTTGAACAGGGAGAAGAAGCCGATGACGATCAGGGCCGTGTGGGCGAGGGAGACCACGCCGCCGAGACCCCAGGTCCAGCCTTTGAACCGGATGGCGATGTAGCCGAAGATCACGAGGAGGGCGAGGAACACGGCGATGAACGCGCTGCGGGTGATGTCACGGGCGATGGTCGGACCCACCTTGTCGGAGGAGACGATACCGTTCGGGTTCTCCAGGGTGGAGGTGAACTCCGCGAGGGAGGTCTCGCCGGCATAGAAGCCCTTCAGGGCATCGAACAGCAGGCTCTCGATCTCGGCGTCGACGGCGGTGTCCTCGGATTTGTTCTTGTACTGGGTGGTGATCTTCATCTGGGCGTCACCACCGAACTGCTTGACTTCCACGGAGTACTGGTCTTCGCCGGCGGCCTGGGCGGCAGCCTGGAAGGTGTTCTCCACGGCGGCGCGGACGTCCTCGGCCTTGACGCTCTGGTCGAAGCGGACGACGTAGGTGCGGCCACCGGTGAAATCGACACCGTAGCTGAAGCCCTTGAAGGCGATGCTGGCGATGCTGATGAGGATCAGGGCACCGGAGATGATGTAGGACCACTTCTTCGCACCGATGAAGTCAATATGGGTGTTCTTCAGGAAGTTCCGGGTGAGCTTGTTGGACAGGGTCACGGTCTTGCCCTTGGCGATCCGGTCGTCGAAGATGATGCGGGTGATGAAGATGGAGGTCAGCACGGAAGTGATGATACCGATGATGAGGGTGGTGGCGAAGCCCTGGACCGGACCGGAACCGAAGATGTACAGGATGATACCGGTGAGGAGGGTGGTCACCT
This sequence comes from Bacteroidales bacterium, assembly GCA_017395045.1. Taxonomy (GTDB): domain Bacteria; phylum Bacteroidota; class Bacteroidia; order Bacteroidales; family UBA932; genus Cryptobacteroides. The sequence goes on from JAFPWG010000012.1 coordinate 149,027, forward strand.
GGCCGTCGATGATGGCGGAGTAGGCGTTCTTATAACCGTCGGCGACGGCCTTCGAGAAGCCCTTGCCCGCGGCCAGTTCTTCCTTGATGCGCTCATAGATGATCACGTTCGCATCTACGGCCATACCCAGGGTCAGGATGAGACCGGCGATACCCGGGAGGGTAAGGACGGCTCCGAAGGACACGAGGGTGCCGAAGAGCAGGAGGACGTTGCACAGCAGGGCGACGTCGGCGATCAGGCCGGCTCCCTGGTAGAAGAACACCATGTAGATGAGCACCAGGCAGAAGGCGATCAGGAAGGAGATCAGACCGGCGCGGATGGAAGCGGAACCGAGGGACGGACCCACGACCTGCTCCTGGATGATGGTGGCCGGAGCGGGGAGCTTACCGGACTTGAGGACGTTCGCGAGGTCTTCCGCCTCCTGGACGTCGAAGTTGCCGGTGATCTGGGAGCTGCCTCCGGTGATCTCGTTGAGCACGTTCGGATAGGAATACACGAGGCCGTCCAGGACGATGGCGATCTGCTTGCCGATGTTGTCCTTGGTCAGGCGGGCCCAGGCGGACGCGCCCTCGGCGTTCATGGTCATGGAGACGTGCGGCGCACCGCCGTTCTGGCGGCCGTCGAACTCCACGCTGGCGTCAGTCACGACACCGCCGTCGAGCGGGGCCTTGCCGTCACGGGAGGTGGCCTTGATGCCGACGAGGGCATACACGTTGCCGGCCTTGTCCAGGTACTCGGGGGTCTTCACGGTCCAGAGGCCGCGGAAGCCCTGAGGGAGAACGTCTTCAGCCATCGCAAGATAGCGGTTCACGGTCACGGTGTCCACGCCGTTGGCGTAGCCGATGGTGGCGTCGTTCGAGCCGCTGGGCTGCAGGACGCTGAGGAGCGGATTCGCGACGGCGGTGCTGTCGCCGAGGTTCGCGAGGATCTCGGCCACGCGGGCGTCGGCGGCGTACAGGTTCACCTCATTGGCCTGGTAGGTGGGCCAGAACTCGAGGGATGCGGTTCCCTGGAGGAGTTTGCGGACACGCTCCGGGTCCTTGACGCCCGGGAGCTCGATGAGGATCTTGCCGCTGTTCTCGATGCGCTGGATGTTCGGCTGGGTGACGCCGAAGCGGTCGATACGGTTGCGGAGCACGTTGAAGGAGTTGTCGATGGCGCTCTTGGCCTCGGCGCGGATCACGTCGATGACCTCCCGGTCGGTGGACTCGGGCTTCACCTTGTCGCGGAGCTCGTAGGTGCCGAAGATCTCGGCGAGCCGGCGGCCGTTCGCGTTCTCAGCCCAGGCGGTCTCGAACAGGCCGATGAAGTCCTGGCTGGAGTTGACATTGTTCTTCTTCGCGGCGTCGAGGGCCTTTACGAAGTCAGGATCGTTGGGATTGCCGGCGAGGGCCTTCACGAGGTCCTGGAGCTGGACCTGCAGCATGACGTTCATGCCGCCCTTGAGGTCGAGGCCCAGGTTGATTTCCTTCTCCTTGGCACCCTGGTAGGTGTATCCGAGATAGACCTTCTCGTTGCTGATGGAGTCGATGTAAGCCCGGTTGCGGATGTTGGCCACCGAGTCGAGGACGAACTCCCGGACGTCGGCGGCGACGTTGTTCGCTTCAACGAACTGCTGAGCCTTTTCGGCGGCGATTTTGGCAGCCTTCTTCTCCTGGATGCGGGTGACCGCGGTGAAGGAAAGCTGCCAGATGCTGGCGATGGCGAGCAGGATGGCGAAAAGTCTGATTAAGCCTTTGCTTTGCATGTTGTTAAGTTGTTATATTTTGTTTTCGTTTGCTTCGCGTAAAAATAAGGGTACAAAAGTACGAATTTTTTCTGATAAACGAAGATTCTCGCAACTATTTCTTAATTTTGCACACCCAAAACGGCATTTTCCGGTGAGAAGAAGGCTTCTTTCCATACTTTTTGCAATCCTGGCGTCGGTCCCCGGCCTCCGGGCGCAGACGGACTCGCTCCTCCGGGAGGGAGCGCGCCTGCATCGGCAGTACAGGTTCGAGGAAGCGATGGAACGGTTTGTCGCCGCCGCGGCCGGAACGCAGGATGCCGACACGCTGGAAACGCTCAAGGCCCGGGCGCGCCAGACGCAGAACGCCTTGAACCTGACGGACTTCTGTGCCGATCCCGTGGTCGTCGCCAGGCAGCGCTTCTCCCGGAAGGACTTCTTCCTGTTCTATCCCTTGAAAAACCAGGGCTGGCGGTCGGTTCCGAACTCGCTGGACCCGTCGGAAGACAGCTTCCCGACCTATGCTCCCAAGGGAGAGCGCACGGTCTATTTTTCAGCACCGGACGAGTCCGGCTCCCGCAACCTGTACGTTACCCGGGACCAGGACACCCTCTGGTCGGCCCCGGAGTTGATGGGAGAGAAAGTGCTTTCCATTGGGAATGAGGTGTTTCCGATGGTTTCCGCCGACGGGAAGACCTTGACCTTCGCTTCCGACGGCCTGTATGGGATAGGCGGCTACGACCTGTACCGGTCCACGTGGGACGAGGCGGCCGGAGCGTGGGGCGAGCCGGAAAACCTCGGGTTCCCCTACAGTTCCCCCGGCGACGATTTCCTGCTCTCCGACACACCGGACGGACGCTATGTCCTGTTCGCCTCAAACCGGGACTGCTCCCGGGACAGCGTGTATATCTATGTGCTTGAGAAACAGAAGGATGCGGCCCGTGTTCCCGTTCGCGACCCGGAAGCCCTTGCCCGGATGGCCGCCCTCATCCCGGTAAATGACCCGACGCGTCTGGACCACGGTTCCGCCGTGGCCGACGATGCTCCCGGCAACGACAACACGCGCCTGTACCGGGAGAAAATGGCCGAAGTCCGCGCCCTCCGGGATACGATCTACGTGCACGAACGGGTTCTGGACGACCTGCGGGTCCGACGCGCCGCCGACGTCGACGGGCAGACGGACATCTCGCTCCGTATCCTGGACCAGGAGGCGTCGCTCGTCTCCTTGAAGTCCCAGTTGGACGATGCGAACAAGGCCCTGCGGGGGATCGAGCAGTCTTTCCTGCGGAGCGGAGCCGTGCCCGCGTCCGACCGGGCCGACCGTGAGGTGGTGGGCGCCCGCTCCAGCTATACGTTCTCGAAGAAATCGTTCGGCGCCCGCCTGAAGATGCGGGTCGCCCAGCCGCAGCTGCCGTCGGAGGGGTCGTTCAAGATCGCCCCCGTGGGCCGGTTCGCACAAGGCTCCACCCTGCCGGGCGGGGTGGTGTACCAGATCCAGCTGTTCACGTCGGCCCGGCATGCGACGCTGGACGAAATCAACGGGCTGAGCCCTGTGTATGAACGGATTACGTCTTCCCTTCGCTATACGTACAGCGTGGGGGTCTTCGGGACGTTCGGCGAGGCGCTGCGGCACCTTAACACGGTCCGCCACCTGGGATTTCCGGAGGCGCAGATCGTCGCGTTCATGGACGGCCGTCCGGTCGCGGTTGCGGATGCCCGCCGCGCCGAATGAGGCAGCAGAGCCCCAGGAAGGTCAGTCCGGCATTGATCAGCAGCAGCTCATAGCTGAAACGGTATCCCCCGAACCATTGTTCGGAGTGGGTCTGGAGGACGAGGCAGATCAGCGGTGAAATCAGGGCTACTACCGGAACATACTTGTCTTTCACTTGTCTCCGTGTCAGGATTCCAAATGCAAACAACCCCAGGATGGGCCCGTACGTATAGCTTGCGAGCTTGTACACCGCGTCGATGGCGGAAGTATTGTTGAGGGCGTTGAAGACGAGGATGGTCACGGCCATCAGGACCGTCATGGCGAGGTGGACGCCTTTCCTGACCTTCGTGTCGTCCGTTTTTTTCAGGATATCCACGGTGAAGGAGGTCGTCAGGGAGGTCAGGGCCGATCCGCCCGCGCCGTAGGCGCTGGACACGAGTCCCAGGACGAAGAGTACCCCCACGATGCCGGGTAGAAGGCCGCCGGTGGCGACGGCCGGGAACAGGCTGTCGCCGGTTTCGGCGATGCCGTGGGCCGCGGCGAAGCGGTACAGGAGCGAGCCCAGGCACAGGAACAGGGCGATGACGACAGTCTGCAGTAAACTGCTGACAATGAGGTTCTTCTGGGAATCCCGATAGTCCTTGCTGGCAAGGGTCCGCTGCATCATGTCCTGGTCCAGTCCCGTCATGGCGACCACGGTGAACAGTCCGCCCAGAAGCTGTTTCCAGAAGAATTGCGGGTGGTTCACGTCGTCGAAGAAAAAGACCTTTTCCCGGATCTGGATCCCGCCGAGGTCCCGGCCGATGAACACGATGCACAGGGTTACGGCGACGACCATGCACACGGTTTTCAGGACATCGGTCCAGATGACCGACTTCACGCCGCTCCGGAAGGTGTAGGCCAGGCAGATTCCCACGTTGCACGCAACGTTCAGCCAGAAGGGCAGGCCCAGGGGCCCGAACAGCAGGAGCTGCAGGGTCAAACAGACCAGAAACAGGCGGACCGAAGCTCCTAACATCTTGGAAATAAAGAAGAACCAAGCCCCGGTTCGATAGGCGCCCAATCCGAATCTCTGCTCCAGGTACTGGTAGACGGACACGGCTCCGAGGCGGAAATACAGCGGCGTCAGCACAAAAGCGATGACCAGATAGCCCAGGAAAAAGCCGATGCACATCTGCAGGTAGCCGAAGCCGCTCACGCCCACCATCCCGGGAACGGAGACGAAGGTGACGCCGGACATGCAGGAGCCGATCATGGCGAAGGCGACGACGGCCCAGTGGGTCTTGCGGCCGCCTGTATAGAAAACGTCCTTGCCGCCGCTTTTCCTTCCGGCCAGCCAGGATACGGCGGCCAGGACGGCGAAATAGGCGAGCAGGGTTGCGAGGACGGCGCCGGGTGTCATTTCAGGTTGTCTTTATGGGCGCGGCCCACGGGAAGGGGGGTGTCCACGCCGATGAGTTTCACAGAGGCGGCCCGCCGGCTCTCGATCCGGTGGACCGGCACGATGTATGACCGGTGGATGCGGACGAATTTCCCCTCTGGAAGCATCTCCAGGAGGGTTTTCAGGGGAATCTGGGACACGACGTCCTCCTGGTGGTCCAGGTGCAGGCAGGCATAGTTGTTCCGCGCCTCGACATACTGGATGGCTGCAAGGGGAACGGTTACGTCCTTGTAGTCCGACTTCACCGTCACCGTTTCGCCGGCGACGGCCTCCGCCGCGCGCGACTGCACGGCCTCCCGGACGGCGGTGCGCTCGTCCTCGTCGTCCCGGAGCGCTTCCAGCGTCCGGATTTTCCGGACGAGGGCGCCCGTGGCGAGGCCGCAGCCCATCGCGGCGACGTACAGGACCCAGACGGCCTGTTGGTACATATACAGCCGCGGCGGCCTGTCCGTTACGAAATCTGTCGGGAACGACACCTTCCGAAGGCTCATCAGGAAGGTAAGGACGACCGTCAGGAACAGGATGGCCACCCCGGTCCACAGGCGGCCTTTACCGGCTTGGAACATCCTGGGCAGGACATGCCGCCCCAACTCCCAGCAAAGGTAGGTCCATAGCAGATAAATCACGACGTCCGACGCCCGCCAGAGCACCCATTCATTGACCGGGAACACCGAAATCAGGCTCGGAATCAGAATCAGGCAGACAAAGGCGTCCACCCACCATTCCAGTTTTCCTTTCATATCGCAAAAATAGGAAAAATATCGGGAAAGTAGTCGTTGATTAGTAAAAAACCGTCGTTTACCCGCAAATTTCTTGTAGAATCTCCGCTACTTTTTCGGTGGAGGTAACCTTTTTCCCGTCCATGGAGCAGGACGCAGAGGCGTGGATTTCCCGGCAGCCGGTAGCGGAAAGGATCTTCGCGGCGTTCAGCGGCGTGACACCGCCGCCCGGAAGGATGATGATGCGCCCCTCGGCCTGCTCCTGGAGCGCCCGGAGTTCCGGGATTCCGTCTTCCGCCGTCGGTTTCCCGCCGGAGGTGAGGATCCTGTCGCAGCCGAGCCGGACAATCTGCTCCAGGGCGGCAAATGGATCCCGGCACCGGTCGAAAGCGCGGTGAAACGTGATTCTCGTCCGTGCATTCCGTTCTTTCGCCGTCCGGACCAGCCGCTCAGTCGCGGCCACGTCGACATTCCCTTCCGGAGTCAGGCAGCCGGTGACAATCCCGTCTGCACCCTCCTCCAAGGCGCTTCCGATCTCTTTTTCCATCTGATTGATTTCCGTTTCTGAATAACAGAAATTCCCCGCCCTCGGGCGGATCAGGACGTGGATTGTCAAATCGGGGAAGGCAGCTCTTGCCGCCCGCAAATCTTCCATCGGCGGCGTGAGCCCGTCAAGTTCCAGGGAGGAACACAACTCGATTCTCCGCGCCCCGCCTTGGACGGCGGCGTGCACGCTTTCCAGGTTCCCGCAGCAGACTTCGAGGGTCAATGTTTCAGATGGAGTTTGATCAGTTCGCGTTTGGTCTCGGATCCGTAGGCATACTCTCCGACGTCGATGCTGTCCAGCAGGTACAGGTCGCTTCCCTTGAACAGGGTGGATTCCTCCGCCGTCGCGCGGATTTCGCGGGCCTTGTCCATGGACTCTTTCGGGACGATCAGGTGGCAGGGAATCAGGAAGGCGACGGGATTCGTGGCCACGGCGTGGGCCACAGCCCGGACGCCCTGCGGATTGTCGCACATCGCCGCCAGTTCGCTGTAGCTGTACAGTTTGGGCGCCAGCTCGAAAAGCTGTTTCCATACGCTCAGCTGGAATTTCGTCCCGTACAGGCGGAAATCCTCCCAGCGAACCTTGCCAGCCATCGCGACCAGCTCCTCCGTCGATATTTTCCGCGTCCGGATGCTGTCCGTGGCGGCGACGGGCTGCTGCGCCACCTTCTCCGCAAGTCGGGCGAAATGGCCGTAGTCGGCGGAGACGGAGGCGATCCGTCCGTCAATCTCCGTGACAATCCACTGTGTAACCATACGCATTGTCGATTTGTACAAATATAACACTTAACCTTCAAAAAATCAATACAATACGAAAGGGTCTCTGCCCCTTTTGGGACAAAGACCCCGACATAAGCGTTTCTATGTCAATTATTTGCGGTTCCGGAGCAGCTGGCCGATACCCCAGATGACGGCGGCGACGACCATGCCGTTGATGGCCGGGAAGCCCCATTTGACGAGGTTCGCGACCACGGCGCCGGCGATGACGCCGATTACGGCGCTCCAGTCCACCACGCGCTGCCTGACATCTTTCCCCTTATTCAGGAAGTAACTGAGGATAAGGATGATACCTACCGGCGGAAGGGTGCAGTTGAGCACGTTCAGCCAGTCGCAGAAGTTCCAGTACAACCACACGGCCGCGACCGTTCCGATGATGCCGGAAAGGATGACCATGGTTTTCTTGCTGAAACCGAAGATGTTGGACAGGCCCAGGCCGCCGGAATAGAGCGCGTTGTCATTGGTGGTCCAGATGTTCAGGCCGAGCACCAGGACGGCAAGGTAGAAGAGGTTGAGGTTCAGCATGACCTCGAAGATGTCGTTGCCACCGGCATAGATGCTGGAGACGGCGCCGAAGAGGAACATCAGGCTGTTGCCCAGGAAGAAGGCGACGACCGTGGTCCAAAGGCCCACCTTCGCATTCTTGGCGAACCGGGTGAAGTTCGGCGTTGCCGTACCGCCCGAAACGAAGCTGCCCACGACCAGGCCTGCGCCGGCGATGACGCCGAGGTCCTTGGTGCCCTTCGCGAACTGCTCGATCAGGCCCACGTCACCGCGCTGGACGGCCATCACCATGGCTACGGTTCCCAGAATGGCGACCGCCGGAACGGCGATGTAACTGATGATCGTCAGGCTCGTGATGCCGAAATAGGCGCTGGCGGTCATCAGGATGCCGGCGATGGCGACCAGCAGGTATCCCTGCCAGGGCATGTGGTCGGGCGTCACGTCCAGCCCCATCAGCTCCTTGGCGACCGGGATGGCGAACATTGCCAGGCCCACGCCGAACCAGCCGATCTGGGTGAAGCTGATCATCGCACTGGGCAGCCAGCTGCCCTTGGTGCCGAAGCTCCGGCGGGCCAGCATGTCCAGGGAAAGGCCGCTTTCCGCACCGATCCATCCCAGGGCGCCCGTATAGGCGGCAAGGATGAGACCGCCCAGGACCAGGGCCCAGACGAATCCCCACCAATCCAGTCCGGCGGCCAGCTGCTGGCCCACCCACATGGAGGCGGAGAAGAACGTGAATCCGAGCATGACCATGAACATACTCAGGTTGCTTTTGCGTCCGGCCTTGTCGACCGGGGATGTCGTGTAGTCGACATCGGTCACCTTTTTGTTACTCATATTGCTGAAGGATTGTATTGATTGCGTTGATGCGCTGATGGGCGATGGCTTCCAGCGACAGGGCGGCGGCGTTCTCCAGGAGTTCGCGCTCGTCGGCCCAGATTTTCTTGAGAGAGTCGTCCATCAGGTCGCGGAAGTGATTGTGCGTGAGCCATTCGCCGAAGCTTAGCGGCCGGTCGTAGCCCAGTTTCTCCCCTACGAGTTTCACCGGGTCGATCCGGTCGGCCCGGCCCCAGATTCCCTCCCAGTACTCAAGCGCCTCGTGGAAGTGGACCGGAATCTCGTAGCGGCGGGCGCCGCCGTCGTAGATGATGCACTTCTCCAGCAGGGAGTAGGGATGGTCCAGCACGTACCGGCGGAAATCCGGCGAGACGATGCCGCCCTTCCAGCCGAAGTCGATGTCCGGGACGTTGATCCCCGTGGCGCCGATGTCCTCGTACACGGTGAAGATCCCTTCATAGAAGAAGCACTCGAACCCCTCGAAAGCCGGGAAGACATTCCGGATCTCCGCGGCCATCTCTTCCATCAGGTCGATGGCCCGGGTTCCGCCGATGGTGAAGAAGATGATCTTGCGCAGGCTGCCGCCGCGGCGGCGGAAACGGTCCACCACCTGGTCCAGGCACAGCCGCAGGGTGTCTCCGGTGGCGATGATGTCGCCGATCACGAGGGTGCGGTCGTGGGTGACGCGAAGTTTCTCGTACTTGATGTCCAGCCCGGTGATGATGTGATCCTCGATCGTACGTTCGCAGGAGACGAAATGGATGTCGCGCACGCGGATGCCGTTGCGGAAGCAGGCTTCCTCCACCGGGTAGTTGAGACCGCCGCGGAGGATGGTCAGGATATCGACATCGCCGCCCTTGCCTTGTGGAAACAGGTGGCGGAGGGCGGCGACGGTGGCGGGGAGCATCGACAGATAGGAATCATAGCCGACGACTTCGGGATAGGCCATCAGGTGGCGCGTTCCCGGGCCGCTCAGGATGAAATACCGGTTGGACAGCTGCGGAGCACGCAGTCCGTAAATGCTCGTATCTTCGTGCAAGCCCAGGAATTCGAGGCTTGCATCCTGTAAACGCGTGGACATGAAAAATCCCGATTAGATGTAACCGGGATACAAAGTTAATTTTTTTTGCGGGATTTCGCAACGAACCTCCGCCAAAACAGGGTTATTTTCTCAAATACGGCTTCAGCTCCTTCCAGGGGACGGAAACGATGATCACTCCGACATAATACGGCGCGATTTCGTAGGGCTGGTAGTACCAGGTTACGCCCCCCTTGGTCACCTCGTAGGAGCCGTTGGGGCCGATGTGCTCGGGATCGTCCAGGTCGGACAGGATTTCCTCGTCGTTTTCCAGGGCCTCGGGGATATGGCTCCGGATGAGCGCGCCTACCGGATCGCGGTAGCCGTCGGCGAAGAACTCGTCCTCGGGGACGATCCGGCCGGTTTTCCGGTGGAACACCACGGGCGTCATCGTGTTGATGCCGTGGGCGCCGCCGCGGAAGTTGTAATACTCGACCATATACGATTCATAGCCCTTGTAGCTGCCGGAGAAGTAGCCGTTGATCCGGTCTTCCCAGGAGAGGATGCCGCCTTCGCCGGCGGGCAGATCCCCGTTTTCGTTGAAATACTCGTCCTTGAGGTTGTCCTCATAGCGGGTGGCGGTCTCATCCACGGAGGTAGGATCGATGTCCTCCAGGTCGAAGGCTGCGTTCAGGATGCCGGACGTGATGGCGGCGAGGGCTTCTTCCCCGGTTCCTTTCACCGGATAGTCCAGCGAGACGGAGAGGATGAGGGAATCGGCCCGGCCTTCACCCAGGGGAATCGCCTGGTCGTCCGTGAAGTTGGCGGATTTTAGTCCGCAGCCGGCCGCCAGGAGCAGGAGCGCGGCAAAGGGAAGGAGTCTTTTCATATCGTCAGTCGTTGTTCAGTTCTTCAATGTCCGTGGGGCGCTCCTCCTTGTCGCCGATGAGCCAGCGGGAATAGTGGTCGGCCATCTTCCAGAAGAACCACTCGTTCATGTCGCCGAAACCATGGCGCTGGCCGGGCAGGAGGACGTATTCGAAGCGCTTGTTGGCCCGGATAAGGGCGTTCGCCACACGGATGGAGTTCGCCGGGTTCACGTTGTTGTCCGTGTCGCCGTGGACCAGCATCAGGTGACCCTTCAGGCGGGAGGCGATCTGCGGGTTCGTCTCGATCTTGTACACGAAGGTAGTGTCGCCCCTTTCGATCCTCTCGGCGATGCCGTGGTGCTGCTCGCTCCACCAGCGGTTGTAGATGCGGTTGTCGTGGTTGCCGGCGCAGGAGACCGCCACCTTGAAGAAGTCGTTGTACTGGAGGATGGCCGCCGTGGACATGAATCCGCCGCCGGAATGTCCGTGGATGCCCACGCGGTCGATGTCGATGTACTTATGCCGCGCCGCAAGCTGCTGGATGGCGTATCTCTGGTCCTCCAGGCCGTAGTCGCGGAGGTTGCCGTAGCCATAGTTGTGGTACCATTTGGAGCGGTTCGGATGGCCACCCCGGTTGCCCACGGTGATGACGATCATCCCCAGCTGGGCCAGCCGGTCGGTCCGGGTCATGCCGCTGGACCAGCGGACCGTGTTGGCCTCCACCTGCGGACCCGGATACACATAGTCGGCCAGGGCATATACCTTGGTGGAGTCGAAGTCAAAGGGCTTGTAGATGGCGCCGTGGAGGTCGGTGATCCCGTCGGCGGCCTTCACGACGAAGCGCTCCGGAAACTTGTAGCCTGCCGCAAAGAGGCGGCTGAAGTCGGCCTCTTCCAGGTCCGTGCGCTTCCCGGTGGCCGAAACCAGGGCCGCCGCGGGCTTGAAGTCCACGCGGGAGTAATTGGCTACGAAGTACTTGGCGTCGTCGGAAGCGATGGCCGTGACGTCCATGTCGTCCATGTCCAGCTGCTGCATGGCGCCGCCCGCGACGGGAACGCGGAAGGTGTGCATCTGGTAGGGATTCTCGGCCTTGTTCACGCCGCAGGCCGATGCGAGGAGGTATCCGTCGCCCACCGCGAGGACCTCCTCCACGTGGAAGGCGCCTTCGGTGAGGTTGCGCTGGAGCTTGCCGTCAGCCCCGTACAGGTACAGGTTGGCCCAACCGTTCCGCTCGGACCACCAGACGAAGCGGCCGTCCTTGAGGAAGTGCGGGGGACGGTATTCCACATAGGTGTTCATCCGTTCGGAGACGATGGTCCGGGTACTGTCGCTGCCCACGTCCACCCGGCACAGGTCCAGGCGCTTGAGGTCGCGACTCTGGCGAACCAGCCAGAAATGGCTGTCGTCTCCCAGCCACTTGCTGGTCCGGAATTCGCGGTAAGCGTCCTTCGCCGTCCTGGGGGCGTCCAGCACGCTGCATTCCTGGTCCTTGAAGGCAATGACCTTCACGGCCTTCGCCTTTCCTTCCGTGTCGATGACGTACAGGTGCGGCGTGGGCCCGGGCTCGCCCGGCATCTGGTATTTGTAGGTTTCCAGCGTCGGACGCGGCTCCGTGACCGAATTGATCACCCAGAAGGGCTTGATCTTGGACATGTCCCACTTGATGATGGCGAATTTCGTCCCGTCCGGGGACCAGGCGATCCGAGCGAAGCCCCGCTTGGTGGAGTCGGTCTGGGTGTCGCCGGAATAATTCTCGCCGTCCCAGGAGAATTCGGCCGTTCCGTCCTTCGTCAGGGGGATTTCCACGATGGTGGTGTCCTTTTCGTCCTTCGCCGCCTTGCGGAGCGAGGTGGAGTCCATCAGGTACAGGTTATGGTTCTTCAGGTACACGCCCTTCGTGCCGTCGGGGGAGACATTGGCCCACATGGGGTACTTGCGTTCGTGGTCATCCGTATCCCAGGTGAGTTTCTTCGTGGCGATGTCATAGTAGAAACGGTACTTGACGAATTTGGGACCCTTCCCTTTCGCTTTCGCCGACGTATCCTTCTTCTCGGTTTTGGAGGTGATGTCGAACTGGAAGTACTTGTCGTCCTTCAGTTCCAGCCGCAGCGGCAGGTGCGCGGCATCGTACGGGTCGCGGGTGACCTCGGTCACCTGCATCGCCAGTTTGTCCAGGTCGAAGATTTCCTCCTTCTTGCCGGATACCGGGTCCACGATGTAGTATTTCGTCCCTTCGGCGGTGTTCCAGCTATACCAGAACTTGTCGCTGTCGGCGAACCAGCGGGGGGTGATGCGGGTGGAATAGACCATCTGCCCCACCTTTTTCGCGGAGAAGCGTTCGGCGAGGTTGTAGTTGGCCTTGGTCACCTTGCGGGGACCACCTTTGGGCTGCTGGGCGGCGGCCGTCAGGGTGAGAGCCAGGGCGAGGAGGGTAAGTATCTTTTTCATGGCAGGATGATTTTTGCGGTTTTGAGGCCGTCGGAGGCGACGGAGACGGTTACGGGGCCGGGGCCGGTCCGGCGGACGACGGCGGAGGCGAGACCATGGAAGGCCCGGAGTTCGGGACTGTGGAACGGGGTGTGGGAAGTCGGATCCCCGGCATCCGTGGCGACGAGGACGGCGGGGCCTTTTACGTTAAACGCCAACAGGTTATCGGCATCCGGAACGAGCGTACCGTCCTTGTCTTCCAGGCGTGCGGTGATGAAGGCGAGGTCTTCGCCGGCGAAGTCCGTCGTGAGGACGGCCCGTTTCACGGGGCCGGCCGTGCGGACCTCTTCCTGGGCCCAGACTGCACCGTCCTTATAGGCGATCACCTTCACCGTCCCGGGCTGGTAAACGACGTCGTCCCAGCGGATGCGGTAGCCTTCCTTCGCCTTGCGGCCCTGTGACTTGCCGTTGATGAACAGTTCGGCCTCGTCGCCGGACGTATACACATGAACCGGCGTCACCAACCCTTCGCGGCCGGGCCAGGTCCAGTGCGGAAGTACATGGACCATCGGCAGTTCCGGGCGCCAGCGGGCCTGGTAGATCCAGTAGCGGTCCTTCGGGAATCCGGCCAGGTCGATGATGCCGAAATAGGAGCTCCGCGAGGGAAGCGGAACGTCGGCGATGGTCTGTCCCCAGCCCGCCACCATCTTCTTGAAAGCTTCCCGCTCTTCGTCCGTGTGGAAGTTCGTCAGGACGGAGGGATCCATATTGAAGGGCGTCGGCTCGCCCAGGTAGTCGTAGCCGGTCCAGACGAACTCGCCGGCGCACTCGGGGACCTGGTCCTCGAATTCCCATTCGTAGTCGGGCTTGGAGGCCCATCCGGGAGCGTACAGGTCGTAGGAACTCACCTGGAAGGGGGCTTCCATGGACCAGCCCTTGCCTTTTTCTTCCTCTACCGGGAAGCGGTAATATCCCCGTGTGGATATGCAGGAGGCCGTTTCCGAACCGTACAGGGGCTTGCCGGGATGCGAATCCCGGAAGGATGCGTACAGGTGCGGCTTGTAGTTGAAGCCGTACAGGTCGATGGTCTCCGCATACGGCTGCGAGGCGGCCCAGGGGTTGTCGTTGCCGGCTGTGGTGGGCCTGGTCGGGTCCTCCCGGTGGCAGATGTTCGTGAGCCTTCTCGGGATTTCCCATTTCTCGGGCATCCCCTGCTCGCCGCATTCGTTGCCGATGGACCAGGCGATGACGGACGGGTGATTCCGGTCGCGATGGATCATCGCGACGAGGTCTTTCTCCACCCACTCGTCGAACAGCTCAGCATAGCCGTGTTCTTTCTTGGGAACGGTCCAGGTGTCGGTAAGCTCGTCCAGCACCAGGAAGCCCATCCGGTCGCACAGGTCCAGGAATTCCGGCGCCGGGGGATTGTGCGAGGTGCGGATGGCGTTGCAGCCCATCTCCTTGAGCATTTTGAGGCGACGCACCCAGGCGTCGTCGTTCCAGACGGCGCCCAGCGCGCCCGCGTCGTGATGCAGGCACACGCCCTTGAGGAAGGTCTTCTTGCCGTTCAGGTAGAAGCCGTCGGCGCGCCATTCCGCCAGGCGGACGCCAAAGGGCGTTTCATAGGTATCCAGCACCTCGTCAGGCGTTTCCACGGTGGTTCGGGCCAGGTACATCACCGGGTCGTCGGGGCTCCAGAGGCGGGCCTGCTGCAGGTCGAAGGTCTGCCAGACCGTCTTTCCGTCTTCGATGTACTCGATGCTGCGGGTCTCGGCGACGACCCGGTTCACGACCATGTCCTCCCCCTCCCCGCGGTAGCGGTCTTGGCTGATGATCTGCGTCCGGACCATCCCGACGGTCTTCTCGCCCGCGTGCCTGAGGGTGACGCGGAGGGTGAGCCCGGCATCGGCCACCTTCGCCATCGTGCGGATATTCCGGACCTCGGCCGTGACGTAGGTTCCCCAGTGGGCGACGGAGGTCTTGGCCGTCTTCGTGATCCAGACATTCCGGTAGAGACCGCCGCCGGGGTACCAGCGGGAAGATTCTTCGGGATTGTCCAGGCAGACCGCTATTTCATTGGAGCCGGCCTTGAGCGCGGGGGTCAGGTCCACGGCGAAAGAGGCGTAGCCGTAGGGCCAGCCGCCCAGTTCCGTGCCGTTCACGCTGACGGTGGCGTGCGACATCGCCCCGTCGATTTCCAGGCGGATGTCCTTGGTCTCAAGTTCTTCCGCAGTGATTTCCAGTTGCTTCCGATAAACTGCCTTTCCCCACCAGGGCAGCTTTCCGCTTTCTCCGGGATATGTTTGGTCGAAGGCGCCATCCACGCCCCAGTCGTGCGGCAGGTCCAGGCTTCGGCGCACGTCGCCTTTTTCGAAAATCCACCCCTCGTTGAACAGGGTCCTTCCGGCGGGCTGCGCCGTGGCCGCCAGGCCCGCTGCCAGCATCATGAGACTCAATATCAGTTTCTTCATGCGCACATTCTTCATCTGTACGCGAAGATAATCAATCTTCGGGAGAAAACCATTATATTTGCGACAACTAAACCGATGAATCCATGAGAATTGCAAAGTTTTTCCTCCTTGCCGCCCTTTTGACGGCCGCGGCCGCCTGCGCGCCGAAGCAGCAGGAAGCGGCCCCGTCGGCCCTCGAGACCATTTTCTCCCGCAAGAGTGTCCGTGCCTATACGGACCAGCCGGTTTCCGATGAGCAGGTGGATACCCTGCTCCGGGCGGCGATGGCCGCGCCCACGGGCATGAACGTGCAGCCGTGGCGCTTCGTGGTAGTCCGCGACCAGGCCGTGAAGGATGTCCTGGCCGGCGGATTCAACAAGATGATCGCCCAGGCCCCCGTCGTCTTCGTCATCTGCGGCGAGACCACGCTGATGCGCAAGCCCTGGGGCCAGCCGGATGCGGAACCCGTTGAAGTGGCGAACGGAAACTGGGTCCAGGACTGCTCGGCCGCGACGGAGAACCTGCTCCTCGCCGCCGAAGCGCTGGGTCTCGGCGCCGTCTGGACTGCCGCCTATCCGTATGAGGACCGCGTGGCTCCCATCCGCGAGGCGCTCGGCCTTCCGGAAAACGTGTCTCCGCTCTGTGTCGTCCCCGTGGGCTATCCCGGCGGCGACGACCAGCCCAAGGACAAGTGGAAGCCGGAAAACATCCACTACGACAAGTGGTGATCCGTCCGGCCGTCCCGGCGGATTTGCCTGCGCTGCGACCCGTCTTCGAGGCCGCCAAGGGCATCATGCGCGCAGACGGGAACCTCGAGCAGTGGTCTGCTCCCGGCTTTCCCGACGATTCCCTCCTCCTCCGCGACATCGGCCGTGGGGGAGGCTTTGTGATTGAATCGCCGGGACGCCCGGCCTCTTCCATCGTCGGCTATTTCGCCCTTCTGCCCTCGCCGGAACCAACCTACGATTACATCGAGGGAGCCTGGCTCACCGATGGGCCCTATGGCGTCATCCACCGGATGGCGAGCTATCCGGACATACATGGAATTTTCTCTGCTGTAATTGATTACGCAGCAGCGCGCTATGCGCATCTCCGCATCGACACGCACCGCGACAACCGCATCATGCAACACCTCATCGGGAAGCACGGCTTTACCTACTGCGGCATTATTTGGCTAGAAGACGGCTCTCCCCGCCTCGCCTACGAGCGCTGAGTGGCGCCTATCCACCTGAGAATCAGCGCAATGAGGGGTTGCCCCCTGTGATCCGCGTCACAGGGGAAACCCCTTAAACAGCTGAGGGAGAGGCGTTTAGGTGCCACGCGAGAGCGTGACGTGAAGGACGGCCTTTTGATGGGGTTGCTGCGTGAAGGTGTAGCCGACAAGGGTGGTACCGGGATTCGACGTATCGGTCGGGTGCAGGAACTCCATACCGTCCAGGTCCGGAGTCGCCGGATCGAAGGTGGTGGGCCAGATGTGCGGGATGGGGGCAGGTTCCTTACGCGTCGTCGCCGGTCCTGTCAGAGAGGCGGAAAGGATCCGGCGTTTCCCGTCGGCTTGGAGCAGGATCCGGCCGTCGGGGAGGAGGGTGGCCTCAGCCTCGGTACACATCGCCCAGCGGACTGTGCAGGCGGAGTCGCCGGCCTGGAGACAGTCTACGATGCTTAGGTTTCCGTCCTGGAGGTACACCGCCCGCTTGCAGGAGTCCAGGTCTTCCGTGTAGAGGTCGGTCAGGTCCAGTTCCGCGCCGATGCGGCCGGCACTCTCCGGCATCCAGGTGTGCGAGAAGCTCGCAGGATGGTTGACCTTTGGCGTGTGTCCGTTGACGGTCAAAATGTTATGGGAGAAGGGTCCGATGCGGAAGACGCTCCAGCGCTCGCTGTCCTGGGTCATGTCCCAGAGATCCACGCCGGCGGTTTCCAGCGAGTTGTAGTCCTGCATCCCGAGGTCGGTGGCCCAGGTGACGCCGTCCGACTCGAAGTAGAAGGAGCCCTGGTCGCAGTGCGAGTGGCTGGACATCGTAAGACCGCCCTTGATACCCAGGTAAGTGTCGTTCCGTGAGGTCCATCCGCTGCGGTACACGAAGATGGGCGTCGTGCCTTCGCACCGGTAATGATGCTTCTCCGGGACTCCTGTTTCCGCATGCCGCCCACTTTTGGCCAGGCTGATGATGAACATCGGGAACAGGCGTTCTTCGCACAGCCGCTTGTAGCCGGTGGACTCCATGATCCCTATCTCGGGATAGAGGAGGGTCGGGTCGCCTGTCCGGGAGAGCATCCAGGCCTGCATGTACTGCCCCGTCGCTTTCCGGTATGAGTCTGAGAAACTGTAGCAGTTCCCCGCCGGGGTGGAGGTGAATCGGATGAATTCGGACGACGCGAGGAAATCGGGAGTGATGTTTCCCGTGGTTTGCCGGAAAGCGCTTTCCACGCCGGCCTCCAGCATGACCTGGAAAGATGTGCCGTAGCCCCAGTAGTTATAGCCTTCAGGGTAGCCGCCTCCGGTGTAGGCATTATAAGCCAACTTGTTGGATTCCAGGGATTTCTCCAGCATCAACCGACAAAAGCCCGGATCCTTTTCCCACACGGCGAGGGCGCCGTACACCATGCCGGCGTTGCACACGGAGTTCCAGTTGATCTCGACGTTGTAGAACCAGGCGTCCTTCTCGTTCATGGCCGGTTTCAGGCCCTTGTCCAGGATGGCCCGGGCCACGGTTTCCCTTTCGGCCGGGGTCATGATGTCATACAGCCAGTCATAGCCGATGGCCAGCGCCATCGTCATTTCGCCCACATCCAGGAAATGCGCCGGATTCCAGTCGCTGAACGCGCTCACGGCGAGCATCTCGTCGATGGCTTTCCGCGCGTAGGCTTCCCCGCCGTGGACACGATAGGTATAGGAAAGCCAGAAGATGCGCTTCAGCGCTTCCCGGGAGGTCCCCAGCAGCCGCCGGCCGATGAACGTCCGTGTCACCGGCGGCTTGTCCAGCACCGCGTCGCAGAACGCGACGATCACGCTGTCCGCCTGCCGGGCCACCGGGTTCCCGGCCACGCCCCGCTGCAGGTCTTTCAGGGAATACTCGTTCTGAAAGTGGTACCCCTCGTCCTGTCCCCGCTCTTCGTCGGAGACCAGCAGACGCGGGTGCGGCCCGGGCGCCTGCGCCCGAGCGAAGGCTGCCGTACCGAGCAGGATGAAGAATAGCAGCAAGCCCCGTCGAATGGAACTCATTAATTTATAGTGTTTTACGTGTTTTTGCCTGGGTAAAAGAGACAGGGCAATATTGCATAACTTTTTAATTATCAGACGTTTCCATTCGACGCCCCTAGAGGCTGGAAACCTCGGGAAACAGGGTCAGAGCTTCGAGGAAGTAGTAGTCGGCGTAGGTCAGGGGCACATCGATTTCGGTCCCGCCCGGCATGTTGCCGACGCTGTGTTTCAGGAGGAAGCCACCGTTGGTGCGAGGTTCGGCCAGGTACTCGGGCGAGGCGAGGGTGCGGAGGATGCGTCCGGCCATCCGGAAGGAAGGATCGTCCGGTTCGCATCCGTCCAGTTCCCACATCCGGAGCAATCCGCAAGCGAGGATGGCCCCGGCCGAGGCGTCTTTGTAATCCGTTTGCGAGAAGTCCCAATAGGGGATGCCGTCCTCGGGGAGGCGGGCCAGCAGCCAGTCTTCCAGTTTGGCGGCAACCTTGAAATACCGCTGTGCCAGCGTATCGTTTCCGGCCTCCCATTCCTTCTGTGCCATCAGGGCAAATCCATAGAGGGCCCAGGCCTGGCCGCGCGCCCAGGCGGAATCGTCGGCATAGCCCTGGACGGTCTGGCTGCCGAGGATGGAGCCGTCGTCGGCATAATCGACCAGGTGGACGCAGGTCCCGTCGTCGCGGAAATGATTTACGGCCGTAGTAAGTGCATGTTTTTCAGCTATTTCCCGGTCTCCGTACTCCAGGAGAAGTTCCAGATTCATCATATTGTCGATGATGACGGGAATGTTCCAAGGTCCCCAGTTCCAGCTGCGGATGACGCCGGCTTCGGGGATGAACCGGGCGGCCAGGACGCAGGCGCCGCCGGTGAGGACGGAGTCGGCGCCGACAGGATCGGCTTCAGGGAAGCGTACCATCTTGCCGAAGGAGGACATCAGCTGGAAGCCGATGTCATGGTCCGTCTCGCGGTCCAGCAGGCCGGCGAGGGGAAGGGTGTGTCTTACGGCGAGTTCCCGGATCTGCGGGTCGTCCGTTTCCTCATACACCATCCACAGGATCCCGGGATAGAATCCGCTGCACCACCAGCCGATGTCGCTGGTCACGAGGGTGTCGCCCTGGAAGGTCCGGGGGCACCGCCGGTCGGCAGGCGTCGTGGCCGTCAGCAGGCTGTCCATGTACACGGCTTGCACCTGCGCAATCGCGAACACCCGCCCGCGCAGCTGTTCCATCGTTTCCGCTTCCTGCGTCCGGCCGCAGGCCATCGCCGCCAGGGCCGCCCAAAAAACGATTAATCTTCTCATATTTACAAATATAGCGAATTTCCAGCCTGTTGAAAACTTTGTTAATTAAATAATTTTACGTATCTTTGCAGCCCCAAAAATGCGGGAAGGAGACTCCCGCCTGATTGGGAACAAATACAACTTATTTATTTACAAACATTTATGCCTACTATTTCACAGTTGGTCCGCAAAGGACGCGAGCAGCTCGAAGTGAAGAGCAAGTCTCGTGCGCTGGATGCTTGCCCTCAGAAGCGTGGCGTGTGTCTTCGTGTTTACACGACGACCCCCAAGAAGCCGAATTCCGCGATGCGTAAGGTCGCGCGTGTCCGTCTTTCCAACGCGAAAGAGGTCAACGCCTACATCCCGGGCGAAGGACACAACCTCCAGGAGCACAGCATCGTGCTGGTTCGTGGCGGCCGTGTCAAGGACCTGCCGGGTGTTCGTTACCACATCCTTAGAGGAGCTTTGGATACCGCTGGCGTGGATGGACGGACTCAGTCCCGTTCCCTCTACGGAGCCAAGCGCCCGAAGAAATCTAAGAAGTAATCACCTAACTTTTATCACCTTTAATCTTATCAAAAATGAGAAAAGCGAAGCCTAAAAAGAGGATTCTACTTCCTGATCCTAAGTTTCACGACGTGGAGGTTACCCGTTTCGTGAACAACATTATGCTGCAGGGGAAGAAGAGTATCGCGTATTCGATCTTTTATGATGCCATCGACATGGTGGGCGAGAAGATGAAAGATTCTGACAAGGCTCCTCTCGATATTTGGAAGAAAGCGCTCGAGAACGTGACCCCTCAGATCGAGGTGAAGTCCCGTCGTATCGGTGGTGCGAACTTCCAGGTGCCGACCGAGTTGCGTCCGGAACGGAAAGTCTCCGTCGCCATGAAGAACATGATCCAGTTCGCCCGCAAGCGTTCCGGTCACTCGATGGCAGAAAAACTCTGTGCAGAAATCGTCGCCGCTTACAACAATGAAGGCGGTGCGTTCAAGCGTAAGGAAGACATGCACAGAATGGCAGAGGCCAACAAGGCATTTGCACACTTCCGTTTCTAAAAAACACTGCGTGCTGAATGGCGAAAAGAGATCTTAAATACACCCGGAACATCGGCATCATGGCCCACATCGATGCCGGAAAGACCACCACGTCCGAGCGAATCCTGTACTACACCGGAAAGACCCACAAGATCGGTGAGGTCCACGAAGGTGCGGCCACGATGGACTGGATGGTCCAGGAACAGGAGCGGGGCATCACCATCACTTCGGCCGCGACCACGGCGTTCTGGCACTACAACGGAGAGACCTATCAGATCAACCTGATCGACACTCCCGGCCACGTCGACTTCACGGTGGAGGTGGAGCGTTCCCTGCGTGTCCTGGACGGCACGGTGGCTACGTTCTGCGCCGTCGGACGGGTCCAGCCCCAGAGCGAGACCGTCTGGCGCCAGGCCGACAAGTACGGTGTACCGAAGATCGCGTATGTGAACAAGATGGACCGGGTCGGCGCCGACTTCCTCGCCTGTGTCGAGGAAATCAAGCTCAAGCTCGGCGCCACCGCCGTTCCCGTCTGTCTCCCGATCGGTGCCGAAGACAAGTTCGAAGGCATCGTCGACCTCATCGACATGAAGGCCATCTTCTACGATTCCTCGGAGGAGCTGGTCAACTATCGGGAAGGCGAAATCCCCGCCGACCTGAAGGGCGAGGCCGCCCGCTGGAGGGACATCCTCCTGGAGGCCGCCGCCGAGTGCGATGAGACCCTGATGGAGAAGTACTTCGAGGATCCCGACTCCCTGACCCGCGACGAGATCATCGCCGCCATCCGCAAGGGAACGATCTCCATGCAGATCGTCCCGGCGTGCTGCGGCTCCTCGTTCAAGAACAAGGGCGTCCAGTTCCTCCTGGACAACGTGATGCGTTACCTGCCTTCTCCGCTGGACAAGGGAGCCGTCAAGGGAACCAATCCCCGTACCGGCAGTGAAGTCGTCCGCAAGCCGTCCGCCGAGGAGCCGTTCGCGGCCCTCGTGTTCAAGATTGCCACCGACCCGTTCGTGGGCCGTCTGGCCTTCCTGAGGGCGTATTCCGGCCGGCTCGACGCCGGGTCCTACGTGTACAACACCCGCACTGGCAAGAAAGAGAGGGTGGCCCGCCTGTACCAGATGCACTCCAACCACCAGAACCCGATCGAGTTCGTGGAGGCCGGAGACATCTGCGCGGCCGTGGGCTTCAAGGACCTCCGCACCGGCGACACCGTGTGCGTGGAGGATCATCCGATCACCCTCGAGTCGATGGAATTCCCGGATCCGGTGATCGGCATCGCCGTGGAGCCGAAGACGCAGAAGGACCTCGACAAGCTGGGTATCGCCCTCGGCAAGCTCGCCGAGGAGGACCCGACCTTCACGGTCAAGTCCGACGTCGAGACCGGCCAGACCGTCATCAGCGGCATGGGTGAACTGCACCTGGACATCATCGTGGACCGCCTGCGCCGGGAATTCGGCGTGGACATCAACCAGGGCGCCCCGCAGGTCAACTACAAGGAGGCCATCACTTCCAGCTACCAGCTGAGGGAGGTCTTCAAGAAGCAGACCGGCGGCCGCGGCAAGTTCGCAGACATCATCGTCAACATCTCTCCCGCCGACGAAGGCGTCACGGGTCTTCAGTTCATCAATTCCGTCAAGGGCGGCAACATCCCCAAGGAATTCATCCCGAGCATCGAGAAGGGCTTCCAGGCCGCGATGCTGAACGGCGTGCTCGCCGGTTACGAGGTGCCTTCCCTGAAGGTCGAAGTGCTCGACGGCAGCTACCACCCGGTGGATTCCGACCAGCTCTCCTTCGAGCTGGCGGCCCGGATGGCCTTCCGTCACGCCTGCCCCAAGTGCCACCCGGTCCTCATGGAGCCGATCATGTCCCTCGAGGTCGTGACGCCCGAAGACTACATGGGTGACATCGTGGGCGACTTGAACCGCCGCCGCGGACAGATTGTTGCCATGGACTCCACCGCCAACGGAGCACGCATCGTCAAGGCTTACGTTCCGCTTTCCGAACAGTTCGGTTACGTGACCGTGCTGCGCACCCTTTCTTCGGGCCGTGCGACCAGCACGATGACGTTCGACCACTACGCCGAGGTCCCGGCCTCCCTGGCCAAGGACATCGTCGAGAAGAGCGGTTACAGCAGAATGTCCTTCGACGACGAGTAAAGTTTAGCAAAAACAAAAAGTTTATAGAAATGAGCCAGAAAATCAGAATCAAACTCAAGTCGTACGACCACATGCTCGTGGACAAGTCCGCCAGCAAGATCGTCGATACAGTGAAGGCTACCGGTGCAAAGGTCAATGGTCCCATTCCCCTTCCTACCAGCAAGAAGATCTTCACTGTGAACCGCTCGACCTTCGTGAACAAGAAGTCCCGCGAGCAGTTCGAACTCGACTCCTATGTCCGTCTTCTGGACATCGACGATTCCAACGCGAAAACCGTCGACGCCCTCATGAAGCTCGAACTCCCCTCCGGTGTCGAGGTCGAGATCAAGGTCTGAGGTTACTACTAAAACCTGACTGTGCAAGAGCCCCCGCCGTACGTCGATACGGCGGGGGCTCTCTCTGTGTGCCAGTATTTCTAGGAGATAAACAGGAGCTCGCGGAACTTCGGGAGCGGCCAGAGCTTGTCGTCCACGACCTCCTCGAGGGCGTCGAGGGGCTTGCGGAGGGCGGCGAGCATGTTGGCGATGTCGGCATAGGCGCGGGCACGGGAGTAGGCATCGGGGATGTCGTCCGCCGCGAGGCGGGCATTCTCCACGGTGCGGGCCCGCTGGCGGACTTCCTCGGTGAAACGGGTGATGTCGTCCAGGATGGCGAGTTCGGTCGCGCAGCCTTCGGTGTCACCGTAAACTTCCTCATACAGAGCCACTTCCTTCAGCAGGGTGGACTTATAGGTGACGGCGGCGGGGATGATGTGGTTGATGGACATCCGCACCATCACGCGGGACTCGATCTGGAGTTTCTTGGCATAGGTCTCCCACTTGACTTCGTTTCGGGCCTGCAGCTCCTTTTCGGTATAGACGCCGGTGCGGGTGAACATGGCCACGGACTCGGGGGTCAGGAAGGCGTTGAACATCTCGGGGATGACGGTCTCGGTGTCCAGGCCGCGACGGGCGGCTTCGGCCTTCCATTCGTCGGTGTAGCCGTTCCCGTCGAAGCACACGGTGTCGATGACGGAGGCGATGATGGGTTTGAGGGTGTCCATCACGGCCACCTGCAGTTCCTTTCCGGCGGCGAGTTCCTTGTCCACATCGGCCTTGAAATCAAGCAGTTGCTCGGCCACGGCGGCGTTCAGGGTGGTCATGGCGCCGGCGCAGTTGGCGCTGGAGCCCACGGCCCGGAACTCGAACCGGTTGCCGGTGAAGGCGAACGGGGAGGTGCGGTTGCGGTCGGTATTGTCCACGAAAATCTCCGGGATTTCAACGAGGTCCATGCGGGAACCCTTCTTTCCGGCAATCTGGATGGGCGTGTCGGAGGGTACCTCCAGGAGCTTCCGGAGCACCTGCGTCATCGTACGGCCCAGGAAGGCGGAAACGATGGCCGGCGGGGCCTCGTTGGCCCCCAGGCGGTGCGCGTTGGTCGCGCTGGCGATGGTGGCCTTCAGCAGTCCGTTGTGCCGCTGGACTGCCTTGAGCACGTTCACGAAGAAGGTGACGAACTGGAGGTTGCCCATGGCGTCCTTGCCCGGGGCGAGGAGTTTCGTTCCGGTGTCGGTCCCGAGGGACCAGTTGTTGTGCTTGCCGGAGCCGTTCACCCCGTCGAAGGGCTTCTCATGCAGCAGCACCACAAAGCCGTGCTTGCGCGCGATGGTGTGCATGATGTTCATCAGGATCTGGTTCTGGTCGTTGGCGAGGTTGGTTTCGCCGTAGATGGGCGCGAGCTCGAACTGGTTGGGAGCCACTTCGTTATGGCGTGTCTTGATGGGGATGCCCAGCCGGTGTCCGGCGATTTCCAGGTCACGCATGAAGGCCGCGACGCGGGACGGGATAGCCCCGAAATAGTGGTCGTCCAGTTGCTGCTCCTTGGAAGAATTGTGTCCGAAAAGGGTGCGGCCGGTGATCATCAGGTCGGTACGCGCGGCGAACAGGCCTTCGTCCACGAGGAAGTACTCCTGCTCCCAGCCCAGGTACGAATAGACCTTCTTCACCTCCGGGTCGAACAGCCGGCAGATGGGGAGCGCCGCGTCGTTCACGGCCTTGAGGGCGCGCTTGAGCGGAGTCTTGTAGTCCAGCGCCTCGCCGGTATAGGAGAGGAAGACCGTGGGGATGCACAGGGTGTCGTCCTGGATGAAGACCGGGGAGGTCGGGTCCCACGCCGTGTAGCCGCGGGCCTCGAAGGTGGCACGGAGGCCGCCGCTCGGGAAGGACGAGGCATCCGGTTCCTGCTGGGCCAGGGACTTCCCGTCGAAAGTTTCGATCACGCCGCCCTTCCCGTCGTAGTCGATGAGGGAGTCGTGCTTTTCGGCCGTACCTTCGGTGAGGGGCTGGAACCAGTGCGTGATGTGGGTGACACCGTGCTCCAGGGCCCATTCCTTCATGCCCCGGGCCACACCGTCGGCCGTGGCGCGGTCCAGCGGATGTCCTCCGTCGATGCAGGCCAGCAGGGCCTTGAGCGTCTTGGCATCCAGGTATTTCTCCATCTGTTTCCGGTTGAAGACCAGTTCACCGAAATATTCCGAAGGGAGCCCGTCGGGCTTGTCCACGGGCTTGGCCTTCTTCATGAAGGATTCCCGGACCAGGTTGAATCTGTCCAACATACACTACTGATTTAGAAATCCCAAGGTACGAAGTATTTTCGGCTTCGACAAGGATTATCTCCGGAAATGTTCCTTCATGGATTTGATAAAGAAGGGAAAGTTTGCTATTTTTGCACCGCATATCGGGCTTGCGCCCGACGGCCGGCCCCTTAGCTCAGTTGGTTAGAGCAGCGGACTCATAATCCGTGGGTCGTGGGTTCAAGTCCCCCAGGGGCCACATTTTCATGAAGAAACTGTTATACATCCTTTCCCTCGTCCTGGCCGTCCTGGCCGTCTCTGGATGCCGGTCGAAGGAGGGAAAGGCCGACAGGGAACACGCGAAGGCCATGGCCAGCCGGGAGGAATTCATCGAAATATTCCGTTCTACGGGTCGTCCCGGGACGGAGGCGGTCATCAGCCACTTGGATTCGATGGGATTCTTCACCATGGGCGCAGGCAGCCATCATCTGCAAGAGGGCGGACTCGCCCGGCATTCCGTGGAAGTGTACAGGATCATGAAATCTTTCGCCTGGTTCCAACCCTCCGGCAGCATTGCCGTCGTTGCCCTTTTCCACGACATGGGCAAGGTCCGCAACGGTGGCTGGCACACCTGGTACTCCGTTCAGTTTCTGAAGGACTGGGGTTTCGAGCTGACCGAGGAGGAATATCTCGCCATCTACCGGCACCATAATCTGGAATCCGAATATTTCCGTCATCCGCTTCACCGGGCACTGGTCGTGGCGGATGCGATCAGCACCGGATGGTGGAAGATGTGGCACCTGAGAAAAAAGCGAAAAGACTGATATGAAGAGACTTACGGTATGGGCCCCCGTCGTGGGCCTCCTGCTGCTGTGCGGCTGTTCCCGGATCGCAGAGGACCCGATGCGCTATGTGCCGGAGGGACAGACGGCGCTGACACAGTGGGAGTTCTGCCAGGACAGCGTCCATTGGGAACCCGTGACGGTGCCGCATTCCTACAACGCCGCGGACGGCCGGAGCGAGAAGTATTACCGCGGCCCTGCCACGTACCGGTGCAGGATCGACATCGCGGATCCCACGCGGCCGGCATACCTTCTTTTCGAGGGGGCTGCGCAGGCGGCGACGGTGAAGGTGAACGGCCGGGAGGCCTGTGTCCACAAGGGCGGCTATACGGCTTTCGCGGTGAATCTTGAAGGCCTGCTGGACGAAGGGGCCAACGAGGTCGAAGTCGTGTGCGACAATACGGAGGACATCGAACTGATCCCGGTCAGCTCCGACTTCAACAAGAACGGCGGCCTGCACAATCCGGCCTGGCTGTACGTGCCAGCCGGGGAGGTGTATTTCGACCCTGCGGAATATGGACCGTACCGACTGCATGTCGTCCAGGAGAATGTCTCGGAGGCCTCTGCCCACGCGGTTGTGAAAGCGATGCTCCACGGGAACGCCCGTGTGACCCTGAAGGTGCGGAATGCTGCCGGAAGGGTGGTGTACCGGCACGCTGAAAAAGTGGCTGCAGGGCCTTACGAGCACGCTTTTACGCTGAAAAACCCCCACCTGTGGAATGGGGTGGAAGACCCCTATCTCTATACGGTCGAACTGACGGCCGGGGACGACAAGGCCGTGACGGAGGTTGGCTTCCGGTACTTCTCTATCGACCGGGAGAAGGGCTTCTCCCTGAACGGGAAACCCTATCCTCTCCGGGGTGTGAGCATGCATCAGGATACGGACGGGAAGGCCTCGGCCCTTTCCTATGGCGACTACGACCGCGACTACGGAACGGTCCGGGAGATCGGGTGCAATTTCCTGCGCCTGGCGCACTATCCCCACAACGACTATGCGTTCCGGCTGTGCGACCGGATGGGCATCATCGTCCAGACGGAGATCCCCTGGGTGAACATCTGCGGCGTCCGGGCGACGGAGGCCTATTTCGACAACATCCATTCCCAGATGGCGGAGATGGTCCGGAACCTGTACAATCACCCATCCATCGTGTTCTGGGGCATGTGGAACGAGCTGGACAACTGGGGAAACCGGGAGAACTACCAGGGCGCCCTGGATGAGCGGAGAGTGGTCGACGAGACCGCCCGCCTGTATGACTATGCGAAATCCCTGGATCCGACGCGCTTTGTGGGCCTGACGGACGACAGCGTCTTCGCGCGGGATTTCTACACGGAACTGAAGGCCGATTATTATTCGGAAAACCGCTATTTCGGCTGGTATTATACGCCCGGTGATTTCTCCGGCGTGACGGAATCGATGACCTGGATCCGCGACAACATGGGCCCGGCCAACCTTTCGGAATACGGCGTGGGCATCAATCCTTACTGCCATACCTGGAAAGGGGAGGACGTCCGCCGTTACTTCAGTGACGACAAGCACATGGAGGAGTATGGCAACCTCTCCCACGAATCCCATGCGCAGCAGATCGCCCGGATGCCGTGGCTGAATTTCACCTCGCTCTGGATCCTTTTCGATTTCCCCGTAGCGCAGCGCCGGGAAGGGTACCTGGACAGCGACGACGGCGTCGACTTTACGGAAAACCCCGCCCGTATGTATATGAACGACAAGGGGTTGATTACCCGTGACCGGGCAACGAAGAAGGACGTGTTCTACCTGTACAAGGCCTGGTGGAACCACAGCGAGGAGACCGTGTACATCGCCGGCCGCCGCCTGGCCGCCCGGCCAGCCGGCGAACCTTTCACGCTCACGGTCTATTCCAACGCCCCGTCCCTGAAGGTGCTGAAAGACGGCGAGGAGGTTGCGGCTCAGGATAACTCCGGCGAGGAAACCGGAGTCATCTGGAAATTCCCGGACCTGACGGTCGAGGCCGCAGGCTCTACCTTTACGGTCGTATCCCCTTCTGGGAGAACGGATTCCGTTTCCTTCCGAGCCATATAAGCCGAAAAAAACGTATCTTTGCAACCGGCATGCTCGGAACCATCGTCAATACGGCCTGCATCGTGGCAGGAACCCTGATCGGGACCCTCTTCAAGAAGGGCCTCGGGGAGAAATACACGAAAACCCTTTTCAACGCGATGGGGCTCGCCTCCCTCGCCCTCGGGGCGAACGCCTTCGTGCAGAACATGCCCAAGAGCGAATTCCCGGTGCTGTTCATCCTCTCGCTCGCCGTCGGCGGCCTTGCGGGCTCGGCCCTGGACCTGGACGGCCGGGTGAAGCGGGCCCTGGCGAAAAAGGGCGGCGACAGCTTCGCGAAAGGCCTCGTGACGGCCTGCCTGCTTTACTGCGTGGGGACGTTCTCCATCGTGGGCCCGGTCCTGAGCGCCCTGCAGGGGGACAACACCTTCCTGTTCACGAACGCCACGCTGGATTTCGTCACCTCGACGGTTTTCGCGACCACGTACGGCATCGGCATGATCCTGGCGGCCCCGATCCTGTTCTGCTGGCAGGGTTCCATCTGGCTGCTGGCCATGCTGGCATCCTCCAGCCCCATCTTCCAGGGAACGCTGGTGAACGAGCTTTCCATCGTGGGCGGGGTCCTCATCATCGCCTCGGGCCTCTCCATCCTGGACATCAAGGACTGCAAGACGCTGAATTACATTCCCGCCCTGCTGGTGCCGGTGCTCTGGTTCCTGGTGAAAGGATTGTTCTAGTCCCTATTTCCGGATCACTTCGAACTTGTCCACGCCGATACGGCGGAGATCCTGGATGAGTTCTGTGGTTACACCCACCTGGAACTTGTTGGATTTGAACTGGATGCGGTAGTGCGTCTGCGGGTCGTACAGGAAGATTTCCAGGGGAATGGACCCCTTGTTCCGTTTCACGACGGCAACGAGGTCTTCCCGGAAACGGGGAGTAAGCATCGGGGTTTCCACGTTGATGCTGAAGCCTTTGAGCAATTCGGCGGAGACGTTGCCCAGCATGGTCGCTTTCTTGAGCTTGAAAGCGTAGGGTGCGGTTTTCCCCTGTGCGCGCTCCTCCTGCTTGAGCATCCATTTCTCCTCGATGACGCCTTCCAGGAACAGGGCATTGTGCGGAATCATGTATTGGAAGAAATCCTCGTGGTCTTTAGCGAACAGCGTGAGCTCGTAACTGCCGGAATAGTCTTCCAGCATCGTCCTGGAATAGGGGGATCCTTTCTTCGTGAGGAGCTGCTTGTAGTCCGTCACCAGGCCCGCGATGCATACCTTGGCGGGTTTCCGGGCCAGCTCGCACTCTGAGATGTGGTTCGCAAGGTTCGCCAGCTCGCAGGTGGTGAAACTGTCCATCTCGAACCGGTACTTGTCCAGCGGATGGGACGAAAGGTACATGCCCACGAGCTCTTTCTCCTTCTGCAGGAAACTCAGGAAATCCTCCTCTCCGGTCATCTCCGGTACGACAGGCCGCTCGGGCTTCATTTCCTCGATGTCGCCGAACAGGGATGCGGCCGCATCAACCGTGTCGTTCCGGAACAGTTCTCCGTACCGGACGATCTCGTCGATGAACGGCTGTCCGCTGCGACCCGGAAGCTCGTACTGGCGGCGCTTGATTCCGAAGCCGTCCAAGGCTCCGGCGTACACGAGCGTCTCGAAGGCCTTGCGGTTCACGACGCCGCCCATCCGCTCCACGAAATCGTAGATGTCGGTGTACAGGCCGTTCTCGTTGCGGTCCTTCAGGATCAGGTCCACGATGTTGGCTCCGAATCCCTTCATGCCGCCAAGGGAAAAGCGAACGTCGCCGTCCTTGTTCACGGTATAGGTCGATGAACTCTCGTTCACGTCCGGACTCAGGATCCGGATGCCGTGTCCGCGGGCGTCGTCCATGATCTTCCGGATTTCCTCCATGCTCTTCGCGTAGGTGAGGCAGGAAGCGAAGAACTCGGACGGATAGTGGCACTTGAGCCAGCCCGTCTGGTAGCTCACCCATGCATAGCACGTAGCGTGCGACTTGTTGAAGGCGTACTGGGCGAACTTCTCCCAGTCTTTCCAGATCTTGTCCAGGACCTTCTCCGGGTGGCCGTTCGCCATGCCGCCTTCCATGAACTTGTCTTTCAGGGAGTTCAGGATGTCAATCTGCTTCTTGCCCATCGCTTTGCGGAGCTTGTCCGCCTCGCCCTTGGTGAAGCCGGCGAGTTTCTGGGACAGCAGCATCACCTGCTCCTGGTATACGGTCACGCCGTAGGTGTCCTCCAGATATTCGGCCATTTCCGGAAGGTCGTACTCGATGGCCTGCTCGCCCTGCTTGCGCGCGACGAAATCCGGGATATAGTCCATCGGCCCCGGCCGGTAGAGGGCGTTCATGGCGATGAGGTCCTCGAAACGGGTGGGGCGGAGCTTTTGCAGCCAGGTCTGCATGCCCTCGGATTCGAACTGGAACACGCTCACCGTGTCGCCGCGGCCGTAGAGTTCGTAGGTGGGCTTGTCGTCAATGGGAATGGCCTCGATGTCGATGTCTTCGCCGAAACGCTCTTTGATGAGGTTCAGGCAGTTGTGGATGATGGAAAGGGTGATGAGGCCGAGGAAGTCCATCTTGAGCATGCCCACGTCCTCGATGTAGTGGCCGTCGTACTGGGATGTGCGCACGTACTCTCCTGTATCCTTGTCCTTGGAAAGGGTGACGGGAAGGTAATTGGTCAGGTCGCCCCGACCGATGATGGTCGCGCAGGCGTGCATGCCCACCTGGCGTACGCACCCTTCCAGGGCCTGGGCATACTTGAGCACCTCCTTGTTGAGTTCGGGCCCGTTGTTGAGCTCCTCGATGAACTCCGGAACCAGACGGTAGCAATTTTTGAGGGTGATCTTCACATCGACGTCTTCCAAGCCCTTCTGGAAGGTCTTCCGGACACCGTCTACCTCCTTCTCCACCACCTTGAAGCCGGGCTTCAGCTCGTCCAGTTTCGGGTTGAAGGGATACTCCTTCTCCTTCTTTTCGCTCAGGCGGTCCGGAACCATCTTCGCGAGGCGGTTGGACTCGTCGATGGACACCCGGCTGATGCGGGCGACGTCCTTGATGGCGCTCTTTGCGGCCATCGTGCCGAAGGTGATGACGCGGGACACGTGGTCCGTCCCATACTTCTTCTCCACGTAGCCGTGTGCCTTGGTCAGGTCTTCGAAGTCCACGTCGATATCCGGCATGGAGATGCGGTCCGGGTTGAGGAAACGCTCGAACAGGAGTTGGTACCGAATGGGGTCCAAGTTCGTGATTTTCAAGCAGTATGCGACTACCGAACCGGCCGCGGAGCCGCGGCCCGGACCCACCATGGACCCCATTGCGCGGGAGGCGGCGATATAGTCCTGGACAATCAGGAAGTAGTCCGGGAAGCCCATGCGGGAGATGGTCTTGAGTTCGAAGTCGATGCGTTCGCGCTGTACCTCGTTCAGCTCCTCCCCGTACCGGTCATGGGCACCCTTGTATGTCAGATGGCACAGGTAGGCGACCGAATGGCAGAAGCCGTCACCGCGGTAGTTGCCTTTCTTGTCGCAGCGGCCGGCATCGATGACGTCCTTGTATTTCTCCATCTGCGCGTCAATCTCGCCCATGAAGGCCGGGTCGATTTCGAACACCGGCAGGATGGGGTCGCAGTCGATGGAATAGTCCTCCACCTTGTCCAGCACTTCCAGGGTGTTGGAGATGGCCTCCGGATGGTCCGGGAAGAGGGCGAGCATCTCCTCCTCGCTCTTGAGGAACTCCTGCTGGGTGTAGCGCAGGCGGTCGGGGTCGTCGATGTACGAATTGGTAGTCAGGCAGATAAGCCGGTCATGGACCGGGCCGTCCTCCTTCCGGACGAAATGCACGTCGTTGGTCGCGACCACCTTCACGTGGTGCTTCTCCGCCATTTCGAAGATGACCTTGTTATAGACCATCTGGTTGTCGTACACTTCCTGGGAAAGGCCGGGCACCTCCGTCTTGTGGAGCATCACCTCCAGGTAGTAATCGTCGCCGAATACATTCTTGTGCCATTCGATGACTTTGTCCACCTGGTCCATGTCGCCCGAGAGAATGGCGCGCGGCACCTCTCCCGCCATGCAGGCCGAGCTGCAGATCAGGCCCTCGTGGTATTTCTCCAGGACCTCGTGGCTGATGCGCGGACGGTAGTACATGCCCTCGATGTGCGCCGTGGACACGATCTTCACCAGGTTCTTGTAACCCTGCAGGTTCTTTGCCAGGAGGATCAGGTGCCAGTATCCTTTTTCCTTCACCCGGTGGTCTCCCGCCGACACGTACACCTCGCACCCGATGACCGGCTTTACCGACGGGTGCTTCTTCGCGTACTTGAAAAACTCCTTCACGCCGTACATGTTGCCGTGGTCCGTGATGGCCAGTCCGGGCATGCCGAGCTCTTCGGCCCGGTTGAACAGGTTCTCGATGGACGACTGGCCGTCCAGGATGGAATACTGGGTATGTACGTGCAGATGGACGAAGGACATGGTGCGGTCTGTTAGGATAACAAAGATAGCACTAAGCCCTGAATTCTCCGAAAAAAGTTATCAACACCCGCGGCGGCAGGGATCATTTCCATCCCTGAGCCTTTACGGGGAACTCGACGCCTTCCGGGGTAACCATGACCGCACCCACCTCGGGCTGGGCCATGTGGCCGATGATGTCGAAGGTCTGGAAATCCCGGCGGAACCTTTCCAGGTGCAGGATGGGCACGGTGAACAGCAGGCGCATGTCGTCGCCGCCGTTGAACGCCGCTGAGATGGGGTCGATGTCCAGCTGCTTGCCCAGCTGGAAGGAATTGCCCTCGAAGGGAATCTTGTCGGCATAGACCTTGGCGCCCAGGCCGCTGTCGCGGACGAGGCGCTTCAGCGCGTCGCCGAGACCGCGGGTGACGAAGTAGCCGTAGGACGGGTAGATCTCCGCATCTTCCAGTCTGGAAACGACCGAAGCATCCAGTTCCGGACGCAGATAATCGCCCACCAGCATGCGCCAGGGGGCCATGTCGGGCTGCTTTCCCGTCTTTTCGAAGTCCTTCCGCCCCCGCTCCAGAACCTGCAGGCCCAGATAGGCCGCACCCAGGCTGCCCGAGACACAGAGCAGGTCCTTCGACTTGGCGGCGAGCCGCCGCTTGTCGGTCAGGAGGGACGTTTCCCCGGTCGCCGCCATGCTGATGTACAGGCCGTTGTTTGACGGCTGCAGGTCCAGGTTCACGGCCTCGAAGCCGTGTTCCTTCGCCGCGACGGCGATGCCCAGCCACAGGTCCTTGACCTGGTCCAGGTCCAGTTTCGCAGAGATGCCCAGGATCACGTTCAGCAGCTTCGGGTGCGCGAGGGTGGCGTACAGTTCGCCGGTCACGCCCACGACGCATTTGTATCCCAGGTGCTTGAAGGGGAAATAGACGAGGTTG
Organism: Bacteroidales bacterium; assembly: GCA_017395045.1. Lineage (GTDB taxonomy): Bacteria > Bacteroidota > Bacteroidia > Bacteroidales > UBA932 > Cryptobacteroides. Next base: position 182,558 of record JAFPWG010000012.1, read on the forward strand.
AAGTCGATGCCTTCCAGGTACATCCGCGCGGCGGTATGCACCTTGCCGCCCTTGTCGGCCGTATAGACCAGACCCGGGACGGGCTGATAAGCACAGAGGCGATAGAGCTGGTCTATCGCCTCTGCCTTTCCGATATCCGAAAAGTGTTCGGCCATGTTAGCGGAGCTGGAAGATCACCGGGAAGGTGTAGGTCACCTTGACGGCGCGGTCACGCTGCTTGCCCGGCTTCCACTTCGGGGAGCTGGAGACGACACGGACGGCCTCCTTGTCCAGGGACTCGTCCACGCCGCGCAGGACCTTCACGTTGGTCACGCGGCCGTCGGCCTCCACGGTGAACTGCAGGGTCACACGGCCCTGGACACCGTTCTCTTTCGCGATTTCAGGATAGACGAGACGGGAGTTCACCCACTTTGAGAACTCGTTCGCATCGCCGCCGTTGAAGGACGGCTTCTGCTCCACGAGCTGGAACGGGATGGCTTCCTCTTCGACTTCCTCTTCCACGACTTCGGCTTCCTTGTAGTCCATGATCTCGACGCCGGTGTTGTCGTCTTCGAGGTTCATGAACATGTCGTCATCGAGCTTGATGTCATCGTCCACGATGTCGATCTGGTCGGAGAGCACGGGGATGTTCGGTGCCTCGGGCGGCGGCGGAGGGGTCTCGTTCTGGATGGCGACCATCTCTTCTTCCACGACGACCTGGGTGGTATCCTCCAGGGTGGCCACGGCGGCGTCCTTGGTAGAATACTCGAAAGCGCCGTAGACGACAAGAAGCGCGGCGACGAGGCCGATCTCCGTGAAGAGGAGCTTCTTGTTCTCCAGGCTGGCTTTTTCGGATTTCTTGATTTCCATATCGGTTGTTTTAATGGTTTTTCACTGATGCAAAGGTCGGCATTATCTTTCAATGCGCCAAAAAAACGACCGTGATCTTTCTCGCAAGGGTTAATTGTCACGCATTGATTATCAATAGGTTGCGTGGAAAGGGGTTCGCCCTTTTCTCGCAACCTGTAAAATTCGGGGCCGGAAAGGCCTGTTTTTACCGCAGGCTGAAGACGACCGGGAAGGTGTAGGAGACCTTGGCGGCGCGGTCGCGCTGACGGCCGGGTTCCCATTTCGGGGAAGAAGAGACGACGCGTACCGCTTCCCTGGAAAGAGACTCGTCCGGGGAACTGAGCACCTCCACGTCGCGAACGCGTCCGTCCGTGTCGATGGTGAACCGAAGGGTGACGCGACCCTGGACACCGTTGTCCTTCGCAACTTCGGGATAGACGGAATGGGCATAGACCCACTTGGAGAAATCATTCGCGGGCCCACCCTGGAAAGTGGGTTTCCTATCCACCAGCACGAAGGGTATCACCTCGTCCTCCACCTCCTCTTCCACGACTTCCTGGTGGATGTATTCCCTGATGTCGACGGGGAGGCTCTGGTCGTCCAGGTTCTGGAAGTCCAGTTCCACGGCCACGTCGTCCTCCACGATCTCGATTTCGTCGGAGAGCATAGGCAAGGCGGGGACTTCCGGTGCGAGCGGGGGCGTATCCAGCGGGATGGCCAGGATGTCATCTTCGTCATCGATAATGGTATTCCCCTGCAGGAGGGCAACTTCCTTCGCGCGGGTGGAGCTTTCAAAACCCGCGAAGACCACGAGGAGGGCCGCGATGAGCCCCAGCTCGGCAAAGATCAGCCGCTTGTTCTCCAGGCTGGCCTTTTCTGTTTTCTTGATTTCCATGGCGCAATGATTTAAGGGTTTGACTTGGTGCAAAGTTACCCCGGGAAAGGCGCGAAATCAATGACAGCAGGCTGCTGCGAACTCGCGGCAGATTATTGTAACTAACTCACAATCAGTCATATAAAAAGTGAGAGGTGCACAAAAAAGTGCACCTCTCCAACGTTATCTCGCAATGTATCAGAGAATTCCCAGTTCGCCTGCCTTGCGGAGCATGTCGGCGACGTTTTTGACGCCCATCTTGGCATAGATGTGCTGGCGGTGGGTGTTTACCGTGTGGACGGAAAGGTAGGTGCGCTGGGCGATTTCGGCAGCTTTCAGGCCTTCGGCGCTCAGGCGGATGATCTCGATCTCGCGCGGGGAAAGGCCGATGTCGGCAATCCGCCGGCTTCGGTCGAGCAGGAGGTTTTCTACGTAGGAGGCTACTTCCGTGTGCCGCCGATGCGGAGAGGGAGGCGATATTTTCCGCCAAGGCGTTAGCCGGATTTCGAAGATCCTTGGAAAGCAGCAGGGCCAGTACCAGCAGCCAGGTCCGGAAGCGGCTCCGTTCGATCTCCCGTTCCTTTTCCTGCACTTGGAAGCGGGTTTCCATCTCCTGCAGGGTCTCGTCCTGCTTCTGCTGGAGATACTTCTGGATATGGAAAACATAGTCGTCGTGCGTGTCCAGGGCTTTTTCACAGGCCCCGGTGCGGGTGTAGAGCCGCACCAGGCGGTCATCCAGGCTCGAGGCCGTGAGGTGGTCGGAATCCTTCAAAGTCAACAGCACCTGCTCGAAATACCGGATCGCCTCTTCGTTGCGGTCGCCCTGCTGGAACCAGCGGGAGCGGAACAGGATGCCGTTCCGGCGGAGGCGGGGCAGGTCATAGGTATCGGCCAATGCCTGGCCCTTGTCCAGCCACCCCCCGGCGGTGCGATAAAGATCCGGGTCGATGGGGGTGTTCCACCGGTTCTTGTTGATATATGCAGTAGAATAAACGCAATGTGATTATTCTGATGCCCACAAAGGCCAGCCGATGTCCTAAGGGCAGACCCTGTATTTTTACAATAGAGTCCGTCGAATGGAAGATTTCTCGACTCCGCCTGCGGCTCCGCTCGAAACGACAGGGAGCCCCCCTATTTCTCCAAACACGCGAGGAAATCCTCGCAGTCGTGCGCACCGGAGGCCTTGATGCGTTCCTTGAGGCGGTACAGGCGGTTGTACACGTAGGGCTTGTCCTTCTCCAGAAGGGTGGAGATCGTAGTGGCGGAGAAACCGGAAGCGGTAAACAGGTATAGGAGGAAGTCTTCGTCCTTCCATTTGGGGAAGGCAGCGCGGAGGCGTTTCATCACGTCGCCCGTGCGCTCGTTCAGGGACTGCTCCAGGTTCTTCTGCACCCGGGCGTCGCTGCGGAGTCCTTCCACGATGGCTTTCACTTCTCCCAGGATGCGGGGCTGCAGGTTCGAGGTCCCTTCAAAGACGTAATACTGTTCGCAGAGGCGGTCCAGCGTGTCCAGGCCGCCGGCGGACGGGCGTCCCGCCGCCTTGAGGGCGGAGAGTTTCGACTGCAGGTCCTCCGCGGCCGACAGGTAGCGCTCGTTTTCGGCCTGCTTTTCCAGGAGCAGGCGCTCGGTCTGGCTCTTCCGGGCCCAGAAATACAGCACCAGGGTGGACAGGATGGCGACGAGCAGGATGGCGAACGTGCCCATCCGGCCGCGGGCGCGCTCGATCTCCCGCGCCACGGCGCCGGCCTTTCGGAAGGAGACCATACCGCTGCCGTACCGTCCCGTCGCCGTCTGGACGGTCCCCGTCAGTTCCCAAACCCGCATCCGGTCCACGGCGGGGCCGTTCTCCTCGAAATACAGGCGGGCGCGCTGCAGGGCCGCTTCCGCATCGTCGTCCAGGAAATAATAGCTGCGGTAGAAGGCCTCGGCGAAGAGATAATCGTACTCCGCCTTCTCCCGGTCTGTCGGAAGGTCGGCCCGGGAAACATCGTCCAGCAGGTACAGGGCGCTGTCGGGATGCGCCTCGATGACGCGCGCGGCACTGCGCAGCACGACGTTCCTGCCCCCGCAGGAAACCAGGGACAGCAACGCTAGAAGGATGAGGAGCCGGTGCTTCACACGGCAAAGATAATCAAAAAATCAATGCCGAGCGTACCGGGCCTTGAAGGTCTCCCAGTCGTAATACGGCCAGTTCTCCGTCTCCAGGGGGAGCCGGGCCTCTTCGCCGTTCAGGAGGGCCTTGAAGAGTATTCTCGGGGATTTCCTGCTGCGGTAGAACACGAGTTGCACGTTTGCGCCCATGGGGACGCGGTGCGTCTGGCACCAGACGGGAATGTCGTCGGGATTCTCCACGTCGTGTCCCATTCCGTCGATGTCCAGGATCATCATCAGGGGAAGGATCGTGTAGTCGTGGCCGAAGCGGAGGTCGGCGCCCGTCCTGCCGGAGGTGATCCGGTCGTCGGCCTTGGCGATGATGTCGTCCACGATGGGTTGGTAGCCGTTGTGCGTGGGCCAGGCATAGGCGTAGAACTGGAAATCGTCCACTTTCCAGAGGTCCACCTTCTCCTTGTCGGTGAAAAGGTCCCAGAAATCCAGGTCCGTCTCCAGGCTGTTCATGCCGGCGGCGAAGAACCACAGGTAGGAAACGAGGTCCCACTGCTTGTCCGCCGGGACGGCCTTTTCCACATCGGCGAACAAGCGGGTGAGGATGGTCCGGTAGTCCACGGTGCGGCGGATGTACTGCTCCCAGGTTTCATCGAAGCGCAGCGGCGTTTCCTTCACGTCCTTCTCGCGGAACGGGTTGCTCTGGTCCATCGGCAGGATGGCCGGCAGGTAGTATTTCCCGAAGTGTTCGGTGAGGGCGATCTTCGGATTCTGCGCCTTCAGGCCCAGGCAGAAGGACGACATGGTCATCACACAGCGGGTGGAGGTCGATGTCCACGCGTGCACTTCGGCGCCCTTCGAGAAGATTCCCGGGAAATTCGCATACATCCGCGCTGCCAGGGCCTGCTGCTGGTCCCAGCCGCGCTGGGACAGGTCGCCCACCCGGTAGCGCACCTCCGGATACAGGCGGTCGAAACGGCGCTTGTAATCCTGGCCGAAGGGGGTCAGGTTCCCCTCCTTTTCGGCGGCGGAAAGAGCCTTGTGGATCCGGTCGTACAGGTCGCTCTGCCACGCATACCGGGCGCCGTGACGGCCGTAGTGACTGATGTAGAAGGCTTTATATCCCTTGGGCGCGGGCGTGAGTTTCACCGGCGTCGCGGGACAGAGGTAATCCGTGCCGGAGAGATATCCGGGATGCTCTTCCAGCTGTCGGAAGATATCGCGCTGCTGGCCGGAGGCGATGACGGAGGCCGCCGTCAGGAGAGCGGCGAGGAGGAGACGTTTCATACGAGGTTGCTTTTTTGGTTTCGCGCCCTCCATTCGTTCGGAGAGCAGCCGTAAATCTGTTTGAAGCGCCGGGAAATGCTTTTGGTATCGCTTTCCCCCAGGGCCAGGGCGATGTTGACCACCTGGTCGTCGGTGTCCAGCAGCATTTCGGCAAAGTGCTTGAGTTTCAGTTCGGAGATATATTGGTACAGGGTTTTCCCCGTCACGCTTTTGAACCGCCGCTCAAGCAGGCGGCGGGACAGGGCGACTTCGCCGGTGACGTCCTTGACGGAAATCTTCTTCTCGACGTTCTTCTGGATGAACAGGAGAGCCTTCAGGATCTGCTGGTCCCCGGTGGCGAAAGCCGCCGTGGACATGCGGCTCACGATCCGGACAGGCTTCAGGACGATGTCTTCCACCGGCGCGGACGGGTTCGCGACCAGGCGCTCGATGAGTTCCGCCGTCCGCCAGCCGCCTTCCTCGATGTCCACCTGGATGCTGGAGAGGGTGGTGCTTCCCAGGCTGCACAGCATTTCATCGTTATCCACCCCCATCACGGAGACCTCCTCCGGAATCTTGATGCCGGCCGAATGGCAGGCCTCGATGAGGTTGTCGCCCTGGTTGTCGTCGCAGGCCATGATGGCGATCGGTTTGGGGATGAAGGTGAGCCATTCGCGGAGCCGGTTCCGTTCATAATACCAGACCGTCTTGATTTCCTGGCGGTTATACACGAAAAACGAATCGCCGAAGCCGGCTTCCTCCACTTCCCGGCGGAAGCCTTCGCAGCGCTCGTCGGACCAGCATACGTCGTTGAATCCGAAAAAGCCGTAGTTCCGGAACCCCCTGTCGATGAAGAATCGCGCCGCCATCCGGCCCGTGCCGATGTAGTCGGCCGTGACGTTCGGGACGGAGGCGAACCGCTTCTTGAAATCCTGGGCGATGACGATGATTCCGTTCCGGGCGAATTCGCCGAGATCCTCCGTAGGCTCGAACTGCCCCACGACGGCGTCCATTTCCCATTCCTTGGCAACCCGGATTACGCCGGGAATGCCGATCCGCGCCTTGTAGGAGGGCGGCATGCGCCGGATGACCCACTGCTCCTTGCGCCGGGAGTACTTGACGATGCCGGCGAGGAACTTATGGGTGAAGGATTCCGTGAAGTCCGATATGACGAGGAGGCGGATCATCAGTTTTTGTGGTAGGAGACGCCTTCGGCCTCGTAGTACGGATATTCGTGATCCACGATGATGCTGAAGAAGGCGTTGAAATCCTCGACGAAGGCGGGATCGTCGGCGACGGTGGTCTGCTCCCAGGCGGGGGAAGCGTTCCAGCCGCGCTCGAACAGGCCGCAGGCCTTCGGGAACAGGTAATAGGTTACGTGGTCGAAGTTGCGGAGCGTTTCGGACCACAACTGGCCCTGGACGCCCACGATGTGGGGACGTCCCTCCGGCTGCAGGGCGACCTTCCCGACACCGTCGCGGGAGAGGTCCCGCAGACGCCGGCGGTCGTCCCAGCGGACCGACCGGTACATGTTGAACGGCAGGAGGGAGAAGGAGCGGCGCTCGTCCACATATCCGCCCCAGTTGTGTCCCCGCTCCAGCTTCGAGTCGTTATAGGCGAAGTCGAAGTAGTTGTTGGAGGAGTTGGACAGGACCACGTTGATCCCTTCGTTGGCAAACTGGTAGGCGAGTTCGTCGCGGCCGCGGGAAACGGCCCAGAGGTTCGTGAACGCGAGGTTGTTCCGGAGCCGGTCGAAGGTGGCCGGACCCAGGTGCTGGGCGACTTCCTGCCAGCCGGCGAGCTTCACGCCCTTCGCTTCGGCGATGTCCAGCACGCGGCCGATATAGTATTCCTTGAGCCAGCCGAAGTCGGTTTTTCCGTTGGCCTCCATCAGCGCCCGGCAGGCGGGGGAGCCTTCCCAGGCCCCCTCCGGCACTTCGTCGCCGCCCACGTGGATGGCATCCAGCGGGGCACCGGCTTCGGCATAGAGGGCGATGAGTCCGTCAAATACGGTCTCGATGAACCGATAGGTGGAAGGCAGGGCCACGTTGATGGCGTTGTCGGTATAATCCTGTACGGACACGTAGGACGAAGTGTCCTCCGGCTCGGAAAGGCGGCAGGAAGCGTCGCCGGTCCGCTCGGCGCGGACGTCCATCGCCTTGATGGCGGCGCGGGAATGGCCGGGCGTGTCAAACTCGGGAATCACGCGGATCCGGCGCGCCCAGGCATAGCGGAGGATCTCCACGAAGTCGGCGTGGGAATAGTAGCCGTTGGCCGGGGAATCCAGATCGTCGCGGCTGGCGGCCACGCAATAGGTGGGCATCAGGGCGTCCTTCTCGTCGATGGTTCCGTCCTCGTTCAGCTGGGGAATCTCCCGGAAAGCGCCGAAAGAGGTGAGCTCCGGCAAGGCGTCGATCTCGATCCGCCAGCCTTCGTCGTCGCCGAAGTGCAGATGCAGGTAGGAAGCCTTGTAATGGGAAAGCAGGTCGATGAGTTTCAGGAGGTTCTCCTTCTTCGTAAAGTTGCGGCTCACGTCCAGCATGATTCCGCGGTACGAAAGGTCGGGCCAGTCGGTGACGACCCCGTTCTGGACGGGGTCTCCGGCCGCGTTGCGGCGGAGATTCCCCAGGGTGACGCCGGCATAATGGGCGCCGTCCCCGTCGGCCGCCTCCACGGTGACGTCTCCGTCCACCGTGATGCGGTACCAGCCGGGGACCTGGCCCTGGACATATCTGACGGGCTGTACGGTGGCCTTGCCCAGGTCGGTCGTGCCGGGTATCGGGGTGACGTCTTTCAGGCGCGGGACCATGTCATAGGCCGAGGTTGGCATCGGGGTATAGGTGAAGGACTGCACGGGGTCGGCGGGCTGCCAGACGTATTCGACGGGCAGCAGAACCGGCTTTTCGCCTTTCCGCTGCAGATAGAATCCTTCGGGGGCGCGGCACCGGTTCGCGAGCGGACGCGCGCGATAAAGGAGTGTCATGGTGTCGCTGGCCTCCGTTGCGGGAATGACGCAGTAAAGGGTGCCGGCGATGTGTTCGATGGATGCCGGGGCGTCTTCCTCCATCGTGACGGGTGTGCGGAACTGGGAGAACCAAACGGTCCAGTCCGTTCCGGACGGAGGGTTGACGATGTCCATCCGGTGGGTGGCGTTGCCCGAATCCGGCCGGACGGGGCCCTCGGTCCAGATGATGCGGGAAGGGGACGAGCAGGCGGCACATAGGGTACATGTGAGAGCGAAGAGGACGGTCTTGGTATTCACGGTCGTAGTGTTTAGCGTTTCCGGGGATAAAGATGGGGAAAAATCCGTTTCTTTGGAATAGGTTGACGCAAATTGTGTATCTAAATACGCAAAAATTCCTGCAATGTGACTTCTATATGGATATTTTTGCAAAAAACAGGGTCCCCCGTGATTTTGTTTTTTAATTTTTTTAGAAACTGATAACCGGAACCTAATAATCAGTACACCTATGAGACTCGGAATCGACATTGGAGGAACCAACCTGTGTCTGGGCCTCGTCAAGGACGGACAGGTGGACAGGATGTTCTCCACACCGTCTTTTGCGAAGGACGCTACCATGGACCAGACCCTGGACTACCTCTCCCGGCAGATTGACAGGATCCTGGACCCGGACACCCGGAAAATCGGTATCGGTGTCCCGTCCGTCGTGGATGTCAGGCGGGGAATCGTCTATGACACCCAGAACATCCCTTCCTGGAAGGAGGTTCCGCTCAAGGAGTACCTGGAGGAGCGCTTCCATATTCCCGTCGCCGTGAACAACGACGCCAATTGCTTCGCGATGGGCGTGTACGGCACCTATCCTGCCGATGCCAAGCCGGAAAACCTCGTAGTTTGCACGCTGGGCACCGGCGTGGGGATGGGCATCGTCATCGGGGGAGAGCTTTTCTGCGGCACCAATTGCGGCGCCGGCGAACTATGCAGCCTGCCTTACCGGGATTCCATCCTGGAGGACTACTGCAGCAAGAAATTCTTCTCAAACGCAGGCTGGGACAGCAAGGATGCGGCCAGGGCCGCCCGTGAAGGCCGTCCCGACGCCCTGCTTCTGTTCGAGGAGTTCGGCCGGAACCTCGGCGCCATGGTCTGCGCCGTCCTGTACGCGTACGACCCGGATTGCATCGCCCTCGCCGGCGGCATCGCGAACAACTATCCTTTCTTCCGCCGCTCGATGGAGCAGTATCTCCGCGGGAACTATCCGTACCAGCGGGCGCTGGACCGGCTGAAGATCGACATCCATACCGACGACAACCTTCCGATTCTCGGAGCCACCCTTATCTAGCTGCCGTATGAAAAAGATCTGGATCATCCTTCTGGCCGTGACTTCGGCCGCTTGCGCCAAAAACGCTCCCGGCGGGGAGCGCGTACGTTTGGACGCCGACTGGACGCTTACCCGCACAGGCGGAAGCGAAAGCGTGAAAACGACCGTCCCTTCCACGGTCGCCGGAGCCCTGTCCGAAGCCGGAATCCTTCCGGAAAACCTCCTGGAAGGACGGAATTACGAGAAGGCGGACAAGGCCATTTTCGACGACGAATGGGTGTACAGGACGACGTTCAAGGCGAAAAGAGGCTCCAGGCAGCATTCCGAGCTGGTTTTCGACGGCCTGGATTATTATGCCGACATCTTCCTGAACGGGAAGCAGATCGCATCGTCCGACACGACCGTGGGCGTTTTCATCCGCCGCACCTTCGACGTAACCCGCCTCATCCGGCGCAACAATACCCTGGAAGTCCGGCTCCGCCGGGCGCAGGACGGCGACCTGAACCACGGTTTCGTGGACTGGAATCCCCGTCCGCTGGACCAGACGATGGGCATCGTCCGTCCCGTCACCCTGCATACGACCGGCCCTGTGTCGGTGGAGGACGTTTACGTGATTCCGGACCTCGACGTGGAGACCTTCGCGACAGCGGACCTGACCGTCCGCGTGAAACTCTGCAACAAGGAGGGAAAACCGGTCGAGGCGAAGCTGCTGCTGGACCTGCAGGAAGCCGGCGTGTCCATGGTCTCCGTCGACCTTGGGGCCGGAGAGACGAAGGAAGTGACCTTCACCCCTGCGGAGGCGGAGTGCCTGCACATCGACAAGCCGCGCGTCTGGTGGACCTGGGACCTGGGGACCCCCGAGCTCTATGACCTGAAAGTCTGGGCCGAGGTGGACGGTTCCCTCTCCGACGAGGAAAACGTCACCTTCGGCATCCGGAAGATCGAAAGCCGCCTGACGGAAGACAATTACCGCCAGTTCACCCTGAACGGGAAGGACATCCTCCTGAAGGGCGCCGGCTGGACCGACGACATCTTCCTGCGCGACACGCCCGAATCCATCGGGCGGCAGGTGCGCTACGTGAAGGACATGAACCTGAACCTCATCCGCTTCGAGAACATCTGGGGCAAGGACGACACCGTCTACGACCTCTGCGACCGGCTCGGCGTGATGGCCCTGGTGGGCTTCAGCTGCCAGTGGGAGTGGGAGAATTACTGCGGCCTTCCGGAGGTCGGGCATTTCGGCTGCATCAACGGCCGGGAGGTGGAGGACCTCGCGGTCCGCTATTTCCACGACCAGGTGGTGCGCCTGCACAACCATCCGTCGGTCATCGCCTGGCTCACCGGCAGCGACCGGATCCCGAATCCGGGCCTGGAGGAGCGGTACCTCGCCATCTTCGAAAAGGAAGACTACCGTCCGTACGTGTGCTCCGCGAAGAACATGAAGAGCCTCGCCGGGTGGTCCGGAACCAAGATGGAAGGTCCCTACGAGTACGTGGGAGCCGACTACTGGTACAAGGACACGAAGGCTGGCGGCGCTTTCGGCTGGAACACGGAAACCGGCATCGGCGCGAACCTGCCGCAGCTGGAATCCCTGAAGAAAATGATTCCGGAGGAGTCCCTGTGGCCGCTTTCCGACGCGTGGGACTACCACTGCACCGCCTCCTCTTCCGCGATGAACTCGACAAAGGTCCTGCAGGAAACCATCCAGGGCCTGTACGGCGGCTTCAACGGCCTGGAGGACTTCGTCCGCAAGGCGCACGCCGTGGACTACGACGGTACCCGCGCCATGTTCGAGGCGTTCCGCGTCCGGATTCCGAAGTCCACCGGCATCGTCCAGTGGATGCTCAACTCCGCCTGGCCGTCCCTGTATTGGCAGCTCTATGACTGGTATGGCGTTCCCACGGCCGGATACTACGGCACAAAGAAGGCCTGCGAGCCGGTCCAGCTCCTTTTCGACTATGCCACCCGCAAGGTGTACGCCGTGAATGAAGTCCCGGAGCCCCGCACGCTGACCGCGACCTTGAAAGTGTATGACGCGGCTTCCAGGCTCATCGGCCAGGAAACCAAGCCTGTGACCGTGGGCTACCGCGACGTGGTTCCGGTGTTCGACCTGAAGCGCTTCGACGGCAAGCCGCATTTCGTGGCCCTCGCCCTTTCCGACGGCGAAACGCCCGTGGCGGACAACTTCTACTGCCTGCCCGCGAAGGATAATGAATATGACTGGAGGAAGACGGGCTGGTACGTTACCCCGATCACGGCCTATGCCAACCTCGGTTTCGCCTTCGCCCAGCCGGCGGCCGAAGTGGAAATGACCGTGGATGGGAACGCCGTCACCCTGGACAACAAGTCCGGCACCATCGCCTATATGAACATTCTCAAGGCGAAGGACGCTGCCGGCAACCTGGTCGTTCCGGCATACTGGAGCGACAACTTCTTCCCGCTCCTTCCGGGCGAAAGGAAGACCGTCACCTGTACAGTTGAGGCGGAAAACGTTCATTTTGAATTGGATAAGCGATAGGATACATGAAGAGAAGCATTTTGTTAATTGGGTTGGTTCTCGGCGGGTCCGCCTGCGCGTTTGCGCAGGTGGATACCGGCCGGGATCTGTCGAAGTATGCGGACGACAAGTTCCGTGACGACGACAAGTATCACGTAGAGACCCCATATGAGACCGTGACGGTGAAACAGCCGAAGTCCAGGAGGATCAAGAATGTCATCGTGATGATCGGTGACGGGATGTGCATGGAGGCGGTGACCGTGGGCTGGACGCTCAACGGCGGGCACCTGAACCTGGACAACTTCCCCGTGGCCGGTTATTCCCGCACCTATTGCACGGACCGGCTCATCACCGATTCCTGCGCCGGCGGCACCGCCATCTCTTCCGGCGCAAAGACCAAATACGGCTACATCGGCCAGGACGTGGACGGGAATCCGTTCGTGACGCTCCTGCACCGGGCGCAGCAGAAAGGCATGCGCACCGGCGTGGCCGTGACCTGCCGCATCAACGACGCCACGCCCGCCGACTTCGTCTGCCACGCGCCCGACCGCCACATGGAGGCGGAAATCGCCGCCCAATATGTGGACAGCGGCGTGGACTTCATCACGGGCGGCGGCAGGAAGTTCTGGGACCAGCGCGAGGACGGCCGCAACCTCATCGAGGAGATGAAGGCCAAGGGCTATACTTTCGTGGACACCCAGGAAGACCTCATGAATGTCCAGAAGGGACCCCTGGTGGGCCTCTTTGCCCCCCTGGACATGGACCCGGTCCTGGACCGCGGCCCCGTCCTGGAGAACTGCACCGAGAAGGCCCTCGAGCTGCTGGACAACAAGAAGGGCTTCTTCCTGATGATTGAAGGTTCCCAGATCGACGACTGGGCGCACCGCAACAAGGTAGGCCACATGGCCGAAGAACTCTTCGACTTCGACAAATGCATCGGCAAGGTGCTGGAGTTCGCGGAGAAAGACGGGCATACCCTTGTCATCGTGACGGCGGACCACGGTACCGGCGGCCTTACCCTCGTGGGCGGCAGCCTGGAGGACCGCAGCGTGAAGGTCCACTTTTCCACCAAGGGGCATCACGGCATCGTGGTCCCGGTGTTCGCCTACGGCCCCCATGCCGAAGACTTTATCGGCGTGTATGAGAACGCCGAACTCTCGAACCGGATCCGGAAACTGATGAAATAGCGCCGATGAAAAGGACCCTGCATATCCTGTTTTCCTGCATCGTGGCGCTGTTCCTGTGCGTTTCCTGTGAGAAGCCGGCGAACACGATGGTCATTCCCCTGCCCACTCCGGGAGGCTCTTCCGGAGGGACGGGCAACGGAAACGGCACCGGAACGGGGACCGGCACTGGAACCGGCACCGGGACAGGCACGGGAACGGGGACTGGGACTGGGACTGGAACTGGAACTGGAACCGGAACTGGAACCGGAACCGTCACGGATCCGGGCACCCTTTGCACGGACATCGGCCAGACGCCGATCGTCCTGGCGTATTTCACGGAGTACACCGAAACGCTCCCCGAAGTGAAGCTCCTGACCCATATCAACTATGCGCACGGACGCTTTGCGAATCCCAAGACGGGGGAAGGCGGCATCGTGATCACGGAATCCAAGCAGGCCCCCCTCAGCAAGGTGGTGGCCCTCAAGAGCGTGAATCCCAACCTGAAGGTAATGCTGATGATCGGTGGCTGGGGCGGCCATGCCGACGGCTTCTCCGAGATGGCCAAGAGCCCGGCGAAGCGGACGGCCTTCTGCCAGAGCGTGAAATCGCTCATCGACCAGCACAAGCTGGACGGGGTGGACATCGACTGGGAGTATCCCACCGTGTCCGCCGACGACGAAACGGGCGCGGATCCGTCCGATACCCAGAACTTCAACCTGGTCCTGCAGGAGCTCCGGGAGACCCTGGGCACCTCCAAGATCATCTCTTTCGCCTCCTCCTCCAGCGGCCGGTACGTGGACTGGCCTACGGCCATCAAGTATATCGACTATGTCAACGTGATGACCTACGACATGGGCGCGGCCCCGAACGGACACAACTCGCCCCTGCACAAGTCCTCCCGGTTCAAACACCGCAGCTGGGACGAGGCGGTCGATGCCCACGTGAAGGCCGGCGTTCCCAAAGACCGCCAGGTGATGGGCGTCCCTTTCTACGGGAAATCGGAAAAGCCGCCGAAAGAAAATACGCCCGAATATACCCAATACAAAGCGAGAAAGATTTTCGAGTATTCCGTGAAGTACTATGAAGTCCCCGACATCCTGAACAAAGGCACTTACAAGGGGAAGCCCCTTGCCCGGCCCGTGTCGCGCCAGTGGGACGACGAGGCGAAGGTTCCGTACCTTGTCGACGCCCTCGGGCAGAACGTTCTCTCGTATGACGACCCCCAGTCTGTTGCGGAAAAGGGCAAGTACGTCAAGGACAACGGCCACCTGGGCGCCATGTTCTGGGAGTACCGTTGCGATACCGATGACCACGCCCTGCTGAAGGCGCTGGTAAAAGCGGTTTATGGAAAAGATACCGTTCTGTAATAACGATACAATTATTCAATCCAATAACCTTTTTAACGTTAACCAATGAAACAGAAAGTAGTCCATTTCTCAAAGCTGGCTGCTCTGCTGTGTCTCCTTCTGGGAATGTGGGGCCCCGGAGCCCTCGCCCAGAACAACGGCATTACCGTCAAGGGTAGTGTGGTGGACGCAGACGGTCTGCCGGTCATCGGTGCGGGCGTCACCTTGCAGGGGACGACCGTCGGTGTGGCTGCCGACGTGGACGGCAACTTTACGCTTGTCGTCCCCGGAGAGAATTCTGTGATCGAGGTCTCGGCCCTGGGCTATGTCACCGAGGTGCTGACGGTGGGTAAACAACGCACGTTTACCATCGTCCTCCGCGACGACACCCAGACGCTGGACGCCACGGTCGTGGTCGCGTATGGTACGCAGACCAAGGCGACCGTTACGGGAGCATTGACCTCCATCGACAACAAAGCGCTCGTGAAAGCGCCGGTGGCCGACGTGACCAACGTGCTGGCCGGCCAGATGCCGGGCGTCGCGACGGTGCAGGAATCCGGACAGCCGGGTGAAGACTATGCCCAGATCTACATCCGAGGCGCATCTTCGCTCAGTGACGGCAACTCCACCCCGCTCATCCTGGTGGATGGCGTAGAACGGCCCTTGAACACGGTGGACCCGAATGAAATCGAGAGCCTGTCCATCCTGAAGGACGCCGCCTCCACCGCCGTATTCGGTGTGCGGGGTGCGAACGGTGTGATCATCGTCACCACCAAGCGCGGTGATGCGGGCAAGCCGAAGATTACCGTGAGTTCCATCACCGGTATCCAGGTGCCCATGTCGTATATCCGCCAGGCGAGCAGTTACGACTTTGCGCGTTATTACAACGTCTACCAGTGGAACGACGGACGTGAAGATCCCAACCTGTATTTCACGCCCGAAGCGATCGAGGCATACCGTACCGGAAGCGATCCGCTGATGTTCCCGAACACCCAGTGGACGGAGTTGATGTTCCGCAAGGCTTTCCTGCAGACCAAGAACAATATCAACATCTCAGGCGGTTCCGACACGGTCCGGTACTTCGTATCGATGGGCTATATGTACCAGAACGGTCTGTTGAAGCAGATGCCCGGCCTTCCGTACGACAACAACTTCTCCTACAACCGGTATAACTATCGCGCGAACCTGGACTTCAAGCTCACCAAGAGCACGGACATGAAGTTCAATATCAGCGGCGTGATCGGCGATACCCGGGAACCGATCTCGGATGCCGACAATATCTGGATGCGTTCCATGCTGTGGTCGCATCCGACCGGAAGCCCGGGGGCCGTGAACGACATCCCCAAGACGACGGTGTCCACCAACGCGCTCCCTTCCGGCCTGACCAAGTGGAACGGCTGGGAATACTACTATTGGAGAGGCTATAAGAACAAGTACAAGACCACCCTGGGCATGGATATGACCATCACCCAGCACCTGGATTTCATTACCGAAGGCCTCAGCGTGGCTGTCAAGGGAAGCTACGACACCTCCATGGCGCTCACCAAGAAGCGCTCGGGCAACAACGGCGGCTATTCCCAGAAGATAGAATACAAGACCTGGGCCGAAACCGGCGGCAGCATCTCCGATCCGGACTTCGACAAGACCTATGTCTATGACGTGACTTATTCGGCGCCTACGCTCAGCTACAGTGAAAGCACATCCGACGACAAGAGCTGGTACCTGGAAGGACGCATCGACTACAAGCGTAAATTCGCGGGGAAACATTCCGTCAGCGGCCTCCTGCTGTACAACCAGACACGGGACTATTATCCCTACCAGGAATATGAGGACTCGTCCAACGCGGACAAAAGGGCCCTCGCGGCGCTTTCCTACCTGCCCCGCGGTTATGTGGGCTGGGTGGGCCGTGTTACCTATGGCTATGCCGACAAATACCTCATCGACCTTTCCGCTGGTTACAACGGCTCCGAGAACTTCGCGCCGGGTAAGACACGGTATGGTTTCTTCCCTTCCGTTTCGCTGGGTTATGTGGTGAGCCAGGAGAGATTTATGAAGAGCCTTCCCTGGATCGACTTCCTCAAGCTCCGCGCGTCCGTCGGCAAGGTCGGTAGCGACAAGGGTTCCACCGCCCGCTTCATGTATATGGAAAGCGTATGGAAGGAGGCGGGCTCCTATTATTTCGGCGTGAACAAGAACGACGGTGTCCCGCGTTACGAAATGGGAATCCCCGGCAATGAGGCCGTGACCTGGGAAACCGCCCTGAAGACCAACGTGGGTCTGGACTTTGACATGCTGAACTACCGGCTGCATTTCTCCGGTGACCTTTTCTGGGAACACCGTACAGGTATCCTCATTTCCCCGACATCCCTGCCCAATATCAAAGCCTTTACGGCCCCGAATATGAACAAGGGTATCGTGGACAACCGCGGTTACGAGGTGGAGGTCGGATGGAAAGACCATATCGGCAGTTTCACCTACGATATCGGCGCCAACGTCACTTTCGCCCGGAACAAGATTATCAACATGGACGAAGTGGAGCCCAACTATGAATACCAGCGCCAGACCGGCGGTTCCACGGGCCGGTACTCCCTGTACCAGTTCGAGCGCCTGTACCAGAAGAGTGACTTCTATATCGACGAGAACGGCGTGCAGCGCCTGAATCCGGACCTTCCTCAACCCGGAACCACAGTATATCCCGGCGATGCCATGTACAAGGACCTGAACGATGACCATGTCATCGACGGTGACGACATGATGATCGACGGTTATCCCAACCGTCCGGAATATGTGTTTGGTTCCAACTGGAAGTTCGGATACAAGGGCTTCAATCTGGCCCTGAACTGGGTGGCCGCCACCAACGTGAGCCGTGTGTGGAACGACGACTACCGGATTCCGTTCACAAACTCCGGCCACCGCGGCCTGCTGGACTATTTTGCCAAGAACTGCTGGATTGACAATGACAATCCCTGGGCTCCCGGCCGTGAAGACGGAACCCTGCCGCGCTTCACCAAGACCAACTACCCCTGGAACTCCATGAACTCCACCCTCTGGACCGTGGACGCCTCCTATCTCCGCCTGAAGAGTGCGAGTTTCGGCTACACCTTCTCCCAGAACAGGTTCCTGAAGAAACTGGGCATTGGCTCTTTCGGCCTGATGTTCACGGGCTACAACATTCTCACCTTCTCCAAGATGACCCTTCAGGATCCGGAAGCTAAGGCCAACGATTCCGATGGCGAATACCCGCTGGTGAAGACCTACAATCTGGCTGTCAACATCTCTTTCTAAAACGGGCGGACCATGAAAAAGATTTATCAAATACTGACATTATTCCTGCTGGGTGCAGGACTGGTCGCTTGTGAGAGCCTCAAGCTGGGTGATGCCGGCCTTTCCAAGGCTCCGGAAACTTCCGGTGCCACCATCGACACCCTTTTCGCCTCTCTCAAGGATGCAGACAAAGTGCTGGCCACGGCATACTATTATCTCCCTTACGGGCTGGTATCCTCCGATGACTCCAAGATGGGCGGCGACTTCCTCGAATCCATCACCGACCATTTCATCAGCAACAAGCATTCGGACGACGACGGCCCGAACAACCTTTATTATTCCGGCGGTTTGAGCGCTACCCTCACCGGCTCTTACCAGGGCGGCGAGGCCTACCGTTTCGGCAGCGAGAAAGACTATCATGTCATCCGCTACGCCTTGTTATTCCTGGAGAACGCGGACCGTATCCCCGATGCGGACCCGGCCCTGCTGGCCCAGAAGAAGGCCGAAGCCAAGATGTGCATGGCCATCGCTTATGCCCACATGCTGCGTTATGTGGGCGGCGTACCTATCCTGGACCATGCCATTACCATGTCGGACGAGATGCAGTTCCCGCGCAACACCTTCGCAGAGACGGTGTCCTATATTGTGAAACTCTGTGACGAAGCCGCACCGGACCTTCCCTGGTACGTGAGTGCAAACGACGACGGCCGCCTGACCCGCGCCGCCGCCCTGGGCCTCAAGCTGCGGATTCTGTGTTTCGCCGCCTCTCCCACGTTCAATTCCGATACCAAGTGGCATCCGCAGGCCGATGAGTACACCTGCTACGGCAACTACGATGCCACCCGCTGGCAGGCCGCCAAGGCCGCTGCGGACGAGTTCATGCGCCAGCAGATGGCGAACGGACACTATGCCCTGGTGCAGGCCGTTCCGGATGCCGTCACGGGAGCCGTTACCCCGAGGGCCTATCGTCTGGCCTACCGAAGCGGCTACTTCGACCGCGGCTCCACGGAGTGCATCATTTCCATCCGCAAATCCAACAGCGGCAGTTACCATGACAAGCACATCGATGTGCAGGACGACTACGGCAGCGGCGGTTCCCTGAACTGGGCGAACAGATTCCCCTGGGCCGACGGCACGCCGTTCCCGGAGGATTTCGACTGGGAGCATCCCGACAACTGGCCCGAGAAGCCCTTCTTCAAACGGGATCCGTTGGGAGACCTCAAGGTCGGGTCCACCCTCCTCATGGAGACCCGCGATCCCCGGCTGTACGAGAATCTCTGCGTCCCCGGCGATGTCTGGAAGAACGGCGTCGTAGGTCCTACCTATGACAACGCCAAGAGCCCCAACGTCCAGGATGGCTGCACCGGCTTCCTGATGATGAAGTTCGTGCTTCAGCAAGAGGCCGATCGGAGCAATCCTCCGCACTGGTGCATGATGCGCTTTGCGGAAGTGCTCCTGAACTGCGCCGAGGCCTATAACGAGGCGGACGGCGGTCCTTCAGACAAGGCTTATACCTGGGTGAATGCCGTGCGTGCCAGAGTCGGCCTGCCCGGACTTCCGGAAGGCATGACGCGGGAGGAATTCCGCAAGGCCATCCTCCTGGAACGCGACCTGGAGTTCGGTTTCGAGGAAGTCCGTTGGTTCGATATGGTCCGCTGGGGCTTGAAGGAAGCCTTCACCACACCGTTGAAGAAGCTCATCCCCCACGGAAACAAGCAGACCAATGCCGATGACTTTACCTACACGACCGGTGATGCCTATCCTCCCCGCAAGTGGTATAACGACTTTGATACCAAGTGGTATCTCGCCCCGATCCCTACCGTGGAAATCAACAAGGGCTACGGGATGACCCAGAATCCGGGATGGTAAACCTAAAATGCACCCGAAGATGAAAAGACTTTATACATATATCATCCTTCCGCTTCTGCTCTTAGGTTCTGCGGCGCAGGCCCAGGAAAAAGGGTCGATGCTCGACTCCATCTCGTTGGGGAACGCCTTCGGGATCCGGGCCAACATCAACCCGTCCGCCGGCGGCTGCCTGTTCGAGAAGAGCCCTGAAACGGATATTTCGAACGCCCTTTACGGGCAGTTTTCCGGACTCCTGGTCAAGACAGGGTCCAGTGTCTATGATTCCAACCAGTCCCGGCTCAAACTGGCCTTGCGTCTGCACGGTCACAGCCCGCTTATCCTGGTGGACGGACTTCCCCGCGAGGCGGATGACCTGATGGGCCTGGAGATCGAATCCATTTCCGTCCTCAAGGACGCCGCTGCCGCCGCCCTGTACGGCGTGAAAGGCGCTAACGGTGTCGTAAGTATCACCACCAAGCGCGGCAAGGATGCGCCCCTGAAGGTAACCGCCAATTACCAGTATGGCTTCCAGATGCCTTTCCGCAATCCGGAATTCGCCGATGCCTACACCTATGGCTTCCTGGTGAACGAGGCCCGCTCCCTGGACGGCCTGCCGGCCAAATACAACGACGCGGAACTATTCGCCCTGTACAGCGGACAGTATCCTTATGCCTATCCGAACGTGGACTGGTGGAACGAGGTGTTCCGCGACCACGGTGACAACCACCGCGCCCAGTTCTCCTTCCAGGGTGGAAACAGGAACTTCCGTTATTTCGCCGCAGTGGACTACTTGAAGGAAGACTTCCTCTATAAGAAAGCCACCGCCGACGACCGGTACAACGCCAACCATTACGACAACCGCTTGGGCATCCGGGCCAACGTGGACGTGAACATCACCGAAACCACGGCGATGAAGGTGGGCGTGATGGCCCGCCTGGGCGAATTCAACAAGGGCAACTATTCCGGCCGCATCGAGAATACGCTGTATTACCTGCCTTCGGCCGCCTTCCCGGTGAAACAGGCCGACGGAACCTACGGCGGAACATCCCTGTTCGGCCCGGTGAATCCCGTCGCCCAGATGCAGGAGGTGGGCCAGAAGCAGTATTCGCAGACCAAGGTGCTGGCCGACATGCTCCTGCGCCAGGACCTGGGAATGCTGGTGGAAGGCCTTTCGGCCGACGCCCGTGTCGGCTTTGACTACATCGGCCGTCTGTCCGAGGACGCCACCAAAGACTTCCGCTACTCCGAACTGCTCAGTACCATCGCCACCCAGGGCGACCAGTCCTACATCCTGAGCGAGCAGAGATACTACGGTGTCGATTCCAAAGAGGTGGCCCATAGCCATTGGTTCTCCAGCCTGCAGATGAAATTCGAGCTCCAGGGCCGCCTCAACTGGGCCCGGGACTTTGACCAAAGTCATCTTGAAACGCATGCCGCCTATCGCCAGCGTGCCTGGATCGTGAGTGGCCGCAATGAGTCCTCCAAGACCCAGGAATACCTGGGGAATGTCAGTTATAACTGGAACGAGCGCTTCTTTGCCGACGCCGTCCTGAACTATTCCGGCAGCGCCTACTTGCCCAAGGGCAAGCGCTTCCACTGGTATCCGGGCCTGAGCCTGGCCTATGTTGTCCTGGATAACGGGCCATATATGAAGGCGTACGGTTCCGCCGGTCTCAGCGGTTCCGACGAAGACCTGGAGCATGAACTCTGGCGCCAGAACTACGTGAGCGGCAAGAGCTGGTATTTCGGCCCCAACGGAGGTTCCTCCTCCAGCGGACGCACGGAAAGCAGCATGGCCGCCGCCACCCTGGCCCCCGAGCGTTCCGCGAAGGCAACGTTGGGAACGGAGTGGAAGTTTTTCGACAATCGCTTCAGCATCAATGCCGAGGGCTTCCTGGAGAAACGCACCAACATCCTCATTTCCCCGTCCAACGTGTCCGAGGTCATCGGTCTGGACCTGAATGAGCAGAGCCTGGGTCAGCAGTCCTACAAGGGTGTCGACCTGGCTCTGGCCTGGGACGAACGGCGCGGTGATTTCGATTACGGCCTGTATGCCAACGGCGGCTGGCTGTGGTCCAAGGTCATCGACGACGGCCAGGCTTTCCAGCAGTACGACTATCTGTACCACAAGGGTAATCCTGTGGGACAGCGCTACGGTCTGGAGGTCATCGGTATCTTCCAGAGCCAGGTGGAAATCAACAACAGTCCGAAGCAGACCTTCGGCGAAGTCCGCCCCGGCGACCTCAAGTACCGTGACCAGAACGGTGACGGTGTCATTGACAAGCAGGACCGCGTGAAGATGTTCGGTTCCTCGACGCCGCTCTTCCAGTTCGGCTTCGGCCTGCATGCAGGTTATAAGGGTCTCAAGGTCTATGCGGATTTCCAGGGTGTGACCGGTGTCACCATCAACCTCCTGGATTCCCCGCTGTACCAGCCGCTCGTGTCCAATACGACCATTTCCAATACCTTCCTGAACCGGGAAGTGACCTGGGCTCCGGGTCGCGAGAC
The DNA here is from genome assembly GCA_017395045.1 of Bacteroidales bacterium. Classification (GTDB taxonomy): domain Bacteria; phylum Bacteroidota; class Bacteroidia; order Bacteroidales; family UBA932; genus Cryptobacteroides. The sequence goes on from JAFPWG010000012.1 coordinate 204,535, forward strand.
GGTTGCGACGATGCCGCGCCTGACGACGCAGGAGAATCCGAACAACTACCAGGCGAACTCCCTGTGGTACCGCGACGGTTCCTTCATCAAACTTCGTAATGCGGGTATTTCCTATACCATTCCGAAGAGCGTGATGCGCCTGTGCGAGACGACGATCTACGTCATGGGAACGAACCTCTTCAGCCTGGACAACATCCATTTCGCGGATCCCGAGCAGCTGGGTGCCTACTATCCCTCTCTCCGGACCATCTGGGCCGGCATCAAGATGACCTTCGGGGAAGGCGGCGCAACCAAGCGGGTCAAGCCCACGAAGGTTCCCAAGGTGGAGGCCGCTCCCGTTGAGAAGATCGTCGAGCGGATCGTGGAGAAGGAAGTCATCCGGGAAGTCCCGGTCGAAAAGATTGTGGAGAAGGTAGTTGAGAAACCCGCCGCGCCGTTCACCGGCAAGTATGACGACGATATCTTCTTCCTGATCGGCAGGTCCGAGCTCCGACCCGAAGAGGCCTTCAAGCTGGGCCAGCTCTGCCAGATCCTGAAGGAGAACCCCGACACCAAGATCCAGATTACCGGTTTTGCCGATTCCGGTACCGGGACGGACGACATCAACCGCCGGCTCTCCGCCGAGCGTGCCGCCGTCGTGGCGAAGATGCTGCAGGATGCAGGCATCGCCCGCAGCCGCATCGAGATCGGCAGCGTAGGCGGCGACCGTGACGCCTCCGCCAGCCCGGAATCCAACCGTGTCGCCGTGTGCATTGTCAAACCCTAAAGCGCGAAAGACATGAAAAAGATATTCTTCAGCCTATTATCGATGGTGATCCTCTGCGCGGGGTGCAACGTCCTGGATTTTGACGAGACGTCCGCCGACTACACCCGCGAGGACATGATCACCGACTACGGCAATATCAACCGGCTGCTCACCAACGTCTATGGTTACATGCCGGGCAAGGATATCGCCGATGTGTCCAGCGCCCTCCGCGACTGCGGCTCCGACGACGCCGAATACGCCGACCCGGAAGCCTCCGTCCAGCGCTTTACCAACGGCAACTGGAGTTCCATCTCCACCGTGGATACCAAATGGGATCTCTTTGGCGGCATCCGTGCGGCCAATGACTTCCTGGACTTGGTGTGGGACGAGGGGACCAAGGATATCAAGGAAGTGGTGAAGGAGAACCTCTCCATTTTCAGGTATACCTCCAAGTACAACCAGCAGATGGAACATCTGGCCTGCTTCCCTTACGAAGCGAAGGTCCTCCGTGCCTACTATTTCTTCGAGCTGGCACGCCGTTACGGAGACATCCCCATGCCGCTTGTCAAGCTGACCGCGGAGGAAGCCAATGCCATCGAGAAGACGCCGTTCGACGACGTGATCGAGTTCATCGTCGCAGAGTGTGACGAGGCCGCCGAACACCTGCCCAACACCTATATGGGCATGCTGGACGACGAAATCGGCCGCGTGACCAAGGGTTTTGCCCTGGCCGTGAAGGCGAAGGCCCTCCTGTATGCGGCTTCCCCGCTGCACAACCCTTCGGGAGACAAGGCCAAGTGGCAGAAAGCCGCCGCCGCGGCGAAGGCCATCATGGATATGGGTTACTACGTCCTGGATCCCAAAGAGACGGCGAACAACTATACGTCCCCCGAAGTGATCATGGCCATCTGCCGTTCCGAGAGCATGGGTTTCGAGCGGAACAATTTCCCGGTCCGCTTCACCTATGGCGACCGTACTTCCATGGCAGGGACCTATCCCACCCAGAACCTGGTAGACGCCTTCCAGACCATCAACGGATATGACATCACCCTCGGGGCCAACGGCTGGAAGACCAGCGATCCCGACTTTGATGTCACCAGGCCGTACGATAACCGCGATCCACGCTTCGCGCGGGCGATCCTCGCCAACGGCATGGCGTTCAAGGGCTCTACCATCGAGACCTTCGTGGGCGGCCGGGACTATTCCGCCACCCGCAGCGACCTGGGGACCGTGACGGGTTATTACCTTCACCGCTACATCATCGAGGACGTGGACTTCACGCCGGAGGCCCAGACAGTGGCCAAGCACCAATGGATCGTCTATCGCTATGCGGAGGCGCTCTTGAGCTTTGCCGAGGCGGCCAATGAGGCCCTGGGCGGCCCGACGGACGCTTCGATGGGACTGAGCGCCCTGGATGCGCTCAACCAGGTTCGCGCCAACGCCGGGATGCCTGCCGTATCCGCCTCCTCCCAGGCGGCCTTCCGCGATGCGGTCCGCCGGGAGTGGCGTGTGGAATTCGCTTTCGAAGACCACCGCTTCTGGGACGTGCGCCGCTGGGACATCGGCCAGGCGACGCAGGGCCAGATCGACGGCGTAGAGATCGTCAAGTCCGGCAACCAGTTCTCCTACAGCCGCAAGGTCGTGGAAACCCGCAGCTGGAGTTCCAAGATGAACCTCTATCCCATCCCCCAGTCGGAAACCTTCAGCAACCCCAATCTTACCCAGAATACCGGATGGTAGACTAACCCATGAATAAACACAACAGTCATATGAAAACGATAATCAAAACCATTGCTTGTCTGGGTGCCCTCGGCCTCATGGCTTCCTGCCAGCAGTACGAGATCGACACGCAGATGACTCCTGAACAGGCAGCCGCTTCCATCCGGATGGTTTGCGACGCGTTGCCTTCCTATACCGTTGCGGCGACCAACCCGGGAACCGTAACCTTCAACGTCAGTTCCAATACGCCCTGGACCATCACCCGTTCCAGCGGCGCCGACTGGTGCACGGTGACGCCTTCCTCCTCGTCAGCCGGAGCCCTGATCTCCGACGTGGTCGTGAAGTTTGAGCCCAACACCGAGCGGGAAGACCGTACGGCCACCCTCACCCTGAAGGGCGACAAGGTGGGCCTCCCGGTCACCATCCAGATTACCCAGAACCGGATGGGCCGGTTGTTCGTGACCCCAATCCCCCAGGACTACGCCGCCACCGGCGGTCCCCTTGCGTTCACGATCCAGACCAACGTGCACTGGGAGGTCCGCTCCAGTGAAGGCTGGCTCACCTTCAACCGCGAATCCGGCGAGCCCGACCCTGAGGGCCGCACCCTCACCATCATCGCCACCGCCGACCCGAGCGAGGTGCTGGAGCGGATGGCTACCGTCACGGTGATCGCCGGCGACGAGGAGGAAAGCTTCGACGTGACCCAGAAGGGCAAGTTCGAACTGGCCGAGATCAGCGGCGCCTTCCCGGGCAGCGGCGGAACCCAGGCCCTGAAGATCCGCACCGACCTTCCCTGGGAGGTGAGCGCCGACAAGGACTGGCTCTCCTTCGACCGGGAAAGCGGTACCGGAGACGGCTCTTCCGTGGAAATCAAGGTGACGGCCGTCCCGAACGACGGCATGGTCCGCAAGGCCAACATCAAGGTGGTTGCCGGCGGTGTCGAGAAGACCTTCGAGGTCACCCAGAGCGGCGCCACCTTTGAAATCGTACCCCCGGTTTCCAGCGAGCTGGATTCCAAGGGCGGGGAACTCACCCTGGAAGTGAATGCGACCCTGGCCTGGGAGCCCTCCACCGATGTGGCCGGCTGGACGGTTGAAAAGGTGGACAACGCCCATCTGAAGGTGACGGCGCCTTACAACAATATCTTCATGGCCCAAAAGGGCAATGTGACCATCAAGGGCCCCAACGGTGCCGAAAGCAGCGTGGAACTCACCCAGGATGTCAACTTTGAGTTCACGGACGCCGAGGTTCAGCCCGACGGTTCCGTCAAGGTGTTCAGCGGCAAGAAGTCCCGCGTCGTTTTCAAGGACGAGGCCCGGTACGTGTCCATCGTCCTGGAAATGGGCGAGGTGTACGTGGATGACCTGGCCCAGCTCTGCCTCTGCACCCACGATGCGGCGGGTGATTCCGAACTTCAGTGCCAGATCCTCCTGAACGGCAACAAGCGGCTCCGCACCAACGGCGGCCACACCACCTACGGCTCCACCAAGTTCGATTTCACCAAGGACGAACTGGCAGCCATCAAGGAATACCGGGTGGACTTCCGTCCCAATGCCGAGGATCCTGCCAATATCGACCTTGAGTTCTTCTACAACGGGACCAGCAAGATGGTCCATACCAGCACCTCTCCTTTCCGGGATGCTTCCGCATCGGCCCATTACTTCTTCGGCACCGAAGAAGGGACATCCGGTTCCGAGTCTTGGTTTATCATCAAATCCTGCACGCCTACCTTCATTGCAGAATAACCGAGTATGAATAAGATCGTTTACATACTGGCAGCCGCAGCCCTTTTCGGAGGGCTGGCGGGCTGCGGCCAGAAGGAGCCGGAGGTCCTCCCGACGGTGGATCTTCGCTACCGGGCGGAGAGCGAGTACAACCTCGCGGCCGTCGGGGCGAAGGCCTTCACCATCGTGGTCTCCTCCTCCGCCCCCTGGCGCATAACCAGCGAGCATCCGGACTGGTGCATCATCAGCGAGGAACAAGGGGAGGCCTCCCCGGCCGATTCCGTCCATATCGGACACGGCGACAAGACGACCGTCCGCGTCCAGTATTATGACAATACGGGTCTGGACGACCGTACCGACAAGATCACCATCGCCAGCGACTACTGGGTGGGGAAGGTGATCACGGTGAACCAGAAAGGCATCGCCTTCCTCTCCGTTCCCGACGACCAGCTGGACCTGGCCGTGACCAAGGCCGGCGGTGACATCACGTTCAACGTGAAATCCAACCAGGACTGGAGTGCCGAGGTAACGGAAGGCCACTGGCTTTCCGTGAGCGAAGGGGCGACGGGCAACGGGAACGGCAGCGTTACCGTGACGGCCGACGAGAACGCCTCCGAACTCCGATACGCCCAGGTGACCCTGTTTGACCGCCATAAGGTCCCGATGGTGTACGTCCGGTTCACCCAGGACGGCGTGCAGCTGGTCCCCGCCGCAACGGAAATCCGTGCCGGTTACGACCAGCCTACCGCTTCCGTCGAAATCACGGCCAACGCCAAGTGGCAGGTTGTGAAGGGAGCTGACGAGGCCGAATGGTTCACCATCGACACGCCTACCGGCGAAGGAAACGGAACCATCACGCTCTCACTCGCCCAGAACGACGGTACGTCCATCCGCAAGAGCAGCATCCTCGTACGCAACGTCTCCTCCAACCCGGACGATCCGATCGTGGAGAAGGAAGTCGAGGTGAAGCAGGCTTACAGGATCGCGCCTCAACGCTTCATCGTGGATGACGACGAAATCGCCAAGTGGAATCAGGAATGGGCCAATCCTCCGGTTTACACGAAGGATGTCGGAACCCTGTTCAAGGCCCAGGGCCGTCTGAACCGCAGCATGCCGTTCGGTACCTATACCTTCCGCTGGAGCGGCTTCACAATCGATCCGGCCGCCGCCGAGGGGCTCCGGGTCAGACACTGGTTCTGCTTCGATGAAGGCGCCGAACTCAAGTTCGATATCCGTCCCGTGGACGGCAAGATCAGCTTCGACGTCAATGCCGCCGGCGACGGCAACAAGCCCAGCATCGACGCGTACACGGCTGTCGACTTCACCCAGCCGATCGAAATCACCTACAAGTTCGACCCCAGCGGTGCCGAATACTGCAAGGTGACCTATCTGGTGAACGGTGTGGAGGCCGCTACCTTCGAGACCAGCGAGAATCTCCTCCGCACAATCAAGTGGGGATCGAAGATCAACATGTACTTCGGCGCGGACAAGTCCGGCAGCGCAATCTGCGAGTGGTACGAATACACCGCTCCGCTGAACTGGGATGAGTAAACAAAGGACCAATAAATGAATGGGATTATGAAGACAATCGACAGATTCGCGATCCTTTGCGCCCTGGCCGCGGCCGTCATGGCCTGCGGAGAGAAACCCTCGGACGGACCGGAGGGACCCGACGTTCCCGTCGAGGAACCCGCCGAGACCCGCACGCTTACCTTCGTCCTCCCCGACTTCCAGGCCGGGGAAGGCGGAGTCCTGCCGGCAGGCATCAAGACGAAGTGGGTGGCCGGAGACCAGATTGTCGTCCACGGCGAATACGCCAAGGACCAGGTCACCGTCACCCTGGATGCCGGAGACATCGCCGGAGACGGAAAGACGGCCTCCAAGACGGTGGAGGGGCTCCGTCCCTACAAGCGGGACGACTGTTCCAGCGTCCTGTACGCCTCTTATCCGGCCAGCGCCGTGAACAACCTCAAGCACTGTTTCTTCTACAGTGCTTTCAAAAGCGGGAACATCCAGTTGATGGCCGCCTGCAATACGGGGGACACCTTCACTTTCAAGAACCTCTCCAGCGTGATCACCTTCAAGGTGAAGGGTGACTACGACAGTTATTCTTTCACCGCCCGCAAGGACGTTTCCATCGACGGCAGCCTCTATCAGGTGAAGATCACCGACCAGGAGTCCAACCTGAAGCAGTATCTGGAGAATCCGACCCCCACCATCATGCGTACGGAGCTGAAGGCCGACGGCCAGACGGAGAACGTGCTCTTCGTCCAGGGCGGGCTGGACCTGCCCGGCGGCTATCTGCTGCGCTTCTACAAGAACGGCGAGGCCGTCATGGGCATGAAGGAGGTGGATGCCTTCCAGCTCAATGTCGGAGGCATCCTGGATCTCGGTGACCTTACCGACATCCTCACCCCTGCCGCCGACGACATCGACCCGGGCCTGGCCACCAACGTGGACAACGTCGAGTCGGCCAACTGCTACGTCATCACCGAAGCGGGCCTGTACAAGTTCAAGGCTTACAAGGGCTATTCGGAAGAGATGGTGACGGGCGGAGACCACGCGGAAATCCTGTGGGAGACGGCCGGCAATACCGACCCGCTGGAACCCAGAAGCATCGTCAAGGGTGTCTCCTACGATGCCGAGTCCAACTATGTCTGTTTCCAGACGCCCAAGACGCTGAAGCCCGGCAATGCCCTGATCGCCGTCCTGGACGCCGATGAGGTGGTTCTCTGGAGCTGGCACATCTGGATCCCGGCCACGCCTGTCACCGACGTGACGGAACCCAACTTTGCCGCCACCGGACAGGTGATGAGCCGCAATCTGGGTGCCCTGGTGGACGCCACCATCGCCGCTCCCACGCCCGCGGAATCCTTTGGCCTGCTGTACCAGTGGGGCCGGAAGGACCCGTTCCCCGGCCTTTGCGGAGACGCTCCCATGGCCGTGGCCGGCGAGGCCGTAACGGCCGCTCCCGGTCCTGTCACCGTCGCGGAATCCATCCAGCATCCCACGGTAATTTCCTTTGTGGAGAGCAAGGACTGGCAGAACGACAGCGACCCGTCCACGCTCTGGCTGGAGGCTTCCAAGACCCTTTACGACCCTTGCCCTCCCGGCTACATGATGCCTACCCGAAACAAGAGCTGTATCTTCTGGAGCGGCAATTCCATTGCCGGTGACGCCGCATACAGCCTGAATGAAGCGAACAGGAGCTTCTCCGTAGGCTCCCTGGTCTTCCCGTTGACAGGCCGGATCAGCGATACCGACGGATCCTTCGTGACCGACTACTCCATTGTCTGGTCGGGCCGGTGGGACAGCGGAACCGAGAATGGTTACGGTTTCAGTACGTCGGAATGGCGCAACAGGGGTAACATCCGTTCCCGGGGCGGCGCGGTCCGCTGTGTAACCAAGAATTAATCAATAACATATAAACATAACCTGCTTATGAAAAAGATTTTGACTGCGGCAGCGATGGCCCTTTTGCTTCTGGGCTGCGCCAAACAGGAGGTCGACAACTCCGGGATCGTGGCGAAGCTTGCCGAACTCGAAAACCGCGTTGCCGCCCTGGAAGGTTCCATCACGAGCCTCCAGAGCGCCATCGGCGACGGCGTATTCGTCCAGAAGGTGGAAGAGTATGTCGATCCGGACACCGGTAAGACCGTAGGCGTCACCGTTACCTACACCACCGGCAAGGTCGTGTACTTCGAAATCAGCCCCAAGGCCGACTATGCCGGCCCCGTCCTGGGCGTCATTACCAGCGGCACCGGCGAACTGGTCTGGGCCGTGGACGGAATCCCTATCAAGGTGAACGGGAAGGAAGTTCCCGTGTACCAGACCCCTTCCTTCAAGATTGACGAGGAAGGCAACCTGATCGTGACCGTTGACGGCATTGAAACAAACCTCGGCCCGGTCAAGAGCGAAGGCGCCACCCTCCAGGACGGCATCTTCACGAACCTCGCCGTGACCGACAAGGCGGTGGTCCTGACCCTCTCCGACGGCTCCACGGTGAGCATCCCGTTCGCCGAGGCCTTTAAACTGAACATCGAGACGACCGAGTTCGTCTTCGGCGAGGCAACCCCGATCGAGATTCCCTACACCGTGTCTGCCCGGACGGAAGGCACCGTGGTGGGGGTTGCCGGCTACAGCCCCAAGGACTTCAACGTGGCCGTGGAGGCCGACAAGATCGTCGTCACGCCGAACCACATGAACGCGGCGGCCGTGATGATGGCCTATGCCGATTCCAAGGTGGGCCTCGTCTCCGTGGCGAACCTCAAGATCGAGGCCGAAGGTTTCGAGATCACCGACGAGCCGTACGGCACCGAGTATGACTATCTGGCCCCGGGCGAGGATGCCGTCGTCGTCGCGCACGCCGTTTCCAACATCGCCTTCGAGGTGAAACCCGTCGAGGAGTGGATCCATGTCGCCAGCGTGAAGAGCACGGCCTATGTCATCACCCTCAAGCTCGACGACAACAAGACCGGAGAAATCCGCGCCGGCTTCGTGAACATCGTGAAGGCCGGCACCGACCAGGTGGTCCAGACCATCAAGATCGCCCAGCTCACCGCCATGGACGAAACGGGCCCGAAGAACCTCAGCAAGAAGGGCGCGGCCAACAGCTACATCGTGACCGAAGCCGGCGAGTACAAGTTCTGGGCGGTTATGGGCAACAGCGGCCTGACCCTTGCCCCTGCTTCCGTGGAGGTCCTCTGGGAAACCTGGAACAACGGCGAGGAAGTCACCCCGAACAGCGTCATCGCCTCTGTCTCGCTCCTGGGCAGCTACGTGGTGTTCTCCACGCCGGAGACCCTGAAACCCGGCAACGCCGTCATCGCGGCGAAGGACGCCGCCGGTGTCATTCTCTGGAGCTGGCACATCTGGGTGCCCGAGACCGAGATCGCGACCGTGGACAATGGCGTGTTCTCCTCGCCGATGATGGACCGCAACCTGGGCGCCCTGGTGGCCGCCGTCCCCGGCGCCGAGGCTCCCGTCGAGTCCTTCGGCCTGACCTACCAGTGGGGCCGCAAGGACCCGTTCCCGGGCCCGAAGGCGGTCAACAGCTCCTCCAACGCCACCGTGGCCGGTGTCGTGCTGACCTCGACGGAAGGCTCCGGTGAAGCCGACGAGTCCAAGATCTCCCTGGATCAGTCCATTGCGAATCCGACCCTCCTGGGCCACTCCAAGAACGGCGACTGGCTCCTTCCGGCCGACAACACCCTCTGGCAGGACGCCGTGAAGACGATGTACGACCCGTGCCCTCCGGGATACCGGGTTCCCGCCCTCGAAGGCAACTCGAACTTCTTCAGCGGTGACGTTTCCGCTTCCGCCGGCTGGGAGGAGAACAAGTCCCAGTACTATTTCGCCTTGGGCAATCCGGCTGCGGTGTTCCCGCTCGCCGGTTACCGGGACGATTACGGCCCGGAGACCTTGACGCACGCCTATGACCGGGCCGCGTACTGGAGTTCCTCCGCTTCCTCCGACGCCAAGGGCGCTTATCTGAACGTCCGCGCCGGTTCCGCTCATGCCAAGGCCGATGCCGGCAAGTCCCGCGCCGGCTCCGTCCGCTGCGTAGCCGCGGAAGAGACCCCCATCTTACCGCCGGACGAGCCGGTTGAGCCTGCAGGTTCCGCCACCGACCTGAGCGAGACCGCCAGCGCCAACAGCTACATCGTGACCCGGGCCGGCAACTACATGTTCAAGGCCGTCAAGGGTAATTCCGACGAAAGCGTGGGCGCCGTGGCCAAGGCTGAAGTCCTGTGGGAGACCGACAACACCGCCACGGCTCCCGAGGCGGGTGCTGTTATCGCCAAGGTCGATTATGCCGAAGGCTACGTCGCCTTCTCCACGCCCGAGACCCTGAAGCCCGGCAACGCCCTCATCGCGGTGAAGGACGCTTCCGACGCCGTCCTCTGGAGCTGGCACATCTGGATTCCGGCGACGGAAGTCGCGGTTTGGGATTCCGAGGCCCTCTGCGGCGCGAAGATGATGGACCGCAACCTGGGAGCCCTGGTGGACACCGGCGCTTCCGGCGACGTGGATCCGCTCTCGATCGGCCTGTACTACCAGTGGGGCCGCAAGGACCCGTTCCCGGGTTCGGTCGAGTTCGTCAAGTCGCCCGCCGGCGCTGCGGTGGCCGGTACCGCCTGGACCTATCACAAGGAGCTGATCACGACGGCCTATTCCGTCGCGCATCCGACCGAGTACGCTTCCGTACCCGAAGTGGACGCCGGTGTCTGGAACGCCGACGATCCCCAGGACCTGTGGAACACCGAGGACAACAAGAAGACCGTCTATGACCCGTGCCCTCCGGGCTACCGCGTGCCGCTGTACGACAAGGCGCTGCCCCTGTGGGCGGGTTCCGACGAAGGTTTCACCTACGACGGCAACCGCGTGAGCTACGGCGATTTCCACTTCACCGTGGCCGGTTACATCGACTGCTGGAGCGCCGGCTACACCTATGCCAACACGCGCACTCACATATGGGCCTCCAAGTGGTATGACGCAGAGCGCGCCACCTGCGCGTACTTCCGCCTGGACAAGGATCCCAAGTACTACGCCCAGAAGTACCACAAGGCCAAGGCCGGTTCCGTCCGCTGCGTGGCGGAATAATCCTGTCCAGCCATGAGAAAGACATCTCGCATATTGTTCCTGTCCGTGCTCCTGGGCCTGTTCATGGCCCAGGGGTGCACGGACGACCGTATGGGGATGGCCGTTCCCGCTCCCAACGCGAAGCCGTCCACGGGGGAGATCCCTTCCGGGGATCCCTTCAACCCGGACGCGCCGCCCGTGCCGCCGGAGCCCTCGGATGATTCCGATCCCTGGTCCACGAACCCGGAGCGGCTCGCCCGCATCGGACAGACCCCGATCATCGAGATCTACTACACCGAGTACACCCGCGCGGACCTGTTCCCTTCGCTGGAGGAAGTGCGGAACTTCACCCATATCAACGTGGGACACGTACGCTTCGTGGACAAGGACAACGGCGTGGGAATCGAGATCGATTCCAAGACCGTCCCCCTGGTTCAGAAGTTCGTGGCTTACAAGGCTGAATACCCGGAGCTGAAGGTGAAGCTGCAGATGGGCGGCTGGGGCAAGAATGCCGACGGCTGGTCCCAGATGGCAGGCGACCCTGTGAAGCGCAAGGCCTTCGTGGACGAGTGCGTGGCCATTTGCGAGCAGTACGGGATCGACGGCTTCGACGTCGACTGGGAGTATCCTACTTATGCGGCCAAGGACGGGGACCATGTGAACGGTGCCAGTCCGGCGGACTGGGAGAACTTCGTCACCCTCTTCAAGGAGATGCGCGAAGCGATGCCCGACAAGATCCTCTCCTATGCGGCGTCCGACAGCGGTAAGTACACCGACAACTACGGCGTGCTTCCGTACGTCGACTACATCAATGTGATGACCTACGACGAGGGCAACCCGCCGTATCACAATGCGCCGCTCTATCGCAGTTCCATCACAGGATCCCGCTGCTGTGCGGAGGCTATCGACAATATCTTCCACGGCCAGCAGGGCATTCCGTACCAGATGATGAACTTCGGTCTCGCGTTCTACGGACATGGCGACGGCTACAAGCTCAAGACGGGTAACCGCTATCCCGCGTCGGTCGACTACAGCAAGCTGGACGACATCTTCTTCAAGGGCACCTGCGACGGCATGGACGTGAAGGGCGTGAACTACCGCATCTGGGACGATGTGGCCAAGGTCCCGTACCTGGCCGATGCCCTGGGCAAGATGTACGCGAGCTATGAGGACATCGAGTCCATCAATGCGAAGGTCGAGTACCTCAAGTCCCGGAACATGCTGGGTGCGATGATCTGGGAGTATCGGCACGACGATGACGCCGGTACCCTCCGCCACGCGGTCAAGCATGCCATGGACGGCAACCCCGACGCGCCCGGCAAGTACGAGCGCCCCGAAGAGTATGTCCCGCCGGAGCCGGTGGCGGTCCCCGTGATGGGCAGTCACGTCACTTATAAGCTCCAGGCGGGAGGCAAGATGGTGCAAGAACTCTCCGGCCTGTGCCTGAGTAAGGACGGAGACTTCCTCTGGGGCGTGCACGACAAGGGCACCCTGTACCGGATCAACTTTGACGGCAGCTTCGAGCAGCAGTGGTACCACGAGTCCGATATGGAGGGCATCACGATGGATCCTTCCACCGGCGACCTGTACATCGGCCTGGAGAGCAGTTCAAAGTCGGCCTACAAGGTGCCGGCGCCCGGCTACAACTCCTATTCCTCCCTGTTTGCCGTGGAGGGCGTGGAGTCGATGGGTAATTCCGGCATCGAAGGCATTACCTGGCACAAGGGGAACCTGTACTTCGGTTCGCAGACGGGCGCCCGGCTGTTCGAGTACAGCCTGGGCGGCGCCCAGCTGTCGAAGAAGAGCCTGCGCGACGTTACGCCGACCATCTCCGAGGTGGGCGACCTGTGCTACGACCCGGTAAGGGATTACCTCTGGGTACTGGATTCGAACTCCAACAAGGACCGGCCCGAATACCTGCCCTACACCCTGTACCTGTTCAACGGGGACGCCACCAAACTGCTGGCGACTTACTCCATCGGCGATTTTGCCAATTGGAACCCGGAGGCCGTGTGCGTTGACCATGCAAGAGGCTGCGTCTGGATTGGCGAAGACTGCGACAGCGGCAACCCGTCCCTCCTGCACAAGATCTCGTTCTCCGGGCTCTAGTTCGGCGCTTTTTGCTGCCGCCTAACCAGGTGAAAGTCAATGTTTTATAGTTTGGTCTATGTCCTTTTTGGGACATAGACCAAATTGTAATATGCTGAGTCACAGAGTCATCGGTCCACCCTTTGGACCTACGGGAAAGTCAGGCCCACGGGGCAGCAGGGCGATTCCGCTCCGTACGGCTTTCAGCCGCTTCGCCCTGTCGAGAAGGCGCTTGACGGCGAACTCCTCCTTTTACGGGCCCGGGCCCGTAACGTCGTCAAACAGACGCCGTCATCCCTGCCGGGCACGCCCCTTCCCTCCGGCTCGCTGCCGCTGAAAGCCGATCTCCGCGGAATCGCCCCGCTGCTCCATGGCCATACAACGTGTAGCATAAAGGGTTGATAGTCAGTCTTTTAGGCAGTAGTTTCTGTCCCAAAAAGGACAGAGACCACAACTTAAATCTTTGATTCAGAGCGGATTAAGTTTTCCGGCCAATCGGGCTGGAGATGCTTTTCCGCCAAATAGGCGCACGGGGGAACCGTTTCTGTGCAGCCTATTGGTGGTTCCGGTGCTTGAGGGGCTGAAATCGGGGCATGGCGCACGGAGGGGGTCTATGGAGTTGACTGAAACAGGGAGTACGGTGCGGCAGTTTGGCGGACGTGCCCTAAATAAGACCGGCGTTTTGCGGACGGGAATTCTTTTCGTATCTTTACGGAAACGAACCCGTAGTATGAAACGCTTTCTCCTTCTCGCCGGACTGCTTGTGGCCGGCGTCCTTCAGGCCCAAAACAATCCCGTGGCGCGCCCCGAGGCGCAGGTGACCGTGGGGAACGCTCGCTTCACCGTCCTGACGGACCGGCTGGTCCGGATGGAGTGGTCGGGGACCGGTGCGTTCGAGGACCACGCCACGCTGGCCATCGTGAACCGCGACCTGCCGGTTCCGAAATTCACCGTAACACGCACCGGAGACGGCCTCCGCATCAAGACGGATGCGTTGGAGCTTTCTTACAAGGGCGGCGGCAAGTTCACGGCCGACAACCTGTCGGTCCATTTCCGCGTGAACCGGAAGTACGTCGCCTGGCGGCCGGGGATGGAGCCTGCGGGGAACCTGATGGGGACGGCCCGCACGCTGGACGGCTGCTCGGGCCCCGACCACATCAACTATAACGATCCGATGGAACTCGGTATCCTGTCCCGCGACGGATGGGCCCTTGTGGACGAAAGTACGCGCCATATCCTGGTGAAGGAAGACACCGACTGGGGCGAGTGGGTGGCCGTCCGCCCGGAAGGCGAGGTGCAGGACTGGTACCTGTTCGCCTACGGGCACGACTACAAGGCCGCCCTGGCCGACTTCACGAAGGTGGCGGGGAAGATACCCATGCCGCCCAAGTTCGTCTTCGGCTACTGGTGGAGCCGCTACTGGGACTATTCCGACGACGAATTCATCGCCCTGGGGAAGGAGTTCCGCGACCGGGGCCTGCCCATCGACGTGATGATCATCGACATGGACTGGCACCAGACCTGGCCGCGGACGGCGAGCCGACTCGGGCACCGGGACGAATCCGGCGAAGGAGTGGGCTGGACCGGCTATTCCTGGGACCGCGACCTGTTCAACGACCCGGAATCCTTCCTCGCAGAAGTCCACTCGCAGGGGCTCAAGACGGCCCTCAACCTGCACCCGGCCTCCGGCATCGTCGCGCGCGAGGACTGCTATCCGGCCTTCGTTGCGGACTACCTGTCCCGGACGGACGACTACGACGGCCCGGAAGGCTATGTGTACAAGGGCGGTGAAGAGCAGATGAACGGCCACACCGCCAAAGCCGGCTACCACGCGCCCGTCCCGTTCCGGATGGACCAGGAGGCCTGGGCCGATGCCTACTTCAACTCCGTGATCCATCCCCTGGAACGCCAGGGCGTGGACTTCTGGTGGCTGGACTGGCAGCAGTACAAGGAAAGCCGCTATGTGAAGGGCCTTTCCAACACCTTCTGGCTTAACCACACCTTCTTCAACGACAAGGTCCGCAGGAACCGGGGCAAGGCTCCCGAAGAAGCGGAGCGCCCGCTCATCTATCACCGCTGGGGCGGCCTGGGCAGCCACCGCTATCAGCTGGGCTTCTCCGGCGACACGGAAATCAAATGGGAAGTGCTGGGCTACCTGCCCAAGTTCACCGCTACGGCTTCCAACGTGGGCTATGGCTACTGGGGGCACGACCTGGGCGGTCACATGCAGCGGGAAGATGTCCCCACCGAACCGGAACTGTACACCCGCTGGCTGCAGTACGGCGTGTTCTCGCCTATCTTCAAGACCCATTGCACCAAGTCGGCCGTGCTGGAACGCCGCTTCTGGGCCTTCCCGGAGCATTTCCAGTACATGAAGGAAGCGCTGGAACTCCGGTATGCCCTGTCGCCGTACATCTATAACATGGCCCGGAAAGCCTACGACACAGGCGTTTCCCTGTGCCGGCCGATGTACTATGAGTACCCGGAGGAAGACAATGCCTATACCTGCGACCAGCAGTATTTCTTTGGGGACAACATCCTCGCCGCCACGGTGTGCGAACCCGTGGATCCGGCCACAGGAAAAGCCTCCCGCACGGTCTGGTTCCCGGCCAGGACGGAGTGGTACGACATGGCGCATCACCGCCTGGTCAAGGGCGGTTCCGTGGAAACCCTGCAATACGCCATCGGGGAGAACTGCTGGTTCGTGAAAGCCGGCAGCATCATCCCGCTGGCTCCGGAAGGAATCCAGAATCTGCAGGAGAATACCAACCGTCTGCGGCTGTACCTTGCCCCCTCTTCGACCCCTGTCAAAAAGAGCGCTCTCAACTACTATGAGGACGATGGCGTGAGCCAGGCCTATCCTATGCAGTATGCTACCACTTGGATTGAGCGGAACGATTCATCCTCAGGCAGTTCTGTGAGGATACTCGCGCGCGAGGGCTCCTATCGGGGCATGCCCGCCGACCGCCGGTGGACCCTGGTCCTGGGCGGCCTGGACCGCCAGCCTTCCGCCACGTTGAACGGCACCGCCCTCCCGTGCAGCTACGACGCAACAAAAAAGGAAGCCGTCATCGAGCTTCCTTCCCTGCCGGCATCCCGGGATGTCGAGATCAGCATCAAATACTAGTCTTCCAGCTGTTCCAGGATTTCCTCCTCGGTGACGAGGTTGAAGTCCCCCACGACGGAGTTCTTCATCATAGCCGCGGCCGTGGCGAAGTCCAGGCCGCGCTGCGGATCGCCCTTCCAGCGCTCCGCGGCATGGATGTAGGCCGACACGAATGCGTCGCCCACGCCCACGGAATCCACGATGTGGGTGATGTCCCAGATCCGGGTCGTATAGATCTCGCCGCCGTACCAGAGGAGGGCGGTGAGGGTGTGGTGGTTCGTCGTGAGCTGGTTCCTCAGGCCCAGCATCATTTCGTGGCAGTTCGGGAACTGCCGGTGCATCTCGTCGAAATAGCGCCGGTAGGCGTCCATGTCCAGGACCGAATCGGCCATCATCTTCTCTTCATTGATTTTGGGGACGCCCGTCGCGACCTCCCATTCGTCCTGGTCGCCGAAGATGAAGTCGCTGTACTGCATGAGGTCGTTCAGGGTCCGGTGCGCATCGGCCCCCTCGTACTTCCACAGGTTCCTGCGGTAGTTGATGTCGCAGGTAATCCTCAGGCCCATCTCCTTCGCCGTCCGCACCGCCTCGAAAGTGGCGTCCGTGGCCGACCGGGACACCGCGCAGGTGATGCCGGAGCAGTGGAAGATGTCGGTCCGGGAGAAGATGTCCCGCCACGGGAACATCCCCGGAGCGGCCGAATAGAAGGAGGATCCGTTCCGGTCGTAGATGACCAGGGACCGGCGTACGTCCGCCGCGCGTTCGAAATAGTACGTGCCCAGCCGTTCTCCGCCCCGTACGACGTCGCTCACGTCGATGCCGTAGTAGCGCAGCTTGTTCAGGCAGGCTTGGCCGATGGCGTTCGCCGGGATGCGCGAGACGTAGCCTACGCGGTTCCCGAGGATGGAGAGGGCCACGGCCACGTTGGCCTCCGAGCCGCCGAACTGACCTTCCCACGCGTCGCCCTGGGACAGGCGCAGGGCGCCGCCTTTGGACCAGCGCAGGAGGATTTCGCCGAATGTAACGATCCTTTTCATAGTTATCCGTTTGAACGCATAAAAATAGCGATTTCCCGTCGATTTTCATAATTATTGCTATCTTTGAAAGGACGAAACGCCCCGATTGCATGAAACGACTCTGCCTGCTCCTCCTGCTCGCCCTGCCGCTGACTCTCCGTGCCCAGGAAAGCACCTTCACGGTGTCTGCGGATTATCTCACCCGCGGCGAAATCCGCCAGGGAGGTCTGACCGTGTCCGAAGCGGGCGAACCCGGGTATGCCCGGTTCCTCCTGAGCAGGACCCGTCTCGTGGCCGATTATTCCACGTCTTGGCTGTCGGCCCGGCTTTCCGCCCAGCATGCCGGTACCTGGGGCAGCTCCGAAGCGTCCAACCTGTCCATGAACGAGGCCTGGGTACAGATGCGTTCCCCAAAAGGCTTTTTCGCCAAGATCGGGCGCCAGCCCCTGTCCTACGACGACCAGCGCATCTTCGGAGCCGACGACTGGTCCATGACTGGTCTGTCGCACGACGTCCCGAAACTCCCCCTCGGACTGTCCCTGCTCTTCGTGGACATGGGACTGCAGTCCATATTGGAGGAGGAAGGGGAGAACTCCAAGTTCTTCTCGACCCGTTGACAAGGAAACATCGCCTATGGAGAAAATCGTCGGAACCCTCAATGACATCGTCTGGAACCCGGGCCTGGTCGTGCTCCTGCTGCTGGCAGGACTGTATTTCTCGGTCAGGACGCGCCTCGTCCAGGTGCGCCGCTTCGGCCTGATGTTCCGCTCGCTTTTCGGCAAGCGGAGGGGCGAAGGACACGGGATTTCCTCGTTCGAGGCCTTCTGCATCGCCCTGTCCGGGCGCGTGGGCACGGGAAACATCGTGGGCGTGGCCACGGCCATCGCTTACGGCGGCCCCGGCGCCGTGTTCTGGATGTGGGTGGTAGCCTTCTTCGGCGCTTCCACGGCCTTTGTGGAGTCCACGCTCGCGCAGATGTACAAGTTCCGGCACGAGAGCGGTTTCCGCGGCGGCCCGTTCAGCTTCATCGAAGCGGGCCTCGGGAAGAAGATGCTGGGCATCATCTTCGCCGCCGTGACCATCGTCAGTTGCGGCTTCTTCCTCACTACGGTGCAGGCCAACGGCGTTTCGATGGCCATGCAGAACGCCTTCCCCGTGCCGCCGCTGGCCACGGGCATCGCCATGGCCGTCCTGCTGGGCATCGTCGTCGTGGGTGGGGTCAAGCGTATCGCCAAGGTGGCTTCCTTTGTCACGCCCTTCATGGCCTTCGGCTACATCATCCTGTCCATCGTCGTGGTCGCCTTCCACATCCAGGACGTCCCGGCCGTGCTGGGAGCCATCGTCAAGGGCGCCTTCGGCATCCATCCCGTGTGCGGCGGCATCCTGGGCAGCACCATCGCCATGGGCGTGAAACGGGGCATTTTCTCCAACGAAGCGGGTCAGGGAACCGGCGCCATCGTCTCCGCCGCGGCCGATGTGGACCATCCGGCCCAGCAGGGCCTGGCACAGGCCTTCTCCGTATACGTGGATACGCTTCTGGTGTGCACCGCCACGGCCCTGATGATCCTTACCTCAGGCACTTACAACATCATCGACCAGTCCACCGGAGCCATGCTCCTGGCGAACGCGCCCGAACTCGGGAACAACTACGCGGGCTTTACCCAAAGCGCCGTGGACACCGTATTCGCAGGCTTCGGCAGCCAGTTCGTGTCCATCGCGATGATCTTTTTTGCGTTCAGCACCATCATGGCGTACTACTTCTATGCGGAAACGGGCATCATCTACCTGTGCCGGGGCGGCAAGGCCAGGACTGAGCGCTGGATCGTGCGCATCTTCCAGGCCCTGATGCTGGCGGCGGTCGTCTTCGGCGCCGTCCGCGAGGCCGACCTGGTATGGAAGCTCGGTGATATTGGCGTAGGACTCATGGCCTGGGGCACCGTCGTTTCCATCCTCATCCTGTGCCCGAAGGCCCTCAAGGCCCTGAAAGAGTTTGAAGGTCAGCGCAAGTGACCCTCGAAATGCCGGAGGAAGTCCAGGATCCGGACGAATTCCCGCTGCTTTTCGATTTCCTTTTCGGTCGATACAGCCTCGGAAACGGCTGCCGCCGTGTCGATCCGCTGCGTCCGGCCTTCCACGTGGAAGGTCAGGGTCGCACCCGCGTCGGTGACATCCAGGGTGACGGGAGCGCCCATCAGGAGCGGCAGGTTCACGTCGCCGTGCCCCGCGGGAAAGCCGCAGAGGACGGGGATGTCATAATCCTCGAGATAGGAACAGACCATCTCCTCCACGCTGCCGAAGTCCAGGTTGGCCTTGCAACCGGTGAACTCTCCCAGGACGATGCCCCGGCAGCGGTCCAGGACACCATTGAGGATCAGTGTGTTGATCAGGCGGTCGATGTGGCTCATGTCCTCCTCCACCTCCTCGATGAACAGGATGATGTCCTCGCCCAGGGTAGCATCGGCCTCCGTCCCCAGGATGGGCGTGAAGGTGCACAGATTGCCTCCGACCAGCGTCCCCGTCCCGTGTCCCGGCCGGCTCTCCGGATGGGCGGGCGCGTGATACTCGGGAATGGTCCCCGTGAGGATGTCGCGCACAAGCGTGCTGGTGAGTCCCTTCCCCTTCGCCTTCGCAAGGAGGGAACTCATGGTACCGTGGATGCTGACCACGCCTGAACGGGTCTCCATTGCGTGGAGGGTCGTAATGTCGCTGAAGCCGATGAGCCATTTGGGATGGGCCGACAAAGTCTCCTCCGACAGCCGGTTCACCAGCCGGATGGTCCCGTACCCGCCCCGGTTGCACAGGATCGCCTTGATCTCCGGATCCTCCAGGGCCCACTCCAGGTCCGCCAGCCGCTCCTTGGTGGTCCCGGCATAATGTCCCCGGTAAACCTTCCCGACATGGGCCCCGACCACCGGTTCGAAACCCCAGTCCCGGAGAATCCCCGCGGCCGCCTCCACATTCTCCATGGGCGTATGGTACGACGGCGAAATGAGGGCTACCTTGTCCCCCGGCTTCAGGAACGCCGGCTCCTTGCAGGACAGCGCCACACTGCCGTGCAGCCCCGCCGTATGCCTGGGCGAACAGGAAAGCAGGATAATCCCCGCAACGAAAGTGATCAGGAACTTCTTCATAATCAGGACATCATTATCGGACGCAAAGGTACGAAAAAACCCCATTCCCTCGCTTTTTGCGCGCAAACATTTGCAATTAGGAAAAAATTCGTAACTTTGCAGTCCGCCCCTGTGGCGGAAGTTTCGCCAACAAGGCTCCCGGAGAGGTGGGTGAGTGGCTGAAACCAGCAGTTTGCTAAACTGCCGTACGCTATCCGTGTACCACGAGTTCGAATCTCGTCCTCTCCGCTGAAATGCCTTGCAGAACGTTCTGCAAGGCATTTTTAGTAAAAAGTATCCCAAAAAATATCCCAAAAACGCGAAATCTGCAATAAAAAAAGTTGCTCGCAGCCGGGCAACTTTTCTAGCAGGCTCCGCGAAGATTACAGAGTTGAATCGGCATTGATGGGTACGATGCCTTCTTTTCCATCTGTTGACCACTGGACTTGCCAGGTGCGTCCATCCACTTCATCGAGCAGGATAAAAGTCCACATATTTTGAGTGGGATAGAGGTTGAAGCGGCCAGGAATGGCGTCTGTACCGCTGGCAAGCGGCTGGTAATTAATGGGGGCCTCAAGACGGTTCTTGTCTTCCATGCTGTACTGGACCATACTTACGAGGCCTTTACTGGTGTCAAGCTTCAGGAAAATCCACATATTGGTGGTCGGGAAAAGCTTATATCCGGGAACGAGAACTTCGGTTTGCTTTACCACCTTGGAAGAGGAAGAGGGGGTCTGAGCGCATGCTGCCAAGCCGAGCATGAAGCATAATAAAGTGATGATGATACGATTGGTTTTCATGCTATAAGGTTAATTAGTTTGCTAATTGAGGGTTGGTCTTTGCTTTGGACAGGAAGTCGTAGCCGCGGTCTTCCATCCATTCTTCGAAGTGCCAGGACATGGAATCTACGATTTCATTCTCATCCTTGTCATTAGTGAAGAGGTAGATGAAGAGGCAGTGCTGTTCCAATTCATCCAAAGCTCGATATTCTTCGTGCATGAGGTTTTGGATCTCGGAATAGGCTTCCGGGAAGGAATCTTGCATGATTTCTTCGGCCTGAGTAAGATCAATAGAGAGTTGGTCAAAATACGAAAGGGCGGTAGCAGTCTGGTGGCGCTGGTTGAGCTTCTTCACGATATTATCGAAGACTTTGTCTTCCGTCCTGCATCCAATCTGTTCGCATTCTTCCATGCTTATCATCTGTGGCATAGGGTTCTGTTCAATAACGGATTCTTGTTTATGAGTATTGAGGCGGCGGAAGAATGCTTCCTTCATGACATCCTCAAATAGAGATTTGTAATAGTCACGGATATACCGTGTGCCTTCTTTTAAGATGGCTTTATTCTGGGTTTCAGTCATCATCCCGCCATTGACGAAGGTGTAGTAGAGGACGACTGAAATGAAGTCGCTGTCCTTCTGACCAACGGTAGTCTCATCCCCTTCATTCCAGTGGCGGATGAAGCAGGTGCCGTCGGGTACCTGGAACGCGTATTTCGCCAGCTCGCCGTATTCTTTATAGTTGCGTTGAATGTCTTCGTTGAGTTCGAGCGGGATGGTGGCGATGTTTCGGGAGAAATACCGACAGAGAAGTTCGTTGAATGATATATTTACGTTTTTCCAAATACGTTCCCGGTAGCGACTGAAGAAGTGGCCGGAAAAGTAACCGATGTATCGGGTTGCGATAGCATCCATGCTGCCGTGTTTGCGATACATCCAGCAGCCCCATTGAATGACGATGCGCTGACGGTCCTCTTCCATGAATGCGAGGAAGTTCATGTCTGGATTGTCGGCGTGTGCCGGAGTCGGGGCATAGAAGCAAATCAGGTATCGGTTATGACTTTGCTGATGGGTGTATTCAGACCACTTCCAAGCGGGGAATCTCCTTTCCTTCTTGAATTGTTTGGCCATCTTCGGAATCAGTGATTTCGCTCTGATTTGCAGCTTGGGGCGGTCGGCAAACAGAGCGTCACAGATTTCAAGGTTGGACATTGAAGGAACGATCATAATCACAAAGTTAGCAAATTATGACTCAAGAAAGCCATCGGGCCAATCGAAGTCGCACGGGACGCACTCCCAGTCAACGGTTTCCTTCGTGAAAGGAGTCTCATCAGGGGCGATGATCTCCTTGTTCACGTAGGCGACAATTGCGTCCATGTGGGCTTCCATCAGGCGCTCGAACATTGCCGGACAATCGAACTCAAATGCCCAGTAAGGGAAATACCCGTTCTCTTTCAGGTACTTCTTGACGAAGGCCACCTCTTCGTCGGAGAGTTGCGCCTGGAAGGTTGTCTCGTGCCAATCGGCCGAGTCGAAACGGAAGCGGAGCGTGAAGGTATAAGCCTGCATAGACGTGGGATTAGAAGCGGAAACCGAGGTGGATGGCGAACTTGCCGGCAAGGGCGTGGCGCATTTCGTGGCCAGCGCTGCCGAGGGTGGTGTCGAATGCCTCGTAGTCATAGCCGATGCCGTTGTAGGCAAGCATCAGGTAAATAGCCTGCTTGGGACTGATTGCGAAATCACAGCCGAAGCCTGGCTCAAAGTAGAAGCCATTGGCCATCTTGATCTCGTTAGAACTGAGACCGATATTCGCACCGAGATCCACTGCGAAGAAGGGTGACACCTTGGTGTTGGTTAGGTTGGCCTTCAGGCGGCCAAAGACCTTGATATTGTTGCGAACATCATTGCTGGTGCCGTGATAGGAGTTACCCGCACCGCTGTGGTACTCGTAGCTGGTGTAGTAGAGACCGTCGAGGTACTCGTAGCCAGCACCAGCTCCGATGAAGAAGTAGTCGTTGAAGCGGTAGCCGCCAACGAAATTCACACCGAAGGTGAACTTCTGGTACTTGTCAAGGCCGATGCCGCCGGTGGCTTCAACGGTTTTCTCGAAGCCCTTGGTCTGTCCAAATGCAACGACTGCGGAAAGGATGAGAATGCAAGAAAGAATGTAAGCCTCCGATTAAAGACGACTTGATTATTTGATTTCAAGTTGGAGGCAACTTGGCCAAGTTGGCCCAAGTTGGTCCAAGTTGGTTCTAGTTGGTTTTCTTGGCCCACTTGTCAGGAAGGAGTTCCCGGAGGGCTTCAC
>JAFPWG010000037.1 GCA_017395045.1 Bacteroidales bacterium
CTCTCCATGGCAGCCATATCCAGTCCGATGTAGGCCTGCGCCTTGGCCTTGGTGGAGATGTCCGGCATCGGCACATCGCCGGTGAAGCCGTGCCGGGCCAGGACCTTGGCAATCTTCAGGCGCGCTTCCTGAGCATAGGTGACTCCCTTGCCCATCAGGCGGAGCACTTCCTGCGGAGCATGGAAAGAAGCGCCATGGGAGGCGACGGCATAGTCCCAGCGCCACTGGCTCTTGCGGATGTCCTGCAAGGCGTCCTTCATCTCTGCCTCAGTCGCTCCCTGATCCCAGGCGAACTTGGCTTCGATATGGGCCTTGGCCAGGATGTCCTCCAACTGGTCACGAACCTCCAGGCACTTCTCCTGACGCTCGTACACGTTCTGCCGGAGCGTCTCCTCACTCTCGCGGTGGCACACCAGGCAGGTGCGGTCCATCTTTGCCAGCGGGCTCTGGATGTGGTGGTCGGAGTATTTCACGCCACCGTCGGCGACATAAGGCATATGGCAGTCGGCGCAGGTTACTCCCCGCTGGCCGTGGATGCCCTGCAGCGAGGTCTCATAGCCGGGGTGCTGGGCCTTGAGGATGGGGGCCTTGGACAACGCGTGGATGTAGTCGGCATAGCCCATCTCATCGTAGTACTTCTCCGCATCCTCCAGCGTGAGGCCGTATTTCCAGGGGAAGGTGAGGTACTGGTCCTTCTCGGGCGTCTCGGGATAATCGTGGAAATAATACTCCACGTGGCACTGGGCGCATACAAGCGAGCGCATCTCGTTGTGCGTGGCCTTGTCCACGTCCTTGCCCATGCTGGCAAAGGCTTCGCGAAGTGCCGGGCGGGAAATGTGCAGGTCCATGGTCTCGGAATCATGGCAGTCGCTGCAGCCGATGGGGTTCACGACATCGGCGCCCCACTTGGCCCAGTTGGCCTTGTAGAATTCAGCCGGGCCGACTTCCTCCATCAAACGCGGCACATCCGGGCCTTTGCAGGTCCAGCAGGTGCCGGGTTGGTTGGAGCCGTCGTAGAGCTCCGTGGGAAAACCGGTGCGAAGGATTTCGCGATGGTCCTCCAGGGCGTGAAAGTGGCCGCGGGGCGAATTGTAGTCCCATGAGAAAGCGTAGCCTGCCCAAAGGACGACCATGTTGGGGCGTTCCTCGAGGACGTCCTGAATGTCCGAAGACATATACTTGGAACGGAAATCCGTTTCTTCCGTCGCCTTCCAGGTCTCATACTCGCGCGGGAAATCGCTCTTGAATTTCTGGTTCTGCGCCACGATGCCCTGCATGGGATTCTTCCGGTTGTTGAAGATGCTGGCGACCTCCGCCCTGCGTTCCATGAGGGCGGACACGACGAGGCCCAGGACGAAGACCACGACCATGGAGCCTCCGAAAATCAACCAGCTGTGCAAGGGTTTCAGTTTCTTTTCACTCATATCGTTCAATTTTTATTTTCCATGTCGGTGACCGTGGGGAGAATGATGGCCGATGGCCTTCTGCAGCCATTCGGGAACAGGCGATTCGGGGAACGGAACTTGGGCATCCGGGGTTGCCGAGAGAGAATTCTTCCCTCCGTGGGGAACATCCCGGTGGCAATCCCAGCAGGCCTTCCCTTCGCCGGCCTGCGTCATCATATAATCCATCTTCCCGGCCTTCACCAACGCTGTCGTGAGCTCCGTATGGCAGCGGATGCAGTTGTTCATGACGACCTGCGCGCTGGGATCCTTGGCGGCGGGAACCTGCGGCTCGCGGAAGGCGACGAATGCCGCCGTATGCTTCATTCCGTCCATCCCCTTGAAAGCATATTTCCTGACGATATTCTCATGGGGGACATGGCAGTCATTGCACGTGACCGTCTCCCCACGGCCATGGGAAGAGTGATTCCAAGTGGCATAATAGGGTTGCATGATGTGGCAGTTGACACAGGCCGAAGGATCGTCCCCAACCAGATAGGTATGGAAACGCATCAAATAAAGGAAAAGGCCGCCGCCGCCGACAAAAATGCCCGCAAGGACCAGCAGGAATATCTTTTGCCAAAGTTTAAGTTTCGAGAATAAGGCCATCAAGTGTCGCGCGCAATGTGGTTGCAAGCAAAGATAA